>NZ_JAOEJU010000041.1 GCF_025447595.1 Pseudomonas koreensis | reverse complement strand
GATCAACGTTGATATCAACGAGATCAACACGCTGAACCAGGAAGGGGTGGAGAACTTGCAGGCGACGTTGCGGGCTTGTGCGGATCTGGAGCAGCAGGCTGCGCGGTTGAAGCAGTTGGTGGGTAGTTTCCGGATCTGAGGCGCGGTTACTGACCTCATCGCTGGCAAGTCGAGTCGTCGCACCGTAGCTCCCACAGGTAATGTGTGTTCACACAATTTGTGTCTCACATCAAACACTGTGGGAGCGGGCTTGCCCGCGATAGCGGTATACATGACGCAGAAGGCCGGAAATGTAATCCGCGATTCGCAAGGAGATTTGGCCAATGAACAAAAATCACGATTGCACGGATTCAGATCAAACTACTTTATTGGCAATCCTTGCATTGGGTGCCGACGAAATTGATCAAGAAAAGTACAGAGACGTTGAAGACTTGTTTCTTGAATTGGATAAAGTGGACGCGGACAAGCTAGAAACTTGAACCAGGCTGTTTGAGAAACTCCAGCTCCTGCGCCGTAGACTCCCGCCCCAACACCGCATTGCGATGCGGAAACCGTCCAAACCGCGCAATCACCCGCTGATGCCGCTCGGCATAATCCAGGTTGTCGGCAAACACCCCGCGCTCCGCCTCCGGCTGTTCAGCCACCAGTTCGATGAATCGCGAAACCGCTTCATTCTGCACTGCGAGGTTTTCGCAGTGTTCGAAGACGAGGTAGATGAAGAGTCGCTGGATCGGTTTCAACTGCCGATCGAAGTCTGCAGCAATCCCCTGAGCAACCAGTTTCTGGGCCCGTAGATCACCGGAAAAAGCCTTGGGAGTATCGCGAAAGATCATTCGCGGGAGTTGATCGAGCAACAGCACCACCGCCAGCCAACCTTCGGGACGTTGCGTCCACTCGGTCAATTCGCCTGCGAGGGCCTGATCGACAAAGACCCCGAAACGCTCACGCGCTTCGAGGTCCTGGCTGTCTTTCTTGCCAAACCACAACTTGCCCTGTTGCGCCGTCACTTCAGTAGCTGATTCGGCATGACCGAACCACCAATCGAGCAACGGCTGCCAGGGCGCGGTCATGGTTTATTCCTTGTGGTAAGCCGTGGCGCGGGCGACTTCTTCTTTCGAGCCGAGGAACACCGCTACGCGCTGGTGCAGGCCTTCAGGCTGAATGTCGAGGATCCGCTGGTGACCATCGGTGGAAGCGCCGCCCGCCTGTTCCACCAGGAACGACATCGGGTTGGCTTCGTACATCAGGCGCAGTTTGCCCGGCTTGGACGGCTCGCGGCTGTCGCGCGGGTACATGAACAGACCGCCACGGGTCAGGATGCGGTGCACGTCGGCAACCATCGCCGCGACCCAACGCATGTTGTAGTTCTTTTTCAGCGGGCCTTCTTCACCGGCCAGCAGTTCCGAAACGTAGCGCTGAACCGGAGCTTCCCAGTGACGCTGGTTGGACATGTTGATGGCGAATTCCTGAGTGCTTTCAGGAATGGTGATGTCTTCGTGGGTCAGGACGAAGCTGCCCATTTCGCGGTCCAGGGTGAAACCCTTGACGCCGTTGCCCAGGGTCAGGATCAGCATGGTCTGCGGGCCGTAGATGGCGTAACCGGCGGCGACTTGCTGTGTACCCGGCTGCAGGAAAGCCTTTTCATTCAGGGCTTCGTTCTGGCTCAGGTATTCGTTCGGGCAGCGCAGTACCGAGAAGATGGTGCCGACCGGGGCGTTGATGTCGATGTTCGACGAACCGTCCAACGGGTCGAATACCAGCAGGTAGGCGCCTTTCGGGTACTTGCCCGGGATCTGGTAGGCGTTGTCCATTTCTTCGGACGCCATGCCGGCCAGGTGACCGCCCCACTCGTTGGCTTCGAGCAGGATTTCGTTCGACAGCACGTCGAGTTTCTTCTGCACTTCGCCTTGCACGTTCTCAGTGCCCATGCTGCCCAGAACACCGCCCAGGGCGCCTTTGGACACGGCGTGGCTGATCTCTTTGCAGGCACGCGCCACCACTTCGATCAGGAAGCGCAGATCGGCAGGAGTGTTGTTGCTGCGGGTCTGCTCAATCAAATAGCGACTCAGGGTAACGCGGGACATGGACGGCTCCGGTGGAATGGGGGGCTAAAAACCCGCGCAGTTTACAGGGAGTCTGAAACCGTAGCGAGCAATGACGCCCGGTAACGTGCGTCGGGTGCAATTCCTGCTATCAGACGTGATCGAACCGAGAGAGTTCAGGCACCGGACTCAGCGTAGTTGGAAACCCGACGGGTGTAGAGGCCACACCCGTCAAATTCACGACTTGGCCGGCGGCTTGCGCAGCAGACTGAAGGCCATCGCGGCCAGAAACAGCACGCTGAGCAGCAACACCGCCCATAGGCCGAACTTCTTCCAGTTGGTGTCCGCCGTGGCCGAGGTGGTGGCCGTCGAAGTCTGGGTCGCCAGCGCTTCGCCCTGCACCGTGGCCTTGCCCAATGTGGCCAGTTTCTCCGGTTTGAAATCGGGAATCAGCGTGCTCAGCGGCAGGTTCGCCGTCTTCACGGTCGGATTGCCCAGCGCCAGGCTGTACGGCCCTTCGCCACGGGCAAGGAAGATGACCTGAGTGGCGCGCACCGCATATTTCACGCTCGGCGCCTGCTCGCCGAGACCTCCGCCGCGCTCATCGACCGTGAGTTTCAACTGCTGCACGGTCTGCCCGTAGAGCTGCAATTCGTTCTGCACCACGTCCTGGCCATTCTGGGTCAGACGATAGAGCAAGCCGCTGCTCAGCGGTTGCCACGGCAGGCTGCTTTCGCGACGCCCCGAGAGCGTCACCGGCGCCAGGCTGTTGGCCTGTTTCAGTTCGACCTGTACTCGCTCGATGTTCAGCCCCATCGGCAGCTGCCAGGTGTACTCCCCGGCCTTGCCGCTGCTGCCGGCCAGCGCTGGTGACCAGACCAATGGCAGCGGCAGGTTGCGCGGGTCGCTGCTTTTCAGTTGCGCCGACGTCAGGACCGGCGCCGAAGCCGGCGAATCCCAAAGCAGACGCAGATACCGCGCCGATTGCCCCGGCAGTACCACTTCATGTTGCTCGACCCGTTCGTCGGCAAAGGTCAGGCGCGCGACCTGGCCTTCACCCCAGGCTTGCCAGTGCTGCAAGTCGTCGCTGGCCTCGATGCTAAAACGCTGGAAGCCGTCGCGCTCGCTGGTCCAGTCGAGGATCAGTTGCTGCAACGGTGCCTTGATCGCGCTGGCGTCGAGCAGCCAGCCACGCAGCACTTCTTCACCGGCTTCGAGCTGACTGGACGGCTGCACTTCCACCAGCGTGCCGGTGGTGGTGGATTGCACGCGAACGCTCGGCGCGCGCTCGGTGGCATCCGCCGAGTTGTACAGCGGGAACCACTTCACCTCGTGCAACTGACCGTCGTCGCGAGTCTGCGCTGACTCCCGGGCCAGTGCATAGGCCTGCGGTTCTCCGGCGGCGTTAAATACCCGCAGATCGCTGAGATCAGTCTGACGTGCCTGCAACTGCACGTTCAGCGGCAGTTCGAGGCGATACCAAGGGCCTGCGCCACTGACCGCCAACGGCACCTGCGCGGCGAAGTCCGCCGGTTTTTCCTGGGCGCCGGCCGTCATGGCCACGCCCAGCAACAGCCACCCGAGATTAAGCTTGCGACTCAAGACGACACTCCTTCGGTTTCCGGGGCCGGTTTGTCCGCCGCCGGTACAGCCTCGACGCGTTTGGGCGGCAGCGGCGCAAAGTAGCCCACCACCAGCAGCAACACGCCGACGCCGATGAACGAGACGATCCGGGCCAGTCCGCCACGGTTGCTCAATTCGACAAAAATCAGTTTGGCCACCACCAGCGCGATCAGCGCCGCGCCGATCAGCCACACTTCGCGGCGATGGCGCAGGTGCCCGCCGATCATCAGTCCGAGCGCCATCAGCGTCCAGACGATGGACAGGCCGGCCTGCACCAGCATCGATTCGAGCAGCAGATCAAGCTCGAACGGAATCCCCGCCCAATGGTGCGCGGCGCGGGTGACCAGCGCGGTGCAGAAGGCGAACAGCGAAACACCGGCGATCAGTTGCGAGGCGTGAGCGGCGTAATCCTTGCGGATCGACAGCTCGGTTACCGCACTGCGCGACCAGACATAAATGCTGAACAATGCGATCAACAGGCCCAGCTCCAGCGGGTTGATCAGCGGCACGTAAGGCAGCGGTTCGGCGTTGCCGTCGCTCACCCCGTTGGCCAGCCAGAACCAGATCAGCATCAATACCGCCAGCGGCGCCGCTGCGTACAGGCGATATTCGCGAGGGAACGCTGCCACCGGCCACGGCCAGTTGCGCGGTGCGGCCATCAGCAACAGATACACGCTCGGCAGAATCGCCCAGCCCAGCCAGCGCCAAGCGTTGTATTGCTCGGACAACAGCAGCAGGCCGTAGCGCAACTCCAGCGCCAGCATACCGATCAGCAGCCAGCAACCGAGCACATGCGCCGTGCTCAAAGACCGCGCCGGCAGCATCGGCGCCAGACGCCGCAGGCTGATGAAATGCACGACGAACACCGCCACCCACGCCAGCCAACCGAAATCCGCCGCCGGGTGATAGCGAGAATGCCACGCGCCGAGCAACACCAGTCCGGCCGCCGGAATCAGCACGATGCAGAGCAAACCGAGCGACGGCCATTTCAGACGCAAGGCCAACAGCGTCCACAACGCGACGCTCAGCGCGGCGACCAGCAGCAACAGCGGCGCCTGCAGATTCAGCGGCGCAAAGCGCAGCACTTCGCTGATCCACGCCAGCGCCCACCAGCCGGCGCCCCACACCAGTAGCACTTCGGACAGGCGCTGCAGACTCAGCACGTCGAACGCCGAGGCGTGATTGCCCAGTTGCAGGCGCCACGCTCCGATCATCGCCGCCAGGCCCAGCACCAATGGCGTCCAGAATCCGCCATGGGCCAGCGGTCGCAGACCTTCGCTGGACAACGGCCCGAGCAATTCGGGGCCGGCCAACAAAAACGCTGCGCCGCCGATCAACTGCAACAACAATCCAAAGACAAAACTCACACGCTGCTTGAGGTAAAGACTGAGCCAGATGATCAGCAAGCCACTGGCCGCCCACACCGCGCTCGCGGTTTGCCACGGCAGCACGAACAACACCGCCAGATTGATCAGCACCAGACCTGCCAGCAGCACCACCGACAACCCGCGCAGCAGACGAACATCGCTGCGCACCATCTCGTCGCGCGCCGCCAGCAGCATGCCGGCGATCAGCGCGAGGCCGATCAACGAGGCGCTGAGCAGACCGCTCCAGCCGGCGCTGAACACGGCCGCCGAATCCTCTCCCGCCCCTTGCAGGCGCAACAGGAACAAGGCTCCGCCGAGCAGTTGCACGGCAAACGCGGTGAACAGGAAGGTGCGCGATTGCAGGCGCAAGCCGACGAACAAGGTCACCAGACCGGCCAGCGCCCAACTGATCGCCGTGCCGTGGGTGAAGAAAAACAGCGGCGCCAGCAGATACAGGAAGGTCAGCCCCAAGCACGCCAGCACCGGCAAGCCCTGACGCTCCCACGGTGAAGTTTGCTCCGGCGACGCCTTGCGCAATTGATAGAAGCTGAACAGCAACGCCGCGCCGAGCATCAATGCACCCAGCGGCGCACCGTCGAGCAGACTGCTTTCGCCAATGCGCAACTGACTGAGAAACGCCAGCGCCGAGCCCAGTTGCAGCAGCAACGCGAAGGCCCGGGCCAACGGCCGTTGCTGACGCAAGCCCAACCAGAAAATCCCCGCGCCCTCCACCGCCCAGGCGGCGGAGGTCCAGCGCGCATCCAGCCCCAATGGAATTGCCAGGCTGGCGAAAATCACCCCGAGCGCCAGACAGGTTTCCCCCAGCAGCAATGCCCGGCCGCCCATCAGCGCTCTGGCGAGTGCCATGTAGATCGCACCCAGTGCCAGTGCGCTGAACGCAGCGGCGAATTCCAGATGCTGCACCAGCGCGAATTGCAGTCCGAAACCCACCAGCGGCGGACCGAACAGCATCGTCCCGTCGACGTAGTCGCCCTTGCGCGCCGACCAGTGCAGCAGCGCCTCACGATCGTCATCCGCCGGGGCGTCCGGCATATCCAGCAACTTGCGTCGGGCGAACAGCAGGCCGATAGCGAGGTACATCAGGAAGAACAGAATCAGGAACGGCTCGGTGCTCCAAAGCAGCTCCGGCGTGTACGAGCGCAGACCCCAGGCGAAACCGATGCCGAAGGTGCCAACGAAGCCGATCAGGTTGAGCAGGCGCCAGGCCTTGAACCAGGCGATGGCCAGGATGCCGGCGTTGAGCAGCGCGAAATAACTGAACAGCGCGACATGGTTGCCGGCGCCGGTCGACGTCAGAATCGGCGCGGCGAAACCGCCCAGTGCGGCGACGCAGGCCAGGGCCAGGGAATCCTGAGTGATGGCCAGAATGGCCGAAAACACCGTCACCGCCACCAGCAATCCCAGCGCAGCAGACGGATCGAGCAGCGGGTGCAAACGCATTGCCGCGAACACCGTCAGGTACAACACCGCAATCCCGGTGCCTTGCAGCATCAAGGCGTAGCTGTTGTTGCGATGGCGCAACCACCAGCCCAGCGCCAGTAATCCCAGCGCTGCCGCTGCGACCCCGGCGTAACGCAATTCGATCGGCACCACCATGCCTTCGGTGGCGTAGCGCAACAGGAACGCCAGACCGAAGAACAACAGCACCACCCCGACCCGCAGCACGGTGTTGCCACCGAACAGCCAATTGCGCGCCGCGCTGATGCCGCGCTCGATGAGGTTCGGGCCACGAGGCTCGGCGGGCGGTTGTGGTTCGCGGGTGACGGGCTCCGGGCGCCAGGCATCGACCGGCAGCGGCTGGGCGGGTTCGCTGGCGGCGACGGCGACGGGTTCGAGTTCGGGTGGCAGTTCCCAGACCAGCTCGGGTTCTGCGGCAGCGGGTTGTTCAAATACCGTGACGGGTTCAACGACCGTTTCACTGGCCGGCGCGACGCTCGGAGGCGCTGGCGAATGTGCCGGAGCACCCTCCAGCAGAAACAGTCGCTGTTCGACGCCCTGCAACGCGATCTTCGCGTGATCCAGCTGACGCTGTTGCTCGGCAGCCTGGGAACCAAGCCGCGCGATACGCATCGCCTGCCCGATGGCGAGCCCCAGCAACGCGCCCAACAGCGCATCGCTGAACGACTCGTCGAGCAGCCAGCCGAGCAGCAGCCCGATCAACATGAACATCCATTGCATGGTCGATATCCCTAAGCGGCCCCTGGTTGGGGCAAGTCCGGCGATGGTTTCAGTCTAGGCACAAACCTGTGGGAGCGAGCTTGCTCGCGAAGAGGCCGGCACATTCAACATTGATGCTGACTGGCTAAACGTCTTCGCGAGCAAGCTCGCTCCCACAATGATTCAGCGCTGCCTGAAACGACCGGAAACCGGCGCTCAGTATATCGGCCCGGCCCAACAATCGTGGGGCCGGGCGCACATTTGTCGCTAAAAGCTACTCCAGTGCCTTCCAGATATCCGTGGCGTACTCGCGGATCGTCCGGTCGGACGAGAACCAGCCCATGCGCGACGTATTCAGCACCGCCGAACGCCACCAGTTGTTGGCGTCGTGCCAATGCGCATCGACACGCATCTGCGCATCCCAGTAGGAGTCGAAATCGGCGCACACGAAGAACCGGTCGTAATCCACCAGCGAATCGATCAACCCGGTGTAGCGCGACGTGTCATCCGGCGAGAACACCCCGCTGCGGATCGCCTGCAATACATCATTGAGGCGATGGGACGCGGCAATGTCCGGCAAAGCGCTGAACTCGTGGTTCTGCTTGCGCGCTTCGACCTGCTGGGCGCTAAGACCGAAGATGAACATGTGCTCGGCGCCGATGTTTTCGCACATTTCCACGTTGGCGCCGTCGAGGGTGCCGATGGTCAGCGCACCGTTGAGGCCGAACTTCATGTTGCTGGTGCCCGAGGCCTCGAAACCGGCGGTGGAGATCTGCTCCGACAGGTCAGCCGCCGGAATGATGCTTTCCGCCAGACTGACGTTGTAGTTGGGCAGGAACACCACTTTCAGCAGGCCGCGCACGGTGGGGTCGTTGTTGACCACCCGGGCGATGTCGTTGGTCAGTTTGATGATCAGTTTGGCCTGGTGATAACTGGCTGCCGCTTTGCCGGCGAAGATTTTCACCCGTGGCACCCAGTCGATTTCCGGCTCGGCGCGGATAGCCTGATACAGCGCGACCGTATGCATCAGGTTGAGTAACTGACGTTTGTATTCGTGGATCCGTTTGACCTGCACGTCGAACATCGCCGCCGGGTTGACCGCGATCCCCAGCCGTTCATGGATCAGGTAAGCCAGGGCCTTTTTGCTGTGCAGCCGCTGCTCGGCGAAGGCTTTGCGGAAGGCGGGTTTTTCGGCGAACGGCTCTAGATCGAGCAGACGCTGTTCGGGGTTATCCAGAACATCAGCGCCGAGGGAATCGACCAGCATCGACGTCAGTTCCGGGTTGGCCTGGTACAGCCAGCGGCGGAAGGTGATGCCGTTGGTCTTGTTGTTGATCCGCTCCGGATACAGCTTGTGCAGTTCGGCGAACACGGTTTTGCGCATCAGCTGTGTGTGCAGCCCGGACACGCCGTTGACGCTGTGGGAACCGAGGAATGCGAGGTTGCCCATGCGCACCCGGCGGCCGTTGTCTTCCTCGATCAGCGAGACCGCGCGCAGCACGTCGAAATCGTGGATGCCCTTGGCCCGGAGCGAATCGATGTGCTGGGCGTTGATCAGATAAATGATCTGCATATGCCGCGGCAGCATGCGTTCCATCAGCCCCACCGGCCAGGTTTCCAGCGCTTCGGGCAGCAGTGTGTGGTTGGTGTACGACAGCGTGTCGACAGTGACTTGCCACGCCGCGTCCCAGGCCACGTCGTAGACATCGACCAGTTGGCGCATCAGTTCGGCGACGGCGATCGAAGGGTGCGTGTCGTTGAGCTGGATCGCTGCGTGATCGCCGAGGGTCAGCACTGAGGTGTGCATGTTGCGATGGCGGCGCAGCAAATCCTGAAGCGAGGCGGCGACGAAGAAGTATTCCTGACGCAGGCGCAGTTCCTGCCCGGCTTCGGTGCTGTCCGCGGGGTAGAGCACGCGGGAGATACTTTCGGCCCGGGCCACTTCGGCGACGGCGCCCAGGTGGTCACCGGCGTTGAAGCGCTCCAGATGCAGATCTTCCATGGCCCTCGCCCGCCACAGGCGCAAGGTGTTGACACTCGCCCCGCGCCAGCCGACCACCGGAGTGTCGTAGGCAATCGCCCGGACGGTTTCCGCCGGGTGCCAGACTTGCCGGGACTTGCCGCTGGCGTCGGTGACGGTCTCGACGCTGCCGCCAAAGCCGATCGGATAGACCACCTCTGGCCGCTCGAACTCCCAGGGGTTGCCGAAATCCAGCCAGTGCTCGGTCTGCTCCTGTTGCCAGCCATCGACGATGGCCTGGCGAAACAGCCCGTGCTCATAACGAATGCCGTAGCCGTGGCCGGCGATGCCGAGGGTCGACATGCTTTCCATGAAGCACGCCGCCAGCCGTCCGAGGCCACCGTTGCCCAATGCCGCATCCGGCTCCAGGATGCGGATGCGCTCCAGATCGACGCCCAGTTCGGTCAAGGCTTCACGGGCGACGTCCAGCAGACCTAGGTTGCTCAGGCTGTCGTACAGCAGGCGGCCGATGAGGAATTCCAGCGAGAGGTAATACACCCGCTTCTGGCCTTTGCGATAGATCTGCCGGGTGTGGTCCATCCAGTGCTCGACCATGTGATCGCGCGCCGCCAGGGCAATGGCTTCGAACCAGTCATGGTCGAAGGCGTGATCCGGGTCTTTGCCCACCGCGTAGGTGAGTTTGGTCAGGACGGCGTCGCGGAATGCGGCCACCTCTGCTTCGCGAACTAGTGGTTCTTGAGTCATCGATAGGACCTCGAGCGAGCGGGGAATTGTCAGAGCCTAGACGGTCTGACCGACGGTAGGGGCTCTGGTTCGGCAGTTTTTCCTGAGAGTGAGACTTCGTCCGGCAATACCCTGGCGAATGCCGTAATGAATGCAGGGGCCGTGCCGAATTGTCGGACGATGTGGATTCATGAAGAAAAAATCTGGCGAAAGGTTGTTCAAAAATCCACCAGTCCCGGTATGATCGCGCGCCCTGATGCACACGCCTGGTAAACACCGATGATGAAGCCCAACCTGATCGCCGCAGCCGAGATCGACCGTCTCGATACCTGGGCCAAATATTCGGCCCCGATGTGCGGCTCGTGCGTTTCCAGCTGCTGCACGCTGCCGGTCGAGGTCAAGATCAAGGATCTGGTGCGCATTGGTGTGGTCGACGAGTTCGAACTGGGCGACCCGCCGAAGAACATTGCCAAGCGTCTGCAAAAAGAAGGCCTGGTCGAGCGCTTCAATCAGAAGTCGGGGATCTTCACCCTGCAGCGCATGAGCAACAACGATTGCTACTACCTAGATCGTAAGAGCCGCCTGTGCACCATTTATGACAAGCGTCCGGACACCTGCCGCAACCACCCGAAGATCGGCCCGCGCCCGGGTTATTGCGCGTACAAGCCGAAGGAAGTGGAGCGGGTGCAGAATTCGCGGTCGATCGAGCGCTTCTAAAAGCTGCGCCTCACTCCAACCCTCGGACCACGCCCCAGCTCTCTCCCGCTTGATCGTTCCCACGCTCTGCGTGGGAATGCAGCCCGGGACGCTCCGCGTCCCAGACGCCGAACGCGATATTCAAATCCCGGACAAACAAAAACGCCCCCGGTCTCTCGACCGGGGGCGTTTTTTCAAGCCTGGGCTAAATTACGCCTTGGCTTTCTTGGCAGCGCGGGTACGCTCGCTTTCGTCCAGGATCTTCTTGCGAAGACGGATGGACTTAGGAGTGACTTCGCACAGCTCGTCTTCCTGGATGTATTCCAGAGCCTGTTCCAGGGTGAAGCGAACAGGTGGGACCAGAGCGATGGTTTCGTCTTTACCCGAAGCACGCATGTTGTCGAGCTTCTTGCCTTTGGTCGGGTTCACGCCCAGGTCGTTGTCGCGGGAGTTCTGACCAACGATCTGACCGTTGTAGATCTCCTGGCCGTGCTCTACGAACAGCTTGCCACGAGCCTGCAGGGTTTCCAGGGAGTAGGTCAGTGCCTTGCCGGTTTCAACCGAAACCAGAACGCCGTTCTGACGGCCGGACATGTGGCCCGACTTCACTGGAGCGTAACGGTCGAAGATCGAGGTCAGGATGCCAGCACCGTTGGTCAGGGTCAGGAACTGGTTACGGAAACCGATCAGACCGCGAGCAGGGATGTTGTATTCCAGACGAACACGGCCTTTGCCATCCGGCACCATGTTGCTCAGGTCGCCCTTACGCAGACCCATTTCTTCCATGACCTTGCCCTGGGATTCTTCAGGGATGTCGATGGTCACGTTTTCGAACGGTTCCTGCTTCACGCCGTCAACTTCACGGATGATCACTTCAGGACGGCCCAGGGCCAGCTCGAAGCCTTCGCGACGCATGGTTTCGATCAGTACCGAGAGGTGCAGCTCACCACGGCCGGATACCTTGAACTTGTCAGCCGAGTCGCCTTCTTCAACGCGCAGTGCAACGTTGTACAGCAGCTCTTTGTCCAGACGATCCTTGATGTTACGGGAGGTCACGAACTTGCCTTCTTTACCGCAGAATGGCGAGTCGTTTACCTGGAAGGTCATGGAAACGGTTGGCTCGTCAACGGTCAGAGGCTTCATCGCCTCGACGGTGTTGATGTCGCACAGGGTGTCGGAGATGAACAGCTCATCGAAACCGCTGATGCAGACGATGTCGCCGGCAGCTGCTTCTTCAACGTCAACGCGGTGCAGACCGTGGTGACCCATCAGCTTCAGGATACGACCGTTGCGGCGCTTGCCGTCGGCGCTGATAGCGACAACCGGAGTGTTCGGCTTGACGCGACCACGAGCGATACGGCCAACACCGATAACACCCAGGAAGCTGTTGTAGTCCAGAGCGGAGATCTGCATCTGGAACGGACCGTCACGGTCAACAGCCGGAGGCGGAACGTGGTCGATTACCGCCTGGTACAGCGCGGTCATGTCTTCGCCCATTTCGGTGTGGTCCAGACCGGCAATGCCGTTCAGGGCCGAGGCGTAGACGACTTTGAAGTCCAGCTGTTCGTCGGTGGCACCCAGGTTGTCGAACAGGTCGAAGATCTGGTCCAGAACCCAGTCAGGACGCGCGCCCGGACGGTCAACCTTGTTGATTACGACGATTGGCTTCAGACCGGCTTCGAAAGCCTTCTTGGTCACGAAACGGGTTTGCGGCATAGGGCCGTCTTGGGCGTCGACCAGCAGCAGCACGGAGTCAACCATGGACATAACGCGCTCGACTTCGCCGCCGAAGTCGGCGTGGCCCGGGGTGTCCACGATGTTGATGTGGTAGCCGTTCCAGTTGATGGCGGTGTTTTTCGCCAGAATGGTAATGCCGCGCTCTTTTTCCTGGTCGTTGGAGTCCATCACGCGCTCGTCGTTGAGCTCGTTGCGCTCCAGGGTGCCGGATTGACGCAGGAGTTTGTCTACCAGGGTGGTCTTACCATGGTCAACGTGGGCAATGATGGCGATGTTGCGTAGATTTTCGATCACTTGTGTATCTCGATCAGAGGATTCGGTTTGCTGACAAGTCCTGGCAGCGATTAGCAGTAGTGTCCGGCATGGCCGTTACAGCTTGACGGCAGTGTCGGGGGGCCGGTGACGCAGGCCACAGGCAAACAGCCCCGGGCACTTAGCTCGGTCGATAAACGCGCACATTGGCATGCCCCTCACTGAGCAAATGGTGGGCATGCAGGCGACTCATCACGCCTTTGTCGCAATACAGCAGGTACTGGCGAGTAGGGTCCAGTTCCTTGAAACGAGCGTTCACTGCATAGAACGGCATCGTCTGTACCTCTATGCCGGCGAGTTCCAGCGGGTCATCCTCGGCGGCATCCGGGTGACGGATGTCGATGACGATCTGACCGGCCAGCGCCTCACTGACTTCTTCGATCTGCAAATCCTGGCCCAATTCGTCGATCACCCGATCGATCGGCACCAGTCTGGCGTTTGCGAGCGCACGCTCGAGCACCGCCATGTCGAATTCCTGCTCTTCGTGCTCGACCCGGCCACGCTTGGCGGCGGTCTTCGGGTTGACCGAGATGACGCCGCAGTATTCCGGCATGTGCCGGGCGAAATCACCGGTACCGATCTGGTCGGCCGTGTCGATGATGTCCTGCTTGTGGGCGACGATCAGCGGTCGCAGCACCAGCTTGTCGGTGACGCAATCGATGACCGACAGGTTCGGCAACGTCTGGCTCGACACCTGGGAAATCGCTTCGCCGGTCACCAGCGCATCGATGTGCAGGCGCTCGGCAATGCTCGACGCTGCGCGCAACATCATACGCTTCAATACGACGCCCATATGACTGTCGTCGACCTTGCCGAGAATTTCGCCCAATACTTCTTCGAACGGAACACTGACAAATAGCACGCGTTGCGAGCTGCCGTACTTCTTCCAGATGAAATGCGCGACTTCCATTACGCCCAATTCGTGGGCACGACCGCCCAGATTGAAGAAGCAGAAGTGCGTCATCAGGCCGCGGCGCAGGATCTGGTACGCGGCAACGGTCGAGTCAAAGCCGCCAGACATCAGCACCAGCGTCTGCTCCAGCGCACCGAGCGGATAGCCGCCGATGCCATTGTGCTGGCTGTGGATCACGAACAACCGTTTGTCGCGAACTTCGATGCGGACTTCGATTTCCGGCTGTTTCAGGTCGATTCCGGCGGCACCGCACTCACGGCGCAGCTTGCTGCCGACGTATTTTTCGACGTCCATCGAGCTGAACGCATGCTTGCCCGCACGCTTGCAGCGCACCGAGAAAATCTTCCCGGCCAGCGCATCGCCATAGTGCTGCTTGCACTTCTCGGTGATGTCGTCGAAGTCGCCCAGCGGGTACTCGTCGATCTGCAGAAAGTGCGCGATGCCCGGCATGCAAGTCAGGCGTTCGCCCATCTCTTTCAGGGCCTTGGGGTCGGTGACGCGGGTTTCCAGCTCGAGATTGTCCCACACACCGTTCACCACCACGGCCGGGTCCAGGTCGCGGAGCACGGTGCGGATGTTCTTGGCCAGCTGGCGGATGAATTTCGTCCGGACAGGTCGGCTTTTGATGGTGATCTCGGGGAAGACTTTTACGATTAGTTTCATGAAAACAGCGCGCGCAGGGCCAGCCGAAAAAGGGGGGCGCGGATTATAGCGGAAATTGCTCAAGGTTTAACCAGTTAATGTGCAGAAGGTTTTGCGCGCACCAAAACGGGTCATTTTTCGATTTGAGCGCTACATTAAAGGGCGAGATTTTCGCCTTTAAGGCGCTTTCGACCTTTAGAAGCGTGAATTTGGGGCAAAAAACCCATGCTGGGGCACTGGCATGCAATTTGCTCCCTTGTGAGGCAGGTTGCCTTGGCAGAGTATTCGCGCCGGCATCACCACTATTAAGGGCATCCACTACCCGCCCTAATTCACCCGGAGGACACTATGTCGAAGTCGGTTCAACTCATCAAAGATCATGACGTCAAGTGGATTGATCTGCGCTTCACGGACACAAAAGGCACTCAGCACCACGTGACCATGCCGGCTCGCGATGCGCTGGAAGACGACTTCTTCGAAGTTGGCAAGATGTTCGACGGTTCCTCCATCGCTGGCTGGAAAGGCATCGAAGCCTCCGACATGATCCTGCTGCCGGACGACGAAACTGCCGTTCTGGACCCGTTCACCGAAGAGCCGACCCTGATCCTGGTCTGCGACATCATCGAACCTTCGACCATGCAAGGTTACGATCGCGACCCGCGCGCCATCGCCCACCGCGCCGAGGAATACCTGAAGACCACCGGTATCGGTGACACCGTATTCGCCGGTCCAGAGCCTGAGTTCTTCATCTTCGACGAAGTGAAGTTCAAGTCCGATATCTCCGGTTCGATGTTCAAGATCTACTCCGAGCAAGGCTCGTGGATGTCCGACCAGGACGTGGAAGGCGGCAACAAAGGCCACCGTCCAGGCGTGAAAGGCGGCTACTTCCCGGTTCCGCCGTTCGACCACGACCACGAAATCCGTACTTCCATGTGCAACGCGCTGGAAGAGATGGGCCAGACCGTTGAAGTTCACCACCACGAAGTGGCAACTGCCGGTCAGAACGAAATTGGTGTCAAGTTCAACACCCTGGTGAAGAAAGCTGACGAAGTTCAGACTCTGAAATACGTTGTACACAACGTTGCCGACGCCTACGGCCGCACCGCGACCTTCATGCCGAAGCCGCTGTACGGCGACAACGGTTCGGGCATGCACGTTCACATGTCCATCTCCAAAGATGGCAAGAACACCTTCGCAGGTGAAGGTTATGCCGGCCTGTCCGATACCGCCCTGTACTTCATCGGCGGCATCATCAAGCACGGTAAGGCCCTGAACGGCTTCACCAACCCGGCCACCAATTCCTATAAGCGTCTGGTGCCAGGTTTCGAAGCACCGGTAATGCTGGCCTACTCGGCTCGCAACCGTTCCGCCTCGATCCGTATTCCTTACGTCAACAGCCCACGCGGCCGTCGTATCGAAGCCCGTTTCCCGGATCCGGCTGCCAACCCGTACCTGGCTTTCGCAGCACTGCTGATGGCCGGTCTGGACGGTATCCAGAACAAGATCCACCCAGGCGATGCTGCCGACAAAAACCTGTACGACCTGCCGCCTGAAGAGGCGAAAGAGATCCCGCAAGTTTGCGGCAGCCTGAAAGAAGCTCTGGAAGAGCTGGACAAGGGCCGTGCGTTCCTGACCAAGGGCGGCGTGTTCTCCGACGACTTCATCGACGCTTACATCGCGCTGAAATCCGAAGAAGAAATCAAGGTCCGCACCTTCGTACACCCACTGGAATATGAGCTGTACTACAGCTGCTGATCCGGTAGCGCCGCGCTACGCGGCGTGACAAAAAGAGGCCTCCTTCGGGAGGCCTTTTTTGTGCCCGCTCATCCATGGATAATCCGCTGCTTTCGCGCCACGACCGGCGCCTTGACGAAGGGATTCGCATGAAATGGTTATGGGCTATCACCCTGATGGCTGGCCTCGCCTGCTCGACAGTCAGTGCCGCCGAGTTCTATGAAGACAAGCCACTAGCTCACCCACTGCTCCAGGGCTTGCAGGAAAGCTCGATGACGCTGGCGTTCATCAAGGAAACGAACGGCGTCAAAGGCTATTACTGCCGTTGCGACACACCGGGCGAACGCCCGCAACTGCTTGATGACTTCGGTCAGGCGAACATCGAATCGGTTTTTCTCATGTCGCTCGACAGTGAGGATCCGACCCGCTTCGTGCTTTTTCGGCAAAACGACCGCTACAAAATCTACGCCTACAAATACAACGCCAACGACCACCTCTACAGCCGCGTCACGCGATTGCAGCCGGCGCTGGACCGCATCGCCGAAGGTCGCAAACACCTCGACGCCCTGACCATCAAGAAGGCTCTGAGCCAAATCACCCCGCTCAACTACAGCCTCTTCCTTGAAGAGTCCGGCATACCGGAATTCGACCAGCTCGATTTCAGCCAAGGGAAACTGGTGAGCTTTTACGGCCAGTACTACGACCCACTGAGCGACCCGACGCCAGATGACGAACCTTACTTCTTCAAGAAGACCTATCAGGAAAAAAACGGCCGGTTCCTTACCGTTACTTTCTGGCGATGGCTCGACGAGACGCTCGTCGAGGGCAAGCGCACGCTCTACAACTATCGGGTGAGGCGTATTGCCTGGGAAACCGAACCGGCCAAATTCACCGGCAGTGAAGACGGCCAATCGGTGTCTTATGATTCTGGCTCGCTCTCGGCCCAAGGTGCCTACAAGCAGGGTGTGCGGATCGGCCCGTGGTCTTCTTCCAAAGACGAGAAATATTCGGAGTCCGGCAATTTCGTAGAGGGCAAACGAGAGGGCCAGTGGACGCTGTACCAGGATGGGCAAACACTGGAGGGCGAATTCCACAATGATTTGCGCGAGGGTCGTTGGCAGCTTCTCAACCACGACGACATGGAATGGGTCGCCACCGGATTCCAGACCTATGCCCACGGCCAACTCAACGGCCTGAGTGAATTGACTATCCGTGGCACTACCGAGCGCGGTGAATATCGCGATGACAAACGCCAGGGCCTCTGGGTGACCAGGCTCGACAATGGCCACACCCTCAACGTCAACTTCGTTGACGACGTAAAGGAAGGCGAGTTGCGCGAAGTCGACACCAAGGGTGTGCCGGTCCTGGTCGAACACTACAAGGCAGGCGCCCTGTCCGGCGCCCGCGAGAATGCCGTTGCGCCTGGCGCCGCACAATAAATCCTGTGCGGTTTGTGTGAGCAGATATTGTCCCGATTGGGCTTACCGCCGCCCCTGGCCTATGCTGCAAGCCAATCTCATTGTTGATCGGTCGAATCCATGGGTCGTGGTTTTTTCTTCCTGCTGCTGATCGCCCTGCCCGCTGCCGCGCAGATCTACAAGTACACCGACGCCAGCGGCAACACGGTGTACAGCGATCATGCGCCGGACGGCGTGCAGGCACAGTCGGTGGAGTTGCCTCCGCTCAATAGCGTCCAGCCTCAGGCACCGAATGCGCCCTCTTCCGATACGGCCAGTCGTGAGCCTGCGCGCAATGCCTATGAAGTGCTGGAGCTGACCGGCCTGCCCACCGAAGAAGCCCTGCGCGCCAACAACGGCACCTTTACGGTCAGCGTGCTGATCAAGCCACGCCTGCAACCGCCGCATCAATTGCGTCTGCTGCTGGACGACGCGCCTTATGGCCAGCCGAGCAACGTGCCGATCCTGCAGCTGGTGAATGTCGACCGGGGCGAGCATCGGCTGGCGGTGCAGGTGATCAATGGCGAGGCGATCATTCAGCAGAGTCCGGCGGTGGTGTTCACCGTGCAGCGAGTGCACAAGCCATGACGCGGGATTTGTTTGCCTTGTGCCTGTTGCTGATCGCGTTTGGCGCATCGGCCGAGGTGTTCACTTACATCGACGCACAGGGCAATCGCGTCTACACCGATCAACCGCGCGGCAATGCCAAGCGTGTGCCGCTGGCCACCAGCAATCGCATGGCTTCGAACCCGTCAGCCGCCGCACCGGTCACGCCGTCGAAGAAATCAGCAGAGCCGCCACTGTTCCACTACGACATGCTGCGCGTGCTGATTCCCGAGCCGGACGCGACCATTCGCAGCAGCGCCGGTGAACTGATCGTCAGCGTCACCAGCGAGCCGGGCCTGCAAAGAGGTCATTTGTATCGCCTGCTTTTGGATGGCCAGGCCGTCGGCGAACCCGGCCTGAGTCCGGTGTTCCCGCTGAGCAATATCGATCGCGGCAGCCACAACCTGTCGGTCGAGATCCTCGACGCTCAGGGCCGAACCGTAGAGAAAACCGCCAACCAGCCGTTCCACATGCAGCGCATCTCCCTGGCACAGAAACGTCAGGTCAAACCCTGCGTCAGCGCCGACTATGGCGTGCGCCCGGAATGCCCGCTGAAAGACAAACCCGCCGAACCGAAAAATCCTTTCCTGCGTTTCTTCTGACGCCGTTCAGCTTTGCGCACTATATTGGTGCAATACGCTGCACCGTACTCACATTCCAACCCATTTTGGTTCGAAAGTACCCGCCAGAGCGGTTTGGCTGCCACGCAAACGAGCGTCAAACGCCCGTTTCAGGGGTTGAACGCTTCTTTTCGGAGCCTTGGTTTGGTTTTTGCATTTTCCTCGCATCAGCGCTGTATCCCTGCGCGCGCCATGCTCCAAAAGAGGTCCTCATGACCATCAGTGACGCACTGCACCGCTTGCTACTCGACAACCTGACCACCGCCACCATCCTGCTCGACAGCGAATTGCGCCTCGAGTACATGAACCCGGCGGCGGAGATGCTGCTGGCCATCAGCGGCCAGCGCAGCCATGGGCAGTTCATCAGCGAGCTGTTCACCGAGTCCACCGAGGCGCTCAACTCGTTGCGCCAGGCGGTGGAACAGGCGCACCCGTTCACCAAGCGCGAAGCGATGCTCACCGCCCTCACCGGCCAGACCCTGACCGTGGATTACGCGGTGACGCCGATCCTCAGCAACGGCGCGACCCTGCTCCTGCTGGAAGTCCATCCCCGTGACCGCCTGTTGCGGATCACCAAGGAAGAGGCGCAGTTGTCGAAGCAGGAAACCAGCAAGATGCTGGTGC
>NZ_JAOEJU010000040.1 GCF_025447595.1 Pseudomonas koreensis | reverse complement strand
CAGGTCGAATACTGCGTGACTGATTTCAGTCGCTCCAGGCGCCATATTCACAGTCCAGGCAGCTTGCGCCGGGCTGAAAATCGACCACAACAGGAGGCCCATCCAGACGTGTGGATGTCGCATCATTGCGGGTTCCCCTTATCGTTCTTGTTATCCCGCCGGCTTTCGCCTGCGGCAAGGGATCGGCTGCATCAGACTACGAACTTGAATCGCCGGGCCTTGCTGCGGGTGCAGTCGGGCGTCATCAGCTAACTCCATTCACTGGCGAGTATAGACAGCGGCTGAAAAATGCAATGTGAGGACGTAAATCGAATGAAACAGCTGGGACTTGCGTTCCAGGGCACGAATGGAGAAGGATGCAGACGAGTGGTGGCAAACCGATATAACGCCGTTGCATCAAGGATGAAATAATTATGACAAATGCGTCTTAGCATTTTTCGTAAGCCAGCTAAGTTATGTCTTCCCTATTTCATTGCCTTGTTTCCTGGAGTTTTCATGAACACCGCCGCATTGCGCGAGCAGATCCACATAGCCCGACAACACGAGATTGAAACCGGAAAGCTGACCCGTCAGCTTGAAGCCCAGATGCAACACCTGCACCCGGCCATCCAGTTGCCGGAAACCGACGCCAACGGCGTGCTGACGAGGTTTGTCGCCGCCTACATCGACGAAGTGCCAGACCTGCTGGATGCAGCCAATGAAGTCGCCAGGGAAGCGGGAATCGAGTCGCAGATCAAACCGGTGCTGAAAATCGCCGAGCAGTACTTCATCCAGCCGCCCGTGGGCCTGGACAGTCTGCTGGACGAAGCCTATCTGGCGCACCGTTTTGTCGAAGAGGTCAACGACCTGTACATCAAGCATTTCGGCCAGCCACTGATCCCCTTGGACATGACGGTCGCCAATCTGATTGCTCACCAGTTGATCGGTGAGGAATTTGCCAACCAACTCGACGAAGTGGTGCACCACGCGGTGGACAGCATGCTCGACGACGACAGCTTTGCGCTGGAGTCGGTGGAAGCCTACCGCGAGAAACTCAGCAGCCCGGACACCGGTGCGGCGTGGAAACGCTGGCCGTGCATGAGTCGCCGTCTGGGCGTGGGACTGGAGCTGGATCAGCCTGCGGCTTGATCTCTACGCAAACGTTTGGGGGAAACAGACCACTCTGTTCCCCCCAAAGGTTTCAGCCTGCCGCACCGATTCCGGTGGTGTTGCGGATCCGTCCCTCAAGCCTGCGCTTCAACCCGCGCGACTCGATCAACAGTTTCGCACCCTTGGCTGCGTTCGCCCGGCCCCACTCTTCCAGCAATTCCAGACAGGAATGGTCGATGTAGCTCAGGTTGTTGAGCGGCACATGCACCGTCGTGCCCGGCGGAATGCTGGCCAGCACCTGAGTCAGTGCCGGTACTTTGAGGAACGTCGCCGCGCCTACCAGACGCAGCTCCATTTCCCCTTCCTGCGGGAGATCGATCAGGCTGATTTTCAGGCGCGAGGCCTTGAATGCCAGCTTCACCAGGGTCAGGCCGAAACCGATCAGCACGCCGGTCAACAGGTCGGTGAAGATGATCGCCAGCGCCGTGGCGGCGTAGGTGAACATCGGCATCCGGCCATAACGCCCCAGACCACGGAATGCCTTCAGATCCACCAGTTTGAAACCGGTGTAGACCAGAACGCCCGCCAGACTCGCCACCGGAATGCTCTGCAGCACGCTCGACAGCAACAGCACGAACGCCAGCAGCCACAGGCCATGGAAAATTGTCGAGTAGCGTGTGGTGGCGCCGGCCTGGACGTTGGCCGAGCTGCGCACGATCACCCCGGTCATCGGCAGCGCGCCAACCAGACCGCAAAGCATGTTGCCGACGCCTTGCGCCGACAGCTCACGGTCGAAGTCCGAACGTGGGCCGCTGTGCATGCGATCCACCGCGGCGGCGGACAGCAGGGTTTCGGCGCTGGCGATGAAGGCCACGGCGAACGCGGCGATCAGCAGCGTCGGGTCAGCCAGGCTGAGCAGATCCGCTGGTTTCAGCCAGTCGATGGCTTCGGCCAGATTTTCTGGCACTTCAACCCGTTTGACCTGCAATGCCAGCAGCAGACTGGCACCTGTCGCCAGACCGACCCCGAGCAGCGCACCCGGAATGAAGCGCAGCGAATGCGGGCGGAGTTTCTCCCACAGCCACATCACGGCGATGGTCGATAGCCCGAGCAGCCCGGCCTGCCAGCCAAAGGACGGCAAGGCCTGCGCCACCGCGCCCGGGAATGCCGTCAGATTGTCCAGCCCAGAAGGCTTCGGCGCGGCATCCAGCATCACATGCACTTGCGACAGCACGATCAGCACGCCAATCCCCGCCAGCATGCCGTACACCACCGCTGGCGCCGTGACCCGGAACCAGCAACCGAGCTTCAGCCGTCCCGCTACCAGTTGCAGGAAACCGGCGAGCAGCAGGATCGGCCCGAGCATTTCGATGCCGTGCTGGCGCACCAGTTCGAACACCAGCACCGCCAGACCCGCCGCCGGCCCGCTGACCTGCAGCGGCGAACCCGCCAGCCAGCCCACCACCAGCCCCCCGATGATCCCGGTGATCAGGCCTTTGGCCGGCGGCAGCCCTGACGCAATGGCAATGCCCATGCACAGCGGCAGGGCGACCAGAAACACAACCACCGAAGCGAGCAGCTCCCGTGGCAACACAGCTTTCAATTGAGCCGCACGCATGGCGATACTCCCGAAGTTTTCTTCAGGCGTGGCTCCGCCTGGCCGCTGAAACAGCGGCCGGCGTCAAACCACACAGATTTTTAGGAGGATTTAGAAGCGCGCTTTGGGCGTCGCCACCGGGATCGGATGGCTGCCGTCGAGCGGCAGGAAGCGTCCCTGATCCGCGTCGTAAGCTTTGATTTCACTGGTTTCGATGTTGTAGACCCAGCCATGGATGAACAGGTGACCGTTCGCCATGCGCGAGGCTACTGAAGGATGGGTACGCAAGTGCTGCAGTTGGGCGATGACGTTCTCCTCGGTGAGGATCGGCATGCTTTCTTTTTCGTCGGTGCAGTTGCAGTTGTCATGCACCATGGTTTTCGCGACTTCGGCGTGACGTAGCCAGGCTTTGACCGTTGGCATCTTTTCCAGACTGTCCGGGTTGAGCACCGCCCGCATGGCGCCGCAGTCGGAGTGGCCGCAGATGATGATGTGCTGCACGCCAAGGGCCAGTACCGCATATTCGATAGCAGTGGAAACGCCGCCGTTCATCTGGCCGTAGGGTGGCACGACGTTGCCGACGTTACGGGTCACGAACAGATCGCCTGGCGAACTCTGGGTGATCAGTTCGGGCACGATGCGCGAGTCGGCGCAGGTGATGAACATCGCCCGTGGCGATTGGGCCGTGGCGAGTTTCTTGAAGAGTTCTTCCTGCTGTGGAAAGACCTCATGATGAAAATGCAAAAAGCCGTTAACGATCTGCTTCAACGCTGCATCGGCGGATTCCGCCACAGAGGCGGCTTGCGCCGACGCAGCCAACGGCTGTTTATCCTTGTCACTCATGATTCATCCTCATTGGCGGATTCGGGGAGTCGTTCCCGTGTATTCCGGTGTGAAGCCAGTGGCTGTTTAGAACATCCGGGTCATCCCGACCCGTCAGTCACTCGATGAACAAGGTAACTGCCGAAACTTAACTCAAACTGAATCAAGCGCTCTAGAACGTGTGTTCCAGGTCACAAAAAACGTGACTGGCGTAAACCTGGCCAAGCATTCCGTCCTCTCAACCATAGGTCAATTGTCCCTAAATCAGCGCCATCTGGCGACCAGGCGGACAGAAGGCCGTGCAGTCGAGGTTGAAGCCTTCGCGATGATTGAGCCCCAGGCGCTTGAGTGCTTTGGCGAAGCGCTGGGCGAGCAGGTCGGCAAATGGCCCCTCGCCGCGCATCCGGGCACCGAAACGGCTGTCGTACAGCTCGCCGCCACGGCTCTGGCGGATCAGGCTCAGTACATGGGCGGCACGCTGCGGGTAATGCGCTTCAAGCCATTCCTCGAACAGCGGCGCCACCTCCAGCGGCAGCCGCAGCATCATGTAGGCCGCGCTCCGGGCGCCGGCTGCGTGGGCTTCGGTCAGCAGGCTTTCGATCTCGCTGTCGTTGATCATCGGAATCATCGGTGAACACAGCACGCCGACCGGAATCCCCGCTTCGCGCATCACCCGGATCGCCCGTAACCGCGCCTTGGGCGCGGCGGCGCGGGGTTCGAGGATGCGTTTGAGTTCGTCGTCCAGGGTGGTCAGGCTGATCATCACCGCCACCAGCCGCTGTTGCGCCAGTTCGGTGAGCAGATCGAGGTCGCGCAGGATCAGCGAGCCCTTGGTGACGATGGTCACCGGATGCCGGTAGCGCAGCAGCACTTCGAGGGTCTGGCGGGTGATCCGGTGTTCGCGTTCGATGGGCTGATAGGGATCGGTGTTGGAGCCGAGGTTGATCGGCGCGCACTGATAGCCTTTTTTCCCCAGCTGTTCTTCCAGCACCTGGGCGGCGTTGGTCTTGGCGATCAGCTTCGTTTCGAAATCCAGCCCCGGCGACATGTCCCAATAGGCGTGGCTGGGCCGTGCATAGCAGTAAATGCAGCCATGCTCACAGCCGCGATAGGGATTGATCGAGCGATCGAAGGGCAAGTCCGGCGAGGTGTTGCGGGTGATGATGGTCTTCGCGGTTTCGAAGCTGACTTCGGTGCCCTGGGTCAGAGGCACTTCCTGATACCAGCCGTCATCCTCGGCCACCGAACGACTCGGCGCGAAGCGGTTGTGCGGGTTGGTCGCGGTGCCGCGACCGCGCGGGGGCAAGGGACTGGTCATCACGGGTTTCCTTGGTCTGTATATGCATACAGTATCCGCAAGGTGGCGGATGATCCACTACCGTTCAGCCGTGCATCAATAAATCGCGCGGTTAGTTGTAAGTTTGTTTAGGTGTTAGATCGTAGTTGTGCAAATTGAAGAAACATAAGTTGGCTGTTCGTTTACTCTTCAAGTTCGTAGTATTTACTCCGCTTCACAACACTTGATTATATAAAAGACAAAAGGAATTGATGATGTCGTTTTTTAATTCACGCGGTATTTTTCTGCAACTGATGCAGCCCGGCCCATCGGAGCCCAATACAGTGGTTTCCATGCAACTGGCGCGCAAGGCATCGAGCTGGGATGCCGAGGCTGAGGTGCAGACCGAGATGCTGGTTGACCCGATTTTTGTTACTGCGACCTCCAGGGATGGTGGCCATTCCTTCAGCATTGGCCGTCTGGAGCAGGATGTGGATAGCGACGGTGAAATCGGTGAGCAGGATCGAGCCAAACTGGCTGCCCTGGCCAAAGCCTATGCCAGTATTACCAATCCGTAACAGCGATTGAATGAATAAACCCTGCATGATTACTCATGCAGGGTTTATTGCGCTTAGTTATGGTTTGTTATTTGTCCAAGATCACCGGCTGATGTGGTAGTCATATCGTCGGTACGTATGTTTGCAACATCTTTTGCGGTGACGGCGGAGCCCTTGTTACCCCAACTTCCACGAATAAAACTCACGACATCCGCCACTTCCTGATCCGACAGTCGCCAGGCGAAACCCGGCATGGTGAAGGTCGACGGCGCTGTGTGCGTCGCAGGCAGGGTGCCGCCCTTGAGCACGATGTGAATCAGCGAAGTCGGGTCGTCCGATTGCAGCACCGGATTGCCCGCCAGCGCCGGGAACACCCGGGTGTAGCCATGGCCGTCGGTGCGGTGGCACGCCGCGCAGTTGTCGATGTAAACCGACGCGCCGCGCTGACTGTCGTCACCGTTCCACAAGGCCTTGGCGACTTTCTCGTCGTACTGATGTGGCTGGTCGGCAGGATCATTGGCCGGCAGCGATTTCAGGTATCGGGCAATCGCGGTCAGGTCGGCGTCGGTCATGTACTGCATGCTGTGGGTGACCACGTCGCTCATGCCGCCGAACACTGCACTGCGGTCGCTGCGACCGGTCTTGAGGAACTGCACCAGTTGCTCTTCGCTCCAGCTGCCGAGCCCGTCCTTGTGGTCGCCGCGCAGGCTCTTGGCGATCCAGCCTTCCAGCGGCGCACTGCCTGACAGAAAACTGCTGCCTTCAGACGCGCTCAGGGATTTTTCCTGCATGGTCAGGGCCCGTGGCGTATGGCAGGCGCCACAATGTCCGAGTCCTTCCACCAGATACGCCCCACGGCTGACGACGGCATCGTCCGACGCGGGTTTGTAATCCTCGACCTTCGGCGCGAACAGCCAGCGCCAGCCCGTAAGCGGCCAGCGCATGCTTAATGGCCACGGGATATCGCTGGCCTTGTTCTCTTGTGCCACCGGTTCCACGCCGTGCATGAAGTAGGCGTAGAGCGCTTGCATGTCGGTTTCGCTGACGCGGGCATAGGACGGGTACGGCATCGCCGGGTACAAGGTACTGCCGTTTTTGGCCACGCCATGCCGCACGGCCTGGTCGAAGTCCTCGAAACTGTAGTCACCGACGCCGGTTTTATCCGGAGTGATGTTGGTCGAGTAGATCGTGCCGATCGGGGTTTCCATCGGCAGGCCACCGGCGAACGGCTTACCGTCCTTGGCCGTGTGGCAGGCCACGCAGTCACCGGCACGGGCTAGGTATTCGCCTTGTTTGATCAAGGATTGATCAACTTCGGCACCATGAACGGCAGTGCTGCCGAGCAGGGCCAGGGTCGCGATAACGAGAGTTTTCATGGTCATCGCTCCTTAAGCCTGAACCAGCGGGCCGGGGTTTTTCAGGTATTGCTCGCGGATCGCCTTCGCCGACCAGTAGGTCAGCGCGGCGACCAGCCCGGTCGGGTTGTAACCCAGACCCTGCGGGAATGCCGAGGCGCCCGGGACGAACACGTTGTGCACGTCCCAGCTCTGCAAGTAGCGGTTCAGCGCGCTGGTCTTCGGATCGGTGCCCATGATCGCGCCACCGTTGAGGTGGGTGGTCTGGTAGGACGCGGTGTTGAAGTGGTCGCCGACTTTCTTGCCGATCACGGCGATGGCTTTCGGGCCCATGGCCTCGGCGATCTTGCCCATTTTCTCGACCATGAAGCGGTTCATCTTGATGTCGTTTTCCTGCCAGTCGAACGTCATCCGCAGTAGCGGCATGCCGTAGGCATCGCGGTACACCGGGTCCAGATCGAGGTAGTTGCCACGGTAGGACTGATGCGCGCCGTGGGCATCCATCGACACCTGGTGGGTGTAGTAATCGGCGGTCGCGCGTTTCCACGCACTGCCCCAGGCCGGGGTGCCCGGCGGGTTGGAGGTACCGGCGATCGGTCGGCTGCCGGCCTGGTTGACCCACATCGGCGAGCCACCGACGAAACCGTGAGGCCCGTGATCGAAGTTGTCGGCGTTGAAATCATCCACCGCCACACCGTTGCCGCCTGCACCGATGAAGTTGTTGGTGTGGGTGTCTTTGTCGAAGAACGCCTTGATGGTGGCCATGTTCTGGTAGGCGAAGTTGCGCCCGACCACGCCTTCACCACTGACCGGGTCGTACGGTTTGCCGATGCCGGAGAGCAGCATCAACCGCACGTTGTGCAACTGGAATGCGCCGAGGATCACCAGATCCGCCGGTTGCTCGATCTCGCGACCCTGGCCGTCGATGTAGGTGACGCCAGTAGCCTTGGTTTTGGTGCTGTCGAGGTTGACCCGCAGAACGTGGGCGTTAGGCCGCAGTTCGAAATTCGGCAGCGGCTTCAGCGCCGGCAGAATGTTCACGTTTGGCGACGCCTTGGAATACATGTAGCAAACGTAACCGCTGCAGAAACCGCAGAAGTTGCACGGGCCCATCTGCGCGCCGTAAGGGTTGGTGTACGGCCCTGAAGTATTTGCGGAAGGCAGGTTGTAGGGTTTGTAGCCGACTTCGGTAGCCGCTTTGCCGAACAGCTGTGCGGAAACCGTGTTCTTCTGCGCTTCTAGCGGGAACGGGTTCGAGCGATCCGGCGCGTACGGGTTGCCACCCTTGCCCTGGCCGACCAGTTGGCCTTTCACGGTCCAGGCCTGGCCGGAGGTGCCGAAGACTTTTTCGGCGAAATCGAAGAACGGTTCCAGCTCTTCATAGCTGACGCCGAAGTCCTGGATGGTCATGTCCTTGGGGATGAAGCTTTTGCCGTAGCGCTCTTCGTAGTGGCTGCGCATGCGCAGTTCGATCGGATCGACCCGAAAGTGCACGCCCGACCAGTGCAGCCCGGCACCGCCCACGCCATTGCCCGGCAGGAACGCGCCCAACTGGCGGTTCGGCAGGGCGATGTCGTTGACGCTGTGGCGGATGGTGACGGTTTCCTTGGAAACGTCCTGGAAGAGTTTTTTCCGCACGCTGTAGGTGAGTTCGTCGATCACCTGGGGATAGTTGCCGTCCGGGTAGGTGTCCTGCATCGGCCCGCGTTCCAGTGCCAGCACGTTGAGTCCGGCTTCGGTCAGTTCCTTGGCCATGATCGCGCCTGTCCAGCCGAAACCGACGATCACTGCGTCGACCTTCTTCATTACCGTTGCCATGCTCACGCCCTCTCGCCGCGAATCGAAACTGCCGGGAAGGGGTATTGCTCGTTGCGCTCCACCCAATCCATGAAATCGGCGCGGGCGCCGGGGAAGCCGATCATCGTCCAGCCGACCATGCCTTTGTTGCCGCCGTGGATCGGGTCGCAGAAGAACCCTTCCTTGGTGTTTTGCAGCAGCAAACTGAAGAAAATCTTCGCCGGCACCGCGTCGAATTGCGGTTTTCCGGCTTCAAGCTGCTTGAGCAGATCGTCTCGGGTAGCGCTGTCTTGCTCGGCAAATGTTTTACCGTTGATGGATTTTGCCCACTGATCCGTGGCGGCGATGCCGAGGCGATAGATCTCTTTCGGAACCAGTTTGCTCTGCCAGCCCATCTCCGGCGCGGCGTCGGCATTGAACGGGCCTTGCATGTACCAAAGGGCGCCGGCGGCGTACGGGGTGTTCATCTGGCGGTCGATGTATTCCGGCACGCCGGCCTCGAGCGCACCTGGGCCTTGCGCATCGTTGGGGATCAATTGCGCGACGGCGGCATTGATGAACGCCCACTCTTCGGCGGTGAAGTAGCTCGGCTGATAAGTGCTGGCTTCAACGGCGGCCGGTTTTGCCGGGGCTGTGGCAGGCGCGCTTTCAGGCGCGGCTTGCAGCATCGTGCTACCCAGACCGCTGCCGGCCAGAGTCACGACCGGAATCAGGGTCAGGGATTTGCGCAAAAACTCACGCCGCGGGTTGTCTCGATCTTCATCAGACATGGGGATGCACCTCATCAGGCATTGATGGTTGTCAGCCGTTTCTGCGAACGGCTCAAGAATTTTCTGGCTGCGACGTGGCCGGAATGACCGGGAGAAGGGGGACGCGTCTGCAACATGATGTGACAAATGGTAGCAGGCTAAGCAACCGGATGAACCGATTCAGCCAAAAAAATACCGCTTTTCGACCAAGGGAACCGGCGTCTTCACGATTCTTTTACAAGCGCCTCACAGGGATTTGACTGCGTGGCTCGCAAGCTGCGGCCTTCACTGACGAAACCCACACGGTCGCCGCAAAGCATGTTCCTGACGCGTTTTTCCTCCGCATTCTGTTTGTCGCTGCTGGCCCTGTTCAGCTGGATTCCCGCTCAGGCCGCGCAAATTCCGGCTTCCCGTCCCGTCGAGTGGGCGCAGCCGGTAGAGGTGCAATACAACCTGTTCCAGATGTCGCCCACGCTTTATCGCAGCGCGCTCCCCGATGACGGCGCGGTGCCGTTGCTGAACAACCTGAAGGTGGCCACGGTTATCAACTTCCTGCCGGAAGCGGATTCCAACTGGCTGAAAGCCCCCGGTATCCATCAGGTGCAATTGCCCTATCGCACCAATCACGTGGACGACAGTGATGTGCTCAAGACCCTGCGTGCTATCCAGTCCGCCGAAGCGGACGGCCCGGTATTGATGCACTGCAAGCACGGCTCCGATCGTACTGGCCTGATGGCGGCGATGTATCGGATCGTTGTGCAGGGCTGGAGCAAGGAAGACGCTCTGAACGAAATGACCCAGGGCGGGTTTGGTGAAAGTGGTCACTTCCGGGACAGCGTGCGCTACGTGATGCAGGCCGATGTCGACAAATTGCGCACTGCGCTGGCCAATGGCGATTGCAGCACCAGCGCGTTTGCCACGTGCTCGATGAAGAGCTGGTTTCAGACGGTCAATCTGAAGTAACCCGTCCGGCCTCTCCGTCAACGAGGCCGGTGAACGGCCGGCCGATGAACGCTTCCACTGCGTCCAGCAACGGACGCCCCGCACCCGGCGTAAAGAACGTTGCACGAAACTCTCGGCCGGTTTGTGCGTTGAACACCCAGTCACGACTGAAGCGCTTGAAGGTTTCCTGAGCCAGCACGCCCGACCAGACGTAGGCGTAAACCGAAGCGTCGTATTGGGTCACCATGTAATCGAATCCATTGGCGAAGCGGTGATCGTCCGGCAGTTGCAAATGACCCAGGCTGCGTTGCACATCGATACAAATCTCTTCGACCGAGCGCCCGTCGCCGTGGGTCAGGTGCAGCTCGAAATCGATCATCGCCCCCATCAGCAACAAGGCCTGTTGCCGGCTGGAATGGGACTGAGTAGCTGACAGTGCCGCGTCGACCCGTGCGGCGCTCAAGCGTTCGCCGGTCTGAAAATGTGCGCCGAGCCACAACACAAACTCCCGCGACAAACACCACTGCTCGAACAATTGCCCGGAAAACTCCGCCGCTTCATGGCCCAATTGCAGAATGCCGGACAGGGTGTGATGGGGCGAGCATGTCAGCACGTGCTGGAGGCAATGGCCAAACTCATGAAACAACACCCGTAGATCGTCAAGTTCGAGTCGGCATGGATGGGTATCCGTGGCCGGTGCGAAATTGCTGTAGAGCAGGGCTATCGGCAGCACCGGGCGACCTTCGGCGTTGATCCGGCGATTGCGCAGCGTGGACGTGCCGGCGAAATCCACAGCGCCTTCGTGGTGAAACGGGTCGAGGTAGATGTATCCGATGACCTGCTCATGCTCACTGATTTCCAGCAGGCGCACATTGTCATGCCAGTATCCGCTGGCGGACTGCTCGACGATGCGGATCCCGAACATCCGTTCGCAGAACAGAAAAAGCCTGCGCAGGGTGCCCTCGAGCGGAAAGTAATCACGCAGGTTTTCCAGTGCGCCGGGAAACTGGTGCTGGCGCCATTGTTCGGCGAGGAAATCTTCATCCCACGGCTGGACCCGGTCGATCCCGCGTTGTTGCGCGAAGGCTGCCAGTTGCTTTGCATCCTGCTTGAGCGATGGTGTCAGCTGCACAGCCTGACGTTTGAGAAAATCACTGACCCACGCCGTCGTCCGGGCGCTGTTTGTTGCCAGATTCAGTTGCGCGGCGTTTTCATGACCGAGCAAACGGGCTTTCTGCTGGCGCAAGGCGAGCAGCCTGGCCAGCACCGGGCCGTTATCGAAGCGGCCGGCCAGTGGGCCCTGATCGGAGGCACGGGTCATATAGGCAACGTAGCATTCCTCCCGCAAGGCACGGTTCTCGGCGTACTTGAGGATGTGCTGGCAAGTGTTCTGATCCAGACGGATCAGCCAGTCGTCATGCCCGGCCTGGCGTGCGGCGCGCGCCAGCCGATCCTTCATCGCCGGGGACAGGCCCGCAAGTAGCGCAATATCGTCGACATGTTTGCTCCATGCCTCGGTCCAGCGTTCGAGGTTGTCCAGAAACGTGAACTCCAGTCCGCCGATCTCGAGGTTGAACCGCGCCAGCTCCTGTTGCTGTTCAGTGGGAAGCTCAATGCCCGACTGCCTGAACCGGCGCAGGATCCGCTCCAGTGCGATGGTGCGCGATTCATCGAAACTGCCGGCGATCGAGCTCTGTGCCAAACGCCGATAAGCCTCGTACAACGGGCGATTGCGGGCTTTTTCAGCGTGATACTGATTGATCGCCAGATGCGCCTTGGCGCTTTCTACAAGCCAGATCGCATCGTCGGACCTGACCATCGATAACGTTTCGAGAATCGAGCGGACTTCACTGAGCCGAGCATCCGCTTCGTCGATGCTCAGCACCAGATCATCCCAGCCGGGATGTTCGGTCTGACTGGCGATCACCTGAGCGATGATTCGTTGGTTGTCGGCAATGATGCCGTTGACGGCCGGCAGCAGGTGCTCGGCGCGAATCGCTGGCCACGGTGGCAGCGTCCAGTGTTGCAGAAGGGGATTGGTGTCGGGCATGGCAGCTTCCTTCGAGGCATGGCGCAAAGGGCCAGCCTACGAAGCAAGTGCGGGGGACAGGTGTTAAGCCAATACCACCTTCCGCCGTGATCTGGCAGAAGGTGGTTGTGGATCAGTGCTGCTCGTCGGGCTTTTTCTTCAGCTTCGGATTCGGGAAGAACTGCACCGCCTGAACCGTCTTGTCCGGTGCAGGCTTGAGCGCGCTGGTGTTGACCCGCGTGCCCAGCTCTTTCGGTACCGAAAGCCCTTGGGCATTGAGCGTATCGCTGTAGCCGCATGCCACGCATTCGCGGTGCGGGACGTCGTCCTCGCTCCACATCATCAGCTTGTCCGGCTCGCTGCACGCCGGGCAGACCGCCCCGGCGATAAAGCGCTTTTTGGTCTTCACGGGTGCCTCACTCATGCTGCCGCGTCCTCACTCAGGCCGCTGTGGCGCAAGAGTGCGTCAATCGACGGCTCACGGCCACGGAAGTCGACGAACAGCACCATCGGTTCCTGCGAACCACCGCGAGCCAGAATCGCTTCACGGAAAGCGCGACCGGTATCGGCATTCAGCACGCCGTCTTCTTCGAACTTCGAGAAGGCATCCGCCGACAGCACTTCCGCCCACTTGTAGCTGTAGTAACCCGCCGCGTAACCGCCGGCGAAGATGTGCGCGAAGCTGTTCGGGAAGCGGTTGTAGGCCGGAGGACGCATTACCGAGACTTCGTTGCGCACGCCTTCGAGCACCTGCGCGACGCTGCGGCCGTCACCGTGGGTGGCGTGCAGTTCGAAGTCGAACAGCGAGAATTCCAGCTGACGCACCATCATCAGGCCGGACTGGAAGTTCTTCGCCGCGAGCATTTTTTCCAACAGATCCTGCGGCAGTGGCTCGCCGGTTTCGTAGTGGCCGGAAATCAGCGCCAGGCCTTCCGGCTCCCAGCACCAGTTCTCCATGAACTGGCTCGGCAGCTCGACCGCGTCCCACGCCACGCCATTGATACCGGACACGCCGGCATGCTCGACGCGGGTCAGCAGGTGATGCAGGCCGTGGCCGAATTCGTGGAACAGGGTGGTCACTTCATCGTGGGTCAGCAGCGCAGGCTTGCCGCTGTCGGCCGGGGTGAAGTTGCACACCAGGTTGGCCACCGGGCTTTGCAGCACGCCGTCGACGGTGCGGCGACGGTCGCGCGCGCCGTCCATCCAGGCACCGCCGCGCTTGTTGGCGCGGGCGTAGAGGTCGAAGAAGAAGCGGCCGACGTGCTGGCCGTTTTCCTTGATCTCGAACAGGCGCACGTCCGGGTGCCAGGTGTCGAAGCCTTTCAGTTCGGCGATTTCGATGCCGTACAGGCGCTGAACGATAGCGAACAGACCGCCCAGTACCTTGTCGATCGGGAAGTAGGCGCGCAGGGTTTCCTGGGCGACGCTGTAGCGTTGTTCACGGAGTTTTTCGCCGTAGAAACCGCTGTCCCAGCTTTGCAGATCGGCGCAGCCCTGCTCGGCGGCGTAAGCCTTGAGCTGCTGCAGATCCTGGGCGGCAAACGGTTTGCTGCGCTTGGCCAGGTCGCGCAGGAAGCTCAGCACCTGATCACTGGACTCGGCCATCTTGGTGGCCAGGCTCAGCTCGGAGAAGCTGGAGAAGCCGAGCAGTTTGGCCAGTTCCTGACGCAGGTCGAGGATTTCACCCATCACCGGGCCGTTGTCGTTCTGGCCGGCATTCGGGCCTTGGTCCGACGCACGGGTGCAGTAGGCGGCGTAGACTTCTTCACGCAGCGCACGGTCCTGGGCGTAAGTCATCACCGCGTAGTAGCTCGGGAATTCCAGGGTGATCAGCCAGCCATCGAGGCCTTTGGCCTGTGCGGCAGCAGCCATTTGCGCCTTGGCCGAATCGGTCAGGCCGGCGAGGGCGGCTTCGTCGGTCAGGTGCTTGGTCCAGGCCTGGGTGGCGTCGAGCAACTGGTTGGAGAAGCGGCTGCCCAGCTCGGACAGCTTGCTCTGCACTTCGGCGTAGCGCTTCTGTTCGGCTTCCGGCAGGTCGATGCCCGACAGACGGAAATCGCGCAGGGCGTGTTCCAGAATGGTTTTTTGTGCCACGTCGAAACCGGCGGCTTCCGGGCTGTTGGCCAGGGCTTCATAGGCCTGGAACAGTTCGCGGTTCTGGCCCATTTCGGTGGAATAGGCGCTCAATGCCGGCAGGCACGACTCGTAGGCTTCGCGCAGTTCGGCGCTGTTGCACACGGCATTGAGGTGGCTGACCGGACTCCAGGCAGCGCCCAGGCGATCATTGAGTTCGTCCATCGCCAGCACCAGCCCGGCCCAGGTCGGGTTCTGGCCCTGGGTCTTGAGGATTTCGGCGATGGCGGCGCGGTTGTCGGCCAGGATGGTTTCGATGGCCGGCTGCACGTGTTCGGCACGGATCGCGGAGAACGGCGGCAGGTCGTAGGACTGCAGAAGAGGGTTGTTCACGCTCACGGTTGGCACCTTGGCTGGAAGAAACATGCGCCCATCTTAATTACAATCGACACCCACCGCAGCTATCGGCGACAGAGAGAGAACTAATCGTGTCCCTTCGCAAGTACCAGAATCACACCCCACGCCTGAGCCAAGGCGCTTTTGTCGACGGCTCGGCGGTGGTGATCGGCGACGTCGAAATCGGCGAAGACAGCTCCGTGTGGCCGCTGACCGTGATCCGCGGCGACATGCACCGTATCCGCATCGGTGCGCGCACCAGCGTGCAGGATGGCTGCGTGTTGCACATCACCCACGCCGGCCCGTTCAACCCGGACGGCTTCCCGCTGCTGATCGGTGATGACGTGACCATCGCCCACAAGGTCATGCTGCATGGCTGCACCGTCGGCAGCCGCGTGCTGATCGGCATGGGCAGCATCGTCATGGACGGCGCGGTGGTCGAGGACGACGTGATCATCGGCGCCGGCAGCCTTGTGCCACCGGGCAAGCGTCTGGAAAGCGGTTTTCTGTACGTGGGCAGTCCGGTGAAGCAGGTTCGCCCGCTGACCGACAAGGAAAACGCCTTTTTCACTTACAGTGCGGCGAACTACGTGAAGCTCAAGGACCTGCATCTGGCCGAAGGCTACGACCAGCTCTGACTTTTCTCTCTATTGCCCGGGATTTTTCATGCATTACCAGACCGTACTGTTCGACCTCGATGGCACTCTCACCGACCCGCGTGAGGGTATCACCCGTTCTATCCAGTTCGCCTTGAGCAAACTCGGCATCGACGAGCCCGACCTGACCAAACTGGAACACTTCATCGGCCCGCCGCTGTTGCAGGCGTTCATGCAGTTTTATGGTTTTGATGAAGCGAAGGCGTGGGAGGCGGTGAGTTTCTATCGCGAGCGTTTCAAGGTTACCGGTCTGTACGAGAACCGGGTGTTCGACGGCGTCACGCCGTTGCTGGAAACCCTGAGCGGCCAGGGCCGGCAGCTTTATATCGCGACGTCGAAGCCGTGGGTGTTCGCCCGGGAAATCGCCCGGCACTTCGATTTCGCCAAACACTTCAAGGTGATCTACGGCAGCGAACTGGACGGCACCCGCACCAACAAGGTCGAACTGATTGCCCACCTGATGGCCGAGGAAGGGCTGGATCCGGCGAATACGTTGATGATCGGTGACCGCAAGCATGACCTGATCGGTGCTCGCAGCAACGGTCTGGATGCAGCGGCAGTGGGTTACGGCTTTGGCAGCCATGAAGAGCTGAGCGCTGAAGCACCGGCGTATCACTTCGAGACGCTGGCTGAGCTGCATCAGGCGTTTTTGCTGCGCTGATGAGTCAGCCATCGCGAGCAAGCTCGCTCCCACAGTGACCGCGTTTCAGCAATGCAACTCGGTTTCCTGTGGGAGCGAGCCTGCTCGCGATGGGGCCAAAGAGGCCGCTGTAGATTTATGAACCTGCCAGCACTTTCAGCGCCGACTTACGCTCAGTGACCGGCAGACCACCCAATTTCTCGACCTGTGCGTAAAACCTGACCCAATCCCCTTCGACCTGCCTGAACAACGCTGCAAACGCCGGCACCCACTGGTCATACAGCCCGAACGGCAATAGCCGTGCGTTGTTCAACGGCGCATTGACCCAGGCGTCATAGCGTTTGTCTCCGGCCCACTGGCTATCGCGCATCGTTCGGTAGTCGCGCCGAAACGCTTCGAACTCCGCCGCCTTGCGCTCGCGCATTTGTGCCGTTGCCAGTGGTTGTGCATAGAGTTTTTCAAGGCGTGAACGGGTGTCGAGGATCAGCTGAATGAATTGATCCCGCTGCTTCAATTTTGAGTCGTTTTCCGGGGGCAAGCCACGAAACGCTCGCCACTGCCGCGTACCTTCCTGCTCGACGAAGGTGGCGAAGGACTCGTTGAACTCGGTGTCGTCCTTCACATAGAAACGCTGGTGGGCCAGCTCATGGAAGATCAGCGTCGCCAGACGCTCGTCGCCCCAGCCCATCATCGAATTGAGGATCGGATCATTGAACCAGCCCAGGGTCGAGTAGGCCTCGACGCCGCCGATCGACACATCCATGCCTTGCAGGCGCTGTATCGCGGCTTCACCCCGCGCCGCGCTCTGGCTGTAATAGCCGCGATAGGCCACGCAACCGGCTATCGGGAAGCAATGGTTCTGCGGGCTCAGGGAAAACTCCGGGGTGGCGAACACATTCCACACGACAAACGGCCGGCCGATGTCGGCGTAGAGGCGATAGCTTTGATTGTCCGGCAGGTGCAGGTGTTCGCTGGCAAAGGCCCGGGCTTTCTGGGATTGGGCGAGATGAGTGCGCAGTCTGGCGTCGCGAGCCGGGTCGGCGATCACCTTGGCCACCGGCTCCCGCGCGCGCAAAAGCTGGAGCTGACCGCTGGCCAGCTGGCCGTAATAGCTCAGGCTTGAGCAACCGTTGAGCAACAAAATCATCACACCCGGAAACAAAACCCGCAAAACGCGATCAAGTAACCCATGGCTTGGAAGCGGCCTGATCAAAATAAGAAATCCCCCCGGAAAGTCTGCCCAAGACTATCCCGCCCATTGGAGCTCCGCTATGCGCATGTTGATACTGACAGGAAGCGTGCTGACGCTGGCCGGTTGTGCCGGATTCGGAATGCCGACCCCTGATCCCTCGCAAGCCTGGATTGATCTGGATGCCCGGCAGCAGGACACCGCGTTACAAGCACTGGAGGTCGACAACAAGGCTGCCGTCGATCATCGTTATTTTGAAGTGCAGCCCGGCAGCCATGAGCTGACAGTGCGTTATCAATTCCCGGTCGAGGCGACCAACATCGGCCCGGATGCCGAGCCGCTATGGCGCGATTGTCAGTTGAACGTGAAATTCAAGGATTTCAACGCTGGCCAGCGTTATCAGTTGCAGGCGGGAAACATCGGTTTCCGCCCATGGGCCAAACTCTACGATCAACAGCGCAAAGTGGTGGGCCAAGGCACGCCGGCGGGCTGCCAGCGAACCTGATCGGCGTTATGCTGGATGTCCGAACTCACGGACATCCATCATGCGCACGTTGATGCTGTTAATGGCCGCAGGCCTGCTCGCCGGTTGCCAGACACCGTTGCCCCCGGTCGATCCGAACATGGCTTGGGTCGAATTCTCTACGCCAACCCCCGGCGGGAAACTGCTGATGGCCGAGCGTCTCGACAACAGGCGGCTGACTGACGGGCGCTTCTTCCAGGTCACTCCCGGTAGCCACGAGCTGCGGGTGCGTTTCGACTTTGAAGTGTTCGGCGGAGGCGGCAGCCTGATGACCGGCCCCGTTGAGCGGCTGTGCTATCTGACCATCCGCTACGATCATTTCGAGGCGGGCCATCGTTACTTGCTCGAAGGTCGTTCGCTGGCGTTTACCCCGAGTGCCCGCCTGTACAACGACAAGCGGGAAATCGTCGCCGAGGATCGCGAAGTCAACTGCATCATCTGAGGCGTATCAGCGGTCGTTCTTCTGATAGATGATGGCTTTGGTGCCGTTGTCGCAGGTGCCGACAATCATGGCGATATCGTGTTTTTCAGCCTCTTCCTTGGAGACTATCTCCAGGGTGTAGGAGGGCACGGCGTTCGCCTGAATCTTGATTTCGATCTCTTGCTTGAGTTCTTCGCAGTCTTTGGGCGCTGCGAAGGCCGACGTTGCCAGCACGCCACAGATAACCGCCAAGGCAAAACGTTTCATGGTTGAAGCTCCATCGAAGCAGCGCGCACGAAGATGCGCGAAAGCTGCTGTCATTTATTCGACCACATTTTTGCCTGGCGGGTTCTGATCCGGCTCAATCCCGTCAGCCAACCAGCGACGCGTCGAGGCTGATCTTCGCATTCAGCACCTTGGACACCGGGCAACCTTCCTTGGCCTTGTTGCTCAGTTCTTCGAACTGCGCCTGGGTCGCTCCCGGAATCTTTGCCTTGAGGATCAGTTTCACTGCAGTGATCGCAAAGCCGCCATCCACCTGATCCAGCGTGACCTCGGCCTGGGTGTCGATGCTGTCGGCCTTGAGCCCGGCGTCACCGAGAATCATCGAAAACGCCATGGAGAAACAGCCCGCATGGGCGGCGCCGATCAGTTCTTCCGGATTGGTGCCCTTGCCGCCCTCGAAGCGCGCCTTGAAGCCGTATGGCGCTTCACGCAGGACGCCGGTTTCGGTGGAAATCGAGCCGATGCCGGTTTTCAGGTCACCTTCCCAATGTGCGGATGCCTTCTTCACGATAGCCATGTGTGCCTCCTTCAATTCGGGCGCGAAACGCCGCGCCGTCGTGGTTTTTGCCTGCAAGGCTTCTGAGGATAGACGCCGGAACAAAGTTCAGCCCAAGTGAATCGTTGACTTTTTTAGTAGGAAATTTCGGATCGGCTATTGAAACTCGGGTATATGCCCTTATTGCACAGAACACGCTTATGAATTGGGCAGGTTTGCGTTCGCCGAGAACAAACCTGCGCCTTCAATCGGAGATGCAGGTTTATGAAGCAACTGTCCGACGTAAAATTTTCCACCCTCGACCTGGTGCCTGTGCGCGAGAACGGCAGCCCGGCGCAGTCGCTGCGCAACTCGCTGGATCTGGCGCAGCATGTCGAGAAGTTCGGCTACATGCGGTTCTGGGTCGCCGAGCACCACAACATGGACGGCATCGCCAGTTCTGCCACCTCGGTGTTGCTGGGCTATCTGGCCGGCGGCACGTCGACCATTCGGGTCGGTTCTGGCGGTGTGATGCTGCCCAATCATGCGCCGCTGGTGATCGCCGAGCAGTTCGGCACCCTTGAAAGCCTGTATCCGGGGCGGATCGACCTCGGTCTGGGCCGTGCGCCGGGTTCCGACCAGATGACCGCCCGTGCCCTGCGCCGTGAGCGCTCCGGCAGTGCCGATGATTTCCCGGAAGACGTGGCTGAGCTGGTGCGTTTCCTCGGGCCACGTACACCGGATCAGCGGGTCATCGCGATGCCAGGCACCGGCACCAACGTGCCGATCTGGCTGTTGGGTTCCAGTCTGTTCAGTGCGCAACTGGCCGGCGAGCGCGGTTTGCCCTACGCCTTTGCCTCGCATTTCGCACCGCGCTTCATGCATGAGGCGATCCGCGTCTACCGCAATCACTTCAAGCCATCGGCGGTGCTCGATAAGCCGTACGTGATGCTCGGTGTGCCGCTGGTGGCGGCCGATACCGATGAGCAGGCCGATTACCTGGCAACGTCGGTGTACCAGCGAATCCTCGCGCTGATGCGTGGGCAAAGTCTGGTGCAGCGTCCGCCGGTGAAAACCATGGACGGCCTGTGGCTGCCCCACGAGCGTGAGGCGGTGGGGGATTTCCTCGGTCTGGCGATGGTCGGCAGTCCGCAGAAAATCCGCGCGAAACTCGAGGTGCTGATCGAACAGACCCAGGCAGATGAGCTCATCTTCACCTGCGACCTGTATGAACACGCCGATCGCCTGCATTCCTACGAGCTGCTGGCGCAGGTAATGAAGGGCTGAAATTCACTCTGACTTCCTGTGGGAGCGAGCCTGCTCGCGAAAGCGCCATGTCAGCCAACGTCTTGAGTGACTGACACAGCCATCGCGAGCAGGCTCGCTCCTACATGAAAAATCATTACCAACAAAAAAGCCGACGCATTGCGTCGGCTTTTGTTTTTCCGGCGTGATCAGCCGCGGGTGTAGACGATCTCTTTGGCGCCGCCTTCGCAGGTGCCGACGACTTTGCCGCCACTGGCCGCACCCTTGTCGACAATTTCCAGGGAATACCCGGAAACGCCCTTGGCATCGAGCTTGGCCGCAATCTCGGCTTTCAGCTCTTCACAGGGCTTGCCGGCAGCAAACGCACCACCCGCAAGGCTCAACAAACCTACCGCCAACATGAACTTCTTCATCGGTCGCACTCCCTGGTCGGATTAAAAAAGGCAGGCATCGAGCCGTTTACCCGATGCGCACACCTTGTAGCGCTTTGCCATTCCTATGGCATTCGGCCAGCGCGCAAGTTCAGAAGCGTAGTCCAAACTCAGCTGCTGGCAATCCGGAACCCGACTTTCAGGGTCACTTGAAAGTGGGCAGCCTTGCCATCCTTGATGTGGCCACGGGTATCGACCACTTCAAACCATTCCAGATGCTTGATGCTCTTGTTGGCTTCGGCCAGCGCATTGTTGATGGCGTCTTCGATGCTGCTGGTGGACGAACCGACCAGCTCGACTTTCTTGTAGGTGTGATGGTCACTCATGGCGATCTCCTTGACGTGTGGATTTGAGCCTAGCAGCGATTTGCGCTGTTGATTTCGGTCGCCGGGAGAAACTGGAGTTCAGATTTTCTGCACTTTCCAGAACCCGTGAAGTCCCAAACAACACACGCCACTCATCACCAATGCAGGAGAGCCACCATGGCCAACACCTCGTTACGCAAAGCCTCGTTGCAAAGCATGGAAGCGGAGATCGAGAGTCTGCTCAAGTCGTTGGAAAGCCTGAAGGACGACGCTTCGGACGAGTCGCGTAAGACCCTAAAAGCGCTCAAGGGCAACGCTGAAAGCGCGCTGAAACACTCACGCAGCCTGCTCAGCGATGCCTACGAAGAAGTCAAAGTGAAAACCCGCGAGACCGGGATCGCCACCCGCGATTACGCGCAAGAACATCCATGGACGACCGCCGGTGTGGCGGTCGGTGCGCTGGGTCTGCTGACCGCTTACTTGCTGTTCAAGCGCGGCGAGTGATCCGCCTGGCGCAGCTCATTCCTGAGCCATTGCGCCAATTGCCGGGCGCGCCCGTCTGCGGCGCGCTTGGGTAGCCACAACGCCAGTTGCGCCGGGGTTTCACTGAAGCCCCACGGCGCGACCAGGCGCCCGGCCTTCAAGTCTTCGGTCACCAGCGGTTCCGGCGCGATCGCCACACCCAGCCCGGCCACAGCCGCTTCCAGCAAGTAATATAAATGCTCGAAACCTTGTCCCAACTTCAACGCCTTGGCGTCGAGGCCGTTTTGCTGCGCCCAGCTCGGCCAGGCTTGCGGGCGTGAAGTCGTGTGCAGCAAGGGTTCGTCGAGCAGGGCAATGGGCGGTGCCGATTGCAGGCGCTGGTAGCCGCTGAACAGTGGGCTCATGACCGGGCCGATGCGCTCGCTGGCCAGCTCGTACACCTGCATGTCTGCCGGCCATGGCGGTTCGGCGAACAGCAGCAATGCATCCAGCCCCGGACGACGCGGGTCGAGATCGCCTTCGCCGGCTGACAGGTGCAGACGCAAATCCGGCAGATCGGCATTCAAGCGTCCCAGTCGTGGAATGAACCAGCGCGCCAGCAGACTGCCGGAGCAGCCGAGCACGAACGGCGCATCGGCGGTACTTTGGGTCAGTTCGGCGCAAACGCTGCGCAAGCGGTCGAACGCTTCGCTGCTGGCATCGCGCAGGCGAATGCCGGCATCTGTGAGTTTCAGGCCACGACCGTCCTTGACGAAAAGACTGACGCCAAGATGCTCTTCCAGCACCTTGAGCTGGCGGCTGACCGCACCGTGGGTCACGTGCAGTTGCTCCGCAGCCTGGCTGACGCTGTTCAGGCGGGCGGTGGCTTCGAAGGCGCGCAAGGCGTTCAGCGGGGGAAGGTCATGGCTCATGATATCTGTGAGTTTTCCTGACAGGTTGTGGCGATCTTATCGGTTTTCAGCCTGGAAGGTCAGGGGTAGAGTGAACGCCATTGTCTTCTCGTGAAATCCGCTGGAGCGAACCATGACCCAGACTTCGAACACCTCCGATCTGCGTAACGGCCCTGACGCCAACGGCCTGTTTGGCTCGTTCGGCGGCCGTTACGTCGCCGAAACCTTGATGCCGTTGATCCTCGACCTGGCCCGCGAATACGAAGCGGCCAAGGAGGATCCGGCGTTCAAAGAAGAATTGGCCTACTTCCAGCGCGACTACGTCGGACGTCCGAGCCCGCTGTACTTCGCCGAGCGCCTGACCGAGTTCTGCGGTGGCGCCAAGATCTACCTCAAGCGCGAAGAGCTGAACCACACCGGCGCGCACAAGATCAACAACTGCATCGGCCAGATCCTGCTGGCGCGGCGCATGGGCAAGAAACGCATCATCGCCGAGACCGGCGCCGGCATGCACGGCGTGGCCACCGCCACCGTGGCTGCGCGTTTCGGTCTGGACTGCGTGATCTACATGGGCACCACTGACATCGAACGTCAGCAGGCCAACGTGTTCCGCATGAAGCTGCTGGGCGCCGAGGTGATCCCGGTGGTTGCCGGCACCGGCACTCTGAAAGACGCGATGAACGAAGCACTGCGTGACTGGGTGACCAACGTCGACAGCACGTTCTACCTGATCGGCACCGTGGCCGGTCCGCACCCTTATCCAGCCATGGTTCGCGACTTCCAGGCCGTGATCGGCAAGGAAACCCGCGATCAGTTGCAAGCTCAGGAAGGTCGCCTGCCGGACAGCCTGGTGGCGTGCATCGGTGGTGGTTCCAACGCCATGGGCCTGTTCCACCCGTTCCTCGACGACAAGAGCGTCGAGATCATCGGCGTTGAAGCCGCCGGTTACGGCATCGAGACCGGCAAGCATGCGGCCAGCCTCAACGGCGGCGTACCGGGTGTGTTGCACGGCAACCGTACCTTCCTGCTGCAGGACGACGATGGCCAGATCATCGACGCCCACTCGATTTCCGCCGGCCTCGACTATCCGGGCATCGGCCCTGAGCACGCGTGGTTGCATGACATCGGCCGCGTCCAGTACACCTCGGTGACCGACGACGAAGCCCTCGCTGCGTTCCACCAGTGCTGCCGTCTGGAAGGGATCATCCCGGCACTGGAAAGCGCCCATGCCTTGGCCGAAGTATTCAAACGCGCACCGAAACTGCCGAAGGATCACCTGATGGTGGTCAACCTGTCCGGCCGCGGCGATAAAGACATGCAGACCGTCATGCACCACATGGAAACTTCCAAGCAGGAGAAACACTGATGAGCCGCCTGCAAACCCGCTTTGCCGAACTCAAAGAACAGAACCGCGCAGCGCTGGTG
>NZ_JAOEJU010000004.1 GCF_025447595.1 Pseudomonas koreensis | reverse complement strand
CATTTCCAACTCCTTCCAGGCTTCGATGAACTGAAGCGACCCGCTTTCGAAACCTACTTAACTCATTGAATCTCAAGAAGTTTTCCGTTTCGACTGCGCCAGAAGTGGGGCGGATTATAGAGACTCAGAATCTGCCGTCAACCCCTAATTTGAGTTTTCTATCAAGAGATGGAAAAAGGTCGCTCCTATATAGACGCAAACGCAACGAGTGCGCACTATATTGCCCAACACACCTCAGTTCTTTCCCCGGATGATGCCTCGTAATGAACGACCAGCCTCGCAGCCTTGCCTCAACCCTGTTTCCGGTTGGCCTTCTATTAATAGCCATGGCATCAATCCAGTCCGGCGCTTCACTGGCTAAAAGCATGTTCCCCATCGTTGGCGCTCAAGGAACGACAACGCTGCGCCTGATCTTTGCCAGCGTGATCATGCTGTTACTGCTCAAACCCTGGAGAGCGACGCTGACAGCCAAGTCGCTGCGCACAGTGATTGTCTACGGGATGGCGCTGGGTGGGATGAACTTCCTCTTCTATATGTCGTTACGCACTGTTCCACTCGGCATTGCAGTCGCCCTCGAGTTCACCGGCCCGCTTGCGGTGGCCATTTATGCCTCGCGGCGCGCGATCGACTTTCTCTGGATTGCCCTGGCTGCCATCGGCTTGTTGCTGTTGATACCGACCGGCGCTACGACAGCGGGTATCGATCTGGTCGGTGCAGGCTATGCGCTGGGAGCCGGCGTTTGCTGGGCGCTATACATTCTGTTCGGCCAGAAGGCCGGCGCAGACAACGGCGTAACCACCGCAGCGCTTGGCGTGATGATTGCCGCCCTGTTCGTCGCCCCCATTGGCATTGTCCATGCCGGAAGCGCGCTACTCACACCCGCGCTGATTCCGATTGCCATTGGAGTCGCGATTTTGTCCACCGCCCTGCCCTACACACTGGAAATGGTCGCCCTCACCCGCATGCCCGCCCGCACCTTCGGCACGTTGATGAGCATCGAACCGGCCTTTGGGGCTCTGTCAGGTCTGCTATTCCTTCAGGAATACCTTTCTTTGTCACAATGGATGGCGATCCTGTGCATTATTCTGGCATCCGTCGGCGCAACCATGACGATGGGCAGCACTGCCAAACCCGCCATCGCGGCGGATTGAAAGGGGATTGAACGAAGGTCTGGCAATTGGCGCTCATTTAGGCCATGTTTAGCGTCGCAACCCAATGCCATACATGGATTTTTTCGGATAGGGATATCGGAACGCTTCAAGCGCGAGCGCATACAGGCAGACCCGAGCGCCAGACTCGAGGCCGCCAATAAGGACGGTAATGAAACGAATTTTGATACTGATCGCCATCCTCGCCGTTGCAGGCTGCGCGGCGACGTCGAAGACCCAGGTCAAGCATGGCAAGAAAGGGCTGCACATCAACTGTTCGGGGTTGTCTTCCTCTTGGGACAAGTGCTACACCAGCGCCGCGAACTCTTGCGCACCGAAGGGCTACAAGGTCATCGCAAAATCAGGTGATACCGTGGAAGAACCGGGTGATTACCCCTTCGGCCTCAACCCCGCCGGTTACACCAGCCGCAGCATGATCGTCATCTGCAAATAAACCATCGCCGCTACTGCGCTCGCGAAGCGGCGAGCCGGTGCCCGATCTCTTCATGACAGGAGTTCAGCACCCGTTGCTGAATCCTGGGCGACGCCAGCATACGCGCCACCACCAATGCCCCGACACATTGCGCCAGAATGGCCCAGGCCAGGCTGTCGCTTTCCAGAATCCGCGCCCAACTTTCCTGAAGCTTGCAAATCCACAACTCGGCCTGCTCCCGCACAACCACATCCGAACGCGCGATCTCGGCGCCCAGCGCAGGTATTGCACAGCCCAGTTCAGGCTGCTCGACATGGGCCATGTTCAGATACAGTTTCAGGCACCGCTCTAGCCGTTCGCGATCCTGCGTACCCTGCCCGCCCAAACGCTCAAGACTCTGGCACAACTCACGCTCGACGATAGCCGCGAACAACGCGTCCTTGGACGAGAAATGACTGTAGAACGCAGCCCCGCTCAAGCCGATCGCTTTCATCAGACCATCGACGCCCATTGACGAAAACCCGTTCTGTTTCGCAGAAAGCGAGCTGCTTTGCAGAAGCTTTTCCTTGGTTTCCAGCTTGTGACCGGCGGAGTAACGCATGTATTTGTCCTCGCAATGGGCTGCCTTGACGCTGAGCAAATCCTAGCATAACGTTCGTTCACTTAACGATCGTTTACTAAAGGGATCCACCCATGAATAACAAGAAGGTCGTATTGGTTGTCGGTGCAGGTGATGCCACGGGCGGCGCCATCGCCAAGCGGTTCGCCAAGGAAGGTTTCGTCGCGTGCGTCACGCGGCGCAGCGCCGACAAATTACAGCCGTTGGTGGAAGCCATTCAGGCGGACGGCGGTGAAGCCCACGGTTTTGCCTGCGACGCACGCAAGGAAGAAGACGTAATTGCGCTGATCGAAGATATCGAAACTCGTCTCGGGCCGATTGAAGCATTCGTTTTCAACATCGGCGCCAACGTGCCCTGCAGCATCCTCGAAGAAACCGCCCGCAAGTATTTCAAAATCTGGGAAATGGCCTGTTTCTCCGGATTCCTCAATGCCCGGGAAGTCGCCAAACGGATGGTGACCCGTCGTCGCGGCACGATTCTGTTCACCGGTGCCACCGCCGGTTTGCGTGGTGCCTCCGGATTCGCCGCATTCGCCGGGGCCAAGCACGGCATCCGGGCTCTGGCACAAAGCATGGCCAGAGAGCTGGGGCCGATGAACATCCACGTCGCCCACGTCGTGGTCGATGGCGCCATCGATACGGATTTCATCCGCGACAATTTCCCTGATAAATATGCCACCAAGGATCAGGACGGCATTCTCAACCCCGAACATATCGCCGATAACTATTGGTATCTGCATAGCCAGCCACGGGACGCCTGGACGTTCGAGCTGGATCTGCGCCCGTGGAACGAACGCTGGTAATCCCTCCAATAACAAAAACAGAGTGCAGCGATAATGAGCAAAACCGTGGAGTTCTATTTCGATCTTGGCAGCCCGGCGACTTACCTGGCGTATACCCAGCTGCCGAAAATCTGCGCCGACAACGATGCAGAATTGATCTACATCCCGATGCTGCTGGGCGGAGTGTTCAAAGCCACCGGTAACGCATCACCTGCGATGATTCCGGCCAAGGGTCGGTACATGTTTCAGGACCTCGACCGCTATGCGCAACGGTACGGTGTAGTGTTGAAATTCAATCCGCACTTTCCGATCAATACGCTGATGCTGATGCGCGCTGTTACCGGCATGCAATTGCGCCATCCGGAACGCTTTCAGGCATTTATCGACTGTCTGTTCAACGCACTCTGGGTTGAAGGACGCTGCCTGGATGATCCGGCAACGGTTGGGGCGGTATTGATCGAGAACGGATTCGATCCTGACGAAGTGCTGGCACTGACCAACGACGACGCCGTGAAAGGGGCGCTCAAGGAAAACACCGAAATCGCCGTTAAACGTGGCGTGTTCGGTGCTCCAAGCATGTTCGTCGGTGACCAAATGTTCTTCGGCCAGGATCGACTTGAATTCGTCGAACAGGCGCTGCAAGCAGCGCCTTAGCGGTTGGGTCAAATCGCGGCGGTACGAGTGTTCAACCACTCCAGCGCCGCACCTTCAAGCAGCGGGCTCAGACGCTCGCGCACTTCGGCGTGATAGGCGTTGAACCACTGCTTCTCTTCCTGCGTCAGCAACGACGGTTCCAGGCAGCGGGTGTCGATCGGGCACAGGGTCAGGGTTTCGAACTTGAGGAATTCGCCGAACTCGCTGCTTCCCGCTTCAACGTTCATCGCCAGGTTCTCGATGCGCACACCCCAGCGGCCCGGACGATACGTACCCGGTTCGATAGAGGTGATCATCCCTGGCTGCATGGCAGTCTGTGGCGCCGGCGCAGCCTGATAGGCGATCACCTGCGGACCTTCGTGCACGTTGAGGAAGTAACCCACGCCATGGCCGGTGCCATGGCCGTAATCCACGTTTTCAGCCCAGATCGGCGCACGGGCAATCGCATCCAGCAGCGGCGACAGAATGCCTTTCGGGAAATGTGCGCGGGACAACGCAATCACGCCTTTCAGGACACGAGTGCAATCGCGCTTCTGCTCTTCGGTTGGCGTGCCGACCGCCACCATCCGCGTGATGTCGGTAGTGCCGCCCAGGTATTGACCGCCGGAGTCAATCAGCAGCAGGCCATCACCCTCGATCACCGCGTGTTCTTCCGGGGTGGCGTGGTAATGCGGCATAGCGCCATTGGCGTTGAACGCGGCAATGGTATTGAAGCTCAGCGACACATAATCCGGACGACGCTCACGCGCTGCCGTGAGTTTTTCGTCGATGGTCAGTTCGGTAATGCGCTCACGACCCCAGGCCGATTCCAGCCAGGTGAAAAACTCGCACAGCGCCGCGCCGTCCTGCTCCATCGCCTGACGAATGTGCTCGGCATCCGCCGGGCTTTTTTGTGATTTGGCCAATGTGGTCGGATTCAGGCCTTCGACCAGTTTCACGCCGCTGTCGAGGTTGCCCAGCAGGCCACTGGTCACCCGCGCCGGATCCACCAGCAGGCTCGCGTCGTTCGGGATCGCAGCCAAGGCCTCGGCAACTTCGCTGTAGTCGCGCAAAGTCACACCGTCCTTTTCCAGCACGGCGCGCAGATCAGCGTCGACCTTGCTCAACGCCACAAACAGCGTGGCCTGTTGCTGGCTGATCAGCGCGAAGGATACGAATACCGGGTTGAACGACACATCGCCGCCACGCAGGTTGAACAGCCAGGCGATGTCGTCGAGGGTGGCAATGAAATGCCAATCGGCGCCACGCTCCTGGAGGGTTTCGCGCAGTTTGGCGAGTTTCTCGCCACGGCTGACAGTCGCCTGCGGCGGCAGGTGCGGGTAGATCGGCGCGTTTGGCAACGCCGGGCGATCGCTCCAGACCTCTTTCAACAAGTCGATGTCGGTACGCAGACTGGCGCCCCGCGCTTCGAGCTTGCTGCCCAGCGTGCGCGCCGACGCGACAGCCATCACTGCACCGTCGACCGCGACCACGCCACCTTCCGGTGTCTGCTCGGCCAGCCAGTCCAGCGGGCTCGGCTGACCCGGTTGCAGTTTCACCAGCTCGATGCCGCTGCCCTTGAGTTCCTTGGTCGCCTGTTCCCAGTAGCGGCTGTCGGCCCAGACCCCGGCGAAATCGGTGGTGACAATCAACGTGCCGACCGAGCCATGGAAACCCGACAGCCATTGCCGGCCCTGCCAGTAACCCGGCAGGTATTCCGACAGGTGCGGGTCGGCGGACGGCACCAGCAACGCGTGGATACCTTCGCGACGCATCAGTTCACGGGTGTGCGCGAGGCGCTGGGGAACCGTTCCTTCGGTCAAAGTCTGGGTACTCATCATGTCTCCTGCCAATCACTTCATCGTTATTGTTCGGTGCCGTTCAAAGCCGGCTCGTTAAAGCCCTGTCGCCCAGAATGCCGGAGCACTGGCGCAGGCGGTCTTGATCAGTTCTACAGCCTTGTCGATGTCTTCGGCTGTGGTGAAACGACCGAGACTCAGGCGAATCGTGCGCCCCGCCAGGTGCGCGTCATGCCCCAATGCCAGCAAGACGTGGGACGGTGTGTTGCTGGCGGAATTGCAGGCCGAAGTCGCGGAAAACGCAATCGAATGGCTCAGCGCCGCCGGGTTGAACTCGCCTTCGCTGAAGGTCAGGCTCAAGGTGTGCGGGATACGTTGGGTGCTGCTGCCGTTGAGGCGCACGCCGGGCAGGCTCAAGAGTTGTTCGAGCAATCGCTCGCGCAACGCGACGATGGTTTTCTTCTCGTCATGAAAGGCCTCGGCAGCCAGGGCAAATGCCGAGCCCATGGCAGCAATCTGGTGAGTGGCCAGCGTACCGGAACGCAAGCCGCCCTCGTGACCACCACCGTGAATCTGCGCCTGCAAACGCTGTTGCGCACGCGGGCCGACGTACAACGCGCCGATGCCTTTGGGGCCGTAAAGTTTGTGCGCCGAAAACGACATCAGGTCCACCGGCCATTGCGCCAGATCGATCACGACCTTGCCGGCGCCCTGGGCCGCATCGACGTGAAACAACGCCCCACGCCCACGCACCACTTCGCCGATGGCCGGGATGTCGTTGACGGTGCCGAGTTCGTTGTTGACCAGCATCAGCGACACCAGAAAGGTGTCATCGCGCATCGCTTCGCTGACTGCTTGCGGGGTGATCAGACCTTCCGCGTCCGGCACCAGATAAGTGACGGCGACACCGGCGTCCTGCAATTGCCGGGCGGTGTCGAGGATGGCCTTGTGTTCGATCTGACTGGTGATGATATGGCCGCCGGGCACACCACGGGCCTGGGCCACGCCTTTGAGGGCGAGATTGTTGGATTCGGTGGCGCCGGAGGTCCAGACGATCTGATGCGCCTGGGCGCCGACCAGTTCGGCGACTTGCCGGCGAGCGTTCTCGACCGTTTGCCGGGCCTGCTGGCCGAAGGCGTGGGAACTGGAAGCCGGGTTGCCGAAGTTACCGTTGAAACCCAGACACTCGATCATCACCTGGATGACCCGCTCGTCCACCGGGGTGGTGGCGGCGTAATCGAAATACAGCGGACGTGTGTTCATAAAAAGACTCGCAGAGCGTGTTCCGGGATCAGGAAGCTCGTGTCTACAAACGGCACGACGCAGCCTTGTGAGCTGCGTCCGGGTTCGAGAGCGTCATCAATACCTGATCGGATGCCGTTAAAGAAGAACAACTTCATTTAAAAGTGCGTAGGAACGCTCCTGAACGCGACTTTAACAGGCATCGGGCCAGCGGTTGTAGCACTGCGTCAGCTAAAGCTTTCAAGGAGTAACGGATACAGCGAAATCACCAGCAGCGCCGCCATGCCCCAGTTGAACACCCGCAACCAGCGACGATCCTTCAGTACGTTGCGCAACAGAGTCCCGCACGCAGCCCAGACGCCGACGCTTGGCAGGTTGATGATGGCGAACACTGCCGCAATCACGATCACGTTGGTGAAGTAGCCCTGCATGGGTGTGTAGGTGCTGATCGCACCGATGGCCATGATCCAGGCCTTGGGATTGACCCACTGGAAAGCCGCCGCGCCGAGATAGCTGATCGGTTTTGCCTCGCCCTGCTCGCTGTCGCCAACCGGACCGGAATGGGCGATCTTCCAGGCCAGATAGAGCAAGTACGCCGCGCCGATATAACGCAGGACGGTATAAAGAAGTGGATAAGTCTGAAACACCGCGCCCAGGCCAAAACCCACCGCCACTACCAGCACGAAGAAGCCACAGGTAATGCCGAGCATATGGGGAATGGTACGGTTAAAGCCGAAGTTCACCCCCGATGCCAGCAACATGGTGTTGTTCGGCCCCGGTGTGATCGAGGTGACAAGGGCAAACAGGGCAAAGCCCAGTAGCAGGTCGAGCGAGAGGGTCATGGCAGGCAGTCCGTCAGGGTCATTCAGGTGTTGACCCTATCCCACGGCGCCGCGCAAACCCACGGACAGTTGGATAAAACTTCGAGCAGTACAGTTACGAATCAGCTAGGACGACCGTGCAGCTGTACGGTCCGCTCGGCGCTCATTTCACCCTTGTTGTCGAAACCGAAAGTCTTCTGCGGCTGCCCGAGCAATTCGGCTTTTTTCGCATGATATTCCTCGAAGGACAGGCCGCGACGGTTCAAGGTTTCGAGGGCCAGTTCGCGGGTTTCTTCCGCTGTGTATGGGCGAAGTTCCGGGGAAACGTGGCTCGCGCAACCGGCGAGAACGGAGACAGCGAGCATCAGCGAAACAGTCAGTAAACGATTCATGGGAGCGTCCTGGCGAGCAGTGTGGGTCGATGGAGAAAGGCTACGCCCGGGCACGCTCTGGCAGAAATCAACGCTCTCAATAGTGGCTATCAGAATTCGGGCAGGCTTCGCCCTTCATATTCAAAAAAGACCTATCAATATCAATTAACAGTCTTTTACGGAATAACAGTCAGCCTTTATAAATCCTTCATCGCGTTTGGCACTGTTGCTCCAGCAACTGTTTCCCAGGCAACAGCGGTTCAACAAACCGGCCTGAAAGTCACACGAGCACAGCCACCGAAAACGCTCAAAGCCCCGGAATACGGGCCTTACAGGAATTGGTACAGCGCTTGCTCTGCTCCAGTGACTACTCACTGCTCGCCGAGCAACTGTTGAAAAAGGAACTGACCATGTCGCGTCCACTGAAAGTCGTCGCCCTGTCCGGCGGAACCTGGCGTCCATCCCGCACCCTGGTGCTGACCCAGGCCCTGCTGGCCGAATTGTCCGGGCACCTGCCGGTCGAGAGCCACCTGATCGAACTCGGTGACATCGCCCGCCCGCTCGGCGCCGCGCTGTCCCGTCAAGAACTGCCGGCCGAGATCGAAGCCGAGCTGCAGGCCATCGAACAGGCTGACCTGCTGATCGTCGCGGCGCCGGTATATCGCGGTTCCTATCCGGGACTGCTCAAGCATTTGTTCGACCTGATCGACCTGAATGCGCTGATCGACACCCCTGTACTGCTCGCCGCCACCGGTGGCAGTGAACGCCATGCGTTGGTCCTCGATCATCAGTTGCGCCCACTGTTCAGTTTCTTCCAGGCCGTGACCCTGCCGATTGGCGTGTACGCCACCGAAGCCGATTTCGCCGACTACCAGATCACCAGCGAACCGCTAAAAGCGCGCATCCGACTGGCCGCCGAACGCGCCGCGCCGCTGTTCGGCACCCACATCAAACCGTTGCTGAAAATCGCTTAAGGAGCTGTTCATGGATGTTTTCTGGTTCCTGCCGACCCACGGCGACGGTCACTATCTGGGCACCACTCAAGGCGCGCGCCCGGTTACCCTCAATTACCTGAAACAGGTGGCGCAAGCCGCCGACAGCCTCGGTTACCACGGCGTGCTGATTCCCACCGGCCGTTCCTGCGAAGACTCGTGGGTGATCGCCTCGGCGCTGGTGCCGCTGACCGAACGCCTGCGTTATCTGGTGGCGATCCGTCCGGGGATCATTTCGCCGACTGTCTCGGCGCGCATGGCCGCGACCCTGGATCGATTGTCCAACGGCCGCTTGCTGATCAACGTCGTGACCGGCGGTGACCCCGACGAAAACCGTGGCGACGGCAGCTTTCTCAGCCACAGCGAACGCTACGAAGTCACCGACGAATTCCTCAAGATCTGGCGCCGGGTGTTGCAAGGCGAGGCGGTAGATTTCGAAGGCAAACACCTGAAGGTGCAGAACGCCAAGGCGCTGTATCCGCCGGTGCAGAAACCCTATCCGCCGCTGTACTTCGGCGGTTCCTCCGACGCGGCCCACGATCTGGCCGCCGAGCAGGTCGACGTGTACCTGACCTGGGGCGAACCACCGGCCGCCGTCGCCGAAAAACTCGCCGACGTACGCGAACGCGCCGCCCGTCACGGGCGCAAAGTGAAGTTCGGCATTCGCCTGCACGTGATCGTGCGCGAGACCGCCGAAGAAGCCTGGAAAGCCGCCGACAAACTGATCGAGCACATCAGCGACGAAACCATCGAGGCCGCACAAAAATCCTTTTCGCGTTTCGACTCCGAAGGCCAGCGGCGCATGGCCGCCCTGCACGACGGGCGCCGCGACAACCTGGAAATCGCCCCCAACCTGTGGGCCGGCGTCGGCCTGGTGCGCGGCGGTGCCGGCACTGCGCTGGTGGGTGATCCGCAACAAGTGGCAGCGCGAATCAAGGAATACGCGGATCTGGGCATCGAGAGCTTCATCTTCTCCGGCTACCCGCATCTCGAAGAGGCCTACCGCTTTGCCGAGCTGGTGTTCCCGCTGTTGCCCGAGCCGTATGCGAGCCTGGCCGGACGCGGCGTGACCAACCTCACCGGGCCGTTTGGCGAAATGATCGCCAACGATGTACTGCCCGCCAAAGCCAACGCTTGAGGAAGACCGAGTGACTGCCAAACCGCAAAGCACGCTGCTCTCCCCGTTGCAGACCGCCCGCCAACTGGCCGCCGAATTTGCCCTGACCGCCGTCGAGCGCGACGAGCGTGGCGGCACACCGAAAGCCGAACGTGACGCCCTGCGCGACAGCGGTCTGCTGGCCCTGAGCATTCCCACCCGTTACGGTGGCCTCGGCGCGCGCTGGAGCGAAACCCTGGAAGTCGTGCGCGAGTTCGCCAAGGTCGACAGCTCGATCGCCCACGTCTTCGGTTTTCATCATTTGATGCTCGCCACCGTCCGGTTGTTTTCCCGCCCGGAACAATGGCAGCCGTGGTTCGAACAGACCGCGCGGCAGAACTGGTTCTGGGGCAACGCGCTCAATCCGCTGGACACCCGCACCGTGGTCAAGGATCTGAGCGGCTGGCGCGAGTTTTCCGGCAAGAAGAGCTTCTGCTCCGGCGCCAGCGACTCACAGATGCTGATCGCCTCGGCGGTCGACGAAAGCAACGGCGGCAAACTGCTGATCGCGGCGATCCCCAGCGGCCGCAGCGGCATCACCCTGCACAACGACTGGAACAACATCGGCCAGCGCCAGACCGACAGCGGCAGCGCTACGTTCGAACGAGTCCGGGTAGAAGAATCGGAGCTGCTGCTGGATCCGGGGCCGCTGAGCACCCCGTTCGCCTGCTTGCGCCCATTGATCGCGCAACTGACGTTCACCCACATGTTCCTCGGCATCGCCGAAGGGGCTTTTGAAGAGGCACGGCAATACACCCTGAGTGAAACCCGTGTCTGGCACAAATCCTCGGTGCGCGAGGTGCGTGAAGATCCTTATGTGCTGGCCCACTACGGCGAGTTCTGGGTCGCCCTCGAAGGCATCCGATTGCTGGTGGAACGCGCCGCTGCGTTGCTCGACGAGGCCTGGGCCAAAGGCCCGAACCTCAGCGCCGAAGAGCGCGGTCATCTGGCCACGGCGATTGCCACCGCCAAGGTCGCCGCCAGCCGCCAGGGCCTGGAGATTTGTAGCCGACTGTTTGAAGTCACCGGCGCCCGTTCGACCCACGCCTCACTGCGCCTCGACCGACACTGGCGCAACCTGCGCACGCAAACCCTGCACGACCCGCTGGATTACAAACTCCACGAGCTGGGCGACTGGGCGCTGAACCAGTCCCTACCGGTACCGACGTTCTATTCCTGATTTCCTTTCGTGGAGCGAGACCCATGCAACTGCTGACCCTGCCGCCCTCACCCGCCCTGGCCACATCGATTCGCGCCACCGCCCAAGTGTTCGAAGACCCGAAATCCCAGGCCCTGCTCGCGCATCTGCAACAGGTCGCGCCGAGCGAAGCCAGCGTGCTGATCATCGGCGAAACCGGCACCGGCAAGGAGTTGGTGGCGCGGCACATCCACAACCTGAGCAACCGGCGTAACCGGCCGTTCATTGCGGTGAACTGCGGCGCGTTTTCCGAATCGCTGGTGGAAGCCGAATTGTTCGGCCATGAAAAAGGCGCCTTCACCGGCGCCCTCAGCGCCAAGGCCGGGTGGTTCGAGGAGGCGGATGGCGGCACCTTGTTCCTCGATGAAATCGGCGATCTGCCGATGGCGATCCAGGTCAAATTGCTGCGGGTGTTGCAGGAACGCGAAGTGGTGCGCCTCGGATCGCGCAAGAGCATTCCCATTGATGTGCGGGTGCTGGCGGCGACCAACGTGCAACTGGAGAAAGCCATCAACGCCGGACATTTCCGCGAGGATCTGTACTACCGGCTGAACGTGGTCAATCTGGAACTGAGCCCGTTGCGCGATCGCCCCGGCGACATCCTGCCGCTGACCCGGCATTTCATCGAGGCCTACAGTCAGCGTCTGGGTTACGGACGCATCACCATCAGCCCCGGCGCCGAACACAAGCTTCGCGGCTACAGTTGGCCGGGCAATATTCGCGAACTGGAAAACGTCATCCATCACACGCTGTTGATCTGCCGTAGCGGCGTGATCGAACGCGACGATCTGCGCCTGTCGAACCTGCGCATCGACCGTCCCGACGATCAGCACGCGACCGCCGACGACTCACCGGAAGCGCTGCTGGAACGCGCCTTCCAGAAACTCTTCGAGCAGCAGGCCGGCGCCCTGCATGAAAAAGTCGAAGACGCGTTGCTGCGCGCGGCTTATCGCTTCTGCCATTACAACCAGGTACACACCGCATCCTTGCTCGGCCTTAGCCGCAACGTCACCCGCACGCGACTGATCAAGATCGGCGAACTGGCGGTGAACAAGCGTCGGCCCACGGAAAACCTGCAAGGCGAGCGCTTGATCCAGCTGTCGATCTAACCGACCAGTTGGCAGTGCAAACCGTCGTCGTGACTGCGGGCGATGCTGCTCAGCACCTGGAATGAACCGAAGGTCACGGTGCGCGCCTGATGGGTGCGGATCAGTTGCCAGAAATCCTGCTCGCCGGTTTCGAAACTCTGGAACGCCGCCTCCCCTGCCTCGCGGGACTGCCATTGCAGAAAGCTCAAGACTCGCCGGCCATCGTCGCTGGCCTGGACGCTCGCGCTGACGAAGCCTGAGTAACGCTGGGCCAGACGTTCGGTCTGCACCGCCAGCGCCGAGACCAGCGCCGGTTGCTGGCCGGGTTCGATTTCAAATTCGATCAATTGGGTAAAGCTGCGGTTTTTCGCTGGTGCTTGCATGACATCCCCACTCTGTCAGACGAATCTTGCGATTCGAAGGCCTGCAGGGTAAAACCTCGACTTAACTAGAGGTCAAGGGGCAATTTGCAAATGATCACTGCGGAAAATGTGCACAAGCAACTGACCGTCGGCGAAGTCGCGACCCGCAGCGGCGTGGCGGTCACCGCCCTGCACTTTTATGAATCCAAGGGTTTGATCAAGAGCCAGCGCAATGCTGGCAATCAGCGGCGTTATCCACGGGAAGTGCTGCGGCGGGTGGCGTTGATCAAAGTGGCGCAGCGGCTGGGCATTCCGCTGGCGGAAATCGGCGAGGCACTGAAGCAGTTGCCAGACAACCGCGCGCCGACGGCGGCGGACTGGAAAGTGTTGTCGGAGCAATGGCGGCGGGAGTTGGACGAGCGGATCAATCAGTTGATGCTGCTGCGGGATCGACTGACCGGTTGCATCGGCTGCGGATGCCTGTCGATGGAGGCCTGCCCGCTGCGCAATCAGGGCGATGTGCTGGGCGAGCAAGGGCCGGGAGCGCACTTTCTCGACGTATCAAAGTGAGGGTTCCCATGCCATGGGAACCCCCAATTCGATCCATCAGAAGCCAGGCGCAATCTGCCCTTTGTAGCGGGTCAGAATGAACTGCCGCACTTCATCGGAATTCAACGCCTTGGCCAGTTTCTGCAGGCCCGGGTCGTTGATGTTGTCGGGACGTGCGACCAGAAACTCGATGTACAGGCTCTTGCCCTTCTCGACGATCAGCGCGCTGTTGGTGTCGATCCCGGCTTCCAGCGCGTAGTTGGCGAACACGAACGCCAGGTCCACCTGACTCACTGAGCGGGCCAGCAACGCGCCTTCCAGCTCACGAATTTTCAGGTGCTTGGGGTTTTCGGCGATGTCGCGCTGGGTGGCCAGGGTGTTGCTCGGATCCTTGAGCTTGATCAGCCCCGCCTCGTGCAACAGCACCAGGGCGCGACCGGTGTTCACCGGGTCATTGGGGATCGACACGCTGGCGCCGTCCTTCAGTTCCGAAATGTTTTTGATCTTGGTCGAGTAAGCGCCGAACGGCTCGATGTGCACGCCGACCACCGGCACCAGATCGGTGTGGCGAGTCTTGTTGAAATCATCGAGAAACGGCCGGTACTGGTAATAGTTGGCGTCGAGGTTTTTCAGCGCCAGTTGCTGGTTGGGCTGGATGAAGTCGGTGAAGACCTTGATGTCCAGATCCACGCCTTCCTTGGCCAGGGTCGGTTTGACGAACTCGAGGATTTCCGCGTGCGGCACCGGGGTGGCACCGACGATCAGTTTTTCGTTGGCATGAGCGCCGAACGACAGAACGGCAGCCAGTACGGCCAGGGTCTTTTTCATGCTGTGCTCCAAGGCAGATTTGAGTGGCCGTCGTGGGGTGAACGTGGGGCCTTTATGGGTTGAAATTGTTTGCTCAGCGTCGGCTGTAGTGCGCCACCAATCGGTCGCCGGTCATTTGCAGGGCCTGCACCAGAATCAGCAGCAACACCACGGTGACCACCATCACGTCGGTCTGAAAACGCTGATAGCCGTAGCGGATCGCCAGATCGCCGAGCCCGCCGCCACCGATCACGCCGGCCATCGCCGTGTAATCCACCAGCACGATGGCGGTGACCGTCACCGCTGCCAGCAACCCGCCACGGGCTTCCGGCAACAGGGTGTGGCGGATGATTTGCCAGGTGTTGGCGCCCATCGCCTGGGTCGCCTCGACCACGCCGCGATCGACTTCGCGCAACGCGGTTTCCACTAGCCGCGCAAAGAACGGTGTGCAGCCGACCACCAGCGGCGGGATGGTCCCGGGCACGCCCAGCGAGGTACCCACCAGCAACGTGGTAAGTGGAATCAGCACGATCAGCAAAATGATGAACGGCAGCGAACGCAGCATGTTCACGATTACCGACAGGACCCGGTACAGGCCGACCGTTTCATGCAACTGGCGCTTGCCGGTGAGAAACAGCAGCAGCCCCAGCGGCAGGCCCAGCAACACCGTGAACAGCAGCGCAGCGCCGAGCATGCTCAGGGTGTCCAGACAGGCCCGGGCGATGTCGGCCCAGTAAATGTGTTTGAACCACTCGGCCATGATCAGGACCAGTCGTGGCGCGGTGGTTTGACGCCGTTGAGCAGCCAGTTGCCGACCACGTGGTATTTCCAGCGCACCGGGTCATGCAGGGTGTGAACCCGGGCGTTGCGCCAGTGGCGGTCGAAGTTGTGCTTCTTCAAGGTCGAGCGGGTGCCACCGAGTTCGAACAGTTTGTTGCTGGCCTCGATGGCGATTTCGGTGGTCAGCACTTTGGCCTTGGCCACGGCCAGGGACGCCAGTGCGACGTTGTCTTCATCCGGCGCCGGACGTGCGGCGTCGAGCGCCCAACCGGCGCGTTCGAGCAAGGCTTCGGCGGCTTCCAGACGAATTTCCAATGCGCCGATCTGAATGATCGTCAGCGGATCTTCGCTGGCTCTTTCCACGCCCGCATCGATCCATGGCCGGGCGAACTGGCGGACGAATTCCACGGTATCGCGCAAGGCTGCCCGGGCGATGCCGGCGTCGATGGCAGCGGTGGTCAACTGAGCGAAAGGCCCGGCCAGGGTCGGGTTCTCGTAGGAACGGTACGTCGGAAACAGATTGAACGGTGCCACCTGTAAATCCTGCGCCAGCACCGTGCCGCTGGAGGTGGTGCGCTGGCCGATGCTGTCCCAGTCGTCGACGATTACCAGCCCCTTTGTACCGCGTTCGACGAACGCCAACTGGCCCTTCTGTTCTTCATCCAGCGCCAGCACCGCCAGCCAGTGGGCGTAGAGCGAACCGGTGCAGTAGCCCTTGCGGCCATTGATCACGAAGCCATCGCCATAACGGCGGATGGTCGTCTGAATGTCTTGCACGTTCTTGCCGCCGGTTTCCGACAGCGCGTTGGCGAAACGATGACCTTGCAGCGCCAGCTCAAAGAAATGCGCCTGCTGCGCCGGCGTGCCTTGCAGGCGGATGTCTTCGAGCAGGCAGTAATGGTTTTGCGGGATCTGCCCGAGGGACGGATCGGCGGCGGAAATGATCGCAATCACCTGCGCCAGCACCGCACAGGACACCTGCGCGCCGCCGTATTCCTTCGGCACGGTGATACCCCACAGGCCACTGTTGGAAAACCGGTCGACGATCTCGGCGGGCACTTCGCGGCTGCGGTCACGCTCGGCGGCGTGTTCCTGCAAGACGGCGGCGACCTGTGCGGCCACGCGCAAGGCTTCGGCGTCGTCGGCGATCCGGTGGGCGGCGGGCGGGTTGATCAGATAAACGGCAGATTCAGACATGGATGACTCTCGGTATCGGTGTTGTACCGGGTCATTGCAGCTTCTGTGCCTGACTGACAGGCCTTGTTTTTCGGGGCTTTCAGAGGTTTCTTGCAGGGTTTGAAGTTAAAAAGCCGCGCATTCTGTTGCTTCACTGTCGATGGCTGAACACTGCTCGTCGGGTACTCGGTCGGGCCCCTGGCACAGGCCTATAGTTGAGCGACCGGTTACCCGGCAAAGGCACGCCTTCCTCCAACAAGAACAGGGCAACAAATAAACAGGGAGTATCGATATGAGCGTCAAACCCATTCCAGAGGGGTATCACAGCATTACCCCGTATCTCGGCATCCATAAGGCTGCCGAAGCCATCGACTTCTATAAAAAGGCGTTCGGTGCCACCGAGGTCATGCGCCTGAGCATGCCCGACGGCGGCATCGGCCACGCGGAACTGCGCATTGGTGATAGCGCGATAATGCTCGGATCGCCTTGCGATCAAGGGCCGTTGAGCAATCCCGACAAAGCGGTGTCGGTCGGTCTGCATCTCTACGTGACCGATGTCGACAAATCCTTCCAGCGTGCGCTGGATGCCGGCGCCACCTCGGTGTCCGAGGTCAAGGATCAGTTCTACGGCGACCGCAGCGGGACATTGAAAGATCCGTATGGGCATTTGTGGTTTCTGGCCACGCGCAAGGAAGACCTGACGCAAGAGCAGATCGAGCAGCGGGCAAAGGAGATGTTTCAGCAGGGTTAGCAATGCCGGGTGTCCATTCCCGCGCAGCGCGCGGGTCTGGGCGAACACGATTCATGAACCGTCGAACCACGCTTAACACCTTGTCATGAACGCCCGGCGATTTCAGGATGCGAACACCCGCCTGAATAAAGGATCACCCGATGTTTGCCGGATTCGTCAAAGACCAGCGCCACGTCAACGGCGTGGACATCACCTACCGACTCGGCGGCAGCGGCCCCGGCCTGCTGCTGTTGCACGGGCACCCGCAGACCCACGTCATCTGGCACAAGATTGCCGAGCAACTGGCGGAGCACTTCACGGTGATCGCCGCCGACCTGCGCGGTTATGGCGACAGCAGTCGCCCGCCGGCCGATGAAACTCACCTCAATTACTCCAAGCGCGAGATGGCCCGCGACGGAGTGGAATTGATGAAAGCGCTGGGTTTCGAGCAATTCTCGATTCTTGCCCACGACCGGGGCGCCCGGGTCGCCCATCGTTTGGCCCTCGATCATCCCGAGGTCGTACAGCGCATGGTTCTGCTGGACATCGCTCCGACCCTGGCGATGTACGCTCAGACCAATGAAGCCTTTGCCCGGGCCTACTGGCACTGGTTCTTCCTGATCCGCCCGGCGCCGTTGCCGGAAACCCTGATCGAAGCCGATCCCGAAGGTTACCTGCGCAGCGTCATGGGCAGTCGCAGCGCCGGGCTCAAGCCGTTCACCGACGAGGCATTCGGGGAATATCTGCGCTGTCTCGAACTTCCGGGCAGCGCACGCGGGATCTGCGAAGACTACCGCGCCAGTGCCGGTGTCGATCTGGAACATGATCGCGCCGACCTCGTTGCCGGCCGTCACCTGAATCGGCCGTTGCTGGTGCTTTGGGGTGCCGAGGGTACGGTCGGTCGTTGCTTCGATCCTCTGAAGGAATGGCGACAAGTTGCTGCCGATGTACGTGGCAAGGCCTTGCCGGCCGGCCATTACCTTGCCGAGGAAGTCCCCGAGCTGTTGCTGGCCGAAGCGCTCGACTTTCTCCGCTGATTTCCTCCCTCAGTCTGGCGGCGCGGGCCGTCAGATCTGCTTCTTCATTTGCATGAATCGGCCGGAATGACACGGACATGCAATCGCGAAACATTTACTTTCATATCCTTCATCGGGATTTTCTTCGCTCATCCGTCTTATAGAGATGCGGACCGGTCGCGTAGGCAAAAGCCACGACCGGGCCTTTCAGGGAATCCCGTGCTGCGAAGCCCGTAGTACCGCTCCCTCTCACCGAATCAAGACCGGACATCATGTCGAAGAAATCCCGCTCGAAACTGTGGTTCCTGGTACACAGCTGGCTGGCATTGCCCATCTGGTTTTTTGTCCTGATCGTCTGCGTAACCGGCACCCTGGCGGTGGTCAGCCAGGAAATCGTCTGGCTCGCCAACCCGCAGATGCGCGCCAGCGCACCGTCGGACGACGCACAACGGCTCAGCTATGACGATATCCTCGCCGCCATCAAAAAAGCCGAACCGCAAGCCCTCGTTTCCCGCATCAGTCGTCCCGACGAATCGCACTTCGCCCTGGATGTCACCCTCAGCTACCCCGATGGCCGCTCACTGGTGAGCTACGTCAATCCCTACACCGGGGTGATCCAGGGCACGGCGCCGGAATTCAACTTTGAAGCCTTCACCCGTGCACTGCATGGCTGGTGGCTGGTGCCGTTCACCAACGGCTACAGCTGGGGCTGGTATCTGGTTTCCGCGCTGGGTCTGCCGTTACTGGCCTCGCTGATCACCGGGCTGGTGGTCTACAAAAGGTTCTGGAAAGGCTTCCTGCGTCCGACCCTGCGCTTTCGCCACGGCGCGCGGATCTTCTGGGGCGACTTCCACCGCCTCAGCGGTATTTGGTCGATCTGGTTCATTGCGGTGATCTCCATCACCGGCACCTGGTTTCTGATCGAAGCCGCGCTGTCCGACAACCACATTTCCATTTCCAGCGAGACGATCCTCCCGGCCATGGCCCGTGAAAGCGTGCCATTGTCGGCCGATGGCACCCCGCCGCCGCGCGTCAGCCTCGAGCGCGCCATCGAACTTGCGCAACAGAAGATCCCGGGGCTGGAAGCCAGCGTGATCAATCTTCCAGGCAATGCCTACAGCCACCTCGATATCCGGGGGCGCGGCTGGTATCCGCTGATGTTCCAGAGCGCAACGCTCAATCCGTACAGCGGTGACCTGGCGTCTTCACGGGTGTTGTCCGACCGCACGTCCCTGGAGTTCGTCACTGAATCCATGCGACCGCTGCACACCGGGGATTTCGGCGGATTGTGGATCAAGCTGATCTGGTTCTTCTTCGGCCTGCTGCTGAGCATGATGGTGCTCAGCGGCCTGCTGATCTGGACCAAGCGCACCGCACTGGCCACCGCCAACGCCCTCAAGCGCGAGAACAAGAAGAGTCGCGTCAAGGCGCAACCGGTCATCAACCGTGAACCGTCGGAGGTCAACCTGTGAGCAAAGTCACTACCGCCCCTCAACCTTCACGGCTGAGCCTGTTCTGGCACAAATGGCGCTTTCACATCAACGTGCTGTTGCTGTTGATCCCGCTGGGCTTCATGCCCAAGTATTTTTCCGACGCTGCACTGTTTCGCGGTGACACCGGGCTGGGCGAACGGGAGATCGGCGAAATACATGTTGGCCCCTGGAGCCTGCGCCTCGCCGAGTTTCGTAACGAAGCGCCCCGCTCCGACGGCCCCGGCGGCTACCTGAAAGCCTTCAGCGCCGCGCTGTGCAATGCCTGTGTCGAACCGGTCAAGGCGACCTATCTGCGCATCGGCAAACCTCGCAGCCTGCGCGCTGCCGGCGTGATTTTCTTCGGTACGCCTTATCGCATGGGCACCCAGTTACCGATACCGGAAAAAACCGCTGCCGACGCCGAACTGTGGATCACCATGGAAGGCTGGGACGGCAGCCTGCATCAGGCCTCGATTCCCCTGAGCCAGGCCTCCCCCGCCACCATCGCCTGGCTGAACAAACAAGGAGCCAAACCATGACGCTCGCCCGACGCTTTTCCCGCCTGCGCCTGAGCAGCCTGATGCTGGTGCTGTGTGCCGGTTTCAGCGCCAGCGCCCTGGCTCACAACCCGATGTGCGAGTGCAAGGCCATCGACGCCGAGCAGATCAAGTGCACCGGCGGCTTCTCCGACGGCAGCGGCGCACCGGGGGTGACCCTCGACGTGATCGGCTACGACGAAACCATTCTGGTGCCGGGCAAGCTCGGCGCCGATTCGACCCTGACCTTCAAGAAACCCGGCGCCGAGTTCTACGTGCTGTTCGACGCCGGCCCCGGCCACGTGGTCGAAATCGACCAAGCGGATATCGAAGCCCCATGACCACGCCGACCACCCAGGTTGTACGCCCGGCCGGTGCCGGGCACGAAACCCTCAACGTGCTGCTGATGTGCCTGCTGATCCTCGCGGTCGCCGGTTCCGTGGTGGCGTGGCGCGGCGTCTCCCACGAACCCGAGCCGGTTTCCAGCCATCAACTCGACGCCCGGCGCGATCTCGGCGCCAGTGAGCAAGGCATCTATGCCGACTTGCGGGTGACCCTCGACGAGATCCATCTGCTGCGTGAAGAACAACAGGCACTGCCAAGCCCGCAGAACCTGGCGGACGAAGGTTTCGCCCCGTTTGCCCAAGATGCCAGTTCGGTCAGTCGTGGCGCTCATGCCTGGCAGTTGCTGGCCGACCGCGCCTACTTCGGCCACAGCCAGGCACCGGCCGTGGCCGGTTCGTTTCTGATGCGCCTCAACGCAGCCGATGACGCCGCGCCGGATATCTGGCTCAACCGCGCCACCGATCTGCAAGCGCCGACAGACCTGTCTGACGCTGCGCTGACCGCCGCCGGCTGGAAACAGATCGTCGCGCAATTCGACGCCGGTGTGACCCGCGAACATCGTCATTGAACCCTCGCTTTCATTCGAGAGAAGACCGCTTGCCCATGCCTAGTTCATCTCAACGCCATTCTTTCCTTCGCCTGCTGCTGATCGGCCTGTGCGCCTGCCTGCTGAGCCCATTGGTCAGCGCCGATCAGGCCAAGCGCCTGCGCATCGGCATCACCCTGCATCCGTATTACAGCTATGTGGCGAATATCGTCGGCGACAAGGCCGAAGTCGTGCCGCTGATTCCCGCCGGTTTCAACCCGCACGCCTACGAGCCGCGCGCCGAAGACATCAAGCGCATCAGCGGGCTGGACGTGATCGTGCTCAACGGCGTCGGCCATGACGACTTCGCCGACCGCATGATCGCCGCCAGCGAAACACCGGACATCAAGACCATCGAAGCCAACGAAAACGTGCCGCTGCTGGCTGCCACCGGGGTCGCCGCGCGCGGTGCCGGCAAAGTGGTGAACCCGCACACATTCCTGTCGATCAGCGCCTCGATTGCCCAGGTCAACAACATCGCCCGGGAACTGGGCAAGCTCGACCCGGATAACGCCAAGACCTACACCCAGAACGCCCGCGCCTACGGCAAACGCCTGCGGCAGATGCGTGCCGACGCTCTGGCCAAACTGACCCAGGCGCCGAACGCCGAACTGCGAGTGGCCACGGTGCACGCCGCTTATGACTACCTGCTGCGCGAGTTCGGTCTGGAAGTCACCGCCGTGGTCGAGCCGGCCCACGGCATCGAGCCGAGCCCGAGCCAGTTGAAGAAAACCATCGACCAATTGCGTGAGCTGGACGTGAAAGTGATCTTCTCGGAGATGGACTTCCCGTCCACCTACGTCGAAACCATCCAGCGCGAATCCGGTGTGAAGCTGTACCCGCTGTCGCACATTTCCTATGGTGAATACACCGCCGACAAGTACGAAAAGGAAATGACCGGCAACCTCAACACCGTGGTTCGGGCGATTCAGGAGTCCGGCGCATGACTTCAAAAGAAATCGAACTCCCTGTGGGAGCGAGCTTGCTCGCGAAAGCGCCCATTCAGTCAACGTCTCCGTTGGATGAGAAACCGCATTCGCGAGCAAGCTCGCTCCCACAAGTATCAGGCCCGACTCTGGATTTTTCGGAAGTCAGCCTGACGCTTGGGCGCACCACGATTCTGGACAAGGTCACCTTTCAGGTGCAGCCCGGCAGCGTGCATGCGCTGGTCGGCCCCAACGGCGGTGGCAAGAGTTCGCTGATCAAGACCCTGCTCGGGCAGATGCCGCATCAGGGCCGGCTCAGCCTGCAATGGCCCGGCGAGCCCGGCACCATCGGCTACGTGCCACAAGCGCTGGAGTTCGATCGGGGCCTGCCCATGACCGTCGATGATTTCATGGCCGCCATGTGCCAGCGTCGCCCGGCCTTTCTCGGCTTGAGCAAACACTACGCCGGCGCCATCGGTGATGCGCTGGAGCGGGTCGGCATGCAGGACAAGCGCAAGCGCCGGATGGGCGCACTGTCCGGTGGTGAACGCCAGCGAGTGCTGCTCGCCCAAGGCCTGATTCCGGCGCCGCAATTGCTGGTGCTGGATGAACCGATGTCGGCCCTCGACGAAGCCGGGATCCAGGTGTTCGAGCGCTTGCTGGGCGACTGGCGGGCGGCGGGCATCACCGTGCTGTGGATCGAGCACGATCTGGAGGCGGTCGGGCGTCTGGCCAATCGCGTCACCGGCCTCAACCGCCGGGTACTGTTCGACGCCACGCCGCAACAGGCCCTGACCCCGGAACGTCTGCTGACCCTGTTCTCGACCCATCCACGGAGCGCTGCCTGATGAGTTACGAAGCCTTTCGTTTGATGGTGCAGGGCTGGGCCTCCTCCGGTTACCTGCCTGAAGCCCTGGCCTACGGGTTTGTGGTCAACGCGCTGCTCGCCGGTCTGTTGATCGGGCCGGTGCTGGGTGGCCTCGGCACACTGGTGGTGGTCAAGCGTTTCGCGTTTTTCTCCGAAGCAGTCGGCCACGCGGCACTGACCGGCGTGGCCATTGGCATCCTGCTCGGCGAACCCTACACCGGGCCGTACGGCAGCCTGTTCGGGTACTGCCTGCTGTTCGGCATTCTGCTCAATTACCTGCGCAACCGCACCGGTCTGGCACCCGACACATTGATCGGTGTATTCCTGTCGGTGTCCCTCGCTTTGGGCGCCAGCCTGCTGCTGATTCTGGCGGGCAAGATCAACGTACACATTCTGGAAAACGTGCTGTTCGGCTCGGTGCTGACGGTCAACGGTAACGACCTGCTGGTGCTGGCGATTGTCGGTTCACTGGTGATGGCGCTGGCCCTGCCGCTGTACAACCGGATCATGCTCGCCAGCTTCAACCCGCAACTGGCGGCGGTACGCGGCGTCGCGGTGAAAACTCTGGATTACCTGTTCGTGATTCTGGTGACACTGATCACCGTCGCGGCAGTGAAAGTCATCGGCGCGATTCTGGTCGGCGCATTGCTGGTGATTCCGGCAGCCGCCGCCCGCTTGCTCAGCCAGTCGCTCAAAGGCTTTTTCTGGTGTTCGGTACTGATTGCCACGGTCAGTACGCTGTGCGGGATTCTTGCGCCCATCGTCTTCGACCTGCCGATTCCGTCCGGCGCCGCGATCATTCTGGTCGCCGGTATTGCGTTCGCCCTCGCTGCGATTGCCCGGGGCGTCGTCCCCAGTCTGAAAGGGAACCTTGGATAAATGGCTTTTTCAATGCGTCAACTGACTCTGGCCATCGCCCTGTATGGCGCGGTATCGAGCCCTTTGCTGGCGGCCGAAAAAAACGTGCGCGTGCTGGCTTCATTGCCGATCACCTTTGGCCTGGGTGAAGTACTGCTCAAAGGCACCGATATCAGCCTCGAACGCGCGGCACCGGCGAACCTGCCGGGCAGCCGCCAGACCGCGTACTTCACCGGGCGCGGCGCTCCGGAGCTAAACAAACTGGCCACCGGCGCCGATGCGGTGATCGGCGTGCGCTCGCTGTGGGCCGATGATCCGCTTTATCCAATCGCGCGGCGCAGCAACATCCGCATCGTCGAAGTCGACGCAGCCCGCCCGGTGGACGGCGCCTTGCCCGGCATTGCCGTGCAACCGGGGCTCAAGGTCGACGGCCTGAACAGCCAGCCGTGGCTGGCGAGCAACAACATGGGGCGCATGGCCGACGTGATGGCGGCGGACCTGGTGCGCCTCGCGCCGAAGGACAAATCGAAGATCGAAGCCAATCTGGCGGCTCTGAAACAGCGCCTGCTGAAACTCAGTGCCGACAGCGAGGCGCGTCTGGCCAGTGCCGATAACCTTAGCGTGATGAGCCTGAGCGATCATTTCGGTTATCTGATCGGCAGCCTGAATCTGGAGTTGATCGGACAGGACGCCCGACCGGATGCCGAATGGACACCGGAAGATCTGAAAAATCTGACCGCCACGCTGAAAGACAACGACGTGGCAGTGGTGCTGCACCATCGCCAGCCGTCGGATGCGGTGAAAGCGGCGATTGCCGAGTCGGGCAGTCATTTGTTGGTGCTGAGCACCGATGCGGCTGATCCGGTGGCGGAGCTGGAAGGCAATGTGGATGTGCTGCTCAAAGGCTTGGCCGGCGCGTAACGCCATTAGGACCGCGTCATCGTTCATCGCTGGCAAGCCAGCTCCCACAGTGATTTGAGGCGTTCGCGAGTAATGTGCAACGCAACAAAAACCTGTGGGAGCTGGCTTGCCAGCGATGAGGCCTTCACACGCAACAAAAATGCCGGCCATGAAAAAACCCGCTGACTGTTTCCAGTCCAGCGGGTTTCTTTTTGGCTGAAGACTTACTGTGCTGCCGCTTGCGCTTCCATCTTCTGGCGCAGGCTCAGCGGGCGCATGTCGGTCCAGACCTCTTCGATGTAGGCCAGGCATTCCTTTTTCAGGCCACTTTTGCCGACGGTGCGCCAGCCTTCCGGCACGGCCTTGTAGTCCGGCCAGATCGAGTACTGCTCTTCGTGGTTGACCACGACTTGAAAGAGGATGTCCTCGCGGTCGAATACTGACGTCATGCTGTGTCTCCATCGCTGTAAGGGTGGGCTGCACGACGGGTGCAGCCGGGTATGTAGAAAGAACGTTCGACGCGGCGAAAAATTTACAGGCCGGCGGTCGCGGCGCTCAACGCACGGCCGAAGATCTCGGCGACGTGATCGATTTCAGCAGCGGTGATCACCAGTGGCGGCAGGAATCGCACCACCGCACCGTGACGCCCGCCCAGCTCAAGAATCAGTCCGCGCTTGAGGCATTCACGCTGAACCAGCGGCGCCAGACGTGCGAAGGCCGGTGGATGGCCCAGGGCATCTGGCGTGCCGCTCGGATCGACCAGCTCGACGCCGAGCATCAGGCCACGACCGCGAATGTCGCCCAGTTGCGGAAAGTCACGCTGCAGAATGTGCAGGTGCTCACTCAGGCGTTCACCCATCGCAGCGGCGTGCTCGCAAACCCTGTGTTCAACCAGGTAACGCATCACTGCGGAACCGGCGGCCATCGCCATCTGGTTGCCACGGAACGTACCGGCGTGAGCGCCCGGCTGCCAGGTGTCGAGCCAGTCGCGATAAACCACCACCGCCAGCGGCAGGCTTCCACCGATGGCTTTGGACAGCACCACAACGTCCGGAGTAATGCCGGCGTGCTCGAAGGCAAACATCTTGCCGGTGCGGGCAAAACCGCTCTGGATCTCGTCGATGATCAGCGCCACGCCAGCCTTTTCGGTGATGCGGCGTAGACCGCGCAGCCACTCGATATCAGCCGGAATCACGCCGCCCTCGCCCTGCACCGCTTCGACGATGACTGCAGCCGGCAGTTGCACGCCGGCCTCTGGATCATTGAGCAGGTTTTCCAGGTAACTCAGGTTGGCCTTCACGCCCGCCGCGCCACCGAGGCTGAACGGGCAACGGTAGTCGTAAGGAAATGGCATGAATTGCACACCGTTGCTGAGCAGCGCACCCAGCGGCTTTTTCGGCCCCAAACTGCCCATCAGGCTCAAGGCGCCCTGACTCATGCCGTGGTAACCGCCGGAAAACGACAGCACGGTGCTGCGCCCGGTGGCGGTGCGTACCAGTTTCAGCGCAGCTTCCACCGCATCGGTACCGGTCGGGCCGCAGAACTGGATTTTCGCTTCCTTTGCCAATGCTGGCGGCAGCAGACCGAACAGGTCCTGAACGAACTGGTCTTTCACTGGCGTGGTCAGGTCGAGAGTGTGCAGCGGCAACTCATCGGCCAGCACCTGCTGGATAGCCTCGATCACCACCGGGTGGTTATGCCCCAGCGCGAGGGTGCCGGCTCCGGCGAGGCAATCGATGAAGGTACGACCTTCAACGTCTTCGACATACAGACCCTTGGCTCGTTTGAGAGCCAGAGGAATACGTCGCGGGTAACTGCGGGCATTGGATTCCTGCTGGCTCTGGCGGGCCAGCAACGGTGATTCATTGAACTGATACAGCGTTTCCACCGGCGCGGAGGTGATCCGGGCCGACGACTCTTCGATAAGGCTGGTGGCGACTGACATCTCTCGACCCCTCAATACGCTATGGATAGTGACCAAAACTGCACACCGGGCAGGTGCGCGTTCCGGTCGCGGGGCGCACATGCAGGTTTTCCTGTTCTGGAAACGCACCAGCGTGTCGAGGATTTACACCCTTGATCGAATGTCAGGCCGACAATGCCAGCGGCTTGTGCATTGGCAGGGTCAAAACGCCGTGTTGCATGAAGGCAGTCGCCGCTTCGCGATAACCCAGACGCCGGTAGAACGCCTCGCCGGTTCGCGTACTGGCGAGCGTGACGCAAGGCCGGCCGCGAATCCTCAGCCAACCTTCGAGATCACCCATCAGCGCACGGCCTGCACCTCGGCGGAACCACTCCGGCTGCACATGACAGAACGTGACTTCACCATTGGCTGCGGCCATGCCGACGCCCACCGGTTTGTCCTGCAGTAGTGCGATGTTCAGATAATGATGGGGATCGGCGAGCCAGACGCTGATGTACTCCGACGATTGTCGGTGGACCCAGCGCTCGACCAGTTGTGGATCGTTACGATGATCGAGCGCGCAACCGACGCGGATCGAGCGTTCGAGAATCCGGCTGATGATGCCGGCATCGGCAGGTGTGGCGGGACAGATATAAACGGGTGCTTCCATGGCGCTGTTTCCCTCAATCCATTGAGTCAAAGGCTGGCGCGACAATAACGTCGCGGCCGGCGGATGACTAATGGAGAGAGGTTACATTTGATGTGCCTGGCAAAGTTTCAGACCGGTTGCAGCGGCATGGTCAGCTCGACCCGCAAACCATCCGGGCGGCTGTCGAAATGCAGGGTGCAGGCGCAGCGCTGAACGATGGCCTGGACAATCGCCAGTCCCAGCCCGCAGCCGGTGCTCTGGCCATTGCGCCAGAAACGCTGGGTCAGATGTTGCAAATCGTCTGGGGCAATTCCCGGCCCATGATCGCGTACCACAAAACGCACGCGATTGGCGGTGGTTTCCAGGCTCAGGTCCACCGCGCCGTCGGTCGGTGTATGACGCAGGGCGTTATCGAGCAGATTACGCAAGGCTGCAATCGACAGCACCGCCGGCATTTGCAGCGGCGCACCGGACAAGCGTTCAGGCAGGTGCAGCCTGATGCGCTGGCGCTGGTCGCTGGCCGAGTCCTGAATCGCCAGTTTCGCCACCTGCTCAGCACTGCATTGCACACCGTCGTCGAACGACAGACTGCCTTCGACCCGGGCCAGCAACAGCAATTGTTCAAGGGTCCGATGCAGGCGATCGGCACCCTCTTCGGCCCGGGCCAGGGACTGATCGCGGGCGTTGCCTTCGGTCATGCGTGCCACTTGCAGGTGGGTCTTGATCGCGGTCAGCGGGCTGCGCAGTTCATGGGCGGCATCGCCGGTCAGGCGACGTTCGCGTTCGATCGTCTTGCCGATGCGCTGGAACAACTGGTTCTGGGTTTCAAGCAGCGGTTTCAGTTCGCTGGGGAATGACTGCAACTGCAACGGCTCCAGGGAGTCCGCGTTGCGGCGCATCAACGCCTCACGCAAGCGGTTGAGCGGCGCCAGGCCCTGACCGATCCCCAGCCACAACAGGCAAAGGCAGCCGAGCAGCGCCACGCCGACCGGCACCGAAGCTGCCAGCAGGATCGACATATTCAGAGCTTCGCGTTCTATCGCCCGGTCAGCGGTGGTAATTCGCACATCACCTCGGGCCAGGGTAAAGCTGCGCCATGGCGCGCCATCGATCATCTGATCGTGGAAACCCATCTTCTGGGCTTCCAGCGCCTGTTCCGGATTGTTGTGACTGCGGGCGAGGATTTCCCCACGCAGCGAACTGACCTGGCAGGCCATGCCGCCGGGAATATTAAGTTGCTCGGCGCTGAAGTGAGTACCCTCGCCTTTGCTCGGTATGGGCGGCAATTGTTCCAGCAACCCGGCGACCATCCGCGCCGACGCTACCAGCCGCTGGTCGAGGGAAAACATCATCTGGTTGCGCAAATCGCTGAGCATCCAGGCAGCGGCCAGGGCCCAGATCAACGCAAACGCGGCGCCGAGGGTCAGGCTCAAGCGCAAGCGCAGACTCATCACTTGTCGTGTTCTCCGCCATCGGCCGGGCCCAGGCGATAGCCCAGACCGCGCACGGTTTCGACGATGCCTTTACCCAGTTTGCTGCGCAGGTGATGGATGTGCACGTTGAGTGCGTTGCTCTCCAGCTCATCGTTGAAACCGTAGACGCTGTCCTTCAACTGCTCGGTGGACAGCACCCGGCCACGGTTGTGCAGCAAGGCTTGCAGCAGGGATTGTTCGCGACGGGACAGATCCACAGACCGGCCCGCGAGTGTGGTTTCGCGGCTGCTCGGGTCGTAAGTCAGCGCACCGTGCTCGATCAGGTTGACGCTGCGCCCGGCCACCCGCCGAAGCAAGGTTTGCAGACGGGCAAACAACTCGCGCAGGTCGAAAGGCTTGAGCAGATAGTCGTCGGCACCGGACTGCAAGCCGTCGACCCGATCCGTGACCGAATCCCGCGCGGTGAGAATCAGCACCGGAATCTCCAGGCCTTGCTGACGCAGTTGTTGCAGCAATTTGAGGCCATCTTCGTCCGGCAGGCCGAGATCGAGCACCATCACGTCGAATTCGGCAACCTTGAGAATCGCCCGCGCCTTCGAAGCCGTATTGACGTGCTCGACCGTCAGGCCTTGCGCCGTCAGCCCGGCGACGATGCCGCTGGCGATCAACTCATCGTCTTCGCAAACCAGTACGTGCATGGGAGCTCCAGGGAAAAAACGCGATTCAAGCAGCCGGGGATTAAGCGGCAATTATGGCCACTGACCGCGCGAAGGAGAAGCATGGCCACGATGTATGCGATGACAAGTGTTGCCGTCTGCTGCAAAAAATATTAAGCCGACATTTAAAAGACAACGATCAACAAACTAACAAACATCAGAAACATCAGAAACATCAGAAACATCAGAAACATCAGAAACATCAGAAACATCAGAAACATATCATAACGAACCAAACATGGCATAAACATCAACAATGGACATAACCTGAGCCCGCAAGCATAAAACAAACCACACAAAGGAATGACAACATGTCCAAACTAAAAAACTTTGTCGCTATCGACTGGCGCGCAGGCCCTGACCGTATTTATTTCTTTTTCAAGAACTCCGATACTTACTCTCGATACGACATCTCTGACAACAGGGTGCTTGATATCTATCCAAAACCTGTCAAGGAGCACTGGAGCGAGTTTGATCCGTATGCAAAACATCTACGCTTCGGCTTCACTCGTACAGCGCCAGGCCTTTTCGACGATGCCGACACTTCCTGGCTGTTCTTTTATAACGACGATACACCTTGGGTTTGCGCCTATGATCAGGACGCAGACAAGGTCAGCGCTTTCTATCGCCTGTCCAACTCGCTCTGGGCACCTTTGCTGCCTTATTTCGACAGGATCGTGGCGGGTACTTGGTGGGAAGTAACCAGTAAAAACACCTTCCGCTTCCTGCTGAGCAATGGTGACAGCCTGGTTTTCGATACCGTCAAACAGCAGCTCACGCTCAAACCGAGTACAAACATGCGCGGACTCGAACCCTATAAACAGCGCATCATTACAGCCGCACAAGTTGACCCAACCTTTAGCGACAGCCTTTGGTATATATTCCTGACAAATGATGAATTCATTATTTACAACATGCAAAAAAACCAGGTCGCAGGTGGCTTGCGTAAGGTCGACAGCTTTCCCGGTTTGTTACGGGGCCTCTGAATCGTCGCTCAATCACCAGCGCATGAATATTCAAGCGCATCGAGGCAGGAAAAAGCCGGGTTAATCATCGGTTAATCGCCGCCCGCCACTGTGCCCCTCAATTGCACAGGGACAAGGCTCCTCCATGCGTCATTTTTTTCTATTGTTTGCACTGCTGTTTTCGGGTCTGACCCAAGCGGGGAATGATCCCTTTGCGACAAAACCGGAGTTTCTGCCGGTCGACAAAGCGTTCGTACTGACGTCGGAACGTCTGGAATCCGGTGAGACCCAACTGTTCTGGCAAATCGCCGACGGTTACTACCTGTACCAGAAGCGTCTGAAGTTCGACGGGCTGGCGGTGCAGAACGTCCCGGCCCTGCCCGAAGGCGAGTCCCACAGCGACGAGTATTTCGGCGAGCAGCCAGTCTATCGCCAGGGCCTTGAGCTGAAGATCCCGGCAGCCGCCCAAGGCCAGATCAAGGTCAGTTACCAGGGCTGCGCCGACGCCGGTCTTTGCTATCCCCCGCAGACCCGAGTGATCGACCTTGGCGGCAAAGCCGCAGCGACGACGGATGAAGCGCCGGATCAGGCACTGGCCAGCGGTCTGCAACAGCACTCGCTGGGCTGGAGTCTGCTGGTGTTCTTCGGCCTGGGTCTGCTGCTGGCGTTTGCGCCGTGTTCTTTACCGATGCTGCCGATTCTGGCAGGCATGGTCGTGGGCAGCGGTGCCACACCGCGTCGCGGTTTCGCGCTGGCCGCCAGCTATGTGGTTTGCATGGCGCTGGTGTATGCGGCGATGGGCGTCATCGCCGCGCTGCTGGGGGCGAACCTGCAGGCATGGTTGCAGAACCCGTGGCTGCTCGGGACGTTCGCGGCAGTGTTTGTGGTTCTGGCGCTGCCGATGTTCGGCTTCTTTGAACTGCAATTGCCGGTGGCTCTGCGTGATCGACTGGAACACGCTTCGCGCAGTCAACGCGGTGGCAGCCTGGTCGGTGCCGGCGTATTGGGCGCGTTGTCCGGTCTGCTGGTCGGCCCGTGCATGACCGCACCGCTGGCGGGCGCCCTGCTTTACATCGCGCAAAGTGGCAACGCGCTGCACGGTGGTTTGATTCTGTTTGCCCTGGGCATCGGCATCGGCGTACCGCTGCTGTTGCTGGTAACCGTCGGCAATCGTTTCCTGCCCAAACCCGGCGCGTGGATGAATCTGCTCAAAGGCGTATTCGGCTTCCTGTTCCTCGCCACGGCGTTGCTGATGCTGCGCCCGGTGCTGGACCCATCGCTGTGGCTCGGTCTGTGCGGCGCACTGCTGTTGATCGCCGCTTACAGTGCCTGGAAACAGTCCGAGGGCTTTGGTCGCGTGGCGCATGTGTTCGGCGCCGGTTCGCTGTTGCTGGGTTTGTGGGGCAGTCTGCTGGTGGTCGGTGCGGCGGGCGGCAGTGACGATCCGTATCAGCCGTTGCAGGTGTACAGCGCCGGCCGCGAGGGGTCCATGGCGCCCAACGGCCACGATGCCTTCACGACGATCAAGGATCCCGCCGCCCTGCAACGCGAGCTCGACGCCGCCAAAGCACAGGGGCAATGGGTATTGCTCGATTACTACGCCGACTGGTGCACGTCCTGCAAAGTGATGGAAAAACAGGTGTTCGGCCAGGCGCGGGTAATGCAGGCCCTGAGCGATGTGCGCTTGCTCCGACTCGACGTCACCGCCGACAATGCCGCCAGCCGCGAACTGCTCGGCCGTTATAAAGTGCCGGGGCCACCGAGTTTCGTGTGGATCGGCGCCGACGGCGATGAGCGCCGCAGCCAGCGCATCACCGGCGAGGTCGATGCCGATACTTTCCTGCAACGCTGGACCACCACCCGAGACGCCCGTTAATGCTGACTTTCACCCTCGGCACCTTTGCCATCGCACTCAACCACCTGCTGCTGATCAGCGCGCTGGCGCTGGCGACCTTCGTCGGCTGGCGGGTGGCCAAGCGCGGCGGTGACAACCCCGAGTCGGCGCTGTTCAGCCTGTTTCTGCTCGGCATGCTGGCGGCGCGCATTGCGTTTGTCGCTGTGTACTGGGGGCACTATCGCAACGATCTGTGGCAGATCATCGACCTGCGCGACGGCGGTTTTCTCGCCTGGCCAGGGGTGATCGTGCTGTTGCTGGCGGCGCTGTATCGCGGCTGGCGCCGGCCGGGTTTGCGTCGACCGCTGGGCTTCGGCGTGGTCAGCGGCGTGGCGTTCTGGGTGCTGGCGACCCTGTCGCTAAGCATTTACGAGCAAGGCACACGCCTGCCAGACATCACCCTGCGCAACGCCGCCGGGGAAACCGTGAAACTTACCGACTATCAGGGCGGGCCGCTGGTGATCAACCTGTGGGCCACCTGGTGTCCGCCGTGCCGCCGGGAAATGCCGGTGCTGGAAAACGCGCAGCAACAACGCCCGGACCTGACATTTCTATTCGTCAACCAGGCCGAAAGCATGCAAAGCGTCGCGACCTTTCTCGAAACCCAGGGTTTGAGCCTGACCAACGTACTGTTCGACAGAGGCGGGCGTCTCGGCCAGGCCGTGGGCTCCATGGCTCTGCCGACTACGCTGTTCTATAGCCCGGATGGTCGCCTGTTGGGCAGCCATCTGGGCGAGTTGTCGAACGCCAGCCTGGCCCGTGCCCTGGAAAACTTCGACACCCCGGCTTCCAGCCCGAATCCGGCCACCTCTTCTTCAAGGAAACTGCCATGCCCCGCCTCCGCCACCTGCTGACGCTGACACTGGGTACCGCCCTGCTGCACTTGCCGTCGGTACAGGCCGCTGAAGAACTGCCTGAAGCGATCAAGAAGATCGAAGCCAAAGGTGCAAAAATCGTCGGCCAGTTCGACGCGCCGGACGGCTTGCGTGGTTACGCCGCGCAATACCAGAACCGCGGCATGGCGCTGTACCTGACGCCGGACGGCAAGCACGTGCTGCTGGGCAATCTGTACGACGCCGACGGCAATGACCTGAGCAGCGCGCCGCTGCAAAAACTGGTCTACGCGCCGATGGCCAAGGAAGTCTGGGCCAAATTCGAGGCGAGCAACTGGATTCAGGACGGCAACAAGGATGCACCGCGCACGGTGTACCTGTTCAGTGATCCGAACTGCCCGTACTGCAACATGTTCTGGGAACAGGCCCGTCCGTGGGTCAAGGCCGGCAAGGTGCAGTTGCGGCACATCATGGTCGGCATCATCCGCGAAGACAGCCCGGCCAAATCCGCCGCCCTGCTCGCGGCCAAAGACCCGAGCAAAGCTCTGGAAGATCACGAGAAGGCCGGCAAGGCCAGCACACTCAAGGCTTTGAAAGATATTCCGGTTGCCGTACAGACCAAACTGGCAGCGAACATGCAGTTGATGGAAGACCTGGAATTGCAGGCCACTCCGGCGATCTTCTACATGGACGACAAGGGCGAGCTGCAACAACAGCAAGGCGCGCCGACGCCAGACAAACTGGCGAAGATTCTCGGCCCGAAATAAAAAACGCCCACGCAATGCGTGGGCGTTTTCGTTACTTCAGCTCAGCCAGAAACTTCAGCAGCGTGTCGGTCACAAACTCCGGATTCTCCAGATTAGAGATATGCCCCGCCTCCGGTACCAGCACACACGGACAGCCAATCAACTCAGCCATTTCCCGTGCTTCCGACGGCGGGCGTGGCTTGTCCTGATCGCCGCAGACCACCAGCGTGGTGGCCGCATTCAACTCGCCCAGACGCGGCAACAGATCGTCACGGCCAAAGGTGATCCGCCCCATCGGCACGATGCTTTCGCGCAGGCGTTCAGCTGAATAGCCGGCGAGTTTTGCGCGGAAATCCTGATACAGCGCCGACTCTCGATCAATGCCCGGGCGGAAGAAGATCGGCACCACGATATCCAGCAGTGGCTCGGAGATCCCGCCGCTTTCCTCGATCTGCTTGAACAGCGAGAAATAGTACTGGCGGGTCGGCTCCGGCTCGACGCCGACGTAAGTGTCCATCAGCACCAGACCGTTGAGCCGCTGCGGTGCCGACAACGCCAGACGCACGCCCCACATGCCGCCGACCGACAGCCCGACCAGCGTCACCCGGTCGATGTCCAGATGATCGAGCAAGGCCAGCGCCTGTCGGGCAATGTCGTCCAGCGAAGCGGTGCCTTCAGGCAAGCGACCGGATTCACCATGGCCCCACAGATCCAGCGCAATCACCCGATAGTGCGGCAAAAGCGCTGCGATCTGCGGCGCCCACATGGCCTGATCCCACAGGTAGCTGCCGGCCAGCAACACCGCCGGGCCCGTGCCTTGATCAATGTAGTGAAGCGCCTGTCCGTCAACTTCGAAGAAAGCCATCGATCACCCCCGCGACAAAAAAGAGAACCGGCAGACTGGGCTGCCGGTTCGGGATCGTCAACTATACAAACGTACATCCATGTGCCGGTTGATCGTTGTTGAGATCACTGACGCTGAAGACTACAAGCCTTCCAACTCCGCCATCAAATCATTCAGCCGATCAACCTTCTCCTCGGTAATGTCACTGGCCGCCAATCCTTCAATGTAACCGGCCAGTTCTTCCACCGTGCTGCACTCGAACATCGCTCGCAGCGGTACGTCACGTTGCAGGGCTTTTTGCACCCGCGAAGCGATCTGTGTGGCAAGCAACGAATGGCCGCCGAGTTCGAAGAAGTTGTCGCGTACCCCGACCTTCTCGACCTTCAGCACCTCGGCCCAGATATCGGCCAAGGTCTGTTCCAGCTCGCTGCGCGGCGCCAGGTAATCCTGGCTTTGCAACTGGCCGATTTCCAGCGCGGGCAAGGCCTTGCGGTCGAGTTTGCCGTTGGCGTTCAGCGGCAACCGGTCGAGCCACAACCAGTGCAGCGGCACCATGTATTCCGGCAGTTCGGCGCGCAGGCGCTGCTTGATCCGCTCGAGGCGCTCGCTCTGATTCAATGCGGAATCTGCGGCGACCAGGTAGCCGACCAGATGCTTGCCGTTGACGCCTTCCTGCACACCGACCGCGCCATCGCGGACTTCCGGTTGCTCATGCAGACGCGCCTCGATTTCACCCAGCTCGATCCGGTAGCCGCGGATCTTCACCTGATGATCGACCCGGCCGACGTATTCCAGCACGCCGTCACTGCGACGGCGCGCCAGGTCACCGGTGCGATACAGACGCTCGCCCGGCGCACCGAACGGATTCGGCACAAACACCGGCGCGGTGCGCAGCGGATCGCTGACATAACCGCGACCGACACCAGTGCCCGCCACGCACAACTCGCCCACCGCACCCAACGGCACCAGATCCAGCGCGCCATCGAGCAGGTACAGCAAGTTGTTGTCGGTCGGCGTACCGATCGGCAGGTAACTGCCGCGAGTCGAGGCCAGGTCGACGCGGAAGAATGCCACGTCGTCCGAGCACTCCGCCGGGCCATAGGCGTTGACCAGACCGATCTCCGGATAACGCAGCAGCCACTGGTGCGCCAGTTCCGGCGGCATTGCTTCACCGGTCGGCAGCATCCAGCGCAGACCGTCGAGGCTCAGACGATCCGAAGCGAGCATGCCCTGAATCAGCGACGGCACGCTTTCCAGTACTGTGATGCCCTGCTGCTGAACATGCACCAGCAAACCTTGCGGATCGTGGGCGATGGTGTTCGGCACAATGTCCACCCGCGCCCCGAACAGCGGCGCTGCAAGGAACTGCCAGACCGAAATGTCGAAGCTTTGCGACGCGGTCTGGGCAATCACATCGGCGTCGCTCAGGTTCAGGTACGGCACCTTGCTCAACTGGTTGTTGAGCATGCCGCGCTGCTCGACCATCACGCCTTTCGGCAACCCGGTGGAACCCGAGGTGTAGATGACGTAGGCCAGGTTGTCCGGGCCGCTGAAGATGCCCGGATTCACCGACGACACCGCGCCGGCCTGAACCTCTTCCCACACCAGCAAGCGTGGACGGTTCGCGCAGCTGAACTCATCCAGCAAGGTCGTCGCCTGTTCACGGCAAGCCTCGGTGCACACCAGCACCGGCGTGCGGCTGAGCTCGATGATCCGTTGCAGACGCTGGCTCGGCAGGCCCGGATCCAGCGGCAGGTAACCGGCACCGGCCTTGAAGCTGCCGATGATCATGCCCAGCAGATCCAGATTACGTTCGCCCAACAGCGCCACCGGTTGATCCATCTGCACACCGACCGCGACCAGTGCATGGCCGAGGCGGTTGGCGTTCTGGTTCAGCTCTGTGTAGCTCAACTGCTGATCGAGGCAACTGGCGGCAATCCGTTGCGGATGTTGCGCGACCTGCGCTTCGAACAGTTCGACGTAGCTCTGTTCCAGCGGATAGTCGTGCTCACTCTGGTTGCAGCCGTGGAGCAGGAAGTCCTGTTCCTCATGGCCCAGCAGCGGCAGGTCGGCCATGTCGCCATGGAAGCCATCGACCAGCGCCAGCAACAGACGCTTGAACTCGCCGAGCATGCGCTCGATGGTCGACTCGTCGAAGTAGCGCTGGTCGTAGGACAGGTGCAGACCGAGGTCATCGCCCGGATAGCACACCGCCGTCAGCGGGAAGTTGGTGTGGGTCCGCCCCGAGTCCGAGGTCGCGTTGAGGCTCTGCGCACGGTCCAGCACCGAGACTTCCACCGGGGCGTTTTCGAACACGAACAGGCTGTCGAACAGCGGCTGGCCTTTCGGCAGCTCGCTCTGTTCCTGGATGTTCACCAGCGGCAGGTATTCGTACTCGCGCAGTTGCATGTTGCTGTCGAGCAGACCGCTCAGCCACTGACGCACGCTGACGCGCTGATCGTCCGCCGGGATCTGCACCCGCAGCGCAATACTGTTGATGAACAGGCCGACGGTGCGCTGCATCTCCGGCATTTCCACCGGACGCCCGGCCACGGTCACGCCGAACAGCACGTCGCGGTCACCGCTCATGCGGCGCAGCACCAGTGCCCACGCCGCCTGGGCGAAGGTGTTGATGGTCAGTTGATGGGCCTGGGCCAGCTCACGCAGACGGGCGCCGTCCTCGACATTCAGTCGGGTGTAGCGGTCACCGACGATCATGCCGCCGCTTTCGCCAGCATGTTCACGCAGGAACGGACGGTCGCTCGGGATCGGCGTGGTGCGCTCGAAACCTTGCAGGTTCTGCTGCCACCACTGACGCGCTTCGGCCAGGCTCTGGCGTTGCAGCCAGCCGATGTAATCGCGATAACGCGGCGGCACCGCCAATTGTGCTTCGCGACCTTCGCCCAGAGCGGTGTAGATCTCGAAGAAATCGTTCATCAGCAGCGAGCGGCACCAGGCATCAATCAGGATGTGGTGGTTGCTCATCATGAACCAGTAACGCGCCGCGCCGACCTTGATCAGGCGCAGGTGGAACGGTGCCTGATTGAGCAGATCGAACCCGGCTTCGCGCTCGGCCTTGAGCAGCGCTTGCAGTTTCGGTTCTTGCTCGGCGTCGGCGATCGCGCTCCAGTCCAGGTACTCGATCGGCGTGCGACCCGGCGTATGAATCACTTGCAGCATGTCTTCGCCGACGTTCCAGCAGAACGACGCACGCAGCGCTTCATGACGGGCGACCACCGCTTGCCACGCGTGGGCGAAACGCTCGGGGTCGAGTTCGCTGTTGATGCGGTAGCGATCCTGCATGTAGTACAGACCGGTGCCCGGCTCCAGCAAGGTGTGCAGCAACATGCCTTCCTGCATCGGCGTCAGCGGGTATACGTCTTCGATGTGCGCCGCCGGCACCGGCAGTGCGTCAAGTTGCGCCTGGGTCAGTTTTGCCAGCGGGAAGTCCGACGGCGTCAGGCCGCCAGCGTCGTCCTGCAGGCAATGTTCGATCAGGCTCTGCAACTCGCCGACGTAGGCATCGGCCAGCTCGTTGATGGTCTGCGCGTCGTAGCGTTCGGCGCTGAAGGTCCAGCGCAGCAGCAGTTCCCCGCCGTACACCTGACTGTCGACGCTCAACTCGTTCGGCAGTGGTGCGTGAGGATCGTGGGCCGCACCAACCGACTCATCCAGCGGACGGAACAGCGCGTCGCTGCCGAAGCTCTGGTCGAACTGGCCGAGGTAGTTGAAGGTGATCGGCGCATTCGGCAACGCCGCCATGCTCTGACGGCTGGCGTCATCGGCGAGATAACGCAGCACGCCATAGCCCAGACCTTTGTGCGGAACGGCGCGCAGTTGCTCCTTGATCGCCTTGATCGAAGCGCCCTGCCCGGCAGCCTCTTCGATGTTGTGCGGGGTCAGGCGCAGCGGATAGGCGCTGGTGAACCAGCCGACGGTGCGGGTCAGGTCGATCTCGTCGAACAGGGTTTCGCGGCCGTGGCCTTCCAGTTGAATCAGCGCCGACGGCTGACCGCTCCAGCGGCACAGCACGCGGGCCAGCGCGGTCAGCAACAGGTCGTTGACCTGCGTGCGATAGGCGCTCGGCGCCTGTTGCAGCAGTTGCTTGGTGCGTTCGGCATCCAGTCGCACGCTGACGGTTTGCGCATGACGATTCTCGCGACCGCCCTCAGGACGTTCGCACGGCAAATCGGCAGTCGGACCGGCCAGTTGCGCTTGCCACCAGATCAGTTCTTCACGCAGGGATTCGCTGCCGGCGTAAGCCTGCAAACGCGCCGCCCAGTCCTTGAAGGCACTGGTTTTCGCCGGCAGTTTCACCGACTGATCGGCGTCGAGCTGGCGATACACGGTTTGCAGATCGTCGAGCAGAACGCGCCACGACACGCCGTCGACCACCAGGTGATGGATCGCGATGAACAGCCGCTGCTGATCGTCCGGCCCATCGACCAGCACTGCGCGCAGCAACGGGCCTTGGGCAAGGTCGAGGCTGCGCTGGGCATCAGCGAACAGCGCGGCGCATTTGTCCATCGACGGTACGCGGACTTGCCACAGTACGGCGGCATCGGTCACCGGTTGATAGGTCGCTTGCCATGCGCCGTTGACCTCGGTGAAGCGCAGACGCAGGGCGTCATGCTGCTCGATCACCGCCAGCAATGCTTGCTCCAGTCGGTGCGGTTCCAGTGCAACAGTCGGCTCCAGCAGCAACGCCTGGTTCCAGTGTTGACGCTCGGGAATCTCGGTGTCGAAGAACCAGTGCTGGATCGGTGTCAGACGCGACTCGCCCGTCACCAGACCTTGCTCGGCGGTCACGGTTTCACTGCGGCTGGCGACAGCCGCCAGGGTCTGCACAGTCTGGTGCTGGAACAGGTCGCGCGGGCTGAAGTGAATGCCCTGCTGCCGCGCCCGGCTGACCACTTGAATCGACAGGATCGAGTCGCCGCCCAGCTCGAAGAAGTTGTCGTTCAGACCGACCTGCTCGACGTTGAGCACCTCGCACCAGATCTGCGCCAGGGTCTGCTCCAGCTCGTTGCTCGGTGCCACGTAATCCTGACGGTTCAGCTCCGGATCCGGTGCCGGCAAGGCGCGGCGGTCGAGCTTGCCGTTGGCGGTCAGCGGCATACTCGCCAACAGCATCAGATGCGTCGGCACCATGTAGTCCGGCAGTTGCGTCTTCAGGTGCACCTTCAGGGCGTCGCGCAGTTCGGCTTGCTCGGCTTCGCCGCGCGAAGCGACCTCGGTCACGAGATAGCCGACCAGTTGCTTGCCGCTCGGCGCATCCAGCGCCAGCACCACCGCTTCGCGGATCGAGTCGTGATCGAGCAGGCGGGTTTCGATCTCGCCCAGTTCGATCCGGAAACCACGAATCTTCACCTGATGGTCGATCCGCCCCAGGTATTCCACCAGACCGTCGGCGCGCTGGCGCACCAGGTCGCCGGTGCGGTACATGCGCCCGCCATCGGCAGCAAACGGGTCGGCGACGAAACGTTCGGCAGTGATGCCCGCACGCTCGTAATAGCCCACCGCCAGACCGACGCCGCCGACGAACAGTTCACCGGTCGCACCTTGCGGCACCAGCGCCAGATCGGCGTCGAGAATGTAGGCCACGCGATCACCGATCACGCTGCCGATCGGCACACTGCCGGCGCCCTCCTCCAATACTTCCGGCGCAAGGCTGGCCAACGGCATGACCACGGTTTCGGTCGGGCCGTAAGCGTTGAAGAACAGGCTCGGCTTGAACGCTGCACGAATCCGTTGCAGGTGTTCGCCGGTCAGCGCTTCACCGCCGGTGATGATCATGCGCACCGGCAGGATGTCGTTTTGCGTCGCAAGGAACTGCGCCAACTGGCTGCCGTAGCTCGGGGTGAAACCGAGAATATTGATGCGATGTTCACGGATCAGGCCGCAGATTTCCTCCGCGTCCCACTGACCCTGCGCACGCAGCACCACCTGCGCACCGCTGAGCAGCGGCACCAGCAGACGCTCGGTGGCGGCGTCGAAGTTGATCGAATAGAAGTGCAGCTCGCAGTCGTCCGGACGCATGCCGAAGCGCTCGATCACAGCCTGGCAGTGCATGGCGATTTCACCGTGGGACACCACCACACCTTTCGGCTTGCCGGTGGAGCCCGAGGTGTAAATCAGGTACGCCTGATGCTGCGGCAGGCTGATAAACGGCAGCTCGGTTGCCGGGTAATCGGCCAGCGCCGCGCTGTCGTCTTCCAGGCACCAGCGTGCCACGTTCGACGGTAGTTCGCCGAGGGCCTTGAACATCGCCCGGTCGCTGAGCAGCAGGCCGACGCCGCTGTCTTCGATCATGTAATGCAGGCGGTCGAGTGGGTATTCCGGATCCAGCGGCACATAGGCGCCACCGGCCTTGAGAATCGCCAGCAGGCCGACGACCATTTCCAGCGAACGCTCCAGCGCCAGACCGACCCGCACTTGCGGGCCGACACCGCGCTCACGCAGGGCCCAGGCCAGACGATTGGCGCGAGCATCGAGTTCGGCGTAGCTCAGGGTCTGCCCGGCGAAGGTCAGGGCTGGCGCATCTTTGCGCGCCAGCGCCTGCTCGGCGAACAGGTGATGAATGCACTGGTCGAGACGACGCTCGCCCGGCTCGACGCCAAGGCTGTCGAGCAATTGCTGTTGCTCAGGCGCATCGAGCAACGGCAGTTCGCTGAGGCGTTGCTGCGGGTCGGCGATCAGCGCTTCCAGCAGGTTTCGCCAATGTTTGGCCATGCGCGCGATGGTCGGTTCGTCGAACAAGTCAGTGCTGTATGTCAGGCAGCAACCGAGGCGATGGTCGAGGTCGGTGACTTCCAGGTTGAGGTCGAACTTGGTCGCCCGCGCATCGTTGGCCAGGTACTCGACGGTCATGCCGGCGAGCATGCGGCTCTGCTGGAATTCCCAGCGCTGCACGTTGCACATCACCTGGAACAACGGGTTGTAGGCGGCACTGCGCGGTGGTTGCAGCGCTTCAACCAGATGATCGAACGGCAAATCCTGATGGGACTGACCTTCGATCACGGTGTGGCGCACCTGCTCGAACAATTCGCCGACCGACATCTGGCCATCGAGCTGGCAACGCAGCACCTGAGTGTTGAGGAACGCACCGATCAGGCCTTCGCTTTCCGGGCGGATACGGTTGGCCACCGGCGCGCCAATGCGCAGATCGGTCTGGCCGCTGTAGCGGTAAAGAAGGGTTGCGAGTGCGGCGGTCATGGTCATGAACAGGGTCAGACCGTTCTGCGCGTTGAAGGCGCGAACCCGCGCGGCGAGATCGTCGCTGAGGTCGAAACGGAACAGCTCGCCCTGGTGACTTTGCACCGGCGGACGCGGACGGTCGCCCGGAAGTTCCAGCAGTGGATGTTCGCGGCCGAGTTGTGTGGTCCAGTAGTCGAGCTGACGCTGACGCTCGCCGGACTCCAACCAGTGGCGCTGCCACACGCTGTAGTCGAGGTACTGCACCGGCAACGGTTCCAGCGGCGATTCGCGGTCATCGACGAACGCTTCGTACAGTGCGCTGAGTTCGCGGGCGAAGATGTCCATCGCCCAGCCTTCGGTGACGATGTGGTGCAGGGTCAGGACGAAGTAATGCTCCTGCTCGGCGGTCTTGACCAGACAGGCGCGCAGCAGCGGACCGGTTTCCAGATCGAACGGCAGGTGTGCTTCGTCGTCGGCCAGTTGCTGGACTTTCTGCTCGCGCACATCGGCGGCGAGTTTCGAGAAATCCTTCCAGTCCATGCGCACGCCGGTTTCGGCATGCACCTGCTGACGGGCCACGCCATCGACGCTCGGGAACGTGGTGCGCAGGGTTTCATGACGCAGGATCAGCGCTTGCAGCGCCGCCTCGAAACGCCCGACATCCAGCACGCCACGCAGACGCGCCATGCCGCCGACGTTGTACGCGGGGCTGTCCGGCTCCATCTGCCAGAGGAACCACATGCGCTGTTGGGAATAGGACAGCGGCACCGGTTTGCTGCGATCAACCTTGTCGATCGGTGGTTGTTTGTTGGTTCGGCCACTGGCCTGGATCTGGCGGATCTGCTCGGCGAAATCACCCAGTTCGCTGTGTTCGAACAAGGCACGCAGCGGCAGCTCGACGTCGCAGGCCTGGCGGGTGCGGGAGATGATTTGCGTGGCCAGCAGCGAGTGGCCGCCGAGGGCGAAGAAGTCGTCGCGCAGGCCGACCTGTTTCAGGCCCAGCACTTCGCGCCAGATTGCGGCGATCTGCTGCTCCAGCTCCGTGACCGGCTCGACGTGTTCGCGCACCTGCCATTGCGGTTCGGGCAAGGCACGGCGGTCGAGTTTTCCGCTCGGGCTCAGGGGCATTGCGTCCAGGCGCATCAGTTGCGCGGGGACCATGTATTCCGGTAGCTCGGCGGCCAGTGCGGTTTTCAGGCGAGCGATTTGCGCGCCCTGATCTTCATTGGCGTCGGTGGCGGTGAAGTAGCCGATCAGTTGCGGGCCGGCGACGGTTTCACGCACCAGTACGGCAGCCTGAGCGACGCCATCCTGAGCCAGCAGACGCGCTTCGATCTCTTCAGGCTCGACGCGGAAGCCGCGCAGTTTGACCTGCTGATCGAGACGGCCGAAGTATTCGATCACGCCATCATTCGTCCAGCGCGCGCGGTCACCGGTACGGTACAGACGCGCGCCCTGCTCGCCCAGCGGATCGACCACGAAACGTTCGGCGGTCAGCGCCGGGCGCCCGAGATAACCACGGGCCAGGCCGATGCCGCTGATGCACAGCTCACCCGGTACACCGGCCGGCACTGGATTCAGATCGCTGTCGAGCACGCGGCAGACCACGTTGCCCAGCGGACGACCAATCGGCGAACGCTCGCCATCCGCCACACTGCAATGCCAGTGGGTGACGTTGATCGCGGTTTCGGTCGGGCCGTAACGGTTGTGCAGTTGCACCGCCGGCAGTTGCGCCAAAACTCGGTTGCGCAGTTCCGCCGGCAGTGCTTCACCGCCGGAGAACACGCGACGCAGGCTGGTGCATTCGGCGCTCAACGGTTCATCGATAAACAGCGAAAGCAGCGGCGGCACAAAGTGCAACGTGGTCACGCCGTACTGTTGAACCAGCTGCGCGATGCGATGCGGATCGCGGTGTTCGCCGGGGGCGGCAATCAGCAGGCGCGCGCCAGTGATCAGCGGCCAGAAGCATTCCCACACCGACACGTCGAAACTGATCGGCGCCTTTTGCATCAACACGTCGGTGTCGTTCAGGCGATAGGTGTTCTGCATCCATTGCAGACGCTCGGCCAGCGCCGCGTGAGTGTTGCCCACGCCTTTCGGTTGGCCGGTGGATCCCGAGGTGTAAATCACGTAGGCGAGGTTGTCGCCGTGCAGGTGCAGGCCCGGTGCCTGGCTCGGCCAGTTCTCCAGATGCAGGGTGTCCATGGCGATCACGCTGACGCCTTCGCTGGCCGGCAAGCGGTCGAGCAATGCAGTCTGGGTCAGCAGCAGTTCGACGCCGCTGTCGCTGAGCATGTAGGCCAGGCGATCGACCGGGTAATCCGGGTCCAGCGGCACGTAGGCGCCACCGGCCTTGATGATCGCCAGCAGGCCGATCAGCAGTTGCGGCGAACGCTCGGCGGCGATGGCCACGCACACGTCCGGGCCGACGCCTTTGTCGCGCAGGTAATGGGCGAGACGGTTGGCCTGGGTGTGCAGTTCGGCGAAGTCGAGGCTGCCGCCGTCCCATACCAGCGCGGTGCGATCAGGGGTTTGCCGGGCTTGTTCGTTGAGCAGTTCCGGCAACCATTGTTGCGCCGGGGTGCACGGGGCGATGCTCCATTCGCTTTGCTGAGTATTTTCGGCGGCGGTCAGCAATTGCAGCTCGCCAATGGTTTGTTCCGGACGTTCGCAGACAGCACGCAGCAGGTTGCTGAAATGCTCGGCCAGACGCTCGATGGTCGCAGCATCGAACAACTCATCGGCGTAGTCGAAGGACAGCGTCAGGCGACCGTTGCGGTCCTCTTCACTGTGCAGTTGCAGATCGAACTTGGCCTCGCGGCTGTGCCACGGCAGTTCTTCGGCGAGCAGACCGGGCAGACGTTTGAGCGCACTCAGGTCGCGCTGCTGGTGGTTGAACATGACCTGAAACAGGCCTTGTTCGCGGGCCTGGGGGAAGGCTTCGAGCAGTTGTTCGAAAGGCAGATCCTGATTCGCCTGGGCACCGAGTGCAGCTTGTCGGGTTTGCGCCAGCAGTTCTGTGAACGGCAGACGTGAATCGACGTCGGCACGCAGTACCTGGGTGTTGATGAAGAAGCCGATCAGGCCTTGGGTTTCCAGGCGCGGACGGTTGGCGTTGGGTACGCCGACGCGGATATCGCGCTGGCCGCTGTAGCGATGCAACAGGCTCTGGAACGCCGAGAGCAGCAGCATGAACGGGGTGGATTGATAGGCCTGGGCAGTCTGGCGGATGGCGTCGCTGAGGCTGATTCCCAGGCGAACGCTGTGGCGTGCGGCACTGTGAACTTGTTTGGCAGAACGCGGATGGTCGGTCGCCAGCTCCAGGGTCGGATGCTCGTCACCCAACTGCGCTTTCCAGTACGCCAGTTGACGTTCGCCCTCGCCCTGCGCCAGCCATTGGCGCTGCCAACTGCCGTAATCGGCGTATTGGGTGGGCAGTGCTGCCAGTTCCGCGCGCTGGCCTTGGGAAGCGGCGGCGTACAGGCGCGAGAACTCGTCGATCAGCACGTTCAGCGACCAGCCGTCGGCGATGATGTGGTGCAGGGTCACCAGCAACTGGTGATCCTCGTCATCGAGACGAACCAGCGTCACCCACAGCAACGGGCCTTTCTCCAGATCGAACTGGGTGCGGGCTTCGTCTTCGCGGATCTGTTGTGCGCGGGCTTCACGCTCGCTGGCCGGCAGGTCGCTGATGTCGATCAGTTGCAGGTTGAACTCACCCGCCGCTTCGACCCGTTGCAGGGCCACGCCGTCGCGTTCGAAGAAGCGCGTGCGCAGGGATTCGTGGCGTTCGATCAGTTGCTGGAAACTGGCGCGCAGTGCGTCTTCGTCCAGTTCGCCACGCAGGCGCAGGGCACCGGGAATGTTGTAGGCGCTGCTTTGCGGGTCGAGCTGCCAGGTGATCCACAGACGGTTTTGCGCCAGGGATTGCGGCAATGCTTCGTTGCGCGATAACGCGGTGATTTCGCCCTGGGCGCTGCCGCCGTCCTGCTGCTGTTGCGCCACAGCGGCGGCGAACGCGGACAGGGTCGGCGCTTCGAACAGCAGGCGCAGGTTCAGCTCCAGGCTCAGTTCTTCGCGAACCTTGGCGATCACTTGAGTCGCGGCGATCGAGTTGCCGCCGAGCAGGAAGAAATGGTCGTCGGCGTTGACCTGTTTGACGTTGAGTTGCTCGGCCCAGATTTTGCCGATAACGGTTTCGAGTTCGGACGCGGTCGACTCATGAGCGGTTTCAGCGGTGGCCGACGGGAACACCGCGTAGCTGTCGAGGCTGCCGTCGGCCAGGCGATTGCGGCAGGCCGAACGCTGCAGCTTGCCGCTGGAGGTCTTCGGCAGCGCGCCTGGATTCAGCAGCACCACCACACTCGGAGCTTCCTGATACGCCTCGGCCACGGCCTGGCGAATGGCTTTGATCAATGCTTCAGGCGGGAGGATTTTCTGCACGCTACGGCTGATTTCCGCTGCGATGCCGATGCCTTCTTCGCCATTCTGATTGACCGCGAACGCCGCGACACGGCCCTTGCGCACCACCTCGACTTCGTTCTCGACCGTCTTTTCGAGGTCCTGCGGATAGAGGTTGTGGCCGCGCACGATCAGCATGTCTTTCAGGCGACCGGTGATGAACAGTTCACCGTCGCGGATAAAGCCCAAGTCACCGGTGCGCAGCCAGGTCTGGCCGGCGTGCTGCACGAAAGTCTTGGCAGTCGCCTCGGGATTGCGCCAGTAGCCGAGGGCGATGCTCGGGCCGGTGGCCCAGACTTCACCGACGGCATTGTCGGCCAGTTCTTCGAGGGTGTTCGGCTCGACGATCAGCACCGCATGATCGGGCTGGCTAATGCCGCAACTCATGATCGGACTGCCCTCGCCCGCTTCGGCACGGTTCTGTGCCAAGGCTTGATCGTCAACGCGCAGTGCAGGAATCCCTGTGCCGCGTGGTGTGCCGGCGACGAACAGGGTCGCCTCGGCCAGACCATAGGACGCCATGAAACTGCTTTCGCTGAAACCGCACGCGGTGAATTTCTCGGCGAAGCGCTCAAGGGTGTCGAGACGGATCGGCTCGGAACCGGAATAGGCCACGCGCCAACGGCTCAGGTCGAGGCGCTCCAGCGCCGACTCACTGACCCGCTCGCTGCACAGTCGATAGGCAAAGTCTGGTCCGCCACTGATCGTGCCGCCGTATTGGCTGATCGCTTCGAGCCAGCGCAACGGCCGGCCGAGGAAGTACGCCGGCGACATCAGGATGCACGGCACGCCGCTGAAGATCGGTTGCAGCAGGCCGCCGATCAGGCCCATGTCGTGGTACAGCGGCAGCCAGCTGACTATCACGTCGTCCGGGTTCACATCGATGCCAAAGCCGTGGCGAATCAGCAGTTCGTTGGCCACCAGGTTGCCGTGGCTGACCTGCACACCCTTGGGCAGCGCGGTGGAGCCGGAGGTGTATTGCAGGAAGGCGATGTGATCTTGGGGCAAGGTCGGTTCGACCCAGCGTTCGGCCAGTGCAGCGTCGAGGGTATCGACGCACAACAGCGGCGGCGCGCCTTCGATTTGCTGCAGGGCGTCGCGCAGGTCGGCGCTGGTCAGCAACAGGCGCGGTTCGGCGTCGGCGATGATCGACAGCAGGCGTTCCTGATGGTGACGCTTGGCCGATTCCGGCGGATAGGCCGGCACCGCGATCACGCCCGCGTACAGGCAGCCAAAGAACGCCGCGACGTAATCCGGGCCGCTCGGGAACAGCAATACCGCGCGATCACCGAATCCGGCCTCGGCCTGCAACGCTGCCGCGATGGTGCGCGCACGCTGATCGAGTTCGCGATAACTGAGCACCACAGCCTGTTCCTCGGTTTCGGCGAGAAAGCGCAGGGCCAGCCGATCCGGCGTCAGGGCCGCGCGGCGCTGGAGGGCTTGGACCAGGGTGCTGGGGAGTTCGAACGCGTCGGTCATGAGGTTTCCTGCCTGAATTCGGCTTGCTGATGGAATCGGGTTGGCTGCGGCATGCCCGTGCAAGGCATGCGGGACACGGTCTTCGCCGACCGTGCAAGGCATTGGAATGCGGTAGGTCCGGGGCTGCGTACCCGGATCCATTCACCAATGAGAACGGATGACGTCTTGAAATAATTAGTCGGCAGGCTGGATCGCCAACGGGGCTGGGCGCTTGGGCGAGTGCGGCGGCGTGTCGCAGTTCTCAGATCGCACTGTTATGGATCATTAGTTCTCTTTCTCAATTGACAATCATTATCATTCAACATAATTTGTCGCTCGATGTGTAGGACGGCCCCGTCCCCCAGGCGTCCCACTAACCTATTGGCAGCAAGGTGATTTCCATGACGGAACAAGTATCCACAAGCAGGTGCGATTCACCGCTACTTCAGGCATTCGTCGACAATCGACTGATTCTGGTCAAGATTGCAGCCCGCATTACCGGCTGCCGGTCACGCGCCGAAGATGTGGTGCAGGATGCGTTCTTCCGACTGCAGTCGGCACCGCCGATCACGTCGTCGATCAAGGCCCAGCTGAGTTATCTGTTCCAGATCGTGCGCAACCTGGCGATCGATCACTACCGCAAACAGGCGCTGGAGCAGAAGTACGCCGGCCCCGAGGAGGAAGGGTTGAACGTGGTCATTCAGGGCGCTTCGCCGGAAACCTCGCACATCAACTTCTCGACCCTGGAACACATCGCCGACGCGCTGACCGAGTTGCCGGTCCGCACGCGCTACGCCTTCGAGATGTACCGTCTGCACGGCGTGCCGCAGAAGGACATCGCCAAGGAACTCGGTGTTTCGCCGACGCTGGTCAACTTCATGATTCGTGATGCGCTGGTGCACTGCCGCAAGGTATCCGGCAGTCGCGCCGATGCAGTGTCCGCGAACCGTCGCTGAACCAAAACAGGGCTTAAGCAGAGCCAAAAAAAAGATCGCAGCCTTCGTTGAAGGGCTGCGATCTTTTTTGTTTCAGCGAGAAATCACACCAGTTTGCAGCGATCAAAAAACCGCTCGCGCCCAAGGATCATCAGCGCCGCGCGCTTGTGCGGGAAGTCGAATTCCTTCTCGCAGTGGAAGCACTGGTTGTGCATGTGGCCGATCATCTTCGCGTTGTCGGCACGCGGTTCGGCGACCACACGTTGAGTACGCGGATCGTCCAGGAACAGGTAGTGCACCAGCGCCGATAGCCAGCTCGCCACCTTGTGCGGGCCGCGATGATCTTCCTCCCCGACCAGCATGTGAATGCCGCGATCGTAATTGTCGGCATCGTAGAACGGTGCGATGCGATCTTCCTTGGCCCAGTAGGCTTCAAAATAGGCAAACGGCTGATCATCGAAACATCCGATCAGGGTCAGCGTGTGCGGATCGGCGTCAAGTTTGCTCAGGTACTCGCGATGCTGTTCGAGGCTGCCCTCCTCCTGCCAGAAACTGGCGACTCGCGGGCTGTTCTGCCAGCGATTGAAGCGCGCCAGATCCTGCTCGATCTCCACCGTTCGCAGGGAAATCCAGGCACCGAGACGGGCATCGAAACGCCGATAGACCTCGCCACGCGGCTTCATCGGTCGCAGCGGATGGCGCTTGCCGTTGCTGATGACCATCTGCTGCGGATAACTGCCCGTCAGTGAGGTGCCGAGCCACGGTTGCGGCAATTGCCAGAACAACGTGCGTTCGCAGCGATATTCTCCCGCCACTTCAGTGCCCACCAACAAACCACTGAGCAAGGCTTCGGTTGGAGCCTGATCGAGTTGCCAGATCAATTGCTGACGCGCCGGATCCCGGGCAAACAGCCAATAACAGGCCGCCCACAGCGCCTGGCCCGGCGGCAGTGCGTAGCGTTCATCGATCTGGATCGGCCCCTGGCCTTCACGATCAAGACGCAGGCGAATCAGCGGTTGCCCGTCCAGGCTCAGGCTCAGACGGCTTTCGGTGGCATCGGCTACCAGTTGGCTGCCCGAAGGCAGGGCCAGGGCAGTCAGGTCATTCAGATTGGACATGGGTCGGGCTCACGATAATCGTCGACAGTTCAACGATGGGACGTGAGCCGGGGCGGGAAATTTAGGCCGGACGCGAAAAACCGCTGGTCACTGATGCGGCACCGGCACCACCGCAATCTTGTACGGATCGAAGATCTTTAGCATCTGCCCGTTGTCGCGCAGACCTTGCAGCAATTTGCCGAACGCTTCGCCGGTGATCGGCGCCTTCGGACTGAGAATCGCGTAATGGTGGTAGATCTGGTCGATGCGTTGCGACACCAGCAATTCGTCGCGCACTTTTTCGTTGCGCAGCAGGTAATCGAACAAGTACGAGCGGGTCACCAGCGCAACGTCCGCGCGTCCGCGCAAGACCATCAACAGGTTGCTGTCGTGGGAATAGGTCAGCGTGGCGCTGTAGGTTTCAGCGAGGTACTTGGGATCGGCGTTGAAGTTGGCGAATTCGTAGTGATAGCCGCTGTACAGCGCCAGCCGTTTTCCCTTGAGATCGGCGAAGTAATTCTGCTGACGACCGGGCTTGTTCTGCGCGACGAAAATCTCCGCGTCCTCCAGGCCCATGTCGACGGTGGTGTGGGGAATGTCTTTCCAGCCCCATTCCGGATTTTCGAAGATCGCCATGTCGGTGCGGCCATCCTTGAAATCGCCGAACCGGCGAGGAATCGAGGTGGGCACCAGCTCGAAACGATAGTCGCTCTGGGCGCTGTTCAAAGCCGCGACCAGTTCCGGCAGCAGGCCGGTGTCGGCGCCGTTTTCCGGGCGAATGGTGTAGGGCGGAAAATGCGCCGCGCCCACCCGAACCACTTGCGCCGCCGGAGCAGACAATACCCATGATGCAGCCAGCGCTGCGAGCATCAGCCCGGCGGCCGTCCGAATTGGCGAAGACTTCAAAACACCCCACTCCCCGAAAAAGTACCGATCATTGCATTCAAGCTAGGCGGTTTCGCCCAGTTAGCCAGTTTCCCGACCCGATAGAAAGCGCCTAGCGTTCTTCGAGTACCAGAATCAGCGCTTCTTCGGCCAGTTGATCCAGGCTAAGGCTGCCGCCGGCGCGGAACCAGGTGGTGGTCCAGGACAACGCGCCCGTGAGAAATCGTCGGGTAATGAACACGTCGCCACGGATGAACCCCGCCTCTTTGGCCTCACCCAGCACTTGCAGCCAGAGGTCTTCGTAAATGTCGCGCAGCGCCAGCACTTTTGCCTGACCGTCTTCGGACAGCGAACGCCATTCGTACACCAACACCGCCATCGCCTCGCCGCTGCCGCCCATGATCGACTGCAATTCACAGCGGATCAGCGCCAGCACCCGCTCGCGCACATCGGCGGCATCGGCAAGGGCCGCACGCATCAGCGCGGTGTTGTAGCGGATGGTTTCCTCCATCACCGCCCGCAGGATTTCATCCTTGCTCTTGAAGTGATGAAAGATGCTGCCCGACTGAATCCCCACGGCACCGGCCAGATCGCGCACGGTGGTGCGCTCGTAGCCTTTGTTGCGGAACAGGTGGGCCGCCACTTGCAGCAGTTTGCCGCGAGCGCTGTCCGGATCGGTCAGCTGGCCGGCATCGACCAGTTCACGCATGACCCTCAGGGCTTTTTGCTCGTCCACCCGTTCTCTCCTACAGTCGATCAGTCAAATGCGCCGCACGCCGCAGAAACGGCGGGGTTGCGCGGGCAATTTAAGCCGCCGGCGGTGACCAAGCAAGCGCTTGGGCAGAAGATAATTCCAGGCGTTTACAAACCAAGCGCTTGCTTGGTAGTCTCGATGCACTTCTGTCACAGGTTCCTGAGTCGGAGATCAAAATGCCCACCACGGTTCGCATCGGATGCGCCAGCGCATTCTGGGGAGACACCTCAACCGCCGCCGCGCAGCTTGTGGCCGCAGGACAGCTGGATTATCTGGTCTTCGACTACCTGGCCGAAATCACCATGTCGATCATGGCGGGCGCGCGCATGAAGGACCCGCAAGCCGGGTTCGCCGGCGATTTCATCGAAGTCCTCGCGCCCCTGCTGCCGAAACTGGCCGAACAGAAGATTCGCGTCATCAGCAATGCCGGCGGGGTCAATCCCAAGGCCTGCGCCGCCGCTCTGCAAGCGGCCTGCGACAAGGCCGGCGTGGCGCTGAAAATCGCCGTGCTGTCGGGCGATGACCTGCAACCGAACTTCAAACAATTCGCCACCCGAGGCATCACGGAAATGTTCAGCGGCGCCCCGCTGCCGCCGATGTGCGTGTCGACCAACGCCTACCTCGGCGCGCCGGGCATTGTCGAAGCGCTGCGCCTGGGCGCGGATGTCGTCATCACCGGCCGTGTGGTCGACAGCGCAGTGGTCAGCGCCGCGCTGGTGCACGAATTCGGCTGGTCGTGGCACGACTACGACAAACTCGCGCAAGCGGCCCTGGCCGGGCACATCATCGAATGCGGCGCGCAGTGCACCGGCGGCAACTTCACCGACTGGCGCGACGTGCCGGACTACGAACACATCGGTTTCCCGATCGTCGAAGTCAGCACCGACGGCCAGTTCATCGTCAGCAAACCCGAAGGTTCCGGCGGACTGGTCACGCCACTGACCGTCGGCGAGCAGATGCTCTACGAAATCGGTGACCCTCAGGCCTATCTGTTGCCCGATGTGGTCTGCGATTTCAGCCAGGTCAAACTCCAGCAACAAGGCAAAAACGCCGTCCGGGTCCACGGTGCCAAAGGCCTGCCGCCCAGCGACCAATACAAGGTCAGCGCAACGTATCCGGACGGTTTCCGTTGCACCGCCAGTTGCCTGATCGCCGGCATCGATGCCGTGGAGAAAGCCCGGCGCGTCAGCCAGGCGATCCTCGACAAGACTTCGGAAATGCTCGACCAGAAAGGTCTCGGCCCCTACACCGAAACCCACTTCGAACTGCTCGGCAGCGAAGCCACCTACGGCCCTCACGGCCAGCGCCGGGACAGCCGTGAAGTGGTGATCAAACTCGCCGTGCGTCACCCGAACAAACAAGCGTTGATCCTGTTCTCCCGGGAGATCGCCCAGGCCGCCACCGGCATGGCGCCGGGCCTGACCGGCATTGTCGGCGGGCGGCCGACGGTGTATCCGCTGATCCGGCTGTTCTCGTTCCTGATCGACAAAAGCGCCTGCACATTGCAGATCGACATCGCTGGCGAGTCTCATCCATTCACTCTGCCCGCCCCCGCCACCCTCGACAGTCAGGATCTGCCCCGGCCCCACGAAACGCCCAAACCCCAGGGCCGCGCCGACGCGAGTGTGCCACTGGTGAAGCTGGCCGTGGCACGCTCCGGCGACAAAGGCAATCACAGCAACATCGGCGTCATGCCGCGTCGTCCCGAATACCTGCCGTGGATCGCCGAGGCGTTGACCCCGGCGGTGGTCGTCGACTGGATGAGCCATGTCCTCGACCCGATTTACGGCCGGGTCGAACGCTGGTATCTGCCGGGCACCCACAGCCTCAACTTCCTGCTGGAAAACGCCCTCGGTGGCGGTGGCGTGGCGAGCCTGCGTATCGACCCGCAAGGCAAGGCCTTCGCCCAACAACTACTGGAAATCCAGATCCCGGTGCCGCAGAGCATCGCCGAACAGTTCGACTAGAGGATTGGCACCATGGCGTTCGAATCGATTTTCAGGGCTGATCTGTTCAGCGGTCAGACCGTCATCGTCACCGGAGGCGGCAGTGGCATCGGGCGTTGCACCGCCCATGAACTGGCGGCGCTCGGGGCCAACGTTATATTGGTCGGACGCAAACCGGAAAAGCTTCAAACCGTCGCTGCCGAAATTGCCGAAGACGGCGGTCTCGCCGCCTGGAACACCTGCGACATTCGCGACGAAGAAGCCGTGAAAGCACTGATCAGCGAACTGATCCGGGCACACGGGCCGATCCACGGACTGGTCAACAATGCCGGCGGCCAGTACCCGTCGCCCCTGGCCTCGATCAATCAGAAAGGTTTCGAAACCGTGCTGCGGACCAATCTGGTCGGCGGTTTCCTGATGGCCCGGGAAGTGTTCAACCAGTCGATGAGCAAACACGGCGGCAGCATCGTCAACATGCTCGCCGACATGTGGGGCGGCATGCCCGGTATGGGCCACTCCGGCGCCGCGCGGTCGGGCATGGACAACTTCACCAAAACGGCGGCGTTCGAATGGGGTTACGCCGGGGTACGGGTGAATGCGTTGGCCCCGGGCTGGATCGCTTCCAGCGGCATGGACACTTACGAAGGCGCGTTCAAAGCCGTGATCCCGACCTTACGCGAACACGTGCCGCTCAAGCGCATCGGCACCGAGTCGGAAGTCAGCGCGGCGATCGTGTTTCTGCTCAGCCCGGCTGCCGCGTTCATCAGCGGCAGCACCTTGCGCATCGACGGCGCAGCCAGTCTGGGCAGTCGAGCATGGCCGCTGCACAAGGCGACCCACAGCGAATCCTTCAACGGTTTTCACCGGGCCTATATGCCGGACGTCTTGAAGGACAAGGAGTAAGCCATGCCGCAGATCCAGTCCCAACTTGACCCGCACAGCGAAGCCTTCGCTCGCAATCGCGCAGCGATGCTCGCGGCCATCGAGCAAGTCCAGCAACTCGAACAGAACCTGCTGAACAAGGCTGCCGAAGCCAAACCGAAATTCGACAAGCGCGGACAGTTGCTGCCCCGCGAACGCCTGAACCTGCTACTCGACCCCGGCGCGCCATTCCTCGAACTGGCGAGCCTGGCCGGCTACAAACTGCACGACGACAAGGACGGCAGTTCGGCCGGTGGCGGCTTGATCGCGGGCATCGGCTACGTGTCCGGCGTGCGCGCCTTGATCGTGGCGAACAACAGCGCGATCAAGGGCGGGACGATTTCCCCGTCGGGTCTGAAAAAATCCCTGCGCCTGCAACAGATCGCTCAGGAAAACAAACTGCCGGTGATCACCCTCGCCGAAAGCGGCGGCGCCAACCTCAATTACGCGGCGGAGATTTTCGTCGAGGGCGCGCGCAGTTTTGCCAATCAGGCGCGGATGTCGGCGATGGGTTTGCCGCAGATCACCGTGGTGCACGGCTCGGCCACCGCTGGCGGCGCCTATCAGCCGGGGCTGTCGGATTACGTGGTGGTGGTGCGCGGCAAGGCCAAGCTGTTTCTTGCCGGCCCGCCGTTGCTTAAAGCAGCGACCGGTGAAGTCGCCACCGACGAAGAACTGGGCGGCGCCGAGATGCACGCACAAGTGGCCGGCACCGCCGAATACCTGGCCGAAAACGATGCCGACGGCGTGCGTCAGGTGCGGGAAATCGTCAGCCTGCTGAACTGGAACGAGCAAATACCGTGGTTGCCCAAACCGCAATTCAAGGAGCCGCTGTACCCCATCGACGAACTGCTCGGCCTGATTCCGGACGACCCGAAAAAACCTTACGACGTGCGCGAAATCATTGCGCGGATCACCGATGAATCGCGCTTCCTGGAGTTCAAGGGCGAGTTCGATCAGCAGACTGTTTGCGGCCACCTGAAAATTCAGGGGCGCACCTGCGGTTTCATCGGCAACAACGGGCCGATCACGCCCAATGGCGCGAGCAAGGCGGCGCAGTTCATTCAACTGTGCGACCAGAGCCAGACGCCGCTGCTGTTTTTTCACAACACCACCGGCTTCATGGTCGGCACCGAATCGGAACAGCACGGCGTGATCAAGCACGGCTCAAAACTGATTCAGGCCGTGGCCAATGCACGGGTGCCGAAACTGACAATCGTGGTCGGTGGCTCCTACGGTGCGGGCAACTACGCGATGTGCGGACGCGGGCTCGATCCGCGCTTCATCTTCGCCTGGCCCAACAGCCGCACGGCGGTGATGGGCGGCGCCCAGGCCGGCAAGGTGCTGCGCATCGTCACCGAAGCCAAACAACTCAAGGACGGCCTGGTACCCGACCCGAAAATGCTCGACATGCTGGAGCAGGTCACCGCGCAGAAACTCGACAGCCAGTCCACCGCTCTCTACGGCAGCGCCAACCTGTGGGACGACGGGCTGATCGATCCGCGCGACACCCGCACCCTGCTCGGCTATCTGCTGGACATCTGCCACGAAGCCGACGTGCGCACGCTGCAACCCAACAGCTTCGGCGTCAGCCGGTTCTGATCGCCACGGATTAAAGGAGAACAATAAAAATGATCTTCACCCCGGAACACGAAGCCCTGCGCCGTACCGTCCGCCAGTTCGTCGAGCACGAGATCAACCCGCACGTCGATGAATGGGAAAAGGCCGGGCGCTTTCCGATCCACGAGATTTTCCGCAAGGCCGGCGACCTCGGTTTGCTGGGGATTTCCAAGCCGGAAAAATTCGGCGGCATGGGCCTGGATTACAGCTATTCGATCGTCGCGGCCGAAGAATTCGGCACCATCCACTGCGGCGGTATTCCAATGTCGATCGGCGTGCAGACCGACATGTGCACCCCCGCCCTCGCCCGCTTCGGCTCCGATGAATTGCGCGAAGAATTTCTGCGTCCGGCGATCACCGGCGAGCAGGTCGGTTGCATCGGCGTCTCGGAAGTCGGCGCCGGTTCCGACGTCGCCGGGCTCAAGACCACCGCGCGCAAGGACGGCGACGACTATGTGATCAACGGCAGCAAGATGTGGATCACCAACTCGCCGAGCGCCGACTTCATCTGCCTGCTGGCCAACACCTCGGACGACAAACCGCACGTCAACAAGTCGCTGATCATGGTGCCGATGAACACGCCGGGCATCAGCCTCAGCTCGCATCTGGACAAGCTCGGCATGCGCAGCTCGGAAACCGCCCAGGTGTTTTTCGACAACGTACGCGTGCCCCAGCGCAATCGCATCGGCCATGAAGGCGCCGGGTTCATGATGCAGATGCTGCAGTTCCAGGAGGAACGTCTGTTCGGCGCGGCCAACATGATCAAGGGCCTGGAATATTGCGTCGACAGCACCATCGAGTACTGCAAGGAGCGCAAGACCTTCGGCAACGCGCTGATCGACAATCAGGTGATCCACTTCCGTCTCGCCGAATTGCAGACCGAAATCGAATGCCTGCGGGCGCTGGTCTATCAGGCCACCGAGCAATATGTGAAGGGCCAGGACGTCACCCGACTGGCCTCGATGGCCAAGCTCAAGGCCGGACGTCTTGGCCGCGAAGTCAGCGACAGTTGCCTGCAATATTGGGGCGGCATGGGTTTCATGTGGGACAACCCGGTGGCCCGCGCCTACCGCGACGCGCGGCTGGTGTCGATTGGCGGCGGCGCCGATGAAATCATGCTGGGGATCATTTGCAAACTGATGGGCATCCTGCCGGGGAAAAAGAAATGAGCGCCCTGCCCGATTGCCAGACGCTGCTGCTGGAACGGCACAACGGCGTGTTGCACATCACCCTCAATCGCCCGGAAAGCCGCAACGCCATGAGCCTGCAAATGGTCGCCGAGTTGCGCGCCGTGCTGGCAGAGGTGCGCGATGACCGCAGCGTTCGCGCACTGGTGCTCAGCGGTGCCGGTGGGCATTTCTGTGCCGGCGGCGACATCAAGGACATGGCCAATGCCCGCGCCCAGGGCAGCGATGCCTATCGCGATCTGAACCGTGCCTTCGGGTCATTGCTGGAAGAAGCGCAGCACGCGCCGCAAGTGCTGATCACCGTGTTGCAGGGCGCGGTGCTCGGGGGCGGCTTCGGTCTGGCCTGTGTCAGCGATATCGCCATCGCCGATCATCAGGCGCAATTCGGTTTGCCGGAAACCAGCCTTGGCCTGCTGCCGGCGCAGATTGCGCCGTTTGTGGTGCAGCGCATCGGTCTCACTGAAGCCCGTCGCCTGGCCCTGACCGCCGCTCGCTTCGACGGCCACCAGGCCCGGCGCCTGGGGCTGGTGCATTTTGTCGAGCAGGACCCACAGGCGCTCGCCGAGCGGCTGGATGAAGTGCTCGATCACGTTTTGTGTTGCGCCCCCGAAGCGAATGCCGTGACGAAAAAACTGCTGCTGGCCAGCGCCGGCCAGCCGTCGAGTGAATTGCTGGACGAAGCCGCGCAGTGGTTCAGCGAAGCGGTGACCGGCGCCGAAGGGATCGAAGGCACGATGGCGTTTGTGCAAAAGCGCAAACCCGGATGGAGCACCTGACCCTGTGGGAGCGAGCCTGCTCGCGATGAAGCCCTTCAATTCACCGCCAACATTCAGGAAAACCACCATGCCCGCCCTCCACAAAATCCTGATCGCCAACCGCGGTGAAATCGCCTGCCGCATCCAGCGCACCGCCCAGGCCCTCGGTTATCGCACGGTCGCCGTTTTCAGCGACGCCGACGCCGATGCGCTGCACGTGCAGATGGCCGATCAAGCGGTGAACATCGGCCCGGCGCCGGTGCAGCAGTCCTACCTGAACATCCCGGCGATCCTCGATGCCGCCCGGCGCAGCGGCGCCGACGCGATCCATCCCGGCTACGGTTTCCTCTCGGAAAATGCCGAATTCGCCCGGGCTTGCGAACAGGCCGGCCTGACCTTCATCGGCCCCAGCGTCGAAGCCATCGAACTGATGGGCAGCAAACGCCAGTCGAAAATTGCCATGCTCGCCGCCGGCGTCCCATGCATCGCCGGATACCAAGGCGCCGAGCAGGACGACGCGCCCCTGACCCGTGAAGCCGAACGTATCGGTTACCCACTGATGATCAAGGCCAGCGCCGGCGGTGGCGGACGCGGCATGCGACTGGTGCACAGCGCCGAAGAGCTGCCGGCGCAGTTGCGCACGGCTCGCTCCGAAGCCTTGAACGGTTTCGGCAGCGATGAACTGATCCTCGAACAGGCGCTGATCGAACCGCGTCATGTCGAAGTGCAGCTGTTCGGCGACACGCATGGCAACCTGATCTACCTCGGCGAGCGCGATTGTTCGATCCAGCGGCGCCATCAGAAAGTCATCGAAGAAGCACCGTGCCCGGTGATGACCGAAGAACTGCGTCAGGCGATGGGCGAAGCGGCGCTCAAGGCCGGACGTGCGGTGAACTATGTCGGCGCCGGCACTGTGGAGTTTTTGCTTGATACCGATGGCCGGTTTTACTTCCTGGAGATGAATACCCGGTTGCAGGTCGAGCACCCGGTGACTGAATTGATTACCGGGCTGGACCTGGTGGCGTGGCAACTGTCGGTCGCCGAGGGCCAGCCGCTGCCGCTGACCCAAGCGCAGGTGAAACTCAATGGCCACGCCATGGAAGTGCGCCTCTATGCCGAAGATCCGGCCCAGGGTTTTCTTCCTCAGACCGGGCGTGTCGAAGCTTGGGCGCCGGCACTGGATCGCGGTGCGCGGATCGATCACGGCCTGATCGAAGACCAGTCGATCTCACCGTTCTACGACCCGATGCTCGGCAAACTGATCGCCCACGGCGCAACCCGTGAAGAGGCCCGGCGCAAACTGTTGTGTGCGGTGCAGGACAGCGTGTTGCTTGGCGTGCAGAGCAATCAGCGGTTGCTCGCCAGCCTGTTGCAGCATCCGCAGTTCATCAGCGGGGAATTCGGCACTGGCTTTATCCCTCAACACTTCTCAGATCACGACTGCCTGCACGCCTATTCGCCCAGTGCCGAAGAGCTGGCCGTCGCGGCGGTGCTGTTTTACCAATCCGCCGCGCAGCAATATCGCGCCCCGCTGTCCGGATGGCGCAACAATGCCGGTGCGCCGTTGCTTTATCGCATCGGCCTCGACGCCCGCGACTGGAACGTGCAACTGCGCGCCAGTCCGGACAACACGTTTGCAGTGCAGGTCGCGGAGCGCGTCATCGAACTCAAATGGGTCGAGCACACCGCCGGGGCCGTGACACTGGAAATCGACGGCCTGCGCCAGCGCCATGCCTATCGCCTTCGCGACGACCAGCTCTGGCTGTTCACCCACCCCGGCAGCCTGCACCTGGTGGATCGAACTCACGCGGTGATCGACAGTCAGACCAGCGTCAGTTCCGGCACGTTGAAAGCCCCGATGGATGGCGCCATCATCGATGTGCTCGTCAGCGAAGGCAGCCCGGTCAGCAAGGGCCAACTGCTGGTGGTGCTGGAAGCGATGAAAATGGAGCATCCGCTCAAGGCCGGCATCGACGGCGTGCTCAAGCGGGTGCAGGTCAAGGTCGGCGATCAGGTAAAAAATCGTCAGGTTCTGTTGCAGGTCGAGTAGTCGCCGCGCGCATCCGCAAGGTTTGACTACGCTCTGAATAATCAGGACGCGGAAATCAGGAACCCTGCGATGCCCCATTGGCTGGTCATAGATCTGGAAGCCACCACCGATGAGGGTGGCTGGCCGGTTACGGAAATGGAGATCATCGAGATCGGCGCGACCCTGGTGGATCGCGCCGGTCGCGAGCAGGATCACTTTCAGCGCTTCGTCAAACCGACGCGGCGCCCCTTGTTGACGGCTTTTTGCCGCGAACTCACGCACATCACCCAGGCCAACATCGACTCGGCCCAGACGCTCAACGAAGTCTGGCCTGCCTTCGAGCGCTGGCTCGGTCAGCATCAGACGCGCCTTGAAGGCTGGGCCAGTTGGGGCGATTACGACCGCAAACAGTTGCTTCAGGAATGGCAGCGGCTGCAACTCGACAGCGCCCTGAGCCGGGTGCCGCACATGAATCTCAAACAGCGCTTTGCCAAGGCCCGACGCCTCGAACGGCCGCTGGGCCTCAATGGCGCGTTGCAACTGGCGGGCATGCAATTCACCGGTCAACAGCACCGGGCGCTGGAAGATGCGCGCAATACCGCCCGATTATTGCCATTGGTGCTGCCGCTCTAGCGCAGGTGACGGCGCCAGAAGCCTTGTGCATACTGGCCGACCCTTTTTAACCCTTTTTAACCCTTTTTAACCCTTTTAAGCCCTTTTCGAGAGGAATCGCCCATGTTTAAAGTCAACGAGTACTTCGACGGCACCGTCAAGTCGATCGCTTTTGGCACCGCTGAAGGTCCTGCGACCATCGGCGTCATGGCCCCGGGCGAATACGAATTCGGCACCAGCCAGCGCGAAATCATGCACGTGGTTTCGGGCGCACTGACCGTCAAGCTGCCAGACAGCAGCGACTGGGAAACCTTCGCCGCCGGCAGCCAGTTCAACGTGCCCGCCAACAGCAAGTTCCAGCTGAAAGTGGCCGTCGACACCGCTTACCTGTGCGAATACCGCGGCTGAAACCCTGGTTTTCTGCGGTCATGAAAAATGCCCGTGTCCAAGGACACGGGCATTTTTCGTTTCAGGGCGGGTTATTCGAGGATTTCCACCGGCATGCCGACTTCAAGCCGGCCGTTGCTGTCGTTGACCAGGTTCTGGCCGAACATTGCGCCATCGGCCTGGGCGCGAGTCTTCTGCAGGGTCGCCAGTGGTTCGCGGTCAGCGCTGCGTTCACCGGTCTGCGGATCGATCGTGGTGAGAATGCACCGCGAGCAGGACTTGACCACCCGGAATTCGACATCGCCGATGCGGATGCGCTTCCAGCCATCCTCGGCATACGCCTCGCTGCCTTCGATCACCAGATTCGGACGGAACCGCAGCATTTCCAGCGGACGCCCGACTTCCTGCGACAGATGTTGCAGCGATGCCTCGCCAATCAGCAGCAGCGGGAAACCATCGGCGAATGCCACTTGGTCGTCATCGTTGCCGTACCCGGCCTGGGTCGTACGAGCGCGATCCAGCGGCACTTGCACCAGACGGGTCGGTTTGCCGATGAACTCGCTGACCCAACGGGCCGCTTCATCACCAGCATCCGGTACACGCAAGGTGTCGCGCCAGATGGTCACACCACGCAGGTCGGCTTCGCTGCCAGGTAAGTCGACATCGATTGCCGAATGCCCCGGCGCGCTGAGCGTCAGACCGCCGCTGGCACTCCACAGCGCCGATAGCTGGCTCATCTTCGCTTCGGCACGCTGGGTCAGGAACCGCCCGCTGGCCTCGTCCACCAGCATCCAGCGTCGATCGCCCTCAAGCCCCAGTTTGTCCAGGCCGATCCCTTGCAGGACTTCACCCTTGGCGGATTTCAACGGGTAACGATAAAGCGCGCTCAAACGCAGCATGGCCAGCTCCCTGGTGGGTCAAAAACGCCACCCTATACGAGCTTCGTCAGCGAATCAAAGCCCAAAAACTGTGGGAGCGAGCTTGCTCGCGAAAGCGGCGTTTCAGCCCATAAAAATATTGAATGTGACACCGCCATCCCGAGCAAGCTCGCTCCCACAGATCAGGCCGGTACGGCGTCGAGCATCAGACGCTGGCGCACCACATCCACCAGTTTGTCCGGCTGGAACTTGGAGAGGAAATTGTCGCAACCAACCTTCTTCACCATCGAGTCGTTGAAACTGCCGGACAGCGAGGTGTGCAACACCACATACAGGCCACGCAGGCGCGGGTCGTTGCGGATTTCGGTGGTCAGGCGATAGCCGTCCATTTCCGGCATTTCCGCGTCGGTGAACACCATCAGCAGTTTGTCGGTCATGTTCACCCCCGTGTCCGCCCACGCCTTGAGCATGTTCAGGGCTTTCAGACCGTCACTGGCGATGTGCATCTTCACGCCCAACTGGCCGAGGGTGTCGCGCAATTGCGAGAGCGCGACGTTGGAGTCGTCCACCAGCAACACTTCGCGGCCACGGGCGCGTTCGAGCACCGGATCGTCCAGTTTGTCGCGGGAAACCTTGGCGTTGTAAGGCACGATTTCGGCGAGGACTTTCTCGACGTCGATGATTTCCACCAACTGATCGTCGACCTTGCTGATGGCCGTCAGGTAATGCTGGCGACCGGCGCTGGTCGGCGGCGGCAGGATGGCTTCCCAGTTCATGTTGACGATGCGATCCACGCCACCGACGAGGAACGCCTGCACCGAACGGTTGTATTCGGTGACGATGATCGTGCTGTTCGGGCCCGGCACCAATGGCCGCATGCCGATCGCCTGGGACAGGTCGATCACGGGCAGCGTCTGGCCGCGCAGATTGACCACGCCGCAGACAAACGGGTGACGCTGGGGCATCAGAGTCAGCTTCGGCAGTTGCAGGACTTCCTGAACCTTGAACACGTTGATCGCGAACAATTGGCGTCCGGCCAGTCGAAACATGAGAATTTCCAGGCGATTCTCACCCACCAGTTGCGTGCGTTGGTCTACCGTGTCGAGAATGCCGGCCATCAATGACTCCTGGGCTTGTTCTGATGAATTCACTATTGGGGGTTATCGGCTGGATCTGACGGATCTTGATTCCGTCACAAATCCCTAACAAAATGCCATGAACAGGCATTGATGTCACATTAACATCATGCTTTACTGGCCCGGTGAAATCATCTGCTACATTCTCTTCGGCGCGACCTCAGTTTGCGCGACAGGTTCCCGTGCCTAAGGGAATCCCTTAGTAACAATCAGGCCCAACCTGATGTTCGCGATATCCAATAGCCATTAATGTGACGCCATTCTCATTGCATGAACGGAGTCAGGCTATTGTGTGCGATCGCAGTTCAGTGGAAACACATCCTCTTGAAACCCCAGGCCTGTGTCTTTGCACGCCGGGGCGCGATCACGCGACGGTTCATGATCGTCGACACACACGGCATTCCCTCATCAGACATGACGTGGTGGAGATAAGCATGCCGAACGACCGTGATGACTGGACGCAGCGCTTCCCCGAATTTCTTGTCGAGGCTGAAATGCTCCTGGCCAAGTCCGAAGAATGTCTCAGTCACTTGCAGTTGATCAGCAATGACAAGGACGCCATCGATTGCATGCTCAGCACCCTTCTGAAGCTGGCAAACAAGGCCGGTGCCCTGGCGCTGGATGCGGTCTCCGAATTCTCCCTGCATCTTCACGGCCTGCTCGCCCAGGCGCAGGACCACGTGGACCTGCACGCACAGGCGCTGACGGCACTGAAGGATTGTTTGACCCTGATCGCCTGGCAGTTGGAGCTGATCGACCCTCGCACCGGGCAGCTGAGCCTGGATGAAAGCGAGCAGGTCTCGCTCATCGAGGCGTTTGCCTTTCAGGTCGGACAAAACCACTTTCAGCCGTTGCGCAGCGGCAAACCTTTATCTCTCGTGAGCTGGTCGGAGCAGCAAGCGTAACCATGCCATCATGGGCCTGGATCTCGGCTCATAAGTATTTGCCTTCAAATGTCGCAATTGAATAATTCATGCCTGTCCGCGACTTCATTCAATAAATAATCATGCTTGGCGAAGCAGACTTTCATCTGCTCAAGCCAGGGTTTTCCTGTGTATAAAAGGAAGGCCCGCTATGGAGTCGATAATTATCGGCCCCGATAATTCAACTTTTTCCATTATGGAACCCTCGTCCAACATTGAATATTTCCTGACTCTTTGGACATATAGGGCAAACGCGACCAACGGTATGTTAAGTGGTATTATGCCGCGCGTTAGTTGTTTTCACTTAATGGCACTGTGACTTCAATGATCGTCTCCAGCGAAGTTGGCAGTCATTTACCGATCACTGGACCGTTTTGAAATCAACAACCTGAATCACAATTTTTCAGACAGAGACCGCCCTCCATTCTGACCGGTCTTCCCGCAGCGAACATCCATTGGCTCCATCCGTTATGTACGCCAGCCTCAAGTCAATCACTACATGGCCTCCCTCCCGAGAAAATGCCCGCCGGTTCACACTTTTGCTGTGCACGGGTGCGGCGCTGGGCAGCCTGTTGACCTATGGTCTGTCCGCGCAGTTGTCACTCGGTCTGATGCTGATCAATGTGGCGGCTGCCGGCTGCGTCTGGACACAGCATCGCCTGTCGCGCAAATCCATCAAATTCCAGCCTCAGGAGCTGGCCGATCGGCTCCTGGAAGTCCAGGAAAACGAGCGCCATCGCCTGAGTCGTGAACTCCACGACGATATCGGCCAGTTGCTGACCGCCGCCAAGCTGCAAAGCGAATGGCTGAAGCGTCGACTGCCGGACGACATGCAGGAGCAATGCTCCGCACTCTGCGACACCCTTGATGAAACCCTCAACAAGGTTCGCGATGTTTCGGCCATTCTTAACCCGCGACAACTGACCAGCCTCGGCCTTGAAGCCAGTTTGCGCGCACATTTGCTCAAGGTATTGACCAACTCCACGGTGCACTGGAGTCTGGACTGCCAGCAACGCCTGAACGGAATCCCGGAAGAAATGGCCATAGCGGCCTTTCGCATCACTCAGGAAGCAGTGACGAACATCCTTCGCCATGCGCAAGCCAGAAATCTGTTGATCCGCTTGCAGCGCCTGCCCCAGGGCCTGACCTTGCTGATCAGCGATGATGGCCTGGGTTTCTCTCCGGCGGCCAATCCCGCCCGTGAGGGACAACGGGGCATGGCCGGGATGGCTGAACGGATCGAGCAACTGGGCGGCACACTGAGCGTCACCAGTGAGCCGGGCAAAGGTACTCAAATCGAAGCACTATTCCCCTGGGCGCCCCGGGCACTCGAGCGGGCCAGTACGAATAAGGTTATGCGTTGACTTGTAACTTACTTCTGGTGGATGACCACTCGCTGATCAGGGCCGGCGTGCGCGCCCTGGTACTGGATATTCCCGGTTACGCGGTAATCGGTGAAGCAAATGACGGCTCGCAATTGCTGGAGATGGTCGAGCACCTGTCTCCCGATATCGTGTTGCTTGATATTTCCATGAAAGAAACCAGTGGCCTGGAAGCCCTGGAACGGCTGAGACGAGTCCGCCCACAGAGTAAGGTCCTGATCCTGTCGATGCATACCGATCCGGCGCTGATCATGCAGGCGCTGGAATCCGGGGCTCACGGCTATCTGCTCAAAGACACCACCGCCACCGAGCTTGAGCATGCGCTGGAAGCCCTGCGCAATAATGAACGCTACTTGAGTCCGGCCATTGCCCACACCGTGATCAATCAGGCGTTGACCCGCAATCTGAAGCAGCAGCCAGAGACTGTCGAGTCACACAACCTGACTGCACGCCAGCTCGAAATCCTGCGCCTGATCGTGCGCGGCAAATCCACACGTGAGATCGCCAACGGTCTGGGCCTGAGCATCAAGACCGTGGAAACCCACCGTTCGCAGATCATGAAGCGCCTGCAGATCTACGACGTGGCGGGTCTGGTGCTGTTTGCCGTGCGCGAACAGATCATCAGTCTGGACGACTGAACTCACGGATTCCGCCCAACAATGGCGAATCCTTGGGCAGATGCACACGCAGCGCTCCCGGACGCGCTGCGAATCGCAGGCTGTTGCCTTCCAGTGGTTCGCCATCGAGATTGATGCAGAGCCCCTCCGCAACCTTGATCTCGACCCACGGCAAACGGGTTCGCACGAACATGTTATCGATGCCGAAACCATCACTGAGCAAGGTTTTCAGCGTGCCGACCAGCTCCTGCGGTGCCGGCAATATACTGATATCCAGAAGACCGTCATCCACCAGTGCCTCCGGGCACAATACATGCCCCCCGCCGGCCTGACGGCCATTGCCGATCCCCAGCGCCAGCAGCTCGCCACGCCAGTGAAAGTCCGGTCCCTGCAGTTCGCCGTAGGCGGCATGCAGTTCACTGAAACGCGAGAGGCCGGTGAACAGATAGGCCGCACCTCCCAGAACCTTTTTCAGATCCTCCGAGGTATTGGCCGTGACCTGGCTACCGAATCCACCGGTGGCCATGTTCAAGAAGATCTGCCCGCCCACTTCACCCAGATCAATGTCATGTGAAGGAGCGTCAAGCAACTCCAATGCTTCGGCTGGCTCCAACGGGATACCTGCTGCACGCGAAAAATCGTTGGCGGTTCCCAGTGGCAACAGCGTGAGACTGGCCTTGCCCGGCTGCGCCGCCAACGCCTCGGCGATGTCACGCAGGGTGCCGTCCCCTCCGCCAGCGATGATCTGACTGAATCCGGACGCCAATGCCTCCTCCACCAGCCGCTGAGCATCACCCGCCTCCCAAGTCAGGCGCACTGCCAGCTCCCAACCCTGACCACGCTTGGCCTCGACAGCGGCGCGAACGGCCTCGTTGAGTGCCTGCTTGCCATGCAGAATCATCAATGCCCTGCGTTCACTCATTATCCTCACTCCCGAATATGAACCTGTACGGAACATCTTGACCCTCAATACCGGTAAAAAAGTCGCAGGCGTCATGGACTTATTCCAGCAGCGGGATTGCTCGTCCTACATGAAGGTACTTTTTCGTACAGAACGTGAGGAATCGCCTTAATTGACCTGACTCACCCATTGGTAGAACGTGTGGGGCGTCAACGATCTTCAATCCGACAACACAAGGATGTGCAGTAAATGAGTGGAAACAGCTCAAGGAGCTTCGAAAGGTTGCATGCCGGCATTAGCCAAACGGAACTCAAAACAGCGGACGGGCAGTTCAATGCAAAGCAATGAAGCAAGAGTGCCCGTAATTCCGGTCATGCCTCCTACCGAAAGTCGTGCCAGTCATAAAACCGAGTTCAACAGCAGTGCCAGGAAAACCGGAGAAACCGATATGGAACCTCGTGTCAGCGAGCTGGAAACCCATCTCAAGTACATCCGCCGCGACATGGATGAAGTCAGAGGAGATGTCAAAGCCATCAAGCACCGCCTTGCCTACTCGGCAGGCGCGACAACAGTGGTACTCGGACTGCTTGGCTGGGTTGCCAACAGCCGGTTCGATCAACTCGTAGCCTTGATCAGCCGTTGAACGGGATGCAGGCATCGGTCATCTCTGCCGAGCCTGCATATCACAGTCCTGACTCAGCCCAAAAGCTCACTCAATGGTATGAAAGGCACACTGTCTCCTTCAACAAGGGTTCGTCCTTCCTTAACCTCAACCAGCCCATCGGCCCACGCGGCGCTGCGCAGTACGCCCGAGCTCTGGTTACGGTAGATAGTCGCCTTTCCCTGCTCCAGGCGCCCGCGCAAATATTCGCGGCGATTCCCGGCCTGCGGCCAGACAAATCCTGCCGGCACCGAAAACTTCAATGGTTCGGCATCCGGCACGCCCATCCGGCGCAGCAGATAAGGCCGTGCCAGCAAGGCGAAGGTCACCAGGGTAGAAGCGGGATTGCCCGGCAAACCGATGACCGGGATGCCGCGAAAGTGCCCCACTGTCAGAGGTTTTCCAGGTTTGATAGCGAGCTTCCAGAGTGTCAGCTCCCCCTCTTCCCTCAACGCTATGCCAAGAAAATCCGCTTCACCGACCGACACACCACCGGTCGAAAGAATCAGATCCACATTACACAACTCCCCAAGACGTGCGCGAGTAGCGGATAAATCATCAGGAAGAATCCCGGCATCCACCACGTCACATCCAATCCGCTGCAACCAGCTGCACAGCAATACCCGATTGCTGTTGTAGATTTGCCCCGGGCCCAATTGCGTTCCCGGCTCTACCAGCTCATCGCCGGTCGACAAGACCGCTACGCGCACCTTGCGAATGACGTCGAGAGCGGCACACCCCAACGACGCGGCCAGACCTTGTTCTATCGGACCCAGTCGCGTTCCAGCCGGCAATACCAGTTCCCCTACCGTGGTTTCCTGACCTTGCGGGCGGATGTTCTGCCCGATTGACATCGGCTCGATGAAACTCACTCGGCCATCGGCGTGAACCTCGACATTTTCCTGCATCTCGACAACGTCTGCCCCCGGAGGTACGGGCGCCCCCGTGAAGATTCGGGCGCATGTGCCTGGCGCCAATGAATCTGGCGCCTGCCCGGCAAAGATTTTTTGACTGACCGTCATAGGCTTACCGGTCCAGTTCGACAGATTCAGCGCATAGCCATCCATCGCGCTGTTGGGCCATGGCGGCAGATCCAGCGTCGACAACAGGTCCTGCGCCAGGATTCGTCCCTGAATCTGCGCCAGCGGCAAATGTTCACGCTCGACAACCCGTGAGGCGTCGGCCATTTCCAGCAGACGCGCCAATGCCTCCTCGACTGGCATCAGACTGCCGGTCTTGCCTGGCTTACCCACGGGATTCACAAGGCGCTGCCTGTTTCAAATGAGCGACGAAATTGCAGGGCCGATGTCGAGAGTCCAGTTGCTCGGCAAGGATGCCATCCCAACCAGTACGCACTGCATTGGTCGAGCCCGGCAGACAGCAGACCAGTGTGCCGTTGGCCAGGCCTGCCAATGCACGGGATTGCACCGTGGAGGTGCCAATATCGGCAACCGAAATCTGGCGAAACAGCTCACCAAAACCATCAACCTGTTTATCGAGCAGGCAGGCAACGGCTTCGGGGGTACTGTCGCGACCTGTAAAACCGGTGCCTCCAGTAATCAGCACCACTTGCACCACATCTTCGGCAATCCAGTGGGCGACTTGTGCACGGATTTTGTACAGGTCATCTTTGAGTAGCACCCGCTCCGCCAGATTGTGGCCAGCGGCCGTCAAGCGATCGACGAAAACCTGGCCGGAGGTATCGGTTTCAAGGGTTCGAGTGTCGCTAACCGTCAGAACAGCGATGTTGAGCGGTGCGAAAGGTACATCAGCCTTGGCTTTCATAGGCTCGTCCAGTTGTAGGAGAAACAGCCCGGTGTTATATCACAGCACCCTATTTTTTTGCCGACCTTGCGCAGAGTTGCCATGACTTCGAATATACCGCTGCCACCTTGCTCGATCCTGTTGCTGGCGGGTGGCCGCGGCCAACGCATGGGAGGTCAGGACAAAGGACTCGTGGAGTGGCAAGGAAAACCGCTGATTGCGCACGTGCAACACAACGCACGCCTGCTGACGGATGACCTGATCATTTCCTGCAACCGCAATCGTGAGCGTTACGCGCCCTACGCTGATCAGTTGGTGACAGACGACGAGGAAGACTTTCCCGGACCATTGGCCGGTATTCGCGCCGGATTGAAAGCTGCGCGCCACGCCCATCTGCTGGTTCTGCCCTGCGATGTTCCACGAATCGATCTGCCACTGATGCAAAGCCTGCGAGAAGCGGCCAGTCTGAATTCTGAAAAACCTTTAATGTTGAGACATGACGATCACTGGGAACCGCTGCTTTGCGTGATCCCGGTGGCACTCCTGCCGGCTTTCGAAGACGCGTGGAAAGCCGGGGAACGTAGCCCGGGCCGACTGATGCGCAGTCTCGATGCCCAGGCCCTGGTTTGCCCCGACAACGACCCACGGCTGGCCAATCTCAACACCCCTGAACTGTTGAGTTCGCACAACACTGTGTCAGACTGACAGCATTCAAGGAACTTGCACGCCTTGTATACGTCTCAAGCTCAGTAACCAAAAGAATTTCCCTTCGGAGACACACTCATGACTCAACGGACCCTCGCCACTTTCATGCTCGCACTGGGCCTTGCCACCCTCGCCGGTTGCGCCTCGCCAACAGTGATCACCTTGAATGACGGTCGCGAAATCCAGGCTGTCGACGCCCCCAAGTATGATGAAGATTCGGGCTTCTACGAGTTCGAACAACTGGACGGCAAGCACACCCGCATCAACAAGGATCAGATCCGCACTGTCAAAGAGCTGTAAGTCTTCAGTTCGACAGCGGATACAGAAAAGCCCGCAATATGCGGGCTTTTTCGTGTCTGGCAGAAAAGGGTTGATACCCGGGATCACCAGTCCAGCGTGATCCGGCTTTCAAATTCGCGCACCAGCCCTGTGACCGGATCGATGAATCGCAACCCCTGCGCCAGGAGTTTGAGCGGATTGGCGTAGTCATCCTCAACGTCTTTGAGCACTTCAGGGTAAAACGGATCATTGCAGATGCTCGCCCCCAGCGCCGTCATGTGCACCCGTAGCTGATGCTTCTTGCCGGTCACCGGATACAAGCCGTAGCGCCAGAGTTCGCCATTCTTTTCACGAACCTCTACCGCCGTTTCGGTGTTACTCACACCCGGCCCTTCCTGCATGCGGAAAAACGGTTCACCGTCGATCATGCGGCTCTTGTGTACCAACGGAAAATCCAGCCCGGGCAGCGCGGCCGCAATGGCTTCATAGCGTTTTTCGATCTGCCGTGTCGGAAACAGCGACTGATACGCCGACCGCGTCTGTGGATTGGCAGAGAAGATCACCAGCCCGGCAGTGTGCCGGTCAATCCGGTGCAGCGGCACCAGATGGGGATTGTCCAGGCGCCGGATCAATCGACGAAGCAGCGTCTGTTCGACGTACTCGCCTGCCGGGGTCACCGGAAGGAAATGCGGCTTGTCCGCCACCACCAGATGGTCGTCCGCATACAGGATCGACTCGACCACCGGGATCGGTTTTTCATCCGGCACTTCACGAAAATAGTGAATGCGCAGCCCTTCCTTGTAGGGCAAGTCCAGCGCAATCGGCTGACCCTGGCCATCGAGCACCCTGCCCCGGGCGATTCGATCCAGCCATTGATCGCGCCCGATGGCACTGAAATGCTCACACAGGCAGTCGAGCACTGTCCGCCAGCTACCGGGGGGCAGATACAGCGTGCTGGCCTGATTCTGTGCGGCGGAAAACGTTGATGTGCTGGACATACGGAAACTCTAACCTTCAAAGCAGAGCGGCATTATCCAACACCGGACGCAGCGGACCTAGTGCAGAATCAGGCAGGGATCGATTTGAGCGCCGCCGCCTCGGTGAATTCCTTGAGCCAGCGCAACACATCCACGGCGTCCCAACGGCCCGGATCGTACAAGGCGTACAACAATCCCTGATAACCGACCACATCCAGTTGCTTGTGATAGCCGGCACGCTGGAACAAGGCCTCGATCTCGGCAAAGCACGTATTGAAATGAAGCTTGTTGAAGGGGGTCTTGCCTTCCGTGACCAGACCGTCCAGGCGCAATTCGTGGACGGCCTCGCGCACCACGTCAACCGACATCCCGTTCACGCTGCTTTTCAACTGTTCGACATTGACCACGGTTGCTCCCTCTGACATCCGGCTTGCCCTGACGAATGCCCGGAAACGGCATGGCAGGCCAACTCAATTACTGTATGCGCATACAGTAACCGAATAACCCGAAAAGTGCCAAGCCGTGATTGAGCGAAGGTGACGAGCGCCATCAACGCAAAAGAGGAAAGACCATCAACGCAGGAATGCCACCACCTGATCGGCGCTGAACGGCCACCCCAGTTCCGCGCCGGTATCGACCCTGCGCAAGACAGGGATCCGCAGGCTGTAGGCCTCGAACCACGATTCGTCGTCAGCAATATCCACCAGCTCCACCAGCAGACCATGCTCGACAAAAGGCATCAGTTCCGCCTCCGCGACTTCACACAAATGGCACCCCAGGGTGCCGAACAACTGGCATTCAGGAAGCATGTGCGCTCAACCCCAAAAATCGAGTGATCATTCTAGGCCTGCCCGCAAAGCCCGTCGACCCACCCACCGGGTTCGATTCCGCCCCTCGTAAAACCCTGATGTAAATCAGCCCACAAAATCGCCATTTACGCGATGCTCCGGTGTTTTTTACCTCTACGCTTGAAGAGCCTGACCTGTCCCGGAGTGTCTTGTGTTTGCCAATCTGCTGATCATTCTGGCGTCGTCCCTGGTGATGATTGCCCTGTTCCGACGCCTGCGCCTGCCACCTGTGCTGGGCTACCTGTGCGTGGGGTTGATGGTCGGGCCGAAGGCGTTCGACTGGATCAATGAAAGTGAACACTTGCCGGACCTTGCCGAGCTGGGCGTGGTGTTTCTGCTGTTTTCTCTGGGGCTGGAATTCTCCCTGTCGAAAATGATTGCCCTGCGCAAGGTGGTTTTCCGTCTGGGCAGCCAGCAGGTGCTGATCACCACTCTGCTGCTGGGAAGCGTGCTGATGTTACTGGGCATGCCCGTCACACCGGCCTTGCTGATGGGCGCCGGCCTGTCGCTGTCATCCACGGCGATTGTGACCAAAGAGCTGGGCAGTCTCGGCGAAATCTTCAGCAGCCATGGCCAGAATGCGGTGGGCGTCCTGCTGTTCCAGGACGTAGTGGCGGTGTTGCTGCTGACATTGGTGCCGGTATTCGCCGGCAGCAGTGATCAGGTCTGGTACTGGGCGTTGCCCCTGACCTTGTTGAAGACCGTATTGCTGTTCTTCGGTTTATTGCTGGCCAGCCGCTGGCTGCTGCCACGCCTGTTCCAGGAGGTCGCGGCATCCCGCTCGGCGGAATTGTTCGTGCTGCTGGCACTGGTAATCGTGTTGCTGACGGCCTGGCTGACCCACTTGCTGGGCCTGTCTCCGGCCCTGGGCGCGTTCCTCGCGGGCATGCTGTTGGGCGAGAGCCATTACCGACATCAGATCGAGGCCGATATCCGGCCGTTTCGCGACATTCTGCTGGGACTGTTTTTCGTCAGCATCGGCATGCTGATCGACCTGCAACTGTTCGCCAGCCACAGCCTGCTGATTATCGGCATGACCTTGGGTTTGCTGGTGATCAAAGGCCTGGTGGTGGCGCTATTGGTGAAATGGCGCGGCAGCGACATTGAAACGGCCTGGCGCAGCGGTCTCGCCCTCGCCCAGGGCGGTGAATTCTGCTTCGCCCTGATGGCGCAGATGCAGCAGACCCGGCTGCTCCCCGCAGAGCTGGGCGCCCTGCTGCTCGCCGCGACCTTCTGCTCGATGCTGCTGACCCCTTTGCTGTTACGCGCCGCACCGCGCATCGCCGCCGCCCTGCACCGCAAACCCAATCAAGAAGCGCAGATCGAGGAAATCAGCGCGCTCAATGCCGGGTTCGACGGGCATGTGGTGATCTGTGGCTACGGCCGTGTCGGTCAGTCGATCGGGCGCTTCATGCGCAATGCCGGGCAAACCTACATCGCGCTGGACAACGATCCGGTGCGAATTCAGGAAGCCGCCACCGCCGAACGCGACGTCCACTACGGCGATTCAACCCGCGGCGATCTGTTGATCGCCGTCGGTTTACTGCGCGCCAGGTTGCTGGTGATTGCCGTGGATCAAGCCGACGTGGCCTTGCGGGTTCTCAAGGAGGCCCGACGCCTCAACCCGACAGTGCCGATCCTGGTGCGCACCCGGGACGACAGCCAGTCGGCCGAGCTGAAGGCAGCCGGCGCCAGCGAAGTGGTGCCGGAACTGCTGGAGTCGAGCCTGATGCTCGGTTCCCATGCCCTGATCCTGCTGGGGTTTCCTGCGCACCGGGTGCAGGAGAAAGTCGATCAGGTGCGCTTTGATCGTTATCGCCTGCTTCACGGCTTTTACCCCGGAGCTGAAGATGAGGAAACCTAGTCCTGGCTCACCGCGCCGATCTTGTGCAGCGACAGGTCGGCGCCGTAGTACTCCTGTTCCTGGCTCAGGCGCAGACCATGCAACGCCTTGATCGAACCGTAGACGGCGAAACCGCCGATCAGCGCCACCACCACACCAAGGGTGGTGCCGATCAACTGGCTGATCAGGCTGACGCCACCGAGTCCACCCAATGCAGTCGAGCCGAAGATTCCGCAGGCAATGCCGCCCCACACGCCGCACAAACCGTGCAACGGCCAGACACCCAGCACATCGTCGATGCGCCATTTGACCTGCGCCGCCGTGAAGCACCAGACAAACAAGGCGCCGGCAACCGCGCCGGTCACCAGCGCGCCGACCGGGTGCATCAGGTCGGAACCGGCACACACCGCCACCAGTCCGGCCAACGGACCATTGTGCAGAAAGCCCGGGTCGTTGCGCCCGACGATCAACGCCGCCACCGTGCCGCCGACCATCGCCATCAGCGAGTTGACCGCCACCAGTCCGCTGACCCCTTGCAGGGTTTGCGCGCTCATCACGTTGAAGCCAAACCAGCCAACGATCAGGATCCACGAACCCAAGGCGAGAAAAGGAATGCTCGACGGCGCGAACGCCACCAGCCTGCCATCGCGATAGCGCCCGTTGCGCGGCCCGAGCAGCAACACCGCTGCCAGCGCCAGCCAGCCGCCCATGGCATGCACCACCACCGAACCCGCAAAGTCATGGAAAGGGGCACCGAACTGCGCGGTCAGCCAGGCTTGCAGACCGTAGTTGCCGTTCCAGATCATGCCTTCGAAAAAAGGGTAGATGAACGCTACGATCAGCGCCGTGGCGCACAGTTGCGGGAAAAACCGCGCCCGCTCGGCGATGCCGCCGGAGATGATCGCCGGGATCGCCGCCGCAAAGGTCAGCAAGAAGAAAAACTTCACCAGACCATAACCATGATCGGCACTGAGCACCGCCGCCGGTTGCAGGAAGGTCACCCCGTACGAAAGCCAATAGCCTATAAAGAAATAGGCCAGGGTCGACACCGCGAAGTCGCTGAGAATTTTCGACAGCGCGTTGACCTGGTTTTTCTGGCGAACTGTTCCGACCTCCAGAAACGCGAACCCGGCGTGCATGGCCAGCACCATGACCGCACCGATCAGAATGAACAATGTGTTGGAACTGTGAACCAGCGTGTCCACAGCGCTTTGCAAATTTTCCATGAGGAGGCAGACCCAAGGCTGAAAAAGGCACCAAAGCGGTTCATGCGCACATTTCATGCACCAAGTTGCGACTGCGCGATCACTAATCCGGAGGTCCGGTGAACCGCTTTGGCGCACAAGGTCGATGGGCTGACATGAACCCTCATCATCCGGGCCATGGTGTGCCCGGTTTCGCGCCCGGCAACAGCGCACTGCCACCGATCGACGCACCACGACACAGCAAAAGTTGTACCAGCCATTTGCACTGAACCTTCACACTTGGCTCATACTCGAACGCTTCAGAACGCTGCTTCAGAACGCCACTTACGGAGATCCCCCATGGCCAGCATCAAGGCAAAGACTGCTCAAGAAATCCTGATGAACGACTTCCAGACGCTGGTCAGCGACACTGAACGGTTGCTGGAACACACCGCCACGCTGGCCGGTGATCAGGCTGACGAGTTGCGCGAACAGATCCACGAAAGCCTGCTGCGCGCCCGTGAAACCCTTAAGCTGACCGAGGACACCCTGCGCGAGCGTGGTCAGGCTGCGGTCAACGCCACCGAGGAATATGTGTCCGCCAACCCTTGGCAATCGGTGGGCATCGCCGCCGGCGTCGGCTTTCTGATCGGCCTGCTGGCCACGCGGCGCTGATCATGTCGATCGGTGAATCCGGCCCGGACTCGGGCACCGCCTCCTCCACGCGTCGTCTGGGTGCTGCCGTTCTCGGCCTGCTGCACAGCCACGTCGAACTGTTCGGCATCGAACTGCAGGAACAGAAAGCACGTACCGTCAGCCTGTTGCTGTTCGCCGGCCTGGCGCTGGTGTTTGCGCTGCTATTGCTGGTCGGTCTGTCGACCCTCGTACTGATCGTGTTCTGGGACACCTATCGCCTGGCCGCAATCATTGGGCTGTGCGTGTTCTACACCCTGGCGGCAATCTTTTGCGCGCTGCGTCTCAAGGCCGCGATCTTCGATGAATCCTCGCCCTTCCACGGCACGCTGGAAGAACTGGCCAACGACCGGGAGCGCCTGCTGCCATGAGCCTGCCTGAACTTCCGCACAACAGCTCACGCCGGGAAATGCGCAAGGCACTGATCCGTCTGCGCATGGAAATGCATCGTCAGGAAATCCGCCACGAAACCGGCCAGGTCCTGCAGCCTCTGCAACGCATGCGTGGCATGACGCAAAACCTGCAGGGCGGTTTCGGCATCAAGCACGCGCCGTTGTGGGGCGTAGCGGCTGTGACGCTGCTGGGTTTCATCACGGGTAAAGGGGCCAAAAGCGGTGGCGTCGGCGGCTTGACCCGACTGATCCGCCTGGGTACCAGCCTCGCCCCGCTGATCAAACTGGTGATGCAGAACTCCAGCAAACGCTGACCCCTCTCATCTGGCTGCATTCTTGCAATGACAGCGGGATTGAATCACTTATCCAGAGATTCAATCCCGCTCGCCTATCCGGCCGGCAGAATTCGACCAGAACAAGAACGATAAGGAGGCCCCGTGATCGACGGGCAACCGCTCGCCTGCTTTCAACCTTTCATCGATACCGCCACCGGACGCATTGCAGGGGTCGAGGCTCTGGGTCGTCTGCGCCAGGCCGATGGCCAACTGGCGTCGGTCGGACCGCTGTTCGCCGACCCGCGTACGCCGGCCATCGCGCTGCGCAGAATGGACCGGCAGATCCGCGACAACGCGCTGAGCCGCCTGCACGAAGCACCACCGGACTGGTTTCTCAGCCTGAACATGTCACCGCGCTGGATCAGTCGTTTGCGTGCCGATCAGGCGCTGCCCAGCCTGAAACAACTCGCACGGCACGGTATAGACCCGCAACGGATCGTTTTCGAAATCACTGAACTTGGCGGAAACAGTCAGCGCCTGACCGAAGTCGTGGCGCGCTATCGCGATGCCGGTGCCCGGATCGCCATCGACGATTTCGGCGCCGGTTATTCGCAGCTTGATCGCGTGCTGGCGCTGCAACCGGACATTCTCAAACTCGACATGCGCCTGTTCCAGGCCGCCGCACTTGGCGGGCCGAGCAGTGACGTGGTCAAGGCCCTCGCGCAAATGGCCGAAAAAACCGGTTGCTGGATCATTGCAGAAGGTGTGGAAACGGCGGCGCAACTGAATTTCGCGCTGGAATGCGGATCGCGTTACGTGCAGGGTTTTCTGTTCGCTCGGGCACAGGAGGCGTTTTTCGGTACCGATGACTTCGTCGAGCGCTTTGCCGGATTGCGTCAGTCCTACGTAGATCAAAAACTGACCGAGCGTGGTAAATGGATGTCGATGCGTCGGCAACTCTGCGAACTCATGACCATTTTGCAAGCCTGGGCCCAGTCGCGCTCTCCGCTCAGTGCTTTGCCGCAGCTCGACGCGTTCCCCTGGTTGCTGCGCTTTTATCAATGCGATCGTCACGGCACCCAACTGACGCCCAATCTGGAATGGCGCAAAAGCGGATGGGTCGCCGACAATCGCTACCTGGGTCACAACTGGTCGTGGCGCCCGTACTTCTATCACCTGCTGGCCGAGGGCTGGGAGGAGCGGCGCCTGACGCTTTCCAACACCTATCGCGACGCCACCAGCAACCAGTATTGCCTGACCGCCGGCCAGTTTTTCGACAATGGTGAGCGTCTGCTGTTGATCGACATCGATGCGGCAGGATTGTAGTTACGCTTGCAGATACCAGCCTGAACCGGGAAGCTAGGGAATCAGTCACCAGACGGAGAGAATCAGCCTTGGATTGGCATACCCTGCTCAACCGCGAACGTCTCGGCAAACCGTTGCACAGCCCGCAGGAACTTGGCCGCAGCCCGTTCCACAAAGACCATGACCGCATCATTTTCTCCGGCGCCTTCCGCCGCCTGGGGCGCAAGACCCAGGTGCATCCGGTATCGAGCAACGACCACATTCACACGCGCCTGACCCACTCGCTGGAAGTCAGCTGCGTCGGTCGCTCGCTGGGCATGCGTGTCGGTGAAACCTTGCGCCGTGCGTTGCCCGAATGGTGCGAACCCAGCGATCTGGGCATGGTGGTTCAGTCAGCCTGTCTGGCACACGACATCGGTAACCCGCCGTTCGGCCACTCCGGCGAAGACGCGATTCGCCACTGGTTCCAGCAAGCGGCCGGGCGCGGCTGGCTGGATGCGATGAGCGAAGCCGAGCGTGGCGACTTTTTGAATTTCGAAGGCAATGCCCAGGGCTTCCGGGTGCTGACGCAACTGGAGTATCACCAGTTCGACGGCGGAACCCGACTGACCTACGCCACCCTCGGCACTTATCTGAAGTACCCGTGGACCGCGCGTCACGCCGACTCCCTTGGTTACAAGAAACACAAATTCGGCTGCTATCAGAGTGAGCTGCCGATACTGGAACAGATCGCCCACAAACTCGGTCTTCCTCAACTCGAAGAGCAGCGCTGGGCACGTCATCCGCTGGTGTATCTGATGGAAGCTGCGGACGACATCTGCTATGCGCTGATCGATCTGGAAGACGGCCTTGAAATGGAGCTGCTGGAATACGCCGAAGTCGAATCCCTGCTGCTCGGCCTGGTCGGAGACGACCTGCCGGAAACCTACCGCCAGCTCGGCCCGCAGGATTCGCGCCGACGCAAACTGGCAATTCTTCGCGGCAAGGCCATCGAACACCTGACCAACGCCGCTGCCCGCGCATTCGTCGAACAACAGGATGCGCTGCTGGCCGGTACGCTGCCGGGGGATCTGGTCGAGCACATGCATGGCCCGGCCAAACGTTGCGTACTGAACGCCAAGGACATTGCCCGCAAGAAGATTTTTCAGGACAAGCGCAAGACCCTGCATGAGATCGGCGCCTACACGACGCTGGAGATTCTGCTTAACGCCTTTTGTGGTGCCGCCCTGGAACAACACAATGGCCGCACGCCGTCCTTCAAGAGCCGCCGGATCCTTGATTTGCTGGGGAACAATGCACCGGATCCGCACGGCCCCTTGCACACTTCGTTCCTGCGCATGATCGATTTCATCGCCGGCATGACCGACAGCTACGCCAGTGACATGGCACTGGAAATGACGGGGCGCTCCAGCCACTGAAATTCGCTGCCCGAGCGATTCGTGCCGAATCGCTCGGGCAGACACGCTGGCAACGTACATTTAAATTCTTCTTCATATTCATGCTGGTGCAGGATAAACCTGAAACAACGAATCCCTTTCTACTCTTTAAACGCGCAGTTTTTCGTCTACAGAAAAAACCCAGACGATAAACATTTCGAACTTCTCACTCATCTACCTACGCCAAACCTAGTTCATACGTAGTCTGATTCCTCATTACTTGTAGGACTTATCCTAGATTGCCGCTGAACCCCAGTCAGTTCATGCGAGTGCACATTCATCTGAGCTAATGTGCGCCCTTTATTTGTGCTCGTATGGGACTTGATTATGAACTCCGTTTTTATTGTCGACGATCACCCGGTCATTCGCCTTGCCGTTCGAATGTTGCTGGAACATGAGGGTTACAGGGTCGTCGGAGAAACCGATAACGGTGTCGATGCCATGCAGATGGTTCGCGAATGCATGCCCGATCTCATCATTCTCGATATCAGCATTCCCAAGCTTGACGGCCTGGAGGTTCTGGCCCGCTTCAACGCCATGAGTTCGCCATTCAAGACCCTGGTCCTCACTGCTCAATGCCCCACTCTGTTCGGCATTCGCTGCATGCAATCGGGCGCATCGGGTTATGTGTGCAAGCAGGAGGATCTGAGCGAACTTGTCAGTGCAATCAAAGCCGTACTTTCCGGCTATAACTATTTCCCCAGCCAAGCCTTGAACCCTGTCCGCAATGATGATGGGCGCTATGCAGAACTGGAACTATTCAAATCCGTCAATGATCGGGAATTGATGGTGCTGCAGTTATTCGCCCAAGGCCGTACAAACAAGGAAATAGCCAAAGGCATGTTCCTCAGCAATAAAACCGTCAGTACTTATAAAAAACGCCTGATGCAAAAATTAAAAGCCAAGTCTCTTGTAGAACTTATCGAAATGGCCAAACGCAACGCACTCGTGTGAGAGTCAACATGCCCAGCCGTTTAATGAGTTTTCTGATTGCATTGAGTGCATGCCTGGTTTTGTGCACCTCTGCAACGGTCGCGTCCCCCGTCTCGCAAGACTTTTCCGTACTAGGTCGCTCGGCAGACAGATCAGTGTCAGTGGAGCTTGATCCATCACAAACAGCATGGGTGCACACTCGCAATGAGTTGATTCTGGGTACATCCGCGCCCGACTACCCACCCTTTGACATGACGACCAGCGGCCAGGATTACGAAGGTTTCACGGCGGATTACGCCGTACTCATCGGCCAGGCGGTGGGACTGCCGATCAGAGTCAAACGTTTCGCCTCGCGGGATGCCGCCATACGGGCGTTGATCGAGTGCAACATCGACATGCTCGGTACGGCCAATGGGTTCGAAGCGGAAAACGCCAATATCCTGCTTTCCAGGTCTTACGCCATCGATCAACCGGTCCTTGTGGCACGCGAAGGCGAAACCCGTTCTTTGACTGAAGGTCTGGCAGGCCTGCGTCTGAGCATGCTGTATCACTACTTGCCGCTGGACGAGGTCAAGGCGATGTATCCCAAAGCCCTGATCACTTCCTATCCCTCCTACCAGAATGCAATCAACGCAGTGGCATTCGATCAGGCGGATGTGTTTCTCGGCGACAGCATCTCCACCCATTACATGATCAGCAAGGGTTACCTGAACAACATACGCATGGCCAATTTCGGCAAGCATGAAGCCCACGGCTTCAGCTTCGCCGTGCATCGTAACGATCCGCAACTGCTCGCCGTCATCAACACAGTCCTGCAGGCCATTCCGGGCAGCGAGCGCGACAACATCGCCAAACGCTGGAGCGCCGGCAGCGACACACTGCTGACCGATCAAAAGTTGCAACTGACCCGGCGGGAAGAACAGTGGCTGAAAAAACACCCGGTGGTGAGCGTGGTGGTCAACGAGGCTTTCGCGCCTCTGACTTTCTTTGACAGTAACGGCAATTTTCGCGGCATCAGCGCCGATCTGCTCGAACTGATCCGCTTGCGTACCGGCCTGCGCTTCGAAATCCATCGCAGCCGCAGCGATGCCGAGATGATAAAACAGGTTGAAAACAATCAGGCTGACCTGATCGCAGCCCTGCTCCCTACCACCCAACGTCAGGAAACGCTGAGTTTCAGCCGCCCCTACCTGGAAAATTCTTACGTCCTGTTGACCAGAAAGACCGCTGATAGCCCGACGCACCTTGGCCAATTGAAGCGCAAGCGGCTGGCGATCGCTCAGGGCAATCCCATGATCGAATATTTGCGGAGCGAGTTTCCGCGCATCCAGTTGGTCGAAACGCCGGACACCTTCAGTGCAGTCGCGCTGCTTGACGAAGGTCAGGTCGAAGGCGCTGTGAATTCTCTGGTCATCGCGAACTACTTCATTTCGTCGAAAATCTTCGAACACCCGTTGCAGATCACCACCACCATTGGCACCCGACAAGCGGCCTTTTCTCTGGCGACGTCCCGGGACAACACGGAGCTGGGTTCGATCATCAACAAGACGCTGATGAGTATCACGCCTGAAGAGCTGGGCATCATCAATGGTCGCTGGCGGGGCTACTCAAATGTCTCGCAAGGGGCCTGGCATCAATATCAACGTTTTTTCTACCAGCTGATCGGTGGAGCCTGTCTGCTGTTGGTGCTGTCGCTGCTGTGGAATGCCTACACATGATCAAGCAGCGCAAATCGGCCGAACGGGCATTGAACGACCAGCTGGAGTTCATGCGTTCACTGGTCAACGGAACGCCCCATCCCATTTATGTACGGGACCGGCAGGGTCTGCTGCAAAGCTGCAATGACAGTTACCTTGAGGTATTCGATGCCAGGCGCGAAGACGTCATTGGTAAAAGCGTCATGCAAGGTGCGTTGAACAACGCTTTCGAGGCGCAGGCCTATCAGGCCGACTACCAGCGGGTAGTGGCCGAAGGAAAGCCGCTCGTGCTCGACCGGCCGCTGCATATCGGCAACCGGCGACTGACGATTTATCACTGGATTCTGCCGTACCGGGATTCCAGTGGCGAAGTACGTGGAATCATCGGTGGCTGGATCGACATCAGCGAACGCCGTGAGCTGTTCGACGAACTTCATGCTGCCAAGGAGCGGGCAGACGATGCCAATCGGGCCAAGAGCACTTTTCTGGCGACCATGAGTCACGAAATCCGCACGCCGATGAACGCCGTGATCGGCATGCTCGAACTCACACTCAAGCGTATGGATCACACTTACCCGGATCGTTCCGGCATAGAAACGGCCTACCATTCGGCCAAGGATCTGCTTGGCCTGATCGGCGACATACTGGACATCGCGCGCATCGAGTCCGGACGACTGAGCCTGAGTCCCGAACGGATCAATCTGGTCGACACCGTTGGCTCGGTGGTCAGAATCTTCGAAGGTCTGGCCCGACAGAAAAGCCTTTCATTGGTGGTGACGGTCTCTCCACCCGAACTGAACATCGATGTGCACCTTGACCCCCTGCGCTTTAAACAGGTGCTCTCGAATCTGATCAGCAATGCCATCAAGTTTACCGACGCGGGGCACATCAGGATCGCGCTTGACGTTCAGCCCACGGATGACCCCGAATGCTCGCTGGTGCAGCTGACCGTACAGGACAGCGGAATTGGCATCTCGACACAGGATCAGCTACGTCTGTTCGAACCTTTCGCCCAGGCCGGCAACGGTGGCCAACGAACGATCAGTGGCGCAGGGCTTGGCCTGGTCATCAGTCGCAACCTGTGCGAAATGATGGGGGAAAACTGCGATTGAGCAGCCTTTGCGGGATCGGCACGCAGGTCAGTGTCTCGCTGCCGCTTGCCACCTTGCCCGCACAAGTAGCGCTAACTGAAAACGAACCGCAAATTCAGGTTTCGCTCAATCCGCTGATGGTACTGGTAGTGGACGATCATCCGGCCAATCGCCTGCTGATGTGTCAGCAACTGGAGTACCTGGGGCATCGGTTCTGCATCGCCGAAGATGGCCGACAAGGACTTGAACAGTGGAAAAACGGTGCTTTCGATCTGGTCATTGCCGATTGCAACATGCCCCTCATGAACGGTTACGAGCTGACCCGAGCGATTCGCCAACATGAAAAAATCACTCGTCGCCCGGCCTGTACAGTCCTGGGGTTCACCGCCAATGCTCAGCCGGAGGAGATCTTGCGATGCAAACAGTCGGGCATGAACGAATGCCTGTTCAAACCTCTGAGTCTGAGCGTCCTGAGTCGATGGATAGACAGCGTCAAACCGTTGTTCCGCACCCCGGCTTTCAACCTTCAGGGGCTGACGCTGCTCACCGGCGGGAACCCTGCCCAGGCTCGGCGTCTGCTGGCGGAATTGCTCAACAGCAGCCGATCTGACCGGCAGCAACTGCAGACACTTTCAGGTGCGCGCGATCACTCTGCGCTGGCCGGGATCGCTCACAAGATCATAGGTGCCGCACGCATTGCCCAGGCTTCGCGCCTGATCGACAGTTGCGAAGCACTTGAGCAGGCCTGTCTGCAGGCGTTGCCGGAGGATGAAATCGAACGTCGTTGCACGGCCAGCTGTCTCGCCATCATCGAACTGGAGCAGGCACTGGAGCAGCAACTGGCGCAGAGCGACCAAAGCAAAATGACCGGAGCTTAACTATGCTTGGACGCTGAGCAGTGTGCTTACCTACACGGAGAGTCCGCAATGCCCAGCCCACTGCGCCCGGATCAACGCAGGTTTCCGCTGCATGTGCACATCAGCGTCATGTTTACCTTTCTGTTGTTGCTCACCGGGGTAGTGCTGGGATTGTTCAACTACCGGCAGACCACACAGATCATCCTCTCGAGCAGCGAAAAGCTGTTCAACCGTATAGAGCAGGATATTCGCCTGGATCTGCAATCCACCTATGCACCGATCCGGCATTTGCTTGGCCTGCTGACACACAACCCGGCCACCCATGCCTTGCGCCTTGAACAGCGTCTGGCACTGCTTGAGCCGTTCAGTCAGTCCCTGACGGACAATCCGGATCTGGCTTCGCTGTACCTGGGCTATGGCAACGGCGATTTCTTCATGGTGCGTCCGTTGCGCACACCGTCGCTGAAAAGCCTGCTCAATGCGCCGGACGCAGCGGCGTATCAGGTCTGGAGCATCGAGCATGACGCCAGTGGACTGGCGCATTCACAGTCGCTGTTCTTCGATCAGGCACTCTCCCCGATCGGCCGCCAGGACAACCCCGGCGATCCTTACGACCCCCGCAGCCGGGCCTGGTACATAAATGCGAAGCAGCAAGGCGAGCAGATCACCACCGAGCCTTATGTATTTTTCTCCACCCATAATGTCGGCACGACTCTGGCCCGCCGAATCGGCGAAAACGCTGTCATCGCCGCCGACCTTACCCTGGACACGCTGTCGGCGACGCTGATCAAACACGTAGTGACTCCGGCCACGGAAATCGTCCTGTTCGATGCCGACGGTAACGCCGTCGCCTATCCCGACAGTCGCCGGCTGATCGTCGATGACCGAACGGCTCGTCTGGCCAAGGCCGCCGATCTGAGCCCAGGTCTGCATGCCTTGTTGTCAGGACATCAAGGTAATCGGCTCAAGGCCGACGGTCGGCAATGGATTGTCGCCCGCAGCCACTTACAGGAAGGCGGACCGAAAGGCTTGCAAATGGCGTTGCTGGTGCCGGAGGACGAGTTGCTGGCCGATGCCTATCGCATACGCTGGCAAGGTGCGCTGATTACGCTGGCCACCCTGCTGCTTTGCCTGCCATTGGGCTGGCTGATCTCGCGAGTTCTGGTCAAACCACTGCATGCTCTGGTCAAGGAAGCCGATGCGATCCGCAGTTTCGACTTCAACTTCCCGGTGACCCGTCGATCCCTGGTGCTGGAGGTGGACCAACTGAGCCTTTCGATGGCCCGCATGAAAGATACCCTCGCCAGTTTTTTCCGCATCACTGATAGCCTCACCGCCGAAACCCGCTTCGCGCCGCTGCTGCAACGGGTACTGTTCGAAACGGTGCAGATCGCACAGGCCCAGGCAGGATTGATCTATTTGCGCGAGAACGATGGCAATCGCATGGAGCCCTGTGGGCTGGTGATCGATGGAACATCACAAACGCTGGCCGCGTTTGAAATTCAGGATCGCGGTATCGATGTCTCACAGAATCCTGAATGGTTTCGGAAACTGGAAAACGCCGACACCGTCGTGAGCAATCTCGGCTTCGAAGAGGCCAGCGATTTACAGAAAGTGCTGCTGGCACTGGACTCGCCACGGGTACATTTGATCGGTATACGCCTGCATAACCGTCACAACGAGACCGTCGGTTTGCTGGTCTTGCTCATCAATGACAGCGGTACTGCGGCCGACCTGGAAAAACTCCGCCCAGATCGCATTGCGTTCCTGCAGGCGGTGTCCGGCGCGGCAGCAGTGAGTATCGAAAGCCAGCGTCTGCAAGCCCGACAGAAACAACTGATGGATGCATTCATTCAACTCCTGGCCGGCGCCATCGACGCCAAAAGCCCCTATACCGGCGGGCATTGCCAACGAGTGCCGGAGCTGGCCCTGATGCTCGCCCATGCGGCGGCGGCCAGCCAGGCCCCGGCTTTTCGCGACTACCAGCCGAACGAGGATGAATGGGAGGCCTTGCACATCGCTGCGTGGCTGCACGATTGCGGCAAGGTCACGACACCGGAATATGTGGTCGACAAGGCCACCAAACTGGAAACCCTGAACGATCGTCTCCACGAAATCCGCACCCGCTTCGAGGTGCTCAAACGCGACGCCTGGATCAACTACTGGCAAGCCTTGGCGATGGGCGGTGACGAGGTACAACTTGCCAAGCTGCGCGATGTGACACTCACAGACCTGGACGATGACTTCGCGTTTGTCGCCCGCTGCAATCTGGGCTCAGAAGCGATGGCGGAGGCGGACCTAAAACGTCTGCAAGACATCGCGCAGCGCACCTGGGTGCGCACACTGGATGATCGACTGGGCCTGTCATGGGAAGAGAACCGGCGTCAGGCAAAGACTCCGGCACCGACCTTGCCGGTCAGCGAGCCGCTGCTGGCCGACAAGCCCGAACATCTGCTCGAACGCGCCGATGGGGAGCTGATTCCCGAAGACAATCCATGGGGTTTCAAGCTTGACGTTCCGCACTACAAATACAATCGCGGCGAACTGTACAACCTCAGCATCCCTCGCGGCACTCTTACCCGGGAGGAGCGATACATCATCAACCATCACATTGTGCAGACGATCCTGATGCTCAGTCATCTGCCCTTCCCCGAACACCTGAAAAGCATTGCGGAAATTGCCGGCGGGCATCATGAAAAGATGGACGGCACCGGTTACCCCAAGCGTCTGAAACGCGATGAAATGAGCTTGCCGGCGCGGATGATGGCAATTGCCGACATTTTCGAAGCGCTGACCGCCGCCGACCGCCCGTACAAGAAGGCCAAGACCCTGAGCGAAGCCTTGGGAATCATGTCGGCCATGTGTCGTGAGTCGCACATTGACGCCGAGCTGTTCGGCCTGTTCATACGCGATGGCGTGTATATGCAGTACGCCACACGGTTTCTCGATCCACGGCAGATCGATGCCGTGGACCCGGCGGCCGTGCTGTTCAAGGCAGGCCTTACAGCGTGATCAGCACTCGGTCAGGCGCAGGAAGATCGCCGCCAGTTGTTCGATCCCGGCCTGATCGTCGGCACCGAAACGCGCGAGCTTCGGGCTGTCGAGGTCGAGCACGCCGATCAGGCGACCATCCTTGACCAACGGCACGACCAGTTCGCTGTTCGACGCGCTGTCGCAGGCGATGTGACCGGGGAACGCATGAACGTCTTCGACCCGCTGCGTCTGCAGGCTGGCCGCCGCCGCGCCGCACACACCGCGACCGAACGGAATGCGCACGCAGGCGATCTGGCCCTGGAACGGGCCGAGCACCAGCTCCTCGTTGCGATTGAGGTAGAAACCGGCCCAGTTCAGATCATCGAGCTGGTTGAACAGGAACGCCGAAAATTGTGCGGCGTTGGCGATGAAATCGCGCTCATCCGCCAGCAGCGACTCCAGTTGTGCGGCCAACATGCCATAGCCTTCGAGGCCCTGGCCGCTCTGTTGCAAATCAATCATGCCTTGTGCTCCAGCAATTTCAGTCCCACCCAGTAACGGGCGAATTGGTACGCGCAACGTCCGTTGCGGTTGCCGCGCCCGGTTGCCCAGCGCACGGCGAGAATGTCCAGTTGTTCGTCGCGCTCCCAGCTCAGGCCGGCCTTGGCAGCCAACTGGCCGATCCAGTGCTCGACGACGTTGAGGAAATGTTCCTGGGTAAACGGATAGAACGACAGCCACAGGCCAAAACGATCCGACAGCGCGATCTTGTCTTCCACCGCTTCGCTCGGATGCAGTTCGCCATCGACACGCTTCCAGTTTTCGTTGTCACTTTCCTTTTCCGGCACCAGATGACGGCGGTTGGAGGTGGCGTACAGCAACACGTTATCCGGCGCCTGTTCGAGCGAACCGTCCAATACGCTTTTCAGCACGCGGTAGTCGCCTTCGCCGGACTCGAACGACAGGTCATCACAGAACAGCACAAAGCGCTGCGGCAGCTTGGCGATCTGCTCTACCACCCGTGGCAGATCCGCCAGGTGATCGCGCTCGATTTCGATCAGACGCAAACCGGCCTTGGCGTGTTCGGCCAGCAGCGCCCGCACCAGCGACGATTTGCCAGTGCCGCGCGAACCCCACAGCAACGCATGGTTGGCCGGCATGCCGTCGAGAAACTGCTGAGTGTTGCGGCCCAGTTGCTCCAGTTGCCGATCGACACCGATCAGGTCCGACAAGCGCATGTCGAGGCTGACTTCCAGCGGCAGCAAATAACCGCTGCGACCGTCGCGTTGCCAGCGTGCGGCCAGGCAGGTATTCCAGTCGATAACCGGGCGCGGCGCCGGCAGCAACGGCTCGATCCGGGCCAGAACCGACTCGGCGCGCTCAAGAAAAGCATTCAATCGGGAATCCACGTCTTCTCCTCGGGCTCGTTCACAGTGATGATGGCGGTGCAGCGATGACAGACAGCGTTCGAAACCTGTCCCGGCCCTTGTTACAAGGCGATTCGGGAACTCCGGAATCCGTGCATGATCGACTATGCTTGAGCAGCGAAGGGAAACGGAAGTGGTTCAACACCCCATGGATATCAAATTCACCCACCGGCTGTCGTACAAACAGGCCCGGCTTACCGTGCTGGTCGGGTTCATTCTGGGTACGCTGCTCAGCCTGCTGCAAATCGGCATCGATTATGCCAGTGAAGACGCGTCCATCAACCGTGAAATCCTGTCTTTGCTGGAAATCAGCCATAACCCGGCTTCGCGCATCGCCTACAACATCGATGCCGAACTGGCTCAGGAACTCACGTTGGGCCTGCTGCGGTCACCGGCGATCATCTCCGCTCAGTTGACCGACAACAATGCAACGGTGCTGGCCAGCGTCAAGCGGCCGGAGTTGCAAAGCGGCTACCGGATGATCAGCGACTTCCTGTTCGGCGCCAAACGCCAGTTCGAAGACCGCCTCTATCTCGATCACCTGCCCAACGAATCCCTCGGCACACTGAGCCTGGAAGTCGATACCTACGCGTTCGGCAGCCGGTTCCTGCGGCGGGCCGAAGTCACGCTGCTCAACGGTTTCGCCCGCAGCCTGATTCTCACCGGGATCCTGCTCGCGCTGTTCTACGTGATGCTGACCAAGCCGCTGGTGCGGGTAATCCGCGAACTGAGCGGTCGCGACCCGCGCAGTGCCGAACCGACTACTCTGGAATGCCCGGCCGGGCATGCCAATGACGAGATCGGCGTTCTGGTCAAGGTTGCCAACCAGCAGTTCCAGAACATCGCCACGGAAATCCAGCAGCGGCGCAACGCGGAAAACCGCCTCACCGACTACCTCGCGCAACTCGAGGACATCGTCTCGGCACGTACCGCAGAGCTCAAAGCCATCAATACTCGACTCAGCCAGTCCAACCAGGAACTGGAAGTGGCCCGTAGCACGGCACTGGACATGGCCGAGGCACGTTCGGCATTTCTTGCCAACATGAGCCACGAGATCCGCACCCCGCTTAACGGCCTGTTGGGGATGATCGCACTGTCGCTCGACGGCCCGCTCAACGCCGAACAACAGCAGCAACTGTCCATTGCCCACGACTCGGGCAAGGTCTTGGTGGAGTTGCTGAACGACATTCTCGACCTGTCGAAATTCGACGCCGGGCAACTCGAGCTCGAACACATACCCTTCGATCTCGGCTCGCTGATCGAAGACACCGCCAACCTGCTGTCGCAGAACGCGGCGCCGAGCGTCGAGCTGACTTGCCTGATCGATCCGTACTTCCCGGCGCTGGTACTCGGGGATCCGACCCGGGTCAGGCAGATCGTCAGCAACCTGTTATCCAATGCGCTGAAATTCACCCGCTTCGGTCGGGTCGATGTGCGGTTGTCCACCTGGAAGGACGGGGTTCGCATTGAAGTCTGCGATACCGGAATAGGTATCGCGCGCGAAGCGCAGGTGAAGATTTTCCAGCCGTTCACCCAGGCCGGTGCCGGCATCACCCGACAATATGGCGGCACCGGGCTGGGCCTGGCATTGACGTATAACTTGTGCGAAGCCATGCAGGGACGACTTACGATCAGTTCGGAAGTGGGATTCGGCAGTCAGTTTTGCGCAGATCTGCCACTGCCCTGCCATACTCGCGCCGTGATTCCGCCGCCGCTACGCGGCAACGTGCTGGCCATCACCTCTGCGGTCAGCGGTCTGGCGGAGTTGCTGGAAAGTCTGGTTCCGGTCTGGGGGCTGTCGTATCAGCAACGCACGCTCGACGATTCACTGCTCGGCCTGGCTCCGGATGTCATCATTACCGATTGCCCTGAATGCCTGTTCGGCCTGCGCCCGGCCATGACCGCACCGATTCTGCTTGTGACCGCCTACGGCAGCTTCATGCCCGGGGAAGAAGCCACGGCCCTTGCTCCGTTGCAACAACAGGCTCGACCGCTGGCGCGCAATGCGCTGTATCAGAACCTGCGCAGAACGCTGCATCCGGACGTCATCACAATCGACAGCACACGCCTGGAGAGCGCACCGTCTCAACGCCGCGGACGAGTGCTGCTGGTGGAGGACAACCCGGTCAACCAACTGGTGGCCAAAGGAATGCTTGCCAAGCTCGGCTGCGAAGTCGTGGTCGCCTCCCATGGCGCCGAGGCCCTGGATCAGCTGGAACACGCCGAATTCGATCTGGTACTGATGGACTGCAACATGCCCGTGATGGACGGTTACGAGGCCAGCCGCCAGATTCGCCAGAGCGGACGATGGCCGCACCTGCCGATTGTCGCCCTGACCGCCAACGCCATGTCCGAAGAACGCGAACGCTGCAGGGCAGCGGGCATGAGCGACTATCTGGCCAAACCGTTTCGCCGTGAAGAGCTGGCGGCCCTGCTGGACCAGTGGATTCCTACTATGACAGCGCTTTGATCTGCCCCAGCAAGTGATCGAGCCCCTCACGCAGCTCATTGAGCCGATCCAGATCCACCCCGCTGTCGCACAACAGCCGCGCCTTCAACGGCCCGACCTGTTCACGCAGCGCCTGCCCCTGCGGCGTGAGGCTCAGATGAACCTCGCGCTCATCCCGGGCCGAGCGCTGACGCTGGACCAGTTGCAGTTGCTCCAGACGCTTGAGCAACGGCGTCAGCGTGCCGGAATCCAGTGCCAGACGCTCGCCCAGCGCCTTGACCGTCGGCTGCTCCGGCGCGGCTTGCTGCCATTCCCACAACACCAGCATCGCCAGGTATTGCGGGTAGGTCAGGCCGAGCTGGTCAAGCATCGGCTTGTAGGCACGGATTACCGCCCGCGACGCGGCATACAACTTGAAGCACAACTGACTGTCGAGCTTCAGCGAATCGGCGGACAGGCTGTTCATTTGAGCAGGGCTTCGATCTCGCGACTCAGATCCTGCGGCTTGGTGGCCGGGGCGAAGCGCTTGACCAACTGGCCGTCCTTGCCGATCAGAAACTTGGTGAAGTTCCATTTGATGCCCTGGGAGCCCAGCACGCCCGGTGCGCGTTTCTTCAACTGCACGAACAGCGGATGGGCGCCGGTACCGTTGACTTCGATTTTCTTGAACAGCGGAAAGCTGACACCGTAGTTCAGCTCGCAGAACTCGCTGATGGCGCCCTCATTGCCCGGCTCCTGCTTGCCGAACTGATTGCACGGGAAGCCCAGCACCACCAGACCCTGATCCTTGTAGGTCTGCCACAGTTCCTCAAGGCCTTTGTACTGCGGCGTGAAACCGCACTTGCTGGCGGTATTGACCACCAGCACCGCCTTGCCGGCGAAATCGGCGAGGGTCTTCTGCTCGCCCTTGATGGTGGTGCACGGGATGTTCAGGAGGTTGTCGCTCATGGTGCGCACTCTTGTGAAAATGGATAGATGGCAAAAGTAGCGAGCAATTGAATTGTGTGCAATTTAATTATTCGAAAGGCGACCCGTGGATCGCCCGTATCGGTTACTCGCGCGGCACCAGGTCCAGGCACACCGAGTTGATGCAGTAACGCAGGCCGGTCGGCGGCGGGCCGTCGGGGAAGACGTGGCCCAGGTGCGCATCGCACTTGGCGCATTTCACTTCGGTGCGGATCATGCCGTGGCTGGTGTCACGGATTTCAGTCATGGCGCTCTCGCCAATTGGCGCATAGAAGCTTGGCCAGCCACAACCGGAGTCGAATTTGGTCTTGGAATCAAACAGCGGCTCGTTGCAGCAGACGCAGTGGTAAACGCCATCGGTCTTGGTGCCGTTGTATTTACCGGAAAACGGTCGCTCGGTAGCACTGAGACGGCACACGTTGTATTGCTCGGGGTCGAGCATCGCCCGCCATTCTTCCAGGGTCTTTTCAATCTTTTCCATCATCACACCTCAGCGGCTGAAAAAGCCCGATCTGTACCTTTTCCACGGATCGGGCGGCACGTATGATTGCGCCTCGTCACACGCCAGTCTGGCAGCGGGTTCCTGCGCATTCAAACGGATTGTTGGAAACCGCCGCTCGAGACACTTGCCTGTGTGAAGACGCAGGATTCCCAGCACGGTTGTCCACTCGCCGCCTGGATCGTTCATTTTCGGGATCACATCGCCATGCAGTTCAGCAAATCGAACAAGCTCGCCAACGTCTGCTATGACATTCGCGGCCCGGTGCTCAAGCACGCCAAACGCTTGGAAGAGGAAGGCCATCGCATCCTCAAGCTGAACATCGGCAACCCGGCGCCCTTTGGTTTCGAAGCGCCGGACGAAATTCTCCAGGACGTGATCCGCAACCTGCCGACCGCCCAGGGTTACAGCGATTCCAAAGGCCTGTTCAGCGCGCGCAAGGCGGTGATGCAGTACTACCAGCAGAAGCAGGTCGAAGGTGTCGGCATCGAAGACATCTACCTGGGTAACGGCGTGTCCGAGCTGATCGTGATGTCGCTGCAGGCGCTGCTCAACAACGGCGACGAAGTGCTGGTGCCGGCGCCCGACTATCCGCTGTGGACTGCGGCCGTGAGCCTGGCCGGCGGCAACGCGGTGCATTACCTGTGCGACGAAGGTGCCGACTGGTTCCCGGACCTGGCCGACATCAAGGCCAAGATCACCCCGAACACCAAGGCGATGGTGATCATCAACCCGAACAACCCGACCGGCGCGGTGTATTCGAAGGAAGTACTGCTGGGCATGCTGGAACTGGCCCGTCAGCACAACCTGGTGGTGTTCTCCGACGAAATCTACGACAAGATCCTCTACGACGACGCCGTGCACATCTGCACCGCTTCGCTGGCCCCGGACCTGCTGTGCCTGACCTTCAACGGTCTATCGAAATCGTATCGCGTGGCCGGTTTCCGTTCCGGCTGGATCGCGATTTCCGGGCCGAAACACAACGCCCATAGCTATATCGAAGGCATCGACATGCTGGCGAACATGCGTCTGTGTGCCAACGTACCGAGCCAGCACGCGATCCAGACCGCTCTGGGCGGCTATCAGAGCATCAACGATCTGGTTCTGCCGCAAGGTCGCCTGCTGGAACAGCGCAACCGCACCTGGGAGTTGCTCAACGACATTCCCGGCGTGAGCTGCGTGAAGCCGATGGGCGCGCTGTACGCGTTCCCGAAAATCGACCCGAAAGTCTGCCCGATCCACAACGACGAGAAATTCGTGCTCGATCTGCTGCTCTCCGAGAAGCTGCTGGTGGTGCAAGGCACGGCGTTCAACTGGCCGTGGCCTGACCACTTCCGCGTGGTCACCCTGCCGCGCGTCGATGACCTGGACATGGCCATCGGTCGTATCGGCAACTTCCTCAAGTCCTACCGCCAGTAACCGGCGCTCAGTGCGCAACGGCCCGAACGTTGCGCACTGTCTGATTCAGCAACACTTCTGCTCAGCCCCTCCTCCAGCACCTTCTACACTTGCGATTCATACGGATCACGCACGCCTGAGGCAACAGCCGTGGGCAGCGTGTACCTGTCATCCCAATCGTCTTCGCGAGTGGGAAATATCTCTTACCCGCGCGAATCCGGTGTAGGACACAGTTTGAAATAGTCACTCGGTTGAATCGCCCGGTGCCGCACCTTATATACCCCGCAGAACGCTACAACTTTAGCTTGAGGAGATTTCTACAACCATGATGCGCATCCTGCTGTTTTTGGCCACTAACCTGGCGGTCGTGCTGATAGCCAGCATCACCCTGAGCCTTTTCGGCTTCAACGGGTTCATGGCGGCCAACGGGGTTGATCTCAACCTCAGTCAGCTGCTGGTCTTCTGTGCAGTCTTTGGTTTCGCCGGTTCCCTGTTCTCGCTGTTCATCTCCAAGTGGATGGCGAAGATGAGCACCAGCACCCAGATCATTACCCAGCCGCGCACTCGCCACGAGCAATGGCTGCTGCAAACCGTCGAGCAACTGTCCCGTGAGGCCGGGATCAAGATGCCCGAAGTCGGGATTTTCCCGGCCTATGAAGCAAACGCCTTCGCCACTGGCTGGAACAAGAACGACGCGCTGGTCGCGGTCAGCCAGGGCTTGCTGGAACGCTTTAAAGAAGACGAAGTGAGAGCCGTGCTGGCCCACGAGATCGGTCACGTGGCCAACGGCGACATGGTCACTCTCGCGCTGATCCAGGGCGTGGTGAACACCTTCGTGATGTTCTTTGCGCGGATCATCGGCAACTTCGTCGACAAGGTGATTTTCAAGAACGAAGAAGGCCAAGGCATGGCCTACTACATCGCGACCATTTTCGCCGAACTGGTGCTGGGCATTCTGGCCAGCGCGATCGTGATGTGGTTCTCGCGTAAACGCGAGTTCCGTGCCGACGATGCCGGTGCCCGCCTGGCCGGTACGGGCGCAATGATCAACGCCTTGCAACGCCTGCGCGCCGAACAGGGCCTGCCGGTTCACATGCCTGACACCCTGAACGCCTTCGGCATCAACGGTGGCATCAAACAAGGGTTCGCCCGCATGTTCATGAGCCACCCGCCGCTGGAAGAGCGTATCGACGCCCTGCGTCGTCGCGGTTGACCAAACCGGCGCACCAACGAAAAGGCCCGCAGTGATGCGGGCCTTTTTTTGTCTTTCGATTACACCCCGGAAATCCGGTACACCCGTTCCTCCAGCCGAGTAACGCCGGCCTGCACGAACTTCCAGCTGTCACCGAGTACATCCTGCTCTTCCAGCCTCTCGACCCGCCAGACACTGCCCAGCAAACGCTGCACTTCGGCATCGTCTACGGAAAATGGCGGCCCAGGCATCTGCGACTGATCGTAATCCAGCGTCACCAAGAGCCCTCGGCACGTCGGCAGAATGCTCTGCAGGTGCGCCGCATAACGTTCGCGCATCGACGGCGGCAAGGCAATCACTGCCGCCCGGTCATACAGCGCAGTGCAACCCGCCACGTCAGCCGCCGTCAGCGAGAAGAAATCCCCGCACCACAACTCGATCGCGCCAGAGCGATAGACCTTGAAACCGCCCTGCTCGCTCACCTGCGGCTGCAATTGCTGCTCAAGGAAGAAGTCGTCCACGGCCTTCTCCGACAGCTCGACGCCGAGTACTTGATGACCACGGCCGGCGAGCCACAGCAGATCCAGACTTTTACCGCACAACGGCACCAACACACGCGCTTGCGCCGGGATCGCCAGATCGGGCCAATGCCGCTGCAAATACGGGTTCACCTCAGGCTGGTGAAAGCCGATCTGGTTCGATTCCCACTTCTTGTGCCAAGACTCCGGCTGCATGCATCCTCCTAAGAATTCGATCAAAAGGCGCTAAAACTTATATTGGAATTAGATCAATGAACTGACTGAAGATGAGTCATCTTAACGCTCAGGAACCCTTCCATGTTTCCCAGCTTGTTTATCTCTCACGGCTCGCCCATGCTGGCGCTGGAGCCCGGTGCCAGTGGCCCGGCTCTGGCGCAACTGGCAGCCGAACTGCCACGCCCGAAAGCCATCGTCATCGTTTCTGCCCACTGGGAAAGCCATGAGCTACTGGTCAGCAGCCATGCGCAACCGGAAACTTGGCACGACTTCGGCGGTTTCCCTCGCGCGCTGTTTGAAGTTCAGTACCCGGCACCGGGCAATCCGCAACTGGCCCGCGAGGTTGCCGACCTGTTGACCGCCAACAACCTGCCGGCGAGCCTCGATCCACAACGACCGTTCGATCACGGCGTTTGGGTGCCGTTGTCGCTGATGTACCCGCTGGCCGATATTCCGGTGGTTCAGGTGTCCCTGCCCAGCCGTGGCGGCCCGGCGTTGCAGACCCGCGTGGGCCAGGCACTGGCCGGCCTGCGCGATCAGGGCATTCTGTTGATCGGCTCCGGCAGCATCACCCATAACCTGCGTGAACTGGACTGGCACGCCGGCCCGGAAAGCGTCGAGCCGTGGGCCCGGGATTTCCGCGACTGGATTGTCGACAAGCTCGCCGCCAACGACGAAGCCGCCCTGCACGATTACCGTCAGCAGGCACCGAACGCCGTGCGCAGCCATCCAAGTGACGAGCACCTGTTGCCGCTGTACTTCGCCCGCGGCGCTGGCGGCGCTGGCGGCGACTTCAGCATTGCCCATCAAGGTTTCACCATGGGCGCGCTGGGCATGGACATCTACCGTTTCGGTTGATGCCCAAATCGAAGGCAAAAAAAATCCCCGAACCAGTCGGAGATTTTTTATGTTCGATCAATCAGCCCAGGGGCGGATCAATCTTCGCGGTAGCGACGCAGTTTCAGCTGCTTGCCGGCAACGCGAGTGTCCTTCAGCTTGGTCAGGAGTTTGTCCAGACCATCTTCCGGGAGCTCGACGAGGCTGAAGCTGTCACGCACCTGGATGCGACCGATGGCTTCACGTGCCAGACCACCTTCGTTGAGGATGGCGCCCAGCAGGTTTTTCGCGGCGATACCGTCACGCGCGCCCAGCGCGGTACGGCAACGGGCACGGCCTTCGCCCAGCGGCATCGGCGCACGACGCTCACGATCACCACGGTCCGGACGATCACCGGAACGCTCAGGACGGTCGCCACGTGGCGCGCTGTTCGGCACCAGTGGACGTTCCTTCTCGATCGCTGCCAGGTTCAGCGCCTGACCATTGGTGGCCTTGCGCAGCAGAGCGGCAGCCAGGGCACGCGGGGTGCAACCGATGTCGGCGGTCAGGCGATCCAGCAGATCACCGTGAGTCGATTCGGCGTCAGCCACCAGCGGCGACAGGCTGTTGGTCAGTTTCTTGATGCGGGCATCGAGAACAGCCTGGGCGTCCGGCAGACGCACTTCGGCAACTTTCTGACCGGTTACACGCTCGATTACCTGCAGCATGCGGCGCTCACGTGGCGTCACCAGCAACAGCGCGCGGCCTTCGCGACCGGCACGGCCGGTACGGCCGATACGGTGCACGTAGGATTCCGGATCGTACGGCATGTCCACGTTGAACACGTGGGTGATGCGCGGAACGTCCAGACCACGGGCGGCTACGTCGGTCGCTACAACGATGTCCAGACGGCCATCTTTCAGCGAGTCGATCACGCGCTCACGCTGGTTCTGGGCGATGTCGCCGTTCAACGCAGCGGCTTTGTAGCCTTTGGCGTCGAGGGCGCTGGCCAGATCCAGGGTCGCTTGCTTGGTGCGCACGAACATGATCAGAGCGTCGAAGTCTTCCACTTCCAGCAAGCTGAGAACGGCAGAAGTCTTCTGGTCAGCGTGAACCAACAGGTGAGCCTGTTCGATCGCGGTAACGGTCTGGGTTTTGCTCTGGATCTTCACGTGCTTTGGATCGCGCAGGTGACGCTCGGCGATGGCACGGATCGATTGCGGCAGGGTCGCCGAGAACAATACGGTCTGACGGGTTTCCGGCATGGCCTTGAAGATGACTTCGAGGTCGTCCATGAAGCCCAGTTTGAGCATTTCGTCTGCTTCGTCGAGAACCAGGTGGTTCACGGTCTGCAGTACTTTTTCGTCGCGACGCAGGTGGTCGCACAGACGGCCCGGAGTGGCGACAACGATCTGTGCGCCATTACGGATTGCTTTCAATTGTGGGCCCATCGGCGCGCCGCCGTAGACAGCCACAACAGTCACGCCCGGCATTTGCTTGGCGTAGGTTTCGAAAGCGGTTGCAACTTGCAGCGCCAACTCACGAGTTGGGGCCAGGATCAGAGCTTGCGGCTCGCGCTTGGACGGATCAATGCGGTGCAGGATAGGCAGGGCAAAGGCAGCGGTTTTACCGGTACCGGTTTGCGCCTGACCAATCATATCGTGACCGGCGAGGATGATCGGGATCGACTGCTGCTGAATGGCCGAAGGCTCTTCATAGCCGGTAGCGACTACTGCAGCGACAATATTGGGATGAAGTTCAAGAGCGGCGAAGCCGCCGATTTCCTGGGTCATGGGTCTGCCTCTAAGTGCATCCGCAAAGACCCATGCTCCAAAGCTGCACATGCCGTGTTGAGACTCAAGAGTCGCCCTGGCAGCTTTGTCGGCGGGGATTTGCGAAAACGAATGAATGAAAAAGAATCGTCAAGGAAGAGCCCGCAGTGCGGACGTGCAGCCGAAGCTGACTTCGGGGAATTGCGCTACCTAAACGCGGCCCGGTTAAAGGCCGGCGCGCACTATACCGGAATTTGCCCAAAAAGGGAGCTTTTTTTATCGGTGAAATGCAGTTGTCACCGCTGTGTAACGGGGTTTTGCGGATAATCGGGCAAAGGTCTATTTTTCAAAGACCCCGGCCCTGCGGGCGATGGCGCTTAAACGATTCACCGACGTGCGGCATCTGGTCGCTGCACCCTTTCTTCCCCTGCGAGGAAACACCCATGAATCAGCCCTGCCCCGGCCGCGTGAGCCGTGCGCGTCACGGTCACGTGCATTTGATCGGCCTGGACCGCGCCGCCAAGCGCAATGCCTTCGACCTCGACCTGCTCAACGATCTGGCTCTGGCCTACGGCGAATTCGAGGCCGACAGCGACGCCCGGGTGGCGGTGGTGTTCGGGCATGGTGAGCATTTCACCGCCGGGCTCGATCTGGTCAACGCCAGTTCTGCCCTCGCCCAAGGCTGGCAGGTGCCGCCCGGCGGTTGCGATCCATGGGGCGTGTTCGTCGGGCCACGGGTCAGCAAACCGGTGATCGTCGCGGCGCAGGGTTATTGCCTGACCATCGGCATCGAATTGATGCTCGCTGCTGACATCAACCTGTGCGCGAGCAACACTCGATTCGCGCAGATGGAAGTGCAGCGCGGGATCTTTCCGTTCGGCGGTGCGACGTTGCGCTTTCATCAGATAGCCGGCTGGGGCAACGCGATGCGCTGGCTGCTGACCGGTGACGAGTTCGATGCCCACGATGCCTTGCGCCTGGGTCTGGTGCAGGAAGTCATGGCCAGTGAAGATTTGTTGCCGCGCGCCATCGAGTTGGCCGAACGGATCGCCCGACAGGCGCCGCTTGGCGTGCAGGCGACGCTGATGTCAGCGCGCCAGGCGCGCTATGAAGGCGAGACCGCAGCGGCGCAGGGATTGCCGCCGCTGGTGAAGAAGTTGCTGTCCACTGAGGACGCCAAGGAAGGTGTGCGTTCGCTGGTGGAGCGGCGACCCGGTATATTCAAAGGGATCTGAAATGGGTGGCGGTCATAGCGCCGCCTTCGCGGGCAAGCCCGCTCCCACAGGTTTCGCGCCGTACACAGAACCTATGAACGACTCGATCAGTGTGGGAGCGGGCTTGCCCGCGAAGAGGCCGGTACATTCAGCGAATCATGTCGCCGGGCGAATCGCCTTGATCAACGACGCCAGCGAATAACCCAGCTTCGGCGCCAGCGCTTCAGCCCGGGCAGTCAGCGCCTGCATGTCCAGCACCTGATCGAGATCCGCCGGCACGATCAGAATCACGTTGCCCTCCTTCACCGGCAGTTCCCAGTAATGCCGGTGATAGAGCCCGCGCAGCAGCGCCGCGCCCAAGGGTTTGCCGTCATCGGTGGCCCACTGGTTGATCACCAGCCAGCCGCCAGGATTCAGACGTTTCTGACAGTCCCCCAGGAAATTCCACGCAAGGTGCCCGGCACCGGGGCCGACATCGGTGTACAGGTCAACGAAGATCAGATCCGCAGGTTCAGCGGTCGGCAACAGCTCAAGGGCATCGCCGACACGGATGTATAGCCGTGGATCGTCATCCAGCCCGAGGTATTCGATGGCCAGACGCGGTACGTCCGGGCGCAGCTCGATGGCTTCGACATCTTCCAGCGGCAGGAACTTGAGGCAGGCCTGGGTCAGCGTTCCCGCGCCCAGCCCGAGAAACAGCGCACTCTCCGGTTGCTCATGGCACAACGCGCCGATCAGCATCGCCCGGGTGTAGTCGTACTCCAGCCAGCTCGGGTCAGCGGTAAACACGCAGCTTTGCTCGATCGCATCGCCGAACTCCAGAAAGCGGTAGTCGGCCACTTCCAGCACGCGAATCACGCCGAACTCATCCTGTACCTCGGCGAGCAACAGCTCGACGCGCTCCTCAGTCATTTCGTCTCCTGGTGGTCACCGGGCGCGGTGACGCGATGGCACCGCTGTGGCGCCGTGGCAAAGCGGCGATTGTCGGCGAAGCGGCGGGAGCAGGTCACGCACTAATTGCTGCTAACATGGCCGTCCGTGCGTAGAACCTTAGAGACCGTGATGAGCCAACCCTGGAGCCCTGACAGCTGGCGCGCCCTGCCGATCCAGCAACAACCCCAATACCCTGACGCCGCGCATCTGCGCCAGGTCGAGCAGACGCTGGCCAGCTATCCGCCGCTGGTGTTTGCCGGCGAAGCGCGCGAGCTGCGTCGTCAGTTTGCCGAAGTCACCCAGGGCCGGGCGTTCCTGCTGCAGGGCGGCGACTGCGCGGAAAGCTTCGCAGAATTCTCCGCCGCGAAGATCCGCGACACCTTCAAAGTGTTGCTGCAGATGGCGATCGTCATGACCTTCGCCGCCGGTTGCCCGGTGGTCAAAGTCGGGCGCATGGCCGGCCAGTTCGCCAAGCCGCGTTCGGCAAACGACGAGACCATCGACGACGTGACCCTGCCGGCCTACCGGGGCGATATCGTCAACGGCATCGGTTTCGACTCGGCCAGCCGCGTACCGGATCCGGAGCGTCTGCTGCAGTCCTATCACCAGTCCACCGCCACCCTCAACCTGCTGCGCGCCTTCGCTCAGGGCGGCTTTGCCGACCTGCATCAGGTGCACAAGTGGAACCTCGATTTCATCGCCAACTCGGCGTTGGCCGAGAAATACAGCCACCTCGCCGACCGTATCGATGAAACCCTGGCGTTCATGCGTGCCTGCGGCATGGACAGCTCGCCGCAACTGCGCGAAACCAGTTTCTTCACTGCCCACGAAGCGCTGCTGTTGAACTACGAAGAAGCCTTCGTGCGCCGCGACAGCCTGACCAACGATTACTACGATTGCTCGGCGCACATGCTGTGGATCGGCGACCGCACCCGTCAGCTCGACGGCGCCCACGTCGAATTCCTGCGCGGGGTGAACAACCCTATCGGCGTCAAAGTCGGCCCGAGCATGAACCCCGACGACCTGATCCGCCTGATTGACGTGCTCAACCCGGACAACGATCCGGGCCGCCTCAACCTGATCGCCCGGATGGGCGCGAACAAGGTCGGCGATCACCTGCCGGCGCTGATCCGTGCGGTGCAGCGCGAAGGCAAGCAGGTGCTGTGGAGTTCCGACCCGATGCACGGCAACACCATCAAGGCCAGCAGCGGCTACAAGACCCGCGACTTCGCGCAGATCCTTGGCGAGGTGAAGCAGTTCTTCCAGGTTCATGAAGCGGAAGGCAGCTACGCCGGCGGCATCCACATCGAGATGACCGGGCAAAACGTCACCGAGTGCATCGGTGGCGCGCGGCCGATCACTGAAGATGGCTTGTCGGATCGTTATCACACCCACTGCGACCCACGGATGAATGCCGATCAGTCGCTGGAACTGGCGTTCTTGATCGCCGAGACGCTGAAGCAGGTTCGCCGCTAAGTTCGGACACCTTCATTGTTTGATCAGGCCTCATCGCGGGCAAGCCCGGCTCCCACAGGATCGATGTCGTACATTTAGTTTGTGAACGACTCGGTCACTGTGGGAGCTGGCTTGCCAGCGATGAGGCCGGTTCAGTCGCAGCCAATCTGAACCATAGCCATCCGGAGCCGACCCGCGCTTTCCCGCTGACAATTGAGCTGCACCTGCTCAAGCCCCAACCAGTCCGCCATGCGCCGCAAGTTCAGCGCCAGTGCCAGCATCCCCGCGTCATCCAGTCCGGTTTCTTCCTCGTGTACCGCATGCACTGCCAATCGCCCCGCCGCCCGTTCGGCGCGCAGGTCAACTCGCGCAGCAATCCGTTCGTTGTGCAGGAACGGCAGCACGTAATAGCCGTAAACGCGTTTATCCTGCGGCGTATAAATCTCCAGCCGATAGCGGAAGTCGAACAGCCGCTCGGTCCGGCTGCGCTCCCAGATCAGTGAGTCGAACGGCGACAGCAATGCACCGGCCTCGATCTTGCGCGGGATTTTCGGCTCGGGCAGGCAATAAGCGATCTGGCGCCAACCGGCGACTTCGCAGGTCAGCAGTTGCCCGTCCTCGACCAGTTCGGCCAGACGCGGGCGGGCATCAGAGGGGTTCAGTCGGAAGTAATCACGCAGGTCTTTTTCTGTGCCGACACCCAGCGCCTGCGCTGCATGCAACAGCAAACCGCGCTGCGCCTCGGCCTCGTCGAGCAATGGCCGTTGCAGCACGGAAGCCGGGATCACCCGCTCCGGCAAGTCATACAATCGCTCGAAGCCACGGCGCCCGGCCACGGTGACCTCGCCAGCGGCGAACAACCATTCCAGCGCGTGCTTTTCCGCGCTCCAGTCCCACCACGGCCCGGCCTTTTCCTCGCGGGTCGAAAGGCTGCCGGCGCCCAGTGCGCCCTGCTCCTCCACCGACGCCAGCACCCGGCGAATGGTCTCCTGTTGCTCGCGGCCGAATCGCGCCAGTTGCTGATAGATGTCCTCACCGCGCCTGGCCCGCTGCATGCGCCAGCCCATCAACGGGTACATCGACAGCGGCAGCAACGACGCTTCATGGCCCCAGTATTCGAACAGCGAACGACGTCGCCCCGAACTCCAGGCAGCCTGGTCGAGCAAGTCAGCAGAATAGGAACCGAGACGGGAGAACAGCGGCAGGTAGTGCGAGCGCACCACGGCGTTGACGGAGTCGATCTGCAACAGGCCGAGGCGTTCGATCAGCCGGTTGAGGTGCATGGCTTTGACAGCCGGCGGCTGGCGCCCATGAAACCCTTGGGCAACCAGTGCCAGACGTCGAGCCTGTTTAAGGGAAAAGGACAATGTCGCGGGCATGTGTACCTCCATGTCTGCTCGCAACCTACCTCACTACAAAGGGGTTTGTGTAGCGATGGCCTCATCATTTATGCATCGGATCGTCCCAGAACGGCCGCACCGACTCATGTTCGACATCGGCACGACTGACCCCGATGTCCTTCAACGCTTCGTCGCTCAGACTGGCAAGCAACTCGCGTTCGCGGTGAAGTTCGTACCAGCGGGTAAATTTGTGCAGCAGATCGGATACCACGTGGATCGAATGCCCGGCTTCGGTTACATACTCTTTCTGACCTTTCATCGTGTTGCCCTCCTTTAGGGATGGCTCAAGTCTCGCGCTGGCGCTACGATCAATCCAACGAATGTTTCTGATGGCATGCATCACGGAGATTCATCAATTGTCGGCGTACCCCAGTATCGATACCGATGTCCTTCGCACCTTTGTCGCGATTGCCGATCAGGGCGGTTTCACCCGCGCTGGCGAAATGGTCAACCGCACCCAGTCGGCGGTGAGCATGCAGATGAAGCGTCTGGAAGAGGACGTGTTGCAGCGCCAGTTGTTCGAACGCGACGGGCGTCAGGTGCGCCTCACCGCCGAAGGGCAGGTGTTGCTCGGCTACGCGCGGCGCATCCTGAAGTTGCATAGCGAGGTGTTCAACACCCTGCGCGAGCCGCACATGGTCGGCACGGTGCGGATCGGCACGCCAGACGATTACGTGATGCGGTTTCTACCGGGGATCCTGTCACGCTTCGCCCAGTTCTATCCGCTGATCCAGATCGAAGTGCATTGCGAGTCGACCAAACAGTTGCTGCAACGCACGGACCTGGATTTGTCGATCGTCACCCGCGAGCCGGGCAACGAGATTGGCCAACTGCTGCGCAAGGAGCGTTTCGTCTGGGCCGAGGCGCAGAATTTCAGCGCCCACGAACAGACGCCGTTGCCGCTGGCGATGTTCAACAGTGATTGCTTCTGTCGCCTGTGGGCCTGCAATGCGCTGGACGCCATGGGCCGTGAATACCGGATTGCCTACAACAGCACCAGCCTGTCGGCGTTGATGGCGGTGGTGAGCGCGGGTCTGGCGATCACCGCGCAACTGGAAAGCCTGATCACCCCGGACCTGCGCATTCTCGGGGCCGCCGAAGATCTGCCGCTGTTGCCCGAGGCCAGCATCATGCTGATCCGCAACCTCAACAATCCGTCGCCGATCACCGAATGCCTGGCCGAGCACATCGTCGAAGGCTTCAAACTTTAAAGGCGAGCATCACCGCGCACAGCACCAGGAACCCGCAGAACAGCCCGCGCAGGAGTTTTTCCGGCATCGCGTGGGCTACTTTCACGCCCCAGCTGATGCTCGCAAGACCGCCGATAGCCAGCGGCAGACCGATCATCCAGTCCACTTCGTGGTGCACCGCGTAAGTCACCAGCGTGACACCGGTGCTCGGCAATGCCAGCGCCAGCGACAGGCCTTGAGCAACCACCTGAGTCGTGCCGAACAGGCTGGTCAGCACCGGCGTCGCCACCACCGCCCCGCCGACACCGAACAAACCGCCCATGGTGCCCGACGCTGCACCGAGCACGCCCAGCCACGGCCATGAATAACGCATCTCGGAAGTCGCCGACGGGCGCGCGCCAAACATGCGCACCAGGTTATAGGCCGACAACGCCACGAGGAATGCGACAAAGCCGATGCGCATGGTTTGCGCATCGATGCCCACGGCCCAGATCGAGCCGATCCACGCAAAGCAGAATCCCATCACCGCCAGCGGCAACGCATGCCGGAGTTCGATGCGATTGCGCTGGTGATAACGCCACAGCGCCAGCATCACGTTCGGCACCACCATCACCAGCGCCGTGCCTTGGGCGATCTGCTGATCGAGCCCGAACCACACGCCCAGCAGCGGAATGGCGATCAAGCCGCCACCGATGCCGAATATCCCACCCAGAGTGCCAAGGGCGGCGCCAAACAACAGGTACAGCAAAAACTCGATCACAGCAGAATTCCTCATACGTCAGGCGATCCATCCTACGCAGTCGGCACTGGCACGGAAACGCACAGCAACGCACAATGGCTGTGCCAAATCCGCATAGGCACTGAACTGATTCATGAATCCCAATCAATTGACCGAACAACTCGGGCTGTTTCTCGACGTGCTGGAGAGCGGCAGTTTTTCTGCAGCTTCGCGTCGACACCCGCTGACGCCATCCGCCGTTGCCCGGCGCATCGACAGTCTGGAAAGCGCTGTCGGCAGCCAGTTATTCATCCGCAGTACTCACGCGGTGCGCGCCACGCCGGCGGGTCTGGCGTTTGCCGAACGGGCGCGGCGTATCGTCGCGGAGTTGCAACTGGCCCGGGCCGAAGCGGTTTCCCTGAGCAGCGCGCCGGAAGGTCTGATTCGGGTGGATGCGCCGGCAGCATTCGGGCGTCGGCATCTGGCGCCGGTGATTGCTGATTTTCTGGTGCTGTATCCGGGGCTGGATGTGCAACTGCATCTGATCGACAGCTTTGTCGATATGGACGGCTCGAACCTGGGCAAGGTCGATCTCGTGTTGCGCGCAGGGCAAATGGCTGACACCCGGTTGGTCGCCACACCGTTGGCGAGCATGGTGCGCATCGCCTGCGCCAGCCCCGACTATCTCAAGCGCCGGGGCGTGCCGAGCGAGCCCGCGCAATTGAGCGAGCATGACGGCCTCGATTGGGACGGCCTCGCCCCGCCCTTCGCCTGGCGGTTCGAACAGAACGGGCAGATGCAATTGCACCGTCCGGCGCGGGTGCGCATGAGCGCCAACAATGCAGAGGCGTTGGTTTGCGGTGCACTCGCAGGACTCGGGATCGCGCATTTGCCGACCTGGCTGGCCAGCGAATACCTTCTGCGTGGCGAGTTGCTGCCGCTGTTCTGTGAAAACGGTCTGCCAAAACCGGAAAGCACCGGCATCTATGCTTTGCGACTGGAGCAACAGGCCAGCTCCCGCAGCCGCTTGCTGCTGGAATACCTCAAGACCCGGTTCAGCCCCGTGCCGCCGTGGGATCTGGCCCTGCAACGAGAGTTGGGCCGGCACTGACCGATTCGCCACCGGGCACAATTGTCTGGCGCATTAAAGATTCGAGCGCTAGATTCATCTGCATCACCGTTCAAGGCACCGACATGACCACCGACCGCGACACCACCGATCACTGCGAAGACCTGCTGCTCGACAATCAGGCCTGCTTCGCCCTGCATTCCACTTCGCTGATGATGACCAAGGTCTACAAGCCGCTGTTGCAAGCGCTTGGCCTGACGTATCCGCAATACCTGGCGATGATGGTGCTGTGGGAGAAGGATGGTTTGACCGTCGGAGAAATCAGCACGCGCCTGCTGACCGATCCTGGCTCGCTGACCCCGCTGCTCAAGCGGCTGGAAGGTGAAGGCTTGCTCAGCCGAACCCGCAGCCGTGAGGATGAGCGCGTGGTGATCGTTGAACTGACTGCCCAGGGACGCGCCTTGAAAGACAAGGCCCGAACCGTTCCGCAATGCATCCTGGGGGCCAGTGGCTTTACGCTGGAGCGCCTGCAAAATCTGCAAGCCGAGTTGCAGGCCTTGCGTGGTCATTTGCAGGACAGCCTCGCTTAAGACTCCCCCCTTTCCTGTGGGCGCAGCCTTGCGCCTGCAGGCAAATCGCACCGTCCCCGCTTATCCCCGAAATTTTTTTCTCTCGTTTTACGTTAAAAAAACCTTCTATATCAAAAGCTTGAGATCACGAATCCGCCCGATCCAAGTGCAGATTTCAGCTTTCTTCAAAAATTTGTCTTGCGCGCTAAATATTTGCGCAGTACATTTACTTCGCACCTAGTTAGCGCGCAAATAATTAGCGCAACAAACCACACTTGATGAGGCTCACACCATGCAAACTCTCTATACCGCAATCGCAACCTCCACTGGCGGCCGTGACGGTCGTGCGATATCCAGCGACAACATCCTCGACGTCAAACTGGCCACCCCGAAAGAACTCGGCGGTGCCGGCGGCGCGGCTACCAACCCTGAGCAACTGTTTGCCGCCGGCTACTCGGCCTGCTTCATCGGCGCGCTGAAATTCGTTGCCAGCCAGACCAAACGCAAAATCCCGGACGACGCGTCGATCACTGCTCACGTCGGCATCGGTCAGATTCCTGGCGGTTTCGGTCTGGACATCGACCTGCACATCAGTCTGCCGGGCCTGGAACAGGCTGATGCACAAAGCCTGGTCGACGCTGCCCACCAGGTCTGCCCGTACTCCAACGCCACTCGCGGCAATGTCGATGTGCGTCTGCACGTCACCGTGTAATCACTGACACTCAGGCCCGTACAGGAAATGAACATGAACACTTTCAGCAAAGTCTTGACCGGTACCCTTCTCGCCCTGTCCATCCACAGCGCATTCGCCGGGGAGGTTGAACACAACACCCAGGCGTTCCTCGATGTGTTGAATGCCGGCACCGGCAAACCGATGGAACAGCTGACACCCAAGGATGCCCGCGCCGTGCTGACGGGCGCGCAGTCCGGGGTCAAACTGACGCTGCCCAAAGCGGACGTCAGTGAGAAGACCATCCAGGTCGATGGCCAACCGTTGAGCCTGACCATCGTCCGGCCTGCCGGGGTCAAGGGCGAGCTGCCGGTGTTCATGTTCTTCCACGGCGGCGGCTGGGTGCTGGGGGATTTCCCGACCCACGAACGTCTGGTGCGGGATCTGGTGGTCGGATCGGGCGCGGCGGCGGTGTTCGTCAACTACACCCCTTCGCCGGAAGCGCATTACCCGGTGGCGATCAACCAGGCTTACGCCGCGACCAAATGGGTGGCCGAACACGGCAAAGAGATCAACGTCGACGGCAAGCGTCTGGCGGTGGCGGGCAACAGCGTCGGCGGCAATATGGCGGCGGTCGTCGCCTTGATGGCCAAAGACAAAGGCACCCCGGCGATCAAGTTCCAGGTGCTGCTGTGGCCAGTGACCGATGCCAATTTCGACACCGGTTCGTATAACCAGTACGCCGAGGGGCACTTCCTCACCCGCAACATGATGAAGTGGTTCTGGGACAACTACACCACCGACGCCAACCAGCGGAACGAGATCTACGCCTCGCCGTTGCGGGCCACGACCGCGCAATTGAAAGGTCTGCCGCCTGCACTGGTGCAGACCGCCGGGGCCGACGTGCTGCGTGACGAAGGTGAAGCCTACGCCCGCAAACTCGACGAAGCCGGTGTGCCGGTGACCTCGGTGCGCTACAACGGCATGATCCACGACTACGGTTTGCTCAACGTGGTCAGCCAGGTACCGGCGGTGCGCTCGGCGATGTTGCAGGCCTCGGAAGAACTGAAACAGCACCTGAAGCAGTAATTTTCATCAGGCACAAAAAAGCCCGACTCAATGGTCGGGCTTTTTCTTTCCGCAAAAAGCAGTGCTTATTTGGCACGGCCTTTGTAGGAACCGCCTTCGCGGGTATCGATCTCGATCATGTCGCCGATTTCGATGAAGTCAGCAACCGACAGCTCGGTACCGTTCTTCAGTTTGGCAGGCTTCATCACCTTGCCGGAAGTGTCGCCGCGAGCGGAACCTTCGGTGTAGTCAACCTGACGCACGATGGTGGTCGGCAGCTCTACGGAAACCAGACGCTCTTCGAAGAACACGGCTTCGCAAACGTCGGTCATGCCTTCTTCCACGAATGGCAGAACGCTTTCGATGTCTTCAGCGTTCAGCTCGTACATGGTGTAGTCAGTGGTGTCCATGAACGTGTAGGTGTCACCGCTGATGAAGGACAGGGTCGCTTCTTTGCGATCCAGGATCACGTCGTCCAGCTTGTCGTCCGCACCGTAAACGGTTTCGGTCTTGTAACCGGTCAGCAGGTTCTTCAGCTTGGTCTTCATGATCGCGCTGTTACGGCCCGACTTGGTGAATTCAGCTTTCTGAACCAGCCAAGGATCGTTGTCGATACGGATCACTGTACCGGGTTTGAGTTCTTTACCAGTTTTCATTGCGAATATCCGAATTTGGATGGGATTTACAAAAATCTAGGCCGCGTATCATATCCAATTTCGGTAAAACTGTACCAGCGCCGTCGCAAGATCCGCCTGCAAGGCCTGTTCCAGACACCACGTCCGGGCGTTTTCCTGCAGTTGCGGCCAGTGTTTACGGGCTTCAAGCCATTGTTCTCCAATAGGTTGCCCGGCGCTCCAAGCGCGCCAAAGACCGTTCATCGCTTCGGCTGCCGCTGGCGAAAGACCTTTTGTGTACAGCGCCAGAAAGGCATCGAGCTTGTCCAGATGGATATCTTCGTCCTGCTGATAGATGTGCCACAGCATCGGACGCCCCGCCCATTGTGCGCGGACGAAGGAGTCTTCACCGCGCACAGCGTTGAAATCGCAGCACCAGAGCAATTGATCGTATTGATCCTGGTGGACGAACGGCAGCACCTGCACAGTCAGCGACTGGCGTACATGCAATGCTCCGACCGCCAGCGACTCGACCCCGAGCCAACGGGCGACATCGCCGAGAATCCGCCCTTCCGGCACCAGCAGATGAGTGGGTGTCGAGTCCGCCGCCAGCACATCCAGCCAGCTGGCGAGTCCGGCATTCTCGTAGGCAAACAGCGAAATCAACTGCGCACCGGGCGCAGGAACGATCCCCAGACCGTGCAGGAATTGTCGCTGCGCCTCGGGATCCTGCTGAAACTGCTGACGCCGCTCCAGCAAACCGCTTTCACGCAACAAGCCGCCGGTGCCCGGCAGGAACCCCGGAAAGAAAAAGTACTTCTGCACCGACTTGTACTTCACCGAAGGCAAACCATGGCAACCGACCACCCAGTCTTCAGCGCTGAGGTAGTCGAGGTTCATCCACAACGGCGGTTTCTCCCGAGCGGCCATGGCGTCCATGTAGACGCTCGGCAACTGGCAGGCAAACGCGGCGATTACCACGTCGGCCGCTTCCGCCTCCTTCCATTCGGCCGGCCAGTGCCGGACTTCGACGCCCTGCTGCCATTGCTGATCGAGGCCGATGTCGATTTCGGGGCAGATACGCTCGAATGCCCGCAGATCATCGACCCACAACCGCACCGCCAGGCCGTGCTCGCTCACCAGTTGCCGGGCCAGGCGCCATGTCACGCCGATGTCGCCGTAGTTATCGACGACCGTGCAGAAAATGTCCCAGCGGGTGTTCAGTTCCGGCATTCAAGGCTCCCGTTGGCAAAAGCGCCGATTGTCCGCATAAATGTCTCCGTGCAGAAGAGCCGACGGCAATTAATCTTCGTGCGACAATCGCGACTTGCCCGCATTCATCCGCCAGGAGGCAGCCATGCCCTATCGTCCCAACCCGCGTCGCCCCTTGCCTGTTCAGCTTAGCGCGCTGCAATTGACCGGCAGCATTGCCCTGGGTCTATGGCTGGGTTTCCTGGCCATTGCGCTGACGTGCTGGCTCGCTTCACGCTTTTTCTTCAATGAACAATTGGCGCCGGTTGCTCAGGCCGTGCAGCAACTGGCCAACCCGCCCGCCGTCCGAGTGGTACCGGACATTCCGCCGCAGAGCCCGTTGTTCGAGCAGTACGAAGAAAACCTGCGCAAAAACGAGCAACAGGCGCGCCTGGACCAGGCCCGTGGCAGCACGCGCAATCTGTCGAACCCCAAATGCCAGTTCTGGCTGCAACAGGATCAGACGGCCCCGAGCGAAAAAAGCCGCGCCAACGTCCTGCAATTCTGCGATTGATCATGAATAAACAGACGGTTCACCAACTGATTCTCGACAAGCTGCGCGTCGACCTCGACATCGCCGAACGCGCGGCGCAAACCGCCTACGAAACCGCGACCCACGAAGAGAACATCGCCGAAAACAAGTACGACACCCTGGGTCTTGAGGCGTCGTATCTGGCAGCGGGCCAGGCGAAACGGGTCGAGGAAATTCGTCAGTCACTGGCGCTGTGCCAGAACCTGACGCTGCGCGCGTATGACGATCAGCGAGGGATTGAAGTCGGCGCCCTGCTGGGTCTGGAAGACGAAAAGGGTCGCGAGCAATGGCTGTTTCTGGCGCCGGATGCGGCAGGCCTGAAAGTCGACGTGGTGGGTCAGCCAATTACCGTCATCACCCCGCGCTCGCCGCTGGGCAAAAGCCTGCTGGGCAAGTTCGAGGGTGACGAGGTGGAGATTCTGGTGGCGGGCACCCGGCAACAGTTTGCTGTCACCGAGGTGCTGTAGACAGGGGCTTAGTGAACCGGTAGTTCGACGCCTTCGAACAGCTCTTCCAGCTCCTGCTTGTTGTGGCACTGAATGGCCTTGGCCATGACTTCGCGGGTCAGGTGCGGCGCGAACTTCTCGATGAAGTCGCACATGAAGCCGCGCAGGAAGGTCCCGCGACGGAAACCGATCTTGGTCACGCTGGACTCGAACAGTTCGCTGGCATCGAGCACCACCAGATCGTTATCCAGTTTGGTGTCGACCGCCATTTTCGCCACGATGCCAACACCCAGGCCCAGACGCACGTAGGTTTTGATCACGTCGGCGTCGGCAGCGGTGAACACCACTTTCGGCGTCAGGCCGCGATGGCTGAAGGCTTCGTCGAGTTTCGAGCGACCAGTGAAACCGAAGACGTAAGTCACGATCGGGTATTCGGCCAGGGCTTCGAGGGTGAGCTTCGGCAGCTTGGTCAGCGGGTGGCCCTGAGGCACGACCACGCAACGGTTCCAGCGGTAGCACGGCATCATTACCAGATCGCCGAACAGCTCCAGCGCTTCGGTGGCGATGGCGAAATCGACGGTACCGTCAGCGGCCATTTCGGCGATCTGCATCGGCGAACCCTGGTGCATGTGCAGCGCCACGTCCGGGTATTGCTTGATGAAATTGCTGATCACCGGCGGCAGTGCATAACGCGCCTGGGTGTGGGTGGTGGCGATCGACAGGGTGCCCTTCTTCTCGTTGGAGAATTCCTGGGCGATCTGCTTGATGCTTTCGACCTTGCGTAGAATTTCACCGGCGGTGGTGATGATGCGCTCGCCGGCCGGAGTGACGCGGGTCAGGTGCTTGCCGCTGCGGGCGAACACTTCGACGCCCAGTTCGTCTTCCAGCAGACGGATCTGTTTACTGATGCCCGGTTGCGAGGTGTAGAGGCTTTGGGCTGTAGCGGAAACGTTGAGGTCGTGGTGCGCCACTTCCCAGATGTAGCGCAATTGTTGAAGCTTCATATGAATCCCTCAAAGCAGGTAGACGCCACGAGCATCAGCGACGGTATATAACTATATTAATGGTTTGAAGAATAAATCTAGAACTTTTTTATCAAAGTGCCATTATTCCCGCTTCAGCGATCCTCCCGACGCCGACGCTCCACCAGCGGCACCAGATAAACCGGCACCTTGGACAATTGCAGCAGCCGTGCCGCCGTTCGCCCCAACGGTGTTTCCGCCCCGACCCCGTGGCTGTGACTTCCTACGATCAGCAAATCGACAGAGAGTTTCTGCACCTGATCGAGAATCACCTGTGACGGATCGCCCTGCAGCACCCGCACCGCGCGTATCCGCTGCAGATCCTGCTCGCCCTCGTCCCCCAGCTCTTCACGAAAACTGTCGAGCACCCGTTGCTCGATATTGGCGATGACTGTTTTCAGACCCTGACTGTGAAATTCGTTCAATGCCTGTTCGTCGAGATAGCTCTGCAACACCGATTCGGCAAACAGCCCCATGGGTTCCACCGCATGCACCACATACAGATCGGCATTGAACGTTCGCGCCATCGCCAGGGCATGCTGCATCACTAACGGTGCGTACAGACCGAGGTCAGTGGCATACAGCATCGAACGAATCATATGACCTCCTCGCGTGCCAACATGGCGGAGATTTGATTCAGCTTAGCAGTGCCTTGGCGAGTACGACGTGCGACGCAACGTCTTGAACCACGTGGGCTTTAGACCGCCGGTTCGTTGCTGATGCCGTGGGGCACGTGACCGGTCGCCACGACTTCCCGGGCCAGCTCGCAGTGACCGGCCTGATCGTCGAAAAACACGTCGGCGGCGAAGGCTTCGAGGAACGCCGATTTGGTCAGGCCACCGAGAAACAGCGATTCGTCAAGCCGGATATCCCACTCGCGCAAAGTGCGGATCACCCGCTCATGGGCCGGGGCCGAACGCGCAGTGACCAAGGCGGTGCGAATCGGGCATTCCTCATCGGAGAACTCTCGCTGCAACAGATTGAGCGCCGCGAGAAAGCCCTTGAACGGCCCGCCGCGCAACGGTTCGCGAGCGGATTCACGCTCCTTGGCCTGGAAGGCTTCGAGCCCACCGGATTGATAGACCCGCTCCGATTCGTCGGAAAACAGCACGGCGTCACCGTCGAAGGCGATGCGCAATTCATCGCTGGCCGCACGACTGGCACCGCCGGACAGAATGGTCGCCGCCGCGAAACCGGCATCCAGGGCAGCACGCACGTCTTCGGCGTGGGTGGAGAGAAACAGGTCGCAACCAAAAGCCTTCAGATACGGATAAGGACTGCGCCCGCCGACGAACGCCGCACGGGAAATCGCCAGGCCGTAATGACCAATGGAGTTGAAAACGCGCAGGCCGGTGTCGGCACTGTTGCGCGACACCAGAATCACCTCGACCCGGGCGCGGCCGAGGCGACTGTTCAGGTTCAGCAGTTTTTCCACCAGCGGAAAGGCATCGCCCGGCGCGAGGATTTCGTCTTCGTGATCGATCTGATATTGCCGGTAGGCTTCCACGCCACTCGACTCATACACCTTGTGGCTTTCGCTCAGGTCGAACAGGGCACGGGACGAGATCGCCAGCACCAGCTTGTCATCGATGTTCTTGGCCATGCCTTTCCCCCAGTGCGACCGGTTTAAACGTTACGCCGGTCGATAAAGCTCAATGTGCGATACAACGATTCGATTCGCGGCAACTCGCAGCCTGCCGCTTTTGCAGCCGCCAAAGGACGAGCGTAGATCGCCTCCAGCTCCAGCGGTCGCTTGTGCAAAAAGTCGTGGTACATGCTCGGCCAATAGTCGGGCATTTTCTCGGTTATCATGAACAGGTATTCGGCGTAACCGGGCGGCATGTCGTGACCGCAGGCCTTGGCGCCCTGCACCACTTCAGCCATCAGTGCCTGAATCAATGCGCGACTGTCGGTGTCCGCCATCAACGGCGTGGTGCTGGCACCGAGCAACACCGAAAGCCCGTTGTAGGGAATGTTCCACACCAGCTTCTGCCAGCGCGCCTGATGCAGGTTCGGCATCGCCTGGGAGTCGAGACCGGCGGCGCGGAACAGGCCGGCGCCCTCCTCGACGATTGCCATGCGCGCCGCGTCATCCGGCGCCGGGCCGCTGTGATAACCGACATTCACCGCCCCCAGCGCCTGGTGCGTGATCTGCCCCGGCCCTTCGCGGTGGACGCAGATCAGGCACAAACCGCCCAGCAAGTGCAGGGAGTCGGGCAGCAACGCCCGCAAACTGTCTTCAACGTCGAGGCCGTTTTGCAGCACCAGCACTTTCGCGTCGGGTTTGGCCGCCTGAATGATCGACGGCGCCAGCCCGGCATTGCTGGTGGTCTTGGCGCCGACCAGCAGCCAGTCGCAGGGCGGCATGTCTTCTGCCGACGAATAAGCCTGCACCGGGTTCAGCGTCAATGCGCCATGCACGGCACTGTCCACCTGCAAGCCGCGCTCGGCGACTGCGGAAAATTCACTGCGCAACAGAAAGTGCACATCGAACCCGGCCCGGGCCAGCATCACCCCGTAGAACCCTCCGATGGCGCCGGTGCCGATAATCCCCACCACCGGTTTGTTCACTGCTCCCATCACGGCAACTCCTCTGCAATTCGACCCAGCGCCTGCGCCACGGCTGCGTTCAGCTCATCGACGTTCAGGCGCGAGTGCACTGCCCCAAAGAACTCGCCGTCGCGCACCACAAACAGCGCCGGCAAATGAAAGACCTGATAACGCTCGACCAGCCCGCCGTTGTCACCGGCATCGATCCAGCACACGCGATCGACCGCAAGATCGAGCCCCGGCAACACTTCGCGGGCATAGCGGCAACTGGCACAGCCGACGCTGGTGAAGATCACCAGAGAAACGCCGTTCATCGCCAGCAGCCGTTGGTCGGCGTCAAAATCGGTCAGCTGCGATTCGACCACTATACTGGGGGAAACAATGTCAAATGGCCGACACAGGGAGTCTGTGCTCATGGGACGGTTTATTCCTCATCCGGATGATGTGCCCGTTGAATTGACCTTGCTCACACCGGAGTGTATTTCGCGTCAACGGCTGCACACTATCAGCCTCGGCGGCATCGCTTGCAATTACCACCGTGCCTGGCGCCATGGCACCGCATTGCAGGTGCGCATGCCGACCCTCAACGCCGACATCTGTTATCCGGGCTACGTGGCCTGGTGCCTGCGACGCAAAAAAGGCTATCTGGTGGGCATCGCGTTCACCGACGAACAGACGCTGTTCAGCGCGCGAATGGGTGAGCAGGTGTGTCAGATCGAGCGCTATTGCCGACTCAACGACGCCCACGACGATCTCCAGGATATTCAGGCCCTGGCCCTGCAATGGGTCGAACAACACGCCGACGAGTTCTCCCACGACTCCGTTCGCAAAGCTTTTGCGCAGCCAGTGCTGGACTGAACAGTTACTTGCCCATTGTCTAGCAGGCGCCGAACGCGATAAGGTTCCGCTCCCCGACGCGCTTAAATCTGCTGTGCTCCGTCCGCCGCGCGGGGATCGCTGGCGGCCGGCACCCGTGACCTGACGAGTAAACGATGGCTGATTTACCGATCAACGACCTGAACGTCGCCTCCAACGAGACCCTGATCACTCCCGATCAGCTCAAGCGTGATATCCCTCTGAGCGACGCTGCCCTGCGCACCGTCACCAAGGGGCGCGAAGTCATCCGCAACATTCTCGATGGCACCGACCATCGTCTGTTCGTGGTGATCGGCCCCTGCTCGATCCACGATATCAAGGCTGCCCACGAATACGCCGATCGCCTGAAAGTGCTGGCGGCAGAAGTCTCGGACACCCTGTATCTGGTCATGCGCGTGTATTTCGAAAAGCCACGGACCACCGTCGGCTGGAAAGGTCTGATCAACGACCCGTACCTGGATGACTCGTTCAAGATCCAGGACGGTCTGCACATCGGTCGCCAGTTGCTGCTGGACCTGGCCGAAAAAGGCCTGCCGACCGCGACCGAAGCCCTCGACCCGATCTCCCCGCAGTACCTGCAGGACCTGATCAGCTGGTCGGCCATTGGCGCACGGACCACCGAATCCCAGACCCACCGCGAGATGGCTTCCGGCCTGTCCTCGGCGGTCGGCTTCAAGAACGGCACCGACGGCGGCCTGACCGTGGCGATCAACGCCTTGCAGTCGGTCTCCAGCCCGCACCGTTTCCTGGGCATCAACCAGGAAGGTGGCGTGTCGATCGTCACCACCAAGGGCAACGCCTACGGTCACGTGGTGCTGCGCGGTGGCAACGGCAAGCCGAACTACGATTCGGTCAGCGTCGCCCTGTGCGAGCAGGCGCTGAACAAGGCGAAGATCAAGCCGAACATCATGGTCGATTGCAGCCACGCCAACTCCAACAAGGATCCGGCCCTGCAACCGCTGGTGATGGAGAACGTTGCCAACCAGATCCTCGAAGGCAACCAGTCGATCATCGGCCTGATGGTCGAAAGTCACCTGAACTGGGGCTGCCAGGCCATCCCGAAAGACCTCGCCGACCTGCAATACGGCGTGTCGATCACCGATGCCTGCATCGACTGGTCCGCTACCGAAAACACCTTGCGCAGCATGCACGCCAAGCTCAAGGATGTATTGCCGAAACGTCAGCGCGGCTGACAGCCGTTTCGCAGGCATAAAAAACGCCGGGCATTGCCCGGCGTTTTTGTGTGTGCGGTAAGGTCAGTCAGATCTTGGCGGTGCGCCGCTGATGACGCTCCATGTAACGCTCCACGTAGGAGCACGAAGGAATGACCGTGTAGCCCATTTCATCGGCGTACTGTAGCGCCCGCTCGGTCAGGGCTGCCGCGATGCCTCGGCCACGCAAGGCGTTGGGCACGAAGGTGCGGTAGATATCCAGGGTCTGTTTCCCCAGATCCATATAGGTCAGGTAGGCACGATGACCGTCCACATTGGTCTCGAACTGATGACCAGCCTGGTCATGGTGGATGGACAACGCCTCGCTCATCACTACTCCTCGCGGGTCTCGAATTCTGACCCCTACCTTACCGATGTTTTCCCGGCGAAGGAACAACTACGCCACCCCGTGCCTGATGGACACCGAGAAGAACTGCACCGATCTCGCGCAACCCGAGCACGTATCAAATAGTAGGCACCATTGGCGAAAATGCTCAAGGTACGCTCGTCATCATGCGGATTGACGGGGCAGTTCCGGTGGAGTCAGGGCCGGTTCGGGAGACGATCTTCCCGAGCCGAAAGGCTGAACATCGCCGGATGTTGAGACTTAAGACGAGTCCCCTGTTTTAAAGTCACCTCAACATGGACAAAGATATGCGAGGCGCTGCGCAAAATCGGAACAAAAGTGTGGACGAATCCATATAGACAGACTTTAGCCAAGCCCCGAAAAACAGCGCCCGACAACGGGAACTTTTTCTCATTAACTCGCTCATCTCGGGCCTTACAGCTGAATATTTTTTATACAAACCAGTTAAAAGTTGCTCGAAAAAGAATCAACGCCTACAATTTTTTTTGCTTCTTGCCTCACGTCAGTTTACTTACTACAAGTAATGGGTAGTATGTACGCCGGCTATTTCCTCAATCGGAGGAGACAGCCACTTAATTGAAAGTCCTTGAAGGGGAACACGATGAACAACGTTCTGAAATTCTCTGCTCTGGCTCTGGCCGCAGTTCTGGCTACCGGTTGCAGCAGCGCATCGAAAGAAACCGAAGCACGTCTGACCGCTACTGAAGACGCAGCTGCTCGCTCCCAGGCTCGTGCAGACGAAGCTTACCGTAAAGCTGATGAAGCTCTGGCTGCTGCTCAAAAAGCACAACAGACTGCTGACGAAGCTAACGAGCGTGCTCTGCGCATGCTGGAAAAAGCTAGCCGCAAGTAATAGTCCTTCGGGATTGTTATCAAGCCGACCCGTTTTTCGGGTCGGCTTTTTTTGTGCCTGCGGTTTTTCCCAGGCAATAAAAAGCCCGCCGACGCACAAGCATCGGCGGGCTTTTTATTCCAGCTTACTGCTGAAGGTCTACTGGCGTGCTGGAGACCATCGGTGCCGCCGTACCCGGCGTGCCGATTTCGGTTGGCAGGCCATCTTCGGCCGCCACCACATCACGCACCACATCCCAGTTCATGCGCAGGTTGTTAGTGATGTCTTCACGCTTGAGCATCGCGTTGATCACAGACGTGTGCTTGTCGACGACCGACGGATTACCCTTGTCGTCGATCGGCGTATGCGCTTCCAGGTAGATCTTGCCGCCACTGCGACCGAACTTGTACGCGTCGTTGAGAATCCGTACCGAAGTGCCCACCGGTACCATGCTGGCCATTTCCAGCACGTTGTTATTGAACATGCGGAAGCAGCCGTGGCTGGTGCGCATGCCGATGCCGAACTTCTTGTTCGAACCGTGGATCAGGTAGCCCGGCGTGCCCAGAGTGAACTTGAACGGACCCAGCGGGTTGTCCGGGCCGGCCGGCACTACGTTCGGCAGTGGATCGCCATCGGCAGCGTGTTCGGCCTTGATCGAGGCTGGCGGTGTCCAGGTCGGATTCGGCGTCTTGGCGGTGATCGTGGTGTGGGCGATTGGCGAGCCCCAGCCTTCACGACCGATACCCAGCGGGAAGGTGTACACCACGTTCCGGCCTTTCGGGTAGTAGTAGAGACGGTATTCGGCCAGGTTGATCACGATCCCCTCGCGCGGTCCCGGCGGCAGGATGAAGCGGGTCGGCAGAACGATTTCGGTGCCGGCGCCCGGCAACCAGGCATCGACGCCCGGGTTGGCCGCGACCATTTCCGAATAGCCCAGATCGTAGGTGGTGCCCAGATCGGCAAAGGTGTCTTCGTACTTGGCCTTGATCACCTGCACCTGGCCGATGATGTCCTCACCGGGCGGTGGCAGGGGAAACTCCAGTGCGGCAACGGGGCCGGCCACACACAGGGCGGCAAGAGACAGGCAGCGGGTGACGGCAGGAAAACGCGGCAACATCCGGAGAATCCTTCGCAAGATCGACAAGGGTAATAAGAACGCGATTGTACACCGCGCCCAGGGAAATCGGGGAGATGCGCCGATGGACCGCGATATCGGCGAAAAAGGGATCAGAGTTCGAAACGCAACTCAGGCCAGATCGGCGAGGTGCCGCGTTTCTGCGATTCCAGAATCGCCCGGCACAGCGAACACAGGCGTTGATCCTGGAACACCCGGCGATCCACGCTCGACCAGCGCGGTTGCGCCGGCAGAAGGCTGCCGCACAGGGTACGGTCTGCCGAACCACCGAGTTCCAGTTGACGGGTCACCAGATGCACCCGCACTTCCTGGCAGGCGAACAGATCCAGCTGTTCGTCAGGCTCGATCAGTTGGTAGGCAAACAGGGACCAGGCAGAACGCGGCATCGGGGGCTCCAATTAGGGGGGCGCCACATTAGCCGAAAGCCTGCCACTAGAAAAGCCTCATAGCAGCGGTTTTAGCGTCGGCCAGACATTTTCCAGCAACTTGCCCTGAGCCCCGGCTGCCGGGTGCAGACCGTCCGCCTGCATCAAGTCCGGATGCCCTCCCACACCGTCGAGGAAAAACGGCACCAGCGGGATTTTTTTCTCCCCCGCAAGCTTGCCGTAGACCTCGGCAAAGGCATCGGTGTATCGCTTGCCGTAATTGGGCGGCAGTTGCATGCCGAGCAACAAGACCTTGGCACCGCTCTGCCGGGAGCTGTCGATCATCGAAGCAAGATTTTGTTGCAATTGCGTCGGCGGCATTCCACGCAGGCCATCGTTGCCCCCCAATTCGAGGATCACCAGTTCCGGCTTATGCTCTGCAAGCAGCGCCGGCAGCCGCGCCCGGCCTCCTGCACTGGTATCGCCGCTGATGGAGGCATTGACCACCTTATCGTCAAAACCTTCGGTCTTGAGCCGCTGCTCGAGCAACGACACCCACCCCAACCGGGTATCCAGCCCGAAACCGGCGCTGATACTATCGCCAACGATCAGGACTGTACCCGCCGCTGCGTTCTGGGCCATGCACATCAAGGCCAGGCCAGCACTCAAAAACCACACACGCATCGGATTCTCCATGGGCGCAAGCATTCTCACCGCGAAGAACCTTAGCAAAGTGGTTCCCAGCGCGGAAGGTGAACTGACCATCCTGCACGAACTCAGCCTGGAACTGAACAAGGGCGACAGCCTGGCCATCGTCGGCGCGTCCGGTTCCGGCAAATCCACCCTGCTCGGCCTGCTCGCCGGCCTTGATCTGCCGAGCAGCGGCGAAGTGACTCTGGCCGGGCAAGGTCTGAGCAATCTCGATGAAGACCAGCGCGCGCGCATTCGCGCCGAGCATGTGGGTTTCGTCTTTCAGTCGTTCCAGTTGCTCGACAGCCTCAACGCGCTGGAAAACGTCATGCTGCCGCTGGAGCTCGACGGCCGCAAAGACGCCCGAAGCCGCGCCACCGAACTGCTGCAACGGGTCGGCCTCGGCCAGCGCCTGACCCACTCGCCACGGCAGCTCTCCGGTGGCGAACAACAGCGCGTCGCGATTGCCCGGGCCTTCGCCGCCGAGCCGGACGTGCTGTTCGCCGACGAACCCACCGGCAACCTCGACAGCCACACCGGCGAGCGCATCAGCGACTTGCTGTTCGAATTGAACAAGGAACGCGGCACCACCCTGGTGCTGGTGACCCACGACGAACGCCTGGCCCATCGCTGCCGGCGTCTGATCCGTCTTGAAGCCGGCCTGTTGGTCGCCCCTCTGGAGCCTTGATGGCACGTCTGCCGCTGTTGCGTCTGTTCAGTCTCGCCCTGCGCCAACTGATGCGCGATGCCCGCGCCGGTGAACTGCGGGTGCTGTTTTTCGCGCTTGTGGTTGCCGTTGCGGCAAGCACGGCAATCGGCTATTTCGGTGCCCGTCTCAATGGGGCAATGATGCTGCGCGCCACTGAGTTTCTCGGTGCCGATCTGGTGCTCGAAGGTAGCTCCCCGGCACGCGAGGAGCAGATCAAGAGCGGCACCGAGCTGCGCCTCGATCATGCGCAGATCGTCGAATTCTCCAGCGTCATCGCCACGGACAACGGCATTCAACTGTCGAGCATCAAGGCCGTAGACCGCGCCTATCCGCTGCGCGGTGAGCTGAAAAGCGCATCTGCCCCTTACGCCACAGAGGAAGCCGGGGGCGAGCCGCAGCCCGGCGAAGCCTGGGTCGAAGCGCGCCTGCTGACAGCGCTGGACCTGAAGATCGGCGACAGCATCGACGTCGGCATGAAGACGCTGAAACTGACGCGAGTGCTGACTTACGAACCGGATCGCGCCGGCAACTTCTACAGCCTCACGCCACGCGTAATGATCAACCTCGACGACCTCGCCGCGACCGGCGTGGTGCAACCCGGCAGCCGGGTGAGTTACCGCGAACTGTGGCGCGGTGAGCCGCAGGCGCTGGAAACCTATCGCCAACTGCTCAAACCGGGCCTCGCTGCCAACCAACGGATTCAGGATGCCCGCGACGGCAACCGGCAGATCGGCGGCGCACTGGGCAAGGCCGAGCGCTATCTGAACATGGCCAGTCTGGTCGCCGTGCTTCTGGCCGGGGTGGCGGTGGCGCTGTCGGCCAACCGCTTTGCCAGTCGGCGTTTCGATGCCAGCGCGCTGCTCCGTTGCCTGGGTCTGTCGCGCCGGGAAACCCTGGTGCTGTTCAGTCTGCAACTGACGGTGCTCGGCCTGCTCGCCAGCCTCAGCGGAGCCCTGCTCGGCTGGCTCGCGCAATTGGGATTGTTCGCGCTGCTGCATGATCTGCTGCCGACCGACGTACCGCCGGGTGGCTTGCTGCCGGCGCTGGCCGGCATCGGTACCGGGCTGGTGGCGCTGGCCGGTTTCGCCCTGCCACCGCTCGCCGCACTGGGCCGGGTTCCGCCGTTGCGCGTATTACGTCGGGACATGCTGCCGATTCCATCGAGCACCTGGATGGTCTATGGCGCGGCACTCGGTGCGCTCGGGCTGATCATGTGGCGCCTGAGCCTAGACCTGCTGCTGACGTTCGCCCTGCTCGGCGGCGGTGTGGTCGCCGCGCTGGTGCTCGGCGGCTTGCTGCTGTTGCTGCTGCAAAGCCTGCGTCGCCTGCTCGCACGCGCGTCCCTGCCGTGGCGTCTCGGGCTGGGTCAGTTGTTGCGCCACCCTTTGGCGGCCGCCGGCCAGTCATTGGCATTCGGGCTGATTCTGCTGTCCATGGCGTTGATTGCCTTGCTGCGCGGCGAACTGCTAGACACCTGGCAGAACCAGTTGCCGAAAAACGCACCCAACTATTTCGCCCTGAACATCCTGCCGGCCGACAAACAAGCCTTCACCGATCACCTGATCAATGTCTCGGCCCAGGCCGCGCCGCTGTATCCGGTGGTGCCGGGGCGGCTGATCAGCATCAATGGCGAAGCGGTGCAGCAGATTGTCAGCAAGGATTCGGCCGGCGACCGTGCAATCCAGCGCGACCTGAGCCTGACCTGGGCGGCCGATCTGCCGGCGGGCAACAAGATCACCGCGGGTTCGTGGTGGACCGGGCAACCTTCGGATGACGTTCCAGGCGTATCGGTGGAAGGCAAAGTCGCCGAAAGCCTCAAGCTCAAGCTGGGCGATCACATGGTGTTCAGCGTGGGCGGGGTCAATCGCGAAGCGAAGGTCACCAGCCTGCGGGAGATCAACTGGGACAACTTCCAGCCGAACTTCTTCATGATCTTCCAGCCCGGCACCCTGAAGGACCTGCCGGCGACCTACCTGACCAGCTTCTATCTGGCGCCCGGTCACGATCAGCAGATTGTCGAGCTGTCGCGAGCGTTCCCGGCGGTGACCATCCTGCAGGTCGAAGCCTTGCTCGAACAGCTACGCAGCATCCTCGCCCAGGTTACCCTGGCGGTGGAATATGTGTTGTTGTTTGTATTGGCGGCGGGAATGGCGGTGCTGTTTTCCGGGTTGCAGGCAACCCTGGATGAACGCATTCGCCAGGGCGCGTTGTTGCGGGCGCTGGGAGCCGAGCGGCAGTTGCTGATCAAGGCACGACGGATCGAGTTCGGCTTGCTCGGCGCGGTCAGTGGATTGCTCGCGGCGATCGGTTCGGAAGTGGTGAGTCTGGTGCTGTATCGCTTCGCCTTCGACCTGCCATGGCATCCACATCCATGGTTGCTGCTGTTGCCGTTGATCGGCGCGGCGCTGATTGGTGGCGCCGGGGTGTTTGGCACGCGGCGTGCGCTCAACGCCAGCCCGCTGACAGTGTTGCGCGAGGGTTGATAGACTCCGGCCGTCTCCATCAAAAGAAGTTGCCATGAGCCGTTATCGCCCTCCCCGCACCGCCGGCACCGCGCTGATCACCCCCGAAGGTGAAGCGCGGATGCGTGCCGAATTCCACGAGCTTTGGCATGTGCGCCGCCCCCAGGTGACGCAGTCGGTCAGCGAGGCAGCGGCTCAGGGTGATCGTTCGGAAAATGCCGAGTACACCTACGGCAAGAAAATGCTGCGCGAAATCGACAGTCGCGTGCGTTTTCTCACCAAACGCCTTGAGGCGCTGAAAGTGGTCAGCGAAAAGCCCAGCGATCCGAACAAGGTCTACTTCGGCGCCTGGGTGACCATCGAGGATGAAGACGGAAAACAGTCGCGCTACCGCATCGTCGGCCCGGACGAACTGGATCTGAAACTCGGCCTGATCAGCATCGACTCACCGCTGGCCCGCGCCCTGATCGGCAAGGCGCTGGATGCTGAAGTGCGGGTTCAGACGCCGACCGGCGAACAGTTCGTCTACATCGTGGCGATCGAATATCCCTGACGCTCAGCGCCGGGTGATCAGGCCCTGACGTGCGACGCGGGTCAATTGGCGAATCATTTCCGGCGCCTCTTCAAGGCTCGGCGCCTGAATGACGGCCAGATCGAAACTGTCATCGGCAAAACGCGCCAACGACTCACCGTCTTCAACGAACTGGATCAGGAAGGCGGCAGGGCCGCCGCTGCGACGTGGCCAGCCATCGAGATAACGCAACAGCGTCGGCTGATGTTTGCCGCCAAGCAGGATTTTCGGATTGCGCTGGGTAATGTGTGCCGTGATCGGCGCGGGACGTGCTGGAGGGCGTAGTGCATTCATCGTGTCGTGTCTCTGCCTCAAAAGTCTGCATGGCAGGTGAGAGGCAACACCGAACCAGCGCTTTAGCGGTATTTCGAAGCCCTGTTCCGGCTTCTGACGGCAACTGAAGAATAGTCACCTGGCGCCCCGCAAGTAGCTGTTTAAATCGGCGCATGAGCGGCATCCTAGAGAACGTGACCGGCCAGTGTCAAGAATCAGCCGCAACAAAAAAGGCCCGCACAATGCGGGCCTTTTGCTTGAGCCAGAGCCTTCAACCGGCGATGGCGCGATCCACCGAGAGCTTGCCGGCGCCTTCGATCAGCACCGCGAGGCTGCCGCCGAGCAGGGCCAGAGCGAACTCGTAACCGTTGTTGGCCATGAACAGACCGTTGCTGATGTGCACAGTGAAGATGGCTACCAGCGACAGGAAGGTCAGACCCAGTGCCGCCGGGCGAACCAGCAGGCCGATGATCAGCGCCAGACCGGCGAAGAACTCGGTACCGCCGGCCAGGGTGGCCATCAGGTAACCCGGAGTCAGGCCGATGCTTTCCATGTACTGCGCGGTGCCCGCCAGACCGTAACCACCGAACAGGCCGAAGAGTTTCTGCGAACCGTGGGCGGCGAAGATCACACCGACGGCAATGCGCAGGATAGTCAGACCGTAGCCAGCGCGGGTGAACAGTACCTTGTTGATCAGAGAGCTCATGTTGCGTTTCCTTGTTAGCAGAAGTGCTTGTTGGTTGGCCGCTATATTAATCAGTTAATTTCATGTTAAAAGCTCAAAAATTCCGCCATAACAATCAGTTTATTCGATTATTTGCGTGAGACAACCTTCTGTCCCCGGGGCTCCAACGACTCCCGCTCCCGGTCGAACGCCAAGTAATATTTGTTCACGCTATTAACATAGCTGACGGCGCCCATTCCCACCTGCTCCATAGCGATACGCTCGACCTGGAAGAACCACTGGTTGGGGTTCAAGCCGCGACGCCGAGCCTCGGCGCGCATGCCTTGCACCCGCTCCGGGCCGATGTTGTAGGCCGCCAGGGTGAACGCCATGCGTTCGCGCTCGTTGAGTTTCGGACTGTTGAAGAACTTGCGACGAATCATCGCCAGGTACTTGGCACCGGCCTGCACATTCGCATCGAGATTCTGGATATTGTTGACGCCAACCCGCTGAGCAGCGGACGGGGTGATCTGCATCAGGCCGGTCGGACCGCTGCCGCTGCGCGCGTTGGGCTGTAGCGCCGACTCCTTGAAGGCCAATGCAGCCAGGTTGAGCCAGTCCATGTTTTGCGCTTCGGCGTGCTTCTGCAGGGTCGGGCGCAGTTTCTCCAGGCGCTGACGGTCAGCCTTGGCCAACGGATAGTGCACTTGATAGAGACGGCGGTAGATCCGCAGGAACGCCGCATCTTCGTTCGATGGTTTTTTGTAGCCGGTCAGGAAGCGGTCGATGCTCGCCCGCAACATCGAGGCATCACGACGCACGAACCAGTATTCCTCACCCGGCTCGCTGATCATCACCTGCCGGTCGAAACGCAGCTTGGGCAGGATCTTGCCCCAACGCTCGGCAATCGGTTGCTCGACGATGGTCAGGTGGAAGATCCCGCCCTGGACCATTTCCAGCACATCCTCGACCGCCAACGTCGGATCGACCCATTCGATCTTGATCGGCGCCAGTTTGTGCAGCGCCAGTTTCTGGTTGAGCTGGCTGACCGCCTCCCCCGCCGCACTGCCGGTGGGCAGCGCCAGGGTTTTGCCGGCCAGTTGCTCGACCTTGGTGTAGCGTTTTTCACCCTTGATGCCGACCAGCACCAGCGGCACGTTGCTGGCAATCGGCTCGCTGCTGGCGACCGCGTGGCCCGGTTGCAACTCGAGCAGTTCGCCGGGCGCAACAAGATCGCCTTCGCCACGTTGCAACGCACCGAGCAATTGATCCTTGGCTTTGGGGATGATCTTGAGGGAGATTTCCTGGCCGTCGCGAGCGTGGCCATTGAGGTATTGCTCGAAGGCACGCAGACGGTGGTATTCGATGCCGATCGCCTGGCCCTGGACTTCGCCGGAGCTGTTACGGCTTTGGTTGACCAGCACCCGCAACACACGGCTGCTGCGGATTTCGGTCAGGTCGCGAACCTTGGCGGCCGGCACGGCTTGCAGCGGCCCGGGCAGGCGCGCGACCGCCGTCATCGGCAGCAGCAACGAACCACACAGCAGGAGCAAAACCGAGGGACGAACCATCCACTCTCCGGAAAGGATACGGGGCGTTTTCACCGCTGAGCGGTCGCAAAACACCAACGAAAACAGAGCGCCTGGAGCGCTGATAAAGTGCGAGAGACTGGCACAGTGATGGCAACTCTGCCACCCCAGCCTGCCTCGCGGCCTCAACAGACAGCCATAAGCCGTTGTAGTTCTTGGCTTTTCTTATAAATCTACAGCTCTGATATGCTTTCCGGCCTTCGGCCCGAGGTAGCACCATGCAACTCATCGATATCGGCGTCAACCTGACCAACCCCAGTTTCGCCGACAAACACCAGGCCGTGCTCGACCGCGCCTATGCTGCCGGGGTCTGCCAACTGGTGCTGACCGGCACCAGCGTCGAAGGCAGCGAACAGGCGCTGGAGCTGTGCCAGCAACTGGATCCGGACGGCCAGCGACTGTTCGCCACCGCCGGCATTCACCCGCATTCGGCCAGCGACTGGAATGCCGACAGCGCAAAGCGTCTGCGCAGCCTGCTGCAGGAATCGAACGTGGTGGCGGTGGGCGAATGCGGGCTGGATTTCAACCGCGATTTCTCGCCGCGCCCGCAGCAGGAAAAAGTCCTCGAAGAACATCTGGCGCTGGCTGCCGAACTGCAATTGCCAGTGTTCCTGCATGAACGTGATGCGAGCCAGCGCCTGCTGGAAATCCTCCGTGACTTCCGCGACCGATTGCCCGCCGCCGTGGTGCATTGCTTTACCGGCGAGCAGAAAGCGCTGTTCAGCTACCTCGATATGGACCTGCACATCGGCATCACCGGCTGGATCTGCGACGAGCGTCGCGGCACCCATTTGCATCCGCTGGTGAAGGAGATCAAGCGCGGTCGCCTGATGCTGGAAAGTGATGCGCCGTATCTGCTGCCACGCACATTGCGGCCGAAGCCGAAGAACGGGCGCAACGAACCGGCATTCTTGACTGAGTTGTTGCGCGAAGTGGCGTTGCATCGAGGCGAAACCGAAGAAGATCTGGCGGCCCACACCACCGCTTGCGCACGGGCTTTCTACGGTTTACCTACACTGCCCTGAACGAGGCTGATGCATCACTTGTTGATGCACATCAAGATCCGGGCACCTGCGTAGCGGCACAATAATGGCACCTTGCCAAAACTGTTTCCGCTATCAGAGAAGACCTCCATGGGTGCCTGGCTTAGCAATATCTCGCTGAAATACAAATTCTGGGCGGTCAACGCGGTCGCCTTTGTCACAACACTGTTGCTGGTGCTGTATGCCGTGCAGCTCGAGCAACAGGCCCGTAGCCACGCCGCGCAAACCTCGTCCCTGGCCCAGGCGCAATTGCTCAAGGCCTGGCCGGCCGGGCAGGCGCTGCCCAAATCCGATCAGGTGCTGACCTTCAAACGCGGCGAAGCGCCGCGCCTCAACGATCAGCCGCTGCTGGAGATCACCGACAGCAGCGGCTGGATCGAGATCAGTCACTTGCCGTTGTTCGGCGAAAACCCGCTGCTCGGCGCCGAGGTTTTCAGCCGTGCCGATGGTCAGCAGGTCGCCGTGATCGCCTACGCCCCCAGCCTCAGCCAGGTATTCAGCGAGCGCTTCGCCAACTATGCGGTAGCGGTGTTCATTCTGATGCTGGCGATGCTCGGCGCTTCACAATTGCTGATCCGCTTTCTGCTCAGCCAGCTCAACACTCTCAAGGACGTGATGCTGCACGTGGAGAAAACCGGTGACCTCGCCGCACGTGTGCCGCTGGCCTGCAAAGATGAAGTCGGTCAGATGGCCAACGCGTTCAATGCGATGCAGGCCGGTTACCAGCGAGTGGTGACCACCGTGGCCAACACCGCCCGGCAACTCGACGTCGGTGCCGCGCGACTGGCGTCGAGCATGAACGAAGTGCGTCACGGCATGCTCGGCCAGCAGAGCGAAACCGATCAGGCTGCCACGGCGATCAACGAAATGACCGCCACCGTCTACCACATCGCCCAGCACGCCGGCGCCACTCGCGACCTTTCGCAGACCGCCGACGGCCTGGCTGGCAGCGGCCAGCAAGTGGTGAGCCGGGTACAGACTTCGATTGCCGGGCTGTCCAGCGGCGTGCAGCAGACCGCCGAGATGATCCAGCGTCTGGCCGAGGACAGCCAGAAGATCAACGGCGTAGTCAGCGTGATCCACAGCATCGCCGAGCAAACCAATTTGCTGGCACTTAACGCCGCCATCGAAGCGGCCCGTGCCGGGGAAATGGGTCGCGGGTTCGCGGTGGTCGCCGACGAGGTGCGCAACCTCGCCAAACGCGTGCAGACCTCCACCGATGAAATCACCACCATGGTGTCGGCACTGCAGGCCGGCACCCGCGACGCGGTGGACTTCATGCAGGAGAGTTCGTACAAGGCCGATGACTGCGTGCAACAGGCGCAGGAGGCCGGCGAAGCACTGGCGGAAATCACCGGAGCGGTAGCGCAGATGCGCGAGAGCAACACGCAGATTGCGGTGGCGGCGGAACAGCAAAGTCAGGTGGCCGAAGAGATGAATCGCGCAGTGGTGAGCATTCGCGACGTGACCGAAAACACCGTGCAACAGACCGTGGATTCGGCGACCACCAGTAACGAGTTGGCGACGCTGGCCGGGGAACTGAACAAGGCGATAGGTCAACTGAAACTCTGAAACCCCGTTCGCGAGCAAGCTCGCTCCCACAGGGCCTACCGGCGCTCACAAAATCGGGATTCAACCAAAAAGTCTGTGGGAGCGAGCTTGCTCGCGAAGACGTCAGTCCAGACAATATCGAACCGAGCGATGACGCCTATCAGTTCAATAGCCAACCTTGATTCGCCGCCCCGGCTGCCCGGGCCTATTCTTCAACCATGTACCAAACATGGATCGAGGAGCAGCAACATGGGCAAACGTCACCCCAACCTTCCCGCGTGGCAATGGCGCGCGTACCCGAACAACCATCAGCACCCGACCAATCTGGTGCTGCACCTGATTGCCGTGCCGCTGTTCATCGTCGCTTTTTTGCTGATCGTCTCGGGGGTGTTCAGCCTGAGTCTGGCCAGCGTGGCGATCGGCGTGATCGGCATCATCGCGGCGCTGGGTCTGCAGCGCCATGGTCACAGCCTGGAGGCGCAAGCCTCCGAGCCGTTCAGTGATCGCAAGGACGCCGTCTCGCGCCTGCTGGTCGAGCAGTTCCTGACGTTTCCGCGGTTTTTCCTCAGTGGCGGCTGGTTTCGCGCCTGGCGTGAACGCCATCGCCGGCACTGAGTCAGGCGAAGATCGTCACCGTCTGCCGACTCATGGCAATCAGTTCACCCTTCGCGCTCCACAGCTTGGCGGCGACATGGCCGTAACCGTCAGCCGCATACTCGATGTCCGCCAGGTATTGGCAAAAATCCAGCGTGCTCAAATCCCGTAACGGCTGAACGAATTCGATGGTCCAGGTCAGCGTGCTGCCCGGTGCCGGTTTCTTTAGGTACGGCAACAGCGCAGGCGGCCAGGCATCGACCAGCGCCAACAGGTGTGCCTCGTTGACCGGTTCTTCCTTCACATCCCCACGCAAACGCACCCAGCCGCCCATCAGCCGCGATTGAGTACCGGTAAACGGCATGCCGCCGACACTCCAGCGCATCGCCAGATGACGCATGAACTCCGGGGTTACGCCTTTGATATACGGCAGTTCCTGGCAGTCATCCCAGTGTTTCATCTCCGGTGCCGGATAGGCTTCAACCGCCACTTCCGACGGCCGCGAAGCCCCGAAGCTGCCTTGTACCATCGTCACCACCTGACCGTTCTGCACGGCGCGCCCCAGCACCTGGCTGACCGCCTTGCCTTCGCGCAGCACTTCGACTTCAAAGCTCACCGGCACTTCGGGCTCGACCGGGCCGACAAAGGTGATCGCCAGCGAACGCACCGGCCGATCGGCTGGCACTTGGGTGCGCATCACTTCAAATTGCAGTGCAGCCACCAACCCGCCAAAACTGGCCCGGCCCTGGCCCCACTCCGCCGGAATCGTGACCTCCGGTTGACGACGGACAGCATCGATCAGATCGCAAAAGCGCATGGAAACCTCGGACACGAAAAAGGGAATGACCGGATCTTAACCAGCGCGGCAGAGCGGCGCAGCGTCCATTCCGGTCAAAGAGACTGACAGATAGGCCGTTTAGTGTGGGAGCGAGCCTGCTCGCGATAGCGGTGTGTCAGTCACTTCATTGGTGACTGTTCAGCCCTAATCGCGAGCAGGCTCGCTCCCACATGCGGTCTTGTGGAAAATTCAGGACTTGAAGCAGGTCGCGCTGAGTTTTTCCAGCACCCGGTCGGCCTTGATTTCGGCCTTGGCCATGGTCGCCTGCCAGGTGGCGACGCAGGATTGCAGATCCGGCTCCAGCTCGGCGCGGGCCAGCCATTGCCAGCAATCGTGCCAGTCACCCAGAGCGCTTTGTGCGGATTTCAAACGGGGCAATGCGGCTTCGGGCAGACGATCCAGTTCCGGGTAGGCCTCGATGCCGTAACGCACACGCTTGATCAGCAGTCGCAGGCGATGGCGGTCGTGGGCCGGGTCGTGCAGCGCCACGTCGAGGTTTTTCCATTGTTTGCCCAGACGTTTTTCGATGCGTTTGTCCAGGCGATTGAGCAATCCCTGGCGCTGGGACGCGCGCAGAAAACGTGGAAAGGCATCGAGGATCATCAGCAGCGACGCCACCTCGGCGCTGGCCGCCAGTGTCGGGTACGCCTCGGCCATTTGCGCCATGCGGCGCTGCGCGGCTTCGGGCTGATCATGTTTGATCAGCCAGGCTGCCAGCACCTCGCGGTCGCGCCACGGCGTGGTCAGTTGCCCGACGCTGGCTGCCGCGCTTTCCAGTTGTTCGACACCGGGCAAACCGCGCAACGGTCGCAGCAGACTGCGCAAGCGCCGCACGGTGGTGCGCAGATCGTGCAGCGCTTCAGGATCGGTTCGCCCGGTCAAACGGGCCTGACAGGCCAGCAGCCGCACTTCGAGGCTCAGGACGTGGGCCACCAGCCGATCAACCAACGCAGACATCGTTTGCTCCTGAATTCAATGGCTTTGCCCGAGTGTGCACTGACGCAAACGCCCTGCCCTTGCGCCACGTCAGCAGCTTAGCGTCCGGCGCGGGATTCGCGAATGTAGAAACGCGCCTTTTCGGCTTTCTTGGTGCAGCCTTCGAAACCTTCGAATTGCTGCTGGGTCTTGGCCGCCGTCAACAGCGACAGCGCCTTGGAATAGCTGACGGTGCCGGCAAACCCTTCGGCCTTCGCCAGATCCAGTTCATGCCACGCCGCGTCGAGCTGGCTGCCGCAGCTGTCGCGGTAAGCGGTCTTGCCGGCGCAACCGGCCAATGCCAGCGCCATCAACGGCACACAGATCCAGGCTTTCATCACTCACACCTCAAAGATAGGTCAACAGTCGTGCAGGTAAGACGGTGCGGCAGCGAAAAAGTGCCTTGCGTCCCGTGATTCCACCGCACTGCAAAAGATAACGCCGACGGGTCATGAAGTATCGAAAAAACGACGCTCCTGCCGCCCCGAGCGACCCTGACGATTGTAGCCCCGCCCTCGTTGGGTGCATTGTGGAACCTTGCCGGGAGGAAGTCGGATGAAAAAGCGTGTCGCACTGGTGCTGGGCTCCGGTGGCGCCCGGGGCTATGCCCATATCGGGGTCATTGAAGAGATCGAACGACGGGGCTATGACATCAGTTGTATTGCCGGCTGTTCAATGGGAGCCGTGGTCGGCGGAATCTACGCCGCCGGCAAGCTCGACGAATACCGCAACTGGATCGAAAGCCTGGATTACCTCGACGTGCTGCGCCTGGTGGACGTCAGCTTCCGTCTCGGCGCGATCCGTGGCGAAAAAGTCTTCGGCCAGATCCGCAAGATCGTCGGCGAAATCAATATCGAAGATCTGCGCATACCCTACACCGCGGTCGCTGCCGATCTCACCAACCAGCAGGAAATCTGGTTCCAGGAAGGCTGCCTGCATCAAGCGATGCGCGCCTCCGCAGCGATTCCCAGCCTGTTCACCCCGGTGATGCAAGGCAACCGGATGCTGGTGGATGGCGGCATTCTCAACCCGTTGCCGATCGTGCCGGTGGTGTCGAGCCACTGCGACCTGATCATCGCGGTCAATCTCAACTCGACCAACCAGCGTCATTACAAACTGCCGGTGATCCAGCGCCCTGCCGCGTTCCGCACGCGCTTCGACAGCCTGATCAGTTCGCTCGGTTCGAAGATGCCATTCCGTCGCAAACAGGCCGAGCAACTGCTGATGCTGGAACAGGAAGCGCTGCGTGCCGAAGCGGCGGACATCAATCCGTGGGTCGAAGGCGCCGAACCGGAAACCCAGCAACCTGCCGCCGCACCGGAACGCGACGGAGCACCGAAGTCCGCCACCGGCTCGTTCATCATTGATAACGTCGGGCCCGCGTCATTGCTCGACCTGATCAACCAGAGTTTCGAGGTGATGCAGACCTCGCTGGCGCAGTACAAGATCGCAGGCTATCCGCCGGACATCCTGATCAACGTGCCGAAACGGGTGTGCCGGTTCTTCGAGTTCTACAAGGCGCCGGAGCTGATCGCACTGGGTCGCGAGATCGCCCGGGACACCCTCGACCGCTATGAGAGCGAACAGAACTAAAGGCTGCTCTCGCTCAACAAGCGATAACCGACGCCGGCCTCGGTCACGATGAACCGTGGCCGAGTCGGATCGTCCGCCAGTTTCTGCCGCAGATGACCGACCACGATCCGCAGATAATGACTGTCCTCGGTGTGAGTCGGGCCCCAGATGTCCTTGAGTAATTGCTGCTGAGTGATCACCCGCCCCGGATGCCGCGCCAGTTGCGCCAGCACCGCGTACTCCTTGCGGGTCAGGGCGACTTCGACGCCGTCGAGCAGCACCCGGCGATACGCCAGGTCCACGGTCAGCGGGCCGAAATTCAACGCGGCCTGCTGCGCTTCGCCAGCCGGCGCCTGACGCAGCAACGCGCGCACCCGAGCGAGAAATTCCTGAATGCCGAACGGCTTGGTCACGTAGTCATTGGCGCCGCCATCCAGCGCCTGGACTTTCTGCCCTTCGCTGGCACGCACCGACAAAACCAGCACCGGCGCCGTGGCCCATTCGCGAAACTCGCGCAGCACTTGCTGGCCGTCCATGTCCGGCAGGCCGAGGTCGAGCACCAGCAGATCGGGTTTGTTCAGCGCCGCCTGGGCCAGGCCCTCGGCGCCGGTGCCGGCCTCCAGCACTTTGTAGCCTTGGGACGCGAGGCTGATGCGCAGGAACTTGCGGATCTGCGGTTCGTCATCGATGACCAAAATGGTTGCGGTCTGGCTCATGAATTCACATCAACACAAAAGAGTGGCAAGAGAGTAGCGCAGCGCGGATCAGGCTTCACCGTCCATCCCCGGTTGAGTCTGCAGCGGCAGGTGCAAGGTGATGCACGTGCCACGCCCATCGATGCCGTCGCCGACACTGATCCGCCCGCCATGGGCGCCAACCATGCCCTGACAGATCGCCAGCCCCAGCCCCGTGCCCTGCCCGCCCCGATCACCTCGGGCGGCGGTGTAGAACATATCGAAAATCTTCGCTCGCTCATCGACCGGAATCCCCGGCCCTTCATCACTGACCGAGAAAAACACTTCGCTGTCATCCGCCCCGGCGCGCAATTGCAAACGGCCGTGGGACGGCGAGAATCGGGCGGCGTTTTCCAGCACGTTGACCAGCGCCTGCTCGATCAGCGCCGCATGCACGAACAGCAGCGGCAATTCGGCTGGCACATCGGTCGCGACCTGCAATGACGACAACACCGCACGCAGACGATTGAGCGCACTGCCGACGATGTCCGCCGGCGACACCCAGTCCCGCGCCAGCTTCAGGGCGCCGTGGCCGAGACGGGTCATGTCCAGCAGGTTCTGGATGTAACGGTCGAGACGTTCAGCTTCATCGCGAGTGCCTTCGAGCAGCTCGCGGCGATCCTCCAGCGGGATCGCTTCGCCGAGGGCCAGCAGGCTGTCGATGCTGCCGCGCATCGAGGTCAGCGGCGTACGCAAATCGTGGGACACCGAGGCCAGCAAGGCGCTGCGCAGTTGTTCGGTTTCGCCGTGCAGGCGTGCGGCTTCCAGGTCATCGGCCAGTTGCGCCCGGGCCAGAGCCTGGGCCAGCGGCTGGCTCAACGCGGTCAGCAAACGACGGCGTTGGCCGCTCAAGGTCTGGCCTTCTTTGGCACACACGCCGAGCAGCGCCAGCGGCCCGTCCTCCACCGACAGCGGCCACCACCACCATCGCCCGAACGGCAACGTGCCGGTGCCCATACCCGCCGGTTGATCGTGTTGCCACGCCCAGTCGGCGGCGGCGCGTTCGGATTCAGTGAACTGCAACGGCCCGCCGGTCTCGACTTTCCAGCCGCCCTGCCCGTCGCGATTGAGCAGGCACAGTTGCAGATCGCTCCAGCCATTGAGGTGCTGCGCGGCGGCGCTGACCACGGCCTGGCGATCTGTTGCGGCGGTGAGTTTGCGCGACAGGTCGAGCAGTTCGGTGGTCTCTTCCTGGGTATCGCGCAGCGCTTGCAATTGCCGCCGCTGACGCGCCGCGAGGTTACCGGTGAGCGCCGCCATCAGCAGGAAGAACAGCAAGGTCAGCACGTCTTCTTCGCGCTGGATGCTGAAGGAGAAATTCGGCGGGATGAACAGAAAGTCATACGTCAGAAACGACAGCGCCGCACAGGCCAGCGCCGGGCCGAGGCTGCTGCGCACCGCCACCAGCAACACCGCCGCAAGGAACACCAGCGAGATATTCGGCAACGGCAGCACGCTGGACACCGCCCATGCCAGCGCACTGGCCAGAATGGTCGCCACCAGCGCCAGCGCATAATCGAACCAGACCAGCGTCGGCGCCGACCGCAGTCGCGGCGGATGCTGTTCGTGATCGCTGTCCAGCACGTTGATTTCCAGACCGTGGGACTGGCGCAGCAAACGCGCCGCCAGCCCCCCACCAAACAAACGTCGGCGCAAACTCGGCCGCGACTGGCCAACCAGTACCAGGCTCGCCCGACGTTCAGCGGCATGCTGGATCAGGGTTTTCGCCACTTCGCCGGCCCGTAACAGCACCACTTCGCCGCCGAGGCGCTCGGCCAGTTGCTGGGCGCTTTGCAGGCGCAGACGCGATTGCTCGTCACGCACGCTGCCGTTGTCGACGTGCACCAGGCTCCAGGGCAAATGCCGACGCTGGGCGACCCGACTGGCATGCCGTACCAGCCGTTCGGCATCGGCGTTGCCATCGACCCCGACCAGCAAGCGTCCGCGCACCGCTGGCGCGGCCTGACCGAGCTGGCGATAGCCCTGAGCGAGATCGTTATCCACCTGCGCGGCAGCGGTCTGCATCGCCAGTTCGCGTAGCGCGGTGAGGTTGGTCTGGGTGAAAAATGCATCGATCGCCGCCCGCGCCTGTTCCGGCACGTAGACCTTGCCTTCGCGCAGGCGCTCCAGCAATTCACGGGGCGGCAGGTCAATCAGCAGCAGTTCGTAGGCTTCCTGCAGTACCCAGTCCGGAAGGGTTTCGCGAACCTGCACGCCGGTGATGCCGCGCACCTGATCGTTGAGACTTTCCAGGTGCTGGACGTTGACCGTGGTGTACACGTCGATGCCGGCGGCGAGCAGTTCCTGAATGTCCTGCCAGCGTTTGGCGTGGCGACTGCCGGGGGCATTGCTGTGGGCCAGCTCATCCACCAGCACAAGCTTCGGCTTGGCGGCGAGCAGGCCGTCGAGGTCCATTTCTTCAAGCGTCACGCCGCGATATTCCGAGCGCACCAGCGGCAGTTGCGGCAGGCCGCCGAGCAGCGCTTCGGTTTCGGCGCGGCCGTGGGTTTCTACCACACCGGCGATGACTTTCACGCCCTGACGCAACTGGCTGTGGGCCGCCTGCAACATCGCGTAGGTCTTGCCCACGCCTGGCGCTGCGCCGAGGAAAACCTTGAGCCGGCCGCGTCCATCGCGGGGCAAGTCTGCTAACAGCGCGTCGGCGCGGCCGGAGTCACTCATGCTTGAAGCTCTCTCTTCCTGATGTCATCGCGATTCACAGCTTTTCCAGCGCCATGTTCAGCGCCAGCACATTCACCACCGGCGGGCCTACCAGCGGCTGTTCGATATGCGCGTCGAGCAGTTGCTGCAAGGTCGACACCGGCACATTGCGCGCTGCCGCAACACGCGCCAGTTGATAGGCAATCGCCGCCGGTGGCAAGTGCGGATCGAGACCGCTGCCGGAGGTGGTCACCAGCGCGAGCGGCACCGGGCCCTGACCGGGAACCTGCAGCTTGTTGGCGTCATCGATCACCCGAGTGGCAAGCGCCGGGTTGCTTGGCGACAGGTTGCTCGCACTGCTCGACACGGTGGCAAAGGCACCGGCCGAAGGACGCGGATGAAACCAGGCATCGCCGACAAAATCCTGGGCGATCAACGACGAGCCGCGCACCTTGCCTTCGGCATCGCGCACCAGACTGCCGTTGGCCTGCTCGGGGAAGGCGACCTGGGCAACCCCGGTCACCACCAGTGGATAGGCAACGCCGGTGACCAGGGTCATCAGCACCAGCAGGCTCAGGGCCGGACGGATCATTGTGGACATTTCGAAATCCTCGAATTCGTGCTTGAAGCGGTGTGCCCGGCACACCGCTGTTCAGATTCAAACCAGATGCAACGCCGTCAACAGCATGTCGATCGCCTTGATCCCCACAAACGGCACCAGAATCCCGCCCAGGCCATAGATCAGCAGATTGCGTCGCAGCAGCGCCGCCGCACTCGCCGCCTGCACCCGTACACCGCGCAGGGCCAGCGGGATCAGCACGACGATGATCAGAGCATTGAAGACGATGGCCGACAGGATCGCGCTCTGCGGACTGCTCAAATGCATGATGTTCAGCACGCCCAGTTGCGGGTAGATCGCCGCGAAAAGAGCCGGCAGGATCGCGAAGTACTTGGCCACGTCGTTGGCGATGGAAAAGGTCGTCAGCGCGCCACGGGTCACCAGCAATTCCTTGCCGATCTGCACCACGTCCAGCAGCTTGGTCGGGTCGCTGTCGAGGTCGACCATGTTCGCCGCTTCACGCGCGGCTTGCGTGCCGTCGTTCATTGCCATGCCGACGTCAGCCTGAGCCAGCGCCGGTGCGTCGTTGGCACCGTCGCCACACATCGCGACCAGACGACCGTCGTTCTGCTCGTGACGGATACGGGCGAGTTTTTTCTCCGGTGTGGCTTCGGCCAGCACATCGTCGACGCCTGCTTCAGCGGCAATCGCGGCAGCGGTCAGCGGGTTGTCGCCGGTGACCATCACCGTGCGAATCCCCAGCTTGCGCAGCTCGGCGAAACGCTCGCGGATGCCCGGCTTGACCACGTCTTTCAGGTGGATCGCACCGAGCAGTTTGCCGTCGGCGCAGACCAGCAACGGGGTCCCGCCGCTCTGGGCGATCTTGTCGATTTCCCGGGACAGCGCCGGGGCCAGATCCTTGCGTTGTTGACCGAGGAAGGCCAGCAGCGAATCCACCGCGCCCTTGCGGAATACACGGCCCTGATAGTCGACACCGGACAGGCGGGTTTCCGCACTGAACGGCACGGCGGTCAGGGTTTCCGGCGAAGGTTCCGGCTGTGGATTGGTGCCGCGCAGGTACTCGACGATGGACTTGCCTTCAGCGGTTTCATCCGCCAGCGAAGCGAACAGCGCGCCTTCGGCCAGCTCACGGGCATTTACGCCCGGCGCCGCATATACCGCGCTGCAACGACGGTTGCCGAACGTGATGGTGCCGGTCTTGTCCAGCAGCAGCACGTGCACGTCACCCGCCGCTTCCACCGCGCGACCGGACTTGGCGATCACGTTCAGGCGCACCAGACGATCCATCCCGGCAATACCGATCGCCGACAGCAGACCGCCGATGGTGGTCGGAATCAGTGTGACCAATAACGCCACCAGGAACACCAGCGGCAGGCTGCCGTTGGCGAAGTGGGCGAACGGTTGCAGGGTCACGACCACCAACAGGAAGATCAGGGTCAGGCCGATCAGCAGGATGTCCAGCGCCACTTCGTTCGGGGTCTTCTGGCGTTTGGCGCCTTCGACCAGCGCGATCATCCGGTCGAGGGTCGATTCACCGGGGTTGGCGGTGATCTTCACCAGCAGCCAGTCGGACACCAGCCGGGTGTTGCCAGTGACGGCGGAACGATCGCCGCCGGACTCGCGAATTACCGGAGCCGATTCGCCGGTGATCGCGGCTTCGTTAACGGCCGCGATGCCTTCGATGACTTCGCCGTCACCGGGGATCATTTCCCCGGCTTCGACGCGCACCACATCGCCTTTGCGCAGGCTGGTGGCCGGTACGACCTGGAAACTGCCGTTGGCCAGTTTGCGTCGGGCGCTGAGGCCTTCGCTGCCAGCCTTGAGGCTGTCGGCGCGGGCCTTGCCGCGACCTTCGGCCAGCGCTTCGGCGAAGTTGGCGAACAGCACGGTGAACCACAGCCACAGGGCGATTTGCGCCGCGACGAAGGTCGGCACGCTGCTGTCGGGAATGAAGCACAGCACGGTGGTCAGGATCGCCGTGAGTTCGACCACCAGCATCACTGGCGAGCGCTGTAACTGTCGCGGGTCGAGCTTGACGAACGCTTGCACCAGCGCCGGACGCCACAGGGCGCTGATCGCGGTTTTCGGAGCTTCAGCCGACTTGGCAGCTGCCGCTGGTTTTGAAGCTGGAACATGCATATTCATGATGGATTCCTTAGAAGCCCATGCTCAGGTGTTCGGCAATCGGGCCGAGCGCCAGGGTCGGCAAAAAGGTCAGGCCGCCCACCAGCAAAATGGTCACGGTCAACAGAGTCACGAACAGCGGGCCGTGGGTCGGGAAGCTGTTCTGGCCGATCGGTGCAGTTTTCTTCATCGCCAGGCTGCCGGCCAAAGCCAGTACCGGGAGGATGTAACCGAAGCGGCCGATCAACATGCCAAGGCCCAGCATCAGGTTGTGGAACGCGGTGTTGGCGCCGAAGCCGCCGAACGCCGAACCGTTGTTGGCACTGGCCGAGGTGTAGGCGTAGAGCAACTGACTGAAACCGTGCGGGCCGGGGTTGCTCACCGCCGCCACCGGGCCCGGCAGGCTCGCGGCAATCGCGGCGAGCACCAGCACGCCGACCGGCATCACCAGCAGGGTGACGACCAGCAGCTGCACTTCACGGGCCTGGAGTTTCTTGCCGAGGTATTCCGGCGTGCGGCCGATCATCAGGCCGGCGAGGAACACGGCGATCAGCACGTTCAGCAACATGCCGTAGAGCCCCGCACCGACGCCGCCGAAGATCACTTCGCCGACCATCATGTTGACCAGCGCGACCATGCCGCTGAGTGGATTGAGGCTGTCGTGCATGCCGTTGACCGAACCGTTCGACGCCGCGGTAGTGGTCACCGACCAGAGCACGGTGGCGGTGGTGCCGAAGCGCGCTTCCTTGCCTTCCAGCGGCGCGGTTTGTTCGACGGCGACGTTGTTCAGCGCCGGATTCGGCTGGTACTCGGCCCACAGCGACGTCGCCCCACCGATGATGAACAGCGCGAGCATGCAGCCGATGATGGCGCGGCTCTGACGCAGGTCCTTCACGTAGTGACCGAAGGTGAACACCAGCGCCACCGGGATCAGGATGATCGACGCGACTTCGAACAGGTTGCTCCACGCGGTCGGGTTCTCGAACGGGTGCGCCGAGTTGACGCCGAAGAAACCACCGCCGTTGGTGCCCAGTTGCTTGATCGCAATCTGGCTGGCGGCCGGGCCGAGCGGAATGACTTGGTCAACGCCCTGCATCGTCACAGCATTCACATATTGGGCGAAGGTTTGCGGCACGCCCTGCCACACCAGGTACAGCGCCAGCAGCAGGCACAGCGGCAGCAGGCCGTAGAGGGTGGCGCGGGTCATGTCGACCCAGAAGTTGCCCAGTGTCTTGGTGGATTTGCGACCGATGCCACGGCACAGCGCAACCAGCACAGCGAGGCCGGTGGCGGCACTGACGAAGTTCTGCACGGTGAGGCCGACCATCTGGCTCAGGTAGCTGAGCGACGCTTCGCCGCTGTAGGCCTGCCAGTTGGTGTTGGTCATGAAACTGACGGCGGTGTTGAACGCGAGAGTCCACTCCTGGCCCGGCAGGTTTTGCGGGTTCAGCGGCAGGTGATCCTGGAACAACAGGATCGCGAACAGCAGCAGAAAACCGGCGAGGTTGAACGCCAGCAGCGCAAGCGTGTACTTCTGCCAGCTCTGTTCGTCCTGCGGATTGACCCCGGCAATGCGGTAACAGCCGCGCTCGACCGGGCCGAGAATCGGCGTCAGCCAGGTGCGCTGACCTTCCATCACCTTGTAGTAGAAGCGCCCGAGGAACGGCGCCGGCAGCAAGACCACCGCGAAGAATGCGAGGATCAGCCAATAGTCATAACTGTGCATAGCCGCTCCTAAGTCCGATCCGCGCGCAACAGCGCAACCAACAGATAAATGAACAGCCCCACTGCCAGCAGCAGTGACACCCCGTCCAGAACGCTCATGGAAGATCTCCGTGTTACGGCGTATTGCCGCGTGTGGAGGCATTGTCGGAAAGGAGGCTGTAAAGGAACGAGACCGAGGGTGCGATCGGGGCATAAAGAAAGCGTAAAGAGTGGGTTTACGCGGGCGTTACAGCAGCTCTTTTGCGCCGTCAGGCCGGGCCTCTTCGCGAGCAGGCTCGCTCCCACAATTTGAAATAAATTCCCCTGTGGGAGCGAGCCTGCTCGCGAAGACGGCATAACCGTCAACATTGCACCCAACTGGCGCACAAAAAGCAGCTATCTCACCGCGAACATCCCCGATACGACAGCTTTCAGCCCATTGCGACCCGCCAATACAAAATGGCACGCCCACTGCACACGCCCTTCCCCGAGCTTTCCAAACCGTTCAGGGAGCAAACGCATGAACACACAACTCAAACCCACGCTGGGCACGTTGCACCTGTGGGGCATTGCGGTGGGGCTGGTGATTTCCGGGGAGTATTTCGGCTGGAGTTATGGCTGGGGCGTCGCGGGGACACTGGGCTTTCTGGTGACGTCATTCATGGTCGCGACCATGTACACCTGCTTCATTTTCAGCTTCACCGAACTGACCACGGCGATTCCCCACGCGGGTGGGCCGTTTGCCTACAGCCGCCGGGCTTTCGGCGAAAAAGGCGGATTGATCGCCGGACTGGCGACGCTGATCGAATTCGTCTTTGCTCCGCCGGCAATTGCCTTGGCGATTGGCGCGTACCTGAACGTGCAGTTTCCGGCGCTTGATCCGAAACACGCGGCGGTCGGCGCGTACATCGTGTTCATGGGTCTGAACATTCTCGGTGTGAAACTGGCCGCGACCTTCGAACTGGTGGTCTGCGTGCTGGCGGTGGCCGAGTTGCTGGTGTTCATGGGTGTGGTGGCACCGGCCTTCAGCTTCAGCAACTTCGCCCTCAACGGCTGGGCCGGCTCGGACATCTTCGGTGCACCGGCGATTGCCGGGATGTTCGCGGCGATTCCGTTCGCGATCTGGTTCTTCCTCGCCATCGAAGGCGCAGCCATGGCGGCCGAAGAAGCCAAGGACCCGAAACGCACGATTCCCAAGGCCTACATCAGCGGCATTCTGACCCTGGTATTGCTGGCCATGGGCGTGATGTTCTTCGCCGGCGGCGTCGGCGACTGGCGCACCCTGTCGAACATCAACGACCCGTTGCCACAAGCGATGAAAACCGTGGTCGGCGACAACTCCGGCTGGCTGCACATGCTGGTCTGGATCGGTCTGTTCGGTCTGGTGGCGAGTTTCCACGGGATCATTCTTGGCTACTCGCGGCAGTTCTTCGCCCTCGCCCGAGCCGGTTACCTGCCCGCTTCGCTGGCGAAGCTGTCGCGCTTCCAGACCCCGCACCGCGCCATCATCGCCGGCGGTGTGATCGGCATCGCGGCGATCTACAGCGACGGCCTGATCAACCTCGGCGGCATGACCCTCACTGCCGCGATGATCACCATGGCGGTGTTCGGCGCGATCGTGATGTACATCATGAGCATGCTCAGCCTGTTCAAACTGCGCCGCAGCGAACCGAATCTCGAACGTACCTTCCGGGCTCCGTGCTATCCGCTCGTTCCAATGATTGCACTGGTGCTGGCCGTGGTGTGCCTGGTGGCGATGGCCTGGTTCAATGCGTTGATCGGGCTGATCTTTCTCGGTTTCATGGCGGTCGGTTTCGGCTACTTCCTGTTGACCGGCCAGTTGCGTGCCAATGCCCCGGCAGACGCCATGCTCACCGGACTGTAAACCGCAACGGGCATAACCGGCCTAGAATGGAACCACTGCGAATGCACTTCGCTCAAAGTGGTAAGCAGCGTTGCACGGCGAAACCCTCGCCCGTCGACCTGTTTTTAAGGAGAGCCGTTATGCCCTGGTATGCCTGGTTGATTCTGGTCGTTGCAATCGGCTCGATCGTCGGCGGTCTGATGATGTTGCGTGACACCGCCAACAAGGTCGAACTGACTGATGAACAACGCAAGCGCGTCGCTGAACGCAATGCCGAAGCGGACATCAAGGACGCGCAGGACCGCTGAACGAAAAACCCCGCCTGAATCGGCGGGGTTTGTTTTTATCGCGGCTACTTTTCCCAGTCAGCCTTGGCAATGTGCAAGCCATGCAGGCCTTTGTACGCCGCACGTTCCGGCTGGCTCCAGCCTTCGAGCAGCGCATCGTCCAGACGATAGATTTCCACACCGAGCGGGCGGCACACGGTCAGCGGATCCTGCGCGTCCGGCCCCCACATCGCCAAAGACAAGTCACCACCCGGACAGGTCGACAACGCGCATAGCAAGTCGATTTCGGCGAAGAACTCCAGGTAATCGCCCTTCTGCGCCGGACAGGCCTTCATGAAATACAGATCATCGTGATTCAGGCCGGTGCACTGGAAGATGTTCAACACGTCATGCACATCGAACTCGGTCAGGCCATGGGGCAACACGGCGCGGGTCAGGTTGGAATGGCAGTGATGATGGAAATCCTCGCCGGTGAGCATTTTGTTCACATAAGGATCGCAGCGCGTGCCGAGCAAATCGTGCAGGCGCCCGCCGTGCTCGTCGATCCCATAGTCGGCCAGGCTGTCATCGGTGATGGTCACCAGAGGTCGCAGAAAAGGCAGGTTCGACCACAACCGGTCATGGGTGCTGACATGCGCGCCCTGCAGTTGCCGGGTGCGCGCAGCCCACATCCGTTCCCGTGGATCGTGTGCGTTCCACACATTGAAATCGCCCACCTGAGGCCCGACCGGTGTGGTGACACGAAACACATGCCCCGCCGGCACGTGCCAGGCACGCCCGGTGCGGATCGGCACTTCGAATTGTTCGATCAGCGTGCGCCCGTCCTTGCGGTCGCGGATGCGTTCGTAGAACGGTGTATTGACCTGTAACGCCGAGCCTTTGCTGACCTGATAGGCGGCCGGGTAGTCTTTGTACATGATTCTCCTGCTCCTTCGGTGATGGCAACTTTCTGAGCTGCAACCACTATCCGTGCCAACCGTCGATGCCTGTTACGAACATGTCGAAGTCACCACCAGGTTTTTTAGAAGTAGAAGTACAGTCACCATCCAATTTCCATTGGTTAAGATGGCGGTCTTGTTGCGGAGAGTTTAAATGCGTTACTCGCAGGATCATAAAGCCCAGACCCATCAGCGCATTATCAAGGAAGCGTCCGAGCGGTTTCGAAAGGACGGCATTGGTGCGACTGGCCTGCAGCCACTGATGAAGGCGCTGGGCCTGACGCACGGCGGCTTCTATTCGCACTTCGCCTCCAAGGACGAGTTGGTGGAAAAAGCGCTGCAAGCCGCCGGCGAGCAGGTAGCGGGTTTGTGCGCGGAAATCTTTGCTCAGGAAAAACCGCTGGAAGTCTTCATCGACACCTACCTGTCCGAGTGGCACCAGACCAGTCCCCACGAAGGTTGCCCGTTGCTGACCATTTCTTCGGAGCTTGGATTGCGTGGCCAGCCAAGCCCGACCAGCGATGAAGTGCTCAAGGCTCGCCTGGATCAGATTGAAGGCACCCTCCAAGGCGAGAACGCCGCCGAGCGCAGCATCGTCATCATGGCGACACTCGCCGGTGCGCTCCTGCTGTCACGCAGTGTCGCGGATCCCGATTTTGCACAACGCATCCTGGAAGTCACCCGCGAACACCTCAAACGCTCCGAAGACTAAGCCTGCCAGCGCTTGAAAAGCACGCTGGCATTGACCCCGCCGAAGCCGAACCCGTTGGACAGCGCATACTCGATCGGCATCGACCGCGCTTGGCCATGAACAATGTCCACACCCTCGCTCGCCGGATCAGGATTGTCGAAGTTGAGCGTTGGAGGCACGATCTGATCGCGGATCGCCAGCAACGTGAAAATCGCTTCGAGACCACCGGCCGCTCCGAGCAAATGCCCGGTGGCAGACTTGGTCGAGGTCACCGCAATTTTGTTTTCCGTTCCGAACAAAGACTTGATTGCGGCCAACTCCCCCAAGTCTCCAACCGGGGTGGAGGTTGCGTGAGCATTCAAATGCTGTACCTGAGCTGCAGTAACGCCGGCCTGTGCTAGCGCCAGTTCCATTGCCCGTCGTGCACCGCTGCCATCTTCCGGCCCGGCGGTCAGATGATAAGCGTCGGCACTGGTGCCATATCCGACCAGTTCGGCCAACGGTTGCGCACCGCGTGCCAGGGCATGCTCCAGAGACTCAACCACCAGCAGCCCCGCGCCCTCCCCCATTACGAAACCGTCACGCCCGCTGTCGAACGGGCGTGAGGCGCGCTCAGGCGTGTCGTTGTAGGCGCTGGACAAGGCCCGCGCCGCCGCGAATCCGGCGAGGCTGACCCGATCGATGCAAGCTTCCGCGCCGCCGCACACTGCGATATCGGCTTCGCCGGCCCTGATCAGGCGTGCCGCATCACCAATGGCCTGGACGCCTGCTGCACACGCCGTCACCGGAGCACCCAGCGGGCCTTTCAAGCTGTGCTGGATCGAAACGTGTCCCGCCGCCAGGTTGACCAGAAACGATGGAATGGTGAACGGCGACAAGCGCCGCGGGCCGCGACTGTCGGTGGTGCGCACGGCATCGGCGATGGCGCCGAACCCGCCGACACCAGAACCGATGATAGTGGCTGTGCGTTCCTGAGCGTCGGGGGCGGTCGGATGCCAGCCGGCCTGTTCAAGCGCCTGACGTGCTGCCTCCATCGCGAACAGAATGAAACGATCCATTTTCTTCTGCTCTTTGGGAGGCGTGGCGCGATCCGGATCGAAACCGGCGTCCGGGTCTTCTTCAATCGTCGGCACCGCGCCGCCGACCCTGGCCGGCAGATCGGCAACCACCGCCTCCGGCAGATTTCGCAATCCCGAACGTCCAGCCAGCAGACGCTGCCAGACAACTTCGACACCGCTTCCCAAGGGCGATACCAGGCCCATACCCGTGACAACTACTCGACGCTGATCCATATCGGGTTGACCTCTCGTGACTCAAGAATCTTTTACTTGTAGCGGCTGGCCGCCGAACTGTGGGACAGGTTGGGCGCCATCACCAGACGCGCGGCAACAAAGGCCTGCCACTCGCCCGCATCAGGTAGCGAAGGAATGGTGACCAGTTCGCCCTGATCCAGACCGGACAGTGCGGCATCGACCATCTCGCCAGCCTCCATGACCATTTCTGCCGGAATACCGCTGGCATCAAAACCGGAACGCTCCCAGATTTCGGTGCGTGTCACACCGGGCAATACCGCTTGCACCTTGACGCCGGTGCCTTCGAGCTCGGTATTGAGCGATTGCGTGAGGCTCAACACGTAGGCCTTGCTGGCGCTGTAGGTGGCGTTGAAACGCTCGGGGAACAAGGCGACCACCGACGCAATGTTGATGATCGTGCCACGCCCGGCGCGGGTGAACGCCGAGGCGGCTGCGGCTGCCAGCCGTGTCAGGGTTGTGACGTTCAACTGAATCAGTTGCTCCAGTACCTCGGGATCGGCATTGGCCAGCAAACCGTTGACTGCCACGCCCGCATTGTTGACCAACAGGCTGATGCTGGAGTCGCTGCGCAGGCGCTGCTCAAGCTTGAGCACTTCATCCTTTTGCGTCAGATCGGCCTTCAGTACTTCAACCTGGACGCCATGTGCGTCACGCAACTTGCTGGCAGCAGACTCCAGGCGCTCCTGATCGCGAGCCACCAGCAACAAATCAAAACCACGCGCCGCCAACCGCTCGGCGTACACCGCACCGATGCCGGAAGAAGCGCCGGTGACCAGAGCCGTACCTTGGGATTTCGGGGAATTCATGACGATACTCCTGAGATGCGTAAGGAATGAGCGACCGCTTGAAGCAGCGGGCTTCAGTGGCGAACGAAATTATTATAGGCATAATCTCAAGACAATATGATAGTCGTAATTTTCCATTATCCGACGGAAAGACATTGCCCTCCTTCGACGTCTCAAGGAACCCGAAAGCAAAAAGGGCCGGTCAATGACCGGCCCCATGGCGTTGAACAATCAGCTTAGTTCACTTCCAGCTTGTCGCGATTGCGATCCAGGATCGCCTTGCCGATGCCTTTCACTTCCAGCAATTCATCCACGGATGCAAACGGTCCATTTGTTTCACGATAAGCAACAATTGCTTTCGCCTTGGCCTCGCCCACTCCTGCCAGCTCCTTTTGCAGGGTGACCGCGTCGGCACCGTTCAAATCGACCTTCTGAGATTCAGAAGTGGCTGAGGCGTCCATCACCACGGGCGCCTTGTTCACTTTGGAAGAAGCCAGAGGCGCAGCAATAGCGGCGATCGAGGCGCTTGTCAGCAGGGCAAAAATCAGGGAGTAGAAATAACCGGTACGCATGAGTGACGCTCCATCATCAATTGAGAAAGCAGCTTTTCCGAAGCTGCTCTCCTAACTTAGGCGATGATGGAAGCCTGTCAAAAACGTGTCCGTTACAGGATGTGAAACAATCAGGGTTCGAGGCGTCGCTGTTGATGAATCCAGTCGACGATCTCACCGTCAGGGGTATAACCACTAACGGTTTCGCGCAGAAGCTGGCGAACGCGAGAATAATCATCCGCTTCAACGGCAACGAGCAATTCATCCAGCCGCGTCTTCAGCACATCCCAAGGCAAGTGATCCTCGCTGGCGGTCATGATCATCGGATGCGGTGTCGCGGCAACGTTGTCGCCAATCAGCAACTCTTCATAAAGCTTTTCACCGGGCCGTAACCCCGTGAACTCGATTGAAATATCACCCTGAGGATTGCGCTCGGAACGAATGCTCAAACCGGAAAGATGAATCATCTTCTCGGCCAGTTCCACGATTCTCACCGGTTCGCCCATATCCAGCACGAACACATCACCGCCCTGTCCCATGGAGCCCGCCTGAATCACCAGTTGCGCGGCTTCCGGAATCGTCATGAAGTAGCGGGTGATTTTCGGGTGAGTGACCGTCAGCGGCCCGCCGGATTTGATCTGACTGTGAAACAGCGGGATCACCGAGCCGGACGAACCCAGTACGTTACCGAAACGGACCATGGTGAAGCGAGTCTTGTTGACGCGTGAAACGTTGGCCTTGTCACCGAACAACACCGGTGCGACTTCACGACTCAACGCTTGAAGCGTGAGCTCCGCCAGGCGCTTGGTGCTGCCCATGATGTTAGTCGGACGGACTGCCTTGTCGGTCGAGATCAGCACGAAATTGGAAACGCCTGACTGCAATGCTGCCTGCGCGGTGTTGAGCGTGCCGATCACGTTATTCAACACGCCCTCGGCGATGTTGTGCTCAACCATCGGCACATGCTTGTAGGCCGCCGCGTGGTAAACGGTGTCGACCTTCCAGGTTTTCATCACATCCAGCAGCTTGTCCTGATGGCGGATCGAGCCGAGGATCGGCAGCAAACGAACAGGCGTCGATTCACGACTGCCACGCTGCTCGAGTTCAGACAGAATGCTGTAGAGATTGAACTCGCTATGTTCGAACAGCAGAAGGGTCGTCGGCTGCAACGAAAATATCTGCCTGCACAGCTCGGATCCGATAGATCCACCGGCCCCGGTGACCATCACAGTCTTGCCTTTGATACAGCGTTCGAGCAGGTCCGGCTGAGCCGGTACGGCGTCACGCCCCAGCAGGTCGGCGATATCGACTTCCTGAATGTCTTCGACTTTCACCCGGCCACTGGCCAGGTCGGTAAAGTTGGGAACGCTGCGAACATGCAGCGGAAAACCTTCCAGCAGATTGAGAATTTCCCGACGGCGGGCACGTGTCGAGGAAGGCAGCGCCAATAGAATTTCCTGGGCGCCGGTCACGTCGATCATCTGCTGGATATGTTTGGGCTTGTAGACTTGCAGACCGGAAATGGAACGGTCCGAGATACCCGGATCATCGTCGATGAATGCCACGGGACGCAGCACGCGGCCCATACGCAGTGCCGCGACCAGTTGGTTGCCCGCCACACCGGCACCGTACACCGCTACTTTGGTCAGGCCGTCGTCGCGGTTGGTGAAGGGCACGTGCTGGGCTGCGGTAAACCAGTCGCCCATGAAGTATTGACGCATGCACAGGCGCAGACCGCCAATAATGACAAGGCTGAGCCACCAATAGTTGAAGATGATGGAACGGGGAACCACGGCTTCGTGATTGCTGTACCAATAAACCACAAGCGCCAGGATCAGCGATGAAAGACTGACAGCCTTGACGATCGCGATCAGCGCATCGTTACCAAAGTAACGCATGACTGCGCGGTACATTCCGAAGCGGATGAAAAGCGGGATTGCAACGATCGGGGCACTGACGAACAACCAGAAATGTACTTTGAGCGGGTTGTACATATCATCGATGCCGAGCCGGACGATGAACGCAAGCCAAAGAGAACCCCAGACCAGAAACACATCTGTGGCAACTTGAATCAGTCGTTTTTGCCTGCGTGGCAAACCTAACAAAAAGGCGCGTATTTTATCCATAAACCTCAACCGACCAGACTTGTTCGCCCGTAAATCCGACCTCATTGTACGAAAATAATCCGAAACCGTACTGAATTTGTCCATCAGTCACGGCCCAGCAGTTTAGACCTCCAGCTCTCCGGCATGAAACTTCACGGCTACCAGCACCAGCGGAATATAAGCGATCAACACGCCCGACATCCCGTCGAGCCCCTGAAATACCACGCAAAGTGCGACGGGGAGTAACCAGAATACGTTGATCAGCGCCGTGACAACCGTCACTGGCAAATGTTGCCCGTACTGACGTGACGCATATTGATAGGCATGACTTCGATGGGCTTCATAGACTTTGTCACCACGCAGCAAACGCCTCAACAAAGTAAATGTGGCATCGACAATGAATACACCGAGCAGGATCAGCCATACCCAAAGGTAGCGCGGATCGACCGAAGCCGCCTGAAGCGACAGAGCTCCCAGGATGATCCCCAGAAAGCCGCTGCCCGCATCCCCCATGAATATCTTTGCGGGTGGAAAATTCCAGAACAGAAATCCCAGCACCGACATCGCCAACAGTAACGGGCCCCAGATCAATGCATGATGGCCGTCAACCCAATAGATCAGGCAACCTCCCGCACAGACGCTGATCGCCTCCACACTGGCAATACCGTCAATGCCATCCATGAAGTTGTACAGATTCAACAACCACACCAGATAGAGCAGCGCGAGCAGATTACCTGCCCAGCTCAGGTCGAAAGTGAACCCGAATACTGCGATCGGAGCGAGACCGCCCATCCATACCAACAACCACGCTGCCGCTGCAAAATGCCCAAGCAGACGCCAACGCGCGGGAATGTGGCCGTGATCGTCCATGAAACCGATCACCGCGACCAGCAAACCTGCACCGGCGGCGCCAAGAAAAAAACTGGAGTCAATGACTCCACCTATTTTCATCACCACAAGAGACAGCACAAAGGTCACGACAATCGATACCCCTCCGCCTCTCGGAGTCGGCACCGTATGGGAACTGCGGTGATTCGGCACATCGAGCATGCTGCTGGCCATTGCGTATCGACGCAATATCGCTGTGAGAGCGAAAGAAAGAGCACAGATTGCTGGCACGAATAACCAGAAACTCATTTTTACATCACTCCAGAACGCAATTTGATACGAGCGGTACATACGTCATGACCCAGCGCTTTCGACCTGCTTCATGAGATTTTGTAGCGGAGGAGCGCAATCTTGAAACTGCCATCGGAGACAGCGAAAGCCACCTCAGGGAAAATGTGGGGAGCGGAAAAAACACCCGTCCCCAAGCCTTGCAAGAAACTTTCGGTAGAGAAACTTGCAGCACTCATTGAAACGACATCCATCAACGGTGTTCTGCGCCAATACTGAAAGTTCGAAAAAACAGTCTTACACCAACCATTGCGCCAGCTCTACATCGTCAGGCTGGCGCAACTGGCGAAACGCTCAAGTGGGAGCCTGTATCGTCCTTGTCAAACTGTAGCTTGCGATGAGTCTGCCCTGACGAGCCCCTTGTTTCGAAGCGGTTTCAACTTGAGCGCCGGTTTCTCGACCAGATACCAACTTGCAAGACATACCGCCAACAATGGCAGCGGAAGCCAAAGAGCCATTCCGCTCGTCGTCGTCGCGATATCATGCCGTATCAAGTAGATAATGATGGGCATGTGGTAAATGTAGGCACCATAGCTGATATCAGGGAAGCGGAACGGTGTTGCATTCAACCCCGCCATGCCAACCCATACGACGGCAAATGCCTGAAAGCCCACCGGACTGAGGCGGACAAGCTGATCGAAATACGGGATGCGGTAAGAGAAAATTACAGCAATCAGGAAAATCCATGGAATGAACGGATTTACCTTGAGGAGGATCCTGCGATGTAAATAAGCCAGGTTTCCTATGAAGAAAGACGGCAGTAGAAACAGGATCATTTGTGTATGCCCATCAAGGGTACGTCCCCAGTAGACCACTGCGAAGGACGCGGCCAGCAGCAGCCAGATGACCATACGATGCTTGTAGGCGCCTGCCATCCAGAGCAGTGCGAGGCAGATATAGGCGATTTCTTCCCACATCAGTGACCACAGAGGACCGTTGGCAACACCGGGCAGCGTATACAACCCACCGGTAATCCAGTTGAGAAACGAGTTGTAGACTGCAAAACCGTCAAACAACACCCAACATAGAATCATCGAAACAGCGAGTGCCGGTAATAGACGAAGTGCCCGTTTGCGAATGAATACTCCCCAGGTGCCGGACTCTTCATAACTTTTCAGCACCAGAAAGCCACTGATGGCCAGAAATGCAGGTACGGCCATAATGTATCCTGCCCAATTGAACGTGACATCGGTCATCGCCCAACCGTGAACAAAGGCAACTTCTACCGCTAGCAATAAGCGGAGCAAGTCAAAATTCGGGTATCTTATATTCATTGGCAAATAGTTTTCCTGGAGGCACTTTCTATATCTGGTACAAGTTCAATCCAGATAATGGATCAATCAGTACATTGAACATATCCATACGTCAGATTGACTTCGATCTGCCGCACTTTTGTAGGCGGACACAGCTACCAAACGGTCAGCCATCTTACCTGCGAACCCCCTGAACGTCGACTGAGCACTGATACACCCGAGGTGTCGCCCTCTCGCAGCCCAACGGACACAACAGACAGCCCTTCCCGGCAGCACAAGAAAAAGGGGCTACACGCTCACCCCTTTTTTCGGCATTGACTGTCGGAGCCTTTCAGCCGAACTGATCCGCCAGCCGCAAGGCCAGATGCTTGGCATGCTGTCGCAACTCAGGAACTGCCGTGGCCTCCCATAAGTCGGCCTTGAGCATCGGCCCGACGTAATGCAGCCATGGCACAGTATTGCCATCCTTCCCCTTCACCGCGAGCCACTGATCGACATTCAAACCAAGCCCAAGCGGATCCAGTTGAACCAGGCCATCCTCTCTCAACTGTGATATCAGTTTGTCATCGACTCGACGCAGGTTTGTATTCGGTCCGGTGCAATTAATGACTCGCGCCACCTTGATTTGCTCCAGTCGACCACTGCTTCGCAATTGAATATCGACCGCCACGGCTTCAGAACTCCCGACCACCTTTTGCACACGGCCGGCCAGCGAATGGATCTGTCCGTTTAAAACAGCTTCCTCAAAGCGCTGATAGGCCGCCGGCGCCACACGATGACGGTGAGCATCCCAGTAAGGCTGGGCATGACGAAGAAATCGCCGGCGTTCAATATCCGGCAGCCTCACCCACAAATCCGGCGTGATTGAGCGCATGGCCGCCAACAGATCCCGCCAATCCAGCCCCTTGGGCTGAACTTCAGAGATTTCCCGACGGATCAATCTCATGTACCCACGGACGGAGGGACGCTCGCGCAACAGCTTTTCAGCGATGTCCAGAGGGCCCGTGTACGCTGACCGCTGTGGACGATGAGGCAGAGGCCTGAGGCCACGACGAGAAACCATGTAAATGGGTCCGCGATGCCCTTGCTGCAGCAGACTCAGCGAAACGTCCAGCGCTGTAAGTCCCGCCCCCACCAGCAGGACCGGACTGTTTGCCTCTACCGTCTCTGCCGAAGTGCTGCCCCATGGATCTGACTGATACCGCTCAGCCCCCAGGGATGCACTGAACCCCGGAGGATCCAGAGGGGAAAAATTCCCGAATGCCAGCACCACCTGATCAGCCCTGATGCGCTGTCCATCGACCAGTTCAAGAACCGCCCCGTTGCCCTCAGGCCGCAGACTGCGAACCTCTGCAACTACCCGCTCGAGCACGACTCCGCTGGCGCAATGCTTCTCCGCGTCATCCAGAACAGACGCCAGATACTCACCATAGGTTTTACGCGGAACAAAGGAAGACGCGGTGTAGAGGGAGTCCTGCCCGTTGCAAAAACGCAGAAAATGATCGGGATCATCCAGATCGGCGCTCATGTTGCCGGCAGGCACATTCAACAAGTGCAGTGAACTGTTGGTCCCATAGGCCAGCCCCCGCGCCATGGCCCCTGAACGGTTGACCAGTACGATTCGGACACCGGGAGGGCTGTGACGCATGAACTGCGCTGCCGTGACTGCGCCGCTGAAACCCGCGCCAATGATGACGAGGGTTTTCATTGACCAAACCTTTTATCCAGGTATTCCAGCACTCTTGCAATCGACCCGGATAAATCCTCGGTCATTGTGTTGATCCGAATGTCCGGATCCTGCGGCGCCTCATAGGCAGAGTCGATCCCGGTGAAATTCTTGATTTCGCCTTTTCTTGCCTTGCTGTAGAGACCTTTCGGGTCACGGCGCTCACATTCTTCCAGCGAAGTATCGATAAACACTTCGACAAAAGCTGCATCGCCGATCACATCACGCGCCATCGCGCGATCACGGTGGAAGGGTGAGATGAAGGCAGTGATCACGATCAACCCGGCATCGATGAATAACTTCGATACTTCCGCGACACGCCGAATATTCTCGACCCGATCAGTGTCAGTAAAACCCAGATCCTTGCACAACCCCATGCGCAGGTTGTCGCCGTCCAGCAGGAATGTGTGCCGCGCCCTTGCCACGAGCGCCTGCTCCAGAGCATTGGCGATCGTCGATTTGCCCGAGCCACTCAACCCCGTCAACCAGATCACGGCAGCCTTTTGCCCCTTCACCTGAGCTCTTGCCGACGCACTGATGGCAGTCGTGTGAAAAACCAGATTCTTGCTCATACGATTAACCTTGGTCGAATCAGACTAACGAGACCCGCCAGCCTTGGGCTGGCGGGTCTCCTGCATGCTACGCGTGGGGTAGCAGGCGATCACGCATGGCCTTGATGCGAGCCTCGCAGATCCGGTAGGACTCGCTGCTCAGCAAATCAACACGCTGCTGCTCGTCAGTCAGCGCAAGCGTATGAGAATCGCAGCCGACCCTGTGAATGTAATCGCCGATAAAATCGCAGGTACGCAGTGACGCCCAATCCGTCCCGTCGCGAGTGAATAGCTGCAGGGTCAGATAATAGTCTTCCATGTACTTCATATCATTGAAGTAGGTAACGGCTTCCAGATCGCACTTGTTCAGATCAAGCAGAAAACTGTGCAGCGGCGCGTGGTTATGTTCGACGAAGTCACGGTAGTTGTCGCCGTAATCGTAGATCTTTTCACGCTTGATGATGCAGCCGGTCGCCGAGTCCACCATGGTGGAGTAAACACGCGCAAAGGTTGCATTCTTGCCACTCGCCTTGAGTTGCTCGAGCTGCGAGCTGTAAGCCTTAGGAAACAGCATGTCATCGTAATCAAGAAATGCTGCATAACCACTACCGACAGCCTTGAGCGCATCATTGAGCATCAACGAACGCAGATCCGGCGTTTGCTCTGTCGAGAAGTAACGACGAATAACCGGCGCACAATGCTCGTTCCACGGCAATTGAGCGAGTTGCGTTTCGAGTATTGCGATTTCCTCGTCATCCATGTCCTGAATAGCCAGAACAGGCAAAACCTGACAACCGGACTGAGCGATCAACGAAAGAAGTGCATTGATCAGCGATGCACGGTCACCACGACGGTGATAACGCACGATGGTCGACACCGTGTCGAGCGCGGAACCGTGGATGCCGTTGTCCGGCAGCAGTCGGAAACATGAAGCCTCACAGCAGACCTTGTATCCGATCGTCGGTGCATTCGGGCGCAACTCCATGCAGGCAACCTGATCAGGCTCGATACTGAAGTTGACAGTATTTTCGCCCTGCACAAACGACGGATCGTTTCGCAGACTGGCCGACACGGAATAACCCTCGTGCCGCTTGGCCATTTTCAGCAACGACTCGATGGCCGTTGCGGGGAACAGGCAAATATCACTGAAGCGCAGCGTGAAGTCGGATTCAGCAGGCTCGTGCCCGGAGATTTTCACACCTTGCGCCTGCAATGCCTGCTGAAGTTCTGCGTTTTCGGTAGAAACCGAGCAAACCTTGAACGCATCTGAATTGGCAAGGCATGCCAGGAACTTGCGACGCGACTCCGGTTCAGCCTTCAGGCGAGCCTCTGCTTCAGGCGTCAGCACCACATTCAGCTTCAAATCTGCTGGCAGGACACAGTCGGCGGTCGCCGAAAACGGCTGGCCGGACAACGCACGTCCGATGGAGTTGAGGTAGCCGTAACCGAAGCGGGTATCGGGCTCAAGGTGCGCACCCTCAGCCCATTCGTTCCAGGCGTTCACCACGACGTAGCGGCGATCCTCCGGCAGGTTCTGCTCGGAGTAATCCACCAGAAACTCGAACCAGCTCTGGAATTTTTCCGTAGTGAAGTTGTTGAGCGCATACGCCCGATTACCGTAACGAGCGGTGTTATCCCAAGTTGGAACCAGCGATCGGAACAGCGTGAAATCCTTGCCCAGATCCTGCCCCATGTAGTGGTCGGCAACTTCAGGGTAGTTAATGATGTTGCCTTCCAGAGGCCAGTACGGACGCAGCTGGCTGCGAGTGTCCTGTACCGCATCGGCAGTCCAGTCATGCAGTACCCGCTCGACGGCAGAGTCCATGCCATGGTCTTGCGGATTTGTCGCACCACGCGTCAGCGTCGCCACCATGTATGGCGCCTTGAGCCCCTCGCGCTCACACTCTTCGCGCCACACAGCCAGGTAATCATCGATATGCTCGATCGAGGACGGTCGATACACGTGCAGCATCGGACGGCCATCTACTTTGATATAGCGCTCGTCTTTGAAGAACGGGATGAGATAGCGAATAAAGCCACGAGCGTCTTCTTTCGAATAGACCTGCCCCAGCAAAATTTCCGCTTCGTTGCCATCCCAGCGGCGAGTCCAGTTCTCGTTCGCCCAGCAGAAACAGAACGGCATATCAATCTGCGGATTATCCAGCAGCATTTGTGCCGGCTTCTCGAGGATCATTCTGCCGGTGAACCAGTAATGATAGAAAATCAGGCCATGAACACCTGACTTCTGCATCATTTCGGCCTGTTGTTGCAACTTGTCCGGGCCGGACAGATGGTAGTAACCGATGTCCTCGTGCGGGACATGTTGCTGGTAATGCCCGTGGAACAACGGATTGGCAGAGCGAACCTTATACCACTCGGTAAATCCGGTGCCGTGCCATTCATCATTCTCGGGTGTCGGGTGGAATTGCGGCAGGTAGTACGCCAGCACCTTGATGGTGTCGTGCGTGATGCTCGCAGAGTAATCACCCTGTGGCTCGTAATAAGCCCGAGGCTCATGGGAAATTTGCGGAGCTTCCAGCTGATAGTTACGCCCTTCACTGGTGGTCGTGCTCACCAGCACCAGACGCTCCAGCGAACGGCTCAGCAGATCACCCGCGACACCGTTCTCCTGTCGCGTGAAGTCTTCGAGTTTCAATGGCAGGCGCAAGAAGTCCTGGATCGTGCGCACGCGCGCCCAGAACGACCCGGCGCGAGGGAATTGCACGCCAGGGAATGCCTTGGCATCGACCCCGCTGAATTTTTCCAGAGCCGTGGCAATCACGTTTCCGGCATCACTCCAGCCAGCCTGATGGTAGATGGCAGCTTCAGGTCGGATATCGGCGGGATACACCACTTTTGCATCGTCAGCGAGCAACTGAAGAATCTGCCCGACGTTGGCCGGTGAACCACACAGCAGATCCACACGCTCCTTGTAGCCCGAACCTTCAATGTTATCGGCACCATCAACTTCATCATGGAAGTGCGCAACAACGTCATACTCACTCAGAAGACCACCAAACTGGACAATCAGCGCAGCAACCGCACCCACCTGTGCGGGCAGGGCTTCAACCACCAACCTGCGCAGCAGAGGTACAGCAGTGCGCAGGGTCTTGTCGTCGAACTTCGAGCCATTGCCCTTGTTGCGGGAAATGAACAGATCGAACTCGACAGGGATATTTTTCAGGTTGTCCAGCCAGTTTCCTGACAATTGCTCGCCGTTTAAATGAAGATGTACGGCAACCATCCCAGGCGTCACTTTCGGGACATCTGGCAGATAAGGATCCAGATAGTAAGGCACGACCTTCAGTACTTCGTACTCAGTCAATGCTGCATCGCCAATCGGATTGGAGACCTGTTTCAACGCCAGTCGTTTCTGACTGAGCTTGAGCTTGCGAACTGCAATAGCCAGTGCATGACGCAGACCGCCACGGCGTGCTTCACGGACAAAACGGCTGAGCAGTTGCGGCTGTTGCGCAACCAGATTCAACAGCTGTATGGCGAGGCGATGCCGACCGACCTTGCGGGACAGATGGTAATTACGACCTTTGGTGTCGAAAATCGACCGCCCTTCATAATACCCGTAGCGCAAGTAGTGGATCAGTGGATTGATACGACGCAACCGTACGTCCGGATAGCTGTCGAGATAGGCTTTGGTGGAAAATCCTGCCGACGGGTCACGCCCCTCGCGCCAGCCCTGCACAAGATAGTGTTGCAACGGGTCGACACCTGCCGCCCGAACATCTTCATAAGTTGTGAGGTAATAGTCGGCGCTGAATAGCTCACTCTGGGCCGGTTCATCACCTCGGTAGCGAATCCCGAATCGATCGGCAACATGCGAGACCAGAGACTTGATCAAAAAACGTCCGGAACCATACCGGCGCAGATCAGCCTCAAGCATTTGAACCAATTGTTCCGTGTCTGAAAGGCTCGCCTGGGAAGCACCATATTCGGTTTCAAGCCAACGGCGGTGGCCGTCGATCAGCGAGTAATTCGACTCCAGCTCGCCAAACCGGGCCTCAAGTTTGCTGTAATCGGAAGCCAGAGCACTATGATCGGTAGCGAGTGAACTGTGTTCAGCTTCGAGGCCTTTGATGGTCTGTTCCTTCTGAGTCAGTTTCCCGGCCAGTTCAGCGTTGTTCAGATCGAATCGACGCATGAGTCGATAGGCAGGCAAACGCTCGTCCATCGCCTCGCAGAGGCTGTCGACAGTGCTGACAACCGCTTGGTCATCTGCACGCTCATCACGCGAGAGTTCCAGAAGCAGGAGGCTGAGATTCAAGACATCGGCCGGTACAGCGGAATCCTTTTTGAGCTCTTCCAGCGTAAAGCTGTTGTGCTGCAGCGACTGCTGGAGAAAGTTGCTCTGATATTCCAGGAACTCGGGACCCTGCGGATCAAACGGCAACCCCAGCGACTCGGACATGCGTCGCAGCTGCTTCTCGGGTTCCTCAAGCATCAACTCGTAATTCACAAAAACGCGCGATGCGCCCTGGCTGTATTTCATGCTGAACAGCATGTGCTCAAGCCAGAGAAAGTAACCTTTCTCAACTTCGAACTCGTTCCGTTTGACCAACGAATGCGCAACGTTGATCGGATTACGGAAAGCAATGACATAGCTGACCTGCAGACCCAGTTCGGCAAAGATCTCCTGCCAGAATGGCAGCAACCGGGACATCCGCGGGTCTTTTACGCCGAAACATTTGATCTCATCGAGCTTTTCGCGCAGATGCTCGATTGCACGCGCCTTGTGGCGCTGCGCGACCGCTGAATCTAGCTCTTCCCGGCGAATAGGAAGAAGACTGTCCCAGGAGTGCCCGAGGTCGGCCAGCAACTCTTCGTTGTAAGCGGTAATCGTTGCGTCTTCAAAAAAGCCCTTTTCGTTATTGCCCGATTCGGCAGGCAACAGGTTATCGCCCAGATCGACACCAAGGACTTTCAAACCACGCGTAATGGCACTGGTACCGCTTCGGTGCATGCCTAAAACTACGACTATTTGTTTATGATCCATAAGATTAATTATGCTCAACACTTGAAATGGTAAAAGCTGGGATACATTTGAAATCTACTGTCCCGGTTGCTGTGATCGCAGTTTCCGGCAGAACACGAAACAGGCAGGCGTCGATCAAACGATGCAGATAGGTTTCCCCTTCCCCTACGGCACCGACCACCCCTGAGTTGAGGAAGTACGTTCCGGGGTTCAAATTGCACTCGAACTTGAATTCAACATCGACCTCAGCGTCGGCCGCCACGTAGGCGATGGCGTCCTGAGTGCTGGCCGCGCTGGCCGCCCCACCGATCTCGATACCGGCAAGCGTTTTGATCATCATGCCAAAGCGAACCGCTACAGCCCCCGTCGAAAACGCTACGCGATAGGTATAGCGGTAGCTGTCACCGCGCTTGAGGCAGTTGACCTGTTTGCCGGCCGCATTGAGGATGCGCGGCTCGCTGATCAGAACGCCGTGCGATTCGTAGGACATCACGCTTTTGGAAACGATATGAGGATCGAAGTATTCCTCGAGCCCGTTGTCCTTCGCCTGTGACGCCACGACGGCGACCTCGGTGCGCTTGGCCTCTCGCTGGAGTTCAAGGCGTTCGAGTACACCGGTCTTGATCGATTCGCGGATCTCCGCAACTTTGTCCGCAGGCGCATACAGCAGCTTCTGATACTGGCCGACAATGACCTTGGGCACACCTTCGGCGAGCTTCTCTCCCTTATCCAGCAGAATCGCCCGCGTACACAGTTCGATGACGGCGCTCCCGGAGTGCGACACAAACAGAATGGTCGCGCCACTCGCCTTGATCGCTTCGATCCGCGCGAAGCACTTGCGCTGGAACAATTCATCGCCGACCGACAGCGCTTCATCAACAATCAGGATTTGCGGATCAACGTTGATTGCCACGGCAAAAGCCAGGCGCACCATCATGCCGCTGGAGTAAGTCTTGACCGGCTGATCGATGAATTCGCCGATTTCCGCAAAGGCCTCGATCTCGGCAAAACGCGCCTCGGTCTCTTCGCGTGTCAGGCCAAGCACTGCAGCGTTCATGTACACGTTTTCGCGGCCACTGAATTCAGGGTTGAATCCGGAACCCAGCTCCAGCAAGGCTGCGACACGACCGTGGGTCATGATATCGCCGTGCGTCTGATTGAGCGTGCCGCAAATCATCTGCAACAGTGTCGATTTACCGCTACCGTTTCGCCCGAGGATACCAACGGTTTCGCCTCGGTCGATGGTGAAAGAAACACCCTGCAGCGCCCAGAATTCACGAAAATATTGCTTGCGCCCGCGCGCGAACATCTGCATCAGCCGATCTCTCGGCTTGTCGTAAATATGGAAACACTTGCTCAGGTTGTTGACGGCAATGGCGGTATTAGAGGACATCGGCGAACCCTTTACGCGTTTTTTGGAACCACGCAAATCCTAGCCAAAAGACAAGAGCTGCAGCGATATAGTAGAAACCCAGGTGAATCAGACTCGGCAGTTCGCCCCTGAAGAGCAGAGCCCGGGTGTCTTCAATTGCCGGGGTCAGGGGATTCAAAAAGAGCAGATGCCGGTACTCTTCAGGCAGCGCCGTGATCGGATAAAAAATCGGTGACAGAAACATCAGGACCGAAGTGCACACACCGATGATCTGACTGACGTCTCGCAGGTACACGCCCATTGAGGCGAGAAACCACACCAGACCGACAACGAAAATGATCAGAGGAGCCAGAAATACCGGCAGCAACAAAATGGTGTACTGAAGCTTTCCGAAGAAAATCAGATAAGCAATCAGCCAGACGCTCAGGCTGACCAGGAAGTGAAACATAGCCGCGCCAAGCGTGACCCATGGAAGTATTTCCAGCGGGAACACCACTTTCTTCACATAGTTGACGTTGCCGATAATCAGTCCCGGGGCTCTGTTTATGCACTCGGCAAACAGATTGAAAACGATCAGCCCCGCAAACAGCATGAGCGCAAACTCGGTTTTCGAACTGCTATCGACGCTCCATCGGGCTTTGAACACGACGCTGAAAACGAATGTGTAAATAACGAGCATCACAATCGGATTGAACAGAGACCACAGCATGCCCATGATCGAACCGCGATAACGCCCGACGATCTCCCGCTGCACCAGCGCCCGGATGAGACCTTTGTTGCGCCAGATGCTATTGAGCATCTCCTTTGGCGAAGCAGAAAAGTTCAGCATTGTCCCAAAACCTCAATAAATCCGAGGGAGTTTAAATTCCTCAGCAAACTCTCTCGTCCTGCCATCACTTGAATAACCACAAAACTCTTCCTGAAAGGGGCCAAGTCCGACTGCGTATCAGATTCCATTGAATACCGTCGCCAAAAGCAGTCCAAGGTTGCCCCATAAGGATTGCCGGTAAACGCCGGATCGCCGTAACCAGATGATCCGGGCCAATCCGCGAGAACTTCGTGCCCGCTGAAACAGATCCAGCCTCCTCCGGCTTTCTTCATTCAACTGGAATCTGGTCGACTCCAGCGCCGCAATATTCTTTTGATTCCACCCACGAAAACGTCCGCGAAACTGCATTCGCACCCGATTCAATTGCACCATCAGGCCCGACGTAGAACCGATAAGGTTTGCTTCGTGTTGCCTGTAGAGAATGGTCGGACAAACGTCGTAAGTGACCCGTCCCCCGGCACCTGAAACGAGGAGGTAGGCCCACCAGTCGTGCGAAACGATATCCAGACTGGAGCCTGCCTGCAGGAACAGCTTACGGGCAGCCTGATTGAAGACCATTGTGTTGCCCCCTCCCACGCTTTGCACTAGCGCATTGGCAAATCCGACGGGACGCTCGAACAGAGGAGACAAACCTATAGACCTGCCCTCCTCATCGATCAGTTCGGTCCTGCCACAGTAGAGAGCTGGCTCCTTTGGGGGAGCCCCCTGAAGCTCGCACAGGGCGCGCTCCAGCTTGTTTTCTTGCCAGATATCATCCTGATCGGCCCAGGCATAGAAATCGGACTCGATTGATGGGTCACAGGTCAGCGAAAGAAAGTTTGCGGCATAACCACGTCCAGGCCCCTGGCGAATCGACAGCTTGCCTTCTCCCCAACGCCCGGCGTATTCGCGTAACAATTCCAGGGTAGAGTCGTCAGAGCTATCATCCGACACCACGACAAACCAGTGGGGGTAGCTTTGGCGCGCAATGGAGTCCAGTTGCTGGGCCAAAAAACGCTCACCATTGAAGGTACACAACAGGACGGCAACACGTGCGAAAGGACCGTCTGGTTCCTGCTGAAGCCTGTCGACATCGCGATGATCCGGACTGCCGTTTTGAACAACCGGGAAAAGAGGGGCTACCACCGAGCACTCCGTTGCTGAAAGGAGAAAACTTCACCTGTGCCGATTCGTTCAACACGAGCGAGCATTCGACGGGCAAGGAAAGCGCCATCGGATCGACTCATGCGCCACTTCCAGCTGCGCAAAATTTGCAATTATAACGACGAAACATTGTCATTTGATAGCCCAGTGACATTATCGCTTTGCAAACGCTAGAAGCAGGACTGTCAGCCCCGACAAGACATGGTTGACCTGAATATTACAGATGAGCGCCGCGGTGGCGGCGCGTAGGGTATCAAGCCACCATCGTTAGAAAAAGGGTGGCAGTTTGCCAATGCCGAAGTACCAAGCACAGGTCGGCAACGATCAAACACCTCGACTCAAGTAAGCTGCCGCGAGTGATACTGGCACGCCGTCCGCCTCAACGCATCGTCGACGCCAATGACAGGCGACCAACCCAGCCTATCGATGGTTTTACTGATATCGACCTGCAACGAGCCACACAATCGCTGCGCCAGATCAGCACGGCCGATCAGCGATGCACCCGCCTTCAATATCCAGGAAGGAACCGCCAGCAAGCGAGGCTTCACACCCAGGGCAATCGCCATGCGCCTGAGCAATTGAGTGGTGGACAAGTCTTCTCCATCACTGACCAGAAAGGTGTTTCCCGCCGCCTCTGGATGACTTATGCAGATATTGAGCAAATCCACCAGATTCTCAAGCGCAACAAGGCTGCGATGGTTATGTATCGCACCAAGCGGTAACGGAGTACCTCGCTCAAGCCAGCGCATCATGCTCAGGAAGTTGGCCCCGACACCGGGACCGTAGACCAATGGCGGCCGGATGACGACGAGCTCCATACCCGTTTCGACACTGATTGCTCTCAAGGCATCCTCTGCTTCGCGCTTCGATATGCCGTAAGGATCAAGCGGAGCCGGCACATCGTCCGCCTTGAAAACAACTCCGGGAAGAGTCATTTCTCCATTGACCTTGATCGAACTGACGAAAATGAATCTCTTGACGCCTGCCTCGGCCGCACTGCGAGCCAGACGAACAGTCCCTTCGACATTGATTTTGCGAAACCGCTCAAGAGCCCCCTCTGCGGACTCATTCATGACATGTACCCGGGCGGCACAATGAACAACCACGTCAATGCCGACCAGAGAAGGCAGCAGAGCCCTGTCACCCATGTCAACTGTCACAACCTGGCACAGCCCACTCAACCTCGTTTCGCCGCGCACAGCGGCAACAGGACTGAACACCTTGTCACGCAACAGTCGAAACACGAGCGCCTCACCCACAAACCCGGTCGCGCCAGTCACCAAAACTTGAGAACCGATCATTTAGCTTTGCTTCCAACCAACGCCGTCGCCCAACAGATGCAAAAGAAAAACAGCTTGTCCCGCGCCCTGCGCCGACAGTCTCTGGCACTGAACGAGAGCTTTATCAGTTGCCGGCGCCCCAAAGGCAGCCAAGGCTCGACAAATGAATTGCGCTCAAGCCCCACCAGCCGAACGATCTGCCTGACCTGAGAAAACCACCAGCCGTCATGAATGGTCTTGTAACGCATGACCAGAGAACCGATGCCGGCGTTCGCACCTACCTGATTACTTTCATGCTGGCGATAATCCATGGAGGGACGCGCGTCGATGAACCAGCGAAATCCCCGACTGCGTGCGAAAGCGTAAAAATACCAGTCGTGGAGGCTGACATTCTGCAAGTCGCTCCAGGACTCCAGCATGGCAGCCTTGAGCGGACGCACCAGCTCACGAGTGAAGACGTATGTACATCCCGGCCCGGCAGCTTCGAACAGGAAATCCCAGGAGGTCTGGGACTGAGCCTTGTCCAGCAGTTGCGTGCGGCCATCCGGCCAGAATGCGACAACATTGCTGGAGTAGGCATTCACGCCTCGCGCCTGAATTTCGCCGATCGCCCTCTCGAGCTTGTCCTGATACCAGACATCATCCTGATCGGAGAACGCGATGTAGTCGTATTCTTCGAGGGATACATCACGGATCAATCTGAAAAAATTGCGCGCAGCACCACCGAAGGCACCCACGTCAGGGAGCACGTGAACACTCTGGTGCCTGGCCGCATAGGCCAGGCACCAGGCTTCGGTACCATCAGTCGAGGGATCAATACTGATATAGACACTCAGGTCTACATTGGACTGTCGAAGAATCGAGTCGAGCTGTTCTTCGATCCACTGCATTCCATTGAAGGCCGCCAGCAAAACCGCAACCTTGGGATGTTTTACTGGCATAGCTTTCCTGCTTGCACCGATTTTAACTTTCTCACTCGAAAACGCTTTGGTATTCGAATCAGTGAGAAGGCGAGTCCAGCAACTTCTGCAGGTATTGTCCGTAGCCCGTCTTTTTCAAGGCATCAGCCTGCTCAGCCAGCTGATCGGCGGTGATCCAGCCATTGTGATACGCAATTTCTTCCAGGCAGGCCACTTTCAAACCCTGACGCTGCTCGATGGTATGAACGAAGTGACTGGCTTCAAGCAAAGAGTCGTGAGTACCCGTATCGAGCCACGCAAAGCCACGACCGAGCATCTCGACATTCAGCGATTTTTGCTCCAGGTAGGCGCGGTTCACATCGGTGATTTCCAGCTCACCTCGCTCGGAGGGCTTGATGTTCTTGGCGATCTCCACGACTTGATTGTCATAGAAATAAAGACCTGTAACCGCATAGCTGGATTTTGGCTTCAGTGGCTTCTCTTCAATACTCAACGCGCGACCGGACGCATCGAACTCCACGACACCAAAACGCTCCGGGTCGGAAACGTGATAACCGAATACAGTCGCGCCGTGCTGTTGAGAGCTGGCGGAACGCAAATTGTCGGAGAAGTGCTGACCATAAAAAATGTTATCGCCCAGGATCAGGCAGCAAGGATCTTTCCCGATGAACTCCTCACCAATGATGAAAGCCTGTGCCAGACCGTCCGGACTCGGTTGTTCGGCGTAAGTCAGCTTGATTCCGTAAAGGCTGCCATCGCCCAACAGTTTACGGAAACATGGCAAATCTTCCGGGGTTGAAATAATCAGAATTTCACGCATCCCGGCAAGCATCAGCACCGACAGCGGATAAAAGATCATCGGCTTGTCGTAGATCGGCAGCATCTGCTTGGAAACACCAAGGGTTAACGGGTGCAGGCGTGTACCCGAGCCACCGGCGAGAATGATGCCTTTACGATTTGTCGTGGTCATTTATTAAGAACTTCCCTAAGCATTCGGGTTACACCACTTTGCCAATCCGGCAAGTGTAGAGAAAAATTGTCGCGCAGCTTCCGAGTATTCAAACGTGAATTCAGAGGCCGACGAGCGGGTGTCGGATACGCAGTCGTATCGATCGGATTGATCGCAGTAACAGCAAGCTGCTCGCCATTGTCCCGGGCAAACGCGATCACATGGCTTGCATAGCCGTGCCACGATACTTCGCCACTCGCTGCGAGGTGATATAGCCCCGCCAGTTCCGGCTGCTGCTGCACCTTGCAAATCGCGATTGCCGTGATATCCGCTATCAGGTCAGCACCTGTCGGTGCTCCAATCTGATCGGCAATTACATTGAGTGTTTCGCGATCTTTTGCCAGCCGGAGCATGGTCTTGGCGAAGTTATTGCCGCGAGCACCATAGACCCAACTTGTTCGGAAGATCAGATGCTTGCAGCCCGACGCAGCGATTGCCTGCTCACCGGCGAGCTTGCTCGCGCCGTAATGATTGACCGGTGCGACAGCATCGGTCTCCTGCCATGGTTCGCAACCTTCACCACTGAACACGTAATCGGTTGAGTAATGAATCAGCCAGGCACCCAGCAAAGCCGCCTCTTCGGCCATGACTCGACTGGCATGGTCGTTGACACGACTGGCCAGCTCGACTTCGGATTCGGCCTTGTCGACCGCGGTGTAGGCAGCCGCGTTGACAATGACATCGGGCTTGAGCGCTCGGATTGTCGCACGCAGGGTGTCCAGATCCGACAAGTCACCACACAGGCCATCAACAGCATGACGATCCAGCGCGACCAACTCACCAAGCGGCGCGAGGGAGCGTTGCAGCTCCCAGCCCACCTGGCCATTTTTACCCAGTAGGAGGATTTTCATGCTTTGTTCGAGCGATCTGCGTAGTTCTGGTCGATCCACTGCTGGTAGCTTCCGCTTTTGACGTGAGCGACCCATTCAGTGTTGTTCAGATACCACTCGACGGTCTTGCGAATGCCGGTTTCAAAGGTTTCTTGCGGAGTCCAACCCAGTTCGCGCTGGATCTTGCTGGCGTCGATGGCATAACGCTGATCATGACCTGGACGATCCTGAACGTAAGTGATCAGGCTCGCATGTGGGCGATGTGCAGAGTCAGGGCGCAATTCGTCGAGAAGAGCACACAGAGTGTTCACGACTTCAATATTCTGTTTTTCGTTGTGACCGCCAATGTTGTACGTCTCGCCTATAACGCCTTCGGTCACGACCTTGTAAAGCGCACGTGCATGATCTTCAACATAAAGCCAGTCACGGACCTGGTTTCCTTTGCCATAGACCGGCAACGGCTTGCCTTCCAGCGCATTGAGAATGATCAGCGGGATCAACTTTTCAGGGAAGTGGCAAGGACCGTAGTTGTTCGAGCAATTAGTCACAAGCGTAGGCAAACCATAGGTGCGAGCCCAGGCGCGAACCAGATGGTCGGAGCTGGCCTTGCTTGCCGAATACGGCGAACTTGGCTGATAGGGCGTCGTTTCGGTGAAGAGATCTTCCGGACCTTCGAGGTCGCCGTAAACTTCGTCCGTCGAGATATGGTGAAAGCGGAAAGCCGCCTTGCGCGCTTCATCAAGCGCAGCCCAATAATGGCGTGCGGCTTCCAGGAGCGTGTAAGTACCAATGATGTTGGTCTGAATGAACTCGGAAGGACCCGAGATGGAACGATCAACGTGAGACTCTGCGGCCAGATGCATGATCGCATCCGGTTGGTGCTCACGCAGGACTCGATCGATCTGTTCACGGTCGCAGATGTCGACGCGCTCGAACGTGTAACGCGAGCTTCCGCTGACTTCGGCCAACGACTCAAGGTTACCGGCATACGTCAGCTTGTCGACGTTGATCACTGCGTCGGTAGTGTTGGAGATAATATGACGGATAACAGCTGAGCCGATAAACCCGGCGCCGCCGGTTACTAGAATTTTCACGCGAAACCATACCCTTGAGTTGCTGACAGGGCTGCCAACCGAGCACTGTCTAATCCATAAATGCAAAAGCCATCAATTCAGCCGGGGCTTCCGACAGAGTCAGTCTGTACCGACGTGGGAATATGCCACTATCGGACAAGCGCTGCATTTTACAGCTTAATGAACGTTTTACTAATGGAGATAGACAAGCTGTGGCTAAAGTTTAGTTCGCCTTTCCTTCCATGTCGCAATCAGACAAGACGCTTGCGCGAAGCTCTGGACGCACGTCCCAGAAACCAGCCTAAAACCGGCCCCATCAACATACCTGCCAGCAATGCACCGATTGTAATAACTGATACCGGAAGTTGCGGCCCCTCCCAACCAAGAAACAACAGGGAAACCGATTGCTGATTTTCGAGAACGAACGCAAGGATCGCCAACACAAGCAATAGAATTAGAACGGAAAGCAGAATGCGCTTGAGATTATTCATGAGCAACTCCTTGCGTAACGGTGACCGTCAAGCCCCCTCCTCCTCTTCTTCATTCACGCGATCGCGCAGCTCTTTGCCTGGCTTGAAATGCGGAACGAATTTACCGTCAAGGCTGACGGACTGGCCGGTCTTTGGATTTCGACCGACACGCGGCGCACGATAGTGCAAGGAAAAGCTGCCAAAACCACGGATCTCGATACGATCCCCCGTGGCCAGACACTGGGACATTTGCTCAAGCATGGTCTTGATGGCCAGCTCCACATCCTTGGATGAGAGCAGCCCCTGATGGGTGACAATTCGTTCGATCAACTCCGACTTCGTCATATTTTTCCCTTCTTTTTCAAGCAGCTAGATCAGCGCTTGAAAGGTTTTAGCACGCCCGGAAGATTTTGAACAGCCCAGGGCTTGACATATCTTTCCGCTCGCCAAAACGCCCATTTTCAGGGCATCGGATCGCATGCACGCCAACGCTCACTCACCGACAAATCACCAGCATGGTTCGAGTGACATAGCCGGCAGGATTGAAGCCAAAGGGAAACTCATCCTCATCCCGCGCATCATCAGATCGCGTGATCACCTTATAACCCGCCCCCTTGCATTCCTTGGCTGCACGCTTCTGACACCTCTCCCAGCCCGAACCCAAACCGGAGCAGTCAACCTCGATACCACTGACTCCACGCACCGCATGGGTCTTGGCGCTGGTAGTACAGCCTGCCAACACCAACATACCCAACAGAACTATAAACTTGTTCATTCACATCCTTATGCCAGGCGCCTGCCCGACTACTGCGATCTTCAGACTAAGCCTAGACGCGAATAGACGATTGATCCGATTAAAGAAACAGACCACCCGGCAAAGGGAATGGTTTCACTCGCACAACCAGAGCGCGACACCCACCAAATCGCAGGCACAAAAAAGGGCGACCGAAGTCGCCCTTTTTAATGATCAGACAGAACTCAGTTCTGTTTGGCCATTGCTTGACGCAGCAGTGCCGCCATAGTGGTGTCAGCTGCTTCACCTTCCGGAGCTGCTTTCAGGCTCTGGATGGCTTCTTTCTCTTCAGCATCGTCTTTCGATTTGATCGACAGCTGGATTACGCGGCTCTTACGATCAACGCTGATGATCTTGGCTTCTACTTGCTGGCCTTCTTTCAGAACGTTGCGCGCGTCTTCAACGCGGTCACGGCTGATTTCAGAGGCTTTCAGAGTCGCTTCGATATCGTCGGCCAGAACGATGATGGCGCCTTTGGCGTCAACTTCTTTCACGGTGCCAGTAACGATTGCGCCCTTGTCGTTAACCGAGACGTACTCGGAGAACGGATCGCTTTCCAGTTGCTTGATACCCAGGGAGATACGCTCACGCTCCGGGTCAACCGACAGGATAACGGTGTCCAGCTCGTCGCCCTTCTTGAAACGACGTACGGCTTCTTCGCCCACTTCGTTCCAGGAGATGTCGGACAGGTGAACCAGACCGTCGATGCCGCCGTCCAGACCAATGAAGATACCGAAATCGGTGATCGACTTGATGGTGCCGGAGATCTTGTCGCCCTTGTTGAACTGGCCAGAGAAGTCTTCCCATGGGTTCGACTTGCACTGCTTGATGCCCAGGGAGATACGACGACGCTCTTCGTCGATGTCCAGAACCATGACTTCCACTTCGTCGCCGACTTGTACGACTTTCGAAGGGTGGATGTTCTTGTTGGTCCAGTCCATTTCCGAAACGTGTACCAGACCTTCAACGCCTTCTTCCAGCTCAGCGAAGCAGCCGTAGTCGGTCAGGTTGGTTACACGAGCGGTAACGCGAGTGCTTTCTGGGTAACGAGCTTTGATAGCAACCCATGGATCTTCGCCCAGTTGCTTCAGGCCCAGGGAAACACGATTGCGCTCGCGATCGTACTTCAGAACCTTGACGTCGATCTCGTCGCCAACATTGACGATCTCGGAAGGGTGCTTGATACGCTTCCACGCCATGTCGGTGATGTGCAGCAGGCCGTCCACGCCACCCAGATCGACGAATGCGCCGTAATCGGTGAGGTTTTTGACGATACCTTTGACTTGCTGGCCTTCCTGCAGGGATTCCAGCAGAGCTTCACGCTCGGCGGAGTTCTCGGCTTCCAGGACGCTGCGACGGGAAACGACAACGTTGTTGCGCTTCTGGTCCAGCTTGATGACCTTGAATTCCAGCTCTTTGCCTTCCAGGTGCGTGGTGTCGCGCACTGGACGGACGTCAACCAGGGAACCTGGCAGGAACGCACGGATGCCGTTAACGTCGACAGTGAAGCCGCCTTTAACCTTACCGTTGATAACGCCCTTGACCACTTCCTCAGCTGCGAAGGCTGCTTCCAGAACGATCCAGCATTCAGCGCGCTTGGCTTTTTCACGGGACAGCTTGGTTTCACCGAAACCGTCTTCAACCGAGTCCAGAGCAACGTGAACTTCGTCACCGACGTTGATGTTCAGTTCGCCAGCGTCGTTGTAGAACTGCTCCAGAGGGATCAGTGCTTCGGACTTCAGGCCAGCGTGAACGGTTACCCAGCGAGCTTGGTAATCGATATCAACGATAACACCGGTGATGATGGAGCCTGCCTGAAGGTTCAGGGTCTTTAGGCTTTCTTCAAAGAGTTCCGCAAAGCTTTCGCTCATTTTAATTCCTGTTGATTAGGGCGAAAAATACGCCCGTCTCCACATCCCAGACGATGCGGGTCAGTTTCATTTAAAGGAAGCCACCGCAGGACTATGACTGGTCCCCTGCGGCCTTCCTGGTCACCCGGCGATATCGCGAATGGCGATCTCGCTCATGATGCGTTCAAGCACCTGATCGATGGACAACTCCGTGGAATCCAGCTGTATAGCGTCAGCCGCCGGCTTGAGCGGGGCTACAGCTCGCTGGGTGTCACGCTCATCGCGCGCACGGATCTCATCTAGCAGACTCGACAGACTAACATCCTCACCCTTGCCCTTCAACTGCAAATATCGGCGGCGCGCCCGCTCCTCGGCACTGGCGGTCAGGAAAATCTTCAAGGGTGCGTTCGGAAAAACCACCGTACCCATGTCGCGGCCATCGGCCACCAGACCGGGCGCTTCCTGGAAAGCGCGCTGGCGCTGCAGCAGCGCCTCGCGCACGGCCGGCAATGCAGCCACCTGGGATGCGCCGGAACCGACGCTTTCAGTGCGGATGACATCGCTGACTTCGTCACCTTCCAGAATAATGCGTTGCAGTTGACCGTCGGTCGCCGCGATAAACTGCACATCCAGATGAGCGGCCAGTTTTTTCAGCAACTCTTCATTGGTCAGGTCGACACCATGGTTGTGCGCAGCAAATGCCAGCAGGCGATACAGCGCACCGGAATCCAGCAGGTTCCAGCCCAGACGCTTGGCCAGAATCCCGGCTACGGTGCCTTTGCCCGAGCCGCTTGGCCCATCGATGGTGATGACCGGAGCAATGTTGTTCACGACTGAGCCTCTTGCGCCACACGGATGCCGACCTGCGCGCACAGCGCCAGGAAGTTCGGGAACGATGTCGCGACGTTGGCACAGTCATGGATGCGGATCGGTGCAGTGGCGCGCAGCGAAGCCACGCTGAAAGCCATCGCGATGCGGTGATCGCCATGACCATGCACTTCACCGCCGCCGATCTGGCCGCCGTCGATGATGATGCCGTCCGGGGTCGGTTCGCACTTGACGCCTAGCGCCAGCAAACCGTCCGCCATGACCTGGATCCGGTCTGATTCCTTGACCCGCAGCTCTTCGGCGCCAGTCAGCACGGTGCGCCCTTCGGCGCAGGCCGCGGCCACGAACAGCACCGGGAACTCGTCAATGGCCAGCGGAACCAGCGCTTCCGGAATCTCGATACCCTTGAGTTTAGCTGCTCGCACACGCAAGTCGGCAACCGGTTCGCCACCCACTTCACGTTGGTTTTCCAGGGTGATGTCGGCGCCCATCAGGCGCAGGATGTCGATCACACCGGTACGGGTCGGGTTGATGCCGACGTGCTCGAGTACCAGTTCCGAGCCTTCAGCAATCGACGCCGCCACCAGGAAGAACGCCGACGACGAGATATCGCCCGGCACTTCGATGTGGGTCGCGGTCAGCTTGCCGCCGGACTCAACCGATGCCGTGGCACCGTTGACGCTCACCGGATAGCCGAAGCCGCGCAGCATGCGCTCGGTATGATCGCGAGTCGGAGCCGGCTCGGTGACGGTGGTCTTGCCTTCGGCGTACAGACCCGCCAGCAGCAGGCAGGACTTAACCTGAGCACTGGCCATCGGCATGGTGTAGGTCAGGCCTTTGAGCTTGTGACCGCCACGAATGGTCATCGGCGGACGCCCCTCGGCGGCGGTTTCGATCACGGCGCCCATTTCCCGCAGCGGGTTGGCGACGCGATTCATTGGGCGCTTGGACAGCGACGCATCGCCGGTCAGGGTGCTGTCGAAGTCCTGCGCGGCCAGCAGGCCGGACAGCAGGCGCATCGAAGTACCGGAGTTACCCAGATAGATCGGGCCCGGCGCAGGCTTCAGGCCGTGCAAGCCGACACCGTGGATGGTCACGCGCCCGTGATGCGGGCCTTCGATGACCACGCCCATGTCGCGGAACGCCTGCAAGGTCGCCAGGGCATCTTCGCCCTCAAGGAAGCCTTCGACTTCGGTGACGCCTTCAGCCAGGGAGCCGAGCATGATCGAACGGTGGGAAATCGATTTGTCACCCGGTACGCGAATCCGACCGGACAGGCGGCCACCAGGTTGAGCCAGGAAAATCAGATCGTTGGAATTCATAGCGTCCACATAGGCCCTGCGGGCCAGGATTTTACTGAAATGCTCGCGGGCAACCCGGGCGCGCGTGAAGACGCCCAACAATTGGTGCCCATCCCCTGCATCGACCGCGTCGCGCAAGGCGTCGAGGTCGCTGCGAAATGTATCGAGTGTGCGCAGGACAGCCTCGCGGTTGGCGAGAAAGATGTCATGCCACATGACCGGGTCGCTTCCGGCGATTCTTGTGAAATCACGGAAACCGCCCGCAGCGTAACGGAAGATCTCAAGGTTTTCATTGCGCTTGGCCAGCGAATCGACCAGACCGAAGGCCAGCAGGTGCGGCAGATGACTGGTCGCAGCCAGCACTTCATCGTGACGCTCGACCTGCATGTGCTCGACGTCGGCGCCCAGCTCGCGCCACAAGCGATCAACCACCGCCAGGGCAGCCGGATCAGTCTGCTCCAGCGGGGTCAGAATCACTTTATGACGGCGGAACAGCTCAGAGTTGGAGGCTTCCACCCCGCTCTGCTCGGAGCCGGCAATCGGATGGCCCGGCACGAAACGCGCCGGCATGCCGCCGAACGCTTCGGTCGCCGCGCGCACCACATTGCCCTTGGCGCTGCCGACATCCGTGAGGATCGCCTGCCCCAGATCCATGCTGGCCAGACGGGCCAGCACTTTCTCCATGGCCAGGATCGGCACCGCCAACTGAATCACGTCCGCGCCCTGGCAAGCCGCCACCAGGTCGTCTTCGCAGCGATCCACCACACCCAACTCGACCGCCAGCTTGCGCGATTGCGGGTCGAGATCGACCCCGACCACTTCGCGGCACACGCCGCTTTCACGCAAGCCTTTGGCAAACGAACCACCGATCAACCCCAGACCGACCACCACCAGGCGCCCGATCATAGGTGCAGCAGATTGCAGCGCAGTGACATCACCCACGAGCCAGAACCTTGCGCAGCGCTTCGAGGAAGCGGCTGTTTTCCGCCGGCAGACCGATGGTCACCCGCAGATGGTTCGGCATGCCGTAGTTGGCCACCGGACGCACGATCACGCCTTCGCGCAGCAGACCCTGGAACACAGGAGCCGCCACCTGACCGAGGTCGACGCAGATAAAGTTGCCCTTGGATGGAATCCAGCCCAGGCCCAGCTCGCGGAAACCCGCTTCCAGCTGTTGCATGCCGGATTCGTTGAGCTGACGACTCTGAGCCAGATATTCCTCGTCCTTCAGCGCCGCACACGCCGCGGCCAAGGCCAGGCTGTTGACGTTGAACGGCTGGCGTACACGGTTCAGCACGTCCGCCACCACCGGGGTGGACAAGCCATAACCGACACGCAGCGCCGCCAGACCGTAGGCCTTGGAGAACGTGCGCGAGACCAGCAGGTTCGGATAAGCCGCGAGGAAATCCAGGCCGTCCGGCAGATCGCTGCCTTCGGCGTATTCGATATAGGCCTCGTCCAGTACAACCAGCACATGCTCCGGCACGTCCTGCAGGAACTCGTCCAGCGCTTCGGCGCCGAACCAGGTGCCGGTCGGGTTGTTCGGGTTGGCGATGAACACGACGCGCGTGTTGGCGTCGATGGCCGCCAGCATGGCTGGCAGGTCATGACCCCAATCCTTGGCCGGAACGACCTTGGCCTGAGCGCCGACCGCCTGGGTCGCGATCGGATACACAGCAAACGCATGCTCGCTGAACACCGCATTCAGGCCCGGCGCCAGATAAGCGCGCGCCACCAGCTCCAGAATGTCGTTGGAGCCGTTGCCCAGGGTCACCTGGTTCAGCTCGACACGGCACTGCTCGGCGAGCAGGGATTTCAGGGCAAAACCGTTGCCGTCCGGATATCGGGTCAGCTCGTCCAGCGCTTCGCGGATCGCGGCCAGCGCTTTCGGGCTGGCGCCCAACGGGTTTTCGTTGCTCGCCAGTTTGACGATGCCTGCCGGATCCAGGTCCAGCTCGCGCGCCAGTTCATCCACGGGCTTGCCCGGCACGTATGGCGAAAGTTGTTGCACGCCCGGCTGTGCCAGAGCGAGGAAGTTGCCACTCATTGCTACCACCCCTTAAAGAACTGCTTTCGGGTAGGAACCCAGCACCTTGAGTGCTACTGCTTCCTGACTGATCTTTTCCAGTACACCTTTGATCAGCGGATCACGGTGATGACCGACGAAGTCGATAAAGAACACGTAGGTCCATTTGCCGCTGCGCGACGGACGGGTTTCGATCCGGGTCAGGTCGATCCCGTTGTCATGGAACGGCACCAGCAGCTCATGGAGCGCGCCGGGCTTGTTGCTCATGGATACGATGATCGAAGTCTTGTCGTCGCCGGTCGGCGGCACTTCCTGGTTACCGATCATCAGGAAGCGCGTGGAGTTATCCGGACGATCCTCGATCTTCTCGGCCAGACGGGTCAGGCCGTACAGCCCGGCCGCCATGTCACCGGCGATCGCCGCCGAATTCCACTCACCCTTGACCCGCTTGGCCGCCTCGGCGTTGCTGGACACCGCCACGCGCTCGACATTCGGGTAATGGGCGTCCAGCCATTTGCGGCACTGGGCCAGCGACTGGGCGTGGGAATAGATGCGGCTGATACTGTCGGTCTTGGTGTTTTCACCGACCAACAGATGATGGTGTATCCGCAGCTCGACTTCGCCGCAGATCACCATGTCGTGCTCGAGGAAGCTGTCGAGGGTGTGGTTGACTGCGCCTTCGGTGGAGTTCTCCACCGGCACCACGCCGAAGTTCACCGCACCGGCTGCCACTTCACGGAACACTTCGTCGATCGCCGCCATCGGCTTGCTGATCACCGCGTGACCGAAGTGCTTCATGGCCGCCGCTTGGGTGAAGGTGCCTTCCGGACCGAGATAAGCCACTTTCAGCGGGTTTTCAAGGGCCAGGCACGAAGACATGATTTCGCGGAACAAGCGCGCCATCTCTTCGTTGCCCAGCGGCCCCTTGTTGCGCTCCATCACACGCTTGAGAACCTGCGCCTCACGCTCGGGACGGTAGAACACCGGCTGTTCGCCTTCGGCCAGACTGGCCATCTTGACCCGGGCAACTTCTTCGGCGCAGCGCGCGCGATCGCTGATCAGCTGGAGGATTTTCTCATCCAGGTTATCGATGCGAACGCGCAGCGCCTTGAGCTCCTGCTCGGACATCAGGAATGCTCCTTCTCGAATTCAGCCATGTAGCCAACCAGCGCTTCGACGGCGTCCAGACCCAGGGCGTTGTAGATCGAGGCACGCATACCGCCGACCGAACGATGGCCCTTGAGGTTGAGCAACCCACGGGCGTCGGCGCCCGCCAGGAACGCTTTGTCCAGACGCTCGTCAGCCAGACGGAACGGCACGTTCATCCACGAGCGGGCGTTGACGCTGATCGGGTTGGTGTAGAAGTCGCTGTTGTCGATGAAGCCGTACAGACGATCTTTCTTCGCCTTGTTGCGCTGCTCCATCGCGGCGACGCCGCCCTGCTCCTTCAGCCATTCGAAAACCAAACCCGAGAGGTACCAGGAATAGGTGGCCGGGGTGTTGTACATCGAACCGTTATCGGCCGAGACCTTGTAGTCGAGCATGGTCGGGCACGAACTGCGGGCGCGACCCAGCAGGTCTTCACGGACGATCACCACGACCAGACCGCTCGGGCCGATGTTCTTCTGCGCACCGGCGTAGATCAGACCGTACTGCGACACATCGATCGGGCGCGAGAGGATATCGGAGGACATGTCGACCACCAGCGGAACGTCACCGGCCTCGGGAACCCAGTCGAACTGCAGGCCACCAATGGTTTCGTTGGACGCATAGTGCAGATAGGCCGCACCCGGAGTCAGCTTCCACTCGTTCTGGCCAGGGATGGCCAGGTAATCATAAGGCTTGGCGCTGGCGGCAACGTTGACATTGCCGAAGCGACGGGCTTCCTCGATGGCTTTCTTCGACCAGATGCCGGTTTCGACATAATCGGCGGTGCCGTTCTCGGGCAGCAGGTTCAGCGGAATCTCGGCGAACTGCTGGCTCGCACCGCCCTGCAGGAACAGCACTTTGTAATTGGAGGGGATGGACAGCAGGTCGCGCAGGTCTTGTTCGGCCTTCTCGGCGATGGCCACGTAGTCATCGCTGCGATGGCTCATTTCCATGACCGACAGACCCTTGCCGTGCCAGTCGAGCATCTCGGACTGCGCACGCAACAGGACAGCTTCAGGCAGCGCAGCGGGACCTGCGCAGAAGTTATAGGCTCGTTTGCTCACATCCACTCTCGCTATGCAATCACGGTAGCGGACAGAGCAAACACTCTGCCCTGCTACGATTTGGTTAGTCTTGCGACTCTTCTTCGTCTGCGGCGTCCGCCTGCAGGTTATCGACCGCATCGTCCGGTTCGGCGCCGATCACGCCTTCTTCCAGTTCGACACCTTCTTCACCTTCAAACTCTTCACCTTCGACTTCCGACGGCTCCTGAACCCGCTCCAGACCAACCAGAGTTTCATCCTTGGCCAGCTTGATCAGGGTCACGCCCTGGGTGTTACGACCCAGGCTGGAAACTTCGTCGACACGGGTACGCACCAGCGTGCCCTGGTCGGAAATCAGCATGATTTCCTCGCCGTCGAGCACCTGAACCGCACCGACCAGACGTCCGTTACGCTCGTTGCTGACCATGGCGATCACGCCCTGGCCGCCACGCTTGTACTCAGGGAACTCGGTGATCGCGGTGCGTTTGCCGTAGCCACGCTCGGAAGCGGTGAGGATCTGGCTGCCTTCTTCCGGGATCAGCATCGAAATCAGCTTCTGCCCTTCCGGCAGACGCATGCCGCGCACACCACGGGCGGTACGGCCCATGGCACGAACGTCGGATTCCTTGAAGCGGGTCACCTTGCCGCCGTCGGAGAACAGCATTACTTCACGCTCACCATCGGTGATGGCCGCGGAGATCAGCACGTCGCCTTCGTCCAGCTCGAGCGCGATCAGACCGACGCTGCGCTGACGGCTGAAGGATTCCAGCGGGGTCTTCTTCACGGTGCCGTTGGCGGTGGCCATGAAGATGTAGTGACCTTCGGTGTATTCCTCGACCGGCAGCATGGTGGTGATGTATTCACCGTCATCCAGCGGCAGCAGGTTGACCAGCGGACGACCACGGGCGGCGCGGGACGCTTCCGGAATTTCATAGGTCTTCAGCCAGTACACCTTGCCCTTGCTGGAGAACAGCAGCAGCGTGGTGTGGCTGTTGGCGACCAGCAGGTGAGCGATGTAGTCCTCATCCTTCACGCCGGTAGCCGATTTGCCTTTACCGCCACGACGCTGGGCCTGGTACGCAGCCAGCGGCTGGGTCTTGGCATAACCGCCGTGGGAGATGGTCACGACGCGCTCTTCTTCCGGGATCATGTCGCCCAGGGTCAGGTCGAGGCGTGCATCGAGAATCTCGGTGCGGCGCACGTCGCCGTATTCGACACGGATCACTTCCAGCTCTTCGCGGATCACTTCCATCAGGCGCACGGCGCTGTTGAGGATGCGGATCAGCTCGCCGATCTGGTTGAGGATCTCTTGATACTCGGCCAGCAGCTTTTCGTGTTCCAGACCGGTCAGACGGTGCAGACGCAGTTCCAGAATGGCTTGCGCCTGTTCCGGCGACAGGAAGTACTTGCCTTCACGTAGACCGTATTGCGGATCGAGGTTTTCCGGACGGCACGAATCGGCGCCGGCACGTTCAACCATCGCCACCACAGCCGAGGATTCCCACGGCGTGCTGACCAGCGCTTCCTTGGCTTCCGACGGCGTCGGCGAAGCCTTGATCAGGGCGATGACCGGGTCGATGTTCGACAGGGCAACGGCCTGACCTTCGAGGATGTGACCACGCTCGCGAGCCTTGCGCAGTTCGAACACGGTACGGCGGGTAACCACTTCGCGACGGTGACGGACGAAGGCTTCCAGCAGGTCCTTGAGGTTCAGGATCCGTGGGCGGCCGTCGATCAGCGCAACGATGTTGATGCCGAACACGCTTTGCAGCTGAGTCTGGGCGTAGAGGTTGTTGAGGATCACCTCAGGCACTTCGCCGCGACGCAGTTCGATCACGACGCGCATACCGTCCTTGTCGGACTCGTCGCGCAGTTCGGTGATGCCTTCGAGTTTCTTCTCTTTTACCAGCTCGGCGATCTTCTCGATCAGACGCGCCTTGTTCAACTGGTAAGGGAGTTCGGTGATGACGATCTGCTGACGGCCACCGACCTTGTCGATGTCTTCGATGATTGAGCGGGCGCGCATGTAAATGCGGCCACGGCCGGTGCGGTAGGCTTCGATGATGCCGGCGCGACCGTTGATGATCGCGGCAGTCGGGAAGTCCGGACCGGGAATGTATTGCATCAGCTCATCGACGGTCAGCTCGGGGTTGTCGATGAGGGCCAGGCAACCGTCGATGACTTCACCGAGGTTGTGCGGCGGAATGTTGGTCGCCATGCCCACGGCGATACCGCTGGAACCGTTGACCAGCAGGTTCGGAACGCGGGTCGGCATGACCGCCGGGATCAGTTCGGTGCCGTCGTAGTTCGGCACCCAGTCCACGGTTTCCTTGTGCAGGTCGGCCAGCAGCTCGTGCGCCAGCTTGGTCATGCGCACTTCGGTGTATCGCATGGCCGCGGCGTTGTCGCCGTCCACCGAACCGAAGTTGCCCTGGCCGTCGACCAGCAGGTAACGCAGGGAGAAAGGCTGCGCCATGCGGACGATGGTGTCGTACACAGCGGTATCACCGTGCGGGTGATACTTACCGATCACGTCACCGACGACACGGGCAGATTTCTTGTACGGCTTGTTGAAGTCGTTGCCCAGCTCGCTCATCGCGAACAGCACGCGACGGTGCACGGGCTTCAAGCCATCGCGCGCATCCGGCAGTGCACGGCCGACGATCACGCTCATCGCGTAATCGAGATAGGACTGTTTCAGCTCGTCTTCGATATTGACCGGGAGGATTTCTTTGGCCAGTTCGCCCATGAGAAGCCTGATTCCTTTTTCTGGTGAAACTTCGCCATATCCATAGGGGACGCACGAAGCTCGTCGATGCAGGCCGAGTGCCATGCGCCGACTTACGACAAATCGACAAGTTGACCCTGGATTTGCGCAGTGAAGACAACCCCGTGGGACTGCCTCGGAAAACGCCGGATGTTATCACAAGAGCCGCCACGCACCTATCCCCCAGATGCGCATGGAGCATAGTTAGATGACCGATGACAGGCTTAACGGGGACGAGAGAGGCTCAGAGCTTCCCTGAATGCAAATTCCGGGACGAAATTGCGGATGTTTATTGACTTTCAAGGCCCCATCGCGAGCAAGCTCGCTCCCACAAGATCCTGTGGCGATCACAAAACCTGTGGGAGCGAGCCTGCTCGCGATGGAGACAACGCAGAGATCAGCCAATCAATGCAAGCGCTTGCGGCACATCAACTGCGCCATCTTCGCGGTATCCGGCCGTTCGACGATGCCTTTTTCGGTGACGATCGCATCGATCAGATCTGCCGGGGTCACGTCAAACACCGGATTGAACGCTTCAACGTCGGCCCCGACGCGCTTGCCGCCAACCTCCAGCAACTCGGCGCCGTCGCGCTCTTCGATCGGAATGTCATCACCGCTGGCCAGATTCATGTCGATGGTCGAACTCGGCGCCACCACCATGAAACGCACGCCGTGGTGCATGGCGTTGACCGCCAGTTGATAGGTGCCGATCTTGTTCGCCACATCGCCGTTGGCGGTGATCCGGTCAGCGCCGACGATCACCCAGGTCACGCCTTTGGTTTTCATGATGTGCGCGGCAGCGGAGTCAGCGTTCAGAGTCACCGGAATGCCTTCGTTGGCCAGCTCCCACGCGGTCAGGCGCGAGCCTTGCAGCCACGGCCGGGTTTCGTCGGCGTAGACGCGCTCGACCATGCCTTCGATGAACGCCGCGCGAATCACCCCGAGCGCCGTGCCGAAACCGCCGGTGGCCAGGGCGCCGGTGTTGCAGTGAGTCAGAATTGCCTGGGCATTGCCCTGATGTTTGCGAATCAGATCAACGCCGAGCTGAGCCATGGTCAGGTTGGCTTCGCGATCGCTTTCATGAATGGCGATGGCTTCGGCTTCCAGCGCCGCCAGCGGATCGGCGTTTTCTTTCAAACGGTCCAGCCGGTCGTGCATGCGGTTCAACGCCCAGAACAGATTGACCGCCGTTGGACGGGAATCGGCCAGGAGCATGAAGTCCTCTTCCAGCGACGCATACCAGTCGCCACCTTCGGCAATCCGGGCACGGGCCGCCAATACGATGCCGTACGCGGCACTGATGCCGATGGCCGGCGCACCGCGCACCACCATCGAGCGAATCGCTTCGGCCACACCGGCGGCGCTGGTGTAGGCGATCCAGTTTTCCTCGAACGGCAAAACGCGCTGATCCAGCAGGTGGAGCGCGCCATCACGCCAATCGATGGCCTTTACTTTCTCCGCAGCCAACAGTCGATCGCGCATCCCTCACCCCGCACTCATGAACAAAAGCCGCCGATTATAGCGATCCCCCCGCGAAGACGCTCGGGTATACTTCGCCATCCTTTACAAAAGCACTGGAACCGACCCTCGATGCCGAAACCTGCCATTGCGCTCGACTTATTATTGCTGCCGACCTGGCTGGTACCCGTCGAACCCGCAGGCGTTGTGCTCAAGGAGCATGGCCTGGGCATCCGCGACGGTCGCATTGTATTTATCGGCCCGCGTGCCGAAGCGCTGAAGTGTAACGCTGCCGAAGTCCGCGAACTGCCGGACGTGCTGCTCAGCCCCGGCCTGATCAACGCCCACGGCCACGCCGCGATGACGCTGTTCCGTGGCCTGGCCGACGATCTGCCATTGATGACCTGGCTGGAAAACCACATCTGGCCGGCCGAGGGCAAATGGGTCGATGAAGATTTTGTGCGTGACGGCACCGACCTGGCCATCGCCGAGCAGATAAAAGGTGGCATCACCTGTTTCTCGGACATGTACTTCTTCCCGAAGGTTGCCAGCGAGCGCGTGCACAACAGCGGAATCCGCGCGCAGATCGCGATTCCGATCCTCGACTTCCCGATTCCGGGTGCCGCCAGCGCCGATGAAGCCATTCGTCAGGGCGTCGAACTGTTCGGCGACCTGAAGCATCACGAGCGCATCAAGATCACCTTCGGCCCTCATGCACCCTACACCGTGGGCGACGAGAACCTGGAAAAAATCCGCGTGATCGCCGAGGAGCTGGACGCGTCGATCCACATGCACGTCCACGAAACCGCGTTCGAAGTGCAGCAAGCGGTCGAACAGCGCGGCGAACGCCCGCTGGCACGCCTTGGCCGACTGGGCCTGCTCGGCCCGCGTTTCCAGGCCGTGCACATGACCCAGATCAGCGATGACGACCTGGCGTTGCTGGTAGAAAGCAACACCAGCGTGATCCATTGCCCGGAGTCGAACCTGAAACTGGCCAGCGGCTTCTGCCCGGTGGAGCGCCTGTGGCAGGCTGGGGTCAACGTTGCGGTCGGCACCGATGGCGCGGCGAGCAACAATGACCTGGACCTGCTGGGTGAAACCCGCACCGCAGCGCTACTGGCCAAAGCCGTCGCTGGCTCGGCCACCGCGCTGGACGCCCACCGGGCGCTGCGCATGGCCACGCTGAACGGCGCACGAGCCTTGGGGATCGAAGCCGAGACCGGCTCGCTGGAGCTCGGCAAGGCGGCCGACATCGTCGCCTTCGATCTGTCCGGCCTCGCGCAACAACCGGTCTATGACCCGGTCTCGCAACTTATTTACGCCACCGGCCGGGACTGCGTGAAACACCTGTGGGTCGCAGGCAAGCAGTTGCTCGACGACCGCCGCCTGACCCGACTGGACGAACAACAGCTCGGCGAAACCGCCCGGGCCTGGGGCCGACGCATCAGCGGCCACACCGAATCGTAAACACCCCGAGGCAAACTCCGGGGCTACAGCCTTTTTCAAGTTTTAGAGGATTGAATCATGAGCAACGTCGACCACGCCGAAATCGCCAAATTCGAAGCCCTGGCCCATCGCTGGTGGGACCGCGAAAGCGAGTTCAAACCGCTGCACGACATCAACCCGCTGCGGGTCAACTGGATTGACGAGCGCGTCAACCTGGCCGGCAAGAAGGTGCTCGACGTCGGTTGCGGCGGCGGCATTCTCAGCGAAGCCATGGCCCAGCGCGGCGCGACCGTGACCGGCATCGACATGGGCGAAGCGCCACTGGCGGTCGCGCAACTGCATCAGCTGGAATCCGGCGTGAACGTCGAATACCGCCAGATCACCGCCGAAGCCCTGGCCGAAGAAATGCCCGAGCAGTTCGACGTCGTTACCTGCCTGGAAATGCTCGAGCACGTACCGGACCCGTCCTCGGTGATCCGCGCCTGCTTCCGCATGGTCAAGCCCGGCGGCCAGGTGTTCTTCTCCACCATCAACCGCAACCCGAAGGCGTACCTGTTCGCCATCGTCGGCGCCGAATACATCATGAAGCTGCTGCCGCGCGGCACCCACGACTTCAAGAAATTCATCCGCCCGTCCGAGCTCGGCGCCTGGAGCCGTATGGCCGGCCTGACCGTCAAGGACATCATCGGCCTGACCTACAACCCGCTGACCAAGCACTACAAGCTGGCGGCGGACGTTGACGTCAACTACATGATCCAGACCCTGCGCGAGGAGTAAGCCGATGGCCATCAGAGCAGTCCTTTTCGACATGGACGGCACTCTGCTCGACACCGCGCCAGACTTCATCGCCATCTGCCAGGCGATGCGCGCGGATCGCGGCTTGCCGCCGATGAACGACAAACACATTCGCGATGAAATCTCCGGCGGCGCCAAGGCCATGGTCGCGGTGACGTTCTCGATGGACCCGGAGTCGCCGGGCTTCGAAGAGTTGCGCCTGGAGTTCCTCGAGCGCTATCTGGTGGGCTGCGCCGTACACAGCAAGCTGTTCGACGGCATGGGCGAATTGCTGGCCGACATCGAGAAAGCCAATCTGGTCTGGGGTGTGGTCACCAACAAGCCGCTGCGCTTTGCCGAACCGATCATGCAGCAACTGGGGCTGGCCGAACGCTCGGCCCTGCTGATCTGCCCGGATCACGTGAAGAACAGCAAGCCGGATCCCGAGATGCTGACCCTGGCCTGCAAGATGCTTGATCTGGATCCGTCGACCGTTCTGTTTATCGGCGATGATCTGCGCGACATCGAATCCGGCCGCGACGCCGGTACCAAAACCGCCGCCGTGACCTACGGCTACATTCACCCGGACGACAACCCTCGGCATTGGGGCGCGGACGTGGTGGTGGATCATCCGCTGGAGTTGCGCAAGGTGCTCGACAACGCTCTGTGCAGTTGCTGAGTGGTGCTGCAAAGCGACCATCGCTGCATTCCCGCGCAAGACGCGGGAACGATCAGAAGTTAATGGATTAGAGGTTTCTTATGTTTGATTACTCCGCTCGCCCCGAATTGCTCAAGGATCGGGTCATTCTGGTTACCGGTGCCGGTCGTGGCATCGGTGCGGCCGCCGCCAAGACCTACGCCGCCCACGGCGCGACCGTGCTGCTGCTGGGCAAGACCGAAGCCAACCTGACCCAGGTCTACGACGAGATCGAGGCAGCCGGGCATCCGCAGCCGGCCGTAATCCCGTTCAACCTCGAAACCGCCCTGCCCCATCAATACGATGAGCTGGCGGCGATGATCGAGACCGAGTTCGGCCACCTCGACGGCCTGCTGCACAACGCCTCGATCATCGGCCCGCGCACGCCGATCGAACAACTGTCCGGCGAAAACTTCATGCGCGTCATGCAAATCAACGTCAACGCGACGTTCATGCTGACCAGCACGCTGCTGCCGTTGCTCAAACTGTCGCAGGACGCCTCGGTGGTGTTCACCTCCAGCAGTGTCGGGCGCAAGGGCCGCGCTTACTGGGGCGCCTATGGTGTGTCGAAGTTCGCCACCGAAGGCCTGATGCAGACGCTGGCCGACGAAGTCGAAAACGTCGCACCAGTGCGCTCAAACAGCATCAACCCGGGCGCCACCCGCACCAGCATGCGCGCCCAGGCTTACCCGGGTGAAAACCCGCTGAACAACCCGACACCGGAAGAGATCATGCCGGTCTATCTGTACCTGATGGGCCCGGACAGTACGGGTATCAATGGCCAGGCCTTCAACGCCCAGTAATGCCATACGTCGCTTTTGTTGCCGTGGCGGAATACCGTCGCGGCATTCAATTGCCGCTTTGAGCACGGTAAATCAAGTCAAATAACCACCACTCCTCCTTTCATAAATATCTCAAGCCATTGATTCAAAACGGTTTTAATAAAATATGAACCGTATGGCACGACTTTCGCTCTACATTTCCTCAAAGCACGCCGAGTGAAGGCAGTCGGGCAAGGCCTGATTCGATAGCTGACTAATCGTCATCGGGCAGACTAAACTTGTACCAAATGTCCTACGGGACTGATGGATCAGTATGACGCGCAGCCCATAGCCGCTCTCACCCAGCCTGTAAGACAGACTTACTGCTTAGGGGCTCACGCCATATGAAATCACCCTCCCAGACCACTGCAATTGACTTCGACAGTGCCAAATTGCAACGCCTGGGCTTTGGTCAGCAGCCGCCTCTCCTGGCGCGACCTGTCAGCCTGGCGCAATTGCGCCAGCAAATGAGCCTGCAACTGCAAACCAGCCTTGAGCCTCAACGTATCCTCGGTCTGTTTTTCCGCGAAGTTCAACGTCTGGTACCGCTGGACGCCTTGACCTATGTGCACAGTGGCAGCGACTTGCGCCTGGAGTTCGGTGCCCGTGGGCACCACTCGGCCAGCTACAGCCTCAGCCACGAAGGCGAGCATATGGGTGAGCTGGTATTTCGTCGCAACCAGCGCTTCAGCGAACAGGAGCTGGGTAATCTCGAATCATTGCTGTCGGCCCTGCTGTACCCGATGCGCAATGCGCTGCTTTACCGTGCCGCCACGCAAAGCGCGCTGCGTGATCCACTGACCGGTGCCGGCAACCGCATTGCCATGGAGCAGACGCTGCTGCGGGAAATCGAGATGTCACGCCGGCACCTGCAACCGTTGTCGTTACTGATGCTGGACATCGACCATTTCAAACAGGTCAACGACCTCCATGGTCACAGCGCCGGCGACGACGTGCTCAAAGCCGTGGCTGCCTCGATCAAGGGCCAGTTGCGCAACGTCGACATGGTCTTCCGTTATGGCGGGGAAGAGTTTCTGATCCTGCTGTCCAACACCGGGCGCGATGCGGCCGCCATGGTTGGTGAGCGCCTGCGTCAGGCAGCGCAGACTCAGGATTACTACGCCAATAATCAATTGATCGAACTGACCGTGAGCCTCGGCTGCTCGACCCTGTTGCCGGGCGAATCCGCCGACAGCCTGCTGCGCCGCGCCGACAGCGCGCTGTATGTCGCCAAGCGCGAGGGCCGCAATCGCCTGACCATGGCGGGCTGATTTTTCGCAGCCAACAAAAAACGGGAGCCAAGGCTCCCGTTTTTTTATGGATGTTGCCGAAATCAGCTCTCGACCAGCGCCCGACGCTCACGCCCGACCATCACCCGCTCCGACAGTTCGAGCTGCATGCAGCGCTCGAGGAACAGGTACATGTAGTCGTAGCTCTTGCAAATGGCCTGGCGCAGCTCCGCCTGCAAGGCTTTGCCCGGGTTCATCCCGGCCAGGGTGCAGATGATCTCCAGCGCTTCCCACGGGTGGGCATCATCGTACTGGGCGTGCATCTTCAGCCACTTCATGGCCCGCTTGCGATCCTCTTCAGGGAAGGCCGCAGCGTAGACACCCGTCGAACAAACCACCGCCGACCACTCCCCGGTCGCGCCTTCGATGGCGTAGTTGGTGGCCGCGATGGCCACGATCAGTGAGTCCGCCGAACTGGTGTGCCAGCACCAGTGGCTCAGGGCGTGCAACTCCGGTGGCACTTGCTGCGCCTGCAGGTCTTCCAGGCTCACCCCATGGGCCCGGCTCCAGTGCACCCAGTAATCGGCATGGTTGAGTTCGACGCGGATATTGCGCATCAGCCAGCGCCGCGCCATGTCTTCACCTGGATGACGGGCAAACTTGGTTTTGGTGAGATTCTGCGCCATGTACAACGCGAATTGCTCAACCACGGGCCAGCCTCCGATCAGGTACTGGCGCATGGTTCTGGCGCTGAGCTTGTTATCACGCATGCGCAGATAAAGTTCATGTTCGACAACCCGGCGCTTGCTCTCGCTGCAATCCTGAATCAACTGTTGTGCCCAGGCGGGATAACTTGCAGCTTCCATGAGTGGTCCGGTTCGGTTGAATGTGTCGATCACTGTTCGGCTCCTTTTGATTTGTGATTATACGGATCGGCAAGAGACTTCAACGGAACGTGCCAGGCGCTTTGAATAACAACGGCTGCGGTCTGGCGGGGCGACTTTGCAAACTGTCACAGGTAAACAATTGCGGGCGTTCAATGACATAACCCTGAGCGTAATCCACACCGATCTCAAGCAATGCCTGCTCGATCTGCGCTGTTTCGACAAACTCGGCAATTGTCTGCTTACCCATGACATGCCCGATGTGATTGATCACTTCGACCATGGCGTGGTTAATCGGGTCGTCCAGCATATCCTTTACGAAACTCCCGTCGATCTTCAGGAAGTCTACAGGCAAATGTTTCAAATAAGCGAATGAAGACATTCCGGCGCAAAAGTCATCAAGCGAAAAATAACAACCCAAGCCTTTGAGTTCATTAATAAATCGGATTGCACTGCCGAGATTTGCAATGGCACTGGTTTCTGTAATTTCAAAACAAATCATTTCAGGCGGTATGGAATAGTTATCAAACTGTTCCCGAAGAAAGTGCAAGAACGCGTCATCTCCGATAGTAATGCCTGAAAGATTAATCGCACACATTGCAAGCGGCCGTTCGCACTGTTCATTAATACATTGGGCAATAACCTTGAATACGTTCTGCACTACCCAGCGATCCAGCGAGGTCATCAAACCGTAACGTTCCGCCGCGGGAATGAAACTGTCCGGCAGAATCATCCTGCCCGCCTCGTCATGCAGACGCAGCAGAATCTCGATATGCCCGCGAGTGCCCGCAGGTACAGAACCCAGCGGGGCGATTTCCTGGGCGTACAGACAAAACCGGCTTTCCTCAAGGGCCAGGTGCAGACGCTGTACCCAGGCCATCTCGCCAAAACGCAGAGACAGTTCCGAGTCATCGGCATGGTAGACCTGGACCCGATTGCGTCCTTTCTCCTTGGCCATGTAGCAGGCCATGTCAGCAGCGCGCAGAGAGGCTTCGAGAGTCGTCGGATTTTGGGTGACATGCACCAGACCAATGCTGACGGTGGTCAGGAATGGCCGCCCTTTCCAGACAAAGTGCAGGTTCTGCACAGTCTGGCGCAGGCTCTCGGCAATCTTTTCGGCCGCCTCTGGCGCACAGTTTTCCAACAGAATGCCGAACTCGTCGCCACCCAGCCGTGCCAGCGTATCGCCCTCGCGCAAACCCGACTGCAGCAGCGCACAGATATGCCGTAGCAATTCATCGCCGGCCGCATGCCCGCAGGTGTCATTGACCAGCTTGAACTGATCGAGATCGAGAAACATCAACGCATGCCGCGCGGACTGCCGCGTCAGGTTATGGATGGCCTGCTCGAGGCGATATTCGAACTCGCGACGGTTGGCCAGACCGGTCAACGCATCGTGGGTGGCCTGCCATGAAAGATTGGCAATGTATTGCCGCTCCTGAGTCATGTCATGCAACACCAGCACCGCGCCACTGACTTTGCCCGCATTACGGATCGGTGCGCCGACCAGCGTCACTGACACGGTACTGCCATCGAGCCTCTGAATCAGCTTCGAGTGCTCGCTGCTGCCAGTGAGCTGACCGCTGAGAATATGCTCGATCAGGGTCGGCCCCTCGGTCTGGTCGTTGTCGTCGAGCAGATTGAACAAAGCCGCCAGCGGCAGGCCGGCGGCCTGCTCGGCTTTCCAGTGAGTCAGCGCCTCGGCGGCGGGGTTCATGTAGTCGATGGCCCCGCTCACATCCGTGGTGATGACCCCGTCGCCAATCGAATGCAGGGTAACGTGGGCCCTGTCCTTTTCCAGTTGCAGGGCCTCGGCGAAGGCATGCCGCTGCTTGAGCAGTTTGCGGGTACGCAACAACGCCAGCACGATCAGACCCATCGCCGTGGCGAGATTGGTGAACAGCAACAGACGCAGGATCACCCGCGAACCTTCGCCCAGCGCATCACTGAAAGCCCGGGCCGCCGGGCTCACGCCATCATTGATTGCAAAAATCCGGTCCTTCCAGCGGCGGATATCGACATCCGTAGCGGCATTGGTGGTGATACGCCGATGCATCTCCTGCGCCACGTCATCGAGTTCCACCAGATAGGCGTCACCCAACGTCCAGCGATCAATGGCGGTTTCCAGATAGCTGAAGTGCCGGAAATTCAGGTAAAGCCAGATCAGGCTGGAGACATCGTCCGGATGGTTGCCGCCCTTGAGGATACCCTCGCGCGCCGCTTGCAGGTCGGGCGGTTGCTTGTCCAGTGCCAGGCGCAACTGATGGCCGCCCTGAGGCACGGCAATCGCCTTCTGGTATTTGAGGTAAATCGCCTCGTCACGACTGTCGGCGTACAGATTGAGGTAATAGATGGCGTCTTTCTGGCCCTTGGACCACAGACTTTCGCCCGCCACATAACCGCGAACGGCCGACAGGACGTAAAGACTCACGCCGCCCAACAGGGCCTGAAACAACACGACCGCGATGAATGGCCAGACGATACCCAACAACCGAGGCGTTCCGAGAGTCCGCTTTTGCTTCATGGGGTTCCTTGCATGAGCACTGCCTGATCGCCCTTCTCTTTGTGAGCATCTCCCCAAGACTAGGAGGCGATCCCGGTTCCGGCAAGCGGCGGATCAGCCTCAGTACAGCACAAGTGCCACGCATAGATATGTACCACCAACACAGGGCTTCGGATCGTTTTACTGCGCACTCCCATTTCCGTAACAGGAACCCGTGCGAAGGAGTGCAACGTGACAGAGACTACTACTGATGCAACCGAAACATCAGCCGTCAGGGAACTGCGTGCCCGTCAGGCACTGGGGCTCGACAGCGACCTGGATATAGAAGGATTCGTGCAGCCCACTGCCAAGGACCGAAAACGGTTCAATGCCTTGCGTCTTGCGTCTCCCGGTGCCGCCCCCACCCAGACCCTGGCAACCTACAAGGCAAAACTCATCAATGCGCAAATCACGGCCACCGTAAAAAGCTTCATGTCTGGCAGCCTCCTGCTGATTCGTCGCCTGGGCGCCGAGGTACTGTTTCCTGCCAGCGCCGAAGAAGTGCGCGCGACACCCTCGGTATTCCTTCAGCGGATTCTGGACTCGGCACCGGCACGGGACCTGACAGACCGACTGCTGAAGACCCTCAATTGGTACGGCGCGCTCCCAGAAGAACAAACGCCTGCTTCAGTACGTAACCAGTTGCTGACCAAGGCCATCTGCCTTTACCTGCACGCCCCATCATCGGTTGAGTCTCAAGAACTCGCCGGCTTCGGCTGGAAGGATCCGGTGCATTGGGGCAAAAGCTACCAGACCCTGCGCGATGATTTCGCCCTGCACCTGCTGCGAACCAGACAAGTCGCCACCACCAAAGAGTCGATAGTACTGGCACATATTTACCAGACCCGGCTGTCGAAAGACTTCCAGGTCGCTGATGTCCCGCCCGATCTTCGCTATAAAAGCTCGGTGGTGTGGGTCAATTTCATGCACGGCGTGCTACTGGCTGACGAACTGGGACTCGATCGAGCGCAACCACTTTCCTTTCAACAGCTGGTCAACTTGCCTCTGGAGCGCAGCGCCGATGCTTCAAGCGAGGAGCTTGAAAAGATTACGCAACTGAGATTGAGGCCGGCGCTCGATTGGGCGGTTTGCAGAGGTATCGTCCAGGTGCGGGCAGCATCCGACTACAGCGAGGAGGAAATCAAACAAGCATTGTCGGCACTGGAAAACCAGAGCGAAAGACTGAACAAGGCCGTGCAATCGCTGGAGTTACGCCCCCCGGACAGGCTGCAAATGGCCAGGGAAGTCATGAATGACTTGTTCAAAGGCTATACGTTCGGGCGAGATGGTCGCACGTTGCTGGATGCGACACCTGCCTACAACGGATTCAAATCCACACCTGACTTGAAACTCAAGGGGCACGACTTTCTGGAGCTCTATGCAGACGGGCAACTTGATGGTGCAAGAAGATGGAACGTATCCATGCCCGATGGCAAGACACGCTCCACTACATTTCTCAGACTTGATGACCAGCGAAACCTCTGTGCAGAGCGCGAGCAGGAATGGGGTGGCTATGAGCGAGATCATAAAAGTTGGTCGGGCAAGTTTCTGCCGGACATCAATGCTCGATTTGAAACCGAACTCACGCGCCATCTCGCAACCATCAGATCGGCCTATCAGACCTTGATTCTGAGTCTGTTGAACACCCTGCCACTGGCCGAACGCCGAACGCTCGAAACAGGTGCAATCAACCTGCTCGGTCTCCGTCAGAAAGTCAGAAACGACAACAGGTTCGAACATACCCGGGCGAGAAAGGGGTTTGTCTTACAGGTTACCAACGTCGATGACATCACTTACTACGAAGTCATTCCAAGTGCCGGGTTCATTCGTCGCCGAACCGGCCTGAGGTTTTCGTACGCAGGGGGCGAACGCACCGAGTTCCCTTTGCACGCCTTGATCTCCGGACAAACCTATGACCCTGAAAAGGATCTGAGCACCAATCTGCTGCTCGACTGGTCGGCTCACTTGCACGGCACATCCCCTGAGGAGCGGCAGTCTTTCATAGGGTTTCTCGATTCGAAGGGAAACATGCCTGCGGCTGCAACCACCGACGACTCCGACCCTGCGCCCTCCCGGCTTGAAACGCTGGCCGAGTTCATTGCCCGCAAATACCTCTACGTCGATGAAGACCATTTGCGTATCCAGGCTCGTGGCGAAACCGTTTTTGATGCCAATCGGGCAAAAACCGAGCAACGGCTGAACACCTTCAAAGCCATCGTCAAAGGATTCGTACCCTTCTGGGGCAGCATTGAAGACCTCCTGTCAGACGACACCACCAAAAAGGTCATGGGTGCAGGCGGCCTCTTGCTGGATCTGGCTTCATTCCTCTTTCCCATCGGGAAATTTATCTCGGGGACGGTACGCCTGATCAGAGCGGCAAACACTGTTACACGCATTGCCGTCAAAACGAGTCTGCCTTCCTTTTCAACGCTGACTCGCAAGCTCCTGACGGCGACGGTGAGCAATCTGAACCCGTTGAGCGGCATTCCAACGCTGCTCAAGACGACAGTCAGCGGCGTTGGCCGAGGGCTGCTCGGGGTGGGTCGTCTGACTATAGGCGGAGTAAAAAAGCTGGCGGGTCATGCAGACGGCTACCGACTGGTCAACAACTTGCCGCAGACCATCGATCCGGGGAGCTGGAAAGCACTGACTCAGGGAGATCGGCTGGCATCCGTCAGAGGTATCGATGATGTGCTGGTACGCCACACAAGCTCGACAAACCTGAAGCGGTTCCACCTCGTCGACCCGGTGACGGCCCTTCCCTACGGACCGCGCCTGTTCAACCATCGAAAGCAATTCATGCAAGGTCGATCCAGCTTCAGCACGCTCTCCCACGGCAAACTTCATGTTCGCGCTGAAATCCCTGAACAGGCCAGCATCCGTGAAATGCTCGAAATCGACGGGCGCACCACCCTGCTGATCGATGACATTCCCTATCGTCTGGACGGTGATCAACTGCGCCGTGCTGACCTGATCAATGAAAAGTCGATGTTCAAATCCCTGCCTTGCCGGGTGCGACGGGCACCGGGTAGCGATGTCTGCAAAACGAGTTATGTCACCCGGACTCCAGCGCCGACGCCTCCTCCGAACAGCCAGGATACAAGCAAGGGATGGGCGCAATGGTTCGGCGATACCATTTACACACCGGCCATCTCATCTCAGCCGTTACTGACCAGCGCCATCAAGACCTACAAGCAACTCAATGCATCCTTGGAGTTTCAAAAGGGAATCTACGCGCGCATCAAGGTTCGCCTCCCCTACGATCGCTCAAAAAAGTTCGATACGCTTGAAGTCGGCGCGATCATCGTTCCAGCGAAAGATGACTCGAAGCACTACGTATTCACCCGCCTGAACGCCGGAGACTTCTACGTCACCGAACGTTTGCCAGGACAGGTCCTTTCCGACCCTCTGGTTTTACGCAAGGCACAAACCTTACCGATCGAACTGGCCGATGAACTGAAGACGGTTTACACCGGATCGCTTAATGCCAACAACACGGCCCGGATCAATTCGATACCGGAGGTCGAGCGCGCCCTGAAAACCATGGATGACATCGCCATACCTCTGGGCACTCATGCCAACCCGCCTGCCGGCATGAAGTGGCTGAAAGTAGATACCAGCCCAAGTGAAGCGCTGATGTTCGACCACTCGACGCGAATGATCATCGCCAAGCGCGCCGAAGGTGCCACAACCTGGGCACGGAGCAACGATGCCCCAGAGGCGTTGCGCCAGCGAGCGGCGGAAATTTTCGACATCTTGTTTCTATCGCCGACGATCACGCCACCCAATACCAATTCGGCGCTGCGCATCAATGAAACAATGCAAAGACTTCAACATCTGCTGAGCCGATTTGACCGTACAGACAATGCTCGCAACATTGCCTATGCCGAAGTCATCACCGCCAATGGCGTGCGAGAAGTTTACGTCAGTGTTTCCGGCGCTCATGGCACAACCAAACACCTGCCCCTGTTTCGGCACCTGGGTGCGAATCATGTAAAGATCGGCGACACGACCTACGTCAACGTCGACTTCAACCTGACTGTTGCCAAGACGAACCTGGAGTTGACTGATAAAGGGCGCTTGGTTGCAGTCCCACTGACCATCAAGAACATCGATACCTACACACCGGCACTGGCTACCCGACCAACCTCCCTGGACAGCGAAAGCAAGTTGATACGCGTGATTCGCGAGAAATACACCGATCCACTTGAGCTGAAATCGGTAGACGTCGCTACCACGATGCCACCCTGCGAGTCGTGCTCATTGGTCATGAAAGAGTTTGGTCACAGAGGCGAAGCAGACGCACTACAGGTGCTGTGGAAATAACCTACAACCGTTGCAAATGCCCATACAGCTTGGCGTACAACCCGCCATCGGCAATCAGTTGCTGATGGTCGCCATCCTCGGCCACTTGCCCGCCGTCGAACACCAGCACCCGGTCCGCCTGCTTCACTGCTGACAGGCGGTGGGCGATGATCAGCGTGGTGCGGCCATGGAGAAAGCGCGCCATGGCCTGGTGCAGGTTGTATTCGGTGGCGGCATCGAGGGCTGACGTGGCCTCGTCGAGAATCACCACTTTCGGCTCGGCGAGGATCATCCGCGCAATCGCCAGACGTTGCCGCTGACCACCGGACAGGCGCACGCCGGAGCGACCGACGATACTGTCCAGCCCGTCCGGCAAGGCACGGATGGTCGGTTCGAGCTGGGCGATTTCCAGTGCCTGCCAGCAGGCTTCGTCGCCACGGGTGCGGCCCATGGTCAGGTTGGCGCGCACGGTGTCGTTGAACAGTGCCGGATGCTGCAGCACCACCGCGACATTTTCCCGAACCGTTTCCAAACCGATTTCCTGCTGGGTCGATCCACCGAAACGGATCGTCCCGGCCAACGGTGTGTACAGGCCCAGCAGCAATTGCACGAGGGTACTTTTGCCGCCGCCGCTGGCGCCGACAATCGCCACTTTCTCGCCGGGGGCAATCGACAGGTTCAACTGATCCAGCACCAGTTCGTCGCCGTACCCGAAGCTCAGACCCTGCACCTGAATCCCGACCGTATCGCGGCCCTTGAACGGGTCGACGCCGCCGGGGTATTGCGGCTCGTCGGCGCGGGCCAGCAGTTCGTTGATCCGCGACAGCGCACCGCCCGCCGCGTAATAGGCGTATTGCAGGTTCAGCAGTTGTTCGACCGGACCGATCATGAACCACAGGTAGCTGAACACCGCGAGCATCTGGCCGATCGACAGGTCGGAGAACAACACCGTCAACATGGCCGCCGCGCGGAAAATATCGATGCCGAACTGGAACAACAGGCCGCTGGCGCGGTTCGAGGCGTCGGTCTTCCATTGCGAATTGACTGCGTAGTTGCGCACTTCCTGCGCCCGCAGGCCGAGACGTCCGAGGAAGAAGCCCTGCCGGTTGCCCGCGCGCACTTCCTGGATTGCATCGAGGGTTTCGCTCAGCGCCTGGGTGAAGCGCGAGGTGCTGTCGTTCTCCAGTTTCTTCAGGTGCTTGACCCGTTTGCCCAACTGCACGGTGGCGTAGATCACCAGCGGGTTGAACAGCAGGATCAGCAACGCCAGTTTCCAGTGCATCCACATCAGGATGCTGGCAGTGCCGACCAGCGTCAGCATCGCCACCAGAAAACGGCTGAGGGTTTCGCCGACAAACTTGTCGAGGGTGTCGAGGTCGGTGACCAGGTGCGTGGTGACCGTGCCGCTGCCCAGGCTTTCGTATTCGCCGAGGGAGATCCGTTTGAGTCGTTCAATCAAACGCACGCGAATGCGATAAACAATGTCCTTGGCCAGCCGCGCAAACAACCGCGCCTGCAACACGCCAAAACACAGGGCGCTGCAACGCAGGGTCAGCGTCACCACCAGCATCAGGCCGATGTAGCCTGCCGCTTGCTGCCACATCGATGGCAGCACATGGTTCATGACTTTCAGCGCGGCATCGCCGTGGCCGAGCAGGACTTCGTCCACCAGCAAGGGCAGCAGCAACGGAATCGGCACGCTGCACAGCGTCGCCAGTACGGCCACACCGTTGGCGATCCACAAGGATTTTTTGTGATGAAGCGCCAGTCGCCGGACTTCAGCCCAGCTCAGCCGGTCGACACGCTTGACGGCTGGCGTGTCATCGGCCGGGTCAGACACAGGCCGCGCGCTCCAGCCATCGACCGAGCAACGGCGACAGTTCACTGAGCGGCTGGTAGCCGTTGGTCAGCAACGCCAGTTGGCCGTTGCGTTCGGCGAGCAGGGTCGGGAATCCGGCGATGCCCAGATCCTGCACCCAACTGAAATCGGCCTGAGTCGCCTTGTGCTGATCGGCATGATCGAACAGGGCAGCAAACTCGATGCGCGGGACGCCGGCCTGCTCCGCCAACTCCACCAGAACGCTGGCCTGGGTGACATCACGACCTTCGGCGTAAAACGCGTGCTGGATCAACCCGACCAGTTTCCACGCGCAATCCGGCGCCAGGCTGCGCGCGGTGACGATGGCCCGGCAGGCAGGCTCGGTGTCGTAGACAAAGCCGTCCGGCAACGCGCCTTCCAGCTTGAACGGCTGGCCGGTGGCCTCGGTGACCGCCTGCCAGTGTTCGAGAATGTAGCGCCGGGTGGTCGGCTCCAGCGCCGCACCACTGCCGGTGCGCAACCCGCCGACCACCAGGTGCAGTTCCACCCCGGCTGCCTGCGCCTGCTCCACCAATGCCTTGGCCACCGGGGCAAATCCCCAGCACCACGAACACATCGGATCCATCACATAGAGCAGGCGTGCAGACATGATTAAGCCTCGGTGGATGCTTGCTTATAGTTGTAGCCGATCGGGTGAGGCATGTTGCGCGCTTTTGCCAGTTCGATCTGCTTCTGGCGGTCGATGGCGCTGCGGCGAGTCTTCTCGCTCAGGGTGTCCCAGCAGTGCGGGCAACTGATGCCGGCCACGTAATGCTCGGAGGCGCGATCCTCGACGCTGACCGGGGTGCGGCAGGCATGGCACTGATCGTAGTCGCCTTCGCTCAGGTCATGGCGCACGGTCACGCGGTTGTCGAAGACGAAGCAGTCGCCCTGCCATTTGGTCTCTTCCTGCGGCACCTCTTCGAGGTACTTCAGGATGCCGCCCTTGAGGTGGTAAACCTCTTCGAAACCTTCGCCGAGCATGTAGCTCGAGGCTTTTTCGCAGCGAATGCCGCCGGTGCAGAACATCGCGACCTTCTTGTGCACGGCCGGGTCGAAGTGTTCTTTGATGTAGTCGGGGAATTCACGAAAACTGGTGGTTTTCGGATCGATGGCGCCTTCGAAGGTGCCGATCGAGACTTCGTAATCGTTGCGGGTATCGATCAGCAGCACTTCCGGGTCGCTGATCAGCGCGTTCCAGTCCTGCGGCTCGACGTAGGTGCCGACCTTCTTGTTCGGGTCGACGCCTTCGACGCCCAGGGTCACGATCTCTTTCTTGAGCTTGACCTTGGTGCGGTAGAACGGCTGCTCGTCGCAGTACGATTCCTTGTGATCGATGTCGACCATGCGCGGATCGTTGCGCAGCCAGGCCAGCAGGCCGTCGATGCCTTCACGGCTGCCGGAAACCGTGCCGTTGATGCCTTCTTCGGCAATCAGCAGGGTGCCTTTGATGCCGTTGTCGACCATCGCTTGCAGCAGCGGCTCGCGCAGGTTGACGTAATCTTCGAGGGTGACGAACTTGTACAGTGCCGCCACGACAATCGGTTGTGTCATGGGTATTTCTCCAGGTGGCTACCCTCGTAAAGGGTGAACCGGATGCGAAAAAAAACGCGCCGGGTCAGCGGCGCGTTGCGGATTCTAGCAAAAAACCTCAGTTCATTGCTGCAAGGCTCAATGCTTGCTGCCGCCGGCACAGGTCGGCGACGCCGGAGCGACGCCCGTCTCTGCCCATTCCTGCGGGGTGTAGGTGTGCAGCGCCAACGCATGGAACTCGCCCATCAGCTCGCCGAGCGTGCCGTAGACTTTCTGGTGGCGCTTGACCCGGTTCAGGCCTTCGAACTGCGCGCTGACCACCACTGCCTTGAAGTGGGTCTGCAACCCGCGACTGTGCATGTGGCTTTCGTCCAGCACTTGCAGATGTTCAGGCTGAAGCAGCGCCAGCGTCGATTCGATGCGTTGTTGCATGGTCATCACGAACTCCGCTTACTTCTTCTTGGCCGGAGCCGCGCCTTTCGGTGCCAGCTCGTTGGTCATGTCGTCCAGCAGCTTGTTGACCACCGGTACGGCGCTTTCCAGTTTGGCCTGGGTCATCTGGGCCGATTGCTGGGTCAGCTGCGGCATTTTTTCCAGGACTTTCTTGCCCAGTGGCGACTGGTAGAACGCGACCAGGTCTTTGAGCTCGGATTCGCTGAAGTTGCTGGTGTAGAGCTTGACCATGTCCGGTTTCAGCTTGTTCCAGCCAATGGCCTGATCCAGAGCGGCGTTGGCCTTGGCCTGGTAGGTATCCAGAACGGCTTTCTTGGATTCCGGCGCCTTGGTCTGTTCAAAACGCTGGGCGAACATCTGCTGAACCTGCATGTACACCGGAGTGCCCAGCTTGTCAGCGTGTGCCAGGGTCAGGAAAGCTTCGGCACTGGCGTTGTGGCTGGCGGTATCGGCAAGCACCTGGCCGCTGGCGCAAACCAGGGCAACCGCGGTGCAGATGGCACGAAGACGAGTCATCGAGTTTCCTTTTCAGCTAGGCGAGGTAAAACCCCAAGGGCGACCATTCTGCGCCTGAATAACGCTGCGGCTCAACCCCCGGGCCTTGCCGCGCTTGATTGGCGGGGATTTGCCGGTCAACAATCGACTGGAGGGAACCACCCGGGCCGACACCGGCCTAAACTGCGCAAACAGACCAACAGGAGTGTGCACGATGAGCCGTATCGAAACCGACAGCCTGGGCCAGATCGAGGTCCCGGACGACGCTTACTGGGGCGCTCAGACGCAACGCTCGCTGATCAACTTCGCCATCGGTCAGGAACGCATGCCATTGCCGCTACTGCACGCTCTGGCCCTGATTAAAAAAGCCGCGGCCCGGGTCAACGACCGCAACGGCGACCTGCCTGCCGACATCGCCCGCCTGATCGAACAGGCCGCCGACGAAGTGCTCGACGGCCAGCATGACGACCAGTTCCCGCTGGTGGTCTGGCAGACCGGCAGCGGCACCCAAAGCAACATGAACGCCAACGAAGTGATCGCCGGTCGCGCCAACGAACTGGCCGGCAACCCGCGCGGCGGCAAGATGCCGGTGCACCCCAACGATCACGTCAACCGCTCGCAGAGCTCCAACGACTGCTTCCCCACCGCCATGAGCATCGCCACCGCGCAAGCGGTGCAAGGCCAACTGCTGCCGGCCATCGCCGAGCTGTCGGGCGGACTGGCCGAACTGTCGGCGCGGCACATGAAGCTGGTGAAAACCGGTCGCACCCACATGATGGACGCCACGCCGATCACCTTCGGCCAGGAGATCTCCGGCTTCATAGCTCAGCTGGATTACGCCGAACGGGCGATTCGCGCGGCGCTGCCGGCAGTCTGCGAACTGGCTCAGGGCGGCACCGCTGTCGGCACGGGGCTGAATTCGCCCCACGGCTTCGGCGAAGCGATTGCCGCTGAACTCGCGGCGCTGTCGGGCCTGCCGTTCGTCACCGCACCGAACAAGTTCGCCGCCCTCGCCGGCCATGAGCCGCTGACCACGCTGTCCGGTGCCCTGAAAACCCTCGCCGTGGCGCTGATGAAAATCGCCAACGATCTGCGTCTGCTGGGTTCCGGTCCGCGTGCCGGTTTTGCCGAAGTGCGCCTGCCGGCCAACGAACCAGGCAGTTCGATCATGCCCGGCAAGGTCAACCCGACCCAGTGCGAGGCGCTGTCGATGCTGGCTTGTCAGGTGCTGGGCAACGACGTGGCGATCGGTTTTGCCGCCAGCCAGGGTCACCTGCAACTGAACGTGTTCAAACCGGTGATCATCCACAACCTGCTGCAATCGATCCGCCTGCTGGCCGATGGCTGCAGCAACTTCCAGCAGCACTGCATTGCCGGGCTTGAGCCGGATGCCGAAGTCATGGCGAAACATCTGGAACGCGGGCTGATGCTGGTGACAGCGCTGAACCCGCATATCGGCTACGACAAGTCGGCGGAAATCGCCAAGAAGGCCTACAGCGAAGGCAAGACCCTGCGCGAAGCGGCGCTGGAGCTGGGTTATCTGACCGATGAGGAGTTTGATGCCTGGGTGCGGCCGGAGAACATGATCGAGGCCGGTGCCAAGGGCTAGTTTTTGTAGCGCCTGAAAATAGGTCTTCGCGAGCAAGCTCGCTCCCACAGTTGACCGCATTCCCATGTCAGGAAGTGCGGTTGAATGTGGGAGCGAGCTTGCTCGCGAATGAGGTTGACGCGGTTTAACTGGCGGCCATCTTCATCCGCCGCGCCTTGAGCCCGGCAATCAACGAAGGCCCCAGCGCCACCAGCGCCGAGCCCAGCACCACCAGCACCGCCCCGCCATACCCCAGCAGATTGATTTGCTCGGCGTGCACATATTCAGGCCACACCCCGGCCGCCACGGCCACTGCACCGAACGTCACCAACGGCGTGATCGCGAGTGTCGCGCTGACCCGTGAGGCCTCCCAATGCGCCAGCGCCTCGGCAAACGCGCCGTAGGCGATCAGGGTATTCATGCAGCACGCCAGCAGCAGCCAGCCCTGCAACGGATTCAGCGACAGCGCTTCGAGCGGATGCACCCACGGCGTCAGCAACAGGGCGCAGAACAGGTAGATCACCATCATCACCTGCAGCGAATTCCACACCGTCAGCAATTGCTTCTGCCCCAGCGCATAAAAGGTCCAGACGGTCGAGGCCAGCAGCACCAGCAACACGCCGGCGGTGTAATCAGATAAAGAGGTGAGCAATTCAGCCAGACGCTGATTGAAGAACAACGCAAAACCGATCAACAGCACCGCCAGGCCAATGCCCTGACCGATACTGAAGCGTTCCTTGAACACGAACAGACTGGCGATCAGCAACATGATCGGCCCCATCTGCACCACCAGTTGCGCGGTGCCGGGGCTGAGCAGGTTCAGGCCCATCAGATACAGCACGTAATTGCCGACCAGCCCGAGCACCGCCATCAGCACCAGCCAGCCGCCCTTCGGCCCGAGCACCTTGCGGCTCGGCAACCGCTTGGTCGCCGCCAGATAAATGAACAGACAGCCGCCGGACACCAGCAGGCGAAACCAGGTCACCGTGACCGGGTCCATCACCACCAGCACCTGCTTGAGCTTGATCGGCAGGATTCCCCACAGAAACGCCGTCAACAACGCCAGGAACATGCCGTACACCCAACGACCCGATGAAACGTGCATGAGAACCCCAAGCGCCAAAGACAGGAGCGCTCATTCTAGGCGCACAGACCCTGCCCGACACAGGGACAGTTGCGCTCCAGCCGCAAATGAAACTGTGCAGGTCGCAGCGGAAAATTGACGATGGGCCGTTGATCGGCTGGCCGGGCAAGGTAAGTGGTTCAGGCATAAGCTGATTGGATCCAGCCCGGGACATCACTCACCAAGGAGACCCGTCATGTTAGGCATGCGCGCCCAGGACACCGCCCCCGCCACGCACTTTCGCAGCGACCGCGTGTGCCGGGTCAACGGCGAACTGTATTTCAGCACCCGGGAAAACACCCTCGAAGGGCCGTTCGACAGCCCCGAGAAAGCCGAGCAGCAGATAAAGGCCTACATCGCGCGGATGCAGTTGCTGGATTCCGACAGGTAGATCCGGTCGCCCCATTCGCGAGCAAGCTCGCTCCCACATTCGATCACATTCCTTCAATAAGAATAAGGTCAACTGTGGGAGCGAGCTTGCTCGCGAAAGCTATCGAGAGAGCACAACAAATTCCCGGACTTAACGCACGGCTTCGAACAACCCGGTCGCACCCATCCCGCCGCCCACACACATGGTCACGATCCCGTAACGCAGATTGCGCCGCTGCAACTCGCGCACCAGATGCCCGACCTGCCGCGACCCGGTCATACCGAACGGGTGACCGATGGAAATCGAGCCGCCGTTGACGTTGTACTTCTCGTTGTCGATTTCCAGCCGGTCACGGGCGTACAGGCACTGCGAGGCAAATGCTTCGTTCAATTCCCACAGATCGATATCCGCCACCTGCAAGCCTTTGGCCTTGAGCAGTTTCGGCACCGAGAACACCGGGCCGATGCCCATTTCGTCCGGCTCGCAACCGGCCACGGTGAACCCACGGAAAAACGCCTTCGGCTTGAGCCCCAATTGCAGGGCTTTTTCCAGACTCATCACCAGCGTCATCGAGGCACCGTCGGACAACTGCGACGAGTTGCCAGCAGTCACTGAACCATCCTCGGCAAACACCGGTTTCAATCCGGCAAGGCTTTCATAAGTGGTGTCCGGGCGATTGCAGTCATCGTGACCGACGACACCGTCGAGGATCTGCACCTCACCGCTGTTCTTGTCTTCAACGCGGTACTTCACCGCCATTGGCACGATTTCATCGTTGAACAGCCCTGCTGCCTGTGCCTGGGCGGTGCGGATCTGGCTTTGCAGCGAGTAACGATCCTGCGCCTCGCGGCTGACACCATAACGGCGCGCCACTACTTCGGCGGTCTGGCCCATGGTGTAGTAGATGCCCGGGGTCTGCTGCTTGAGCAACGGGTTGATCAGGTGATCGGTGTTGACGCTTTTCAGGGTCAGGCTGATCGACTCGACGCCTCCGGCGACGATGATGTCGCTGCAACCCGAAGCGATCTGGTTGGCGGCGATCGCAATCGCCTGCAAGCCCGAAGAGCAGAAGCGGTTAAGGGTCATGCCCGCGGTGCCGGTGCCCAATTGCGAGAGCACCGCCACGTTGCGGCCGATGTTGTAGCCCTGGGCGCCTTCGTTGGAGCCGGCGCCGACGATGCAGTCCTCGACGCTGGCCGGGTCGATGTCGTTGCGCGAAAGCAACGCATTGACGCAATGGGCCGCCATGTCATCGGGACGGGTCTGGTTGAACTTGCCGCGAAAGGACTTGGCCAGGCCGGTCCGTACGCTGTCGACGATCACCACTTCACGCATGGCATACCTCATTATTGCAGTCAGTTGAGAGTGGACCGAGCATAAGTCCACCCAATCGCCGACCGCGACAATCATTCACCTCGCGTATGCGGGCCCATCGGTTCAGTCCTTGTGCTTTTTGGCTCGCTTGTCGGATTTCTCGAAAGCTTCTTCCAGCGCCCGGTTGATCGTGCGCAGCACCTTGACCCGGGCCCAGCGCTTGTCATTGGCCTCGACAAGTGTCCACGGCGCGATTTCAGTGCTGGTGCGGTCGACCATGTCGCCGACAGCGGCGCGATAGGCGTCCCACTTGTCGCGGTTGCGCCAGTCGTCTTCGGTGATCTTGAAACGCTTGAACGGGATTTCTTCGCGCTCCTGGAAGCGCTCCATCTGCGTGTCCTTGTCGATGGCCAGCCAGAACTTGACCACGATCACCCCGGCATCGGCCAGTTGCTCCTCGAAGTCATTGATCTCGCCATAAGCACGCATCCAGTCGGCGGTGCTGCAGAAGCCCTCGACCCGCTCCACCAGCACCCGGCCGTACCACGAGCGGTCGAACACAGTGAATTTGCCCCGCGCCGGAATGTGCCGCCAGAACCGCCACAGATACGGCTGCGCCCGTTCCTCTTCGGTCGGCGCAGCAATCGGCACGATGTTGTACTGACGCGGATCGAGCGCCGCCGCCACACGACGAATCGAGCCGCCCTTGCCCGCCGCATCATTGCCTTCGAACACTGCCACCAACGCATGACGGCGCATGCGTTTGTCACGCATCAGCCCAGACAGCCTTGCCTGTTCGGTGATCAATTGTTCTTCGTAATCTTTCTTCTCCAGACGCTGATTCAGGTTGAGGCTATCGAGCAGGTTCAACTGATCCACCGATGAGCCCAGCGGCTGGGCGCTGACATCGTGCGGATGTACATCAGGACGCTTCAGCGCATTTTGCAGGCCTTCGAGCAGGATCTTGCCGACCGTCAGACTGCGGTAGTACGGATCGACACCTTCGATGACATGCCACGGCGCGTAATCGCGACTTGTGCGGCGCAACACGCGCTCGCCGTACTTGACGAACTTGTCGTAGGTTTGCGACTGCTGCCAGTCCAGCGGACTGATGCGCCAGCTGTGCAGCGGATCATCCGCCAGGGCCTTGAGCCGCGCCTTCATCTGTTTCTTGGACAGGTGGAACCAGAACTTGAAGATCAGCGCGCCTTCATCACAGAACATCTTTTCCATGCGCTCGGCGCCGGCGATCGCCTGATCCAGACGCGGATCCTTGAACAAGCCATGCACCCGGCCCTGCAGCATCTGGCTGTACCAATTGCCGAAGAAAATTCCCATCCGCCCCTTGGCCGGCAGCATCCGCCAGTAACGCCAGGCCGGTGGTCGCGCCAGCTCTTCATCGGTCTGTTGGTCGAAGGTGCGTACTTCGATCAGACGCGGATCCATCCATTCGTTGAGCAACTTCACCGTCTCGCCCTTGCCGGCGCCTTCGATGCCGTTGATCAAAATGATCACCGGGAAACGCTTCTGCTGCTGCAACTCGAACTGGGCTTCAAGCAACGCTTCACGCAGGGCGGGCACGGCGGCTTCGTAGGTGTCTTTGTCGATGGCGTGACCGATTTCAGCGGATTCGAACATAGGGACGGCTCCTTCCAGGATTCAGCAAGACTAGCGGATTGGGCTCTGACGCGGCACAGAAATTCCCGCCCGCGGCGGATTGTCCTTGAGTGATCGTCGGCAAGGCTTGCCATGGATCAAGCGCCGTCTGCGCGATCGGCTAGAATGGCCGCCTTGTCGTTGCCGAGCCTGCCATGAAACCTGTAATGCCCCACGCCCAACTCGACTGGGATGACCAGGGACGCCCGCGTTCGCGAGTGTTCGACGATGTGTATTTTTCCGACCAGTCGGGGCTGGATGAAACCCGCTACGTGTTCCTCGAACAGAACCGCCTGGCTGAGCGTTTTGCCGCACTGCCGGCGGGCGGGCGACTGGTGATCGGTGAAACCGGCTTCGGCACGGGGCTGAATTTTCTCTGCGCCTGGCAGTTGTTCGAACAGCACGCGGTGGCCGGTGCGCGGCTGCACTTTGTCAGCGTCGAAAAATTTCCGTTGAGCCCTGCCGACCTGCAACGGGCGCTGGCGTTGTGGCCCGACTTGAAGCAATTCTCCGATCAGTTGCTCAAACATTACGTGGCAATCCATCAGGGTTTTCAGCGCATTGTTCTGGATAACGGTCGTGTGACCCTGACGCTGCTGATTGGCGATGCGCTGGAGCAGTTGCCGCAACTGGACGGCCAGATCGACGCCTGGTTTCTCGACGGTTTCGCTCCGGCGAAAAACCCGGAGATGTGGACTGCCGAACTGTTCGCCGAGCTGGCGAGATTGGCGGCGCCCGGCTCGACCATCAGCACCTTCACCAGCACCGGCTGGGTGCGCCGCCTGCTGAATGCCGCCGGCTTCAAGATGAAGCGTACGCCGGGCATCGGCCACAAATGGGAAATCCTGCGCGGCGAATTTCTCGGCTGGCCCGAGGATGTGCCGTTACCCGCAGCGGACAAACCGTGGTTCGCCCGCCCGGCTCTCGTCACGGGAGAGCGTCGTGCCTTGGTGATCGGCGCCGGTCTGGCCGGTTGTGCCACGGCGGCCAGCCTCGCGGCGCGGGGTTGGCAGGTCAGTCTGCTGGAAAGACATGACGCAGTTGCACAGGAAGCCTCGGGCAATCCCCAAGGCGTGCTGTACCTGAAACTGTCCGCCCACGGCACCGCACTGTCGCAGTTGATCGTCAGCGGTTTCGGCTACACCCGACGCCTGCTGGAAACCCTGCAACGCGGCACCGACTGGGATGACTGCGGCGTGCTGCAACTGGCGTTCAATGAAAAGGAACGCGAACGTCAGGCGCAACTGGCGGCCGCGTTTCCCGAAGACCTTCTGCAATGGCTCGATCAACCCGAAGCCCAGGCCCGCGCCGGGATCGGTCTGGTCCACGGCGGTTTGTATTACCCCGAGGGTGGCTGGGTGCATCCGCCAGCCCTGTGTCAGGCGCAAGCCTCACTGTCGGGGATTGAATTGCTCACCCACCAGGAAGCCGTGGAACTGCGCAAGGTGGAAGATCAGTGGCAAGCCTTCGACGGCGAACGATTGATCGCTGCAGCACCGGTTGTGGTATTGGCCGGTGCCGCCGAAATCAAGCGCTTTGCCCAAAGCGCAGACCTTCCCCTCAAGCGCATTCGCGGGCAGATCACCCGACTGGCGCAAACCACGCAAAGTCAGGCATTGACCACCGTAGTATGCGCCGAAGGTTATGTCGCACCGGCAAGGCTGGGTGAGCACACCCTCGGCGCCAGTTTCGACTTCAACAGCGATGACCTGACACCGACCACCGCCGAACACCTGGGTAACCTGGCGATGCTCGAAGAGATCTCCATCGATCTGGTTTCACGCCTGCACATCGACAAGAAGGATCCCGGCACTCTTCACGGTCGGGCAGCATTCCGCTGTACCAGTCCCGACTACCTGCCGATTGTCGGCCCCCTCGCCGACCGCGAAGCCTTTGCCACCGCCTATGCCGCACTGAGCAAAGATGCACGACAAGTGCCGGATATTGCTTGCCCATGGCTCGAGGGTCTGTACGTCAACAGCGGTCACGGATCCCGAGGGCTGATCACCGCGCCACTGTCAGGCGAACTGCTCGCGGCCTGGCTGGATAATGAACCGTTACCCTTGCCCAGAACTGTGGCCGAAGCCTGTCATCCGAACCGGTTTGCCTTGCGTCGACTGATCCGGGGTAAATGACCGTACGACTTCAATCAGGATCAACCTGAGGGCAATACACAGGCATTGCCCTCAACCAGCCGCATGACTTGCTCGGTCAATCGCTCGAGCAAGGCACCTTCGGTTTGTTCCAGCCGTGCGGCACACAGGTTCATTTCTCTCAGATAGTCGGCCGAACTGAGTTCTTCGGACCTCTCGAACAACGCCTGGGCGTCCTCGTGATGAGGTAACCGGGCATCGTCGAACTGCTGTGCAAAACCGCTTTTTACGTAATCGCTCCAGAAGGACTGACGGACAAGAAACTTCAGCCATTCGGGAGAAAGTTCGGCGGACTGGATTTGATTGATGGCCCCCAGCAGGTCCGCCCCCTTTACGTTCGCAATTGACGCATAACGCATGTGCGAAGGTTGCCCGGGCAACTCGAGTGCTTCCGCCAGTCCCGAGCGATAGGCGAGGGCCACTTCCAGAGGATCGGGTACCGTATGTGTCACAGCATGCTCCGCTGCGATCCTGTCCAGTTGTTCAAGACGGAACAGCCCTTTTGCCAGCTTCATCAGCGCAGTGGCCGACGGCTGCCGACCACCGGAAACGCGGGTTACCCGACGGACATGCACCGCCACCTCCAGATGGCTGAAGTTCAGCGCCGCGTTATCCGTGCAATTGATCGGATTGGCCGCCAGATCGAAAATCTGCTGTCGCAGTTCGGCATCGGCCTGCGTGGCCTCCAGAACGGTCCAGACCCGACGCGACATGTCTTCGCGGACATGTTCAGAATCGGCGGAGTTACCCAGCTCTGCCAGCAACTGAAACAGCCCCTGGGCCATAGGATCGTCCTTGATCGCGGTCCATGTCTGCAGATGCCGGCTGCCCACCGCCCCTCCTGTTTCGGTCAACCAGATCGAACGCGCCAGGTTTTCATCGAGCCGCGCGTGATCGTTATCCAGAATCCCCATTCCGACACCCACCGAGTCGCGATAAGAGTCAAGGTGAAGTTTGCTGGCGTCGGAAATCGGGTTGTGTCGCAAGTTGATCGTTTCACTGAAGCGTCTGGAGGTCTGAAAGAGCCATGCCGGTAGATCACTGATGTCGTTGTCACGCAGGTCCACCTGTTTGAGGTTCGGCAGAAACTGCAACCCCTTGGGCATTTCCGTGGCACGGGTGTTACGCAGATAAAGGTGGTTCAGATCGAACAGCTGGCCGACATCCACCGTCGCCCCCAGACGGTTCCCGCTCAGGCTGAGGCTATGCAACGTTTTGAGCCGGGACAACTTCAGCAGCGATTGCTCAGTCAGCTGGATCCGGTTGTTTCCCATGCTCAAATGCTTGAGGTTCGGCATATGCGAGATGACCTCAGGGAGCAAAGTAAGCTGATTGCTGTCCAGCGTGAGTGTTTCGATCTGCGTGAAGGCCTTGAGAAAGTAAGCGACATCGTTGTCGAGCTGCATGTTTTGCAGAGACAAGTACCTGACATGGTCAAAGGCCAGGCCGACCGGCAGGGTCGGCAGTTTGCCGAATCGCATGCCATCAAGGTTCAGTCCATAGACCTGACGCTGAAATTCATCACGCTGGAAAACCAGGTGCCTGAAGCAGTCCTCGATCTCGTCGGCCACGATTTGCCGGCAATTGCGAACTTCATTCAGCTCGCCTCCCAAAGCCTTCATGGACACTTCATCTTCGCACCAGGTATCCAACACATTGCGCAGCCTGTCCAGATCATCCTGCAACTCTCTGACGCGGATCGCCCGGGTCAGGTGATCACTGCCAGACTGATCGAGAAAGTCACTTGCCTGCTGGTCGGAGAACAACGGGAAAAGTCTTTTCACTTTGCGCAGCAAACGCCGAGGATGAACCTCTGGATCAACCGGCGAATCGGCGAGAGTACATGCAGATTCATAGGCCGGTAGTTCGAACGGCTCACCCGCCAACAGCCGGGCGCAGCCTTCACGGTCATCCAGAGCGGTGTTCAAGAGTTCACTACGCAGGCGCCAGCCGTCCTCTGCCTTCGCCTGTGCAAATCCAAGTGCCTTGCGTTGCCTGGTTGAAAGACTTTTCAGGATGGCCTGATAGAGGGCGTCGGGTCCCTCCGCGACCCGACCGAGCGACTTGGCATGGTCGTCGAATATTTCGTAGCCCTTTTTCAGTTTAACCAGCGTGCGGGCTTTAGAAGACGTGAACGGATGTGGGCCAACGGATTCCAGCACAGAACCGTTGAGCGTCAGCTCCCGCAATTGCATCGGCATCTCCGGATCCCAGCCGCTGAGATGCGGCAACAACCGGATCGCCAGTTTTTCGGTATCGGGACTGGCAATGTCGGCCAGGTAAAAACCGGTCAACGCCCTCTCCACCCGTGCTGTGACCGAAGCCTGCCGAAGCTTTTGCGCCAGCCCCATCGGCACTCGCCCGGTAGCTCGCAGATGAGACCGCTCCACGCTGGGTGCCCGCCTGAGCAGCTCTCGCACATGACGTGCCGGCAGATCGGGATAAACACTGCGCACCTGCGCAAGATTGTCAGGGCCGCCCTGATCATACTGTTGATACAAGTGGTCAAATACAGGACGGCGATCAGCCTTGACCTCTGCAGCCAGGATTTTTCTCAGTTGCACGCCTTCATCACCGGAGGAGGTGCCGCCACCCAGCAATGACGCTTTTTCTTGCGGGTACATGCCGTCAAGAACCGACTGGAGAAGTTCGCCTTTATCCAGTTGTTCCTGGCTCACGACAAGACTCACAGTGTCATCGTCAACCGCGTTGGCTGGATAGGTCGCCTTGATGTTGCCCCGACCGTCAATGACCTTGATGTAGCGATCCGTCGGCCAGTTCGCAAGCCGGGGCAAAGCATGCAATTGTTCCTGGACATGTTGGGTGCCGGTCGCTTCGCCCCGTTCCATCGCAACGATGAATTCGCGCAGTCTGCGCTCCAGCCTGAAGCGCTCGATGGTGTCTTGTACATGAGCCGGAAGCAGGCGATTGTCTTCGCTCAAGCGATGCAGCTCCGCGAATCGCGTGCCGCTCAACCGACGGATCATGTCCAGGCGACTGTCCTCGAAAGTGGCCAGCGCCGGATCAATGCGTTTCAGCGTATAGGCGCCAGTCCATTGCTCGGTGGGCTCCGATGAATGACGCCAGCCACCCTGCTGATTGTGCTCAAGTCTCGGGGTATAAGCATTTGCTCGCAGGGGATGCCGGATGTGCCAGGCTCCGGATACCGGATCCTGCTCCACCTGAAACGTCCGACTGTCCATGCAGACGAAGGCTTTTCCATCGATGCGATACAGTCCCGCAGCGTCGGGTTCTACATTCACTCCTGCAGGCAACGGTTGCTCGTACCTGCCGAGTTCGGGTTTCCACAGACGGGCCTGCCCCTTCCGGTCGAGAATCGAGGTGAACGGTTCAAAGAAGTCCGGATGCTTGCGTACCGTCCTGATCGCCAGCGATTTCAAACCCTTGATCCCGGCCCCGACGGAGGCCATGAGCACAATGTTCTCTGCAACGCTGAGCAGGTGCGTCAACGCTTCCTGCCGGTCGCCACGACGCCAGTCCTCGACCCCCTCATAGACTTCGGCGAGCAATTGCCCCACCGCGACGCCCATCATCAACTGCCCGAGCACCGGAACCACCAGTCCGGCCAGGTTCGCGACCGTCATGCCGATTTCCAGATAGTGAAGCAGCCGCTTTTCGCGCTCTTCCTCGTCGACATCAGCAGTAGGTACAGCAAGCGCCCGGGCGTCGAACTCCAGTTTGGCAACATGACTTTTGAGCAGATAGTCGAACAGCGACCCGGCCATCGCCAATTGCCTGATGTGCCCGAGACCCGGATCCCCCGCAAATGCCTTGAAGAAATCCGCTTTGTCGCCTTCGCCGAGGCAATGACTGAAGTACGTCCTGTAGCTTGCGATACCCAGTTTGAAACTCAGGTACTGCGCAAACGCCGTGAAACTGGAATATTCGTAAAGCGGTTGATCCGGCTCGCCCGGCATGTAAACCAGACACCACTCATCCGGGTACAGCTCGACGGAGCGCTCGGAAAACACCACGACACCCCAGATGCAGCAGCCCAGTATTTCGATGCCCTGCATGATCAGGGGGCGACCTTGATATTGCAGGCTCTGCGTATCGACGACACCTCCCGCACCGATCAGACGCCGGACGCTCTCGAAACCCTCCTGAGTAATGTGATTCTTGACCAAAGCCAGGTGCATATCGAACTGCAGCAAGAGCTTCTTCAATGTGGAGATGTCACGGATCATCGGGCTGCTGGCCAGGGTCTTGCCATCGATCTCTTTCAACCCGAACACATGCTGAAAATGCCGCTGATACTGCTTCCCGAGATCCAGCTCGCGACAAAGCGCGGCAAACGCCGCCGGCGTCAGTCCCGGAACACCATCGGGTTCATTGGCGACACGGATCACACTGCCTGGGGGAAACCGTTTTCCAACGCCTCGTCTGCCGTAAAGTTCTGCATCGCGGCCTCCAGCAGCGTCAGTCTGGCGGGCCCGATGACAGGCGGACCACCACCGGGCGGGGTCGCGGGCTCGCAGCCACAATCGGCTCCGGGCAGTTCCAGAAAGTCCTTTTCGACATCAATGTCCCCCGGCCATCGCAGGGCCACGGCGTTGTTCAACTTGACGAAGCAAAAGTTATGCAGCGGGCTCAGTTGACTCAGATCCACTTCGACCTTGGCCTGGATGACATGCAGCTCACGAGCGGTCTGATCCAGCGCCGCCAGAGTCGTGGCCGAGGAGTTCAGCAATCGGGGAGGCAAGTTTTTTTGCAGCACCCGGGCAGTTTCCAGATCACCAGTGGCTTCCAGTAAATAGGCCAGCACCTGTTTTGGCTTCAGAGGGTTTGACGAGGTTGTTTGAGCATTTGGCATGGGCAATAGTCCTTTATTGCGTTTTCAGGCCAACACCCTATCGAGCCAAATCACGGATGAAAAACATGAATAACTGCTCAGTCTGCCCCTGAAACCAGCAGCAAATTCCATGTTTCGCATAACTATGTACCGCACCGCCGTCGTGCTCGTGTGATACGGCTAAAGCGCCTCAGAAGCCGGGTATATAACTGATCGATCTAAAACTCCCACATCCTTACCGGGGTCAGTTTCTGAGTACCGCCCATTTCGGCGCGGTACGGCTACACCTTCCCCAACGGAAAAACCGGTAAGGACTTTATGTGCGGATTAGCTGGCGAGTTACGTTTTGATCAACAACCTGCAGACCTTGCAGCCATCGAGCGAATCACCCATCACCTGGCCCCTCGCGGCCCCGACGCGTGGGGCTTTCATGCCCAGGGGCCGATTGCCCTGGGCCATCGACGCCTGAAAATCATGGACCTGTCGGACGGCTCGGCGCAGCCGATGATCGACAGCCAACTGGGCCTGTCCCTGGCCTTCAATGGCGCGATCTACAACTTCCCGGAACTGCGCGCGGAACTCGAAGCGCTCGGTTACGCGTTCTATTCCGGCGGCGACACTGAAGTGCTGCTCAAGGGTTATCACGCCTGGGGCGAAGCGCTGCTGCCTAAACTCAACGGCATGTTCGCCTTCGCCATCTGGGAGCGCGATGCCCAGCGTCTGTTCATTGCCCGCGACCGTCTCGGTGTGAAGCCGCTGTACCTGTCGCGCACCGGCCAGCGTTTGCGTTTTGCCTCGGCCCTGCCGGCGCTGCTCAAGGGCGGTGACATCAACCCGATCCTCGATCCGGTGGCGCTCAACCATTACCTGAATTTCCACGCCGTGGTGCCTGCGCCGCGCACCTTGCTGGCCGGCATCGAAAAGCTGCCGCCAGCGAGCTGGATGCGCATTGAAGCGGACGGCACCACCGAGCAGAAAACCTGGTGGACCCTGCCCTACGGCCCACACGACGACGAGAAGAATCTGACCCTGCAAGACTGGCGCGACCGCGTGCTCGACAGCACCCGAGAAGCCGTGGCGATTCGCCAACGGGCGGCGGTGGATGTCGGTGTGCTGCTTTCCGGCGGCGTCGATTCGAGCATGCTGGTGGGCCTGCTGCGCGAAGTCGGCGTGGAGAACCTGTCGACCTTTTCCATCGGTTTCCAGGATGCCGGCGGCGAGCGCGGTGACGAGTTTCAGTATTCCGACCTGATCGCCAAGCACTACGGCACCCAGCACCATCAACTGCGCATCGACGAAAAAGAGATCATCGAGCAATTACCCGCCGCGTTCCGCGCCATGAGCGAGCCGATGGTCAGCCACGACTGCATCGCCTTCTATCTGCTGTCCCGCGAAGTGGCCAGGCACTGCAAGGTTGTGCAGAGCGGCCAGGGCGCCGACGAGTTGTTCGCCGGTTATCACTGGTATCCGCAAGTCGACGGCGCAGCCGATCCGTATGCGGCCTATCGCGAGGCGTTTTTCGACCGCAGCTACGACGACTACGCCGCCACGGTGCAGCCGAAATGGCTGACCGCCAATGACGCCGCCGGTGACTTCGTGAAGGAACATTTCGCACAGCCCGGCGCCGAGGCGGCGGTCGACAAAGCCCTGCGCCTGGACAGCACGGTGATGCTGGTGGACGACCCGGTCAAACGCGTCGACAACATGACCATGGCCTGGGGCCTGGAAGCGCGTACGCCGTTTCTCGACTATCGCCTGGTGGAGTTGTCGGCCCGTGTTCCGGGCAAATTCAAACTGCCCGACGGCGGCAAGCAGGTGTTGAAAGAAGCCGCGCGGCTGGTCATCCCAAGCGAAGTGATCGACCGCAAGAAAGGTTACTTCCCGGTGCCGGGCCTCAAGCATTTGCAGGGCGATACGCTGAACTGGGTGCGTGAACTGCTGCTCGATCCGAGTCAGGATCGCGGTCTGTTCAACGCGGCCATGCTCGACAAATTGCTGACCGATCCACAAGGCCAGTTGACCCCGCTGCGCGGCTCCAAGCTGTGGCAACTGGCGGCTCTGAACCTGTGGCTCAGTGAACAAGGAATCTGACCAATGAAACCTCACGCCACGGCTTACAGCCAACGGCTGCTGCGCGGTCAGACGCCGTCCTACGAACGCTTGCAGGCGCGTCTGGCCGAGGACGGCAGCGAGCCGGCCGCCGAGCCGATTGTGGTGCATTGCGGTTGGGGCCGGTTGCTGATCGGCCACACCTTTCCCGATCCGGCGAGCCTTGCTCAGGAGTTGCTCAACGAACAACCGGGAGAACGCGATATCGCTTTGTATGTCGCTGCCCCACAACAGATCCTGGGGCTCGAGCCGACCCAGCTGTTTCTCGACCCGTCCGACACCCTGCGTCTGTGGTTCAGCGATTACCGCCAGTCCACGCGAGTATTTCGTGGCTTCCGCATCCGTCGTGCGCAAAGTGACGCGGACTGGCAGGCGATCAATCAGCTGTATCAGGCGCGCGGCATGTTACCGATCGATGCCACTCTGCTCACCCCGCATCATCAGGGCGGTCCGGTTTACTGGCTCGCCGAGGACGAAGACAGCGGTGCCGTGATTGGCAGTGTGATGGGACTCAATCATCAAAAGGCCTACAACGATCCGGAAAACGGTAGCAGCCTGTGGTGCCTGGCAGTCGATCCGCAGTGCTCGCGCCCTGGTGTCGGCGAAGTGCTGGTGCGCCATCTCATCGAGCACTTCATGAGCCGCGGCCTGAGCTACCTCGATCTGTCGGTACTGCACGATAATCGCCTGGCGAAAAACCTTTACGCCAAACTCGGCTTTCGCAACCTGCCGACGTTCGCCATCAAGCGCAAGAACGGCATCAATCAACCGCTGTTCCTCGGCCCGGGGCCAGAGGCGCAGTTCAACCCTTACGCGCGGATCATCGTCGAGGAAGCCCATCGGCGTGGCATCGACGTGCAGGTGGATGACGCCGATGCCGGCCTCTTCACTCTCAGTCATGGCGGACGCCGGGTGCGCTGTCGCGAATCCCTGAGCGACCTGACCAGCGCCATCAGCATGAACCTGTGCCAGGACAAGAGCCTGACCCACAAAGTGTTGAAAAGCGCCGGGTTGAATGTGCCGTCGCAGCAATTGGCGGGAAACGCGGATGACAATCTGGCCTTCCTCGATGAGTACCAGCGGGTGGTGGTCAAACCACTGGATGGCGAGCAGGGCCATGGGGTTGCGGTGGATTTGCAAACCATCGAAGAAGTGCAACAGGCCATTGAGGGGGCGAAGCAGTTCGACACTCGCGTGCTGCTCGAAAGCTTCCACGAAGGCTTCGACCTGCGGATTCTGGTGATCGGATTCGAGGTGGTGGCAGCCGCCATCCGAAAGCCGGCAGAAGTGGTCGGCGACGGCCATCACTCCATCGGCGCACTGATCGAAGCCCAGAGCCGGCGCCGACAAGCGGCTACCAGTGGCGAAAGCAAAATCCCCCTGGATCACGAAACCCAACGCACCCTGCACGCGGCCGGTTACGACTACAGCAGTATCCTGCCGGCCGGTGAGCATCTGTTCGTGCGGCGCACGGCGAACCTGCACACCGGCGGCACGCTGGAAGACGTCACGGCGATCCTGCATCCGACGCTTGCCGAGGCAGCCGTGCGGGCAGCGCGAGCGCTGGAGATTCCGATGGTCGGACTTGATCTGATGGTTCCGGCGGCGGATCAACCGGCGTACGTGTTCATCGAAGCCAACGAGCGAGCGGGTCTTGCCAACCATGAGCCCCAACCGACGGCGGAGCGGTTTGTCGATCTGTTGTTTCCGCACAGTCAGCCGGCGGTCTCTTGATCACCCGGTGTCTGTATTGACGCCTTCGCGAGCAAGCTCGCTCCCACAGGTTCTCGCTGCTTATGTGGGAGCGAGCTTGCTCGCGAAGAGGCCGAACCAGACACCACAAATTTCCCTCATCGAAACCATCGATGCGCCCAACTCATCAGGAGTTTCCATGACAACGAACATTCCCGAACCGGATCTGAACTACCTGCAGAAAGTCCTGCTGGAAATGCTCGCCATTCCCAGCCCCACCGGATTCACCGACACCATCGTGCGTTACGTCGCCGAGCGTCTGGAAGAACTCGGCATTCCCTTCGAGATGACCCGTCGCGGCACCATCCGCGCCACCCTCAAGGGCAAGAAAAACAGCCCCGACCGTGCAGTCTCGGCGCACCTGGACACCATCGGCGCCGCCGTACGCGCGGTGAAAGACAACGGGCGCCTGACCCTGGCGCCCGTTGGCTGCTGGTCGAGCCGGTTCGCCGAAGGCAGCCGCGTCAGCCTGTTCACCGACAACGGCGTGATCCGCGGCAGCGTGTTGCCGTTGATGGCGTCCGGGCATGCTTTCAACACCGCCGTGGACGAGATGCCGATCAGCTGGGATCACGTCGAGCTGCGTCTGGACGCCTACTGCGCGACCCGCGCCGATTGCGATTCGCTGGGCATCAGTGTTGGCGATGTGGTGGCCTTCGACCCGCTCCCGGAGTTCACTGAAAGCGGACACATCAGTGCTCGTCATCTGGATGACAAGGCCGGTGTCGCGGCACTGCTGGCAGCGCTGAAAGCCATCGTCGACAGCGGTCAGGAGTTGATGATCGACTGCCATCCGCTGTTCACCATCACCGAGGAAACCGGCAGCGGCGCGGCGGCCGCGTTGCCTTGGGACGTCAGCGAATTCGTCGGCATCGACATCGCCCCGGTCGCACCAGGTCAGCACTCCAGCGAACATGCGGTGAGTGTGGCGATGCAGGATTCGGGTGGCCCCTACGACTATCATCTTTCGCGACATCTGTTGCGGCTGGCGGGTGAGCATGAGTTGCCGGTGCGGCGCGACCTGTTCCGCTATTACTTCAGCGATGCCCATTCCGCGGTCACCGCCGGGCATGACATTCGCACCGCCCTGCTCGCCTTCGGTTGCGATGCGACCCACGGCTACGAACGCACGCACATCGACAGTCTGGCTGCACTCAGTCGCCTGCTGGGCGCATACATTCTGAGTCCCCCGGTGTTTGCCAGCGACGCGCAACCGGCCACCGGCTCACTCGATCGCTTCAGTCATCAGATCGAGCACGAAACGCAGATGGAGAGCGACACCCGTGTGCCGTCGGTGGATAGCCTGGTGGGACAACGCTCGGACAGTTGAGTCTGGCCCTCGGCGGTCATTCGCCGTAGCATCCCGACATTGATTTAGCCGAGGTGCCCATGCTGATTCCCTACGACGCGCTTGAAGTCGACACCCTCACCCGCCTGATCGAGGATTTCGTCACCCGCGACGGTACCGACAACGGTGACGATACGCCACTGGAAACCCGCGTGTTGCGGGTTCGCCAGGCGCTGACCAAAGGCCAGGCAATGATCGTCTTCGATCCGGAAAGCGAGCAATGCCAGTTGATGCTCAAGCACGATGTGCCCAAGCACCTGTTCGACTGAGAAGATCAGCGGCCCTTGCTGTTGACCTGCTTGCGCTGGATCCGCTGGTAGACCTCGGCACGGTGCACGTCGACTTGCTCCGGCGCCTCGACGCCGAACCGTACGCTGGAGCCGTTGACCGACAGAACCCGCAAAGTGATGTTGTCGCCGATGGAAATCTGTTCACCGACGACACGGCTGAGTACGAGCATGGGGGTGTCCTTTCAAGGTTTGCGAGCCTTGAAGATGCGCGGCTTTCGGACGCCCTACAATGTGCGTCGGGCAAATCAGTCATACCCTACGCGCCCCCGCGACAAAGCCGTCGGACATTTCCTGCAAATCGGCGTTTCAGGTGGCGCTGAAGCGTGGCCCGAACAGAATCACGCTCGCACCGATCACACACAGTGCGACGCCAAGCCAGTCAGATCCCAGCGGGCGGATGCGTTCGACAACCGCCAGCCAACCTATCGATGCAATGATGTAAATACCGCCGTAAGCGGCATAGGCGCGACCGGCGTAGACAGCTTCGACACGCGTCAACAGCAGTGCAAATAAAGTCAGGCTGAGCAGTGCCGGAATCACCCACAAGGCGCTCTTGCCTTGGCGCAACCACATCCAGAACGCAAAACAGCCGGCGATTTCGAACAGCGCGGCGAGGAAAAACCACAGGTAGTTGAGCATGTAAAACATCTCGTCAGGGTGACTGTTGCGGCCACCCTAACGATGCGGCGAACCCCGGGCAAGTTCAGCCGTTGTTTTGTCTGGCTTTGGCGCGCATCTTTTCAGCCATTGCGGTCATTTCGTTGTAAAGCAACTGCGGGTCCTTCTGCTTGATCGCCCAGGCCATACGCCCTTGTTCGTGGGGCAGGATCATGAACTCGCCAGCCGCGACTTGCTTGTAGATGTAGTCGGCAATATCGCTGGCGGTGATCGGCGAGCTTTCCAGCAACTTGCCGACCTGGGCTTTCATCGCCGGCGTCGGGCCACGGAAAGAATCCAGCAGATTGGTCTGAAAGAACGACGGGCAGACCACATGAACACCGACTTCCTGCTGCGCCAGTTCGATCAACAGGCTTTCGGACAGCGCCACTACACCGGCCTTGGCCACGTTGTAGTTGCTCATCGCCGGGCCTTGCATCAGCGCGGCCATCGAGGCGATGTTGATGATCTTGCCTTTGCTTTGCTCCAGCAACGGCAGGAACGCCTTGCAGCCCTTGACCACGCCCATCAGGTTGATCGCGATCTGCCAGTCCCAGTCTTCCAGCGACAGCTCGCTGAAAAACCCACCCGAGGCCACACCGGCGTTATTGACGATGATGTCGATGCCGCCGAACTTCTCTTCGCAGGCCTGGGCGAATGCGGTGAGCTGGCTGTAATCGCGCACGTCGCAGCGCTGGACGAAGCCGTCGCCGCCAGCCTCGCGAACGAGCTTCAGGGTCTCTTGCAAGCCGGGCTCGCTGACGTCCGACAAAGCCAGTTGCCAGCCCTCACGCGCCCAGCGCAGCGCGATTTCGCGACCCAAGCCAGAGCCCGCACCAGTGATCATCATGCGATTTTGCATAGCAGACAGCCTTGTTGTTCCGGGGAAGATGCGCGGAGTGTAGCGAAGGATCCGCAGCGACCCACGCTCCATCAGATTGCTGAATGGCGAGGGCAAACCACGGCATCAAAGGAAATAAGAGCGTGATCCAAATACATTAAAAAAACATTGAATTTTCTTTCACTGGCGCCAGTCGGAATTTATAAGCCGGCCGGGTTTAATTCAACTTCCAGCGGCCCTTGAACACCAAGACTTCTCAGACACTATCAACAAGGAAATAGACATGGGCACAATTCTTATCATTATCCTGATCCTGTTGCTGATCGGTGGTCTGCCGGTCTTCCCGCACTCCAGAAGTTGGGGTTATGGCCCTTCGGGCATTATCGGTGTGGTGCTGGTGGTACTGTTGGTGCTGCTGTTACTCGGTCGGATATGACTGTTTGACCGACAAAAAAAGAGGCCCTCGAAAGGGCCTCTTTTTATTGCGCCGATTGATCAGTCCGGCTTGCCGTTAACCACACCTGCGGTGTTGTCGATCAGGCTCTTGGTGGCCGTTTGCAGGAACGCTTCGAGCTTGAGTTTCAGCTCGGCAGTGCGCGGTGCATCCGGTACCACTTCGGCGTGCGGGTTCGCGCCCAGCTCGTACTGATAGATCTTCGGTGCCATTTCCTTTTCCTTCGGCAGTACGAGGATCTGGTCGGCTGTAACGATGGCAGTGGTCTGCTCGCTGCCCGACGGCTTGATCACACCAAAACCGGTGTCACCTTGCGGCAGGTTCAGCAGGTCACGACCCCAGCACTGATGGCGTACCTCGCCACCCAGACGACCCATGATGGTCGGCACGATGTCGATCTGCGTACCCACGGTGTGGTCACGGGTACCGAATTTTTCCTGGATGCCCGGTGCGATCATCAACATCGGCACATTGAAGCGGCCCAGGTCCATTTCGGTGATCTGACGCTCGTTGCCGAAACCGTGGTCGCCGACGATGACAAACAGGGTTTCCTTGAAGTACGGCTCCTTGCGGGCCTTCTCGAAGAACTGACCCAGCGCCCAGTCCGCGTAACGCATGGCAGTCAGGTGTTCGTTGAGCGTGCCACGATCCGTCACGCGCTCGACCGGCAACGGCGTCGGCAGGGCGTACGGCGTGTGGTTGGACAGGGTTTGCAGCAGTGCGTAGAACGGCTTGCCGTTTTCCCGCGCCTTGAGCTCCACCAGACCACGGTCGAACATGTCCTGGTCGGACACGCCCCAGGTCGGATCGGAGAACACCGGGTTCACGAAATCGTTGCGACCGACGAAGTTGGTCATGCCCTGGTTACTGAAGAAACCCGACTGGTTATCCCAGGCAAAGTCGCCGTTGTAGACGTAGACATCGTCGTACTTGCGCGCGCTGAGCAGCTGCGGCAGGCCGGACAGTTTGTGGCTGCCTTCCGGGGTCTGCATCAGGTATTCGAAGCCAGGCAGGTTCGGGAAGCAGGCCATGGTGGCGAACATGCCCTGGTGGGTATGGGTGCCGTTAGAGAAGAAGCGATCGAACAGCAGGCCTTCCTTCGACAGCTTGTCGAGGTACGGCGTGATGTTGCCCGGTGCGCCCAGCGCACCCACCGAGTGACCGGCCATGCTTTCCATGAGGATCACGACGACGTTCTTGATCGGCAACGTCTTGTCGGCGGGTGGCGTGTAGTCACGACGCACGGCGGCGATATCGGCATCCACCAGTTTGTCGTCCGGCATCACCAGCATCTCGCGCACTACTTTCTGCGCCTGATCCTGCGGCAGCGTGGCTTTCCAGATGTTGTCGCGATCCTCGCCCATCCGGTCCTTGGCCGCCGCGATCAGCGACAGCGTGCCGTTGAGGCCGAGCTGGTTGGCGAAGTTCGACTCGGTGGTGTAGACGTCGCCCCAGCGCAGCGGAGGACCTTGACGCAGGGTGCCACGGGCGGCGACCACGCAAATCAGCAGGCAGACTACGAACACCGCCAGACGCGCATACCATGGCGCAACCTGTCGGGTGCCGACGTTGCCTCCGCTGAACGGACCGCGCGGACGGGTCAGACGGTCGGCGCCCTTGAACGCCAGGGTCAGGATCAGCGTGCCCACGGCCCAGGCCAGCAGGTAACGCACCACCGGGAAACCGTACCAGAGCATGCTCATCACGGTTTTCGGGTCTTCCTTCACGTACTGGAATACCAGCCCGTTGAGGCGCTGGTGGAACTCGCGGTAGAAGTCCATCTCCATCAGCCCGAGGAACAGCGCGATGCTCGAAGCGATGGTCAGCCAGAAACGGAAGAACCCGCGCGCGGCCATAGCCCGGGCACTGAACAGCGCCAGCACCAGTGGAATGCAGAGGTAGACGACCAGGCGCAGGTCAAAGCGCAGGCCGTTTGCAAAAGCTTCGAGGAAAGTCGAGGCCGGGGTGTCGAGGATCATCTCGCGGTTGTAGACCAGCAGCGCGAGGCGCAGCACGGAAAACATCACCATCATGACCAGCGCGCACAGCAGCGTGTAGGCCAGATGCGATTTGACGGTCGGTTGCAGCAGGCGACTGGAAGATCGCTGCTGATTCAGGGCGTCCGGGTTTGCCATGTCGTTTTAGGACCCATTGGAAGTTGAAGTTGCAAAAATACAGCTGCGCCCTGCCCTCTGTTGGCCATTCCAGGCCCCGGGGATTGCGCGGTGCGCAAATGTTGCACGATCACCGATGGCATTGCCATTGATTACTGTCCACCGCCGGACTGTTTCATTTGAAGACACGGCATACCGGGACAGGTGCAAACAACGCGGGCGAATTGTCTTGGAGACTTTGTGAAAATTTCGTTCAACGCATATCCAGAAACACAATAAACCTGGAAAACAAAACGCCCCGAGTTCTTCGGGGCGTATACAGATGAACGCGATATTTACTTCTCGGCGCGTTCTTTCAAGGCTTTCAGGGTGTTGAACGGTGCGTCGACCACAAACTTGTTGGCGATCATCGACGGCACGCTGCCGCCTGGCTCGGTGTGAACCTGATAGGTCACTTCAACCTGATCGCCTTTGGGCACGAACTTCCAGAAGCCTTTGACTTGAGCAACCCGCACAAAGCCCTTTTCTTCAGGCAAATACTTCGGCACGCCCTCAAGATTGCGCGTCAGGCTGCCGTCGGCGCCTTCAACGGTGGTCACATGCAGGATGGAATCGCGCGGGGTCACTGGCCACGGCGTATTGAACTGAGTGTAGGTCCAGCTCTGGTCGCCTTCGTGCTTGAGCAGTTTCTGGGTCTTGCACTCGTGAATCCAGGCGCACGCACCGGAAACGTCTTCCTGCAAGGCGCGCAGTTTGGCGACGGTGGTCTTCATCAAGGTCACGCCCTGATATGACTTGTAATCGGAACCCGGCACTTCACTCAGGGAGACCTTGATGCCGTCCTCGTTCTTGGCGACTTTCCAGTCTTCAGCCTGAGCGGCCGAGGTGGCCAGCACGGCAGTCAATCCACACAACACAGCGATACGATGCAGCGAACCCATGGTTTTATTCCTTATTGTTGAAGTTCCGTTCGTTGACACATCACGCCGCCGTCATCTGCTCCCACCAACCGAGCAACCTGATCGCGTCTTCCTGGTTGTCTCCGCAGACTTCGACATCTGCCTTGAATCCTGAACAGACCGCCGGGCGTTCCGGACGACCGAAGATGTTGCACAGGTTATCGACCGACAGCTGAACGCAACGTTCACCGGCAGGTTTGCCATCGGGCATGCCGGGAATCGGCGAACTGATGGAAGGGGCAATGCAACAGGCGCCACAGCCTTCACGGCACTTCATGACGACGCGTTCCTCGCAGCGGGCAATGTGTTAAATGGACACGGACAGGGTAACCGCTAAAACGGCTGTTTTAAATTGCCTGAACCGGGGTTTTTACGCAGAAACAAAAATGACTGACCAGTCTCCGACAAAGCGTCTGGTCTGCGGGTCACCATTGGGGCGATTTATTGCTTGAACTCGAAATCCAGCGCCGCGCCTTCGACTTCCCGGCGCTCTTCATTGCGCAGTTGCAACTGCATTTCGTTGCTGAGCAGACGGCCATTGAGTTGAAACCCGCTGTTCTTGTCGCCGAACATCTGCGGCAGGATCGGTTCGCGCTTGGGCATCGTCACAGCGCCAGGAGGTTTCAATTCCTGAACCATGTCTTTGGGCAGACTCAAATCAAGCTTCGCAGACGGCAACGGCGTCTTGGCCACTTCTTTCGCTGATTTTGACTTGGAAGCGACCGGGGCGCGCTTCTTGGCTGGAGCAGCCTTTTTCTGCGGTGCTTTTTTCGCTGGAACGGTCTTCTTGGCCGTGACCGGTTTTTTCGCGGTGGCAGCGGCCGGCGTCTTTTCCTGAGCCGCGGCCGCCATTGCGCCAGGCACATGGCCCATCATCAACAGGCAGAGCACAACCCAGACGGCAGAAAAATTCGCTTTCATGAACCCAACGAAGCTAACGGCAGAGGGCCATATGCTCGCCTGTCGAGCGCCACATGACAAGCACTGCCGCCGCCTCAAAAACCGCCGGCCATCTCCTGACAGAGCTGGGTCGCCAGCATTCCGAGCGTCATCAACGCCCTTTCCGCTTCGCGATTCCACGGGATGCCGCAGTTCAACCGGATGCAGTGGTTGAACTGCTCGGTGTTGCTGAAGATCAGGCCCGGCGCAATGCTGATGCCCTGTTGCAGCGCCCGCACGTGCAATTCCTGAGTATTGACCCGCCCCGGCAGACTGACCCACAGAATGAATCCTCCGGCCGGCCGGGTCATCTGGGTGCCTTCGGGAAAGTACTGCTGAACAGCCAGTTGGAACGCGCTGAGATTTTTTCTGTATTCCTGACGGATGTACCGTAAATGCCGGTCATAGCCGCCGTTTTCCAGGTACGCCGCGATAGCCATTTGCGTAACGCTGCACGCCGAATGGGTGCTGAAAGTCTGCAAACGCTGGATTTCCTGCTGGTACTTGCCGGCGATCATCCAGCCGATGCGCACACCGGGCGATAACGTTTTGGAAAAGCTGGAGCAATAGATCACCCGATCGAGCCGGTCGTAGGCCTTGAGCGACTTGGTGCGTCCCTGCTCGAACATCAACTCGCCATAGATGTCGTCTTCGACGATCTGGATATCGAAGTCAGAGGCCAGTCGCAGCAGTTGTTTCTGCCGCTCTTCCGGCATGGTGCCGCCCAGAGGATTGCTCAGTCGGGTGGTCAGCACCAGCGCCTTGATCGACCATTGGTTGGCTGCCAGTTGCAGAGCTTCGAGGCTCATGCCCGTGACGGGATCGCTGGGAATCTCGATGACTTTCAAACCCAGCAGATCCGCCAGTTGCAGCAGCCCGTAATAGGTTGGCGATTCCGCGGCGATCAGATCGCCAGGGCGGGTCAGCACCCGTAACGACATCTGCAACGCGTCGACACAACCGTGGGTGATCACCACTTCCGACGGGTCAACCACCACACCGGCATCGCGCATGCGAATCGCCACCTGCCGGCGCAGTGGCTCGAAACCGGGGCTGAACATGTAGCTGAACGCCCGAGGGCTGTGAAAGCGGGTGACCTTGGCCAGTTGCTGATGCAGGGCGCGTACCGGCAAATAGTCGACACTCGGCACTGCGGCTCCCAGGGGGAACACGCCTTCGCGACGCGACTCGACCAAAACCTGCTGGATGATGCTGCTGCGGGTAACCAGGCCTGGTCGTTCGACCCGGGCGATATCCGGCGTAGGCGCGGTCAGCGCCGGCGTCTGGTGCACGTAGTAGCCAGACTGCGGCCGCGCACGGATCAGGCCCTGATCTTCGAGGTTGGCGTAAGCCTGTAACACCGTGGCATGGCTGACGTTGAGCTGCGAACTCATCTTGCGCACCGAAGGCACGCGCTCGCCCGGTTGATAAACGCCACGGCGAATATCTTCGGCCAGCTGTTGAGCAATACGTTGGTAGAGCAAGAGATTGGTCATGACGCAGCACTCGATTTCACGGGCGTTTTATTCTTGTGTGAAACAATACCGGAACAGTTTGGAAGTGTACTGGGACAGTTGCCATATTAGTCAACCATACAGTGCAGTGTCGGTTAAATCTGTACTGCTTTGTGAGGTAATCGACAGACGTAAAAAAGCCCGGCGCTGCCTGACAGCCCGGGCTTTCCAGTAACGCCACCCTCAGCGGGCGGCGCCGAGCTGGCCTTTTTCGTCGGAGAACACGATTTCCACCCGACGGTTCTGCGCTCGCCCACGCTCCGAAGCATTGGCGTCCACAGGGTATTCGTCGCCGTAGCCTTCGACCTGAATGCGTTTTTCATCGATGCCCAGGTCCGTCAACACGTCCGCTACCGACTGCGCGCGATCGCGGGACAGCTTGAGGTTTTCCTGCTTGCCGCCGGTGCTGTCGGTGTAGCCCTCGATACGCACGATGCGTTTCGGGTTGAGTTGCAGGAACTGCACGATCTTCAGCACCACGCGGTTGGCCGAGTTTTTCAGTTCGGCTTCACCAGTGTCGAACAGCACGTCACCAAGGGTCATCACAAGACCACGATCGGTTTGGGTGGTGGCCAGCGCAACGATCTGCTCTTCCAGCCATTTGCCCTGCTGTTGCACGCTCAGCAGTTTCGACTCGCGCAGGGCCAGTTGCAGGCGCTGGCGTTCAAGTTCCAGCTTCGCCACACGCTCTTCGTTGAGCACCTGGTTGGTGTGCTCACGGGCGATTTCGCTGTAGCGCTGACTCAGGTAGGCGTAATGCACCACGTCCGAGCCGCTGCCCCAATACGTCGACAGACGATCGGCACGGGCCAGGGACTCACCAGCGCGAATCACGTCTTTTGGCGCGATACGCAGCACGTTGGAATCTTCCTTGACCTTCTGGAAATCGGCGCCGGCCTGCTGCAATGCGGATTCGCTGTGTTGACCTGCGCAGCCGTAAAGGCTGGCACAACCGGCGAGGATCAGAGCACCGAGGGCTTTGGACTTCAGGCTCATTGGGCATCCCCCAGTTGCTTGCGCAGTCGGACAATGCGGGTGTTGAGCACGTTCACTTGCTCTTCGCTCTTGCGGGTCAGCACTTTGGCTTCCGCCAGACGTGCATCGAGTTCGGCCTGTTCGAATCGCATCCGAGCATTTTTGTACGACTCACCCGCCATGCTGCCTTTGGCCCGGTTGAACTTGTCTTCTGCCAGTTTCATTTCCGGCACTTCGTCGGCGGTGGCGCCGACGGCCTTGGCCTGCTCGAGCGCCTGCTCGGTCAAACGCATTTGTTCATTGGGTGCCGGATCGCTGGCGCAACCGGCCAGGGCCAGAACGGCCAGGGCCGCGAAAAGAAGTCGATTACTCACTAAGAATCCCTACTGTTTTGGGGCGCTGACAGGTTGTTGTGGCGGCTGTTGCTGCTGCGCCTTCCAGCGCTCGATGTTGCGTTGCAGCGCGGCTTCCGTCAGGCCGGACGCGGGCAATTCTGTCATCTTTTTGGCCAGCTGTCCGCGCAACCACGGATCGTTGCAGGCCGAGTTGTGCGAAACCGCCAGGAACAGACCGGGCCGGTCGATGGGTTGTTCAAAGGCCAGCAGATCATTGGCCATGCCCAGTGCCTGTGCGGCCGCCATGCCCGAGTAGCGACCGGCGAGTACATATTCCACCTCACCCAGCAGAAGTTTCTGAAACGCCTGGGTCAGGTTTGCCGTACGGGTCAGGGTCAATTGCTGCTCGGCGAAAGTGCCGAATGCCGGGGTCATTCGAGACTTTTCCGACAGGCCGCCGGTATGCCCGTGCAGGTCTTTGGCTTCGGTGTAGACCAAGGTCGAGCCCTTGCGCGTCCACACCAAATAGTCGTTTTCCAGCAACGGCGGGTGAATGTAATCGAGGTTTTCCAGCTCATTGAAGGTCAGCGGCGCGTCGGCCAGCATGTCCATGCGCCCGCTGCGCACTTCGTCGAGGGCCTGGGAACGCTTGCCGGCGTACAGCAGATCGACTTTGATCCCCAGCTCCTTGGCCACCTGTTGTAACAGGTCGGCGCTGGCACCGATCAGTTGTTTGGGGTTTTGCGGATCCTGCCAGAGATACGGCGGCGCATCCGGGCTGCCGGTAACGACCAGCCGCTCGCACTTGCCCGCCGCCACCGACAGGCCCGGCAACAATGCCAGCCCCAGCAACCACGAGCAGCCCAACCGACGATGCAGATCCATGGCGAAACGCTCCCACTCAAATCCCGGACAAAAAAAAGCCCGACCAAAAGGTCGGGCTCTTTATAAGTGAAGCCGCCGGATTAGACCAGCTTCTCCAGCTCAGGTACGGCTTCGAACAGATCCGCCACCAGGCCGTAATCGGCCACCTGGAAGATCGGTGCTTCTTCGTCCTTGTTGATCGCAACGATCACTTTGGAGTCTTTCATGCCGGCCAGGTGCTGGATCGCGCCGGAGATACCGACGGCGATGTACAGCTGTGGCGCAACGATCTTGCCGGTCTGACCGACCTGCATGTCGTTCGGTACGAAACCTGCGTCGACCGCGGCGCGGGAAGCGCCCACAGCAGCGCCCAGCTTGTCGGCCAGAGCGTACAGGTGTTTGAAGTTGTCGCCGTTCTGCATGCCGCGGCCGCCGGAAACGACGATCTTGGCAGCGGTCAGCTCAGGACGATCGGACTTGGCCAGTTCTTCGCTGACGAAGCTGGAAGTGCCGGCGTTGTGAGCAGCGGCAACGGACTCAACCGAAGCGGAACCGCCTTCAGCGGCAACCGGGTCGAAACCGGTGGCACGCACGGTGATCACTTTGATCGCAGCGGTCGATTGCACGGTAGCGATGGCGTTACCGGCGTAGATCGGGCGCTTGAAGGTGTCAGCGCTTTCTACCGAGATGATCTCGGAGATCTGGTCAACGTCCAGCTGGGCGGCAACGCGCGGCAGGATGTTTTTGCCGTTGGAAGTAGCGGCAGCCAGGATGTGGCTGTAGCCCTTGCCCAGTTCAGCGACCAGCGGTGCAACGTTTTCCGGCAGCTGGTGCGCGTAGGCAGCATTGTCAGCGTTCAGGACTTTGCTCACGCCAGCGATTTTCGCGGCGGCTTCAGCCACGGCGCCAGCGCCCTGGCCTGCAACCAGAACGTGGATGTCGCCGCCGATTTTGGCAGCGGCAGCCACGGTGTTCAGGGTGGCCGGAGCCAGCACCTTGTTGTCGTGTTCGGCGATTACCAAGATAGTCATGATCAGATTACCTTCGCTTCGTTTTTCAGTTTCTCGACCAGTTCAGCCACCGACTTGACCTTGATGCCCGCGCTGCGTGCAGCCGGCGCTTCGACTTTCAGGGTCTTGTTGGTGGAGGCGGTGGAAACGCCCAAAGCGTCCGGAGTCAGCGTCTCGAGAGGCTTCTTCTTGGCTTTCATGATGTTTGGCAGGGACGCGTAGCGCGGCTCGTTCAAACGCAGGTCGGTGGTGACAATCGCTGGCAGTTTCAGGGAAACGGTCTGCGCGCCGCCGTCGATTTCGCGGGTCACGGCAACGCTGTCGCCGGAGACTTCGACTTTCGAGGCGAAAGTGCCCTGACCGTAGCCGCTCAGTGCAGCGAGCATCTGGCCGGTCTGGTTGTTGTCGCTGTCGATGGCCTGTTTGCCCAGGATCACCAGCTGAGGCTGTTCCTTGTCGACCACGGCCTTGAGCAGCTTGGCCACGGCCAGGGAAGTCAGGTCTTCAGCGGATTCGACGAGGATGGCGCGGTCGGCACCCAGAGCCAGTGCGGTACGCAGCTGTTCCTGAGCGGTGGACGGGCCGATGGAGACGACGACGATTTCAGTCGCAACGCCTTTTTCTTTCAGGCGTACGGCTTCTTCCACTGCGATTTCGCAGAACGGGTTCATCGACATCTTGACGTTGGCGAGGTCTACGCCGGAATTGTCCGCCTTGACGCGAACCTTGACGTTGTAATCCACAACGCGTTTGACAGCTACAAGAACCTTCATGGATTCCTCGTTACTCTCCGGTGAAAAGAAAGTCGCCTAGGCGAACCTGGCGGTTGATGCTCATCGGGCACAAGGGCACCTCCAAAAACGCCGGCTGAGCGGGATGACCGTTCGTCAGTCGTGACCGACGAGTCATGCCGCTTCGCGGTGTGTAAACTGCGCGCCGAACCTGCGCTGCACATCACCGGTTACCGCCTACGCAGTGTCTTTAGAGGTGCTCTTGAAACCACCATTCAGCCTACGGCGAGCGCAAAACCGCCCGTATCTTGACCGGAACGCCCATTCTGGTCAATACGCCAAAATGCCCCGTCATAAGCCGCGCTTCTTTGATTTCTCTGGGCTGGAGCCGATTCAAACAAACGTTTGTATTGGACGCTAAGAGTGGTGTAGATATAATGCGCCGCCTAGAGAGAAAGGTGGTTTGCCCATTATTAGCCTTGACGTTAACGTAAAGGCAATAACGGATGCGACACCGAACCTCCAAATTAGAAAAAAAACTGTTGAGCCTTGAGTAGGAGATAGCCTGTGGAACGCGAATACATGGAATTCGACGTGGTCATCGTCGGTGCCGGCCCCGCTGGCCTGTCCGCCGCCTGCCGTCTGAAGCAGAAGGCCGCCGAAGCCGGTAAGGAAATCAGCGTCTGCGTGGTCGAAAAAGGCTCCGAAGTCGGCGCGCACATCCTGTCTGGTGCCGTATTCGAACCACGGGCGCTGAACGAACTGTTCCCGGACTGGAAAGAACTCGGCGCTCCGCTGAACACGCCTGTCACCCGCGATGACATTTTCGTGCTGAAAAACGCCGACAGCGCGCAGAAAATTCCTGACTTCTTTGTGCCCAAGACCATGCACAACGAAGGCAACTACATCATCTCCCTCGGCAACCTGTGCCGCTGGCTGGCCCAGCAGGCCGAGAACCTGGGCGTGGAAATCTACCCGGGCTTCGCCGCTCAGGAAGCGCTGATCGATGAAAACGGCGTGGTGCGCGGGATCATCACCGGCGACCTCGGCGTCGACCGCGAAGGTCACCCGAAGGAAGGCCTGTACACCCCGGGCATGGAACTGCGTGGCAAATACACGCTGTTCGCCGAAGGCTGCCGTGGCCACATCGGCAAGCAACTGATCAAACGCTACAACCTCGACAGCGATGCCGACGCCCAGCACTACGGCATCGGCCTGAAGGAAATCTGGGAAATCGACCCGGCCAAACACCAGCCAGGCCTGGTGGTGCACACCGCCGGTTGGCCGATGGACATCATGGGCACCGAGAACACCGGCGGTTCCTTCCTCTATCACCTGGAAAACAACCAGGTGGTGGTCGGTCTGATCGTCGATCTGTCCTACAGCAACACCTACCTGTCGCCGTTCGACGAATTCCAGCGCCTCAAGCATCACCCGGTGTTGAAACAATATCTGGAAGGCGGCAAGCGCATCAGCTACGGCGCACGTGCGATCTGCAAGGGTGGCCTGAACTCGCTGCCGAAAATGGTCTTCAAGGGCGGCGCACTGATCGGTTGCGATCTGGGCACTCTGAACTTCGCCAAGATCAAGGGCAGCCACACCGCGATGAAGTCCGGCATGCTCGCCGCTGAATCCGTGGCCGACGCGCTGTTCGCTGAAAAGGACGGCACCGAAGAGCTGAACACCTACGTCGACGCGTTCAAGAAGAGCTGGCTCTACGAAGAACTGTTCGCCAGCCGCAACTTCGGCCCGGCGATCCACAAGTTCGGCGCCATCGTCGGCGGCGGTTTCAACTGGCTGGACCAGAACATCTTCGGCGGCAAACTGCCGTTCACCCTGCACGATACCAAGCCGGACTACGCCTGCCTCAAGCTCGCGGCCGACTGCAAGAAGATCGACTACCCGAAACCCGACGGCAAGATCAGCTTCGACAAGCTGAGCTCGGTGTTCATCTCCGGTACCAACCATGAAGAAGAACAGCCGTGCCACCTGAAACTGACCGACCCGACCATCCCGCTGAGCAAGAACCTGCCGCTGTACGACGAACCGGCACAGCGCTACTGCCCGGCCGGCGTGTATGAAGTGATCACCAAGGAAGACGGCGAGAAGCGCTTCCAGATCAACGCCCAGAACTGCGTGCACTGCAAGACCTGTGACATCAAGGACCCTTCGCAGAACATCACCTGGGTGACGCCGGAAGGCGCTGGCGGCCCTACTTACCCGAATATGTAAGTCGACCCGCTGAACATCAAGGCTCCCTTCATGGGGGCCTTTTTGTTGCCTGCGATTTGGTGAAAATCAAGCCGCTCGCTCATCCCCCGGACTGCGCTCGAAATAACGTTTGTACTCGCGACTGAACTGCGACGTACTCTGATACCCCACCCGATGCGCCACCTGCGCCACTCCCAGTCCTTCGGCGATCAACAACGTCTGCGCCTTCAACAAACGTAAACGCTTCAGATACTGCACCGGCGACAGCAACGTGCTGCGTTTGAAATGCTCATGAAAGGTCGACACGCTCATGTTCGCGCAACTGGCCAATGTCTCGACATTCAACGGTTCGGTGTAGTGCGCATGCAAATGGCTGATCGAAGCTGCCACCCGGGCAAACTGCCCCTGCTGCTCCACCAATGCCCGCAACACATCAGCCTGAGGTCCGCGCAACGCCACGAACAACAACTCCCGCACCCGTGCTGGCCCGAGAATCTGGCATTCCAGCGGATCGTGCAGACAGCGCAGCAGGCGTTCGACACAACCGCGCATCTCATCATCGAGCACCACCGAAGTCATCGACTCCGGGGTCTGCGCCGGAATATGCCGCCCCGGCGCCAGCCCCATGGCCAGCACCAGTTCACCGAGCAGCACCCGATCGATCGCCACCGACACGCCGAGCAACGGCGCGTCCGGCAACGCATAGGTTTCGCACTCGAACGGCACCGGCAACGCCTGAATCAGGTAATGCCCGGCGCCGTACTCCATGGTGCGCGGCCCCAGATACGCCAGTTTGCTGCCCTGGGCGATGATCATCAGGCTCAGTTCATAAATGTGCGGGCCACGGGCGACGTCGCAACTGGCGCGCAACACCTGCACGCCCGGCAGCCCGGTCTGGCTGTAACCATCGCGCAGCGCCAGCGGTTCGATCAGCGAAACCAGGGTGGCGTTGGCATCAAGGTGACGGGTCAATTGCATCGGGTGGCTCTTCAGAAAAATCACGGAAAAAGGGATAAAAGCATCATCGCAGATCCTTTTGCCAATGCGACCGATCAACCCTGCATGCCGGAGGATTAGGCATGACACCCGGAGGAATCGCCATGGCCGGACGACCGGACGGCGCCCAGAATGCGCCGCCTCACTTGTCACTGCTTTTGCGAGGTTTCACATGTACACCGCCATCGGCTATGCCGCTCAAACGGCCACCACTCCCCTCGCCCCGATGAAGTTCGAACGCCGCAGCCCACGGGCGGACGACGTCGCCATCGAAATCCTTTACTGCGGCGTCTGCCACTCCGACATCCACCAGGCGCGCAACGAATGGGGCATCGCCGTTTACCCGCTGATGCCCGGCCACGAGATCGTCGGAAAAGTCACCGCCGTCGGTGCGAATGTCACCAAGCACAAGGTAGGCGATCTGGTCGGCGTTGGCTGCATGGTCGACTCCTGCCGCACCTGCGAAGCCTGCCAGTCGAACCTCGAGCAGTACTGCCTCGAAGGTCCGACCATGACCTACGCCACCCCGGATCGGGTCGATGGCAGCAACACCATGGGCGGCTATTCAGACAGCATCGTAGTCAGCGAGCACTTCGTGGTGCGCATCCCCGAGAAGCTGGACCTGGCAGCTGCCGCACCGATTCTCTGCGCCGGCATCACCACCTACTCGCCGCTCAAGCACTACGGCGTGAAGGCTGGCGACAAGGTCGGGATTCTCGGCATGGGCGGCCTCGGCCACATGGGCATCAAGTTCGCCAAAGCCATGGGCGCTGAAGTGACGCTGTTCACCCGTTCGGCAAGCAAGGCTGAGGAAGGTCGTCGTCAGGGCGCCGATCATGTGATCGTGTCCACCGACGAAGAGCAAATGAAAGCCGCCGCCGGCCGTTTCGATTTCCTGCTGGACACCATTCCGGTGCAGCACGATCTCAACCCGTACCTCGACACCCTGCGCTTCGATGGCGTGCACATTCTGGTGGGCCTGATCGAACCGATCGATCCGCCGGTCCACGCCGCGAAACTGGTGCTGGGTCGTCGCGTATTGGCCGGTTCGTTGATCGGTGGCGTCGCCGAAACCCAGGAAGTGCTGGATTTCTGCGCCGAACACAACATCAGCTGCGACATCGAAATGCTCGACATCCGCCAGATCAACGAAGCCTACGCCCGCATGATCGCCGGTGATGTGAAGTATCGCTTCGTGATCGACATGGCGACTCTGAAGCTCTGATTCTTCAGACCTTCAAGCCAAGTTCTGCCGAGAGCCGGGCCGTGACCCCTTTGATCAGGGGAATCAGCTCGGCCATTTTTTCCAGCGGCATGTACGGCACGGTGCTGGCGATGCTGATCGCTGCGACGATGCGCTTGCTCGCGTCGCGGATCGGTGCCGCCACGCAACGGATCGACGGCTCGTTGTCTTCCAGATCGAACGCGTAGCCACCGGCCACGTATTCGGTCATCCGCTGCTCCAGCTGCTCCCACGACTGCTGGGGATGTTGCGGCCAGAACTGACTTTTCCCACCCGCCGGCAGACTGATGTCGTACAGACGCTGCCAGTCTTGCGGCGCGTCATCCAGCATCAGCGCCTTGCCGATCCCGGTCCGCGCCAGCGGCATGCGATGGCCGACCCGCGAGCGCATTTCCGGGCCGTTGCGCCCCGGATTCTTCAACAGGTACAGCACCTCGTCGCCTTCACGAATTCCCAGGTGAACGGTGTCGCCGGTCAGCGCCGACAACTCGTCCAGATACGGCCCAGCCAGGGTCACCAACGGCAACTCTTCGCGCGCCTGGAAACCCAGTTCGATCAGCTTCGGCCCCAGCAGATAACCGACTTGCGGCACGACGCGCAGGTAGCGCTCGTCCACCAGACAACTGGCCAGACGATGAGTGGTACTGCGCGTGGTACCGATCAGGCGGGCAATCTCTTTGAGATCGCGGGCGCCACTGGCGACGGCCTGCACCACACCCAACCCGCGAAGCAGGGTCTGGGTGCCGGTCGGCGCGGCGTCCTTGGCGGTTTTTGGGGCGTCTTCCTGCATATCCAGCCTTTAGCGTTGAGCGAGGGAACGGGCGGCATTATGGTCGCCCGGCATGGCCGACTACAACTCGATGCGCTCGACCTTGCCCACCAGCAGCACGTAGGACAAAGCACCGATCAATGCCAGAACCGCGATGTAGGTGATCGCCGGTGCAAACGAATCGCCGCTGGCCAGGAAGCCGATGACAATCGGCGTGGCAATCGCCGACAGGTTGCCGATGAAGTTGAACACCCCACCGGTCAAGCCCAGCAACCGCGCCGGCGCCAGTGTCGAGACCAGCGACCAGGTGATCGACGCCAACCCGTTGCCGAAAAACGCCAGCGCCAGGAAAGCAATCACCAACGGCGTCGATTCGACGAAGTTGGCGCCGATGATCGAGGTGGAAATCAGCAGCCCGCCAATGATCGGCAACTTGCGCGCAAACCCGACGGTGCAACCACGGCGAATCAGGAAGTCGGAAAAGAACCCTGAGCACAACACGCCGATGAACGCGGCGAGAAACGGCAGCGACGCCAGCAGACCGGACTTGATGAAGTCCATGCCGCGATACTTCACCAGGTAGGTCGGGAACCAGGTCAGGAAAAACCACAGCGTCGAGTTGAGGCAGAACTGGCCGAGGTAGATCCCCCACAGCTTGCGTTTGCTGAGGACGATGCCGAGATCGGTCCAACTGAATTTCGCCTTCACCTTGGCGGATTCGGCCGAGATATCCACCAGCCCGCCGCCCTCGCGGATCAGGTCGATTTCCGCTTCGTTGGCGCCTTTGAAATCACGCGGCTCGCGATACACCGCGTACCAGATCGCCGCCCAGATGATGCCCACCGCGCCGGTCACGACAAACACCATGTGCCAGCCAAACTCATGTTGCAGCCACGCCAGCACCGGGGTCAGAAACGCCAGCCCGACAAACTGGCCGGAGGTGTAGAAACCGATGGCTGTGGCCCGCTCGCGCTCGGGGAACCAGGTTGTCACCACGCGGCTGTTGATCGGATACGCCGGTGCTTCCAGCGCACCGACCGCCATGCGCAGCACGAACAGCGCGATGAAACTGGCGGCGAAACCGAGCATCACCGTGGCCAGTGACCACAACAGCAGCGCGACGCTATAAAGGATGCGCGGCGGCACCCGATCCACCAGCCAGCCGCCGGGGATCTGCATCGCGGCGTAGGTCCAGCCGAAGGCGGAGAAGATCAGCCCGACGTGCACCGGATCGATGCCCAGATCCGTCGTCAGCGCCGGTGCGGCAATCGACAGGTTGCTGCGGTCCAGGTAGTTGATGACCACGGTGATGAACAGCAACACCATGATGAAAAATCGCTTGCGGCTGGGCGTGACTAACGTCGCTTGCCCGGTGAGGGTTTGCGGTTGCATGGGGAGCGCCTCTTCTTATGTTTATTGAGGTCGGGGAGGTATGCAGATCTCCGCTCCATGGAGATCAACCTGTGGGAGCGAGCTTGCTCGCGAAGCGATCTATCAGGCGACATCGGTTTCGAATGTGCCGCCCTCTTCGCGAGCAAGCTCGCTCCCACAGTGTTTGGTGTTGGGTCAGGAAAGACTCACCACTCGGCAAAACTGCCATCGGCATGACGCCAGATCGGATTGCGCCAGCGGTGGCCGACCGCCGCGCGTTCGATCACGTATTCCTCGTTGATCTCGATCCCCAGGCCCGGGCCGTTGGGGATTCTCACGAAGCCTTTGTCGTAGTCGAATACCCGTGGATCCTTCACATAGTCGAGCAGGTCATTGCTCTCGTTGTAATGGATGCCCAGGCTCTGCTCCTGGATAAACGCGTTGTAACAAGCGGCGTCCAGTTGCAGACACGCCGCCAGCGCGATCGGCCCCAGCGGGCAGTGCAGCGCCAGCGCCACGTCGTAGGCTTCGGCCATGTTGGCGATCTTGCGGGTCTCGGTGATGCCACCGGCGTGGGACGCATCCGGCTGGATGATGTCGACGTAACCTTCGCTCAACACCCGTTTAAAGTCCCAGCGCGAAAACAGACGCTCGCCGAGGGCAATCGGCGTGCTGGTCAGCGGCGCCAACTCCTTGAGCGCTTCGTAGTTTTCGCTGAGCACCGGCTCTTCGATGAACATCAGTTTGTACGGGTCGAGCTCCTTCATCAGCACCTTGGCCATGGGTTTGTGCACCCGGCCATGGAAGTCGACGCCAATGCCGACGTTCGGCCCGACCGCATCACGCACGGCGGCAACGTTGGCCAGCGCCAGATCGACTTTTTCAAAGGTATCGAGAAATTGCAGCTCTTCGGTGCCGTTCATTTTCACTGCGGTAAAACCACGGCCCACCGCTTCCTTTGCGGCCCGCGCGGTGTCCGCCGGGCGGTCGCCGCCGATCCACGAATACACGCGGATCTTGTCCCGCACCTGACCGCCGAGCAGATCGCTGACCGACACGCCCAGCGCCTTGCCCTTGATGTCCCACAACGCCTGGTCGATGCCGGCCAGCGCGCTCATGTGTATCGCGCCGCCCCGGTAAAAGCCGCCGCGATACAGCACGGTCCAGATGTCTTCGATATTGCGTGGGTCTTTTCCGATCAGGTAGTCGGACAATTCCTCAACCGCTGCAGCGACCGTGTGGGCGCGGCCCTCGACCACGGGCTCGCCCCAACCGGTCACGCCCTCGTCGGTTTCGACTTTCAGGAAGCACCAGCGCGGCGGGACGATGAAGGTGGTGAGTTTGGTGATTTTCATCTGCTTGTCTCTCTTGTTAGATGCAGCGCACGCAGCGCCGGAAAAGGCTTAGCGAAGGGCTTTCCAGGCCGCCACGTAGGCCTTGGCATTGGCCGCCACTTGCTCAGTCGTCATGCCCGGTTTGAACAGCCCGGAACCGAGGCCGAAGCCTTTGACGCCGGCATCGATGAACGCCTGCATGTTGTCCGGGGTAATGCCGCCAACCGGCGCCAGAATCGTCCCGACGGGCAACACCGCCAGCCAGGCTTTCACCACCGCCGGGCCCATCTGCTCGGCCGGGAACAATTTAAGAATGTCCGCGCCCGCCTCCAGTGCCGCGAAGGCTTCGGTCGGCGTCGCAACGCCCGGCGACAGGTACAACCCCGCCGCTTTCGCCGCCCGCAACACCTTGGCATCGCTGTGGGGCATGACGATGACCTGGCCCCCGGCCTCTTTCACCTGTTCAACCTGTTCAGGGGTCAGCACCGTACCGGCACCGATCAGGCAATCGGCGGGCAACGTATTACGCAGAATGCGGATACTTTCGTACGGCGCGGGGGAATTGAGCGGTACTTCGATGACGCGAAATCCGGCTGCATACAGGACTTCTCCGACAGCGGCGGCTTCCTGCGGATGCAGGCCGCGCAGGATCGCGATCAGACCGTTTTGCGCCAGTGCTTGCTTGAGCATGTCAGGCCTCCAGTCAAAGTTAACGGGATGAGGAATCGATCAGCCCGGCGGCGAGCGCCAGTTGCCAAAGACCACGCTCGGTGGCCTGTTCGGCCAAAGTCACCCGGGCGAAACCGCAGGCGTCGAGGGCCCGGCTGTAGCGGGCGCACAACTGCGCGTTGCCGATGAGGATGATCGAAGGAAGTTGTGCGCTGTTGCGCCGGCATCGTTGCACGGTGGCCAGCGCTGTCAGTTCATGGCCGATCAGCAGGCCGGACAGGTAGTCCGGTTGCGCGGTAGCGCTAAGCTCACCGGTCAGGCCGAGGCTGCGGGCGCTGAACAGAGTCGACAGCACGCCGATTTCGCCTTCTGCCGACAACGCCACCTGCACGCCGCGATCAAACGCCTCGGCGTCGAACGTCGCGCTGTGCTGTTGGGTACGGCCGAGAATGCTGTGTTCGCTGAGCACGGCGAACACTTCGCCGGTCATGAAGGTGTCGAAACGAGTGATGCAGCCGTCGGCCACTTCCACCCATTTCGAATGACTGCCCGGCAGGCCGATCAGCAGATCATTGCCCGCCTCGACCGGCAGAGTCTGCAGGACGCCGAGAACCTGGGTTTCCTCGCCGCGCATCACGTTCGGCAGCGCCGAGCGCTGAATCACACCCGGCACGATGTGCACATCGACACCGCGAAGACTGCGAACGGTTTGCAGGGATTTTCCGAGATCGGCCACGTTGGCCGGCGTATCGCGGTAGGACGCTTCGCGCCAACCCTGAGCGCTGCCGACCATGCCGCAGGCAATCACCGGCAAGTCCGGTTGCGCGTCGAGCCAGTCGCCGCAAGCCTCATCGAACGCCAGTTCAAAACCCTCGGCGCATTCGTGACCGTTGATGACGCGCGGCGTCTTCGGCAACTGCATGATCCCGAACGACAGCGACCGCTGCGCCAGCACCTGCCCGCCCGTCGCGAGTTTGTAAGCACGGAGTGAGGTCGTCCCCCAATCGAGCGCGATCAATTGCGCCAGCATCGCTTCACCTGTTTTGTTATTGGCAGTGAGTGAGCCGGACTATAAACCCGGTGACGATAAAATCTCAATATATAAATATCACTCCCACATTGTGGGATATACAAGTGTGACAAGATTTTCTCCACCAACGCTCTAAAATGCCGCCTCGCGCCCCCGGCGGCGCATGCTCTCGAATGCTCAAGGATGAAAAATGAAGATACTGAAAACGCTGGCGCTGCTGGGCGCACTTTGCTTCAGCGCCGTCCTCAGCGCTGCACCATCATTGAAGGAAGGTGATATCTGGGCCTACAAGACCCGGTCGGGAGAAGAGCACTCGACGCTGACCATCCTGAAAATCGAGGACTACCCGGCATACGGCAAGGTCGTGCACGTCCGGGTCGACGGCATCCGCATGATCAACCCGGTGGCCGGTAATGAAATCAATGAAATGCCTCATCTGCCCTTCCATGCCAAAGCCTTGCAACAAAGCCTCACCCGACGCGTGGGAGAGGCTGCGCAGATTCCGGATTTCAGTCAGGGCTACAAGTATTGGAAAGCGGCCTTCGATGAAGGGAAGGCCGGAGCCTTCAAGATTTCCGTACGTCAGGCACTTGATGGTCTTTTGAGTGGCAATTGGGAATCGACCGATGAGGAAACGGCCAAAACCAGGCAAAAGCCCTGACGATCAGCCCTCGGCAAACTCGCGCAACACCTTGCCGTCCATGCGGTAACGCACCCACTCTTCCTGCGGCTGGGCGCCGAGGGATTTGTAGAATTCGATGGCCGGGGTGTTCCAGTCCAGCACGCTCCATTCGAAGCGGCCGCAGTCGTTGGCGCAGGCAATTTTTGCGAGGTGGCGCAGCAGGGTTTTACCGGCGCCGCCGCCGCGTTGTTCGGGGGTTATGTAGAGGTCTTCGAGGTACAGGCAGTTGCTGCCCAGCCAGGTCGAATAGCTGAAGAAGAACACCGCGAAACCGATCGGCACGCCATCGCGCAGACAGATCAGACCATGGGCGGTGGCGCCTTCGCTGAACAGGCTGCGTTCGATGTCGGCGACGCTGGCGATGACTTCGTGACGGGCCTTTTCGAAGTCTGCAAGTTCAGTGATGAACGCGAGGATTTGCGGCGCATCGCTGGGGGTCGCCGGGCGGATTTCGATCGTCATGGACGGGCCTTGTCGGAAAAAGGAAAACGCCATACTAAGGCGGCGCGCGGCACTCGTCACATGGCAAAGCAAACACTACTCTACTCAATCACAGAAACACGGCGATCCGTGTGGGAGCGAGCTTGCTCACGAAGGCGTCCCGCCAGTCGATGGAGGTATTGCCTGTGCCGAGGTCTTCGCGAGCAAGCTCGCTCCCACAAGGATTGTTGTCTGCTTTATAGGACATGCATGAACACGATCGCTTTCGAACCACTGGCCTCACTCGCCGCCGAACTGCTGCCCCATGCGCTGGAACCGTCGGAGGACGGCGCCCATGATCTATCGCACCTGCAACGGGTCTGGCACAACGTGCGCACTTTGCAGGTCGAGGAAGGTGGCGACCTTGAGGTGCTGCTGGCGGCGGTGTTGCTGCACGATTGCGTCGCGGTGGAAAAGAACTCGCCGCTACGTTCACAGGCATCGCGTCTGGCAGCGGAAAAAGCATCAATGGTGCTGGCAAACCTGAGCTGGCCCGAAGAAAAAATCAGTGCAGTGATCCACGCCATCGAAGCTCACAGCTTTTCCGCCAACATCACCCCGCTTACCCTCGAAGCGCGACTGATGCAGGACGCCGACCGCCTCGACTCCATCGGCATGCTCGGCGTCGCCCGCACCTTCTACACCGCCGGGCGCATGGGCAGCGCGCTGTACGACCCGCAAGATCCCGAGGCCCGGGAAAGGGGCTACGACGACAAGCGATTCTGCCTCGATCATTTCCAGACCAAACTGCTGCACCTCGCCGACGGTTTCCAGACCGTTGCCGGTCAGCGTCTGGCGCAAATCCGTCATCAACGCCTGAAGGGTTTCATGGAGCAGTTCAAGGAAGAGATCGGCGTGGTCTGAAGGTGTTACTCCGGTCATTCACGATCCTGAGATCACCAAGCTCAGACCTAAGCCGCAGGCATGACGTGATAGATAGATGACGCTCAATTTTTTCGGTCAAGGAACCGCGTCATGCCTCAAGCAACACCTCAGGTCTCGGGCAAACTGTTCGGCCTGTTCTGCCTCGCCAGTTATCTGTTGTCGCTGTCCTACGGCTCGACGTTTTTGCTCTCGCTGTTGATCGGTTCTCGCGGCGGCAACGAGCACGATGCCGGCAGCGTGATCAGTGCGGCGATGCTCAGCACCTTCGTTGCGGTGCTGGTGTCCGGACACCTGTCCGACTGGCTGGGTGCGGCGCGTTCGATCGCGTTGTTCGGGCTGTTGCTGGTGGCGGCGAGTCTGGGGTTTGCGATGACGCCGGGCTTCGGCCATTGGCTGCTGTTTTTCGGCTTGCTGCTCGGATTGGGCTGGGGCGTGTTCTACACGCTGGGGCCGATCATCGTCGCCAGTCTGGTAAGCCCGGCGCAGCGGGCGAAATACTTTGCGCTGCTATCCGGCAGCATGATGACCGGGATCGGCAGCGGCCCGCTGCTCGGGCGTGCGGCGAGTGCGCTGGGGTTGCCGGTGACGTCGGCGTTCTATCTGGCGGCTGCGGCGAGCCTGGTCGGCGTGCTGTTGTTCTGGCGTCTCGGTGCTCGCCTGAAAAGTACACAAGCCCCGACAGCGGCAAAAATCAGCTGGCACGCGACGACACAGGTGCTCGGTTCACGCGCAGTGTTTCCGATCATCATGGTCGGCCTCGGCGGTTGTGTATTCGGCGGGCTGTCGAGTTTCCAGACCAGCTATGCCGCCGCCCGTTCGCTGGATTATTCGCTGTTCTTCCTGGGCTTCATGAGTGCTGCGATCAGCAGCCGGATGTTGATCGCGGGCTATGTGGTCAAGCGTGATCCGCTGCGCGCGTCGTGCCTGTTGTCGGGGTTGATGCTCAGCTCGATCGTGCTGTTCGCGTTCGGCGTGCAAAGTGGTTTCAGCTATCTGCTGGCAGCGGTGATGCTCGGTGTCGGTTACGGCCTTACCTACTCGGTAATTAATGGACTGGCGGCCAACGAAGCGCCGGCCGGCGCCACATCCCAGGCATTGCTGCTGTTCAGTCTTTCGTACTTCATCGGCGTGTTCGGCTTCCCGCTGCTGGCCGGGAAAATTATCGTCGAGCACGGCATGGCGACGCTGCTGCTGACCGTGCTGGCGGTGGCCACTTCGAACTGGTTAATCACGATCGGGCGCCTGCTGTGGAGACAGGTCGAAGGCAAAACCGCGCCGGCCAACTGAACCGTTCGTCGCCCATCAGGCACCATTGCGGAGCGAGGGCAGACCAAGACCATGTAAGGATTCCAATCACTGGAGACACCCCATGATCTCGTCAAGGTTGACTGCCCTCGTATTCGCCACACTGCTCAGTCCTGCGGTGTTTGCCGCCACCACCGCCGCCGGCACCGGTCCCACCGACCCGGTCGAGCGACCGAAAGCTCCAGCCATCCAGAGTGCCCCTGGCATGAACACCGACGGCTCAGGGGTGGAAAGCGCCCTGCCACCGGCTACCGGCACCGACCCGCGCACCCAGGGCAATGATCCTGGCCGTCAGGGTGGTACTTCCGGCAATCCCCTGCCGCCGGATAACTCCGGAGCCGGTACCGACTCGAAAACCACGACGGGCGGCTCGGGCTCGGAAGGTGCCGGAAAGTAGATCGCCAACTCCAACGCCCGATCGACATTCAGGAAGAGGTAACCATGAACGACGATAAAAACCTGGAAAAAGAAGTTCTCACCCGTTTGCTGCACGCCCATCCAAACGGACTGGGCAAGGAAGTGCTGGACAATTATCGGGGCGAGAAAGTCGTGGCCAGCGCCCTCGCCGCACTGCAGGAACGTGGACTCATCCACCATGGCCATGTGACCTGCAACGAAGCAGGCGAGCACTCATTGAACCTGCCCATCAAACTCAGTGCCGCCGGCGTGGAAGCGGCCCGCAAGCTCGACAGCTGACCCGCGTACTCAAAATCTGGTGCAAGGAGAAATCCAATGCCTCGTGGAAGCAAAGCCAAATACACCACCGAGCAAAAGCGCAAGGCCGCGCACATCGAAGACAGTTACGAAAAGAAAGGCATATCGAAAGATGAAGCCGAGGCGCGGGAGCGGAAGATTCCCGGGCGCTCTTCGATGCGTAAGGATGAGTTGATTGCGGCGTTGCGCAAGGCGAGTTGAATCAGGCCTTGTGCCGAATCTCTGGACCCTTCGCGAGCAAGCTCGCTCCCACAGGGTATGGGTGAACACAACAGTTCCTGTGTGGGAGCGAGCCTGCTCGCGAAAGCGATCGATCAGTGATCGCAAGTTTCAAGGATTAATGCATCGACTTCGGCAGTGCCCGGTGAGGTCGCCGGGCCCCAGCGGGTGACGGCCAACGCGGCTGCGGCGTTGGCGCGCCTCGCGGCTTCATCAGCCGCCAGACCTTGCGCCAGACCGGCCACAAACACCCCGGCATGCGCATCACCCGCACCGTTGCTGTCGACCGCCTGAACCTTGAAACCCGGCACATGCCGACGTCCGCCGCGCTGATGAATCCAGCAACCCTGCGGGCCGTCGCGCACGACCATCAGCACATCCTGTGGCAGGTGCACGGTTAGCCGGTCCAACGCGGTTTCGATGTCCGCCGCGTCAGTGAAACGCAGCGCCTCGACGCTGTTGCTGGTCCACACGTCGATGCGCGGCAGCAACGCCTGCATCATCGGTGAGTCCGGCGACTCCACCAGTGGGCCCGGGTCGAACACCACGTTGATTGTCTTCGGCAACGCCAGCATCCAGTCCAGCAACGCCTGGGCCTTGCCGCGGTGCAACAGGCTGTAGCCGCTGACGTAGACGTAGTCCCCCGCCTCGGCGGCGACGCTATTCAGCTCCGCCGCCGTCACCTCGCCTTCGGCGCCGATGTAGGAAATGAAACTGCGCTCGGCCGACGCATCGGTCAGCGCCACGCAGATACCAGTGTCGCGCTCTGCAGGCTGTTCGATGCCGATGCGGATGCCTTCAGCATTCATCGCCTGCCGCGCCAGATCGCCGAAACGGCCGTTGCCGTGGCGACCGAGGTAGACCACCGGCAAGCCGTTACGCGCGGCGGCGGCCATCACATTGAAGCCGCCGCCGGCTTCGAAACTGGCGGACTGCGCCAGCACGTCACCGCCGATTTGGGGCAGCGCATCAACGGCCATGACCAGGTCGATGATGACCTGGCCGGTGTGCAACATCTTAGGCATGAGCATTCTCGGATTGCGCAGCGCGGCGATCTCTCGCCCCGCCGAGTACGAAGTAAATGCCGCCGGCGACCACAAAGGTCACGATCCAGCCAAGGCCGTTGTGGCCCAGCCACGAATCGGACAGAAAGCCCTTGAACCAGACGTTCTCGGCGGTGGTGCCGATGGTGGTGAAACTGAAACCCAGCACGATCGCAATCGCCCACGCGCCGAACGCGCGCCACTCGATGCCCCCGCTGTACCAGTAGGCGCTGCTCGGGCTGACGTCGAGCAGGTCTTTCGGGCTGTAGTAGTGACGGTGAATCAGGTCGACGACGAAGATCCCGACCCACGCAGTAATCGGCACGGCCAGCAGGGAAATGAAGGTGATGAACGGGCCGTAGAAGCTGTCGGCGATCAGCATGAAGTAGATCGAACCGGCGAAGATCGCGACGATGTCGACCACCACCGCGTACACGCGCTTGACCTTCAGGCCGAGGGTCAGCGTGGTCAGGCCGGCGGAATACACCGACAGGTTGTTCGACAGCAACAGGCCACCGAATGCGGTGATCAGGTACGGCACGGCCATCCAGGTCGGCAGCATGTCGCGGATCGCCACGATCGGGTCAGTCGCCGACGCCAGATCGTTGTTGCCCACCGACAGCAGGCCGCCGAGGGTGATCAGCAACACCAGCGGAATCCCTGCGCCGAACGCTGCCGAAGCCACCAGGCGCACGGCTTTGACGCTGCGATGCTGATAGCGCGACATGTCGGCGCCGGCGTTGGCCCAGCCGATCCCGGTGCCGGCGGCCATGGTGCCGATACCGATGATCATCGCGCTCATCGGCGCCGGCGTGGCGTTGAACACCGCGCTCCAGTCGATGGTCGCGCAGAGGAAGCCGCCGACCAGAATGTTCAGCGCGCCGAACACGTAGGTCGCCCACTTCTGGATCACCAGCAAGGTGGCGTGGCCGAGGCCGGACACCGACAGGGTCAGCAGCACGAAAATCGCGATGAAGATCAGGGTCAGCACCGGTGCGCTTTTGGCTTCCACCGGTGAGCCGAACAGGATCGAGCACAACGACAACAGCACGAACGCGGCGGTGGTGGTGTTGACGGTTTCCCAGCCCAGGCGCGACATCAGCGACACCAGCGTCGGGCCGATATTGCCGCGCACACCGAAGATCGCTCGCGACAGGGTCAGGCTCGGCGCACGACCGCGACGACCGGCAATCGAGATGATCCCCACCACCGCGAACGAACCGGCAGCGCCGAGGATGGCGACGATGATCGCCTGCCAGATCGCCAGGCCGCGAAACGCAACCAGCGTGGCGCCCAGTGGCAGGCCGAGGATGGAAATATTGGCAGCGAACCAGACCCAGAACAGTTGCAGCGGATGGCCGTTGCACTCGCCTTCCGGCACCGGTTCGATGCCCCGGGTTTCCAGTTGCCCGGCGCTTTGCCCGGCGTTCGATGAACTCATGAAAAATGCTCCTGTTTGCCTTTATTGTGGTTGTGGCAATGACGCAGAACGACAAGACATCCCGCCCTTCCTGGGCCTGTCTGCGCGATCCATTGCGGGTGAATATTCAGGTTTTGTGGTGCGCCTTTCGCGAGCAAGCTCGCTCCCACAGGTTCGAAGTGAACCTTGAGATTGCACTGTCCCTGTGGGAGCGAGCTTGCTCGCGAAGGCGTCAGTTCAATCAGCGCAAGGCCAACAGCCCTGTCACCAACGGCTCAAGCTCCAGATCGTTGACGGCCTTCACCGTTTCAATCATCGGCGCCGGCCAACTCTGCAGGCCCAGGCAGGCCCCGAGCATGGCGCCGAGAATCGCGGCGATGGTGTCGGTGTCGCCACCCAGGCTCGCGGCCATGCACAGCGCATCGAACGGCGTCATTTCACCGACCGCGACTTGCTGCGCAAGGGCGAACGACACCACCACCGATTCCTGCGAGGCCACCGAAGTGCCGATCACGTCGTACAGCAGATCCGCGAGCAACACTGGGTCGCTTTCGACACTGATGCTGCGCGCCCAACTGATCCGCGAGGCGATGCGCCCACCGGCCACCCAGTGACCGTGAGACTCCGCTTGCTGGGCGATCTGTTGGCCGAGGTTCAGCGCCTCGCCCAGATCCAGACCGTTGATGCCGGCCGAGACCACCGCCGCCACCGCCGCCGCACTGGAAATCCCCAGCGTGGTGTTGTGAGTGACCTGACACGCCTGCACCACCGCCGCGATAAAGCGCTCGGGATCGGCGACATCGGCGGCGATTCCCACCGGGGTGATGCGCATCGCTGCGCCGTTGGTGGTGCCGTAGCGCCCGGCCTCTTCCGGCGAATGGCCGGCGAGGATCATTTCGATCGCACGTTTGGTCGACGGGCCGAGCAAGTCCTGCGAGCCCTTGGCCTGCATCTCGGCTTCCCATTCGATCAGCCGCTGCGCGAGCACCGCGGGCTCGATCCGGCCTTTGCCTTCGACCAGCAACTCGCCGACCAGAATCGCCTGTTCGGTGTCATCGGTGATCGAGCCCTTGGGCATATTCGCGGCAATCGGTTGCAAGGGGCCGGCGTCTTGCAGATCGGTGATCTGGCCGAAGCGCTGCTTGATCGTTTCGCGGTTCAGGGATTGGGTCGGCATACCCAGCGCATCGCCGAGTGCCAGGCCGTAAAACGCGCCCAGGGCACGGTCGAGGGCGGTCATTTCGATTCTCCAAATTGCAGGTGCAGACGGAAATGCACCGGGTCGAGCAGGCTTTCGACCTGTTCCATGAAACGGTTTTGCCGGTCGTAGGTGGTGCGCAATGCCTTGAGGAACACCGTGCCCTCAGCGCGGCCGAGCAGTTCGGCGTCCACGGCGTTGAGCGGTTCGGCGCCGATCCATTGATCGCCGCGCTCGCCGACGTAGCCGTAAGCGGCCAGGGTGATGGTCAGTGAATTGTCGATCAGGCCGACTCGCGGCAGGCTTTCCAGGCCTCCGCTCGCGGGCATCAGAGAGCGTTCAAGGGACACCGCCGTGCCGTCGTTGGAACGGCGGCGACGTTCGAGCAGAATGAATTGATCGGAACCGAAACGCGGCAGCAGATCCTCGCGAGTCACGGCTTCCAGACACAGCACTTCAGTGTTGATCAGCGCCCCGCTATCGGCCAGCGCCTGGGCCCAGCCGCTTTGCTGGTCGAGCACCACGCCGTCGAAAGTGACAATAGAACCGACTCCACTTTGCGTGGCGATGTAGTTGCGCCGCTTAAGTTCGGCCAGCGCTTCGCGCAACGTGCCACGGCTGACGTTGAATTCCTGAGCCAACTGATGCTCACCGGGCAACAGAAAGCCGTCCTCCAGGAGGCCGCTTTCGATGCGCCGGATGAGTTCGTTGACCACCCGTTGTTTCTTGTCAAATCGTACCTGTCTAATCATGTACAAAGTGATAACCGAAACAAGACAGGACGAGCAAGGAGTATTTATCTGGAAGTGACGGAAGGTTCGGCAGACAGGATGAACTGTGGGAGCGAGCTTGCTCGCGATAAGGCCTGCACATCCAACATCAAAGTGCCGGATCTACCGCTATCGCGAGCAAGCTCGCTCCCACAGGGTATTGCGGATTACCGTTGCTTGAGTCGGTCGATAACCACAGCCAACAGCAGAATCGAACCCCGAATCACGTACTGATAAAACGTGTCGATATTCTTCAGGTTCATTGCATTCTCGATGATCGCCAGAATCAGCACCCCGGCAATCACATGCCGAATCATCCCGATCCCGCCACTCAGCGATACCCCGCCCAGCACGCAAGCCGAAATCACCGTCAGCTCGAACCCCTGCCCGATCATCGGCTGACCCGAAGTCATCCGCGAAGCCAGAATCACCCCCGCCAGCGCACCGATCACGCCATGCACCGCAAAGATGATGATTTTCGTGCGATCAACATTCACCCCCGCCAGCAACGCCGCTTCCTGGTTGCCACCGATGGCCATGGTGTTGCGCCCGTAAGTCGTGTAGTTCAGCAACCAGCCGAAAAACAGGAAGCAGACGATGGTGATCAGGATCGGTACCGGCACGCCGAACAGCTGGCCGTTGCCGAACACGAAGAACGATTCCTGGGACACGCCCACCGCTTTGCCGTTGGCAAAAATGTAGGCCAGGCCACGGACGATCTGCATGGTCGCCAACGTCGTGATCAGCGCATTGACCCGCAACTTGGCGATCACGATACCGTTGATCAGCCCGACGATCAGGCCCATCACCAGCGCGGCGCTGACACCGAGAAACACGCTGTTGGTGTCGCGCATAACCACCGCCGCAACCACCCCGGCGCAGGCAATCACCGACCCCACCGACAAATCGAAATGCCCCGACGCCAGGCAATACAACATGGTGCACGCGGCAATCCCGGTGGTGGAAATCGCCAGGCCCAGACCGCGCATGTTCAGCGGCGAGAGGAAGTTGTCGATCAACAAGGTGCAGGCGAGAAAAATGCCGACCGCCGCCAGCAACATCACCCAGTCATCAAGAAAGCGCCGCATATCCAGAGGTTTGCGCGCGGTCGGCAGGGTTTCGTTTTGGGTTGTCATCATAGTCACCTCTCAGTTCGCCACGCCGTCAGCGCGGTGGCGCGGCAAAGCCAGTTGCAGCAGGTTGGATTCATTGGCCTGGTCGCGGCTGACTTCGCCACGCAGGGCGCCCTCGCACAGCACCAGAATGCGGTCGGAAATGCCCATCACTTCCATCAGATCGCTGGACACCACGATCACCGAAATACCGTCGGCGGCCAGGTTATGAATGATCTGGTAGATCTCGGCCTTGGCGCCGATGTCGATGCCCCGGGTCGGTTCGTCGAGCAGCAGGACCTTCATCGGCATCGACAGCCAGCGGCCGAGAATCGCCTTCTGCTGATTGCCACCGGAGAGGAACTTGATCTGTTGCCCGGCGTGGGGCGTTTTCACTTTCAGGGCCTTGATCTGTTTGTCGGCGTTGCCCTTTTCCCAGATCCCGCGCAGCAGGCAACCGAGCCCGGAGTTCGCCCCCCGTGCACTGATGTTGATGTTCTCGGCAACGCTGGCCAGCGGGATGATGCCTTCCTTCTTGCGATCCTCCGGACACAACAGAATCCCGGCGGCAATCGCGTCGCGAGGCGAACGCAGTTTCAGTTCATGGCCGCGCAATTCCAGGCGTCCGGCGGTGTTGCGTTCCAGCCCACTGAGCAACCGGAACAGCTCGGTGCGCCCTGCTCCGACCAGCCCAAACAGGCCCAAAATCTCGCCTTTGTGCGCATCGAAACTGATCGGCTCGCGCAGGCCCGGGCCGAGCAAGCCATCGACTCTCAGCGCCACCGCGCCACGGGGGCGACCGCGATAGTCGTAGATATCCTGAATGTCGCGCCCGACCATGCAGGTCACCAGTTGATCGTGGGTCAACTGGCTCATGTCATCGAACGTGCGCACGTAACGACCATCCTTGAACACCGTCACCGCGTCGCAAATGCGGAACACTTCTTCCATGCGATGGGAGACGTAGAGCACCACTTTGCCCTCGTCACGCAGCCGACCGATGATCGCCATCAGCCGATCGATTTCCCGCGCCGAGAGGCTGCTGGTCGGTTCATCGAAGGCAATCACATGGGCGCCACGGGACAGCGCCTTGGCGATTTCCACCAGTTGCCGCTGGCCGAGGGACAGGCGTCCGACCTTGGTCTGCGGGTCGATTTCATCGGCCAGACCTTTAAGACAAGCCAGAGCTTGCTGGCGCAGCGCGCCGCGATTGATCAAGCCGAAGCTGGCCGGCAGGTGACCGAGAAACAGGTTCTCGGCTACGGTCATTTCCGGCACCAGATGCAGCTCTTGGTGAATCACCGCCACGCCGCTGCCGATGCTGTCGGCGGTGGACTTGAAGGCCATCGTCCGTTCGCCGATCTGCAGCTCGCCGCTGCTCGGAATGTAGGCGCCGCCGAGGATCTTCAGCAGGGTCGATTTGCCGGCGCCGTTCTCGCCCATCAAGGCGTGCACCTGCCCGGGGTGAGCGACGAAACTGATGCCGTCCAGCGCCTTTACGCCCGGGAAGGTCTTGCCGATCCCGTTGAAACGCAGGCTCCCGCTGGCGCTGTGTTCTTGTGTCTGTACTTGCGCGTGCATTTAAACCACCTCATCACACCGTTCGAGCGGCCCGGCTGCCCGGGCCGCCGCTGCCGTCAGTTCCACAGGCCGATCTTCTCCAGCTCCTGCTTGAAGTCGTCGCGGGTGATCAGGGTGACGTCGTCCATCGCGGTGTACTTCGGTGGTTCTTTGCCAGTGGTGACCCACTCGTACATCATGCTCGCGGTGTTGTAGCCCTCGATGTGCGGGCTTGGCAGCATCGAACCGTAGAAGCCGCTGTTGGGCTTTTTCAGCTCGCCGATCGCGTCGGTACCGTTGATGCCGATGCCGATCACATTGGCGGCGGCAAACCCGGCGGCTTCGGTGGCGCGCACGCCGCCCAGCACGGTGTTGTCGTTCATGCCGCCGATGATCAGGTTCTTCGCCGCGCCCGGCAGCTTGACCAGCGCCGAGTTGGTGGCGTCCATGCTGCCCGGTACGTCGAGGGTTTTCAGAGCGGCAGTCAGAATGTGATCTTTCGGCATGCCCGCGTCTTCGAGCGCCTTCATCGAGCCGTCGGTGCGCTTTTTGCCGGTGTCGAGTTCGTTGTAGGTGTTGACCACCGCGTAGGTGTCTTTCCAGTCCCAGTTACGCTTTTTCGCCTCGGCGGCCATGGCGGCGCCCTGCTTCTGGCCGACTTCGAACGCGGCCATGCCGAGGTACGGCACGTCCTCCATGAACTTGCCATTGGCGTCGACGAAGCGGTCGTCGACGGCGATGACTTTCAGGTCATTGAGTTTGGCCTTGGCCATGATCGCCGGGCCGAGGGACACGTCCGGCGGGCAGATGACGAAGCCCTTGGCGCCGTTGGCCGCGAGGCTGTCGATGGCCGAGAGGGTTTTCTCGCCGTCCGGTACGGCGATCTTGATCAGCTCGAAGCCTTTGTCCTTGGCAGCTTTCTCGGCGAAGGCCCATTCAGTCTGGAACCACGGCTCTTCGGCCTGCTTGACCAGGAAACCGATCTTCACAGGGTCAGCGGCCAGCAGCGAACTGCTCAGGCTGAACGCAGTGACCGCCAGCGCGGTACTGCACAGGGTACGAATCCCGAAACGACGTTTCATAAGCAGACTCCTTGTTATTTTTCTTGAGCGTTATTTGAAAAGCGTTACAGCGGTCGAAGCGTTTCCCGCGAATCATGACGACAATAGTCATATCGTATGATGATTGGATTTCAGGCGGACCTTGCCACCTGAAATCCGCTTTTTCAGTCGTGGTACATCACCGAGCGACCACCATCGATGGTGATGCACGAGGCGTTGATGAACGGCGCGTCATCACTGGCCAGGAACACGGCGGTCATCGCCACTTCAATCGGCTGGCCGATGCGTTTCGGTGGGTGCAGATCGAAGGCGCGCTGGCGTTCGGCATGCGGGTCGGCGAAGCCGTTCCAGTAATCGACGTTGAGCTGGGTTTCGATGTAGCCCGGCGCAATCGCGTTGACGCGAATACCTTTCGGTGCGTACTCGATGCCCAACGCGCGGGTCAGCCCGAGCAGGCCATGCTTGGCCACCGGGTACGGGAAGCAGCCGGGAATGATGTGGGTGGAATGGGTCGAGGCAATGTTGATGATGCTGCCGATGCCTTGTTCGATCATCTGTGGCAACACGGCTTTGCAGCCGTACCAGGCGCCATCGAGGTCGATGGCGAAGCAGCGATGCCAGTCTTCTTCGGTCATTTGCAGCGGATCGCGGAACACGTTGACCCCGGCGCAATTGACCAGCACGTCGATGCGACCGTGCAGCTCGATGGCCAGTTTGGCCATCGCGTGCAGATCCTGCTGACGCGATACGTCGGCCTTGATCGCTTGCACGTCGGCGCCCTGCTCGCGCCAGTGCGCGGCGACTTTCTCGACCTTTTCAGCCTGGATATCGCTGATCACCAGTTTGGCCTGCTGCGAGGCGAAGGTCGCGACGATTGCTTCGCCGATGCCTTGGGCGGCGCCGGTCAGCAGCACAACCTTGTTTTTAAGGCGCTCACCTTTCGGTGGCTCGGGCACCGGCGGCAAGGAAAGGGGTTCAGCCATGAATCAGGACTCCTGTTCGAAAGCATAAAAAAACCGGGCATCTGACGATGTCCGGTCTGGAAGGCTTCTGGAACAAAACAGGCGAGCGCACGCCGCGGCACCGAAACGGCCCGAAGCGCTGACTCCGCTGTGGAGTGCGATGGAAATTCGCTGCATCACTTCACCTGTTTTGTTCTTTTTAAGTGTGAGTGCGTGTTACTGCTGGAGCCGACTATAAACCCGACCGCCGAATAATCTCAATATATAATTTTGCATCCCATATTTTGGGATTTAACTGGCGAATCGCGTGCAGAGCTTTCCGGTGACATCCACCTGCAGCGACAGCACTGCACCGTCCAACGGGTGGTTCAGCGGACTTTTGGCGCTGGTGATGTACAGGGTTTTCAGGTCCGCGCCGCCGAATACGCAACTGGTCGGACGACTGATCGGCAAGTCGATCTTGCGGTCGACCTGGCCATCCGGTGTCAGACGCAGCAGGCAGCTGCCGTCCCAGCGGGCGTTCCAGATGTAGCCCTCGGCGTCCATCGCCGAACCGTCCGGGCCACCGTGCTGATCGGCGCCATACCAAGGTTGGGCCGTGTCGAGGTTGCCGTCGGTGTGGATGAAATAGCGGTACAGGGTGCTGTCGAGGCTGTCGCCGAACAGCAGCGTGGTGCCGTCGTCGCTCCAGAGCAACGTGTTGGGAATGCCCAGGCCACGCAGCAATGGCGTGACTCTTTTATCCGGATCAACCCGGAACAGCCCACCGGAACGACGAGTGATCGGCAGATCTTCGCCCTGCTCGCCGATGTTGTTTTGCATGGTGCCGAGCCACAAACGGCCCTGGCCATCGCAACGTGCCTCGTTGGCGCGGTTGCCCGGTTGCGGATCGGCGACGCAGAACAGCGTCAGTCTCGGCTCAAGTCCGGGTGAATCCAGATCGAGCCGGTAGACGCCGCTGCTCAGGGTCACCAGCGCGTCGCCGCTCGCGCAGGGAATGAACGCCGAGACGTGCTCCGGCATCTGCCAGATCTGCACGTTCTGCCCGATCAGGCGCAGCGCCTGTTTGCCGGCGATGTCCACCCAGTACAGCACCTGGGTCGGGGCGTCCCAGAACGGGCCTTCGCCCAGTTGCGCCCGATGCTCTGTCACCGCAGTCCACGTCATGCAACCTCCTGTCTTGTTGTTTTTTTCAGCTGGCTTTTTTATCGGCCATTACCTGCGGGTAGAACCGCTTGATGGCCAGGTCGGCATTGTCGATCAGGGTCATGCAGGCCCACACCCCGCGCGCGGCATCCCGGGCGGCGATGGCGTCGGCCATGTCTTTGTGGATGGGTAGAGTACGGCGTAACTCATCGGGGTCGGCCGCAGAAACTTCGAAGGACACGGCGAGCAGTGCACCGAGGGCCGGCACCATTTGCTCGATGAATTGATTGTGGCTGGCAGCGAGAATGCACTCGTGGAAGAACTGGTCGGCGCGGTTGTAATCGATGCCGCTGTCCACTGCCCGCTCGAGCGCGTTGTAGGCCTGCTGCACGGCTTGCACCTGTTCCACGGTTGCCCGCTCGCAGGCCCAGCGCACTGCCATCGGTTCGATGGTCCGGCGCAGGTCGAGCAGGTCATCGACGAAGTTTTCCGGCAGGCCGCTGCGTGACAGCCAGCCCACGACTTGCGGATCGAACAGGTTCCAGCGCTTGATCGGCAGCACCCGCGTGCCGACCTTCGGCCCGACTTCGAGCATGCCTTTGGCGACGAGGGTCTTGATGGCTTCGCGGATCACGGTGCGACTGACACCGAGCTGCTCGCCCAGATCGGCCTCGACCTTGATCGCCTGCCCCGGTTTGACCTGGCCAGTGGCAATCCAGGCGCCCAGCCAGTCAACCGTTGATGCATGAAAACTGCTCGACATGGACACCCCGACGCCGTTCGCTGTGGGTGTCCACGCTAATCATCATACGATTAAGAGTCAACGACAAAAAACCGCAGCCTGCTTTCACAGACTGCGGTTTTTTTAAGGTTCGAGGCCGATGCGAAAGAACTCGCCGCTGCTCCAGACACCAAGCCAGCGCTGGCCATCGATTTCACGGCTGACTGCCAGCTCGACCAATTGGTAGAACACGTTGCGGTGGATCAGCGCCTCGAGGTTGGTGCGCACATGCACGTAGGGCGCGGGTTCTTGCGTTGTCGGATCAATCTCGACGCGGATCGGATGTTCCGCGCCGGCCTCGGTGGTTTCATCGACGTTGGTGGTGAAGCGCAGCACTTGCGCCTCACCCTCGCCTTCCACCTCGACGGCAATCGCCACGAATGGCGCGTCATCGACCGTGATTCCGACCTTCTCCACCGGGGTTATCAGGAAATAATCATCGCCATCGCGGCGGATGATCGTGGAGAACAGCTTGACCATCGGCTTGCGCCCGATCGGCGTACCCAGGTAGTACCAGGTGCCGTCACGGGCGATGCGCATGTCGATGTCGCCGCAGAAATCCGGGTTCCACAAGTGCACCGGCGGCAAGCCTTTGGTTTTGGGGATTTGCCCCAGCAGGTCATTGGCTTTTTGCGGGCCACTCATGGCGTACTCCTTGAATTACTGGTCCCCGACGCCCAGCAGGCTGCGCGCGTACTGCGCAAGCGGTGGGCCGATCAGGTCTTCGGGCTTGTTGTCGTGGAACGTCAGTAAACCGCCACGACTCTTGATCCGTGCAGTATCAATCAAATACTGGGTGCTGGTCTCGATCAACATGATCTGAATCACGCCACCGTCGATACCGAGACGATCCACGGCTTCCTGATCCAGCCATTCATCGGAGTTACCGATGCGGTCGTCGGCCTTGGCGAAACGGGTGTACAGCAGGTAGTGGGCACCTGCGTCGCGGGCTTCGCCCATCGCCTGATCGAGGCCTTCCGGCGCACGGGCGCGGCGGACCATCGGAAAGTATTCGACGAAGCCTTTGAAGGCTTCTTCAGCGACGACGTTTGGACGCGGGTAGGAACCACCCGGCGGCGCGAACGAGCCTTGCGCGATGTAGATGAACGAATCCGGCTGAATGCGGAAATTGTTTACGCGACGGCTGTCGCTGTGGTCCAGCAGCCCCGCGTCGCTCATCTGGTAGCGAGTCCCTTCGGCCATGTCACTGACAGTCATACAGCCGCCCAGCGCCAAAACGGCCAGCAGCAAAACCAGGCTACGCATCCTAATCCTCCAGAAGCCGGTGACGGAAAACCGGCGAATGGCCGTAGGATGCAGCTTTTGCGCCATTTCCTGATCTTCGTCGATTGTTCGATCATAATCGCGAGCAAGCTCGCTCCCACAGGAGTCAGCATTTGTCTGTGAGAGCGAGCCTGTTCGCAATGAGGATTTTCAGCCGCCGATGATCTTCATGACGGTTGCGCCGCCGGAGAATGCGACTTCCTGCTTGTCGCCCAACGCCTTGACCAGCAGTCGCTGCAACGCCGGCAGCGCTTCGTGACGCGGCTTGTCCAGCAGGTCACCGACGTAGTGGCGGTTGCTCGACGACAGGCAGCCATGCAGCCATCCGGTGGACGACAGACGCAGGCGCGAGCAGGTTCTGCAGAACGGCACGCTCTCGTTGGCGATCACGCCGAAGTTGCCCCGACCGGGAATCGCATAGCGAACCGCCGTGGCGTCCACCGGCGCGTCGGTTTGCGCGTACTCGTAATGTTCGCCGATCAGGCTCAGCAGCTGTTGCAGGCTGACGAACTGTTGCAGGAAGGCGTTGGAATCCGTGGCCAGGTGGCCCATGCGCATCAGTTCGATGAAGCGCAATTCGAAGCCGCGTTCGAGGCAATAATCGAGCAGTGGCATCACCTGATCGAGATTCTGCCCGCGTAACGGCACCATGTTGACCTTGATCTTCATCCCCGCCGCGGCCGCCTGATCCATGCCATCCAGCACGGTGGCCAGATCGCCGCCACGGGCAATGCTGCGGAACGCGCCGGCATCCAGGGTATCGAGAGAAACGTTGATGCGTCGCAGGCCGGCATCGACCAGCAGCGGGAGTTTTTTCGCCAGGAGCTGGCCGTTGGTGGTCAGGCTGATGTCTTCCAGGCCCATCTTGCCGACGGCGCTCATGAAAGATTCGAGTTTGGGGCTGACCAGCGGCTCGCCGCCAGTGATGCGCAGGCGCTCGATGCCGGCGGCTTCGATCAGATAAGCCACGCCACGCGCCATGGCCTCGGCCGACAGCTCATCCTGCGCAGCCACCAGCCGCTTGCCGTTGGGCACGCAGTAGGTACAGGCGTAATTGCAGGCTGAAGTCAGACTGATCCGCAAATTGCGAAAACGCCTGCCTTGACGGTCAACGATCATGAAGCACTCCGGCGATGGAAAATCGAGCGACTAAAACTTGACTCACAATTCAAGTTTTAGCAAGCCCTATGCCTGAGTATATTCCTGCGGTACTGCGCCATGTAGCGAAAAACACGGCGCATAAAGCGACTGAATGATTCAGCTGCTTGGGGTTTCAGGGTCGCGCTTGCGCTTGTTGCCCATGCGCACGCCGATATCCATCAGGAACTGGAAGAAACCTTCCTGATCTTCCAGCACATTGCTCCAGAACGGCGAGTGATACAGCGCCACCGCGCCGTGCACCAGCGCCCAAGATGCGCAGTAGTGGAAGTACGGCGGCACGTCTTCGAGCTTGCCTTCGCTGATTCGGCCCTTGATGAGCAGGGTCAGGCGTTCGAAGTTCGAGGCACGGATCTTGTGCAGCTCCTCGACCATCTCCGGGACCTGATTGCCCTTGACCACCTTCTCTTCCAGGCGATCGAACAGGCGATAGCGCTGCGGATCGCGCATGCGGAATTCAAAGTAGGCACGGGACAGCGCTTCCTTGTCCTTGTCGACATCGGCCGAGTGCAACAGCTCGTTCAAGTCGCGCTCGTAATCGAGCATCAGGCGCAGATAGATTTCGGCCTTGGACTTGAAGTGCTTGTAGATCGTGCCTTTGCCGATACCCACGGCATCAGCAATCATCTCGACGGTGACACTGTCTTCACCTTGTTCGAGGAACAGCTTGAGCGCGGTATCGAGAATTTCTTGCTCGCGGCGACGAAACTCACGGACCTTACGAGGTTCTTTGTGCATAAGAAAAGGTCTGTAGGGGTCAAAATTCGAAGCCGCGTATTATGCCTAACTTGCGCAAAAATGCACGGATCATCCGACCATATCTGTGTTTCTTGTTCATTTCACGAACGTTTCGGGGGGAATGAGAACATAACCGAAGCGAACGTATTCCAAATTTGTTTAAAAACCCCGACCGACCAACTGGACTCGGCGCCAGACTGATCAATACTTGAACTGTCGGGCGACATCTCCCCCAAGTGTCGCGCCGGTAAAGGTACCAAGGGACCGCGTGCCTTTGTTTTACTCCTAATGGTCTTAACCCGGATTCACCCCCCAGAACCCGGGTTTTTTTTGCCTGCGATTCAGGCTTTTACATTCGCCAGCGGAAACAGTCGCTTGAAGTTCTCGGTGGTCTGTTCGGCAAAGCGCTCGTAATTCTCGCCGCGCAGCATCGCCAGAAACTCTGCCACTTCACGCACGTATTGCGGCAGGTTCGGTTTGCCGCGATACGGGATCGGCGCCAGGTACGGCGAATCGGTTTCGACCAGCAGGCGATCGGCCGGAACCTTGCTCGCCACATCGCGCAGCGCATCGGCATTGCGGAAGGTGACGATGCCCGACAGGGAAATGTAATAACCCATGTCCAGCGCCGCCTTGGCCATGTCCCAGTCTTCGGTGAAGCAATGCAGCACACCGGCCTGAGGCAAAGCGGCTTCGCGCAACAGTTCGAGTGTGTCGGCACGGGCGCCACGGGTGTGGATGATTACCGGCTTGCCGGTCTGCTGCGCGGCCTGCAAGTGCAGACGGAAAGACTCCTGCTGCAACTCTGCGGCTTCCGGTTCGTAGTGGTAGTCCAGGCCGGTTTCGCCGATCGCCACCACTTTCGGGTGATTAAGCTCGTGCAACAGCCAGTCCAGCGCCGGCGCCGCGCCCGGCTGTACATCCAGCGGATGCACGCCGACCGAACAATCGACATCGTCGTAACGCTCGGCGAGGGCTTTGACATCGGCCGCGTTGTCGGCACTGACGCCGATGCACAGGAAGTGTCCGACCCCGCGTTGGCGAGCCGCATCGAGTGCGGCATCCAGGGAACCGTCGTGAGCGGCGAGGTCAAGGCGATCAAGGTGACAATGGGAATCTACGAGCATAAAAAGGACTGCAACTTACATCGTATGAGTAGGACGGTCGGACTTCAGGGCTCCGGCCAGATGAGTTTCGATGCGACTGCGCGCGGTGTTGTCGCCATCGTTGAATTGCACGCCGACGCCGGCTGCGCGGTTGCCCTGGGCGCCTTTGGGGGTGATCCAGGCCACTTTGCCGGCCACCGGAATCTTCTCTGCCTCTTCCATAAGATTCAGCAGCATGAACACCTCGTCGCCCAACTTGTAGCTCTTGTTGGTCGGGATGAACAGGCCACCGTTCTTGATGAACGGCATGTAGGCGGCGTAAAGGACCGATTTGTCCTTGATGGTCAGGGACAAGATGCCGTTGCGCGGCCCCGGGCTGACAGGTTCATTCATGTTGACCTCCACTGCTGATGTTCAGAGTCTAGGTACACATTCTTATCTTTGACCAGGCAAGCTCGCCCATTGCACCAACAACGCTTCCAGCAGCAACGCCGCATTGAGGTTGGCCTTGCTCAGGACTTTCTGGCGCTGGGCGAGGATCCAGTCCTGAATATCCAGCACTTTAGGCTGGGCACTTTTCTGCGCCAGGTACTGCACGACCTTGCGCATGTCGGTCAGGCCGAGGCCCGCTTCATCCTGAGTCAATTGATAACGCAGGATCAGGCTCGACCAGTCGCAGAACCAGTCGAACAGCCGCAGCATCGGAATGTTTTTCCACTCCTCGGCCAGTTGCGTCGGCGATTGCTGCTGTTTGAGCAGCTTCTTCACGCCTTCAACAACCTGCGCGCGCTGTTCACGCACGCCCTGCCCCTGCAACGTGACGGCGGCCAACGGCGAGCCGGCGGCCAGGGTCAACAGTTCGACCCGTTCGTCTTCGGAACATTCCGGCAGTGCCTGAGCCAGCCATTGCAGACTCATGGATTCGCTCGGCAGCGGACAGGCCTGCTGCACGCAGCGGCTCTTGATCGTCGGCAACAACCGGCTCGGCTGGTGGCTGACCAGCAACAGCACGGTATCGCCGGACGGTTCTTCAAGACTCTTGAGCAAGGCGTTGGCGGCGTTGATGTTCATCGACTCCACCGGTTCGATCAGCACGACTTTGCACCCGCCCAGTTGCGCGGTCTGCACCACGAAACTGACCAGATCGCGCACCTGGTCGACCTTGATCGCCTTGTCCGCTTCTTCCGGTTCGAGGATGTAATTGTCCGGGTGGCTGCCGGCCTTTAGCAGCAGACAGGATTTGCACTCGCCGCAGGCTTCAGGCGTCGGACGCTGGCACAGCAGGCTGGCCATCAGCCGCTCGGCCAGCGCACGCTTGCCGATCCCGGCCGGCCCGTGCAGCAGATACGCGTGGGCGTGCTGAGTGCGACCGGCCAGTTGCTGCCAGAGGCTGTCCTGCCACGGATAGGCCTCAGCCACGGCTCAGCTCCAGCAAGCGCGGCAGCAAACCGTCCAGCGACTGCTGAACCTGGGTCAGTGGCTCACCGGCATCAATTCGCACGTAACGCGCCGGATCGGCTTCGGCGCGCTTGAGAAACGCGCTGCGCACGGCTTCAAAAAACTCACGACCTTCCAGCTCGAAACGATCCAGACGACCTCGGGCGCTCGCGCGGGCCAGGCCGATTTCCACCGGCAGATCGAAAATCAGCGTCAGGTCGGGACGCAGGTCGCCCTGCACGAACGCTTCCAGCGCCGCGATGCGCTCCAGTGACAAGCCGCGACCGCCACCCTGATAGGCGTAAGTCGAATCGGTGAAACGGTCACACAGCACCACCGCACCACGGGCCAGCGCCGGGCGAATGACCTCAGCCAGATGCTGGGCACGGGCGGCGAACACCAGCAACAGCTCGGTGTCCGGGTTCATCACTTCGTCGACCGGGGCCAGCAACACCTCACGAATGCGCTCGGCCAGCGGTGTACCGCCGGGCTCGCGGGTCAGCACCACTTCAATACCAGCGGCGCGCAGGCGCTCGGCGAGGTATTCGCGGTTGGTGCTTTTGCCGGCGCCTTCCGGGCCTTCCAGGGTAATAAACAAGCCAGTCACAGGCAGTCCTTAATCAAAGTCATTGCGTGTTTTGGGGAGCGGAGGCTTCCGGTTCCGGCGTCGGCGCAGGCTCTTGAGCAGGCGGCTGCGGCAACGACTCCGGTGCGGTGTCGGGAGAGGCGGCAGGTATCGCCTCCTCGGCTGCCGGAGCGGCCTCGGGCGCGGTCGCCGGCGCAGGGCTGGAGCGGTAATCCGCGCGCCGCTTGAGCTGGTACTCGCGCACCGCGTTGTTGTGCGCGTCCAGATCATCGGAGAACACATGGCTGCCATCGCCCCGGGCAACAAAGTAGAGGCTGGTGCCATCCACCGGATTGAGCGCGGCATGAATGGCTTCGCGTCCGACCATGGCGATCGGCGTCGGCGGCAGGCCTGGAATCATGTACGTGTTGTACGGCGTGGCTTCCTTGAGGTGGGCGCGGGTCAGTTTGCCGTTGTAGCGGTCACCCAGGCCGTAGATCACCGTCGGATCGGTCTGCAACTGCATGCCCAGCGCCATGCGACGCACGAAGACGCCGGCAATCTGGCCACGCTCCTGAGGCACACCGGTTTCCTTCTCTACCAGCGACGCCATGATCAGCGCCTGATAGGGCTCGGTGTAAGGCACGTCGGCGGAGCGTTTTTCCCACTCCTTGGCCAGCACTTCGTCGAGGCGGTCGAAGGCCTTTTTCAGCAGTTCGGTATCGGTCACACCGCGCACGAAGCGGTAGGTATCGGGGAAGAAACGTCCTTCGGGAAACAGGCCCTTGTGACCGATTTTGGCCATCACATCACTGTCGCTCAGGCCGTTAAGGGTCTGCTCGATCTTTTCATCTTTGGCCAGCGCGGCGCGCACTTGATGGAAATTCCAGCCTTCGACCAGGGTCAGGCTGTACTGAACCACATCGCCGCGCTTCCACAGGTCGATCAGGCCGTTGACGGTCATGCCCGGCTGCATGCGGTATTCACCGCTGTGAATCGGCGTGCCGGCAAGGTTGAAACGCCAATAGACCCGCAGCCAGAACGCGTCCTTGATGACGCCATCGGCTTCGAGTCCAAGAAAAGTACGGGTCGGGGTGGATCCCTTTGGCACATCCAGCAGCTCTTCCTGCGTGATGTTCAGGGGCTGTTCCAGTGCCGAATGAATCTTCCAGGCGCTGGCGCCCAACAGCAGCCCTGCCAGAACCAGTCCGGTTTCCAGCAGCAGCAAAAGTTTACGTCTCACGAATCAGGCATCCAGTAGCGCGCGGGCAATGGTTTGCAGTTTACGGGTGAGCGGGCCAACCGGCCAGCTCAGAGCAGCACAGGCGCGTACCGGCCAGACGCCATACACGCTATTGCAGACAAAGACTTCATCAGCCCATTGCAGCTGTTCGAGGGGGATGTCGGTGATTTGCACGGGAATGCCCAGGGACTCGGCCTGAAACAATATTTCTGCGCGCATCACACCGGCCACGCCGCAACGTTTCAAGTCCGCCGTGATCAACACACCGTCACGCACCAGGAACAGATTGCTGAACACACCTTCGATCACCCGACCGGCCTGGTCGAGCATCAAACCTTCGGCATGCTCACTGTCCTGCCATTCGGCGCGGGCAATGACCTGCTCCAGTCGATTGAGGTGTTTGAGCCCGGCGAGCAACGGCTGCCTGGACAGGCGCGTGCTGCACGGAAACAGGCGAACGCCCTGCTCGGCGTGGGTCGCTGGATAAGCGGCGGGAGGATTGCCTTGCAGAATGCGTCGGCCCTGCGCCGAAGGATCCGGCGCATAACCGCGCAATCCGTCGCCACGGGTAAGGATGAGTTTGAGCACGCCCTCGCCCATCGCGGCGGCATAGGATTGCAGCTCATGGCGAACCTGCTCGATGTCGGCTGCAATGGCCAGACGCGCACAGCCGTCGGCCAGACGCGTCAGATGCCGATCCAGCAGCAACGGCTGACCGCCACGCACGGCGATAGTCTCGAACAAACCGTCACCGTAGGCCAGGCCGCGATCTTTCAGCGACAGAGCGTCAGCCGGCAGACCGTCGACCCAGCAGTCCATCAACCGGCGAACCGACGGAACGCCAATGTGCCGTTGGTGCCGCCAAACCCGAACGAGTTGGACAGCACGACATCGATGTCCATGTTGCGCGCAGTGTGCGGCACGAAATCGAGGTCGCAGCCTTCGTCCGGCTCATCGAGGTTGATGGTCGGTGGCGCCACCTGGCTGTTGATCGCCAGCACGCTGAAGATCGCCTCGACCGCGCCCGCCGCACCCAGCAGGTGACCGGTCATGGACTTGGTGGAGCTGACCGCCAGTTTGTAGGCGTGATCACCGAACACCGACTTGATCGCATTCGCTTCGGCAAGGTCGCCGGCCGGGGTCGAAGTGCCGTGGGCGTTGATGTATTGCACTTGATCGACGTTGATCTTCGCATCGCGCAACGCGTTGGTGATGCAGCGTGCAGCACCGGCGCCGTCGGCAGGTGGCGACGTCATGTGGAAGGCGTCGCCACTGGTGCCGAAACCGATCAGCTCGGCGTAGATGGTCGCGCCACGGGCCTTGGCGTGTTCAAGCTCTTCGAGCACCAGGGCACCGGCGCCGTCGGACAGCACGAAGCCGTCACGGCCCTTGTCCCACGGACGGCTGGCGCGGGTCGGCTCGTCGTTGCGGGTCGACAGCGCACGGGAAGCACCAAAGCCGCCCATGCCCAGACCGCACGCAGCCATCTCGGCACCGCCGGCAATCATCACGTCGGCTTCGTCGTACATGATGTTGCGCGCCGCCATGCCGATGCAGTGTGTACCGGTAGTACACGCTGTGGCGATGGCATAGTTAGGCCCCTGTGCACCCAGGTGGATGGACAGGAAACCGGAAATCATATTGATGATCGAGCCAGGCACAAAGAACGGAGAAATCCGGCGCGGGCCAGTCTCGTGCAGGGTGCGGCTGGTTTCTTCGATGTTGGTCAGACCGCCGATACCCGAACCCATGGCCACGCCAATGCGTTCACGGTTGGCATCGGTGACTTCCAGACCGGCATTGCGTACGGCTTGAAAGCCGGCCGCCAGACCGTACTGAATGAACAGGTCGAGCTTGCGCGCTTCCTTGACCGACAGGTATTCCTCGACATTGAAGCCCTTTACCGAGCCGCCAAAGCGGGTGGAATAGGCAGAAAGGTCGGTGTGTTCGATCAGACCAATGCCACTGCGGCCAGCCAGAATGCCCTGCCAGCTGCTCGGCACATCCGTGCCCAGTGGCGACAACATACCCATACCGGTGACTACGACGCGTCTACGCGACACAGCACTCTCCTTTTTCAAATGACGACTTTGCATCAGGCCTAAAGAAAAAACCGCACGCCATGATGGCAGTGCGGTTTTTCCATGACAGCAAGCAACGATTACAAACTATTACGCCTGGTGGCTAGTAACGTAGTCGATTGCAGCTTGTACAGTAGTGATCTTCTCAGCTTCTTCGTCAGGGATTTCGGTCTCGAATTCCTCTTCCAGAGCCATCACCAGCTCAACGGTGTCAAGGGAGTCGGCACCCAGGTCTTCTACGAAGGAAGCAGTGTTGACCACTTCTTCTTCTTTAACACCCAGTTGCTCGGCAACGATTTTCTTGACGCGCTCTTCGATGGTGCTCATACCTTGTTTTCACTCCTAATGGACAAATTCAGGCAGCTGGCCAGTGGGTAAGTGTATAGAAAGACTTTTCAGCTTTTCAACTGAAAGCTTCACTCCTCAAACCCTGCGGCCCTCTGCCTATAAATAGATTGCAGCTTTATAACGGATTTTAGACAGCTCGTATGACATTTTTTTGAAGCAATCCGTCACATTTGAATTACATGTACATCCCGCCGTTAACCGGGATTGTAGCCCCGGTCACGTATGCCGCACCGTCGGATGCAAGAAAAGCGACCACGGACGCGATCTCTTGAGCTTGTCCCAGACGGCCCAGCGGAATCTGCGTCTGCAAGGCTTCACGCTGTGCTTCAGGCAGCTCGCGAGTCATATCGGTGTCGATGAACCCTGGGGTTACCGAGTTGACCGTAATCGAACGCGAACCGACTTCACGCGCCATGGCACGACTGAAACCTTCCAGACCGGCCTTGGCGGCTGCATAGTTTACTTGGCCAGCGTTGCCCATGGCACCCACCACCGAGCCAATACTGATAATTCGGCCCCAACGCGCCTTGGTCATGCCGCGCAGAACGCCCTTGGACAGGCGATACAGACTGTTCAGGTTGGTATCGATCACGTCGTACCACTCGTCGTCTTTCATGCGCATCATCAGGTTATCGCGGGTGATGCCGGCATTGTTGACCAGAATCGCCACCGGCGCACCGAACTGCTCCTGGATGCTCGCCAGCACTTGGGTGACGGATTCGTCGCTGGTGACGTTCAGTTCGAAACCTGCGCCCTGAATGCCGTTTTCCTTCAGGGTCGCAGCAATGCGCTCGGCGCCCGAAGCGGAAGTCGCGGTGCCAACAACGATGGCGCCCTGACGACCCAGCTCCAGTGCGATAGCCTGGCCGATGCCACGGCTTGCGCCGGTGACCAGTGCAACTTTACCTTGCAGACTCATGCAAGCTTCTCCTGATTCAGACAGCTGCTGCGCGAGCAGCAGCGAAAGCGTCTGGGGTATTGAGGTTGGAAGTCGAAACGCCTTCGGCGCAACGTTTGTTCAGACCGGCCAGCACTTTGCCAGGGCCGCACTCGACCAGGTTGGTCGCGCCTTTGGCGGCCAGAGTCTGTACGGACTCGACCCAGCGTACCGGCTTGTAGAGTTGTTCCAGCAGATCACGCTTGAGGGTTTCCAGATCCGCCGGCACCTGAGCGCTGACGTTCTGCACCACAGGAATCTGCGGCGCCTGCCAGTCGATGGCAGCGATGGATTCCGCGAAGCGCTCGGCAGCCGGGCGCATCAGCTCGCAGTGCGACGGGACGCTGACCGGCAGCGGCATGGCACGCTTGGCGCCACGGGCCTTGCAGCCTTCGATGGCGCGCTCGACGGCAGCCTTGGCACCGGCGATCACCATCTGACCCGGGGAGTTGAAGTTCACCGCGCTGACCACTTCGCCTTGCGCCGCTTCGGCACAGGCTGCCAGCACGTCAGCATCTTCCAGACCGAGGATGGCAGCCATGCCACCCTGCCCGGCCGGAACGGCTTCCTGCATCAGCTGGCCACGGCGCTCGACGAGCTTTACCGCGTCGGCCAGGCTCAGGCTGCCGGCAGCGACCAGCGCGCTGTATTCACCCAGGCTGTGACCGGCAACGAAGGCCGGACGCGCACCACCTTCCGCCAGCCACAGACGCCACAGGGCGATCGAGGCGGTCAGAATGGCCGGCTGGGTTTTATCGGTTTGATTGAGCAGCTCTTCCGGACCCTGCTGGGTCAGCGCCCACAGGTCGTAGCCCAGAGCATCGGATGCTTCTTTGAAGGTTTCGAGGATCAGCGGATGTTGCGCGCCCAGCTCGGCCAGCATGCCGAGGGACTGCGAACCCTGTCCTGGAAAGACGAATGCGAGGGAAGCAGACATGTAACAAGCCCCTAATGATCTTGTCGTCGGAAAAATGGCATCCCGCTAGAGGGACGCAAGAAACTGACAGTTGGATGGCCCTTTGAACCGGGCGGTCACATTTAAGCATTGTCCGACGAAAACGCCTAAGACAACAAATCCTCCAGACGGCCGTGCAGGCGCTCGGGAAGATTCTCCTGAATCTCGATCAGCGCTCGCTGAATGGCACTCTGAAAGCCCTGTACCCCGGCCGAACCGTGACTTTTCACGACAATGCCCTGCAAACCGAGAAAGCTTGCGCCGTTGTGTCGTGCCGGCGCCAGATCAGCCTGCAGACGCTTCATCAACGGCAGCGCCAGTGCGCCGACCGCGCGGGAAGCAAGATTCTTTTTGAACAAGGCCTCAATGCGCGCAGCGATCATCGTCGCCAGGCCTTCGCTGGACTTGAGCAGGATGTTGCCGACAAAACCGTCGCAAACCACCACATCCGCCTCACCGCGATACAAGCCATCACCTTCGATGAATCCGATGTAATTAATGCCCCGGGCAGCCTGCAGCAACGTCGCAGCCAGTTTGACCTGCTGATTGCCCTTGATGTCTTCGGTACCGATATTCAGCAGCGCAACGCGCGGACGGGCAATGCCCAGGGTTTGCGCCGCCACGGAACCCATCACGGCGAACTGCAACAAGTGCTCGGCACTGCAATCGACGTTGGCGCCCAGATCGAGCAACTGACAGTAGCCCTTCTGAGTAGGGATCGCGGCGACCATGGCCGGGCGATCAATCCCCGGCAAAGTCTTTAGCACAAATCGCGACAGGGCCATCAACGCACCGGTGTTACCGGCACTGACACAGGCCTGAACCTTGCCGTCACGCAGCAATTCGAGGGCGACACGCATCGACGAGTCCGGCTTGCCGCGCAGGGCCTGGGCAGGTTTTTCGTCCATGGTGATGACTTCGGACGCCGGGACAATCGTCAGGCGCGCGCGATCGGCAGCCGATTGACCGGTGATCAGTTCTTCAAGAAGGGAAGGTTGACCGACGAGGGTCAGGTGCAGCGAGGGTGTAGCAGAAAGGCAAGCAAGGCTGGCCTGAACAATGCTGCGGGGACCGAAGTCCCCGCCCATTGCGTCAATCGCGATGACTTGAGCGGACAAGTGATTACTCGTCAGCGCCCTTGTCGATCACTTTACGGCCACGGTATACGCCTTCTGGCGATACGTGGTGACGCAGGTGAACTTCACCAGTGGTTTTTTCTACAGACAGGGTGCTAGCCTCGAGAGCGTCGTGCGAACGGCGCATGTCACGGGCAGAGCGGGATTTTTTGTTCTGCTGAACAGCCATAATTGATTAACTCCTAAACGTTTGGGTCACGCTTTAACTGCGCCAATACACTGAACGGGTTGGACCGCGTTACCTCGTCCTCGCTCGGTTCGGGCTCATCTGCTCCCGCCGGCTGCTGGCATTCTTCCGGATGATGAGCAGGCACAATGGGCAAGGCGAGCAGAAGCTCCTCCTCGATCAGTGACTGCAGATCCAATGGATCTTCGCCCAGTTCCAGCACGTCATAACCTTTCGGTAACGACTGGGTATTCGCACCCTCCTTCACTACAGCGTAACTGCATTCGCTGTGGATCGGCAGGGTGACCAGCTCAAGACAACGCTGGCAAACCATTTTGACTTCGGTGTCGATAAAGCTGTGGATCACCACAGATTTACGTTCATCTCGTTCAAAAACGAATTTTGCCTGCACCGTACCGACATCGTCGGAAAGCGGGTCGCAGAGTCTCTTCAAATCGGCCAGCAGCAGTTCACCTTGAAGGGTGGTGCCACGGTCAGCCAATTTGCGCGGGTCAACGTGAGGTGGAATCGGGTCATTCAACATAGGCGCAGCATTATAGGGATGCACCCACCCATGTCAAAGGAAATTGTGCCCTGTCCGTCACTTGCGCGGCTCCGCTAGAATCTGTCGCCTGCCTCTGGAGATGCGAATGCTGCCTTTATTACTCGCTTCAAGCTCGACCTATCGTCGGGAATTGCTCAGCCGCCTGCGCCTGCCGTTCGTCTGCAGCTCGCCGGATATCGATGAAAGCCATCGCCCGGACGAGTCGGCAATCGAGCTGGTCAAACGCCTCGCCGAACAGAAAGCCCGCGCCCTGGCCGACAGCCACCCCGCTCATCTGATCATCGGCTCCGACCAGGTTGCGGTACTCGGCGAGCGCATCATCGGCAAACCACACACTTTTGAAAACGCCCGCGAACAACTGATGGCTGCCAGCGGCGCCAGCGTGACCTTCCTCACCGGCCTGGCCCTGCTCAACAGCCAGACAGACCACTGTCAGGTCGACTGCGTGCCTTTTACCGTGCACATGCGCGTACTGGAGCAGGCCCGCGTCGAGCGTTACCTGCACGCCGAGCAGCCCTACGACTGCGCCGGCAGCTTCAAGGCCGAAGGACTGGGCGTGAGCCTGTTTCAATCCACCGAAGGCCCGGACGCCACCAGCCTGATCGGCCTGCCGCTGATTCGCCTGATCGACATGCTGCTGGTCGAAGGCGTACAGATTCCCTGACCCACAAAAAACCGGCCCTCAGGCCGGTTTTTCTTGCAGCAATCGATCAGCGCAACGACGGGCCGTTGAAACCCATCCACATTGCCAATTTCTCGGCAACGCTGGCGCCTAGCTTCTTCGAGAAGCGGTCGAACGGCGATTCCTGAACAGTGAAGTCCACCAGTTCCTTTTCGCCAATCACATCACGCGCCACCGAACTGGCATTGCCCAGACCGTCGATCAACCCCAGCGGCAAAGCCTGCTCGCCAGACCAGACCAGCCCGGAGAACAGCTCCGGATGCTCCTTGTCTTTCAGGCGATCGCCACGCCCCTGCTTGACGCTGTTGATGAACTGCTTGTGCGTGGTATCCAGCACACTTTGCCAGAACGCGGTTTCTTCCGGCTTCTGCGGCTGGAACGGATCGAGGAACGACTTGTGCTCGCCGGAGGTGTAAGTGCGACGCTCGACACCAAGCTTCTCCATGGTGCCGACAAACCCGTAACCGGCCGCTGTCACACCAATAGAGCCCACCAGACTCGCCTTATCGGCATAGATCTGATCCGCCGCGCTGGCGATGTAATAGGCACCGGAAGCGCCCAGATCGGAAATCACCGCGTACAGCTTGGTGTCGGGGTGCAGGCCGCGCAGACGCTTGATCTCGTCATACACATAACCCGACTGCACCGGACTGCCGCCCGGGCTGTTGATGCGCAGGATTACGCCTTTGACTTTCTTGTCCTCGAACGCCGCGCGCAGGCTGCCGACGATATTGTCAGCGCTGGCAGGCTCTTTGTCGGCAATCATGCCGGTGACGTCGATCAGCGCGGTGTAGTTCGGGCCGCGCGTGGCGCTTTTTTCCATGTCCATCAACGGCGTGAACAGGATCAGCGCAACAAACAGATAAACAAAGGTCAGCAGCTTGAAGAAGATACCCCAGCGTCGCGACCGACGCTGTTCCTGTACGCCGGCCAGCAGGGTTTTTTCCAGCAGCTTCCAGCTTTTCGCATCACCGTCGTCGGCAGTTGCCTTGGCCGGTGCTTTCCATTCGTCGGTCATGCCATCCACCCCAGCAAAAACGTATTAAGCCTGCTTCCCCAGCCAGGCGTGCAATTCGGAAAAATGGTCGATCGACAGTCGCGGCTCGAACTGCTGGAGCGATTCGATCGATTGCGCACCATAACTGACCGCCACCGAATCCATCCCCGCGTTACGCGCCATCAGCAGATCGAAGGACGAATCGCCGACCATCAGCGCTTGTTCGGCACGCACACCACAATGCGCGAGGATCTGTTCCAGCATCAGAGGGTGCGGCTTGCTTGCAGTTTCATCGGCAGCGCGGGTGATATCGAAATAATCTTCCCAGCCATTAGCCTTGAGCACCCGATCCAGCCCGCGACGGTTCTTGCCGGTCGCGACAGCCAGGTGATAGCCCTGCTCGCGAAAGGACGCCATCGACTCGACTACGCCTTCGAACAACGGCGAAGGCACGGCTTCCGCAGCGATGTAGTGATCGGCGTAATACTCGCGAAACAAGGTCATTTCGGCATCGCTGATTTCCGGATACAAGGTGCGGATCGCCTCGGGCAAGCCCAGACCGATGATGCCTTTGACGGCAAAATCATCACGCAACTCGAAACCGGAGCGCCCGGACGCCGAGTGCATCGCCTCGACAATCCGATGAATGGAATCGGCGAGCGTGCCGTCCCAATCGAAAATCAGCAGTTTGTAATCAGATGGGCGCACTCAATCGCTCCACAGTCTTGGCCCACATTTCATCGACCGGTGCCTGCAACTTGAGTTCACCGCCATCGGGCAGCGGCACGGTCAGCATGTAGGCGTGCAGGAACAGGCGCTTGCCGCCCAGATCACGGATTTCCTTACTGAAACTGTCATCGCCGTATTTGGTGTCACCCGCAATGCAGTGCCCGGCATGCAACGTGTGGACGCGGATCTGGTGCGTGCGACCGGTGATCGGCCTGGCTTCGATCAGAGTGGCAAAATCGCCAAAGCGACGCAGGACCTTGAACACGGTCACAGACTCCTTGCCCTCTTCCTCGTCGACCTCGACCATGCGTTCACCGGAGCGCAGATTGCTCTTGCCGAGCGCTGCACGGACTTGCTTGATCGAGGTCGCCCAGTTGCCGCGAACCAGCGCCATGTAGCGCTTATCGACACCATCACCGCGCAACGCGGCATGCAAGTGACGCAACATGCTGCGCTTCTTGGCGATCATCAGCAGGCCGGAGGTATCGCGATCGAGACGGTGAACCAGCTCGAGCTCCTTGGCATCGGGGCGCAACTGACGAAAGGCTTCGATAACGCCGTAATTCAGGCCGCTGCCACCATGAACCGCAATGCCGGCGGGCTTGTTGATCACGATCAGGGCCTTGTCTTCGTAGACAATCGAGGCCTCCAGGCGCTGCAACAGGCCTTGGGCCAAAGGCACCGGTTCGTCACGCTCAGGCACGCGAACCGGCGGCACGCGCACGATATCGCCGGCCTGCAGCTTGTATTCGGGCTTGATCCGACCTTTGTTCACCCGCACTTCGCCTTTGCGCAAAATGCGATAAATCAAGGTCTTGGGCACGCCTTTGAGCCGGGCGAGGAGAAAATTGTCGATTCGTTGGCCGGCATATTCCGGCGAGACCTCAAGCAGTTGAACGCCTGGAGTCGTAGGGGCAGTAGTCGTCATGGCGCGGATAATAACAATTTTTTATGGAATTGAAGCACTTAATCATTGCTGCTATAGTCGCGAACGCCGCCAAAAGCGGCCTGGACAGCGGAACCACGGTCAAAAACCGGCCCTGACCAACGCAATTCACCAGGACGCGAGGCCGTCCTACGGGGCTTTTGCTACGTAACGGTGGAGTTTGCAGCTGTAACAAGCGCAGGTGACATGAGGCCTGAATCACGCCGCAAAGCAGAGTTTTCACTCGCCACGCGAGCCATATTCACGGCCAGTTCACAAAGTGCAGTCAGCCGCAGATGACCCCGAGCGAAAGCGCCGGAAACACCGCCTGAATTAGCCATGATGCGTGACTTCCCCTTTCGGAGCTCACGGTAAATGCCAACCCGCTGCGGATTCTGCGCGCGGCAGCACCCGAATTATCAGGGATACGTGTAGGGTGGAGATGCACAACCGCTGGACTGTGTAGCAACAGGCTTTATCAAGACGCTTCATCTCGTCCACAGCCGCGGTTGATTCCTCCTCCTGACTGAGTGCTTAAGTAGCCACAGCAAGCAGGACGCGTACGTCGCGATAACGGCCCAATTGGCCGGACATCGCTGGACACGGGAATGGCCAACCACTCCCGACGCACCTGACACCGACCGTGAGAAGTCGTGTGTGCCGAACGCCGTTTCCGGCAGCCCGGAAACCGACGGTACTACATGAAAAGAATGCTGATTAACGCAACTCAACCCGAAGAGTTGCGTGTTGCACTGGTAGATGGCCAACGCCTCTACGACCTGGACATCGAATCCGGTGCACGCGAGCAGAAAAAGGCCAACATCTATAAAGGCCGCATCACTCGCATCGAACCGAGCCTTGAGGCTGCCTTTGTCGATTTCGGCTCCGAGCGCCACGGCTTCCTGCCCCTCAAAGAAATCTCCCGCGAATACTTCAAGAAAGCCCCTGAAGGCCGCGTCAACATCAAGGACGTCCTGAGCGAAGGCCAGGAAGTCATCGTTCAGGTCGAAAAAGAAGAACGTGGCAACAAGGGCGCAGCCCTGACCACCTTCATCAGCCTGGCCGGTCGCTACCTCGTTCTGATGCCGAACAACCCGCGTGCCGGCGGCATCTCCCGTCGCATCGAAGGCGAAGAGCGCAACGAACTGCGTGAAGCGCTGAACGGTCTGGTCGCTCCGGCCGACATGGGCCTGATCGTGCGCACTGCAGGCCTTGGCCGCAGCAGCGAAGAAATGCAGTGGGACCTCGATTACCTGCTGCAACTCTGGACCGCCATCAAAGAAGCCTCGCTGGATCGCTCCGCGCCGTTCCTGATCTACCAGGAAAGCAACGTGATCATCCGCGCCATCCGCGATTACCTGCGCCAGGACATCGGCGAAGTGCTGATCGACAGCGTTGAAGCCCAGGACGAAGCCCTGACCTTCATCCGTCAGGTGATGCCGCAGTACGCCAGCAAGATCAAGCTGTACGAAGACAGCGTTCCGCTGTTCAACCGTTTCCAGATCGAAAGCCAGATCGAGACCGCTTTCCAGCGCGTCGTCGAACTGCCTTCCGGCGGCTCCATCGTCATCGATCCGACCGAAGCCCTGGTGTCCATCGACATCAACTCGGCGCGTGCCACCAAAGGCAGCGACATCGAAGAAACCGCCCTGCAGACCAACCTTGAAGCGGCCGAAGAAATCGCCCGTCAGTTGCGCCTGCGCGACATCGGCGGCCTGATCGTCATCGACTTCATCGACATGACCCCTGCCAAGAACCAGCGCGCCGTGGAAGAGAAAGTCCGCGAATGCCTGGAAGCCGACCGCGCCCGCGTGCAGATCGGTCGCATCTCGCGCTTCGGCCTGCTGGAAATGTCCCGTCAGCGTCTGCGTCCTTCGCTCGGCGAAAGCAGCGGCATTGTCTGCCCGCGCTGCAGCGGCACCGGCATCATTCGTGACGTCGAATCGCTGTCCCTGGCGATCCTGCGCCTGATCGAAGAAGAAGCCCTGAAAGACCGCACCGCCGAAGTTCGCGCTCAAGTGCCGATCCCGGTGGCCGCGTTCCTGCTCAACGAAAAACGCAACTCGATCACCAAGATCGAACTGCGCACCCGCGCCCGCATCGTCATCCTGCCGAACGATCACCTCGAAACCCCGCATTTCGAAGTTCAGCGTCTGCGTGACGACAGCCCGGAAGCCGCGACCAACCAGTCCAGCTACGAAATCGCTGCCGCTGCCGCCGACGTCGAAGACGTTCAGCCAGCCGCCGCGACCCGCACCCTGGTTCGCCAGGAAGCCGCCGTCAAGACTGCTCCGGCCCGCGCCAACGCTCCGGTTCCGACCGAAATCGCCGCGCCGGCCCCGGCACCTGCTCCGGTTGCCGCGCCAGAGCCAAGCCTGTTCAAAGGCCTGGTGAAGTCGCTGGTCAGCCTGTTCGCCACCAAGGAAGAGCCTGTAGCTCCGGTTGTGGTTGAAAAACCAGCCACCGAGCGTCCGGCCCGCAACGAAGAGCGTCGCAACGGTCGTCAGCAGAGCCGCAACCGTAACGGTCGCCGCGATGAAGAACGCAAGCCGCGCGAAGAACGTGCACCGCGTGAAGAGCGCGCCCCGCGTGAGCCGCGTGAAGAGCGTCAACCGCGCGAACCACGTGAAGTCCGCGAGCCACGCGAATCCCGTGACGAAGCACCGGTAGCCCGCGAAGAACGCGCACCACGCGCTCCTCGTGAAGAACGTGCACCACGTGCTCCGCGTGAAGATCGCAAGCCACGTGGCGAGCGTGAAGAACGCGTACGTGAACTGCGCGAACCTCTGGATGCCGCTCCAGCCGTTGCTGCCGCCGCCACCGCTGAAGAGCGTCCGGCCCGTCAGCCGCGTGAAGAACGTGCGCCACGTCCTCCGCGTGAAGAGCGTCAACCGCGTGCCGAACAGGCCGCTGCTGCCGTCGCTGAAGAAGAAATCACCACCAACGAAGAGCAACTGCCGGAAGACGGTTCGGAGAACGCCGAAGGCGATCGTCCACGCCGCCGCTCCCGTGGTCAGCGTCGTCGCAGCAACCGTCGCGAGCGTCAGCGTGATGCCAACGGCAACGTGATCGAAGGTTCGGAAGAATCCGAGTCCGGCGAAAACGCTCAAGCGCCAAGCACTGCCGATCTGGCCGCTGGCCTGGCTGTGACCGCTGCTGTTGCCAGCACCGTGATCAGCGCTCCAGCCGAAGCTCAGGCCCACGAGCAAGCTGAACGCGCCACTGCTGCCACTCTGGAAACTGCTCCGGTTGAAGCGCCGGTTGTTGAAGCAACCACTCCGGTAGAAGTAGCTGCCGCTCCGGAAGTCGAAGTGGCTCCGGTTCGCGAAGCTCAGCCTCAGGTTGAAGCGGCTGCCGAACCAGCGGTGACCTTCGAAGCACCAGCCGTAGTTGAAGAGTCGGTTGTCGAAACCGTCGCTGAAACCGTGACCGAAACCGTGCGTGAAGTTCGCGAAGAACAGACCGCATTCAACTGGGTCGCCGAGCCGGCTGTCGCTGAAACACCAGCGCCAGTGGTTGAAGCGCCTGTCGTTGAAGAAGCCAAGGCTGCCGAGCCAGTAGTTGTTGCTGAATCGGCACCGGTCGTTGAAGCCCCTGTGGTTGAAGCGCCTGTAGTAGCCGAAGCACCAGCGCCAGTGGTTGACGCTGCTCCGGTCAGCGCCCTGACCCCAAGTGGCCGCGCACCGAACGACCCGCGTGAAGTGCGTCGTCGCAAGCGCGAAGAAGAGCGTCTGCAGAAGGAAGCCGAACTGGCTGCCGCTGCTGCCCCAGTCGCTGCCGAGCCAGTGGTTGCCGAAGTGGTCGAGGCAGCTCCTGCCCCGGTCGCTGAAGAAGTTGCTGTTGAAGCCGTGATTGCCGAAGCACCACGCTCCGTTCAGGAAGCGGTCGAGCAACACGAAGAGGCCCAGGAAAAAGAACACGAGCCTAAACCCCTCGTCTGATTCCAAAAGCCAATAAAAAGCCCCGCCTGGTAATCCAGGCGGGGCTTTTTTATGCCTCAAAATTCACACAACTCAATTGTGGGAGCGAGCCTGCTCGCGATAGCGGTCTGTCTATACCTGTTCCACTACCTGACACTCCGCCATCGCGGGCAAGCCCGCTCCCACAGGAATCTGCGCGTACTTCAAACTTGAGGGAAAACCAGCGCATCCGGCACATCGATATCCCACAGAACGCCGGAATCATCTACCGCCACTTCCGCCACCCGCCCCTGCTTGAACAAAGGCCTGGCCCCACGATCACCGGACAATGCCATCAACCCCGGTCCAAACGAACGACCAAATCCAACCGGATGCCCGTATTCACCACTGAACACCGGCACACTGACCGCATCCTCGGCAATCGCCGCCACGATCCGCTCAATACTCGACGGCAGGATGAACGGCATATCCCCCAGCACAATCAGCCAGCCATCGGCATCCGGGCAAGCCGCCACACCCGCCGCGATGCTGTCGCCCATTCCCGTGGATTCGATCGAGACAATGTCACAACCATAAGCCTGCGCCATGCGCATCGCCTGCGGTCGCGCCTCGGTCGTCACCAGCACTCGCTGGTCGAGACTCGCCGGCAGATTCACCAGCACCTGCTCGATCACCGAACGCACCGCACCGTCGCGCCCGGTGCAATCGGCCAGCAGCTTGTCCTTGTCGGTGCCCGCCACTTCGCGAAAGCGGCTGCCCTCGCCCGCCGCCAGCACAATCACTCCGATGGATCGGCTCATACACTCTCCACTGTTTTCTTCTGCTTGAGCTCGACACCATTCTTGATCGCGACGATTTCCGCCAACAGCGACAAGGCGATTTCCGCCGGGGAATGGCTGCCAATATGCAAACCGATCGGCCCGTGCAAACGGGCGATGGCCGCTTCTGACAAGCCTAGCTCAGCGAGATTTTCCCGACGCTTGATGCTGTTGACCCGAGAGCCGAGCGCACCGACATAGAACGCTTTGGAGTCGAGCGCCGTGAGCAGCGCCATGTCGTCCAGCCGTGGATCGTGAGTTAGCGCGACAATCGCCGTGCGCTCATCGGTCTGGATATTCAGCACCGCCTCGTCCGGCATGCCGGGCACAAACCGCCCATGCTGCTCTTCCCAGCCATAGACGAATTCGGTGCGCGGATCACAGATCAGCACTTCGAAATCCAGCAGCCGCGCCATCTCGGCCACGTACCGCGACAACTGCCCGGCGCCGATCAACAGCAGTCGCCAGCGCGGACCGTAAATGGCACGCAGGGTCTGGCCGTCGAAGCTCAAGACGTCGGTCTTGCCGGCCGGTCGCAACACCACTTCGCCGGTACCGATATTCAGCTCGCGAGCGATGATTTCGTGAGCCTCGCAGCGGGCCAGCAACTCGGCGACCCACGCCGGATCGCCGACCCGCTCCTCGGTCAGGCGCAGGGTGCCGCCGCAAGGCAGGCCGAAGCGCGCGGCTTCTTCCTGCGTCACGCCGTAGGTGATCAACTGCACCGGCGGCCCGTTGGCGGGAATCCGCCCATCGTGCAACCGGGCGATCAGATCGTCCTCGACGCAACCGCCGGACACCGAGCCGATCACCACGCCATCTTCACGCAGCGCCAGCATCGCGCCGGGCGCCCGGGGTGCGGTGCCCCAGGTCTGCACCACCGAAAACAACACTACCCGCTGCCCCGCGCGGCGCCATTCGAGCACGCTGCGCAGGACATTGAGATCGGCGCTGTCCATCACGCTTGCGCCTTTTGCCAGCCCTGCAACTGGTAACGCACCGGCAGGTTACGGATGCGCTGACCGGTCGCGGCGAAGATCGCGTTGCACAGCGCCGGCGCAATCGGCGGCACGCCCGGCTCACCGACACCGCCCAGCGGCACCTCGCCCGGCGGCGTCACCAGATGCACCGCGACCTCCTTCGGCGCCAGCGACATGCGCGCCACTTCATACATATGGAAGTTGTCCTGCTGCACCTTGCCGTCCTTGAAGCTGATTTCACCCCACACGGCGTTGCCCAGTCCCATCACACAGGCGCCTTCGAACTGCGAACGAATGCGCTCGGGGTTGATCTGCGGGCCGCAATCCACGGCGATATCGGCCTTGTGCACGATCAGCGTGCCGTCGTCCTTGACCTCGACTTCGATCACCGCCGCCACGTAGGTGACGAAGCTGTAATGCACGGCCAGCCCCAGGCCACGACCCTTGGGCAGTTGACGGCCCCAACCCGCCGCCTTGGCCGCGGTTTCGAGTACGGTGCGCATACGGCCGGTGTCGATCGGATAACGCTCTGGGGATTCGCCGTAGTTCCACTCTTCACTGAGCGTGCGCGGGTCGATCTGCCGATCCGGGCCGAGCAGCTTGATCTGGTACTTGAGCGGGTCTTCCTTGGCTTTGTGCGCCAGTTCGTCGACAAAGCTCTGGATTGCGAAGCCATGGGGAATGTTCGACACCGAGCGATACCAGCCGACTCGCGTATGCACCGTGGCTTCAGGGTTTTCCAGACGCACGTTGGGAATCGCATAGGCCATGTTGGTAAAGCCCATGCCCAGTTCGAACGCAGCTTCGTGATTCATGCCCGGCGCAAACAGCGCGGTGATGCTCGGCGCCACCGTGCGGTGCAGCCAGGCAGAAGGCAAGCCGTCCTTACCGACGCCGGCCTTGAGGTATTCGGCGGACACGGTGTGGAAATACGAATTGTGGATGTCGTCTTCCCGGGTCCACTGCACGCGCACGGCTTTGCCAGGAAATTCCTTGGCAAGAACGGCAGCTTCAACGACGAAGTCCGGTTTGGACTTGCGGCCGAAACCACCGCCCAACAGCGTGACGTTGAAAGTGACGTTATCGAACGGCAACCCCAGGCGTTCGGCGATCCGCTCGCGGGTGACCTGTGGCGCCTGGCTCGGCGCCCAGGCTTCGCAGGTGCCATCCTTGTAACGGGCGATGGCGACCATAGGCTCCATCGGTGCCTGAGCCAGATGCGGCAAGTAATAAGAGGCCTCGAGCGTGCTGGCGGCAATGCCGATGGCTTTCTCGATGTCGCCGGTGTTGCGCACGACTTTGCCCGGCTTCAGCGAGGCGGCATCGATCTCCTTGCGATAGGCGACCGAGTCATAAGTGGCGTTCGGGCCATCGTCCCACTCGATTTTCAGCGCTTCACGGCCCTTCAATGCCGCCCAGGTGTTGCTGGCCACCACGGCCACGCCGCCCAGTGGCTGGAATTCCGAAGGTAATGGTCGAGGTTCGATCTGGATGACTTTGAGCACGCCCGGCACTTTCAGCGCGGCGCTGTCGTCCACCGATTTGACCTTGCCGCCGTAAACCGCCGGACGCGCAATGACCGCGAACAGCATACCGTCGAAATGCACATCGGCACCGTACACCGCGCGGCCATTGACGATGTCGGCACCGTCGATGGCTTTGGTGCCTTCCTTGCCGATGTAGCGGAATTTCGACGGTTGCTTGAGCCGCAGGCTGTCACGGGCCGGCACTGTCAGCGCACTGGCCGCAGCGGCCAACTCACCGTAACCCAGCTCGCGCCCGGACGACGTGTGAATGACTTTATGCAGTTGCGCGCGGCATTCACCGACCGGCACCTTCCACTGCGCAGCGGCGGCCTGCTCCAGCATGGTCCGCGCGGCAGCACCGCAACGGCGCATCGGTTCGTACCAGTGACGCATGCTGCGCGAGCCATCTGTGTCCTGGTTGCCGAAGCGCACTTCATCACCCGGCGCCTGCTGAACCTTGACGTGCGCCCAGTCGGCTTCCAGCTCATCGGCGACCACCATGGTCAGGCTGGTGCGCACGCCCTGGCCCATTTCCGAACGGTTGCAGACCACAGTCACCGTGCCGTCGGCGGCAATGCTGACGTAAACCTTCGGATCGTCGATCCAGCCGTTGGGCATGCCGTCGGCGCCGAACTGTTTCGGTTTGTCTTCGGCCAGCGCATCCTGCCAGCCCCAGCTCGCCGCCAGCACCAACGCGCCGGTGGCGCCGACGCCCTTGAGAAAGCCCCGGCGACTCAGGTTGCTCAGGGCGAAATCGTTCGGTAGACGGCTCATGCCTTGGCCTCCTTCAGGTGAGTGGAGGCCTGACGGATCGCGGTCTTGATCCGGTTGTAGGTGCCGCAGCGGCAGATGTTGCCGACCATCGCCTCTTCGATCTGCTCGTCGCTCGGGTTCGGGTTGGTCTTGAGCAACGCAGTGGCGGACATGATCTGCCCGCCCTGGCAGTAACCGCATTGGGCCACAGCGGTATCGAGCCAGGCTTGCTGGACGATCTGACCGACCGGATCGGCGTGCAGGTTGTCGATGGTGGTCACGTTCTGTCCGACCACCGAACCGATCGGGGTGATGCAACTGCGCGCCGGAGCGCCGTCGATATGAATGGTGCACGCACCACACAAGCCCATGCCGCAGCCGAACTTGGTGCCGTTGTAACCGGCAACGTCACGGATCGCCCACAACAGCGGCATGTCTTCGGTGACATCGAGTGGATGGTCTTGACCATTGAGTTTCAGGGTAATCATGGGCACGCCCGCATATTCATGGAGGTTATGGGGTCGAGCCATCTGCCACCGCAGGGACGGTGGTGGTTCGCGCAGATCGGCTCAGGCTAATCAGGCTCTCTTGTGCCGACGGGAACGTCTGCACCGGGCCTTTGGTGGAGCAAATGACTGGTATCGTTAGCTGGCTACGTTAACCCGCGATTAACAAAAAAGCCCTGCACTTTTTAAATAGTGCAGGGCTTTGGGTTCAGCCTTGAAAGCGTAGCCTCAATAGCGATTGGGCTCCATTTCCAGCTCGACATTGAAACGTTCTGAAATGTCTTTCTGGATGCGCTGGGCCAGATCGAGCAATTGCAGCCCGGTCGCCGCGCCGTAGTTGACCAGCACCAGCGCCTGCAATTTATGCACGCCGGCATCGGCCTCACGGAAACCTTTCCAACCGGCGCGCTCGATCAACCAGCCGGCCGCCAGTTTCATCTGCCCGTCCGGTTGCGCGTAGGCCACCAGATCCGGATGTTGCGCCTTGATCTGGGCGACCACGGCCGCCGACACCAGCGGGTTCTTGAAGAAGCTGCCGGCGTTGCCGAGCACCGCCGGGTCAGGCAACTTTTCGCTGCGGATGCTGCAAATCGCTCGACTGACATCCGTCGGCGTCGGCTGCTCGATGCCCTGCTCGGTCAGGCGCTGACGCACCGGGCCGTATTCAAGGTGCAGATGCGCGACACGGTCCAGTGCGAAGCGCACCCGCAGGATCAGCCAACGACCCGGTTGTTGCTTGAACACGCTGTCGCGGTAAGCGAAGTCGCACTCCTCCAGACTGAAGTCGCGCAACTCACCGCTCTGACGATCCAGCGCCGTCAGGCCGGCGAACACATCCTTGATCTCGACCCCGTAGGCACCGATGTTCTGCATCGGCGCGGCGCCGACAGTGCCGGGGATCAGACTGAGATTCTCCAAACCGGAAAAACCCTGCGCCAACGTGTGCTGCACGAACGGATGCCATGGCTCACCGGCTTCGGCTTCAATCACCACACGATTACCGTCGTCGCTGAGGACGCGAATGCCACGAGTGGCCATGCGCAGCACCAGCGCCGGGATGTCCGCCGTGAGCAACAGATTGCTGCCGCCACCGATCACCAGCAACGGCACATCGTGGGAAGTCGCGTAAGCCAGAGCTTCGCGCACGTCGGCGTCACTGTGGGCTTCGGCAAACAACTGCGCGCGAACATCAACGCCGAAGGTATTGAAGGGTTTCAGGGAAACCTGCGGTTGCACCTGCAAACTCATAACCGCCCCTTCACTTCGATCAACAGCTGATCGCAGGCACGCTCGATCAGATCCAGCACCTGCTCGAAGCCTTGGTCGCCGTCGTAATACGGATCCGGCACCTCGTCGACCACGCCTTCATAACGACGCAGGAACAAGTCCAGTTCGGCCCTGCCGGTGGACGGTTGCAAGGCCTTGAGGTTGCGCAGGTTGCTGTTGTCCATGGCGAGGATCAGGTCGTAGCTGGCGAAATCGGCGCGGCTGACCTGCTGGGCGCGTTGCGCCGACAGGTCATAACCGCGCAGTTTGGCCGCAGCCTGGCTGCGCTTGTCCGGCGGGTTGCCGACGTGCCAGTCGCCAGTGCCGGCGGAGGCCACTTCGACCTGATCCGCCAGCCCCGCTTCGCGCAACTTGTGGCGCAACACGCCTTCGGCGGTGGGCGAACGGCAGATGTTGCCCAGGCACACGAACAGAACGCGCATCAGGCCTCCAGCAGGCGACGGACGCGCTCGAGGTCTTCGGCGGTGTCGACACCGGTCGGCGGCGCGATCAACGCGTCAGCCACGTGAATCCGCACGCCGTGCCACAGGGCACGCAGTTGCTCGAGGGATTCGGTGTTTTCCAGCCAGCACGGCCCCCAGCTCACGAAGTCTTGAAGAAAGCCTGCGCGGTAGGCATAAATGCCGATGTGGCGACGATACGGCACGCCTTCCGGCAGCACGTCGCGGTTCTTGGCGAACGCGTCGCGGGCCCATGGCAGGGTCGCGCGACTGAAGGTCAGCGCCAGACCGTTGAGGTCGCTGACGACCTTGACCACGTTCGGATTGAACAGGGTTTCGACGTCTTCGATCGGCTCGGCCAGGGTGGCCATGCGCGCTTCGGTGTGGGTCGCGAGGTTGGCGGCGACCTGATCGATCACGCTCGGCGGGATCAATGGTTCGTCACCCTGCACGTTGACCACGATGGCATCCGGTTCCAGACCCAGCTTCGCAGCCACTTCAGCCAGACGATCGGTGCCGGAGTTGTGATCTTCACGGGTCAGCACCACTTCGGCGCCGAAAGCCTTGCAGGCCTCGACAATGCGCGCATCGTCGGTCGCCACGACCACACGGCTGGCGCTGCTTTTGCTGGCCTGTTCCCAGACGTGCTGGATCATCGGCTTGCCGGCGATGTCCAGCAGCGGCTTGCCCGGAAGACGGGTCGAGGCGAAACGCGACGGGATGACAACGGTGAAGGCGGTGGTCATTTATCCAGACGCTCGTCGGTGGTCAGGGTGCGGGCTTCGCTTTCCAGCATCACCGGGATGCCGTCGCGGATCGGGTACGCCAGGCCGGCGCCCTTGCTGATCAGTTCGGTCTTGTCGGCGCTGAGCTTGAGCGGGCCTTTGCAGATCGGGCAGGCGAGGATGTCGAGCAATTTGGTGTCCATGAACATTCCCTGGATAAAAACGGATTAAGGCAAAAGACGATCCGGCAACAGGCGCATCAACTGTGTGTCGAACCAGGCCACGAAGGCCGGCGACGGCACCGCATCGACCGCCAGGTACCACCAGTCGGCGGCGGCGAAGGCACGGCACTTCACCGCGTCCTTTTCAGTCATCACCACTGGCAATGACGGCTTGAAACTCAAGGCCTGCACGCTGTATTCGGCGTGGTCGGCAAACGCGTGGGGCACAGGCCGCCAGTCTAGCGCTTCGAGGGTATTGAAGAAACGTTGCGGGTTGCCGATCCCGGCGACCGCGTGCACGGACTGACCGGGCGGGAAATGATCGAGCGACCGGCGTTCGCCGCTGCGCAGATTGACCAGCGCCGACGGCTTGAGGCGGAAAGCGAATCCGCCCTCGCGATCCTCAAGGGCGCCGTTGAACAGCACACCGTCAACGCTTTGCAGGCGCTCGGCCGGTTCACGCAGGGGGCCGGCGGGCAGGCAACGCTGATTGCCAAGACCACGAGCGGCGTCGATCAGCACCAGTTCCAGATCCCGCGCGAGGCGGTAATGCTGCATGCCGTCATCGGACAGGATCAGGTCCAGCGGCTCGCTTTCCAGCAAGGCTTTGACGGCAGCGCTGCGGTTGGGGTCGATCATCAGCGGGACGTCGGTGCGTTGCACGATCAGCAGTGGTTCGTCACCGGCAATGCCGGCGCCTTGATAGGCTTCGACCCGCCACGGCAGTTGCGGTGGCTTGGCGCCATAACCACGACTGACCACACCGACCCGCAGTCCGCGACGCCGACAGTGTTCGATCAGCCAGAGGATCATCGGCGTTTTTCCAGTACCACCGACGGTAATATTGCCGACCACGATCAACGGCACAGGCGACTGATAGATCTCGCCCTCGCCATCGAGGAAACGTTGGCGCTTGCCGGCCACGACGCGGCGGTACAGCCACTCCAGCGGCCGCAAAAGCGTCAGGGCCGGGTGCCCCTGATACCACGCGGCGAGCAGACGATCGGACATGGCCATCAGGATTTGGGCGCCGCCTCGACCGTGGTCATGCGCAGATGGCTGAAACCGAGCTTGCCGGCCGCGTCCATGGCGGTGATCACGGATTGGTGCTGAGTCTTGCCGTCAGCACTGATCGACAACGGCATGTTGGTGTCGCCGTTGGCTTCTTTCTGCATGGCTTCCATCAGGGTCGCCAGGTCGTTCTTCGGCAGAATCTTGTTGTTCACCGAGAACACGCCTTCAGCACTGATGGCCACGTCCAGTTGCTTGACCTGCTGATCCTCGGCCGGCGAGCCGCTGACCGCTTCCGGCAGGTCGACACGTAACTGGGTTTCGCGGGTGAAGGTGGTGGTCACGACGAAAAACAGCAGCAGAATGAACACCACGTCGATCAGCGACGCGAGGTTGATGTCGATCGTTTCCCGAGGCTTGCGACGGAATTTCACGCTTTGCCCCCGGCCAGATCGACGTCACGGTCGCCCTGCACCACTTCCACCAGTTTGATCGCTTCTTGCTCCATACCTACCACCAGCTCATCAATGCGGCGTTGCAGGAAACGGTGGAAGAACACCGCCGGAATACCGACCATCAGGCCCGCAGCAGTGGTGATCAGTGCCTTGGAAATACCGCCGGCCAGCACCGAAGCGTTGGTGGTCATGCCGGAACCGGTGAAGGCGCTGAAAATGTCGATCATGCCCAGCACCGTACCCAGCAGACCGAGCAGCGGCGACATGGCAGCGATGGTGCCCAACGCGTTGACGTAGCGTTCCAGCTCGTGGATGACCCGTGCGGCCGCTTCTTCAATGCACTCTTTCATGATCTCGCGACCATGCTTGGAGTTGGCCAGGCCCGCGGCGAGGATTTCACCCAGCGGCGAGTTGGCGCGCAATTCCTTGAGTTTTTCCTTGTTGAGCTGCTTGTCCTTGATCCAGACCCAGACCTGACCCAGCAGATGCTCAGGGGTGACGCGACTGGCGCGCAGCGTCCACAGGCGTTCGGCGACGATCGCCATGGCGGCGATGGAACTCAGAATGATCGGCAACATCATCCAGCCGCCGGATTTGACCAATTCCCACACAGTGACAGCCCCCTCGAAAAAGTGCGCCACTTTACCATACCGGTTCGCGATAAAGACCCGTCGCCCCGACGACCGTGCTCAACGGTACTCCGCCCCCGGCAACGGCGGGTCGCGCCAGAAGCGGCGTTGTTGACGCATCGACCGGGCCGTCTGAAACCGCCCCAGTTGCAGATGAATGGCGCCCTGTTCGGCGCTGTCATGGATGTGCATTCCCTGTTTGCGGTAGCGGGCAATGACCGTCGGGTGCGGATGGCCGAATGAATTGCCCTGCCCTCGGGAAATCAGCACGGCCTGTGGCTGCAAAACCTTGAGCAAGGCCATCGATGAGGAACTGCGGCTGCCGTGATGCGGGGCTTGAAGCCACTGGGTTTGAACTGCCAGCGCGCTGTTTAGCAGATCCCGTTCGGCAGCGCTGTCGATGTCGCCGGTCAGCAACAACCGTTCGCCGTTGGCTTCGATCTGCAACACGCAGGAACGCTGGTTGCTGTCATGGGCGTCGGTCCACTGCCATAGATGAAAGGCAACGCCGTCCCACTGCCATTGCCGGCCGCTTTCACAGGCCTCGGCGTTCAGTTCTTCGGGCAGGCCCGGCGGATCGCCACTGATGACCCGGCTGACCGGCAATCCTTTCGCCACCGCGAGTGCGCCACCCGCGTGATCGGCATCGGCATGGCTGAGTAGCATCAGATCGAGGTTTTCCACCCCCAGTTTGCGCAATGCCGGCAGCACCACTCGCTCACCGAGGTCAAAATCGCCGAACCGCGGGCCGCTGTCGTACAGCAAGGTGTGATGCCGGGTACGGATCAGAATCGCCAGCCCTTGGCCGACATCCAGTTGCCAGACATCGGCCACGCCTTCGGCCAGTCGTTCCCGGGGTGGAAATGCCAGCACCAGCAGCAACGGCCAGCCCAAAGGACGCAAGGGAACACCTCGTGGCAGTAATAATAGCACTGCACCATGACCTCCCAGCGCCCAGACCCACCACTCCATCGTCGTCGACACCCACGCTGGCCAGCGCCCGGCGATCAGGGCCAGTGCCCGGAACAATCCATCGATCAGTCCACCGGCCAGCCACAGCAGCCCTTCCCCGACATAGGGGATCGGCAGCAGCAATGTGCCCACTAGCGCCGGCGGCAGCACCGCAAAACTGACCCACGGCACCGCCAGCAGATTGGCCAGTGGCCCGCTGAGGCTGATCGGCAGGCTCAACGCCACCAGCACCGGGCACAATCCGATCGCGATCAGCCACTGCGCACGCGTCCAGGTCTGCCACCAGCGCCACGGCCCCAGACGGCCGCCGAAGGTGAAGATCAACACAGCCACCGCCGCAAATGAAAGCCACAACCCCGGACGCAGACTGGCCAGCGGCTCCATCAACAACACGCCGTTGAAGGCCAGCAGCAACGGCCACCAGGCACCAAGATGACGGAAACGTAATCGCCACAACAACACCAGCGCCACCATCACGCAGGCCCGCCGCACCGGCACGTCGAATCCGGCCAGCAGGCCGTAACCCAGCGCCGCCGCGAATGCCAGACCGCACGCCCAGGGCAGCCAGGGCCAACGTAATGGCCAAATACCGACCCGTGCCAGTCCGGCGACCATCGCGTACATCAGCGCCGCCAACAGCCCGATGTGCTGACCGGAAATCACCAGCAGGTGCACGGTGCCGGTGTCCTGCAAGATCTGCCAGTCCTCACGACTGAGTCCCGAACCATCGCCGAGTACCAACGCAGCCAGTGCGCCGTTACGCCCCTGTGCATCCACTGCAAGCAGGCGCTGGCGAATACTGTCGCGCCAGGCCCACTGCGCCGGCGCCAGACGCTGGCCATCCTTCACCGTCCCGGTAGCGCCGATGCGTTGCGCCAGCAGCCAGGCTTCGTAATCGAACGCATCCGGATTGAGCAGCCCGCCGGGGCGCTTGAGCTTGACCGCCAGTCGCCAGCGTTCGCCACTGTTGACCTCGGGCCCGGCGTACCAGGCCAGACGCATCAGCGATGGCAGTTTCTCGCGACGCGAGCGTGCATCGGCCAGTTCGAACCGCACGACGCCCTCGGCATTCTGCGGCAAGCCGACGACCCGCCCTTCCACCCAGCGCGTTTCGCCATCCAGCCGGGAAGGCAGTCGATCATCCAACGCCAACTGCGCGCTGAATCCCGCCCATGTAAATCCAAACAGCAAAAACGCCAGTGGATAGCTGCGAAACGGTAGCAGCATCAGCGCCACCCACGGCAACACCAGCAATAACCCGACCGGCGGCAAGGCCGGTAAAAAAACCGGAGCCAGCAGACCGACCGCCAGCGCCATCATCCCTGTGCGCATAAGCCCGTCCTTGAGAGTCCCACCTTCAGGCATAGCGGTTGCGGGGCACGACCGTCGTTATCAATTGTCACAAAGTCTGAATGGGCGGTTCGTAGAATCCAGACATACTTGCCGCCTTAATCGACCGAGAAGCCTTATGCCCCGGCGCTTATTCAAACGTTACATGCCCGACCCGACGAGCATCAGGGAACACAAATCCTTACGCTTTCTCGGCACGTTGCTGCATGACCCGAACCTTTGGCACCTAAACCGTCATTCGGTAGCCCGCGCCATGGCCGTTGGCCTGTTCGCCGCGTTCCTGCCGATTCCCGCGCAAATGCTGGTGGCCGCCGTCCTCGCGATCACCGTGCGCGGCAACATGCCGATTGCCGTCAGCCTGGTCTGGCTGACCAACCCGATCACCATGCCGGCGGTGTTCTTCTGCACGTATCAGGCCGGGGCCTGGCTGATGGATGTGCCCGCACGCACGCTCCCCGACGAATTGACCTGGGAATGGATCAGCGGCGAGCTCTCGACCTTGTGGCAACCGTTTCTGCTGGGCTCCGTGGTGGTCGGGCTGGCACTGGGCGCCCTCGCCTATTGCCTGGTGATGATGTACTGGCGCTGGTGGGTGGCGAGGCAATGGGCGCGGCGCAAGAAAAGACGTCAGGCGTGAATGCAAAACGGCCCCCACTGTGGGAGGCCGTTTTTTATTGCAGTATCGAAGGGATCAGGTGCGCATTCCGCGCCCGCTTACCAGCAAACGCGAACAACCGATATACAACACCACAGTCGCCACCAGCATGAAGGTGATCGCGATACCGATACGGATATCCGACACACCGAGGATGCCGTAACGGAAGGCGTTGACCATGTGCAGCACCGGGTTGGCCAGCGACACGGTCTGCCAGAACGGCGGTAGCAAGGTGATCGAGTAGAACACGCCACCGAGGTAGGTCAGCGGGGTCAGCACGAAAGTCGGGATGATCGAGATGTCATCGAAGTTGCGCGCAAACACCGCGTTGATGAAGCCCAGCAGCGAGAAGATCGTCGCGGTCAGCACCACCACCAGCACCGTCACTCCGAGATGGTGTACCTGCAAATGGGTGAAGAACAGCGACAGGATCGTCACGATCACACCCACCATCAGGCCTCGCAGGACGCCACCAATGGTGTAACCGATCAGAATCGTGTGCGGCGACACCGGCGAGACCATCAGTTCTTCGATGGAGCGCTGGAACTTGCTGCCGAAGAAGCTCGACACCACGTTGCCGTAGGAGTTGGTGATCACCGACATCATGATCAGACCCGGCACGATGTATTCCATGTAGGTGAAGCCACCCATGTCGCCGATCTGCCGACCGATCAGGTTACCGAAGATCACGAAGTACAGAACCATGGTGATCGCCGGCGGCAGCAGGGTTTGCGGCCAGATCCGGGTGAAGCGTCTGACTTCGCGGTAAACGATGGTGTTGAGGGCAACGAGGTTGGGGCGCAGCTCGGAACTCATACCGCCACCTTCGACAGATTTTTCTCCACCAGGGACACGAACAGCTCCTCGAGGCGATTGGTTTTATTGCGCAGGCTCAGCACTTCGATGTTCTGCAGGGCCAGTTGGCCGAACAGCGCAGTGATGCCCATGGACTTGTCGACCTGGACTTCCAGCGTATGCGCATCCACCAGACGGGCCGGGTAACCGACCAGTTGCGGCGCGACCGCCAGATCGCCCTTCAGATCGAGCAGGAAAGTTTCCACATGCAGTTGCCCGAGCAACTGACGCATGCTGGTGTTCTCGACGATGGTGCCGTGGTCGATGATGCCGATGTTGCGGCACAACTGCTCAGCCTCTTCGAGGTAGTGGGTGGTGAGGATGATGGTGATGCCTTTCTGGTTCAGTTCGGTGAGGAACGTCCACATCGAACGACGCAGCTCGATATCCACCCCGGCCGTCGGTTCGTCGAGGATCAACAGACGCGGTTCATGCACCAGCGCACGGGCGATCATCAGACGACGCTTCATGCCGCCGGACAGCGAACGCGACGGCACATCGCGCTTGTCCCACAGGCCGAGCTGGGTCAGGTACTGCTCGGCGCGTTCCTTGGCGACCTTCGCCGGAATGCCGTAGTAACCGGCCTGGGTCACGACGATGTCGAAGGTCTTTTCGAACTGGTTGAAGTTGAACTCCTGGGGCACCACGCCGATGGAGCGCTTGAGCGCCGCCGGGTTCTTGTCCAGGTCGTGGCCAAAGATATTCACAGTGCCGCTGGTCTTGTTGACCAGGGTCGAGAGAATGCCGATGGTCGTGGATTTGCCGGCGCCGTTGGGGCCGAGCAAGGCGAAGAAGTCACCTTCGGCGACGTCCAGATCGATACCACTCAAGGCCTGGAACCCGTTGCCGTAGGTTTTGGTTAGCTGCCGGATGGACAGAGCGGAACTCATATCGGATTTACGCACCCAGTGAAGAAAAAAGGACTGATAAAAGGCCGGCGGCGAGGAAGACAACCGCAGCGCTCGAGCGCAATGGTGCTTGCCGTCGCCGCACAAGTACAGTCAAGTGTGTCGATAGTAGGTATTAAGTCAACGCGGTCATGACAGCTTTCTGATACGCCGGACGCTGCTTCAACCGCGCGTACCAGGCCTCAAGATTCGGTTGTGACGCGCGCTCGATCGGCATCTCGAACCAGGCATAAATGAAACTGCCAAGCGGGACATCGCCCATGCCGATTTCATTGCCGGACAGATACGGCTGATCCTTCAACGCCTGATCGGCCATCGCCAGCAAGCCGTCACATTCCTTGATCGCCGCATGGATCGCCGGCCAGTCCTGCTTGTCTGCCGGAGTACGCAGAACGCCCCAGAACACCGTGCGAAACGGTCCTGCAAAACTGGAAGTCGTCCAGTCCATCCACTTGTCAGCGATGGCGCGGGTCTGCGGATCCGCCGGGTACCACGAGGTATTAGCTGCATGTTTTGCCAGCAGGTAACGCACGATGGCATTGGATTCCCACAGCACGAAACTGTCGTCCTGAATGACCGGCACTCGTCCATTCGGATTCATTGCCCGGTACTCCGGCGTGTCGACCACTCCAAACGCGCCACCGGCATCGATGGCCTCGTAGGCCAGTCCGAGCTCTTCGGCAGCCCACAACGGTTTTCTGACATTCGACGAATTCTTGCGACCCCAGATCTTCAGCATGACTGCCTCTTTTCCAGTAAATGGGCAGGCAGCATACGCCGGATCAGAGGTTGCCGAAATCACCGCGCATGCCACTGGACAGTGGCGTCTGCTGGTCGTTGAACAGGTGCGGATAACATTTCTGCAGATGTTCGAAGAAAAAAGATTCCGGTACATCGGCGAACTGGCCGTGATCGACCAGGTACTCCATCAGCAGCGCGCCATCGCTGTTGTACGGGTGGAAAACACTGTCGTTTACGCCGTCGAATTCCAGCGGCGCAACGTTGAACATTTCGCAGAGTTTCTGGTTGAACGCGGGTGTGGCTTTCACCCAGCGATCATTGAGAAACAGCTCGGTATAACCATGCATGGCGAACACTTCGCTTCTCAGCAGTTCAAGCAGACGCGGCGTCGACAGATGATTTTTCACATCCGCCAGACCGATGCGTGCGGGGATCCCGCAATGGCGCGCGCAACCGGCGAGCAACGTGGCCTTGGGCACGCAATAACTTTCACCCGCCGCCAGCGCGTAGCTGCCGCGCAAGGTCTGCGGGTCGCGGCTGAAGGTGTACATGTTGTAACGCACCGCCTCGCGCACGGCGTAATAAAGACTGATCGCCTGCGCGCGCGGGTCGCGGCTGGCACCACGGTGCTGCTCGGCGAACTCCACCACCGAGGGGTGGTCACTATCGATGAAGCGGCCGGGGCTCAGATACTCGTGCATGACGACATTCTCCTGATTGAGCCCCGAGTCTAGCGAGAGGTTCAGCACAGAGATAACGACGTTTCGGCCAAACATGCACGCAAAGATGCGGGATCACCGAACGATTTCCCACGCGTGTTGCCCACCGAACCTACAAAAGACATCCAGGGTTTCCCACGATTTCAATCACCTTGCTCTGACCTGCCCGTTTTGCAGATGCCGTCTAAGCTCTGTTGGGTCGGTTCGCCCTGGTTCACGGAGGATTAAATATGCTGTTGTTGTGGATACTGGTTCTGATCGTCGGCGTGGCGTATCTGGCTCACCGGCGCATCGCCCCGCTGCCGGCACTGGGCATCGTTGCCGCTTACCTGTTGGCGATGGGGATTTTCAGCCATGCACCGGGCTGGTTGCTGCTGATTTTCTGGGTCGTGCTGGCGCTGGTGGCCGCCCCGCTGCTGTTGCCTGACCTGCGCCGCAAACACTTCACCGCGCCGCTGTTCAGCTGGTTCCAGAAAACCCTGCCACCGATGTCGCAGACCGAACGCGACGCGATCGACGCAGGCACCGTGTGGTGGGACGGCGAACTGTTCAGCGGTCGCCCGGACTGGGACAAACTGCTGTCCTATCCCAAGGTGCAACTGAGCGAAGAAGAACAGGCATTCATCGACGGCCCGACAGAAGAGCTCTGCGCCATGGTCACCGACTGGCAGATCGGCCAGTCGATGGATCTGCCGCCCGAAGCCTGGACCCACATCAAGGAATACGGTTTCTTCGCCCTGATCATTCCCAAGGAGTTCGGTGGCAAGGGCTTCTCCGCCTATGCGCACTCCCAGGTGGCGATGAAACTGGCGACCCGCAGCGGCGACCTCGCCTCCACCGTGATGGTGCCCAACTCCCTCGGCCCGGCCGAACTGCTGCTGCATTACGGCACTGACGAACAACGCAATCATTACCTGCCACGGCTGGCACGGGGCGACGACATTCCGTGCTTCGCGCTGACCGGCCCGCTCGCCGGTTCCGACGCCGGCGCCATGCCCGACACCGGGATCATCTGCAAGGGCGAATGGGAAGGCCAGGAAACCCTGGGACTGCGCCTGAACTGGGAAAAACGCTACATCACCCTCGGCCCGGTCGCGACCTTGCTTGGCCTGGCCTTCAAGGCCTATGACCCGGATCACCTGCTCGGCGACAAGGAAGACCTCGGCATCAGCCTCGCGCTGATCCCGACCGATACTCCCGGCGTGGAAATCGGTCGACGCCACCTGCCGCTGGGCGCCGCGTTCATGAATGGCCCGAACTCCGGCAAGGACGTGTTCATCCCGCTGGACTTCCTCATCGGCGGCCAGGACATGCTCGGCAAAGGCTGGATGATGTTGATGAACTGCCTGTCGGTCGGGCGTTCGATCTCCCTGCCCGCGGTGGGTTCCGGCGCGGCCAAGTTCACCAGTCTGGTGACCGGGCAATACGCGCAGATTCGCGAGCAGTTCAACGTGCCGCTGTCAGCGTTCGAAGGCATTCAGGAAGCGATGGCGCGGATCGGCGGCAACGCGTGGATGATGGACGCCGCACGGATGCTGACCGCCAATGCAGTGGATCTGGGCGAGAAGCCATCGGTGCTGTCGGCGATCCTCAAGTATCACCTCACCGAACGCGGTCGCGAGTGCATCAGCCACGCGATGGACGTGCACGGCGGCAAGGCGATCATCATGGGCCCGAACAACTACCTGGGCCGCAGCTGGAACGGCGCACCGATCTTCATCACCGTAGAAGGCGCAAACATTCTTTCGCGCAACCTGATGATCTTTGGCCAGGGCGCGATCCGCTGCCATCCGTTCGTGCTCAAGGAAATGGCCCTCGCCGGGCGCGAGGACAAGGATCAGGCACTCAAGGAATTCGATGGCCTGCTGCTCAAGCACATCGGATTTGCCGTGAGCAACGCCGCCAGCACGCTGGTGCTGAACCTTGGCTTCGGCCATTTCGAACATGCGCCGGGAGATAAACTCAGCCAGGGTTACTTCCGCGCCCTCAACCGACAGGCTGCCGCGTTTGCCATGCTCGCCGACCTGAGCATGATGCTGCTGGGCGGCGAACTGAAGCGCCGCGAGCGTCTGTCGGCGCGTCTGGGTGATGTGCTGAGCAACCTGTATCTGGCCTCGGCGGCGCTCAAGCGTTATCACGACCTCGATTCTCCGGCCTACATGGAACCGCTGTTCAGGTGGGCCATGGAAGAAAGCCTCGGCCAGTCGGAAAAAGCGCTGGATGAACTGCTGACCAACTTCCCGAACCGGCTCTTCGGCTGCCTGCTGCGAGTGATCGTGTTCCCGTTCGGTCGCCGTCACAAAGGCCCGTCGGACAGACTCGGCGCCGAAGTGGCAGCAGTCATCGGCCGGGCCAAGGGCGATCCGGCGCTGGAAGAACTGCTTGCCGGCTGCTATCGCCCGCAATCGGCGGACGATGCGGTCGGTGCGCTGCAACACGCCTGCGATCAACTGAACGCTGCGCAACCGCTGCACAAGAAACTGCACACGTCGCTCAAGAGCGGTCAGGTCAAACCGGTTGCCGGCGAACACGCCATCGATGCCGCACTGGAGGCCGGAGTGTTGCAAGCCGTGGAAGCCCAGGCCCTGCGTGATGCCGAAGCGGCGCGGCGCAAGGTGATCGATGTCGATGATTTCGACAAGGAGCAACTGAAACCGGCGGACGGCAAAATCCGCTGATCCCTTCAATCAGTGAAAAACGGGCGCAGGGGCTTTATACTCCCGCGCCCGTTTTGCTCTTGAGGACTTATCTCGTGTCCAACGTCGTTGCCGATCATCTGGTTTTGCTCGACCACCTGCGCAGTATCCTGGTCGCCGTAGGTGAGGCCGATCAGGTTCCCGAAGAAAGCCATGCCCTGTTCCTGGAGCGTTTCGACGAACTGCTGGCGTCACTGCCGATCGAGCCGATCGAAAGCCAATATCTGGGCCAGGACATCCTGACTCAAGTGATTACCCGTTACCCGCAAATTGCCCACCTGATCCCGCGGGATCTGCTGTGGTTCTTCGCCGGCGACTGCCTGCATTACCTGTCCGATGAAGAAATCGACATGTATCAGGCACTGGAAGAACGTCGCTACGAAGCCGAACAGAACGACGAACCGTTCGACTGGAATCAGGAAAAGCAGTTGATGGCGATGTCCGCCCAGGACAGCAAGCACTGATTTTCGCCCGGTAAGGAAAAGGCCCGCATGGTGATCCATGCGGGCCTTTTTTTGATCTGTTAAAGCAGCCCTTCACTCTCGGGCAATTCATATTCAGCCAACGCTTTTGAACCGGTGGTTTTTCCCGGTTTACTCAATGTCGGCTCTTTCTCCAGGCACTCCACCAGATAGTCGATGAACACCCGCAGCTTCGGCGGCAGATAGCGCGTCGGCGAGTGCAGCAGCCACAATCCGCCGTGGTACGACGCCAGAAATGTCCAGTCCGGCAAGACCTGCACGATCAGCCCCTGTTCCAGGGCATAGCGCGCGGTGAAATACGGCAGGCTGCCAATACCGATGTGCTGCAACACCGCGCCCAGACGCACGCCGGTGTGATTGGCGGCATACCGACCGCGCACGCCGACGGTGACGGCTTTCGTGCCTTTCTTGAATTTCCAGCGCGCATCGCTCGGGTTTTCGCCCAGGTAAATGCAACTGTGGTTGAGCAAGTCGTGGGGATGAGTCGGCGTCCCGTGTTCGGCCAGGTATTGCGGCGTCGCGCAGAGCAAATGGTCGATGGTCAGCAGTTGTCGCCCCACCAGTCCGGCCGGTGGACGATCCGTGATGCGAATCGCCAGGTCGACATGGTCGTCGATCAAGTCCACCTGGCGGTCTTCCAGCAACAGCTCCACATCGACCTTCGGATAGCGCCGCAGAAACTCCGGCATGTGCGGATGAATCACGAAGCGCCCCACCGCTTTCGGCACGCTCACCCGCACCAGACCTTCGGCTTCGTGAGTGAACTGGCCACTGATCTCCATCACCGACTTCGCTGCGCTGACCATTTCCTGACAGCGCTTGAACACCTCTTCTCCGCCATCACTCAAGCGCAGCTTGCGCGTGGTGCGTTGCAGCAGCCGCGTGGCCAGCGCCTTCTCCAGCCGGGAAATGCTGCGGCTGACTGCCGACGGCGATGAGCCCAATTGGCGAGCGGCTTCGGAGAAGCTGCCGGTCTCGACGACCTTGACGAAAATCGCCATTTCACCGAGCAGCGGCAGGGGAAGATTTATGCTCACAGCGCAACAGTCCTTTGATGTTTGAACGGATTATCACGTTATTGCACGATTCATATAATTAAAAAAGAAACTTTAATAAGGGCATGGAATATGACGCTTCGCCTCTTTTTCCATAGTGATGACCTCAAGGCCAATGTGGAAGTCCTCGACTGCACGCCCCACGAGAACGAATTCGCCGTTGTGTTGCGCGCCACACTTTTTCATCCTCAGGGCGGTGGCCAACCCTGTGATACCGGCTGGATTGGCGACAGCCAGGTTCTTCGCGTCATCCAGGAACCGGACCGGATCATTCATTTCGTCGATCAACCGGTTCCGCTGGGCATGACCCAGATTCGCGTCGACGAAGAACGCCGCCGCTTCAACACCCGCATGCACTCTGCCGGGCATTTGATCGGCCACTTTGTCCAGGCCATGGGCTGGATGCCGATCAAGGCCCACCACTGGCCGGACGAAGGCCGAGTGCAATTCAAGCCCGGAGATTCGGCCCAGGAAGTCGATGCGCAAACCGTTCAATACGGCATCGGGCAATGGATCGAACACGATCTGCCACGCCTGACATCCCTGCGCGAAGGCGCGCGGGAAATCGGTTTCGGTGAACTGCCAGCCTATGGCTGCGGTGGCACCCATGTACGCAGCCTGAAGGATCTGGGCACAGTCACGATCGCGTCCCTTTCGCAGAAGAAAGGCACGTTGTCCGTCCACTACAGCGTGGATTGAGGATTTCGGGCGCTGCCAGATGCAGCGTCCGACGCCGGGGGAACCGCGCTCGCCGGTTCCGTTGACTATTCGATAGATGGACCTGAAACCATGATGCTTGACGTCGAGCGTCTCGATGAGACGTGCATAAAAAAACTGGCCAACGAAGAAGTCCTCGCCATCCGCGTCAAGGGCTTTCTGCCCCAGGCGCAGGCGATCCAGATTGGCGACAAGATTCTCGCCCCCGGCTTCGAGGGCTACATCAACGCCCCCAGCATCGGCCGCATCGGCATGGCGTTCTACGAGGCGGAAAACCAGCCGTTGCTGATCGAAGACTACTTCGAGCGCGCCACCAGCAACATCGCCGAACTGCGCAACCGCTGCGCGCCCTACTCGTCGCCGGTCGACACATTGCGCTGCATGCTCGACGAATCCTGGCCCGCAGGCGCCCATCTGGAAAACCTCTACGGTCGCAAGATGTATGTCGGCCTGTCCCGGGTAGTGAAACCGGGGGTGTGCTTTCTGGCCCATCACGACATCTTCGCCAAGGACGCCCCGGAGAGTTTTCAGGCACGCAGCCTCGAGGCGCAGTTCGCCTGCAACGTCTACCTGAACATGCCGACCGAGGGCGGCGCGTTGCAGATGTGGGAAGACGACATTTCCCCGGACCGGTTCGACGAAATGCGCGGCGACAGCTACGGCATCGACCCGGTGCTGCTCGGCCCGCCCGCCCTCGAAGTACGCCCTGAACCGGGGGATTTCATCATGTTCAATTCGCGTCGCATGCACTCGGTGACACCGGGCGTGGCCGATCCGCGCTTGAGCCTTTCGTTTTTTGTCGGCTATCGCGGCAATGCTTCACCCCTGACTTTCTGGAGCTGAAATGACATCGAATTACCTGGGCGAGTTTCTGGCGCTGGCCACCATCCACTTTCTGGCCGTGGTCGCTCCCGGACCGGACTTCGCCGTGACCATCCGCCAGAGTGTGCGTTTCGGCCGATTGGTCGGCATCTGCACGGCGTTGGGCATCGGCGCGGGAATTTCCGTGCACGTGCTGTACACCCTGCTGGGTGTCGGCGCCTTGATGCACACCACGCCCTGGCTGCTGACCGTCGCCAAAGTGGTCGGCGGTGCTTACATCCTTTACCTGGGCGTCAGCCTGATCCGCAGCAAACCCAAGACGACAATGGAAGGTGAAAAGAGCAGCGACGAACCGCTGGTCGAGCAATCGCTGTTCAAGGCGTTTTCCACCGGTTTCCTGACCAACGCCACCAACCCCAAGGCCACGCTGTTTTTCCTGGCGATCTTCACCACGATCATCAGCGCCAGCACGCCGCTGCAAATCCAGGCCCTGTACGGGTTGTGGATGTGCGGGGTGAATGCGTTGTGGTTCGTGATCGTCGCACTGTTCTTTTCCAGCAACAAAGTGCGCGTGCTGTTCATGCACATGGGGCACTGGTTCGAGCGCAGCATGGGGGTGATTCTGATCCTGTTTGCCGGGCGTCTGGTGCTGTCGATGTAAGCACGCTGTTCGGAGAAGCCCGACCCAGACCGATTGGGCGGGCTTTTTCGATTCTGCGCCGCTTTTGCATTTCTGTGCGACGCGTCCCACTTCGGGGGCTCCCCTATCACTCGCTGGTGGTGTTAGTTTGCGAAACCGTCTGACGCTTCGATCAGACACTTCCTACTCACTGCCTGCAAAGGAATGCCCTTAGCAATGGACTTTTCACTCAAGCAACTGGCCGCCTCGACGCTGATTCTGGCCAGCCTTTCGTCCGTCACACTGCCAGCCCACGCCAACCTCACCGAGCAGCAGAGCGCGACCATCCTCAAGACATTCAATGAGGCAAAGGTCAGTGATTTCAGAGCGTTTCTCGGCGATCTGGCCAAGAACGACCTGAGCAAGGCCGACGATCTGCGTCCGGCCATCAGCGCCTTCCTCGACAACAAGACGCTGACCGCCGAACAACAGAACGAAATCCATCGCCTGCTCGGCCTCTATACCCGCGTGAAGTACGGCAAAGCCGCTCTGGAAACCCTGCGCGAACTGGTGGAAATCCCGACCTTCCGCAAGGACGGTGTCGATCAGCACGACAACCCCGAATTCATCAAGATCGCCGCCAAGATCAAGGATCTGGCCGAGTCTTTCGGCCTGAACTACCGCAACATCGACAACCGCGTTTACGAAATCTCCCTCGACGGCAGCGGCAAGGACGTCGTCGGCATTCATGCACACGCCGACGTGGTGCCGGTAACGCCGGAGAACTGGGTGCTGAAAGACGGCACCAAACTTGATCCGTTCAAGGTCACGCTGATCGGCGACCGCATGTACGGCCGTGGCACCGAGGACGACAAAAACGGCATCGTCGTGACGCTGTATGCCATGAAGGTGATCAAGGAAGAGAAACTGCCACTGGCGCGCAATTTCAAACTGCTGGTGGACACCACCGAAGAAACCACCGGCGACGCAATTCCTTACTACTTCGAACGCAACCCGACGCCGGAGTACAACCTGGCACTGGACGGCGGCTACCCGGTGGTGATTGCCGAGAAAGGCTACGGCACCGTCATGGCCAAGTTCGCCAAGCGCAAGGCCGAGGGCAAAGGCGCGGAAATCACCTCGATGACCGGCGGCCTGGCGACCAACCAGATTCCATCGGTGTCGGTCGTCACCCTGGTGACCGACAAACCCGCCGAGCTGGCGGCCAGCCTGCAAAAGGCCGGCGCTGAATATGCCAAGCGCAATGGCGGCGATTTCGAAGTGAACGCCAAGGTCGATGGCAAAGACGTCAAACTCACCGTCACCGGTGTTTCTGCGCACTCATCCGAACCAGAGTCCGGCGTCAACCCGGTCGCTCGCATGCTCGACTTCATCCACAGCGTGGACGGCAAAATCGCCTTCAAGCACAACCACATCACCGACGCTGCGCACTACGCCGCTGACAACTGGGGTCTGGATTACAAGGGTGGCAAGCTGGGCGTCGGTTTCGCCGACGATTTCATGGGCCCGCTGACCACGTCGCTGACCTACGTTGGCATGGACGACACAACCTTCAAACTCGCGGTCAACCTGCGCGTGCCGAAGGGCAAGTCGCCGGAAGCGCTCAAGACAGAAATCGCCGACAAACTGGCAGCCTGGAGCAAGAAAAACCATGTCGCGGTGAACTTCGACTATTCGATCGCCGAACCGATGTACCGCAACCCTGAAGGCGAATGGGTCAAGGCGCTGCTGGCCGTGGCCACCGAAAACCTCGGCATGAAACACGAATTCGGCACCTCGGCCGGCGCCACCTCGGTGCATGAACTGCCGAACGGTGTGCAATTCGGCCTGGCGCGACCTGAGGTCAAGTACACCGGTCACACCGACGGCGAGTTCAAGACCGTTGACCAGTTCCTGCTGGACCTGCAGATCGTGACCGAAATGATGGGACGCATCGGGCAATTGCCGAAGCTCTGATCATGTATCGGGTCCGCCACATTGGCGGGCCCACAAAAAAGGACCTCGCGGTCCTTTTTTATTGCGCGACAAAAAACGCACAAACAAAAACGCCGCTCATCACTGAGCGGCGTTTTTGTTGAATATGGAGCGGGAAACGAGACTCGAACTCGCGACCCCGACCTTGGCAAGGTCGTGCTCTACCAACTGAGCTATTCCCGCA
>NZ_JAOEJU010000039.1 GCF_025447595.1 Pseudomonas koreensis | reverse complement strand
GTCGTCACGCAGTGCGGTCTCGACTTCTTCAGCGTACTTGAGCGCCTTGCGCAGCGACCATTGCGGCGGGATGCCCGCGTGCACCATGGCCACTTCGCGCTGTTCGTCGTAGTGCATGAGTTTCTGCTGGCGCAGCCATTCCATCAGTTCGGCGCAGTCCGGCGCTTCAAGGATTTCACGCAGCGTGTCGGACTTCTTCATGCGCTCGATGTTCTTCGCTGCGGCCAGCAGGTGCAGGTCGTGATTGCCGAGGACGCACACCAGCGAGTCGCGCATGCCATAAAGAAAGCGCAGGGTTTCCAGTGACTGCGGGCCTCGGTTGACCAGATCGCCCACCAGCCACAGGCGATCCAGGGTCGGATCGAATGCGACCTGCTTCAGCAGGCATTTGAGTGGTTCAAGGCAGCCTTGCAGGTCGCCGACGGCATACGTCGCCATCAGTGCAGAGCTCCGGGAACGGCGAGGCGGAAGGGCTTGATGATCGCATCGAAATGCTTGCCGTCGTCGGCGACCATTTCGTAAGTGCCTTGCATGGTGCCGACCTTGGTGGTCATCACCGTACCGCTGCTGTAGGTGTGGCTTTTGCCAGCGCCGATCAGCGGTTGCTGGCCGACCACGCCGGCGCCGCGCACTTCCTCGACATGGCCGTCGCCGTCGGTGATTACCCAATGGCGCGACATCAGGCGGGCCGGTTGCTCGCCATTGTTCTGCACGGTGATGGTGTAGGCGAAGGCAAAGCGCTCGTGCTCGGGTTGCGATTGGTCTGCCAGATAGTGGGTAACGACACTGACGTCGACCTGGTAGCGAGGATCGGACATGCGGAAGGCCTTAAAAGCGAAGCGGGACGCGGGGCGTAGCTGATTGAATTCAGTCTAGGCAAGTATCGGGCAGTAGACCAGAGTCGGCGACCTGCCCGATAACGATCATTGCCTGTCAGTCGGCTTCAGGCGCTTTGGCCGGCTGTTCGGCGAGCGTGTCGGCCAGGCGCACGAATGCGGCCAGGTCGAGTTGCTCGGGCCGCAGGCTGCCATCGACACCGGCGGCCTCGATCTCTGCGTTGCTCAGCAACTGCTTGAGGGTATTGCGCAGGGTCTTGCGGCGCTGGTTGAACGCTTCGCGTACTACGCGCTCCAGCAGGCGATGATCCTTGGCCGGATGCGGCAGCACCGCGTGCGGTACCAGGCGCACGATGGCGGAGTCGACCTTCGGCGGCGGATTGAACGCGCCCGGGCCGACGTTGAACAGGTGTTCGACCCGGCAGTGGTACTGAACCATGATCGACAGACGGCCCCAGTCGCCGCCACCCGGGCCGGCAGCCAGACGCTCGACCACTTCCTTCTGCAGCATGAAGTGCATGTCGCGGATGATGCCGGCGTTGTTCAGCAGGTGGAAAATCAGCGGCGTGGAGATGTTGTACGGCAGGTTGCCGACCACGCGCAGGCTGTTCGGCGCAGCGTTCAGGCTGTTGAAGTCGAACTTCAGCGCATCGCCCTGATGCAGGTTGAAATTGCTCTTGCCGGCGAACTGCTGGTTGAGGATCGGGATCAGGTCCTTGTCCAGCTCCACCACGTCCAGTTGTGCGCCGGAATTGAGGATGCCGGCGGTCAATGCACCCTGGCCCGGCCCGATTTCCAGCATGCGGTCGCCGGCCTTGGCACTGATGGAGCGCAGGATGCGGTCGATGACGCCGGCATCGTGCAGGAAGTTCTGTCCAAAGCGTTTGCGCGCCTTGTGTTGGTATTGCTCGGTCATAAACGGGTCTCGGCCATCTGGTAGGCGGTTTCCAGGGCAACTTGCAGGCTGCCGGTGTCGATCTTGCCGCTGCCGGCCAGATCCAGGGCGGTGCCATGGTCGACCGAAGTACGGATGATCGGCAGGCCCAGGGTCACATTGACTGCGGCGCCGAAGCCTTTGTACTTCAGCACGGGCAGGCCCTGGTCGTGGTACATCGCCAGCACTGCGTCGCAGTGCTCCAGATATTTGGGGGTAAACAGAGTGTCGGCAGGCAGCGGGCCACGAAGGTCCATGCCCTCGCCGCGCAGGCGCTCCAATGTGGGTTCGATGATGTCGATTTCTTCATGGCCCAGGTGTCCGCCTTCACCAGCGTGCGGATTGAGTCCGCAGACCAGGATGCGCGGTTGGGCGATGCCGAATTTTTGTTGCAGGTCGGCGTGCAGGATCCGCGTGACCCGTTCCAGCCGCTCCGGCGTGATCGCGTCGGCAATCTCGCGCAAGGGCAGGTGGGTGGTGACCAGCGCCACGCGCAAACCGCGGGTCGCGAGCATCATCACCACCTGGGCGGTGTGGGTCAGGTCGGCAAGAAATTCGGTGTGGCCGGAAAACGCAATGCCCGATTCGTTGATCACGCCCTTGTGTACAGGGGCGGTGATCATCCCGGCGAAGTCGCCGTTCAGGCAGCCATTGCCGGCGCGGGTCAGGGTTTCGAGGACGAATGCGGCGTTGGCCTTGTCCAGTTGCCCGGCGACCACGGGGGCGTTGAGCGGGGTGTCCCAGACATACAGGCTGTTGGCGGGCGCCGGAGCGTCCGGCCAGTGGTCCGGCGCCACTTCCAGCAAACTGACGGCCAGCCCCAGTTGCGCGGCCCGCTCTTGGAGCAGGTCGCGGCTGGTGATGGCAATCAGGGGATGTGGCTGGGCTTGCGAGGCGAGCAGCAGGCACAGGTCGGGACCGATGCCGGCCGGTTCGCCGGGTGTCAGCGCGAAACGCTTGGGTTTCACTGCGCTGCCTGGTCTGCACCAGGGAGTTTGATCTCTACGTACGCTTCGTCACGGATCTGACGCAGCCAGGTTTGCAGCTCTTCATCGTATTTGCGGTTACGCAGTACGGTCATCGCTTGCTGCTCACGGGCCTGTTCGGTGCTGTCGGTGGCGCGACGGCCAAGGACTTCCAGAACGTGCCAGCCGTACTGGGTCTGGAACGGCTTGGACAGCTGGCCTTGCGGGGCCTTGGCCATCACGGCGCGGAACTCCGGTACCAGTGCGTTCGGGTCGATCCAGTTCAGGTCGCCGCCGTTGAGGGCAGAACCCGGGTCTTCCGAATACTTCTTGGCCAGTTCGGCGAAATCTTCACCGGCTTCGATGCGGTTGTAGAGCGATTGAGCCAGTTCCTTGGTTTTCGCTTCGTCGCGAACCGGACTTGGCTTGACCAGAATGTGGCGCACATGCACTTCGTCACGCATCTGGCTTTCGCCACCGCGTTTTTCCAGCAGCTTCAGGATGATGAAACCACCCGGAGTGCGTGCCGGTTGAGTGATGTCGCCAGCCGTCATGCTGCTCAGTTCACGATCGAACGGAGGTGGCAGTTGAGCGGCTTTACGCCAGCCCATATCGCCGCCTTCCAGCGCGTTGTCGCTTGCGGAGTTGGCCACGGCCATCTGGCCGAAGTCAGCACCTTGCTTGAGCTGCTGGTAAACGTCCATCGCCTTGCGTGCAGCACTCTGAATCGCTTCGGAGTTGGCGCTTTCCGGGGTCGGAATCAGGATGTTGGCCAGGTGCAGTTCTTCGGACAGTTGCATCTTGCCCAGATCGGAGGCGAGGAAGTTCTTCACTTCCTGCTCCGATACCTGAATGCGTTCGGCCACGCGGCGCTGACGCACGCGGCTGATGATCATTTCGCGGCGGATCTGCTCACGGGCGTCCTCATAGGACAGGCCATCGCGGGACAGGGCGACACGGAATTGATCCGGGGTCATGTTGTTGCGCTGGGCAATGGTGCCGACCGCCTGGTTCAGCTCTTCATCGGTGATGCGGATACCGGAGCGTTCGCCGATCTGCAATTGCAGGTTTTCGACGATCAGGCGCTCGAGCACCTGTTGATCCAGCACGCCCGGAGGCGGCAAGCCGCCGCCACGCTTGGCGATGGTTTGCTGAACTTCGTGGACGCGTTGATCCAGCTGGCTCTGCATGACCACGTCGTTGTCGACGATGGCCACCACTTTGTCGATGGACTGTACTGCGGCGTTGGCCGCAGTACCCAGGAACAGCGCGCCCAGCATCAGCGGGCGCAGACAATCAGAAAGCTTGGTCTTCACGTTGACGATAACCTTGGATGCCTTTGTCGAGGAAGCTCTCTACCTTGGCGCCGGTGAGGCCGCCGAGTCCCTTCAGAACAATTTGGAGGAAGACGCCGTGGTCGCCTTTTTCGTTTTCCGGGGCGTTCTGACTGAATTCGTCATAGCTGACCCAGTAACGGTTGATCAGGCGCAGTTTCCAGCAGCAGTTGTCATATTCGAAACCACCGAAGGCTTCCAGCGTGCGGTTGCGGTTGTAGTCGTACTGCCAGCGGCTGATCGCGCTCCACTGTGGAACGATCGGCCAGATGACCGAGAAGTCATGCTGCTGGATCTTGTAGTAGTCCTTCACGTAGCCAGGCTGGCCAGGTGTGCCGTAGTCACCACCGCCCACGGCCCATTTACCGGTGTTCTGGTCGTAGCGGACCTGGTCATTGCGATAGCGATAGCCGACGTTGACCACCTTGTTCGGGTTGTCTTCAGGCTGGTAGTGGAACATTGCACTGCCGGAACGCGGGCTGCGGCTGTCCGGATCCCAGTTGTAGTCGGCAGTGGTGCGCCAGTCGCGGTTCCAGCGGTATTCGTATTCCAGTGCGTATGGCGAGACACTGGATTTGGCGTCGTCACGATCGTTGAACGCGATACCCGGGAGTTGAACTTTGCGGTCCTTGAAGTACAGGGCCTGACCGACGCTGATGCGTTGACGCTCGAACCCGTCATCTTCGATCCAGCGGCTGGTCACGCCCAGCGACAGTTTGTTCTCGTCGCCGACACGGTCGGAGCCGGAGAAGCGGTTGTCGCGGAACAGTGACGCATAGTTGAAGGTGTATTCGCTGGTGTCGAATACCGGAATGTCTTCCTGGTCCACCTCAGGTACATAGAGGTAGAACAGGCGCGGTTCCAACGTCTGACGGTAGTTCTTGCCAAAGAAGGATGTATTGCGGTCGAAGTACAGGCCACCGTCAACACTGGCGATTGGTACGCCGCGACTCTGGTTGCTGTCGAAGGTCCCGTTGAGTTTGTTCTGCTCTGCGGTCTGGGCAGCAATCTGCGACTTGCCGGTGCCGTCCAGATCCAGTTGGTACTGGGTGTACTGGTACTTCAGCGACGGCTTGAGGAAGCCATAGGTCCAGTTCATCGGAAGGCTGACGCCCGGCTTCAGATTCAGACGGTCGCCGTTGGCGCGCGCCAGGCCGAACACGTTGTTATCGAGGCGACGCTCGATAGTGCCGTCTTCGTTGACGAAATTGCCGTCTTTCAGATCGCGGTCAAACCGAACGATTTCGGTCTCGTAATCGAAATTCAGACCTTCCGGATGATACGGCAGCTGACCATTGAAGGTGATCTGCGGCAGACGGTCATACGGGGTGATGTTCGATACGGTCGCCAGCTGGTACGCCTGGGCGTTCAAGCGTGCGGTGTAGCTGTCGCCACGGTACGTCACCGAACCTTGCTGGTTCACGAAGTCGGCGCTTTTGACACCAATCTGGTCGGTCTGCAGGTCCTGGAAGTAGTACGGATCGCTGATCTTGGTGTAGTCCACCTGGGTCAGCACGCGGGAGTCGAGACCGCCCTTGTGCTGCCAGTTGTACATGTAGCGATTCTTCTGATAGTCGGTCTGCTTGCTGCGCTCGGTTTCCTCGTCGTTGAGGTACGCCGCACCGAACTGACCTTCGCTGGACTTGGTGAGGTAGCGGAATTCGCCTTCCATCAACAGACCGCGTTTGGCCATGTAGCGTGGATACAACGTGGCATCGTAGTTCGGTGCCAGGTTGAAGTAGTACGGGGTCACCAGCATGAAGCCGGTGTCGCTGCCGGTGCCGATGGTCGGCGGCAGGAAGCCCGACTGACGACGGTCGTCGATCGGGAAGTAGATGTACGGCGTGTACAGAACCGGAATGTCCTTGACCCGCAGTGTCACGTTGGTCGCGGTACCGAAGCCGGTGGCAGGGTTCAGGGTGATGTTGTTGCCCTTGAGCTGCCAGGCGTTGCTGTTCGGTTCGCACGTGGTGTACGTGCCGTCCTTCAGGCGGATGATCGCGTTTTCGGCACGCTTGGCGTACAGCGCGTTACCGCGGATGCGCGACTTGTGCATCACGTATTCGGCGTTGTCGACCTTGGCTTCACCGGTGTCCAGCTGCACATCGGCGTGGTCGCCGACGATCAGCGCGCCGTTGTCGCGAATGCGCACGTTGCCCGCCAGTTCGCCACGGCTTTCGGCCTGATACAGGTTGGCCTCGTCGGCTTCGACCTGCATGCTGCCCTGACGCATGACCACGTCACCGGCCAGACTCGCGACCTGCGAATCCTGCTGATAACGCGACGCCTTGGCGCCGATGAAGGTCGGGGCGTCACTTTTATTCGTCTTGTCATTCATGCCAGGACGAATTGGTTCGATATAGGAACCAGAGCAGTAAGGACCGGTCTCGGCCAGTTGGGCCGCGGTGAGCTTCTCGCGCGGAACCCAGTCGAGGTGACTGTAGTCTTCGCTACGGGATTTCAGGCCACGGCCCTTGGATTCGGTAACCAGTACCGGCTTGGGCCCGGACTCTGCGGTGGAACCGCTCTCGGCCGCAGCTTCGCCAGCGGCGCTGACGGCACTGCCGTCATGCACGGGACGCGGCGGCAAGGCAGCGGCCGACGTCTTCGGCGAGCAGGCCCAGCCTCCCGTTGCCGAGACGGCGCAGTCATACTGCTCGGCGGCGACAACGAATGAACTGGCCAGAGGTTGCATAGCCAGCAGACTGCCGGTTACCAACAACGGAAATTTTTTACGAAACGCGGGGGATTTCAATGCCATCTTATTAGTCCGGGCTTCCTGCGTGCCATCTGCCCGCGGTGTGGGCCGCACGCCTCTCGATGGTCTGAAAAAGATGCTGGATAATAAAGCATGACCCGCTTGACGGCTAGCGCCGTCGGAGACCCTTGCAATGCCTGATCAAGATGTACGCTTGCAACACCTGAAAGTTTGGCTCGATGAACAGTTGGCAATCCTTTTTGCAGATCAGGGCTGGGGAGCCGTACCCCCGGCCACGTTGACCGCGGCCAGCAGCGACGCGAGTTTCCGCCGGTATTTCCGTTGGGAAGGCGCGGGACGCAGCTTCGTCGTGATGGACGCGCCGCCACCTCAGGAAAACTGCAAACCGTTCGTGGATATCGCCTTTTTGCTGGCGAAATCCGGCATCAACGTGCCGAAAATTTATGCCGAAGACCTGGAGCGCGGGTTTCTTTTGCTCAATGACCTGGGCAACAAAACCTATCTGGACGTGATCGACAGCGAAAATGCCGACGCGTTATTCAGTGATGCCCTGCAAGCGCTGCTGGCTTTTCAGCAGCTGCCGATGGTCGCGCCGCTGCCGAGCTATGACGTGGCGTTGTTGCGCCGCGAGCTGGAACTGTTCCCCGAGTGGTACGTGAAACGCGAGCTGGGCGTCGAGTTCGATGCCACCCAACAACAGCAGTGGCAGAAGGTCAGCGATCTGCTGATCGACAGTGCCTTGGCCCAACCGAAAGTGCTGGTGCACCGCGACTACATGCCGCGCAACCTGATGCTCAGCGAGCCGAATCCCGGCGTGCTGGACTTCCAGGACGCCGTGTATGGCCCGGTGACCTACGACGTGACCTGCCTGTTCAAGGACGCTTTCCTCAGCTGGCCTGAAGAGCGTGTGCGCAGCTGGCTGGAAAGCTACTGGCAGCAGGCGTCGGCGCTGAACATCCCGGTGCAGCCGGACTTCGAAGGGTTCCTGCGTGCCAGCGACCTGATGGGCGTGCAGCGCCATCTGAAAGTCATCGGCATCTTCGCCCGCATCTGCCATCGCGATGGCAAGCCGCGTTACCTCGGCGATGTGCCACGTTTCTTCTCTTATATAGAAGCGGTCATCGCGCGCCGTCCCGAGCTGGCGGATCTGCAGGCACTGCTCGCCAGCCTGCGTGGTGGAGTGACGGCATGAAGGCAATGATTCTGGCGGCGGGCAAAGGCGAGCGCATGCGCCCGCTGACCCTGACCACCCCCAAACCGCTGGTGCGCGCCGGTGGTGTGCCTCTGATTGAATATCACCTGCGTGCCCTGGCCGCGGCCGGTTTCAACGAGATCGTGATCAACCATGCCTGGCTCGGACAGCAGATTGAAGATCACTTGGGCGATGGCTCGCAGTTCGGTGTGTCGATCCAGTACTCGCCAGAGGGTGAGCCACTGGAAACCGGCGGCGGTATTTTCCGCGCCTTGCCGCTGCTGGGCGACGATGCGTTTCTGGTGGTCAACGGTGACATCTGGACCGATTACGACTTCAGCGTGCTGCATCAGCCGATCACCGGGCTGGCGCATCTGGTGTTGGCGGATAATCCGGCGCATCACCCGACAGGCGACTTCACTCTGACCGACGGCCAGGTGCGTGATGGCCAGGCCGATGCGGCGACCCTGACCTACAGCGGCATCGCCGTACTGCATCCGCAGTTGTTCGACGGCTGCAGCGAGGGTGCCTTCAAACTGGCGCCGCTGTTGCGTAAAGCCATGGTGGACGGGCAGGTGACCGGCGAGCGGCTGAAAGGTCACTGGGTCGATGTCGGTACGCACGAGCGTCTGGCCGAAGCCGAAGCCTTGATAGAAGCGAGTCGCTGATATGTTGTGGCCAGGGACTCTGATTGGAGCCGGAGCGGGTTTTGCTATCGCCAGCATTCCGGGGGCCATGCTTGGGGCTTTGTTGGGGCAGGCGCTGGATCGGCGCCTGCATTTGCAGAGCTGGGGGCATTTACGGGAAAAACTCGGCGGCCGACCGATGCTGCGCAACGACGAACTGTTGTTCGTGTTGCTCGGGCGTCTGGCCAAGAGCGACGGGCGGGTCACGGACGGTCACATCCAGCAGGCGCGGCAGGAGATGCGCGCGCTGGAAATGAGCGAGCCGGCACAGCGCCGGGCGATTGCCGCGTTCAATCGCGGCAAGTCCGGCAACGACAATCTGCGCGGCTATCTGCGTCGGTTGAGTGCTCAACCCCATGCGGCCGAAGGCGTGTTGCGCGCCTGCTGGAGAATGGTCTGGGCCGACGGCCGGGCTGGTGTCAGCGAGCGAGAATTGCTGGCACAGTGGGGCAAGTGGCTGGGCTGGACGACGCACCAGATACAGGCGCTGGCGGCGGATTACGAGCCGCACAAGCGTCCGATCGTCAGTGCGGCGGTGAGCTATCAGGAGGCGATGCGCCTGCTCGGCGTATCGGCCACCAGCGAACCGGCGCAGATCAAACGTGCCTATCGACGCCTGCTCAGCCGGCATCACCCGGACAAGGTGGCCGGGACGGGCGCCACACCGGCGCAGGTGCGCGAGGCCACCGAAAGGACCCGCGAATTGCACAATGCCTACACGCTGATTCGCGAACGGCGGGATTTTCGCTAGTCGTTGGTCTCGTGGTATTTGTTCTGGCCCAATCGCAAGCAGGCTCGCTCCCACAATCGACCGGGTTCCTTCGCAAGGAATGCGATCCAATGTGGGAGCGAGCCTGCTCGCGATTGGGAGCGACTGGGTAACGAATCAGTCCGGGTTCTGCGGATTCAACCAACCACGCACCCGGCGGAACAATTGCTCCTGCTCGGCTTTGTTGTCCGGCAAAGCCTTGAGAGCTACCTGGCTGAACGCGGAAGTCTTCAGGCGCTTGCTTGCTTGCATCCGTTCCAGTGCAGCGTTGCGATCCAGCGGTTTGTCCATGTAGTAGACGTCTGCTGTCGGCAGCTTCAGGGTCGGTGTCAGCTCTACCAGCTCCGGTTGGGCCTTCGCCGGTGTCTGCGCGGCTACCAAAACAAGCTTCTCGACTTGCGAGCTTTGTCTTTCGCTCTGGTAGCGCGCCGCCCAATAAGCGCCAGTGCCATGACCGAGGACGACGATGCTGCGCGCACTTTGTTGTTCGGCGTAGGCGATCGCTGCATCGATACGGGCGAAAATCCGTTCAGCATCGGCTTTGGACTGTTCTTCGGTAGTCTCGGCGACGACTTTGTCAGCCACATCGGCTTCGCCGCCGGCGGCTTGTTCGATCGGCTCGGCAGTGGTCGAATCCTTGCTGCCAGGGTCGGCGGTTTTCGGTGCTGCGGGGGCTTCGACCACACGCGGCGCGATGGCGTCGCTTTGCAGATCGGGCAGGGTGATACTCAGGCTGCTCCACTCGACGTCCGGCAACTTGCGGCGCAACGGGCCGATCGCCTGGGGCCAGTCGGCGGTTTCGCCGGCGCCGGGAATGAGGATCACCGCGCCTTTGGGTTCGGCGGTGTTGGCCGGTTTCCACAGAGCGAGGAAAGTGTCGCTGCCGGCTTGCAGTTGCTGTTGTTCCTGGGCCGGAACCTTGCGTTCGAGTGCAGCGGCTTCTTCCTGACTACGCTCAAGCAGTGGCTGGCGTTCGACCGGTTTTTCTTCGGCGGCTTTTTCTGCGGCGGGAACAGGTGCCGGATCCGCGGCTTCGACGGAAAACGCACAAGGCAGGATCAGCGACAGGCACAATGCTGGCATTGCCAGGCGATAGACAGGGGGCATCGGTTATTCCAGGCCAGAAGTTATCCCGGCAGCCTAATGGGTTGGTCAGAATTTGTCAGTGTATGAGACTTCAATGATGCGTTTTTGCTGCCTGTGGGTTATCGGCTGTCTGGCGTTTCCCTTGATGGGTTGGGCGGCGCCTGCGCCACCGAGTCACCTCGCGCGGTTGTCGGCGAGCGAGCAACAGTGGCTCGCACAGCACAATGAATTGCGCGTGGGCCTGGTGTTGCAGGCGCCGTACGCGCAATACGATCGGCGCTTGCAGCGGCTGTCGGGGGCCAACGTCGAAGTGATGAAGGCGTTGGCCAAGGCACTGAATGTGGAGCTGAGCTGGCGCAATTTTCAGGATCTGGCACAACTGGAGGCGGCTGCCCGGGACGGCGAGATCGACATCGCTCCGGGCCTGACCCAGACCCCGGGCGGTCTGCGTCTGTGGCAGTTTTCCGACCCCTACATGCGCGTGCCGCAACTGGTGGTCAGCGACCAGAGGAGCAGCGCGACCGTGGAGCTGGAAAAACTCGACAGCCAGACCCGCGTCGCCGTGCGCATGCCCGGCGTCACCGCCGATTACCTGCGCGGCAACTATCCCCACCTGAATCTGCAAGGCGTACCGATGGAGCGTCAGGCGCTGCAACTGTTGCTGAGTCAGCAGGCGTCCTACGCGGTGGTCGATGAGGCACAGCTCGGTCGGTTGTCAGCCGAACCGGAGTTCGCCGGGCTGGTGGTGGTCGGGGACATCGGTTTGCCGCAACTGCTGCGCATCGGCACCCGTCGCGACTGGCCGGAGCTGGCCGGGATCGTCGAAAGTGCGTTGCGCGCAATCCCGGCCAGGGATCTGGAGCGCCTGCATGCGCAATGGCTGCAACCCAAATATCCGCGGCTCTCCGAATCGCCGGGCTTCTGGCAGAACCTGAGTCTGCTGTTCGCGGTGCTGCTGCTCAGTTGCGTGGCCATCGTGTTCTGGCAACGCCGTCAGCAGCGAAGTCTTGAGCAACGCCTGTTCGATGCGCGAGAAGACATCGCGCTGCGAGCTGCCAGCGAAGAGGCCTTGCGCCTTACCCAGTTTTCCATCGACCAGAGCACCGTCGGCATTCTCTGGGTCAACTGGGACAGCCATGTGCGCTACGCCAACCGTGCGGCAGAAAACATGCTCGGTTATCCACAGGGCGCCATCATCGACCGGCCGTTGATCGACTTCGAACCGGGCTTGCACATGGATCGCTGGCTCAATCTGTGGAAACGCGCCCGGGCCAGTGAAGAAGGGCCGCTGAGTTTTGAAACCAACTGTGTGCGGGCCGATGGCAGTGTGCTGCCGGCGGACGTGTCGCTGAGCTTCCTGCGTTTTCGCGATGGCGAGTACCTGGTGGTTTACCTCACCGATGTCACCGAGCGACGTCGTGCCCTGGCTGCGTTGCAGGAAAGCGAGGCGCGGCTGCAAGGCATCGCGGCCAATGTGCCGGGGCTGGTGTTCCGTCTCGAGCGTGCACCGGTCACCGGGCAGATCGACTTCGCCTACATCAGCGAGGGCAGCGAAAGTCTGGTCGGCTACGCGCCGGCCGCCATCGCCCACCGCGACATGGGCCTGCGCAGTCTGGTGCATCCGGATGACCGGGCCGCTTATCACCAGACCCAGGATCGGGCGCTGGACACCGACAGCGACTGGTCGTGGCAGGGCCGGATCCTCACGCGCCAAGGCGAGCAGCGCTGGGCCGAGATCAAGGCGATCACCCGTCAACTGGAAGGCGGTTCCTATGTCTGGGACGGCATTGTCTGGGACATCACGGAAAGCAAACGTATCGAACTGGAGCTGGCGGCCTCCCGCGAACAACTGCGCGAATTGTCGGCGCACCTGGAAAGCGTGCGGGAAGAGGAAAAGGCGCGCATTGCCCGCGAGGTTCACGATGAACTGGGGCAGATGCTGACGGTGCTGAAACTGGAGACGTCGATGTGCGAACTGGCCTACGCGCAACTCGACCCGGGTCTGAACGAACGGCTGAACAGCATGAAGCGCCTGATCGCCCAGTTGTTCCAGTTGGTTCGCGATGTGGCGACGGCATTGCGCCCGCCGATCCTCGATGCCGGGATCGCCTCGGCCATCGAGTGGCAGGCGCGGCGGTTCGAGGCGCGCACGCAGATTCCGTGTCTGGTGCAGGTGCCGGACAACCTTGCACCGCTCAGCGACGCCAAGGCCATCGGCCTGTTCCGCATTCTTCAGGAGGCGCTGACCAACGTCATGCGCCATGCACAGGCGCATACTGTAGAACTGACGTTGGCGCAGCAAGGCGACGAATTGTGTCTGACGGTCAGCGATGATGGCGTAGGATTTGTCGCCGCTGCCGGCAGGCCGACATCCTTTGGACTGGTGGGCATGCGCGAGCGGGTGTTGATCATGGGCGGGCAGCTGTCACTCGACAGCGAGCCGGGCGAGGGCACCACGCTGAGCGTGCGGGTGCCACTGGATGAGGAGAAGTAAGTGATCCGTGTACTGGTAGCCGAAGACCACACCATCGTTCGCGAAGGCATCAAGCAATTGATCGGCCTGGCCAAGGATCTGCAAGTGGTGGGGGAGGCGAGCAACGGCGAACAGTTGCTTGAAACCCTGCGCAACGTTCCCTGTGAAGTGGTGCTGCTGGATATCTCGATGCCCGGTGTCAACGGGCTCGAAGCGATTCCACGGATCCGCGCGCTGAACCATCCGCCGGCGATTCTGGTGCTGTCGATGCACGACGAAGCGCAGATGGCCGCCCGGGCGCTGAAGGTCGGCGCCGCCGGGTATGCGACCAAGGACAGTGATCCGGCGCTGCTGCTGACGGCGATTCGCAAGGTCGCGGCCGGCGGGCGTTACATCGACCCGGAGCTGGCCGACCGCATGGTCTTCGAAGTCGGCCTGACCGATGCGCGGCCGCTGCACTCGTTGCTGTCGGAGCGCGAGTTCTCGGTGTTCGAACGCCTGGCCCAGGGTGCCAACGTCAACGACATCGCCCAGCAACTGGCCCTGAGCAGCAAGACCATCAGTACCCACAAGGCCCGGTTGATGCAAAAACTCAACATCACCTCGCTCGCCGAGCTGGTGAAGTACGCGATGGAGCACAAGCTTCTCTGAACCACACATCTATCCACTGTGGGAGCGAGCTTGCTCGCGAAGAGGCCGTGTCAGACAGAAAAGATGGCGACTGACACACCGCTTTCGCGAGCAAGCTCGCTCCCACAGGTTTCTTCATCGATCCTGCGATATTGGGCATATCTGTTAGCGACACGCGCTTCTGCTTGTTATTGAAGCTTGCAGCTCAGCGCTCGCCACTGCTTTATCCATTAACGCCATCCTTGTAGGGCAATCCCTACCCCCGGCCTTCCATCCGGCTGAGGCGATTCTCTCCTGCGCCCCGATTTGCGTGACTGCGAGCAGCCACTAGGCTTAATCCCACAGCAGTCATCAATAACAAAGGTGTGGGTATGAGCCAGGTCGAATCAAACGCAGGGGCCAGCGATGTGCTGGTCAGCTTTCGTGGAGTGCAGAAGAGCTACGACGGCGAGAACCTGATCGTCAAAGACCTCAACCTGGACATTCGCAAGGGCGAATTCCTCACCTTGCTCGGGCCGTCCGGCTCGGGCAAGACCACCAGCCTGATGATGCTCGCCGGTTTCGAAACACCGACCGCCGGTGAAATTCTCCTGGCCGGGCGGGCGATCAACAACGTGCCGCCGCACAAGCGCGACATCGGCATGGTGTTCCAGAACTACGCGCTGTTCCCGCACATGACCGTCGCCGAAAACCTCGCGTTCCCGCTGACCGTGCGCGGCCTGAACAAGAGCGATGTCAGCGACAAGGTCAAGAAAGTCCTGAGCATGGTCCAGCTCGACGCCTTCGCATCGCGCTATCCGGCGCAACTGTCCGGCGGTCAGCAACAGCGTGTGGCATTGGCCCGCGCGCTGGTGTTCGAACCACAATTGGTGCTGATGGACGAACCGCTTGGCGCTCTCGATAAACAACTGCGCGAACACATGCAGATGGAAATCAAACACCTGCACCAGCGGCTCGGCGTGACCGTGGTCTACGTGACTCACGACCAGGGCGAAGCCCTGACCATGTCCGACCGCGTTGCCGTATTCCACCAGGGCGAGATCCAGCAGATCGCCCCGCCGCGCACCCTCTACGAAGAACCGAAAAACACCTTCGTCGCCAACTTCATCGGCGAAAACAACCGCCTCAACGGTCGCCTGCTCAGCCAGAACGGCGAGCGCTGTGTGGTCGAGCTGGGGCGTGGGGAAAAGGTCGAGGCGCTGGCGGTCAACATCGGCCAGACCGGCGAACCCGTCACCCTGTCGATCCGCCCCGAGCGCGTCAGCCTCAACGGTTCGAGCGACCAATGCGTCAACCGCTTCTCCGGGCGGGTGGCCGAATTCATCTATCTGGGCGACCACGTCCGGGTGCGCCTGGAAGTCTGCGGCAAGACCGACTTCTTCGTGAAACAACCGATTGCCGAGCTCGATCCTGCGCTCGCGGTCGGCGACGTGGTTCCGCTTGGCTGGCAGGTCGAGCACGTTCGCGCGCTCGATCCTCTTCTAGAGGCGCATTAAGCGCCCCGGCAATACCAACACCAACCCTGCACGTGGAGAGAACAATAAATGTTGAGATCCCTGAAGTTCACAGCCCTGACCCTGGGCCTGATGGGTGCGGCAAGCGCAATGGCCGCTGGGCCGGATCTGACCGTGGTGTCGTTTGGCGGGGCGAACAAGGCGGCGCAAGTCAAAGCCTTCTACGCACCGTGGGAAGCGGCGGGCAACGGCAAGATCGTCGCCGGCGAGTACAACGGTGAGATGGCCAAGGTCAAAGCCATGGTCGACACCAAGAGCGTGTCCTGGGATCTGGTAGAGGTTGAATCGCCGGAACTGTCCCGAGGCTGCGACGAAGACATGTTCGAGCAGCTCGATCCTGCGCTGTTCGGCAAGACCGAAGACTACGTCAAAGGCGCGATCCAGCCGTGCGGCGTGGGCTTCTTCGTGTGGTCGACCGTGCTGGCCTACAACGCCGACAAGCTGAAAACCGCACCGACCAGCTGGGCGGATTTCTGGGACACCCAGAAATTCCCGGGCAAGCGCGGCCTGCGTAAAGGCGCCAAGTACACTCTCGAATTCGCACTGATGGCCGACGGCGTTGCACCGAAAGACGTCTACAAGGAACTGGCCAGCAAGGGCGGTCAGGATCGCGCGTTCAAGAAACTGGATGAGCTGAAACCGAACATCCAGTGGTGGGAAGCCGGCGCCCAGCCGCCGCAGTACCTCGCTTCCGGTGACGTGGTCATGAGCTCGGCCTACAACGGTCGTATTGCAGCGGTGCAGAAAGAATCCAACCTGAAAGTGGTGTGGAACGGCGGCATCTACGACTTCGACGCCTGGGCCATCCCGAAAGGCCTGGACGCCAAGCGCGCCGAGGCGGCGAAGAAATTCATCGCGTTCTCGGTGCAGCCGCAACAGCAGAAGACTTACTCGGAAAACATCGCCTACGGCCCGGCCAACTCTCAGGCCGTGCCATTGCTGGACAAGGCGATCCTGAAGGACATGCCGACCACCCCGGAAAACATCGCCAACCAGGTGCAGATCGACGTCAGCTTCTGGGCTGACAACGGCGAGCAACTGGAGCAGCGCTTCAACTCCTGGGCTGCGAAGTAAGCGCACGACCCTGCAAGGGCGGGCTCGCCTCACCCTTGTGGGAGCGAGCTTGCTCGCGATGAGGCCAACCCATTCAACATCTTCGTTGATTGAACGACCGCATTCGCGAGCAAGCTCGCTCCCACAGGTTGCGATGTTCCAACACAACAGAGGCGGTGCGCCGCTTTTGTAACGATCAAAGATTTGCGGAGTACGTCATGGCCATCGCCGTTCCCCTGAACGAGGGCAACAGCCCCACCTTGAAGCAGCGGCTCAAGCACGCCGAGCGGGTCAACCGCTGGAAGGCCCAGGCGCTGATCGCGCCGCTGGTGCTGTTTCTGTTGCTGGTGTTCCTGGTGCCGATCGTGGCGCTGCTCTATAAAAGCGTCGGCAACCCGGAAGTGGTCGGCGGCATGCCGCGCACCGTGACCGCGATTGCTGCGTGGGACGGCCGAGGCCTGCCCGCAGAACCGGTCTACAAAGCCGCCAGCGAGGACCTCGCCGAAGCGCGCAAAAACCAGACCTTGGGCGATCTGTCCAAGCGCCTGAACATGGAGTTGGCCGGCTATCGCAGCCTGCTGACCAAAACCGCCCGCTCGCTGCCATTCGCCAGCGAACCGGCCTCTTATAAAGAAGCACTGGAAGGCCTCGACGAGCGTTGGGGCGATCCGGCCTACTGGCAAGCGGTGAAGCGCAACACCAGCAGCATCACCCCGTTCTATCTGTTGGCGGCGGTGGATCACCGCATCGACGACCTCGGCGAAATTGCCCCGGCCACCCCGGATCAGGCGATCTACCTCGATATCTTCGCCCGGACTTTCTGGATGGGCCTGATCATCACCGTGATCTGCCTGGTGCTGGCGTATCCGCTGGCGTACCTGTTGGCCAAACTGCCTTCGCGTCAAAGCAACCTGCTGATGATTCTGGTGCTGCTGCCGTTCTGGACGTCGATCCTGGTGCGTGTCGCCGCGTGGATCGTGTTGCTGCAATCCGGCGGATTGATCAACAGCGCGTTGATGGCGATGGGCATCATCGATAAACCGCTGGAGCTGGTGTTCAACCGCACCGGGGTCTACATCTCGATGGTGCACATCCTGCTGCCGTTCATGATCCTGCCGATCTACAGCGTGATGAAAGGCATATCGCCGACCTACATGCGCGCCGCGATCTCGCTGGGCTGCCATCCATTCGCCAGTTTCTGGCGGGTGTACTTCCCGCAGACCTACGCCGGTGTCGGCGCCGGTTGCCTGTTGGTGTTCATCCTCGCCATCGGCTACTACATCACCCCGGCGCTGCTGGGCAGCCCGAACGATCAGATGGTCAGCTACTTCGTCGCGTTCTACACCAACACCAGCATCAACTGGGGCATGGCCACTGCGCTCGGCGGTTTGTTGCTGCTGGCGACCGTGGTGCTTTATCTGATCTACAGCTGGCTGGTGGGCGCCAGTCGCCTGCGCCTGAGCTAAGGGGAATTTGAAATGCTGAGTCCTTATATGTCGCCCGTCGAGCGGGTGTGGTTCTACAGCTTGCGGATTCTCTGCGGCTTGATCCTGTTGTTCCTGATCCTGCCGGTGCTGGTGATCGTGCCGCTGTCGTTCAACTCGGGCAGTTTCCTGGTGTATCCGCTGCAGGGCTTTTCGCTGCACTGGTATCAGGACTTCTTCGCCTCGGCGGAATGGATGCGCTCGCTGAAGAACAGCATCATCGTCGCCCCGGCCGCGACCGTGCTGGCGATGGTGTTCGGCACGCTGGCGGCCATCGGCCTGACCCGTGGCGACTTCCCCGGCAAGCCGCTGGTGATGGCGCTGGTGATTTCACCGATGGTGGTGCCGGTGGTGATCATCGGCGTGGCCAGTTACCTGTTCTTCGCGCCGCTGGGCCTGGGCAACAGTTTCTTTTCGCTGATCGTGGTGCACGCGGTGCTCGGTGTGCCGTTCGTGATCATCACGGTGTCGGCGACCTTGCAGGGGTTCAACCACAACCTGGTGCGGGCGGCGGCCAGTCTTGGCGCCTCGCCACTGACCACGTTCCGTCGGGTGACCTTGCCGTTGATTGCGCCGGGGGTGATTTCCGGGGCGCTGTTTGCCTTCGCGACATCGTTCGATGAGGTGGTGGTGACGCTGTTCCTCGCTGGGCCTGAGCAGGCGACGTTGCCACGGCAAATGTTCAGCGGGATTCGCGAGAACCTGAGCCCGACGATTGCGGCGGCTGCAACGCTGCTGATTGCCTTCTCGGTGATTCTGTTGCTGACGCTGGAGTGGTTGCGTGGGCGGAGTGAGAAGCTGCGTACTGCTCAGGTCTAAGAGTCCGCCACCAAAACCTGTGGGAGCGAGCTTGCTCGCGAAAGCGATGTGTCAGGCGATACAGATTGCGCATGTGACGCCGCCTTCGCGAGCAAGCTCGCTCCCACAAGTGCTGCTCTGATCATTCATGCGCTGAATGACAGACAACCCGAATTCCCCAGCTACGCTTGTGCTCAGCTCCCACATCTATAAGAGGCTGCGCACGATGAGTCTTTCCTCGTTCAAGATTGCTCACAAACTGATCACCGGCGCCGGGGCCATCGAGCAACTGGCGGCCGAGCTCACGCGGCTGGACATCGACAACCCGCTGATTGTCACCGATGCCGCGCTGGTCAAGTCCGGCACGGTGGCGCTGGCGCTGGCGCAGATCGGCGAGCGCGAGTACGAAATCTTCGACCGCGTGCTGCCGGATCCGGAGATCGCCATCGTCGAGGACTGCATGCGCGTCTATCGAGAAGGCGGGCATGACGGGCTGATTGGTCTCGGTGGCGGCAGTGCCATCGACATCGCCAAGAGTGTTGCCGCCTATGCTGGTTATCACGGCGCGCTGGAGGATCTGTTCGGCGTCGATCAGGTGCCGCGCAAAGGCCCGCCGCTGATCGCCATCCCCACCACTGCCGGCACCGGTTCTGAAGTGACCAATGTCGCCATTCTTTCGGACAAGGTCGCCCAACTGAAGAAGGGTATCGTCAGCGATTATTTGTTGCCGGATGTGGCGCTGGTCAGCCCGCAGATGACCCTGACTTGTCCGCGCAGTGTCACCGCCGCCAGTGGCGTCGATGCGCTGGTGCATGCCATCGAATCCTACTTGTCGCTAAATGCCTCGCCGATCACCGATTCGCTGGCCATCGGCGCAATCAAGTTGATCGCCCGGTCATTGCCCAAGGCCTACGCCAATCCCTCCAACCTGCAGGCCCGGGAAGACATGGCTACCGCCAGCCTGATGGCCGGCATGGCGTTCGGCAATGCCGGGGTCGGCGCAGTGCATGCGCTGGCCTATCCGCTGGGCGGACGTTTCAACATTGCCCACGGCGTCAGCAATGCGTTGCTGCTGCCGTATGTCATGACCTGGAACAAGATGGCCTGCGTCGAACGGATGCAGGATATCGCCGAAGCCATGGGAGTGAAGACCGCTCATCTGAGTCTCAATGAAGCCGCCGACTGCGCCGTCGCGGCGATGACCGAGCTGTGTGCAGCGGTAGAAATCCCGCTGGGCTTGCGCAGTTTCGGCGTGCCCGAAGAGGCGATCCCGGCCATGGCCGTGGAGGCTGCGGGAATCGAGCGCCTGATGCGCAACAACCCGCGCAAGCTCAGCGCCGCAGACATTGAGAAGATCTACCGGGCGGCGTACTGAGAATCTGTCGGCCATCGGTCATGGCACAACCCAATCATCGCGGTCACGGTGCGCGCGCGGAAACTTGAGGTATACAATGCGCGCCATCGTGATTTAGCTCAGAAAAGGTGCGTCATGCAGCCCTTCGTTATTGCTCCGTCGATTCTCTCCGCCGACTTCGCCCGCCTGGGTGAGGAAGTGGACAACGTTCTGGCCGCCGGTGCCGACTTCGTCCACTTCGATGTCATGGACAACCACTACGTGCCGAACCTGACCATCGGCCCGATGGTCTGCGCCGCGCTGCGCAAGTATGGCGTGACCGCGCCGATCGACGCGCACCTGATGGTCAGCCCGGTGGATCGCATCGTCGGCGACTTCATCGAGGCCGGCGCCACCTACATCACCTTCCACCCGGAAGCCACGCTGCACGTCGATCGTTCGCTGCAACTGATCCGTGAGGGCGGCTGCAAATCCGGCCTGGTGTTCAACCCGGCGACCCCGCTGGACGTGCTCAAGTACGTGATCGACAAGGTCGACATGGTCTTGCTGATGAGCGTCAACCCGGGCTTCGGCGGGCAGAAGTTCATTCCCGGCACTCTCGACAAACTGCGCGAAGCGCGCGCGATCATCGATGCGTCGGGCCGTGACATCCGCCTGGAAATCGACGGCGGCGTCAACGTCAACAACATCCGCGAAATCGCTGCCGCCGGCGCCGACACCTTCGTGGCCGGCTCGGCGATCTTCAATGCGCCGAACTATCAGGAAGTCATCGACAAGATGCGTTCCGAACTGGCGCTGGCTCGCCCATGAGCGGTTTTGAGCAGCTGTTCCCGGGGCAACTGCCGCGGTTGGTGATGTTCGATCTGGATGGCACGCTGATCGATTCGGTACCCGACCTGGCGGCGGCTGTGGATAACATGCTGCTCTCCCTCGGGCGCAAGCCTGCCGGTATCGAGTCGGTGCGCGAGTGGGTCGGCAACGGTGCGCCGGTGCTGGTGCGCCGCGCTTTGGCCGGCGGCATCGATCATTCCTCCGTGGATGACGTCGAAGCCGAGCATGCGCTGGAGGTTTTCATGGAAGCCTACGGCGCCAGCCATGAGCTGACCGTGGTCTATCCTGGCGTGCGCGACACCCTGAAATGGTTGCACAAGCAGGGCGTGGCCATGGCGCTGATCACCAACAAGCCGGAGCGCTTCGTCGCGCCGCTGCTGGATCAGATGAAGATCGGCCGTTACTTCAAGTGGATCATCGGTGGCGACACCCTGCCGCAGAAGAAGCCCGACCCGGCGGCGCTGTTCTTCGTCATGAAAATGGCCAACATCCCGGCCTCGCAATCGCTGTTCGTCGGCGATTCGCGCAGCGATGTGCTGGCGGCGAAAGCGGCGGGGGTCAAATGTGTCGCGCTGAGTTATGGCTACAACCATGGTCGGCCGATTGCCGAGGAATCCCCGGCGCTGGTGATCGACGATCTGCGCACGCTAATTCCCGGTTGCCTGGATACGGCCGCTGGGATAACGTTGCCCGACGCTGTTCAACCCTCTTCTGGAAACGCCATCGTGGTGGTCACCCGCAAACTCTGGATGAAAGTCATCAAGGCCCTGGCCCGCTGGCGTTGGCGCGCCTGACTTGTTCCTGGCCGGCCTGCCGGCGCGTTTGCACACCTGACTGATTTGCACCTCACACCACGAGGCACCCTATGATCCGCGAAGAATTCCTGCGTCTGGCCGCTGACGGCTATAACCGCATCCCGCTGGCCTGCGAAACCCTGGCCGACTTCGACACCCCGTTGTCGATCTACCTGAAACTGGCCGACCAGCCCAATTCCTACCTGCTCGAATCGGTGCAGGGCGGCGAGAAATGGGGCCGTTACTCGATCATCGGCCTGCCATGCCGCACCGTGCTGCGGGTTCATGATCGTCACGTCAGCATCACCGTCGATGGCATCGAGACCGAGAGCCATGACGTCGAAGACCCACTGGCCTTCGTCGAAACCTTCAAGGCCCGCTACAACGTACCGACCATTGCCGGTCTGCCGCGCTTCAACGGCGGTCTGGTGGGTTACTTCGGTTACGACTGCGTACGTTATGTAGAAAAGCGTCTCGGCAAATGCCCGAACCCGGATCCGCTGGGTGTGCCGGACATTCTGCTGATGGTTTCCGATGCGGTGGTGGTGTTCGACAACCTCGCCGGCAAGATGCACGCGATCGTGCTGGCCGACCCGACACAGGCCGATGCCTACGAGCAGGGCCAGGCGCAATTGCAGCAACTTCTGGAAAAACTGCGTCAGCCGATCACCCCGCGCCGTGGCCTGGATTTCAGCAAGCAACAGGCGGCCGAGCCGGTGTTCCGCTCCAGTTTCACCCAGGACGACTACGAAAAAGCCGTCGACACCATCAAGGAATACATCCTCGCCGGTGACTGCATGCAGGTGGTGCCGTCCCAGCGTATGTCGATCGACTTCAAGGCGGCGCCGATCGATCTGTACCGTGCGCTGCGTTGCTTCAACCCGACGCCATACATGTACTTCTTCAACTTCGGCGATTTCCATGTCGTCGGCAGTTCGCCGGAAGTGCTGGTGCGGGTCGAAGACAACCTGATCACCGTGCGCCCGATTGCCGGCACCCGTCCTCGCGGGGCTACCGAAGAGGCGGACGTGGCGCTGGAAGAAGACCTGCTGTCCGACGACAAGGAGATCGCCGAGCACCTGATGCTGATCGACCTCGGTCGCAACGACACCGGTCGTGTTTCGGAAATCGGTTCGGTGAAACTCACCGAGAAGATGGTCATCGAGCGTTATTCCAACGTGATGCACATCGTCTCCAACGTCACCGGCCAGTTGAAAGCCGGGCTGACGGCGATGGACGCACTGCGCGCGATCCTGCCGGCGGGCACCTTGTCCGGCGCGCCGAAGATCCGTGCGATGGAAATCATCGACGAGCTGGAACCGGTCAAGCGTGGCGTATATGGCGGGGCGGTCGGTTACTTCGCCTGGAACGGCAACATGGACACCGCGATTGCGATCCGTACCGCCGTGATCAAGAACGGCGAGCTGCACGTTCAGGCGGGTGGCGGCATCGTCGCCGACTCGGTGCCGGCGCTGGAGTGGGAAGAAACCATCAACAAGCGTCGCGCGATGTTCCGCGCTGTTGCACTGGCGGAGCAAACCCCGGACTGAGTGACGGGGGATTCAGCCATAAAAAACGCGGCACCTGTGAGGGCGCCGCGTTTTTTATGGCCAGCGAATCAGAAGTCGAGCGCTACGCCGACGTTGATCCCTTGCTGGGTGAAGTCGTCATCCTTGCGGATATCGTAGCTGGCGCGCAATGCCAGATCCTTGGTGAGGTTGTGGCTCACACCCAGGTTCAGGCGGTTCAGGTTGGTCTGAGGGGCATAGCCGGCCAGGGTGTAGCGGTTGTTCGGCAGGCTGTTGAGGTTCATCGTCACATTCTGGGTGTCATCGTTGTACTCACGTTCGTGAGCCAGCTCGCCAAACACCTGGGTCTGCGAGGTGATCTGATACTTGCCCTGAATGCCGAGACCGAGACGGCGGGAGATGCGCGACTGATCATCGAACGTCAGCGCGGTGGCGTCGGCGCCGTTTTCCGAGTAACCATCGACTTCAACCTTGGCGAAATCGGCGCTGACGAATGGCGACAGGTGCCATGGGCTGCTCGCTTCTGGCGCAATGTCGTAACCCACGCGTCCGCTGAAGGCCAGGACATAGCCGTCGGTATCGCCTTTCTCGCCGCGTTCGTTGACCCCCAGCTGGAATTTGCGTTTGAGGCTGTCGTAATCCAAATGCCCGGCGGTCACGGCGGCGTCACCCCACCAGCGGTTCTGCTGGTACTGGGCGAACGCGGTGCCCAGATAGGTGTTCAGCTTGTAATCAGAGTCGTTGTCGCCAGCCTCGAGTTTCTGGTTGTAGAAACCGGCCGCCACACCCACGCGCCAGGCGTCGTTGAGACGGTAGCTGCCGCCGATGTTCAGGTTGTAACCGTTGCCGTCGGCGCTGGCGCCGCTGCGCTGGCTGTCGAAATCCTGATGCTGGCCGCCGCCGGCGACAATCGCCCGCCATTGGCCAACGGCCTGCCAGTTTTCCCAATCCGCCAGCCACTGGTTGCGCAGTTCATCCTGATGCGAGCGCAGGGTGCCTTGGGCCATTTGCGGCAGCAGGGTCGCTTCCCATGGCGCGGCCAGTAGCGAGTAAGCGTAATCGGCAATCAGGCGCTGCCCGGCTTCGGTCGGGTGGACGGCGTCGTTGTAGATCAGCTTGGTCGGATCCGGGGTGGCGCTGTTGATGCCATACCGGGCGTTCTCGGTGCAGCCGCTGCCGCTGAAGCAGGTGCCGACCAGATTCTGGTCAGTGGCCAGGCCGAACTGAGCCGGATTGGCGAATGCCTCTTTGAGCAGCACCGGGACGTTCAGCGGAATGACGTTGGCGTTGACGCTCTGCAACTGGCTGACCAGTTCGGTGTTGAACTGGGCGCTGAGTTGTGAGGTGAACGCTTGCAGTGGCGAACCATTGATGGCCGGTGTCAGGCCGATGTCCGGCAACAGCCAGACCATGATGTAGCGGGCGCCTGCACCTTGCAGCGTGCGTACGCTGTCGACCAGTCGATCGGCGGCGGCATTCGCCTGAGGAAGGCTGGTTACGCGGCCCTGGAGGAAGTCGTTGCCGCCCCCAGTCAGGTAATACAGGGCATTCGGGTCGGCACGGAAGCCGTTCGACGGCAGATAACCGGTGCGGGTGCGTTCGCCGGTGGCGGACTGGCTGGTGATCGAGTCGAGAATCTGGTCGGTGCGGTAGCCGCCCACGGCCCAGTTGTTGCCATCCGGCAAGCCTTGGTCGGGGCGTACCGTAGAGGAGGAGGCGGCGGTCTGGTCCGGGGTGAAGCCGAGACGGCCACCGAGCAATTGCGTGGCATTGAGCGAGTAGAACTCACCGCTGCCGTCCTGATAGTTCGGGCCCGTGCGGTTGGTGAAGCGTTTGCCCGACCCGGCGGGGCCGCCGCTGTCGGTGAAGGTCCCCGCATCGCTGAGACTGTCGCCGAAGACCACGAAATTCGAATAAGGATTGGGTGCGGCGTTCGCCTGGGCGCAGGCCATCGCGAGCAGGCATCCGGCGAGCGGTACAAACAACGTCTGTTTGATCATGAGCAAGTCCGTTTATTTATTGTTGTAGTGAACGAAACGACAGTACCAAAAACTTCCGGCGTTTTGCCATCGGTCGTCAACCCTCCCATTGTTTTATCCCCCACGGCCCCGGCCATATTGCACGCTCCGCCCAGCTAAGTTACTGTGCCGAAACGTATGAACGAGACCTTCCCCGTGTTGATCACCAGCAAACTTCTGGATCAAGTCATCAAGGCACACGCCCGCTGGCGTTGGCGCGCCTGAATCTTTTCTGCCGGCCCCGCCGGATCTGTATCGCTTTGCCTTCCTTGCCCGTTTGAAATGCCGCTGTGCCGATGCGACCTGCGCGTCCGACAGTGTGCCGCGCCCTGGCAAGTCATCCGAAGGCTGTCTTCAAGTCAGAATTCAAGAGGTTCGAAACGCCATGTTGCTGATGATCGACAACTACGACTCCTTTACTTACAACGTTGTGCAATACCTTGGCGAGCTGGGTGCCGAGGTCAAAGTGGTGCGCAACGACGAACTGACCATCGCCGAAATCGAGGCGCTCAACCCTGAGCGGATCGTCGTATCCCCGGGCCCGTGCACGCCGACTGAAGCCGGCATCTCCATCGAAGCCATCAAGCACTTCGCCGGCAAGCTGCCGATCCTCGGTGTTTGCCTCGGTCACCAGTCCATCGGCCAGGCTTTTGGCGGCGATGTCGTCCGCGCCCGCCAGGTGATGCACGGTAAGACTAGCCCGGTATTCCACGAGGACAAGGGTGTGTTTGCCGGTCTGAATCGCCCGCTGACCGTCACCCGCTATCATTCCCTGATCGTTAAACACGAAACGTTGCCCGATTGCCTGGAGCTGACCGCGTGGACTCAGCACGATGATGGCTCGGTCGACGAAATCATGGGCCTGCGTCACAAGACCCTGAACATCGAGGGCGTACAGTTCCATCCGGAATCGATCCTCACCGAGCAGGGCCATGAACTGTTCGCCAACTTCCTCAAACAAACCGGCGGCACGCGCTAAGGACTTTCCATGAATATCAAGACAGCCCTGAGCCGTATCGTCGATCACCTCGACCTCAGCACCGATGAAATGCGCGACGTGATGCGCGAAATCATGACCGGCCAATGCACGGATGCGCAGATCGGCGCGTTCATGATGGCCATGCGCATGAAGAGTGAGAGCATCGACGAGATCGTCGGTGCTGTGTCGGTAATGCGCGAACTGGCGGACAAGGTCGAACTCCAGACCCTCGACCGCGTGGTCGATGTGGTCGGTACCGGCGGTGACGGGGCAAACATTTTCAACGTGTCGACCGCATCTTCCTTTGTGGTCGCCGCGGCTGGCTGCACCGTGGCCAAGCACGGTAACCGAGCGGTGTCGGGCAAGAGCGGCAGCGCCGACTTGCTGGAAGCCGCCGGTATCTACCTCAACCTGACCCCGGTTCAGGTGGCGCGCTGCATCGACAACGTCGGCATCGGTTTCATGTTTGCCCAGACTCACCACAAAGCCATGAAATACGCTGCCGGCCCGCGTCGTGATCTCGGCCTGCGTACCCTGTTCAACATGCTTGGCCCGCTTACGAATCCGGCCGGTGTGAAACATCAGGTGGTGGGCGTGTTCACTCCTGCGCTGTGCCGGCCGTTGGCTGAAGTCTTGCAGCGTCTGGGCAGCAAGCACGTGCTGGTGGTGCATTCGAAGGACGGTCTCGACGAGTTCAGCCTGGCGGCGCCGACCTTTGTCGCCGAGCTGAAGGACGATCAGATCACCGAATATTGGGTCGAGCCGGAAGATCTGGGCATGAAGAGCCAGAGCCTGCACGGTCTGTCGGTCGAAGGCCCGGAAGCCTCGCTGGCGCTGATCCGCGATGCACTGGGCAAGCGCAAGACCGAGAACGGTCAGAAGGCTGCCGAAATGATCGTGCTCAATGCCGGTGCGGCGCTGTACGCCGCCGACCTGGCGACAAGTCTGAAAGAGGGCGTGGCGCTGGCCCACGACGCTCTGCACACCGGTCTTGCTCGGGAAAAACTCGAGGAGTTGGGTGCCTTTACCGCGGTATTCAAAGTGGAGAATGAGGGATGAGTGTACCGACGGTTCTGGAAAACATTCTGGCCCGCAAGGTTCAGGAAGTCGCCGAGCGTAGCGCCCGTGTGAGCCTGAGCGAGCTGGAAAGTCTGGCCAAGGCGGCCGATGCACCCCGTGGTTTTGCCCAGGCATTGCTGGCGCAGGCCAAGAAGAAACAACCGGCCGTGATCGCCGAAATCAAGAAGGCATCGCCGAGCAAGGGCGTGATCCGCGAGAACTTCGTTCCTGCCGACATCGCCAAAAGCTACGAGAAGGGCGGGGCGACCTGCCTGTCGGTGCTGACCGATATCGACTACTTCCAAGGCGCCGATGCCTACCTGCAACAGGCCCGCGCCGCGTGCTCGCTGCCGGTGATCCGCAAGGATTTCATGATCGATCCGTACCAGATCGTCGAAGCCCGTGCCCTGGGCGCCGATTGCGTGTTGTTGATCGTCTCCGCGCTGGATGACGTGAAAATGGCCGAACTGGCTTCGGTGGCCAAAGACGTTGGCCTCGACGTGCTGGTGGAAGTGCACGACGGCGATGAGCTGGAGCGCGCGTTGAAAACCCTCGACACGCCTCTGGTCGGGGTCAACAACCGCAACCTGCACACCTTCGACGTAAGCCTGGAAACAACCCTCGACCTGCTGCCACGTATTCCGCGCGATCGCCTGGTGATCACCGAGAGCGGGATCCTTAACCGTGCGGATGTCGAGCTGATGGAAATCAGTGAGGTTTATTCGTTCCTGGTGGGTGAGGCGTTTATGCGTGCCGAAAACCCGGGGACGGAGCTGCAGCGACTGTTCTTCCCGGAGCGCGGCGTTCCGGTGAGCGGTTCGACCCTCGACTGAGTTTCGGTAGAGCGAGTCGAATCCAATCGCGAGCAGGCTCGCTCCCACAGGGAAAGTCATTCCAATGTGGGAGCGAGCCTGCTCGCGATGACGGCATTGAAAGCTCTACAGATTTAACTGTCTGGTGGATACCTTGATGACTCCAACTTCCCTGACCATCGAAACCGGCCTGCAAGCCGAACAGGATCTGCTGGCCTCGGTTTGCGCCGGTGATGCCGAATTTGGCTTGCTGTTCTGGCAGCCCAGCGATCGCGCTTTGGTCATGCCGCGCCGTTTGAACCGCTTGCCCGGATTCGATCATGCCTGCGAAGTCTCCGCTGCTGCCGGCTGGCCGGTGTTGCTGCGTGAAACCGGCGGCGAACCTGTTCCGCAATCGGCTTCCACCATCAACATTGCACTGGTCTACGCACCGCCTCGCGGCGAAAGCGATCTGAACCGCATCGAAACCGGCTACCGGCGGTTGTGCGATCCGATCTGTGAGTTGCTGGATGAGTTGGGTGGCACTTCGTCATTGGGTGAAATCGACGGTGCGTTCTGCGATGGTCGCTTCAACGTCAATCTCGACGGTCGCAAGATGGTCGGCACTGCCCAGCGCTGGCGCCAGAGTCAGGGTGGTCAGCGCCCGGTGGGCCTGGTGCACGGTGCGATGCTGGTGGATGACGAGCGTGAGTCGATGGTCGCGGCGGTCAACCGCTTCAACGAAGCGTGTGGTCTGGAGCAGCGGGTACGTGCCGCCAGCCACATCGCTCTGCATGAAAAATTCCCGGCGCCCCATGCACTGGCGCGTCTCGATGAGCTCTTTCGTTTGATGTTGGCGCAGATATACGCCGGCTGAGCTTTAGAACTCAGCGAGTGCCGAAGACCACCATGGTCTTGCCTTTCACATCTACCAGGTTGCGTTCCTCAAGATCCTTGAGCACGCGACCGACCATCTCCCGCGAACAACCGACAATCCGCCCGATTTCCTGACGGGTCACCTTGATCTGCATGCCGTCCGGGTGAGTCATGGCGTCTGGCTGCTTGCACAACTCCAGCAGGCAGCGAGCAACACGGCCGGTGACGTCGAAGAACGCCAGGTCGCCGACCTTGCGCGTGGTGTTACGCAGGCGTTGTGCGATTTGTCCGCTGAGGACGTAAAGAATGTCTGGATCCTGTTGCGACAATTCGCGGAACTTGGCGTAGCTGATTTCCGCGACTTCGCATTCAACCTTGGCCCGCACCCAGGCGCTGCGCTGTTGCTCCTGGCCGGCCTCTTCGAACAGGCCCAGCTCGCCGAAGAAGTCGCCGGCATTCAGGTAGGCGATGATCATCTCGCGGCCGTCGTCATCCTCGATCAGGATCGTGACCGAACCCCGAATGATAAAGTACAGCGTGTCGGAGCGATCCCCGGCGCAGATGATGTTGCTCTTGGCCGCATGACGCCGGCGCTGGCAGTGCATCAGCAACTTGTCGAGGTTCTTGATTTTGGGTGTGGGGGTAATACCAACCATGGTTGTATCCCGAAAAGACTGCACGGTTATATTTGGTTTTTATATGAGCGGTGGGGCGGTCGCTACAACTGCTGGCTAGGCGCCAGCGAATTGGCGCCAGCTTACCAGACACTTCGTCGAAAATTCGAGAAATCACCTACGTTAAAAACGCTTTGGTCCTAGGAATGCCCTTCGCTGTCAGACCGGAGCCCTGTGCTAAGCTGGCGACCCTTTTTTCTACAGTGGAGTCTTGGCGATGAAGGCACGCATCCAATGGGCTGGCGAAGCCATGTTCCTCGGCGAATCCGGCAGCGGTCATGTCGTGGTCATGGATGGTCCGCCGGACGCCGGTGGTCGTAACCTGGGTGTCCGTCCGATGGAAATGCTGTTGTTGGGTGTCGGAGGTTGCAGCAATTTCGACGTGGTCAGCATTTTGAAGAAGTCCCGTCAGGCCGTTGAAAGCTGTGAAGCCTTTCTCGAAGCCGAGCGCGCGACCGAAGATCCGAAAGTGTTCACCAAGATCCACATGCACTTCGTGGTCAAGGGCCGGGGCCTGAAAGAAGCCCAGGTCAAACGTGCCATCGAGCTGTCTGCCGAGAAGTACTGCTCGGCCTCGATCATGCTCGGCGCCGCCGGTGTAGCGATCACCCACGACTACGAAATCGTCGAACTCGGTTGAAGCGACATTCAACTATCATAAAAGCAGTGCAGACTCTGGCGATCCCCCGCTGACGTCTGCATAATGCGCCACTTTTTTCAGGGCAGTGATCGGTCAACCGACGGGTCATCCGCCTGAACAGATAACCAAAATCGCCATCGCGAAGAGGTGTTAACCGTCCTACGCAGGTGCGTTGTTCGCACTTGACGGGCATGCTTGATCACGCGGCCGTGCCGCATACATAGAGAGTTTTTAACGGTGAAAAGCAAACTCAAGCTCCACGGGTTCAATAACCTGACAAAGACCTTGAGCTTCAACATCTATGACATCTGCTACGCGGAAACCCCGCAAGACCAGCAGGCTTACGTCGAGTACATCAATCAAGAGTACAACGCCGAACGCCTGACGCAGATCCTCACGGAAGTTGTCGAAATCATTGGTGCCAACATTCTGAACATTGCGAGTCAGAACTATGAGCCTCAGGGTGCCAGCGTCACGATTCTGATCTCGGAAGAGCCGGTGACCCCGACCGAAAGCCAGATCGAAGAGTCCCCGGGCCCGTTGCCGGAAATCATCCTGGCCCACCTCGACAAGAGCCACATCACGGTGCACACCTACCCGGAAATCCATCCGGACGCCGGTATCGCGACCTTCCGTGTGGACATCGACGTGTCGACCTGTGGTGTCATTTCACCGCTCAAAGCGCTCAACTTCCTGATTCACCAGTTCGATTCGGACATCGTGACCGTGGATTACCGTGTGCGCGGCTTCACCCGTGACGTTGAAGGCAACAAGCACTTCATCGACCACGAGATCAACTCGATCCAGAACTACCTCTCCGAAGACACCCGCGACGCGTACCAGATGACCGACGTGAACGTGTACCAGGAAAACCTGTTCCACACCAAAATGCTGCTGAAGAACTTCGAACTGGACAACTACCTGTTCGGCGATGCCACCAGCAACCTTTCGCCTGAACAACGCGCTCAGGTGACCGAGCGTGTGAAACACGAAATGCTGGAAATCTTCTACGCGCGCAATATGCCGAGCTAAGAAATCCGGGCACAAAAAAAGGCGACTGCTTTGCGGCAGTCGCCTTTTTTGTGGGCGTTTTTCAGATCCGATAAGTGCTCTTGGTCATCACCTTGGCCAACAGACTCATGCCGAACTTCACCGGCGCAGGGAAGCGGAATCCGCCGGCCTCCAGTGCGCTTTCCGCATGATGTTCTTCATCGATACGCATCTGCTCCAGAATCGCCCGGGACTTTTCGTCTTCGGCCGGCAGTTGTTCCAGATGTTCGTTCAGATGCTTGCAGACTTGATGTTCGGTCGCCGCGACAAACCCGAGGCTGACCTTGTCGCTGATCAACCCGGCGACTGCGCCGATCCCGAATGACATGCCGTAGAACAGCGGATTGAGCACGCTGGTGTGGCTGCCCAACTGGTGAATGCGTTGTTCGCACCAGACCAGATGATCGATCTCCTCTTCGGCCGCATGCTCCATGGCTTCGCGTACCTGCGGCAGCTTGGCAGTCAAGGCCTGGCCTTGATACAGCGCCTGGGCGCAGACTTCACCGGTGTGGTTGATGCGCATCAGGCCGGCAACGTGGCGGGTGTCTTCATCGCTCATTTGCACATCGGGCTGCACGATTGCCGGCGACGGGCGGTACGGCTGGCCGCTGAAGGGCAGCAGGGTACGCATCGCGGCATCGGCTTGCAGCAGAAGACGATCAATGGGCGAGTAGTGACGTTGGGTAGTCATGCTGACCTCCGGGAAGAATCTCGGCGGCCAGTTTAACCGAATCGGCCGGGGAAGGTTTGCGCTGGGTCATGTGGGAGCAGGGCGCTCCCACCGATCTCTGGGTTCTATCAGCCCGGAGGCCAGTTCATCTGACGTTGACCGAGTACATGCATGTGAATGTGGTAGACGGTCTGCCCACCTTTCTCATTGCAGTTCATCACCACCCGGAAGCCTTCTTCGCAACCCAGCTCCAGCGCCAGACGCTGGGCGGTGAACAGGATATGTCCGGCCAGTGCCTTGTCGTCTTCGGTCAGATCGTTGAGGGTGCGCACCGGTTTCTTCGGGATCACCAGAAAATGCACCGGTGCCTGTGGGGCGATATCGTGGAACGCCAGAACCTGGTCGTCCTCGTAGATGATCTTCGCCGGGATTTCCCGGTTGATGATCTTGGTGAACAGAGTATCCACAGCTGTTTTCTCCGTTGTTTGGGCTGGCCTGAGTGTACTCATAGGGGGATTAGCCCGCCCAGTGTTTTACCGTAGGACTTTTCAGCGCGGGCAGTAAGCCTTGTTGACCATGCCGACAATCGTGCGATTGAGCCATCGCGAACCGAACCGTGGCAGAAAGGCGTACCAGCGGTTTCGGCGTCCGGGAATGATGATCGCGCGGTTTTTCTCCAGAGCGCGCACGGTATACAACGCGACTTCCTCGGGGCTCATGAGCAAGTTGCTGCCCTTGAGTTTGTCGTCATTCAGTTGTGCTGTACGGAAAAACGCGGTGCGGGTCGGGCCGGGGCAGAGCACCGACACTTTGACCGCACACTTCTTCAGTTCCACCCGCAGTGCTTCCGAGAAATGCAGAACATACGCCTTGCTGGCGTAGTAGGTGCTCATCCAGGGCCCGGGGTTGAAGGCGGCCACCGACGCGACATTGAGAATCTGCCCGCCACCCTGCAACGCCATGCTGTTGCCGATGGCATGGCAGAGGCGGGTGAGGGCGAGGATGTTCACTTCGATCAGGTCCTGTTCGGTCATCCAGTCCTGGGCCAGGAACGGGCCGCAGGTACCGATGCCGGCGCAATTGACCAACAGATCGATCTGCCGGTCGCCTTCCTCAAGCTCCAGCAAAAAACC
>NZ_JAOEJU010000038.1 GCF_025447595.1 Pseudomonas koreensis | reverse complement strand
CTGACCAACCCGGCGCAGACGCCGGTGACCGTCACCCTGTCGAACGGTTCGACCATCACCATCGGCGCCGGCCAGACCACCGGCAGCGTCAACGTGCCGACCGCACCGAATGACGTCTACAACAACGGCGGCACCGTCAGCACCACGATTACCGGGGCCACCGGCGGCAATTTCGAGAATCTGGTACCGAACACGACGCCAGCGACCACTACCGTTACCGACTCCATCGACACCACCAACCTGTCGCTGAGCGCGACCGGTTCCGTGGCTGAAGGCGGTTCGATCGTCTACACCGCAACCCTGACCAATCCTGCCGGCACCCCGGTGACCGTGACGTTGAGCAACGGCGCCGTCATCACCATCGAGGCTGGCAAAACTACCGACACCGTGACCGTTCCGGCGCCAGCCGATGACGTCTATAAAGACGCCGGCAAGGTTGAAGTCACCATCAAGGACGCCACCGGGGGCAACTTCGAGAACCTGGTACCAAGCACCGTTCCGGCCGTTACCGAAGTCACTGACACTATCGACACCACCACGGTAAAACTCACCGCGACCGAGTCGGCAGCTGAAGGCGGCACTGTCACTTATACCGCTACTGTCGGCGCACCAGTGACCGGTTCGCCGGTCACCGTGACCTTGGCCAACGGTCAATCGATCACCATCGAAGTCGGCAAAACCACCGGCACCGTGACCACCACTGCGCCGAACGATGCGTTGACCGGCAATGCACCACTGACCAACTCGATCACCGGCGTTTCCGGCGGCAATTACGAAAATCTGGTGGCCGACAAGACTCCGGTTTCGACCACGGTGACAGACGTTGCCGACACCACCAATCTGACGCTGAGCGCCACCGGCACTGTCGCTGAAGGGGGTTCGATTGTTTACACCGCGACCCTGACCAATCCGGCTGGCACGCCAGTGACCGTGACGTTGAGCAACGGCTCCGTCATTACCATTGAAGCGGGCAAAACCACTGGCACCGTGACCGTTCCGGCGCCAGCCGATGACGTCTACAAAGACGCCGGCAAAGTCGAAGTGACCATCAAGGACGCCACCGGCGGCAATTTCGAGAACCTGGTGCCAAGCACCGTTCCGGCTGTCACCGATGTCACCGATACCATCGACACCACCACCGTCAAACTGACCGCGACCGAGTCAGCAGCTGAGGGTGGCACCGTTACTTACACCGCGACAGTTGGCGCCCCGGTAACCGGCTCGCCTGTCACCGTGACCCTGGCTAACGGTCAGTCGATCACCATCGAAGTCGGCAAAACCACCGGCACCGTGACCACCACCGCACCGAACGACGCATTGGCCGGCAATGCGCCGCTGACCAACGCGATCACCGGCGTGAGCGGCGGCAACTACGAGAATCTGGTCGCCGACAAGACGCCGGTCAGCACCACCGTGACCGACACCGTCGACACCACCAACCTGACCCTGAGCGCCACCGATTCCGTGGCCGAGGGCGGCTCGATCATCTACACCGCGACGCTGACCAATCCGGCCGGCACTCCGGTGACCGTGACCTTGAGCAACGGCTCCGTCATCACCATCGAAGCGGGCAAGACCACCGGCACCGTGACCGTTCCAGCCCCTGCCGATGACGTCTACAAAGATGCCGGCAAAGTCGAAGCGACCATCACCGGCGCAACCGGCGGCAACTTCGAAAACCTGGTGCCAAGCACCGTTCCGGCCGTGACCCAGGTCACCGACACCATCGACACCTCGACGGTCAAACTGACCGCGACCGAATCGGCAGCTGAAGGCGGCACCGTCACTTACACTGCGACCGTTGGCGCCCCGGTAACCGGCTCGCCTGTCACCGTGACCCTGGCCAACGGTCAGGCGATCACCATCGAAGTCGGCAAAACCACCGGCACCGTCACCACCACGGCGCCGAATGACGTTCTGGCCGGCCATGCACCGCTGACCAACTCGATCACCAACGTCAGCGGCGGCAACTACGAAAACCTCGTAGCCGACAAAACACCGGTCAGCACTAACATCACCGACACCGTCGACACCACCACCGTATCGCTGACCGCCACCGGCAACGTCAACGAGGGCGGGCAGATCGTCTACACCGCCACCCTGACCAACCCGGCCGGCACCCCGGTGACCGTGACGTTGAGCAACGGCTCCGTCATTACCATCGAAGCCGGCAAAACCACTGGCACCGTCACCGTTCCAGCCCCGGCCGATGACGTCTACAAAGATGCCGGCAAAGTCGAAGTGACTATCAAGGACACCTCCGGCGGCAATTTCGAAAACCTGGTGGCCAACCCGACGCCGGCGGTGACCAACGTCGCCGACACCATCAACACCACGCACCTGACTCTCAGCGCCGAAAGCTATGTGCTCGAAGGCACGTCGATCACCTACACCGCGACCCTGACCAACGCCGCGCAAACGCCGGTGACCGTCAACCTGAGCAACGGCCAGACCATCGTTATCGAGGCCGGCAAGACCAGCGGTTCGGTGACCATCCCGGCACCGAGCGATGACGTCTACAAGGATGTCAGCAAGCTCACCGTGACCATGACCGATGCCAGCGGCGGCAACTTCGAGAAACTCGACGTCAGCAAGACGCCGGTCAGCACCACGGTCAACGACACCATCGACAAGACCACGCTGACCCTGAGCGCCAGCGACACCGTCAGCGAAGGTGGCCAGATCACCTACACCGCGACCCTGAGCAACCCGGCCGGCACCGCCATGACCGTGACCCTGGCCAACGGCGCGGTCATCAACATCGCCGCCGGTGCCACCAGCGGTTCGGTGAATTTCCCTGCGCCGGCCAACACGCCTTACATTGATGGCGGCAAGGTGCAGACCGCGATTGCCAGCCACAGCGGCGGCAACTTCGAGCAGGTCGATGCCAACCGTACGGCTGTGGTGACCAAGGTCACCGACACCGTCGACACCACCAATATCAGCCTGAGCGCCACCGGTTCGGTCGCCGAGGGCGGCTCGATCGTCTACACCGCGACCCTGACCAACCCGGCCGGCACGGCCATGACCGTGACCCTGAGCAACGGCGCGGTGATCAACATCGCCAAAGGCGCGAGCACCGGCACCATCACCGTCGCCGCACCGGGCGATGACGTGTACAAGGACGCCGGCAAAGTCGACGCCAGCATCACCAAGACCACGGGCGGCAACTTTGAAAACCTGGTGGTCGACAAGACCCCGGCGGTGACCGACGTCACCGACACCATCGACAACAGCACCGTTTCCCTGAGCGCCACGGCCAGCACCGTTGAAGGCGGCGTGGTGGTTTACACCGCCTCCGTCACCGCACCGGTGACCGGTTCGCCGGTGGTCGTGACGCTGTCCAACGGGCAGACCATCACCATCCCGGTCGGCGCCAGCAGCGCCAGCGTCAACTACACCGCACCGAACGATGCACTGGCCGGCGGCAACACGCTGAGCGTGAAGATCGACGGCACCAGCGGCGGCAATTACGAAAACCTGGTCGCCGACAAGACTCCGGCCGTGACGTCAGTCACCGACACCGTCGACACCACCAACCTGACCTTGAGCGCTACAGGTACGGTGGCTGAAGGTGGTTCGATCGTTTACACCGCGACCCTGACCAACCCGGCCGGCACTCCGGTGACGGTGACGTTGAGCAACGGCTCGGTGATCACCATCGAAGCGGGTAAAACCACTGGCACCGTGACCGTTCCGGCTCCGGCCGATGACGTCTACAAAGACGCCGGCAAAGTCGAAGTGACCATCAAGGATGCGTCCGGCGGCAACTTCGAGAATCTGGTTCCGAGCACCGTTCCGGCGGTCACTGAAGTGACTGACACCATCGATACGTCGACCGTGAAGCTGAGCGCCGATACGTCGGTAGCCGAGGGTGGCACCGTCACCTACACCGCCACTGTTGGCGCGCCCGTGACCGGTTCGCCGGTCACCGTGACCTTGGCCAACGGTCAGACCATCACCATCGAAGTCGGCAAGACCACCGGCACCATCACCACCACCGCGCCGAACGATGCGCTCAACGGTCATACACCGCTGAGCAACTCGATCACTGGCGTGAGCGGCGGTAACTACGAAAACCTGGTGGCCGACAAGACACCGGTCAGCACCACCGTGACCGACACCGTCGACACCACCGACCTGACGCTGACTGCGACCGGTACCGTGGCCGAAGGTGGCTCGATCACCTACACCGCGACGCTGACCAATCCGGCCGGCACTCCGGTGACCGTGACGTTGAGCAACGGCTCCGTCATCACCATCGAGGCCGGCAAAACCACCGGCACCGTGACTGTCGACGCGCCGAAAGACGACGTCTACAAGGACGCCGGTAAAGTCGAAGTGACCATCAAGGATGCGACTGGTGGCAACTTCGAGAATCTGGTGCCGAGCACCGTTCCGGCCGTTACCGAAGTCACTGACACCATCGACACCACCACGGTCAAACTGACCGCGACCGAGTCGGCGGCGGAAGGCGGCACCGTTACTTACACCGCGACTGTCGGCGCTCCGGTTACGGGTTCGCCTGTGAACGTGACTCTGGCCAATGGTCAGTCGATCACCATCGAGGTGGGCAAAACCACCGGCACCATCACCACCACGGCGCCGAACGATGCACTCAACGGCCACACGCCGCTGACCAACGCGATCACCGGTGTGAGCGGCGGTAACTACGAAAATCTCGTGGCCGACAAAACGCCGGTCAGCACTACCGTGACCGACACCGTCGACAACACCGACCTGACGCTGACCGCGACCGGCACCGTGGCCGAAGGTGGCTCGATCACCTACACCGCGACCCTGACCAATCCGGCCGGCACTCCGGTGACCGTGACGTTGAGCAACGGCTCCGTCATTACCATCGAGGCCGGCAAAACCACCGGCACCGTAACCGTTGATGCGCCGAAAGATGACGTCTACAAGGACGCCGGCAAAGTCGAAGTCACGATCAAGGACGCAACGGGTGGCAACTTCGAGAATCTGGTGCCGAGCACCGTTCCAGCCGTAACTGACGTAACCGACACCATCGACACCACCACCGTCAAACTGACCGCGACCGAGTCGGCGGCCGAAGGCGGCACCGTTACTTACACCGCCACTGTTGGCGCACCTGTCACCGGTTCGCCTGTGACCGTGACACTGGCCAATGGTCAGTCGATCACCATTGAAGTGGGTAAAACCACCGGCACCATCACCACCACCGCGCCGAACGACGCGTTGAATGGTCACACCCCGCTGACCAACGCGATCACCGGCGTGAGCGGCGGCAACTACGAAAACCTCGTGGCCGACAAAACCCCGGTCAGCACCACCGTGACCGATACCGTCGACACCACCAACCTGACCCTGAGCGCCACTGACTCGGTGGCCGAGGGCGGTTCGATCGTTTACACCGCGACCCTGACCAACCCGGCCGGCACCCCAGTGACCGTGACGCTGAGCAACGGCGCCGTCATCACCATCGAAGCCGGTAAAACCACCGGCACCGTGACCGTCGATGCGCCGAAGGACGACGTCTACAAAGACGCCGGCAAGGTCGAAGTGACCATCAAGGATGCAACCGGCGGCAACTTCGAGAACCTGGTGCCAAGCACCGTTCCAGCCGTCACCGATGTCACCGACACCATCGACACCTCGACCGTCAAACTGACCGCGACCGAGTCGGCTGCTGAAGGCGGCACTGTTACCTACACCGCCACCGTTGGCGCCCCGGTAACCGGCTCGCCTGTGACCGTGAACCTGGCCAATGGTCAGTCGATCACCATCGAAGTCGGCAAGACCACCGGCACCGTCACCACCACCGCGCCGAACGATGCACTCAACGGCCACACGCCGCTGACCAACTCGATCACCGGCGTGAGCGGCGGCAACTACGAAAACCTCGTGGCCGACAAAACGCCGGTCAGCACCACCGTGACCGACACCGTCGACACCACTAACCTGACCCTGAGCGCCACGCCGGAAGTCAACGAAGGTGGCCAGATCACCTACACCGCGACCCTGACAAACGCCGCCGGCACCCCGGTGACCGTGACGTTGAGCAACGGCGCCGTGATCACCATCGAGGCCGGCAAAACCTCCGGCACCGTGACCGTCGATGCACCGAAGGACGACGTCTACAAGGACGCCGGCAAAGTCGAGACGACCATTTCGACCACCACCGGTGGCAACTTCGAAAACCTGGTCACCAGCACCGCCCCGGCGGTCACCACCGTCAATGACACCATCGACACGTCCACCGTCTCGCTGACCGCCACCGCCAACGTCGCCGAAGGCGAAACCGTGGTCTACACCGCGACCGTGACCGCGCCAGTGACCGGTTCGCCGGTCGTCGTGACCCTGTCCAACGGCCAGACCATCACCATCGCCGTCGGCGAGACCACCGGCACCGTGAACTTCGTCGCGCCGAACAGCCCGCTGGCGGGCGGCAGCTCGCTGAGCGTGACCATCGACAAGGCCACCGGTGGCAACTACGAAAACCTGGCGGTCGACGGCAAGTCCGCCGACACCTCGGTATCGGACACTGTCGACACGACCAACCTGAACCTGACGGCCACCGATTCGGTTGCCGAGGGTGGTTCGATCACTTACACCGCAACACTGACCAACCCGGCGGGTACGCCGGTGACCGTGACGTTGAGCAACGGCGCCGTCATCACCATCGAGGCCGGTAAAACCACCGGCACCGTGACCGTTGATGCGCCGAAAGACGACGTCTACAAAGACGCCGGCAAAGTCGAGGCGACCATTTCGACCGCCACCGGTGGCGGTTTCGAGAACCTGGTGCCGAGCACTGTTCCGGCCGTGACCAACGTCACCGACACCATCGACACCACCACGGTGAAACTGACCGCGACCGAGTCGGCGGCGGAAGGCGGCACCGTTACTTACACCGCGACTGTTGGCGCGCCAGTGACCGGTTCGCCTGTGACCGTGACCCTGTCCAACGGACAGTCGATCACCATCGAAGTGGGCAAAACCACCGGCACCGTCACCACCACCGCGCCGAACGATGCGCTCAACGGCCATGCGCCGCTGACCAACGCGATCACTGGCGTGACTGGCGGTAACTACGAAAACCTCGTGGCCGACAAGACGCCGGTCAGCACCACCGTGACCGACACCGTCGACACCACCAACCTGACCCTGAGCGCCACTGGCTCGGTGGCCGAGGGTGGTTCGATCATCTACACCGCGACCCTGACCAACCCGGCCGGCACGCCGGTGACCGTGACCCTGTCGAACGGCGCCGTGATCACCATCGAGGCCGGCAAAACCACCGGCACCGTGACCGTCGATGCGCCGAAAGACGACGTCTACAAAGATGCGGGCAAAGTCGAAGCAACCATTTCGACCGCCACCGGTGGCAACTTCGAGAATCTGGTGCCGAGTACCGTTCCGGCCGTGACCGAAGTCACCGACACCATCGACACCACCACGGTCAAACTGACCGCGACTGAATCGGCAGCTGAAGGCGGCACCGTCACTTACACCGCGACCGTCGGCGCGCCTGTGACCGGCTCGCCAGTCACCGTGACGCTGTCCAACGGTCAGTCGATCACCATCGAGGTGGGCAAGACCACTGGCACCGTGACCACCACTGCGCCGAACGATGCGTTGAACGGCCACACCCCGTTGACCAACGCGATCACCGGCGTAACCGGCGGCAACTACGAAAACCTCGTAGCCGACAAAACCCCGGTCAGCACCACCGTGACCGACACCGTCGACACCACCAATCTGTCGCTGACCGCGACCGACAGCGTGGCCGAAGGCGGTTCGATCGTTTACACCGCGACCCTGACCAACCCGGCCGGCACCCCGCTGACCGTGACTCTGTCGAACGGCGCCGTCATCACCATCGAGGCCGGTAAAACCACCGGCACCGTGACCGTTGCCGCGCCAGCCGATGACGTCTACAAGGACGCCGGCAAGGTCGAAGTAACCATCAAGGACGCAACCGGTGGCAACTTCGAGAACCTGGTGCCAAGCACTGTTCCGGCTGTCACTGAAGTCACCGACACCGTCGACACGACGACCGTGAAGCTGACCGCTTCCGAAACGGCCGCTGAAGGTGGCACCGTCACTTACACCGCGACTGTTGGCGCGCCAGTGACCGGTTCGCCAGTCACCGTGACCCTGGCCAACGGTCAGTCGATAACCATCGAAGTCGGCAAGACCACTGGCACTGTCACCACCACGGCACCTAACGATGCGCTCAACGGCCACACGCCGCTGACCAACGCGATCACTGGCGTGACTGGCGGCAACTACGAAAATCTCGTAGCCGACAAAACGCCGGTTTCGACCACCGTGACTGACACCGTCGACACCACCAACCTGACCCTGAGCGCTACCAATTCGGTGGCCGAGGGTGGTTCGATCACTTACACCGCCACCCTGACCAACGCTGCGGGCACCCCGGTGACCGTGACCTTGAGCAACGGCGCCGTGATCACCATCGAGGCCGGCAAAACCACCGGCACAGTGACCGTCGACGCACCGAAAGACGACGTCTATAAAGATGCCGGCAAAGTCGAAGCGACCATTTCGACCGCCACCGGTGGCAACTTCGAGAACCTGGTGCCGAGCACCGTTCCGGCCGTGACCGAAGTCACCGACACCATCGACACCACCACGGTCAAACTGACCGCGACCGAGTCGGCGGCTGAAGGCGGCACCGTCACCTACACCGCCACCGTGGGCGCGCCTGTGACCGGTTCGCCAGTCACCGTGACGCTGTCCAACGGTCAGTCGATCACCATCGAAGTCGGCAAGACCACCGGCACCGTCACCACCACCGCACCGAACGATGCGCTGACCGGCCACACGCCGTTGACCAACGCGATCACCGGCGTGACGGGCGGCAACTACGAAAACCTCGTAGCCGACAAAACACCGGTTTCGACCACCGTCACTGACACCGTCGACACCACCAACCTGACCCTCAGCGCCACCAATTCGGTTGCCGAGGGCGGTTCGATCATCTACACCGCGACCCTGACCAACGCCGCTGGCTCGCCAGTGACCGTGACCTTGTCGAACGGCGCCGTCATCACCATCGAAGCCGGTAAAACCACTGGCACCGTGACCGTTCCTGCGCCAGCCGATGACGTCTACAAGGACGCCGGCAACGTGCAGGCCACGATCACCAATGCCACTGGCGGCAACTTCGAAAACCTGGTGCCAAGCACTGTTCCGGCCGTTACCCAGGTCACCGATACCATCGACACCACCACGGTGAAACTGACCGCGACCACGACGGCGGCTGAAGGTGGCACTGTCACCTACACCGCGACCGTGGGCGCTCCTGTGACTGGCTCGCCAGTGACCGTGAACCTGTCGAATGGCCAGAGCATCACCATCGAAGTGGGTAAAACCACCGGCACCGTGACCACCACGGCACCGAACGATGCGCTCAACGGCCACACGCCGCTGACCAACGCGATCACCAACGTGACGGGCGGCAACTACGAAAACCTCGTGGCCGACAAGACGCCGGTCAGCACTACCGTGACCGACACCGTCGACACCACCAACCTGTCGCTGAGCGCGACTGGCACCGTGGCCGAAGGTGGTTCGATCACCTACACCGCGACCCTGACCAACGCTGCTGGCACTCCGGTGACCGTAACCTTGAGCAACGGCGCCGTCATTACCATCGAAGCCGGTAAAACTACGGGCACCGTGACCGTCGCAGCGCCAGCCGATGACGTCTACAAAGACGCCGGCAATGTGCAAGCCACGATCACCAACGCCACCGGCGGCAATTTCGAAAACCTGGTGACCAGCACCACGCCAGCAGTGACCAGCGTTACTGACACCATCGACACCACCACGGTGAAGCTGACCGCAACCGCGACAGCTGCTGAAGGTGGCACCGTCACCTACACCGCGACCGTGGGTGCGCCGGTGACCGGCTCGCCTGTGACCGTAAACCTGTCCAACGGCCAGAGCATCACCATCGAAGTCGGCAAAACTACCGGCACCGTGACCACCACCGCGCCGAACGACGTGCTGACCGGTCATGCACCGCTGACCAACGCCATCACCGGCGTGAGCGGTGGTAACTACGAAAATCTGGTGGCTGATAAGACCCCGGTTTCGACCACCGTCACCGATACCGTCGACACCACCAACCTGTCGCTCAGCGCGACCGGCACCGTGGCCGAGGGTGGTTCGATTACCTACACCGCGACCCTGACCAACGCCGCTGGCTCGCCAGTGACCGTGACCCTGAGCAATGGTTCGGTGATCACCATCGAAGCCGGCAAAACCACCGGCACCGTGACTGTTCCTGCGCCAGCTGACGACGTCTACAAAGATGCCGGCAACGTACAGGCCACGATCACCAACGCCACCGGTGGTAACTTCGAGAACCTGGTCACCAGCACCACACCAGCGGTGACCAGCGTTACTGACACCATCGACACCACCACCGTGAAGCTGACTGCGACCGCAACAGCTGCTGAAGGTGGCAACGTTGTCTACACCGCCACCGTCGGCGCGCCTGTGACCGGCTCTCCAGTCACTGTGACCCTGTCGAACGGTCAGTCGATCACCATCGAAGTCGGCAAAACCACCGGCACCGTCACCACCACTGCGCCTAACGACGTGTTGAATGGTCATGCACCACTGACCAACGCGATCACTAACGTGAGCGGTGGTAACTACGAAAATCTGGTGGCTGACAAGACCCCGGTTTCGACCACCGTCACTGACACCGTCGACACCACCAACCTGTCCCTTAGCGCCACCACTTCGGTCGCCGAGGGTGGTTCGATCACTTACACCGCCACACTGACCAATGCTGCGGGCACCCCGGTGACCGTGACCTTGAGCAACGGCGCCGTGATCACCATCGAAGCGGGCAAAACCACCGGCACCGTGACCGTTCCTGCCCCGGCGGACGATGTCTACAAAGACGCCGGCAACGTGCAGGCCACGATCACCAACGCCAGCGGTGGCAACTTCGAGAATCTGGTCACCAGCACCACACCAGCGGTAACCAGCGTTACTGACACCATCGACACCACCACCGTGAAGCTGACTGCGACCGCGACAGCTGCCGAAGGTGGCAACGTTGTCTACACCGCGACTGTCGGCGCGCCAGTGACAGGCTCTCCAGTCACTGTGACCCTGTCGAATGGTCAGTCGATCACCATCGAAGTCGGCAAAACCACCGGCACCGTGACCACCACCGCGCCGAACGACGCGTTGACCGGCCACACACCGCTGACCAACTCGATCACCAACGTTTCTGGCGGCAACTACGAAAATCTCGTGGCCGACAAGACGCCGGTCTCGACCACCGTCACCGACACTATCGACACCACCAACCTGTCGCTGAGCGCAACTGGCACCGTGGCCGAGGGTGGCCAGATCACTTACACCGCAACCCTGACCAACGCCGCTGGTTCGCCAGTGACCGTGACCCTGAGCAACGGCTCGGTGATCACCATCGAAGCGGGCAAGACCACCGGCACCGTGACCGTTCCTGCTCCAGCCGATGACGTCTACAAAGACGCCGGCAATGTGCAGGCCACGATCAAGTCCGCCACCGGTGGCAACTTCGAGAACCTGGTCACCAGCACCACACCAGCAGTGACCAGCGTTACCGACACCATCGACACCACCACCGTGAAGCTGACCGCGACCACGACGGCGGCCGAGGGTGGCAACGTTGTCTACACCGCGACTGTCGGCGCGCCAGTGACAGGCTCACCTGTGACTGTGACCCTGGCCAACGGTCAGTCGATCACCATCGAAGTCGGCAAGACCACCGGCACCGTGACCACCACCGCGCCGAACGACGCGTTGACCGGCCACACACCGCTGACCAACTCGATCACCAACGTTTCTGGCGGCAACTACGAAAATCTCGTGGCCGACAAGACGCCGGTCAGCACCACCGTCACCGACACCATTGACACCACCAACCTGTCGCTCAGCGCGACCGGTACCGTGGCTGAAGGTGGCTCAATCACTTACACCGCAACTCTGACCAACGCCGCTGGCTCGCCAGTGACCGTGACCCTGAGCAACGGTTCGGTGATCACCATCGAAGCGGGCAAGTCCACCGGCACCGTGACCGTTCCTGCGCCAGCCGACGACGTCTACAAGGATGCCGGCAATGTGCAGGCCACGATCACCAACGCTACCGGCGGCAATTTCGAAAACCTGGTGACCAGCAACACACCAGCCGTGACCAGCGTCACCGATACCATCGACACCACCACCGTCAGCATCACCGGCAGCACCTCGGTGACCGAAGGCCAGACTGCCAGCTACACCGTCAGCCTGACGCACCCGGCGCAGACCGAAGTGACCCTGAAAATCGTCTACAGCGGCACCGCCGCCGACGGTTCGGACTTCACCGGCGTGTACACCGTGAAGATCCCGGCGGGTGCCAGCAGCGCGCAGTTCAACGTTGCGACCATCGATGACAAGATCACCGAAGGCACCGAGAACTTCGTGGTCAAAATTGATTCGGCCACCGGTGGCAACTTCGAAAACCTGGCGGTCAGCAGCACCAATGGCAGCGTCAGCACCTCGATCATCGACAACGATGCGCCGCCGGTCATCGACCTCGACGCCAACAACTCCAGCGGTGCCACCGGGGCCGACTACAAGGTGACCTTCACCGAGAACACCCCGGGCGCAGGCGTGTCGATTGCCGACACCGACATCAAGATCACCGACCCGGACAGCACCATGCTGACCGGCGCCACCATCGTGCTGACCAACCGTCAGGACGGCGATGCGCTGAATCTGGGCAACAGCGTCAACGGCATCACCATCAATGCCAACAGCACCAATGGCACGATCACGCTGACCCTCTCGGGCAATGCGACGCTTGCCGACTACATGCAGCAGATCAAAAACATCAGCTTCACCAACAGCAGTGAAGACCCGAGCACCGTGCCACGGATCATCACCGTGACCGTGACCGATGGCGGCAACTACTCCAACGTCGCGACCACCACGGTCAACGTAGTGGCAGTCAACGATGCGCCGGTCGCTGCACCGGTCAACGTCACCGGCACCGAAGACACCCCGCTGGTCCTCGGCTGGTCGACCTTCGGCGTCAGCGACGTCGACAGCCCGGCCAGCAGCCTGGGCGTGAAAATCACCCAGCTGCCGGGCGAAGGCAAACTGCAGTACCTGGACGGCTCGACCTGGAAAGACGTCGCCACCAACCAGACCTTCAGCAAGGCTGACATCGACGCTGGCAAGCTGCGCTTCCTGCCAGATGCCAACGAGTCGGGCGTGAATGGTTACGGCGGCACCGGCCTGGGTAACAACCAGGCGGACTACGCGCAGATCAAGTTCCAGCCAACCGACGGCCAGTTGCTGGGCAACACCGGCACCGTGAAGATCGATATCACGCCGGTGGCGGATGCACCGACCCTGTCGGTCGCCGACAACAGCGTGAAGTCCACCGGGCTGATCAAGGAAGTCTGGACCGGTCTGTCGGGCCTGGGCACCGACGGCAGCGGCGCGAATTCGACCACCCTGAAAAACGTGATCGACGGTGCCGGCAAGCCGAACACCAGCGGCACTGTGAACAACGTGCAGTCCGATGGCAGCGTGACCGCCGGCACCGCGTCGAAAACCTCGGGCCTGATCTATCTGGAAGCCGGCAAGACCTACACCTTCAGCGGCACCGGTGATGACAGCCTGTTGGTGACCATCGGCGGCAAGAGCGTGGCGTCCACGACGTGGGGCGCGGGTGGCAACCTCAACGGTTCGTTCACCCCGACCACCAGCGGCTACTACACCCTGGACATCTACCACCACAACCAGAGCGGCCCGGGCAGCTACGACGTCAACCTGTCGGTCAACGGCAGCACGCCGATCGACCTGAGCAGTGCCGGCGTGCCGATCTACACCGGCGTGCAGGATCTGGTGAATGCCGGCGTGACCGTCTCCGATCTGCACGGAAGCAACGGCGAAGGCTATTACGACGGCTACAAGCTCAACACCGGCGCCGAAGGCACCACGGTGAAACTGTCGTCGATCAGCACCGCACTGACCGACACCGACGGTTCGGAAACCCTTAGCATCAAGATCAGCGGCGCACCGGTAGGTTCGGTGCTCAGCGACGGCGCAGGCCACAGCTTCACCGTGACCGCCACCAGCGGCGACGCCAACGTCACCGGCTGGAACCTCGGTACCCTGACCGTGACCCCGCCGACCTACTACAACGGCCAGTTCAACCTGACCGTGACCTCGACCTCCACCGAGGCCGTGGGCGGCTCGGCCAGCACCACCGCGACCATCCCGGTCACCGTGGTGCCGGCGGTCTACAACGCGGTGGTCGCCACCTCGGCCGACGACACCGTCACCGGCACCGACGGCAACGACATCATCGTCGCCGACATCGGCGGCCTGACCGTGGTGCCGGGCACCAACTACAACATCGCGTTCATGGTCGACAGCTCGGGCAGTATGAGCGCGTCGTCGATCAACGCGGCCAAGGACTCGCTGACGTCGGTGTTCAACACCCTCAAACAGAGCCTGGGCAGCAACTCCGGCACGGTGAACATCTTCCTGGTGGACTTCGATACCCAAGTCAACAAGTCGGTGTCGGTGAACCTCAACGACCCGAATGCGCTGACCTTGCTCAAGGCCGTGCTGGACTCGATGTCGTCCGGCGGCGGCACCAACTACGAAGACGTGTTCAAGGCCACGGCGAACTTCTTCCAGAGCGCCGAAGCGGTGGCCAACACCGGGGCGAAGAACCTCACGTACTTCATCACCGACGGCCAGCCGACCTACTACCAGAGCGGCGAACAGACCAACCCGACGCTGTACGGCAACGTGAAGCTCGACGACGTGGTGAAAACCAGCAACTACAAGCTGGGCAGCAGCTTCGCCACCTACATCGACAGCACCCACTACCTGAGCATCAGCACTGCCGGTGAAGTGGTGCTGCAGACGCTCAAGAACGGCAACTGGAACTGGAACAGCCTGGGCACCATCCACGCCCAGGGTGACGGCACCTACGAGATCTCGAGCCTGGCGGGCAGCGGCAACAGCACTTCCTCGAACACTACCGACAACTCCGCCGCCGGTTTCGCGCTGCTGAGCGGTCTGTCGAACGTCGAAGCGATCGGCCTGAACAACGGCGTCAGTCTCAACGACCTGAAACCGTACGACTCGGACAAGACACCGCAGACCAACATCGATCCGAAGGACCTGGCCAACTCGATCATCGGCCACACCGAAGCGACGATGCCGGGCAACGACACCGTCAGCGGTGGCGACGGCAACGACATCCTGTTCGGCGACCTGGTGAGCTTCAACGGCATTGCCGGCGAGGGTTATCAGGCGATGCAGGCATTCGTGGCCAAGGAAACCGGAGTCGACGTCAGCAAAGTCACCACCAGCAACGTGCACCAGTACATCACCGAGCACTATCAGGCGTTCGATGTGTCCGGTGCCCACGATGGCAACGACACGCTGCTGGGCGGCGCGGGCAATGACATCCTGTTCGGCTCGGGCGGCAACGACTTGCTCGACGGCGGCAAGGGCAATGACATCCTGCTCGGCGGCACCGGTAACGACACGCTGATCGGCGGTCCGGGCAACGACATCCTGATCGGTGGTTCGGGTGGCGACACCTTCGTCTGGAAATCGGGCGATACCGGCAACGACGTGATCAAGGACTTCAAGGCCAGCGAAGGCGACCGCATCGACCTGCGCGACCTGTTGCAGGGCGAGACCGGCAGCACCATCGACAACTTCCTGAAGATCACCACGGTCGACGGCGTGTCGTCGCTGCAAGTCAGTTCGGGCGGTAAGTTCAACTCGGGCGATGCCGCAGCCGCGACACCGGACGTGACGATCAAACTGGAAGGCAATAACTGGTCGAGCGCCAACATTCACAACCTGATTGCCGGCAGCGACCCGACCATCAAGGTCGACCACAACAACAGCTGATGCGTGAACAACGGCCGCCCCACTTGGGGCGGCCGTCACGTTTGCGGCGCTTGAACCGGTGACGATTTCGTCGGCGCACCGCATACTCGCGCGCAGTTGGCTATGCTGCTGACAGCATGACGCTGGTCCATTTCCGAGGGATGCTCAATGTTTTACGTGCAACGCGATGCGCAAGGTCAGTTGATTCGCGTGGAAGCTGCGGCCTACGCCGAGGCCACGGAAACGCTGCCGGCCGACCACCACGAGATCCAGGCCTGGTACGCCAACGAAGCCGTGGAGAACAGCCTCAAACAGCTCAAGCAGAGCGACCTGGAAATGATCCGGGTACTCGACGACCTGATTCAGGTACTGACCAGCAAAGGCGTGATCCGCGTCACCGACCTGCCGCCGGCGGCCCAGGCCAAGTTGATGGACCGGACGCAGGCGCGGGAAGCGTTGGGTGGGTTGAGTCAGTTGATTGATGAGGATGAGGGTGGGTTGATCTGATCCAGGATCTTCGGTGACTGGACGGGCCCCTTCGCGAGCAAGCTCGCTCCCACAGGAGGTATGTATACCCAATGTGGGAGCGAGCTTGCTCGCGAAGGCAGCCTTAGCGGCGACGCAATTCTACAGCCTTAACGCCAGGGCTTGGGCTCACCGAACAACTGCCCCTGAACCCCATACAACCCCATCTCGCGAATCACCGACAACTCCCCTTCCGTCTCGACCCGCTCGGCAATCAGCGGCAGATCGATGCTGTGCGCCGCACGCTGGATCGCTTCGATGAACAGGCGCTTGTCGCTTTCCTGATCGATCGCCCGGATGTAGCTGCCATCGATCTTCAGGTACGCCAGCCCCAGCCGCGCCAGGTTGCCGATCATGCTGAAGCGCCCACCAAAGCGCTGCAGGCTCAGGGAGAATCCGAGCTCGCGCAGACGGCGGGTCAGCTGTTCCAGCACCGCTTGTTCCGGCAATTGTTCCTCGCCGATTTCCAGGGTCAGGCGTGCGCCGAGGTTGGAATGCGCCCGCAGAATCTCGAACACTTTGTTCAACGCCTGCGGATCGGCCAAGGTCGCCGAAGACAGGTTCAGCGCCAGGGACTCTTCATGGCCGGCCATCTGCTCCAGCACCCGCTCGAGCATCAACCGGTCCAGCCGCGCGGTCCAGCCGAAACGTTCAAGCCATGGCAAGAAGCGTCCGGCGGGAATGGTCTGGCCCTGCTCGTCCAGCAGGCGCGACAGCACCTTGTAATGCAGCACCAGTTGCGTGTCCTGCGCCGCCACCACCGGCTGGAAGAACAGCTCGAAACGTCGCTGGTTCAGCGCCTGATCCAGCAAGCGGTGCCAAGCGTGGTGATCATCACCGACGTCCGCCACCAGGCTCTGATCAAGGCACGCCCAGTTCTGCTCGCCCTGCCCCTCGGCCTGGGCCAGCGCCTGATCGCCGAGGCTCAGAACTGCTTGCGGCGAGTCGCCGTGAGCGAACGGCGCCAGGCCGATAGAAGCCACGGCGGCCACATCGGTGGCGCCTGTCGCATGCAGGCTGCTCAGCGCACTGTCGAGGCTCTGCGCCAGTTGCAGCGCCTCTTCGCGGGTCAGTCCCGGCGCCAGCACGGCGAATTCACCACCACGAATCCGGGTGACGAGGTTCTGGGTTTCCGGGTATTTGGCGCACTCGCGGGACAGTTGCTGACCGACCGCTTTCAACAACTCATCGGTGCGTTGACCGCCAAGACGCTGGTTCAGCCCGGCCAGATCCTTGACCCGCAACAGCAGCAGATAACCGGAGCTGGCCTGCTCCGGGTTGCTCACCCGCGCATTCAGCTGCATCTCGAAATAACGCCGGTTGGCCAGCCCCGTGAGGTTGTCCTGATACGACTCGGTGCGCAGTTTTTCACTGCGCTCGGCCTGCTCCTGAAACAGTGCCTTGAGCTTCTCGACCATCTGGTTCATCGCCAGCACCACACGGCGCAATTCAGGCGTGCGCGGCAGATCCGGCAAGCTGAGGAATTCGCGGCGGGCGATGGCGTGGGATTGCTTGACCATGTAATCCAGCGGCTTCAATTGCCGACGCAGCAACAGCGCGCCCAGCACCGCACTCACCGCGCCGCAGACCAGCAACCAGCCCAGGCTGCCGAGTGCGCTCTGCCAGAGTTTGGCCAAAGCGAACATCGGATGGCTGACCACCTCGACACGCGCCGCCTGCTCCCAGCCACGGCTGACCAGCGCATCGCCACCGGCCGGCTCCAGGCCAATCAGTTTGACGAACCAGTCCGGCACGTTGGTGACCGCCGGAATGCCGTTGCGCTCGACGATGGTCTGGTCGGTCTTCAGATCGACCACGCGGATGCTCGAGTAATAACCGCTGTCGAAGATCGAACTGACCAGCAGCTCGACCATCGCCGGGTCATCGATGTTCGGCGTCAACGACAGCGCCAGCGCCGTGGCCGCATCCTGGGCATGGGAGCGCAACTGGTTGACGTACTGGGTGCGCGAGCTCTCCAGACTGACCATGAAGCTGCCGGTGAAGGCGACCACCAGGAACAGACAGATAGCGATCAACAGCTGTTTGAACAAAGACATCTGAGCGCGTGCTCCTAGTTAGTCGTCTCGACCGGAAATCCTTCGGCCTGCATTTTCTTCAACACATCCTGCCAGCGTGACAGGCGTTTGGTGTCACCGACCTTCTTGTTGCCCTTGGCGCCCGGCAGATACAACCCTTCGGCATTGAAAGAGTAGACCGGCAGCAAATCGGTTCGCTCGGCGGCCGGCTTGATCGGGTCGATCAGGCTGTCGAGCACCAGTGGCATGGCGTCAGGGCTGGAATAGTAAGTCAGGACCATGTGCGCGCGGTTCTGGCGCAGCGCCTTGACGTAGGTGATGCGCAACTTGTCACTGGCCACACCGAGGTGGCGCAGGCTGAAATACTTGGCAATCGCGTAGTCTTCGCAGTCGCCGGCGCCTTTCCACAAGGCTTCGATGGGGGTTTCCCAATAATCGACCTCGTGCCACAGATCGATGTCTTCGACGTAGCGCATCTGTTTGTTGAAAAACAGGTTCACCACTTTGAGCTTTTCCATCTCGCTGACCTGCTTCTGCGTGGCCAGCAGATTCTGCCAGGCATCGATCCGCTGTTGCCCGGCGCCCAACGGCCCGTACAGTGCCGTGGCCTTGCGGCTGATCGCGGAAAAATCCCAATCGGCATGCAGGCCGCCCAGCATGATGCCGGCCAGCAGCAGCGCGCAGGCAAGCCAGCGCGCAATCCGTGGGATTGCGAAACGTACCGCCAATGCAAGGCATCCAGGGCAGAGAGGAAAGCGCTTGATGGTGAAGGTTAGCCCAGCAAAAAACAATGGCACCCTGAGATCATCGCTGGCGCGCTAAACTTCAGATGTGACAGGGTTCTTCTACACGGTTTGACAACCTGTAGAGCAATCACTAGTGTCCTTTGGATCCAAATATCGCAGTCATAGGGTGTGCAGTTGTGACCCAGAAGCCCAAGCCACTCCACAGCATCAAAGTCGATGGCCCGATTCCCGCCCACCTGGCCCGCTCGGTCATCGAAGAAACCCTGCGCGCCGCGATTCTCGACGGGCGCCTGCCCTGTGGCACTGCCGTGCGCCAGCAGGATCTGGCCGACCTGTTCGGTGTCAGCCGCATGCCGGTGCGCGAAGCATTGCGTCAGCTCGAGGCTCAGGGCCTGCTCAGCGTGATTGCGCACAAGGGCGCCGTGGTGGCGCCGCTGATCCAGGGCGATGCAACGCAAACCTACGAGCTGCGCATCCTGCTGGAGTCCGAAGCGCTGCGCCAGTCGATCCCGCTGCTGACCCCGGCCGATCACGAACGCGCGGCCGGCTACATCGAAGAGCTGGAAATCGAACACGACTACACCGAAATCGGTCGGCTCAACCGTCTGTTTCACATGGCGCTCTACAGCAAGGCGCCCAATGGCCGGCTGTTGCGGCTGGTGGAAGACGGCCTGAACGAAGAAGAACGCTTCCTGCGCTTCAACCTCGAGGCCATGGGCCTGGGCAAACTCTCCCAGGACGATCACCGCGCGTTGTTGCAGGCCGTGAAAGAGCGTGACACCACGCACGCCGTGACACTGCTGGAGCAGCACCTCAATCGCGGTGTCGAGGTGATCACCCGTTACCTCGCCAGCTCCGCCGGCCAAAGCCGCAAAGCGGCGCGCTGAATCCTCCCTCCCGGGTGAGCCTCCACTCACCCGGCGAATAACCCGCTTACAAATCCCCCCACCGGTCACGGTCATTTGCCGTGGCACATCGACGCCTGCGCTCTAACCTCCCCCCTGCTTTGAACAGCCCGGAATTTGCACCGCAAGGAAGTCATTTTCGACGATAGCCGCGGCGCCGATTTACGCGCACCCTTGGATCGCCAACCCAATATAGAACGGGGACGCGCCGCCCCGGCAGCAGTCCCCGCACCAGGAACCTACGGAAGGAGCCTTGTCACGGGAACAGGAAGAAACGGCGCCGTTACAGCCCGACTTCATCCCCTCATATTCATTCAATTACTCAATTGGAAAGTTGCTTCGAGTGAGGCATTCACTCTTGTCGTTCAATTTTGGCCGCTAAACGCCGAAAGGAGCAACTACGCCCAAATAAAACTTAGCTTATAAGTTTTATCAGGCCCACTCATACTTCAAAAACAGCCAACTAAAAATAATTAAAAATAAACTTGTTAAGTTGTTTTGCGATGTATTAGTTTTTCTTCGCCGAGTTTGGATCCGAAATGACAAGCCCGGCGCAACCGTGCACTACGGCCTCGATTGCGACGGCTTGACCGTCCGCTGTAGTTTTGGGCCCTTCAGACATTGCCTGCTTTCATCGAAACCGAATGAGGCTGTCGTTCGCCTGGAGAAACTTGTTCAACGTTATTAGCAATTGATTGGGCAATCCCTACTTCCCTATTAGCCAGAGTCTCGCAACCATGCCAACTAAAGAGCAACTTACACTAAAGAAAGCCGAACTCAGCGTTCATCCGATCTTCTCCGAAATCGATTCTTTGGCGACATTGCGCCGGTTCATGGAGTCCCATGTATTTGCTGTCTGGGACTTCATGTCGCTGACCAAGCGACTGCAGCAGGAACTGACTTGCACGCGTCTGCCGTGGTTGCCGCCACGGGATCCACACGCAGCCAGACTGATCAACGAAATCGTGCTCGGGGAAGAATCGGACGACCGGCTGTCACACGGGCATTACAGTCACTTCGAACTGTACCTCGATGCGATGCGCGAAGTCGGTGCGGACACGACAGCGGTGGAGCGCTTCGTGACGCTGCAGCAGGAAGGCGTGAGTTACGACGTCGCCCTGCAAAGCGTCGAGGTTGATCCGGCGGCGGCGCGATTCGTCCGCGACACTTTGCAAACCGCACTGCATGCGCCGGGGCACAGCGTGGCCGCCGCATTCCTGCACGGTCGCGAGAGCGTGATCCCGACCATGTTCCAGCGCATGCTCGATGCCTGGGGCATCGGTGTCGAACAGGCGCCGACCTTCCGTTACTACCTGGAGCGGCACATCGAGGTCGACTCCGAAGACCACGGCCCCGCCGCCGAGCAACTGCTGGATCGACTGGTGGACGGCGATCCGCAGCGCGAAGCCGAGGTCTACGCCAGCGCCATCGCCGCCGTGGAAAGCCGCATCGCCCTGTGGGACGGCCTGCGCCTGAGCATGCGCGAACCGCTGGCGGAGGTGGCCCAATGAATGCCGCCGACTACCAGTCTTTCGCCGACGCCTGGGAAAGCCGCGCGACCATTCGCACCCGGCCACGCCGCGTGCTGGAGGACGACGCGCGGCTGATCTATCCGCTCAGCCGCCAGCCGTTGGTGCTCAGCGAAACCTTCCTGCGCGAATGCCCGGAACAGCGTGATTTCGCCCTCGTGCAGACGCTGTACAAATTCATCAACGACGTGGTGATTTTCGAGACCGAGATCGTCGACAAAACCGCCCGCAGCATCGCCAAGAACCGCTTCGCCGTGGCCTTCCCGTTCGCCTGTCGCTACGACGCCATGACCGTGGTGGTGGACGAGGATTACCACGCGCTGGTGGCAATGGATTTCATGCAGCAGACCGTGGCCATGACCGGCATCGAGCCGATCGAGCTGCCGAATGAAATCGAACTGAGCCGGGCGATTCCGGCCGCCGTCGAACTGGCCCCGGACCATCTGCGCAGTGCCGTGGAGCTGATCTGCGTCGCCATCGCCGAGAACACCGTGACCGGCGATGTCGCGGCGTTCGCCCGGGACGACACGGTCAAGCCGTCGATCAAGGGCCTGATGGCCGACCACTTGCTGGACGAGGGCCGGCACTCGAGTTTCTGGGCGCGGATGGTGCGCATCTACTGGCACACCGCGAGCGATACGGATCGCGAATGCATCGCGCAGATCCTGCCGGTGTTCATCGGCCATTACCTGACCAACGACATCCAGAAGTCCTTCGACCTGCGCCTGATCGACGCCCTGCCAGTCAACGATGCCACCCGCCGCGCACTGAAAGACGAGATGGCCGGGCTGGCCTTCCCGATCAATCGTCACCATCCGCTTGTGGGCAACATCGTGCGGTTTTTTCACAACAGTTCGCTGCTCGACACACCGTGCGTGCAGCACGCCCTGCGCGACTACCTGGTTTGACAAGGAGGCTGACATGAGACGTCTCGACATTTTGCTGAGGGGCCGCAGCCAGGCCTTGACCGACCTGGCGCAGGAGCTCGAACAACACGGTCATTCATTGCTGACAGAGACTGCTCCGTCGGTGGATCTGGTGATCGATGACGGCAGTCTTGCGCCGCAGGATCACGGCGTGACACCGCACCTGACCTTGCGCCTGGGCATCGGTGCAACGGGCATCGGCGGACTGCCGGTTCTCGATCTGCTTTGCCTCTGTAATTCGACGCTGCTGAGCCGCGTACCCATCGCCGACGAACCGTCCGGCAACGGTCAGGCCCTGCGCCAGCGAACATTGGCGCAGGTGGTGGACGAAGTGGCGCTGCTGGTCAGCCGTTTCTCTCGCGATGCCGAGTATTTCCAGCACGCGACAGCGGCCCGTGCGCCGGACTTCGAGCAGGTGGAAAACTTGCTGTTTCTCGACAGCCTGGCTTATGCCCATCGCCTCAATGCCACGGCCCATCCGGCCTTGCTGCAACGGGCGCAGATCCCGGTCATCGAGCGGCTGCAACGGAGTCTGATCGAACACGCGGAGCGTCCGGCGCTGCACCTTGCCGAGCAGTCGATCAGTTATCGCCAGTTGCATGATCACAGCCGGGCGATCCAGCAGCGGTTGCTGGCAATGCTGGAGACACAACCACGACCGTGGGTGGTGGGGATTTGCCTGCCGAAATGCGATGCGCTGTTTGCTTCGATCCTGGCAATTCTCGGCAGTGGCGCGGTGTACCTGCCGCTGGAGCCGAGCCATCCGCTTCAGCGTCAGCAGTACATTCTGGAAAACGCCGGGGCGGTGTTGTTGCTGCACGACGGCGAACATCCGCTGAGCGGTTCGATGCCGGGGCTGGATGTCTGTCGCATCGACAGCACCGACGTCGATCTGTCGCAACCGTTGATGCTTCACCGGCCCGAGCTCGACTCACCCTGCATGGCGCTCTACACCTCGGGCACCACCGGCCATCCGAAGGGTGTGCTGCTCAGTCAGGCGAACCTCGCACACTTCACCGCTTGGTACGCCGATTACGTGCAGTTGCGCGCAGAGAGCCGGGTGCTGCAGTTCTCGTCCCTGAGTTTTGACTCGTCGCTGATCGACATCTTCCCGACCCTGCTCGAAGGCGCGGAGCTGGTGGTGCCCGACGACAACCAGCGCCGCGACCCGCTGCAACTGGTGGCGCTGATTCGCCGCCGGCAACTGACCCACGCGTTCCTGCCGCCGGCGCTGTTGAGCATCCTGCCGCTGGAGCAACTGCAAAGCGTCGGGCAGATCATGACCGGCGGCGACGTCTGCGAGCCGTTCGTGATCGAGCAACTGACGCGCCAGGGCAAGCTGCACAACCTCTACGGCCCCACCGAAGCCACGGTGCTGATCACCGCGCGGCAACTGCAACCGGGCGACAGCAATCGCACCCTCGGCGGGCCGATTGCCAACAGTCAGGTACTGATCCTCGACGACGATCTGCAACCGGTGCCGGAGCAAACCGTCGGCGAACTGTTCATCGTCGGCCCTGGCGTATGCCTGGGTTATCTGAACAATCCACAGCAGACATCGGAGCGCTATCTGGATCTGGAATTGCCGGACGGCCAGCGTCTGCGCGCCTACCGCAGCGGCGACATGGCCAAGTGGGGCGAGGATGGCATCGAGCTGTGCGGACGCCGCGACAATCAGGTGAAAATCCGCGGCTTCCGGGTCGAGCCGGAAGAGATCGAGCGGTGCCTGCGCGAGAGTCAGCTGTATCGGCAAATCGCGGTGGTGATCGACAGTCAGCGGCGAATTCTGGCGTTCCTCGCCCAGCCGCAATCGGATGCCGCGCGCGAGTCTTTGAAAGCTCATGCGCAGCAGTTTTTACCCGACTACATGCAACCGGTGGCATGGACGGAACTGCCGAACATGCCATTCGCCGCCAACGGCAAAGTCGACCGCAAGGCCCTGCTGGAGCTGCCGGTCAGCGTGCAGGACAGCGGCCCCAAATGCCTGCCGGCCAACGCCGACGAAGCGCTGCTGCTGGAGATCTGGGCCGAGTTGCTGGAGCTGCCGACCAGCGACATTTCCACCGACGAAAGCTTCTTCAATCTCGGCGGTCACTCGATTCTGCTGTCGCGCATGCTCCTGCGTCTGCGGGAGGAATTTGGCCGCAGCATTTCGATCAACCGCTTCATCGAACTGCCGACCATCACCAAGCTCGCCACGCTGGTGCGCGGCACCGATGACAGCGCGGTACTCAGCGCCCAGGCGATGGCCGACGCCGAGCGAGCGCTGGAAATCGAGGCGCTGCCGATCAGCCGCATGGGCGATGTGCACAAGGTGATCGTCACCGGCGCCAACAGTTTTGTCGGTGTGCACATCGTCGAGGCGTTGCTGGGATGGGGCGCCAGCGAAGTGGCGTGTCTGGTGCGCGACGGCGGTGGACAAACGGCGGCGCAGCGTTTTGCCCAATCGTTGCGAGAGAACCGGCTGGAGCATCTGGACCTGAGTCGGGTGCGGGTCTATTCGGCAGACATCACCCGACCGCAACTGGGCCTGTCCGATGAAGACTTCGTGCGACTGGATCGTGAGTTCGGCGCGCTGGTGCACAACGCCGCCAACGTAAATCACGTGCTCGACTACGAGTCGCTGGCGGCGGACAACGTCGAGCCGATTTTCGAACTGCTGCGGCTGTGCGAAGGGCGCAGCAAGAAGGTGTTCAATTTCGTCTCGACACTGTCCGCCTCCAGCACCGTCGACGACGCAGGCCGGGTGCTGGAACTGCCCGCCGCACCGACGCCGCCGATCTACATCCGCAACGGCTACAACCTGTCGAAATGGGTCGGCGAACGCATCCTCGAACGGGCCCGAGAGCGTGGGGTGCGGGTCAATCTGTATCGGCCCGGCAACATCAGTTTCAACAGCCTCAGTGGCGTCTGCCAGCCGCACAAGAACCGTTTGATGCTGATGCTCAAGGGCTCGATCCAGCTCGGTCAGGTGCCGGCCTTCGCACTGAATTTCGACCTGATGCCGGTGGATTTTCTCGCCCGTTTCATCGCCTTCCACGCCAGCCGTTATTCGGCCGAACGGGCGGTGTTCAACCTGCACAACCCGGAGCCCCTGAGCTGGGATGCCTACGTCGCGTCGTTCCGCGAAACCGGCAGCGAGTTCTCGCTGGTCAGCGTCGCCGACTGGCAACAGCAACTGGGCCGGGTCGATGCCGACAACGCGCTGTTCGGCGTACTCGGTTTCTACCTCAACGGCTTCGAGGAAGACATCGGCGACATCTCCCTGATCGGCCACGCCAATGCCCAGGCCGGCGTGCAGCAGATGGGCGCGCACTACCCGGAAAAATCCCCGGCGCTGCTACGTCGCGGCTGCGACTACCTGAAAGAAATCAACTTCATCTGACTCATCAACCAAGGAGCAACACCATGAGCAATCTTCAACCCGACACCCTGATCAAAAACCCTCACGGCTGCCACGTCGTGTCTTCGGTGGAAGTGCCGGTGGACACCAAGCAAGTGTGGGCAGTAGTGGGCAAATTCGACGGCTTCGACCGTTTCATTCCGGCGCTGTCGCACATCGAAATGACCGGCGAAGGCGTGTCTTCCCTGCGCAAGAAATTCTTCAAGGATGGCAACGTGGTGGTCGAGCAACTCAACTCCCGGGACGACCAGGCGCTGAGCATGACCTGGACCACGATCTACAACACCTTGGGCGTGGCCAACCTGTGGGCGGCGATGAATGTGGAATCGCTGGGCGCGGGCAAGTCGCGGGCGACCTGGACGATCATTGCCGAGCCGGCAAGCGGCGGTCCCGAGGCGCTGCCAGGGTTCAAGGATTTCGTGCAGAGGTTCGCCGATGATGCGATGGGCAATGTGCTGAAGCTGTTTGTGTAAGGCATGAAAAAACCCGCTGCGGATCACTCCGCAGCGGGCTGTTTTTTGACCGCAAGCGATCAGATCTTGAAGCTGTCGACCAGTTGTTTCAAACGGTTGGCCTGCTGCGACAACGCATCGCAATCCTTCAACGTTTCATTGAGGTTGGCCACGCTCTGCTGGTTCAGCAGGTTGATCTGATTGACGTCGACGTTGAGGGTTTCCACCACGGCGGTCTGCTCTTCGGTAGCCGCTGCCACCGACTGGTTCATGCCGTCGATTTCGCCGATGCGCTGAGTCACGCTGACCAGACGCAGACCGGCCTGGTTCGCCACTTCAACGCTCTCTTCGCTGGACGCCTGACTGGCGTTCATGGTGGTCACCGCTTCACGGGAACCGACCTGCAGCGAGGTGATCATCTTGTGGATCTCTTCCGCCGATTCCTGGGTGCGGTGAGCGAGGTTGCGCACCTCGTCCGCCACCACCGCAAAACCGCGACCGGCTTCACCGGCACGGGCCGCTTCGATGGCCGCGTTGAGCGCCAGCAGGTTGGTCTGTTGGGAGATGCCTTTGATCACATCGAGAATGTGGCCGATGTTGTCGGTGCTCGCATTCAGGGTTTCGATCTGGGTGCACGACAGGCTGATCTTCTGCGACAGCTCGGTCATCGCCTGAATCGTTTGCTCGACCACCTGACGACCGTCATCGGCCTGCTCGCTCGCGCCGCTGGCGTGTTGCGAAGCATCGGCGGCGTTGCGGGCGATTTCCTGGGTGGCGGCACCCAGTTGATTGATCGCGGCAGCGACACTGTTGGTGCGCGCGCTTTGCTCGTCGGAACCGATGATCGAGGCGTTGGACGATGCCATCACCCGTTGCGACAGGTCGTGTACGTGGCGAGTCGCGGAAGACACTTCGGAAATGGAGGCGTGAATCCGCTCCACGAACTGGTTGAACGAACTGCCCAACTCTCCGAACTCGTCCTTGCTTTCCACCACCAGACGACGAGTCAGGTCGCCTTCACCCTGGGCGATGTCCTGCATCGCACGGCCCATGGTGATCAGCGGACGCATCAGGACGGTGATCAGCAGGCTCAGGAACACCGCAATCGCACCCACTGCGACGAACATCGCGATCAGTGCCGAGGTACGGAACTGGCTGAGTGCGGCGTAGGCCTTGTCGCGGTCGATCGACAGACCGATGTACCACTCGGCATTCGGCAGACCGGTGACCGGGGTGAACGACAGGATGCGTTCCTGGCCGTTGAGCACCACGTTCTGGTTACCCTTCTGGATACGCACATCGGCGTTCGGGTAGATGTCCTTGAGGTTCTTCATCACCTGATCTTTGTCCGGGCTGACGATTACCTGACCGTCCCCGCTGACCAGGAACGCGTGACCCAGGCCGCCGAAGTCCACCGAGTTGATGATCTTCACCAAGGTTTCCAGGCTCAGGTCACCGCCCACGACACCAAGCAGCTCGCCGTTCTTTTTCACCGGCATGGCGATGGTCACCACCAGACCGCCAACGGCGGCCATGTATGGCGGGGTCAGCATGGTCTGGTCAGCGGCCACGGCCTGCTTGTACCACGGGCGCTGACGCGGATCGTAGCCGTCCGGCATCTTCGCGTCCGGGCGCTGGGTGAACACACCGTTGGCCTGGCCGACGTAAGTGAACTGGAAGTTCGAGGTGAAGGCCGGTTGATCGACCAGACCCGGGAAGTCGGCGTTCTTGCCTTGATGTGCGACGTTCTGCGCGAGGTTTTCCAGCACCAGAATCCGCCCGCTCATCCAGTTCTGCACACTGCTGGCGGTCAGGTCGCCGGCCTGCTGGACCGAGGACTGGAGGTTCTGGCGAATGGTGTTTCGCTGCAGATAGTCGTTGTACAAAGTGAACAGCGCGAACGCCAGGACCACGACGCCCGAGGCGGCCAACAGGATTTTATGGCTGAACTTGAGATTCATTTCATGGGACTTCTTATGCCAAAAGTGGGGATGCGTTCCGGATGCAACATTCCATGTACAGCGCAGGCAGCGTTCTGATGGCTGCTCTACTTTGGTGCACGCATGTCTCACCAGTCTGTCGGCACGCTTGGGAGAAAACTTAGGGCTTTGTAGGAAATGGACGGCATTTCTGCCAGATTCCCGCCGAACGGCGTGCCAGAGCGTTCGCCTGTCATTTTTTGATGACTGTTTTGCAGCGCCGGTTGCAAATTCTGTAACCCTTGATGACAATGCGACTAATTATCATTTGTGACGTTCGGGCTGTCGCGTTCATGTCCTCACCTGAGTTTGCAGTACAGGCGCTTTACAGTAGTCATCACGGCTGGCTCAACAGCTGGTTGCGCGCGCGGCTGGGCAATGCCGCCGATGCGGCGGATCTGGCTCAGGACACGTTCGTGCGCTTGCTGCAACGCACCGAGCGTCTGGAGCTCAAGGCACCTCGCGCATTCTTGCGCACGGTTGCCCGGGGTTTGGTGATCGATCATTGGCGCCGTGAAGAAATTGAACGCGCCTATCTGGAAACCATCGCCCATTTGCCTGAAGCCGAAACCCCGAGTGCCGAATCCCGCGCATTGGTGATCGAACTGCTCGAAGGCATTGCCCGCATGCTTGAAGGCTTGAAGCCGAAAGTGCGTCAGGCATTTCTGCTGGCGCAGTGCGAAGGTTTGACCCACAAGCAGATCGCCGAGCAGATGGGACTGTCCCTGCGCTCGGTAGAACGCTACGTCGCCGACGCCCTGTTTCACTGCTACGTGTTGCGGTACGAAAACTGATGCCGGTGGACAACCTCTCGCTTGGCCGACGCGCCGAGCCACCGCAGCAGGTGGTCCGACAGGCCATTCACTGGCTCCTGCGTCTGCGCAACAACCATGGCAATCCACGCCTGAATCGCCAGTGCGAACAATGGCGCGCCGAGCACCATGATCACGAACTGGCCTGGCAACGGGTGCAGTCTCTGCAAGCCGAACTGACCCACAATCTGCGCGCCGTACCCGGTGCGCAGGTGGCGTTCAACACGCTGGAAAACAGTGCGCAGGGGATGGGTCGACGCCAGGCATTGAAGCTGTTGTCCGGCGCGCTGTTGATGGGCTCCGCCGCATGGCTGGCCAGAGATACATCGGCCTGGCAGCAATGGAGCGCGGATTACGCCACCGCCACCGGCGAGCGCCGTGGTTTCCAGTTGCCGGACGGCACGCGGATCGAACTCAACACAGCCAGCAGCGTGGATCTCGATTACACCGCACAACAGCGGCTGATCAAACTGACCCGTGGCGAAATCATCGTCACCTGTGGCGGTGCCGATGAAGGCGCGCCATTTGATCGACCGCTGCGGGTGCAGAGCCGTCATGGCAGTTACGAGCCGTTCAAGGCGCGATTCATTCTGCGCGAGGAAGAGGGCTGCACGCGCCTGAGCGTCACCAGTGGCCGGGTCGCGATTCACTCCGCTGGCAACTCGACGGAGGCCATCGCCGGTCAGAGCTATCTGATCGATCACCATCAAATTCGTCCCGCGCCGCCATTGGACATGGACGCCGGGGCCTGGGTCGACGGGTTGATCGTGACTCGCAACATGCGGCTGGGCGACTTCCTCGGCGAAGTCGGCCGGTATCGTCAGGGGTTTCTGAGCTGTGCGTCGGACATTGCGGATCTACGCCTGTCCGGCGTGTTCCGTCTTGAGGACACCGACAGGCTACTGGCGATCCTGCCGCAGACCCTGCCGGTGCAGGTGCGCTACCGCACCCGTTGGTGGGTGACGCTGGAGTCTGTGGTCTGAAATTATTTTGGCGGGTTTTCGCGGCAAGTCCGGCTTAGTCAGTAAGCACTTCAACTCAGCCTTCGCGACTGCCTACGGAAACCTACAATGACTGCGCGCGTTACCTGTAAGAACCCTCTGAATTTCTCTGCCGAATCGGGCCTGTTGCGCCACGCCGTTCGGGTGGCGCTGTTTTCTACCGCACTGGGTGTTGGCGTGTTGCCGAGCCTGAGCATGGCGGCCAATGCCAGCGAAGTCAGCAGCCACCGCTACAACATCGCCGCCGGGCCGCTGGGCGATGCGCTCAACCTGTTCGCGCGTCAGGCGGGCATCACGTTGTCGATGACGCCACAGCAGACCCAGGGCCGGCAGTCACCGGGTGTGCAGGGCGATTATTCGACCGACCAGGCCCTGAGCCACTTGCTCGGTGGCTCGGGCCTGGAGGCGATCAGCCAGGACGGCAGCAGCTATGTGTTGCGCGCCGTCGCAGAAACCGAAGCACTGGCCCTGCCGACCACCGACATCAAAGGCTTCGCCCTCGGCAACGCACTGGGCAGCATGGACGGCTACAACGCGACGCACAGCCAGATCGCCACCAAAACCAGTACCGCGCTGCTGGAAACTTCGCAAAGCGTGTCCGTGGTCACCCGCGAGCAAATGGATGACCAGGGCTCGCAAACAGTGTCCCAGGCCATGCGTTACACCCCCGGTGTGCTGACCAATCCTTACGGCGCCACGCACCGTTACGACTACGTGGCGATGCGCGGCTTCAACGATGGTTCGGTGGATAACATCTACCTCGACGGCCTCAAATCGATGGGCGACAGCGGCACCTACAGCACGATGCAGGTCGATCCGTATTTCCTCGAGCGCGTCGATATTCTGAAGGGCCCGTCGTCGGTGCTCTACGGCCGTAGCTCACCGGGTGGTCTGGTGGCGCTGACCAGCAAGAAACCGCTGTACGAGGCCTATCACCAGGTACAGGCCACGGTCGGCACTCAGGGCCAGCGCGGTGTCGGTTTTGACTTCAGCGGACCGGTCGATGACGACAAGCGTATCGCCTATCGTCTGACTGGATTGACGGATCAGTCCGACACGCAATTCGACCACAACAAGGAAAAGCGCTTCGCCCTCGCGCCGACCGTCAGCATCGATTTCAGCGAAGACACGTCGCTGACCCTACAAGCGTATCTGCAGCATGACCCGGATGGCGGCTACCACGGCGGCGTGCCGGCTGACGGCACGATTCATCAGCGCAACGGCAATCGCATCTCGCCGCACTTCTTCGAAGGCGAGCCGGGTATCGACGGTTACTCCCGTGATCAGCAGTCGTTCGGTTACCAGTTCGAACACCGCTTCAACGACGTCTTCACCGCGCGACAGAACTTCCGCTACCTCGACTCCAAAGTGAATATGGATCAGGTGTACGCCTATGGCTGGACGTCGCCGACCAGCAACGAACTGAATCGCTACTACACCGGCGGTGACGAGCGTCTGCACGCGTTCATCGTCGACAACATGCTCCAGGCCGAATTTTTCACTGGCGCGACCAAGCACACGGTGCTGATGGGGGCGGATTACCAGCGACGCAAAACCGTGGTCGACTGGACCAGTGGCGGCCTGGCGCCGATCAACGCGTTCAACCCGGTGTATGGCAATTCCGCTATCACGCCGTACGGCGAAACCAGCTACCTGCGGCGCCTGGAGCAGACCGGCGTTTACCTGCAGGATCTGGTCGAGATGGACAAGTGGCGCTTCTCCCTGGGCCTGCGCCAGGACTGGGTGGAAACCTCCGATGAAAACCGCATCGCCGAAGCGGGCCGTCCGGTTGGCACCGAGATCAATGATCGACGCACCAAGCTCACTGGCCGTGCAGGCGCGCTGTATCTGTTCGATAACGGGCTCGCTCCGTACGTCAGCTATTCCGAGTCGTTCAACCCGAATTCCTACGCTGACAGCGCCGGCAATCCGCTCGCACCGACCGATGGAACGCAGTGGGAAATGGGCATGAAGTATCAGCCGCCGGGCACCGACAATCTGTTCACCGCCTCCTTGTTCCGCATCGATCAGGAGAACCTGGCGACCAAATTGCCGCAGGAAAACTTCTATCGCGCTGTAGGCGCTGTCCGCTCTCAAGGGCTGGAACTGGAAGCGCACATGCAGTTGACCGATAACCTGAAAGTGCTCGGCAGCTATACCTTCACCGACATTGAATACTCGAAGTCGATGACCAGCACCCTGAGCACTCCGACCAATGTGATCGAGAACAAGGGCAACTCGCCAACCCAGGCACCGCGGCACATGGCGTCCTTGTGGGCCGACTACAAGTTCGACAGCGCGGCGCTTGATGGCCTGCGATTGGGCGGAGGTGTGCGTTATGTCGGCTATAGCTGGGCGGATGCAGAGAACACCATGAAGGTGCCGTCCTACACATTGTTCGACGCATCGATCGGTTATGACCTCGGCAAGGTCGGTTTGAAGGGCGTCGACGTACGTTTGAATGCGAACAATCTGACCAACGAATCCTACGTAGCCTCCTGCGCCAGTCTGGACTTCTGCTACATGGGCGAAGAGCGCAACGTCGCCGCCACGGTCAGTTACCAGTTCTAAGCCTTTGTCTTGTGCATAAAAAAGCCAGCCCCTGATTTCAGGGGCTGGCTTTGTCGTATCTGTAGGAGAATTTTCATGCGTTCGTTTTTGGTTTTATTGCACCGGTATATCGGGTTGGCCACGGCGGTGTTTTTGCTGCTGGCCGGGATCACCGGGAGCATTCTGGCGTTCAACCATGAGCTGGATGAGTGGTTGAATCCTGAGTTTTACGCAGCATCGGCCGAGGGGGCGAGACTACCGCCAGGTGAGCTGGTTGATGCGGTGCAATCGGCCCATCCGAAGTTGCAGGTCTGGTACATGGAGTACCCGAATGAGGTCGGCCACACGGCATTGCTGGCGGCGGTTCCGCGAAATGATCCGGCGACGGGCGAACCGTTTAAAGAACGCAATGAAGTGTTCTACCTCGACCCGGTCAGCACAGAGCAAAAAGGTCAGCGTTACTGGGGCGAGTGCTGTTTCCAGCGTGAGAACTTCATTCCTTTCATTCTTGAGTTCCACTACAACCTGACGCTGCCCGGGAACTGGGGTTTGCTGTTGATGGGATTGGTGGCCATCGCCTGGGTGATCGATTGCTTCATCGCCCTCTGGCTGACGTTGCCGCGGGGTAAACCGTTCTGGAAGAAGTGGTCGAACGCCTGGAAGATCAAGGGCGGGCATGCCTATCGACTCAACTTCGATCTGCATCGGGCGGGGGGCTTGTGGCTGTGGTTGTTATTGCTGCCGATAGCCGTCAGCAGCGTGGCGATGAACCTGCCGAGTCAGGTCTTTAAACCGGTGGTGTCGTTGTTTTCTTCGATTGAACCGAGCGTGTATGAGGCTCGAGGACGAATGCCTGCCGAAGAGTTGGGGATCATCCGATTGAGTTATCAACAGGCATACGAAAGGGCACAGCAGGAGGGGAAAAGGTTGGGGCTGACAGCGGCGATCGGCGAGTTGTATTACAGCTTTGAGTACAACTTCTACGGTGCGGGGTTTGGCCAGCATGACACCGAGGCCCACGGAAAATCCTGGTTGTTCTTCCACGGTACTGACGGACGATTACTGGAGCAGGAGATCGCAGGAGAAGGGACACTGGGAGAACGGTTTTATCGGTTGCAGTTGCCGATACATGGGGGACGAATCATAGGCTTCACCGGACAAGTGATGATCGCGGTATTGGGTATTTTGATTGCGGGATTGTCGGGGACTGGCGTCTACATCTGGTGGCGCAAATGGCAGGCTCGTAGGAGCAGCAAAGCACGAAGAGCGGTTTGAAGCTCAGACTTTTATGGGGACTGAAACGACAAAACCCCTGTCTGCGTTAGCAGACAGGGGTTTCGGAATACAATCTTGACGATGACCTACTCTCACATGGGGAAACCCCACACTACCATCGGCGATGCATCGTTTCACTTCTGAGTTC
>NZ_JAOEJU010000037.1 GCF_025447595.1 Pseudomonas koreensis | reverse complement strand
ACTCGACAGGATTCGAACCTGTGACCGCTCGGTTCGTAGCCGAGTACTCTATCCAGCTGAGCTACGAGTGCATTTGTGTTTTTAAACCAGATCACAACTGGCTGAAGCCGAATCACTTACATTGCTATAAATGACTCTTAAATGGTGCACTCGACAGGATTCGAACCTGTGACCGCTCGGTTCGTAGCCGAGTACTCTATCCAGCTGAGCTACGAGTGCATTTGTTGCGCCGCATTATAGCCCGTCTAATCTCTATTCCAACCACTTTTTCTATAAATTTCAACAACTTACAGAAAAAGCCAGATTACAACGTACTAAGCAAATAATGGCGGAGAACGGGGGATTCGAACCCCCGACACCCTTGTGAGGTGTACTCCCTTAGCAGGGGAGCGCCTTCGGCCACTCGGCCAGCTCTCCGCAACACGGGGCGTATATTAACCAGCTTCTTCCCCGTTTGCAAACATAAAAATCGATAAAAATTAATGGCTTGGTTCTTCGTCCTTCTCTTTCTTTATACGCAGGTAAATTTCCTCACGGTGCACGGCCACCTCTTTCGGGGCGTTGACGCCGATACGCACTTGATTTCCTTTAACGCCGAGCACGGTCACGGTGATTTCGCCATCACCGATAATCAGGCTTTCTGCGCACCGACGAGTCAGAATCAGCATACCTTTCTCCTCACGCGAATCATTTCAGGGACAACAGTCTGCAAAAAAAAGGCACCCGACCTACAACCGGAGCGATCGTAGCCCTGTATGCCTGAGTATTGACCAGCGCGAGCAAAACGCTTCGCGCCATCAAAAATAAAGGGCGCGGTCAGACCGCGCCCTCAAGACAACGCCTTACTCGCCCTGACGGGCCGCAGCGTCGAGTTCGAAAGCCGTGTGCAGGGCGCGCACGGCCAGTTCCAGGTACTTCTCTTCGATCACCACGGAAACCTTGATTTCCGAGGTCGAGATCATCTGGATGTTGATGCTTTCCTTTGCCAGGGATTCGAACATGCGGCTGGCTACGCCTGCGTGGGAACGCATGCCGACGCCGACGATCGAGACCTTGGCAATCTTGGTGTCGCCAACCACTTCACGGGCACCGATCTCGCGAGCGGTGTTTTCCAGCACGGTTTGCGCGGACTGGTAGTCGTTGCGGTGCACGGTGAAGGTGAAGTCGGTGGTGTTATCGTGCGCGACGTTCTGCACGATCATGTCGACTTCGATGTTCGCGGCACTGATCGGGCCGAGAATCTTGAATGCCACGCCCGGGGTGTCTGGCACGCCACGGATGGTCAGCTTGGCTTCATCGCGGTTGAAAGCGATGCCGGAAATGATCGGCTGTTCCATGGTTTCCTCTTCATCAATAGTAATGAGGGTGCCCGGACCCTCCTTGAAGCTGTGCAGTACGCGCAGCGGAACGTTGTACTTGCCGGCGAACTCCACCGCGCGGATCTGCAGCACCTTGGAACCGAGGCTGGCCATTTCCAGCATCTCTTCGAAGGTGATCTTGTCCAGACGCTGAGCAACCGATACAACGCGCGGGTCAGTGGTGTAGACACCATCGACATCGGTGTAGATCTGGCATTCGTCAGCCTTCAGCGCAGCGGCCAGCGCCACGCCGGTGGTGTCGGAACCACCACGACCCAGGGTCGTGATGTTGCCGTGCTCGTCGACGCCCTGGAAACCGGCGACCACAACCACTCGACCTGCTTTCAGGTCACCACGAATCTTCTGGTCATCAATCTGCAAGATACGCGCTTTATTGTGCGCACTGTCCGTCAGGATCCGCACCTGGTTGCCGGTGTACGACACCGCCGGCACACCGCGCTTGATCAGCGCCATGGCCAACAGGGCGATCGTCACCTGCTCACCGGTGGAAACGATCACGTCCAGTTCACGCGGAACCGGTTGATCTTCGCCACTGATTTGCTTGGCCAGATCGATCAGACGGTTGGTTTCGCCGCTCATTGCAGACAGCACAACCACCAGGTCATCGCCGGCATCGCGGAATTTCTTAACCTTGTCGGCGACCTGCTCGATTCTCTCGACAGTGCCGACCGAGGTGCCTCCAAATTTCTGTACGATCAAAGCCATTTCAAAGCCGCCTCTGCCCATGAAGGGCGCCCAATAATCACTCAAACAGCCGCCGGGCCCGCCACTAGACTGCGGGCCCGACGGGCCGTCTTATAAACCCTGCTCGACGAATGGAACGGTCAGCGCCAGTGCGCCATCCAGTGCGCCGGCGTCGACACCGCCGCCCTGCGCCATGTCCGGACGACCACCGCCCTTCCCGCCCACTGCCGCAGCAGCCTGTTTCATCAAATCACCGGCTTTGAGTTGGCCAGTCAGGTCCTTGGTTACGCCTGCAACCAGTACGACCTTTTCCTCATGGACACTGCCGAGCAGGATCACTGCGCGACCGAGTTTGTTTTTCAGCTGATCGACCAGCGCCAGCAGCGCCTTGCCGTCCTGACCATCCAGACGCACGGCCAGCACTTTCACGCCCTTGACGTCCACGGCCGAAGCCGACAGATCGTCGCCGGCAGCGGCGGCAGCCTTGGCCTGCAACTGCTCGAGCTGCTTTTCAAGCGCGCGGTTGCGCTCCAGCACAGCCGACAGCTTGTCGATCAGGTTGTCGCGGCTGCCCTTGACCAGGCTGGCCGCTTCCTTGAGTTGTTCTTCAGCAGCGTTCAAGTAAGCCAGCGCCGCAGCGCCGGTGACCGCTTCGATACGACGCACGCCCGATGCCACACCGCCTTCGCTGATGATTTTCAGCAGGCCGATGTCGCCAGTACGGTTGGCGTGGATACCGCCACACAGCTCGACGGAGAAATCACCGCCCATGCTCAGCACGCGCACGTTGTCGCCGTACTTCTCGCCGAACAGCGCCATCGCGCCTTTCTGCTTGGCGGTTTCGATGTCGGTTTCTTCGGTTTCAACGGCGGAGTTCTTGCGGATCTCGGCGTTGACGATGTCTTCCAGCGCCTTGATCTGCTCCGGCTTGATCGCTTCGAAGTGGCTGAAGTCGAAGCGCAGGCGCTGACTGTCGACCAACGAACCTTTCTGTTGAACGTGATCGCCCAGCACTTTGCGCAGTGCAGCGTGCAGCAAGTGAGTGGCCGAGTGGTTCAACGAAGTGGCGTGACGCACGTCGGCTTCGACGTGGGTTTCCACCGGTGCGCCAACGATCAGGCTGCCCGACGCCAGTACGCCGTGATGCAGGAACGCGCCGCCGGTCTTGGTGGTGTCGCGCACGTCGAAACGGCTGTTGCCGGCCTGCAGGTAACCGCAGTCGCCAACCTGGCCGCCGGATTCGGCGTAGAACGGGGTCTGATTCAGAACCACAACGCCTTCCTGCCCTTCACTCAAGACGTCCACGGACTGGCCATCTTTATAGAGAGCAACGACTTTCGCCGAACCGCTGGTGGCGTGATAACCGGTGAACTCGGTGTCGACGTCTACCTTGACCAGGCTGTTGTAGTCCAGACCGAACGAACTGGCGGAACGGGCACGGACGCGCTGGGCTTCCATTTCACGCTCGAAACCGGCTTCGTCGATGGTCAGGCTGCGCTCGCGGGCGATGTCCGCGGTCAGGTCCATCGGGAAACCGTAGGTGTCGTAGAGCTTGAACACCACGTCGCCCGGCACCACGTCGCCTTTGAGCTCGGCCAGATCCTGCTCGAGGATCTTCAAGCCCTGCTCCAGGGTCTTGGCGAATTGCTCTTCTTCGGCTTTCAGTACGCGCTCGATGTGCGCCTGCTGGGATTTCAGTTCCGGGAATGCTTCGCCCATCTCGGCCACGAGAGCGGCAACGATCTGGTAGAAGAAGCTGCCCTTGGCGCCCAGCTTGTTGCCGTGACGGCAGGCGCGACGAATGATACGGCGCAGCACATAACCACGACCTTCGTTGGACGGCAGCACGCCGTCGGCAATCAGGAAGCCGCAGGAACGAATGTGGTCAGCCACGACTTTCAGCGATGCCTGAGCGTCGTTGGTGCAGCCGATGGCCTTGGCCGATGCGGACAGCAGGCTCTGGAACAGGTCGATTTCATAGTTCGAGTGAACGTGCTGCAGTACGGCACTGATCCGCTCAAGACCCATGCCGGTGTCCACCGACGGGGCTGGCAGCGGGTGCAACACGCCGTCGGCGGTGCGGTTGAACTGCATGAACACGTTGTTCCAGATTTCGATGTAACGGTCGCCATCTTCTTCCGGCGAGCCCGGTGGGCCACCCCAGATGTCGGCGCCGTGATCGTAGAAAATCTCGGTGCAAGGACCGCACGGGCCGGTATCGCCCATGGTCCAGAAGTTATCGGACGCGTAAGGCGCGCCCTTGTTGTCGCCGATGCGCACCATGCGCTCGGCCGGCACACCGACTTCCTTGGTCCAGATGTCGTAGGCCTCGTCATCGCTGGCGTAGACGGTGACCCACAGCTTTTCCTTCGGCAGGTTCAGCCACTTCTCGGAGGTCAGGAAATTCCAGGCGTAGGTGATGGCATCACGCTTGAAGTAGTCGCCGAAGCTGAAGTTACCCAGCATTTCGAAGAAGGTGTGGTGACGGGCGGTGTAACCGACGTTTTCCAGGTCGTTGTGCTTGCCGCCGGCGCGCACGCATTTCTGGCTGGAGACGGCGCGGGTATACGCGCGCTTTTCCTGGCCCAGGAAGCAGTCCTTGAACTGGTTCATCCCCGCGTTGGTGAACAGCAGGGTTGGGTCGTTGCCCGGAATCAAAGAGCTGGAGGCTACACGGGTGTGGCCTTGCTCTTCGAAGAAGCGAAGGAAGGCTTCACGGATTTCTGCGCTTTTCATTAGGTTCTTCCACGGAGGCTGCGGCCAAAGGCCTGTACGAAACGTCAACAGACGAAACGACGGCAAAGGGCCGCATTATATCGGCCCTGCGCGCGGGGTACAGCGTGTTTATACGATAGAAACGGTCAATTGGGTGGCTAACGCTGTCACTTGCGCGAAAACTCGACGAATGTCGCGACCACTTGCTCGATTTGCGAGCGATCGACGTCCATGTGCGTGACCATCCGCAGCCGGGCCGCAGCGCTCAATTTGATCCCGCGCTCGGCAGCGAATGCCTTGATCGCCTCGGCGCGGTCGCCCATCTGCACGTAAACCATGTTGGTCTGCACCGGCTCGACGCTGAAACCGGCCTCGCGTAGCCCTTCGGCCAGCAACTGCGCGTTGGTATGGTCATCCGCCAGGCGCTCGACGTTGTGATCCAGCGCATACAGCCCCGCCGCCGCCAGCAATCCGGCCTGACGCATGCCACCACCGACCATTTTGCGCAGGCGCCGGGCCTTTGCAATCAACGCCGACGAACCGCACAGCACCGAACCGACCGGCGCGCCGAGGCCTTTGGAAAGGCACACCGACACCGAATCGAAATATTGAGTGATTTCCCGGGAGTCGACCCCGAGCTTGACCGCCGCGTTGTACAGCCGCGCGCCGTCCAGATGCAACTGAAGGCCATTGTCCTGAGTGAACTTACGGGCCCGGGCCAGATAGTCCAGCGGCAACACTTTGCCCTGCATGGTGTTTTCCAGCGCCAGCAGACGGGTGCGGGCAAAGTGGAAGTCGTCAGGCTTGATCGCCGCTGCCACCTGATCCAGGTCCAGCGAGCCATCGGCCTGCACTTCCAGCGGCTGCGGCTGGATCGAACCGAGCACAGCTGCGCCGCCACCTTCGTACTTATAGGTGTGCGCCTGTTGACCGACGATGTATTCGTCACCGCGCTCGCAGTGCGCCATCAGGCCCAGCAGGTTGCTCATGGTGCCGGTCGGGACAAACAACGCCGCGGCAAAACCCAGCCGTTTTGCCAGTTCGGCCTCCAGACGATTGACCGTCGGATCTTCGCCATACACGTCGTCGCCAGTGTCGGCTCGGGTCATCGCGTCGAGCATGGCGGGAGTCGGTTGGGTGACGGTGTCGCTGCGAAGATCGATAACGCTCATGAACCTGGCCTCTGGTCAGCAGGGGAAATCCCTTTTCGAAGAGGAATTACTGCGGGCATGGCGCGGATTAATCAACCCTTGAGCAAGGAAAAGTCGTTTGCGCGCTTCGAAAAACTCGATGGCAATCATCACAAAGGCGCAATGCACTGTCTGGAAATCTGTGTTAAAAACGCTGCGCCGCCCGATAAAGGGCGGCGAAACGTTCTCAGGGCGGGGTGCAATTCCCCACCGGCGGTAATTGCGCGCAATGCGCATAGCCCGCGAGCGCTTGGTGACGGACACGGCAAAAGCCGTGAGCGGCGGCAAGGTCAGCAGACCCGGTGTGATTCCGGGGCCGACGGTCATAGTCCGGATGAAGAGAGAACGGGATTGACGCCAAAGGGCCGTCCGCCGTGTTTGCGCGAGCGTGCGTACCCTTGAATCCCTTTCGATTCATAACGCCCTGTTTTTCACACAAACAGGAGTCAGAACATGCAACCCACCGCTATCGACAGCAAAAGCAAACACACTCACGGCGAGCGCGTCGCGTTCATCCAGGCCTGCTGGCACAAGGAAATCGTCGATCAGAGCCGTAAAGGCTTCCTCGCCGAAATGATCGCCCAGGGTTATCAGGAATCGGACATCGATTTCTTCGAAGTCGGCGGCGCCTTTGAAATGCCCCTGCACGCCAAGCTGCTGGCCAAGACCGGTCGTTATGCCGGTATCGTTGCCGCCGCCCTGGTGGTGGACGGCGGAATCTACCGTCACGAGTTCGTCGCCCAGTCGGTGGTCAGCGGCCTGATGCAGGTGCAGCTGGAAACCGAAGTGCCGGTGTTCTCGGTATCGCTGACCCCGCACCACTTCCACGCCGGCGAAGAACACCAGAAGTTCTTCTTCGAGCATTTCGTGCACAAGGGTCAGGAAGCGGCGAAGACTTGCGCCGATACGTTGCAGAAAGTGCGTGCATTGCGCCGCACCGAGCCGCGTGCTGTAGCCGTCTAAGCATCATAAAAACTGTGGGAGCGAGCTTGCTCGCGAAAGCGGACTGACAGTCAACATCAGTGTTGAATATCAGATCGCATTCGCGAGCAAGCTCGCTCCCACATTGGTGATACGGTGCTATCAGGCGAGATTTTCGTCAGTGGTCGGCACGATCAGAATGCCCGCCCGCAGGCCGTTCTTGACCTTGGGGTTGGGGAAGATGATCCGCGCGCCCTGCTCTTCGATGATCCAGCGGGTATTGGCCAGGTCTTCGGCCAGCACATAGCCCATATCCAGTTCCGAAAAGTTTTCGATGTCCGCCGGCAGATTCAGGCGGAACGCATCGCTGTGCTTGATGATTTCCCGTGCCACGCTGAACAGTTGCAGACCGTCCAGGCCCTGCCCGGCCATCTCCGGCTCGGTGCCTTCGATGATCTGCTTCAGACGCGTTTCCAGCAGCGACACATTGACCCCGGCGTTCTGCCCGAACGGCCGCGCCTTGCCCAGCTCCAGCGTGAAGGACTCGGCCCCCAGCTTGTCGTAGGTGTAGGAGCTGAACACGATCGACGGCTTGTTCTGCAACAGCACCGCCTCCATGCCGGCGGCGCGCAGGCGGGCCAGTTCGAGACGGGAATGCTGGCGACCTTCCTTCCACGGATACAGGGCGAACTGCTCGATCTTCGAACCGCGAATCGCGGTGTGCAGGTCGTAGTGCAGACGTTGGCGATCAGGAAGGCTGAAGAAACTCGCCGCCAGCCGTTCCAGCTCGCAGGCGCGCAGGGCTTCGGAACCGCTGCTTTGTTCGTGGCGGCCGTTGAACAGCCGATTGACGTCCTGCTCGACGAAACGCTCGCCCTTGCGAATCGCTTCCGGATTGCCGAACAGGAACAGAATGCGGGCGCGCGGCTTCAGATCGCCGCGAGCGATGTCATGCAGCAGCCGGTCGAGCAATTCGATCGGCGCCGTTTCATTGCCGTGGATGCCTGCCGACAGCAGCAGATCCAAACCATTGTCGCGTGCTTCGGGTGGCCGGACTTCCAGCGCACCCTCGCTCAACCAGCGCATGCGCACGCCTTCGACAGTCAGTTGAGTCTTCTCCGCCGGTTCGCGGCCGGCGAGGGTCAGTTCAAGCAGTTTGCCGAGGGCGAGCATAGAGCGGTTTCCTTAGTGGTCGTGATTGCAATCCGGGCCGTGCACGTGGCCGTCATCGTCGCCGAGGTCAGCCGGTTCCATCTCCAGTTGCAGACTTACCAGATTAGTCGCCAATGGGCGCAACAGCAGGTTGGCATACTCTTCGTCGCCCTCTTCGACGTCCACGCCGATCAACAGTTGGCCGCGGCCGTCCTGCTGGATCCACAGCTCTTTGCCTTGCCACATGACCGCGACGCGGGTGCAGGAAGTTTGCAGTTGCGTGCCGTCAGTGTCTTCAAGGATCAGCTGCAGGGAATCGCTCATGTTTACGCTCTCTTGGGGAGATGGAACCGTGCACCGCGACGAAGCGGCGCATCGGTCATCAATTGATCTGGAATGGATAAACCGCGCCCAGTTTAAGGATTTGCGTCAGTTCATCCAATGCCGTCCGGCATTCAAGCAGCAATTGCGGATCCGCCAGATCACTTTCGGTCAGGCGGTCGCGGTAGTGCTTTTCAACCCATGCGGTCAACGAACCGTACAACGGGGCGGTCATGATAACCCCTGGATTGACGGCCGCCAGCTCGGTTTCATTGAGCGCGACGCGCAGTCGCAGGCACGCCGGACCACCACCGTTCTGCATGCTTTGCTTGAGGTCGAAGACTTTCACTTCGCGGATCAGGCCGCCGGAACTGGTCAGGCCTTGCAGGTAGTTCCAAACGCGCTCGTTGCCACGGCACTCTTCCGGCACGATCAGCAGCATCGAACCGTCAGGACGCGACAGCAACTGGCTGTTGAACAGGTAGGAACGCACCGCGTCGTCCACGGTGACCGCCGACCGAGGCACGCAGACAGACTGGAAGTTGCCGCCGACCTTGGCCAGTTTGGCTTGCAGTTCGGCCAGCATCTGATCGGTGTCGAGGAACGCGTCCTCGTGATAGAAGAGCACCTCGCCGTTGCCCACCGCGATCACGTCGTTGTGGAACACGCCCTGATCGATAACGGCCGGGTTCTGTTGCGCGTACACAACGCCGTCGTCACGCAGGCCGTGCAGACGGACAACCGCTTGCGACGCTTCAAGAGTCTGGCGCGCCGGGTATTTCTGCGGTGCCGGGTAACGGGTGTCGAACGCACTACGACCGAACACGAAGAACTCGACGCCGGCCTCGCCGTACTCACGGCAGAAACGCGTGTGGTTCGCTGCGCCTTCGTCGCCGAACTGCGCCACTGCCGGCAACGCGGCGTGGTGAGCGAAGTGTTGCTGGTTGGCGAACATCGCGCCCAGCACACGGCTGGTGGTCGGGTGCTCGATGCTGCGGTGGTATTTGCAGTTCAGGTTGGCGGCGGTGAAGTGCACGCGACCGTCAGCGGTGTCGGCACTCGGGCTGACCGTGGCGGCGTTGGCCACCCACATGCTCGACGCCGAGCAGCTGGCGACCAGCAGCGGCATCGCTTCTTTCGCGGCGCGCTCGATCACCTGAGCGTCGGTGCCGCTGAAACCCAGACGGCGCAGAGCAGCCACGTCCGGACGCTCCTGCGGTGCGAGAACGCCCTGCTGAAAGCCCATTTCCATCAGCGCTTTCATTTTCGCCAGGCCTTGCAGCGCCGCTTCCTTCGGGTTCGAGGATTGCTGGCTGTTGCTCTGGGACGCAACGTTGCCGTAGGACAGACCACCGTAGTTATGGGTCGGCCCCACTAGACCGTCAAAATTGACTTCATAGGATTTCATCAGCGAGGCTCCACGAGAATCTGTTGTTATAGGCATCGGGTAACAATTCAATAAGACCGAGTCGCGGCCTTCGCGAGCAAGCTCGCTCCCACAGGGTTCTCATCGCCCTTGTGGGAGCGAGCTTGCTCGCGAATGGGCATCACACCATCTTCACGCCAGGCGTCAGGGCCGCCGGCAGCACCAGGCTCGGGGTTTCCAGCGAGGCCACCGGGTACGCGCAGTAATCCGCCGCGTAGTAGGCGCTGGCGCGGTGATTGCCCGAAGCGCCGACACCACCGAACGGCGCGCTGCTCGCAGCACCGGTCAACTGTTTGTTCCAGTTGACGATGCCGGCACGGCTTTCCAGCCAGAACTGCTGGTAGCGCTCTTCGGAATCCGACAGCAGGCCAGCGGCCAGGCCAAACGCGGTGTCGTTGGCTTCGGCAATCGCCGCCGCGAAATCGGCGTAGCGGATCACTTGCAGCAACGGGCCAAACAGTTCTTCGTCGGAGCGATCGGCAACCGCCGTCACATCAACGATGCCCGGGGTCAGCAGCGCCGACTGCACCTGTGGCTGAGTCATCGCCAGCAGCGACACTGCGCCATTGGCCAACAGATGCGCCTGGGCATCCATCAACGCTTTGGCCGCGCCAAGGGAAACCACCGAGCCCATGAACGGTGCCGGCTGCTGATCGAACGCGCCGACCTCGATGGTCGAGCTGACTTCCACCAGACGCTTGAGCAGGCTGTCGCCCCACGCGCCTTCCGGCACCAACAAGCGACGGGCGCAGGTGCAACGCTGACCAGCAGAAATGAACGCCGACTGAATGATCGTGTACACCGCTGCGTCGAGGTCTGCGACCTGATCGACCACCAGCGGATTGTTGCCGCCCATTTCCAGCGCGAGGATCTTGTCCGGACGACCGGCGAACTGCTGGTGCAGGTGATTGCCGGTACGGCTCGAACCGGTAAAAAACAGACCGTCGATGCCCGGGTTCGCCGCCAGAGCGATACCGGTTTCGCGGGCGCCTTGCAGCAGGTTCAGCACGCCGGCCGGCAGACCGGCCTCGATCCAGCACTTGACCGTCAGTTCGGCGACTTTCGGGGTCAGCTCGCTCGGCTTGAACAGCACGCTGTTACCGGCCAGTAGCGCAGGCACAATGTGGCCGTTCGGCAAATGCCCAGGGAAGTTGTAAGGGCCGAACACTGCGACCACGCCGTGCGGCTTGTGGCGCAACACGGCGGTGGCGTCGCCCAACGGGCCGCTCTTTTCGCCGGTCCGTTCGCGATAGCTCTGCACCGAGATCGCGATCTTGTTGACCATGCTGGTGACTTCGGTCGCGGCTTCCCACAGCGGCTTGCCGGTTTCCTCACCGATGGTGCGGGCCAGTTCGTCGGCATGGTTTTTCAGTGCGGCGGCGAACGCTTCGAGCACGCTGATGCGATCTTCCAGGGTACGACGGGCCCAGCTCGGGAACGCCTGACGCGCAGCCTGTACGGCCGACTCGACCTGAGCGGCGGTGGCGCCCTCCCCCGACCACAGCACTTGCTGGGTCACCGGGTTCAGCGATTGAAAGGCCTCGCCCTGACCGGCCAGCCACTCACCTGCGATGTATAGCGAATTCATTATTTCGACTCCCGGGCAGCAGACAACGCCACAGCGCGAACCTGATCGCCAGCGTTGAGTTGAAGACGTTTGGCGGTCAGCGGATCGACCACCAGCGTACCGGCGGCCAGACGAGCCGGCGCAGCCGTGATGCGGCAGTCTTCGCGTTTGCGGTTATGGATGATGAACGGCGTGGCGTCGTCGCCCGGCGTGCCGATGGCCAGTACCAGCGCCTCACTGTCACGCACTGCGCGGATCTTGCTGGTCTCGCACTCGATGGCCGGGCCGGCATCGAAGATGTCGACGTAACCCTGATAGCTGAAGCCTTCGCTCTTGAGCATCGCCAGCGCAGGCTCGGTGTCCGGGTGCACCTGGCCGATGACGTTGCGCGCGTCCGGCGACAGGAAGCAGGTGTACAGCGGGAATTTCGGCATCAGTTCAGCGATGAATGCCTTGTTGCCGACGCCGGTCAGGTAATCGGCCTGACTGAATTCCATCTTGAAAAAGTGACGGCCCAGGCTTTCCCAGAACGGCGATCGGCCAGCGTCATCCGACACACCGCGCATCTCGGCAATGATCTTGTTGCCGAACAGTTCAGGGAACTCGGCGATGAACAGCATCCGCGCCTTGGACAGCATGCGGCCGTTGAGGCCGGTGCGGTAGTCGGCGTGCAGGAACAGCGAGCACAGCTCGGAGTTGCCGGTCAGATCGTTGGCCAGGAACAGCGTCGGGATCTCGCGATAGATGTTCAGTTCCTGCGAGGCGCTGACAGTCAGGCCGACGCGGAAGTTGTACCAAGGCTCGCGCAGACCGACGGCGCCGGCGATGGCGGAAATCCCCACCACGCGACCGTTGTCGTCTTCGAGCACGAACAGGTAGTCCGCGTCGCCACGGCCGGCTTCACCGCGAAAGGTCTTCTCGGCCCAGCCGACCCGGTGGGTCAGGCGCTCTTCGTTGGCCGGCAAGGTGGTCAGGCCGGTGCCGGTGCTGCGGGCCAGGTCGATCAGAGCGGACAAATCGCTGCTGCGTACGGGACGAACAATCATGCTATCTCCTCAAACGGGCCGCCGTGGCCACCCGTGAAACTCGCTAAGGCGTTAAACCGCCACCAGGCGCACGCTGGCACCTTCACCGACGCCCAGGGCTTCGGCCGCTTCCAGATCCAGGGTCACCGGTTTGCCCGGCGCGTAATCCAGTTCCAGCAGTACCGCGCGGTAATCCTGCAACTGGGCATTGGCCACCAGATACTGGCGACCGGCACCCTTGACCGGTTCGCCGATCTTCACCGGCACCACGCGGCTCTGGGCGATCGAACGGATCCCCGAGACACGCGCATGCAGGGTCGGTCCACCGTCGAAGATGTCGATGTAGTGATCGGTCTCGAAGCCTTCGCGCATCAGGATGTCGAAGGTGATCTGCGCACGCGGGTGTACCTGGCCCATCGCTTCCTGAGCGGAGTCCGGCAGCAGCGGCACGTAGATCGGGTAATGCGGCATCAGTTCGGCGAGGAACGTACGGCTTTTCAAGCCACACAGGCGCTCGGCCTCGGCGTAGTTCAGGTCAAAGAAGTTGCGGCCGATGGCGTCCCAGAATGGCGAGTCGCCGTTCTCGTCGCTGTAACCGACGATCTCGGTCACCACCGAATCGGCGAAACGTTCCGGGTGGCTGGCGACGAACAGCAGACGGCCACGGGAGTTGAGTTCAGACCACGGCGACCCCACCAGCTCGCGTTGCACGTAGAAACTGGTCAGCAAGCTGTTGCCGGTCAGGTCGTGGCATTGCGAAAGCACGTGGATCTTGTTGTGGATCTTCAGCTCGCGGGAGGCGTGCACGAAGGTCTCGTTGCGAAAGCTGTAGAACGGCTCGGAATAACCGGCCGACGCGACGATCGCCGAGCAGCCCACCAGTTTGCCGGTGGCGGTGTCTTCGAGGACGAAGAAGTAACTCTCTTCGCCGTTGAAGCTCACTTCGGCGGCAAACGAGGCTTCGCTCGCAGCGATCTTGTCGCTCAGGCGTTCAACGTCATCCGGCAAGGAAGTGACACCAATCGGGCTGTCCGCAGCCAGACGCTGTACCTCGCCCAGATCAGCCATTTGCGCGGGGCGCATCACCAGCATGGTGTCACTCCTTTCTCTTATAAATTCACAGAAAAATACACCGGACACTGTGGGAGCGAGCTTGCTCGCGAAAGCGGTGTATCAGTCAGCATAGATGGCGACTGAAACTCCCTTTTCGCGAGCAAGCTCGCTCCCACAATGAAACTTGCCCGGTATCAAAATTGGGTTCGGCGCCTGAAAGCTCCAGGCGCCGAAGGGTCTATCAGGCTTGGGTCAGTTTCGCGGCAGCACGTTCGAAGCGATCCAGACCGGCGTCGATGTCCGCGTCTTCAACCACCAGGCTCGGGGCGAAACGGATCACGTCCGGGCCGGCCTGCAGAATCATCAGGCCTTCTTTTTCAGCGGCGTTGAAGATGTCCTTGGCCTTGCCTTTCCAGGCGTCGCTCAGCACGCAACCGATCAGCAGACCGAGACCGCGTACCTGGGTGAACAGGCCGTACTTCTCGCCGATCTGCTGCAGGCGGGTCTTGAACTTGTCGTGCTTGGCGTTGACGCCGTTCAGCACCTCAGGGGTGTTGATCACGTCGATTACCGCTTCGGCCACGGCGCACGCCAGCGGGTTGCCGCCGTAAGTGGTGCCGTGAGTGCCGACGACCAGATGCTTGGCCAGCGCTTCGGTGGTCAGCATCGCGGCGATCGGGAAACCGCCGCCCAGGCTCTTGGCGCTGGTGAGGATGTCCGGAATCACACCGAAGTGCTGGTAGGCGAACAGATTGCCGGTACGGCCCATGCCGGTCTGCACTTCGTCGAACACCAGCAGCGCGTTGTTCGCGTCGCACAGTTCACGGGCGCCTTGCAGGTAAGCCAGCTCGGCCGGCAGCACGCCGCCCTCACCCTGGATCGGTTCCAGCACGACCGCGCAGGTCTTGTCGGAAACAGCAGCTTTCAGTGCTGCCAGATCGTTGTACGGCACGTGGGTGATGCCGGTGATTTTCGGGCCGAAACCGTCGGAGTACTTCGACTGGCCACCGACGTTCACGGTGAACAGGGTGCGGCCATGGAAGCTGTTGAGCGCAGCAATGATTTCGTACTTCTCGGTGCCGAAACGGTCGAACGCGACACGACGGGCCAGCTTGAAAGCGGCCTCGTTGGCTTCGGCGCCGGAGTTGCAGAAGAACACGCGCTCGGCAAAGGTGGCGTCGATCAGCTTGTGCGCCAGACGCAGGGCCGGCTCGTTGGTGAACACGTTGGATACGTGCCACAGCTTGTTCGCCTGCTCGGTCAAGGCACCGACCAGCGCCGGATGCGCGTGGCCCAATACGTTCACGGCAATCCCGCCGGCGAAGTCGATCAGCTCGCGACCGCTCTGGTCCCAGACGCGGGAACCGGCGCCACGTACCGGAATGAAAGCGGCAGGCGCGTAGTTGGGAACCATTACCTGGTCGAAATCGGCGCGTTCTACCGCAGCGTGCTCAACGGACATCGGAGTCTCCTGATGAGGGCCACCCGCCTGAAACTGGCGAGCGATGGGGGGATTGTAAGGACAGTTTTCAGCCCGGCCTTGTCGCCAAGCGACAACTTCTTATAGCGCAAACCCCGGATTTTCCCGGGTTTACGGCAATGCGACATATAGCGTCGCAAAGGCGCAGTTTAAACTGTCGACGCCGATTGCAGCACGCCTTGCGAGCATATCAACCGGAAAGGTTATGCCTGCGATATCTATGTACCGCATACCCTCGAAAGACATTTGATAAGGACGCTCGCCAGTCACCCAAGAAACCGCTTGGACAACGCAAAAAAAAGCGCCATGGAAATCTGTTCCATAGCGCTTTTTCAAGCCCCCCCGCCTCACCCGCGCTCGGGCGGCACCGACGACAATTCGAACGGACTGCTACTGCGCCGCTGGTTACGGTCTTCCCTCGGCGTGGCGCCGAAGAAGTTGCGATAGGCGCTGGAGAAATGCGGCCCCGAGGAGAATCCGCAGGACAGGCCGATCTGGATGATCGACTTGCTGGTCTGCATCAACATCTGCCGCGCCTTGTTCAGGCGCAGTTCCAGGTAGTATTGGCTCGGCACACGGTTGAGGTATTGCTTGAAGATCCGCTCCAGCTGGCGACGGGACACGCACACATGCTGGGCGATTTCGTCGGTGGTCAGTGGCTCTTCGATGTTGGCTTCCATCAGCAGCACCGCCTGGGTGAGCTTTGGATGGCTGGAGCCGAGACGATTCTGCAACGGAATCCGCTGACGCTCGCCGCCTTCGCGGATGCGCTCGACCACCAGTTCTTCGGAGACCGCGCCAGCCAGTTCCGCACCGTGATCGCGAGCCAGCACTGCCAGCAGCAAATCGAGCACCGACATACCGCCGCACGCGGTCAGGCGATCACGATCCCAGTCGAACAAATGGCTGGTGGCGATGACTTTCGGGAAGCGCTCGGCAAAATCGTCCTGCCAGCGCCAGTGCACTGCCGCGCGGTAACCGTCGAGCAGACCGAGTTGCGCCAACGGATACACACCGGCCGACAGACCGCCGATCACGCAACCGGCGCGCACCAGTTGCTTGAGCGCGCTGCTGAGTGCCGGCGCCAACGTCGTCGGTGGCTCGTCAGCGAGCAGGAACAGTTTCTGGAAGTTTTCGAGCTTGCCGGCCCAGGGTTCACCGGGCAGTTGCCATTCACCTTCGGTCGGTGCTTCGGCCTGCAGGAACGACAACTCGTAAACCACGTCCGGATGCACACGCTGAGCGACACGCAAGGCCTCCTCTGCCAGCGCCAAAGTCAGAGCTTTAGTGCTGGGCCAAATCAGGAAACCAATTCGATGGGCAGTCATGGGCGGGCAATCCGAAGCGAAGAACGGTGATGAAGGCAAGGGCCAATGCTAGCCCGAAAATGAACACAAATCTTGAAACTGGCGCAGATCCCTTGTGGGAGCGAGCTTGCTCGCGAAAGAGGTGTGTCAGCCGGCATCACTGCTTCTGAACCATCGCATTCGCGAGCAAGCTCGCTCCCACAGAGGAATCTGGTCCGCCTTCAGATCGCGCAGCATGACCTAATCTGGTGCATAACGGGAGCGATTACTTGAGGCTGCCCGAGAGGAATTGTTGCAAACGTTCCGACTGCGGATTGACCAGCACTTCACGCGGGTTGCCGCTTTCTTCGACGACGCCTTTGTGCAGGAACACCAACTGGTTCGACACTTCACGGGCGAAGCCCATTTCGTGGGTTACCACCACCATGGTGCGGCCTTCCTGAGCGAGGGCCTGCATGACTTTCAGCACGTCGCCGACCAGTTCCGGGTCGAGGGCCGAAGTCGGTTCGTCGAACAGCATCACTTCCGGTTCCATCGCCAGCGCACGGGCAATTGCCACACGCTGCTGCTCGCCACCGGACATGTGCCCCGGGAAAGCGTCTTTACGATGAGACACGCCGACCTTGTTCAGGTAGTGCTCGGCTTTCTCGCGGGCCTCAGCCTTGGACACGCCCAGCACGTGAACCGGCGCTTCCATGATGTTTTCCAGCGCGGTCATGTGTGACCACAGGTTGAAGTGCTGGAACACCATCGACAGGCGCGAACGCATGCGTTGCAGCTGTTTCGGATCAGCGGCTTTCAGCGCGCCGTCCTTGTTCGCCACCAGTTTCAGTTCTTCATTGTTGAGCAGGATCTTGCCCGCGTGCGGCTGCTCGAGCAGGTTGATGCAGCGCAGGAAAGTACTTTTGCCGGAGCCACTGGAGCCGATGATGCTGATCACATCGCCGGCGGCCGCTTTCAGGGAAACGCCCTTGAGCACTTCGTGACTGCCATAGCGTTTATGCAGGTCTTGGACTTCAAGTTTGTACATGCGGTCGGTTCTCACAAAAACAGTCAGTCGTTGAGCAAAGGGCCGTCGCGCAGCGCATCGCGCCCCGCCACTTTGGCCAGCCAGAAACCGGGTTGGGCGTAACGCAGCCGCTCAATGGCAAACAGCACCCCGGACGTACCAGCACACACCGTGCTGACCCGATCCGACAGCGGATCGATCACTTCGAAAATCTTGTCACCGGCTTCAACCCACTCGCCGGGCTTGCGCAGAAAACTCACCACGCCCGGATGCGGCGGCAGGAGCAATTCAGTGCCTTCAAACGGCATGCCTTCGCACGGTTCGTGTGCCGCACTCGGCCACTCGCCACGGATCAGACCCTGCTCGGCGAGGAACGCCAGAATGCCTTCGGCCCAGGCTTCGGCCTGCGCTGGTGTGGTGTCAGCCTGACCGCCGAGTTCAACGGTGGTCGCCAGGCACGCCAGTGGAATCTGCGCGTCCGGGAACAGGCGCGACAGACGCAGCCACGGTAACGAGCAAGCTTCGTCGAACGAGCTACCGCCGGAATCTTCCGCCAGCAGGCCGACCTTCACATCCAGGTGCGCAGCGAGCGAACGCCACTGCGGCCAGTGCTGCGGCAAGGCGTACATGTGCAGCGCGGCTTCGCAGTCGCAATGCAGGTCCAGCACCACATCGGCAGTGGCGGCGTGTTGCAGCAGGATACGCTGCATGCCTTGCAACTGGCTGCTGGCCTCGGGCAATGCGGCCAGGTGATCGGCCATTGCCTGGCGGATCAGACGGATGTTGGCGTGCGAATCATCACCGAGCTGCCCTTCAAGCTTTGCGGCCACCGGGGCGCTGAGCTCGACGAAATCACGGTTGAAATTCTTGCCGCTGCCGGCCTCAAAACGACCCTGATGGTTGCCTTGCAGCAACTGGCCAAGGCCCAGCGGGTTGGCCACCGGCACCAGTTCGATGACGCCGTTGAGCAGACCCTTGGCTTCGAGCTCGCCGAGGCGTTTTTTCAGTTCCCAGGCAGTGCGCATGCCGGGCAGTTCGTCAGCGTGGAGGCTGGCCTGGATGTAGGCCTTGCGCTCGCCACTGCCGAAGCGAAAAACCGAAATCTTGCGCTCGCTGCCCAAATGGCTCCACGGCAGAACGTGGTCGATGCGTTCCATATCAGTGCTTCCTCGGGGCCAGGTAGCTCAGCCAGCGACGCTCGGCCAGCTTGAACAGGCGCACCAGAATGAAGGTCAGGCACAGGTAGAACACGCCGGCGGTGATGTACGCCTCGAACGGCAGGTAGAACTGCGCGTTGACGGTACGAGCCGCGCCGGTGATGTCGATCAGGGTCACGATGGACGCCAGACTGGTGGTCTGCAGCATCATGATCACTTCGTTGCTGTACTGCGGCAGCGCCCGGCGCAGGGCCGATGGCAACAGGATGCGCTTGTACATCTTGAAGCGCGACATGCCCATGGCCTTGGCCGCTTCGATCTCGCCGTTCGGCGTGGCCTTCAGGCTGCCAGCGATGATTTCGGCGGTATAGGCGCTGGTGTTGATCGCAAACGCCAGGCACGCACAGAACGTTGCGCTGGACAGCCACGGCCAGAGGACGCTTTCACGCACGGCTTCGAACTGGGCCAGACCGTAGTAGATCAGGAACAGTTGAACCAGCATCGGCGTGCCACGAATCACGTAGGTGTAAAGCCAGGCCGTACCGTTGACCACGGCGCTCTTGGACACGCGCATCAGCCCCAGCGGCAGGGCCGCGAGCAGACCGAAGAACAGCGACAGCGCGAGCAACTTGAGGGTGGTGACCAGACCGCCGAGGTACAGCGGCAGGGCCTCCCAAATGACGTTGTAGTCGAAGATCATAGATCAGCCGCCCTTACGCCTACCGAGTAGCGCTTCTCAAGGTGACGCAGCGCCAGCAACGAGACACTGGTGATCACCAGGTACATCGCCGCCACTGCGAGGAAGAAGGTGAAAGGCTCGCGGGTGGCATCGGCCGCCTGCTTGGCCTTGAACATCATGTCTTGCAGACCGACCACGGAAATCAGCGCGGTGGCCTTGGTCAACACCAGCCAGTTGTTGGTGAAGCCCGGAATCGCCAGACGGATCATCTGCGGCACCAGCACGCGAAAGAACACTTGGACGCTGCTCATGCCGTACGCCATGCCCGCTTCGGCCTGACCTTTGGGGATCGCCATGAACGCGCCGCGGAAGGTTTCCGACAGATACGCACCGAAGATGAAACCGAGGGTGCCGATACCGGCGGCCAACGGGTTCAGGTCGATATAGTCGTCATAGCCGAGCATCGGCGCGACGCGGTTGAGCAAGTCCTGACCGCCGTAGAAGATCAGCAGGATCAGCACCAGGTCGGGAATCCCGCGAATCACCGTGGAATACAGATCGCCCAGCCACGCCAGCCAGCGCACCGGCGACAGGCGCAACGCGACGCCGATCAGCCCGAGAACGATGGCCAGGGCCATGGACGACAAGGCGAGCTGAAGCGTCAGCCAAGCGCCATCGAGGATGACAGCCCCGTAGCCTTTCAACATGATTCAGGTCCTCGAAAGTTGGGATGAAAAAATGGCGCAAACCGCAGAGATCCTGTTGCTTGCGCCATTTCGGACGGGTCGAGCGACGTCTTTACTTGCCGTAAATGTCGAAGTCGAAATACTTGTCCTGGATTGCCTTGTACTTGCCGTTCTCGCGGATGGCCGCGATGGCGGTGTTGATCTTGTCTTTCAGGGCGTCGCCCTTGCGTACCGCGATGCCTACGCCGTCGCCGAAGTATTTGACGTCGGTGAACGCCGGACCCACGAATGCGAAGCCTTTGCCGGCGTCGGTTTTCAGGAAGCCGTCATTCAACAGCGTAGCGTCCGCCACGGTGCCGTCGAGGCGGCCGGCGGCCACGTCGAGGTAGATTTCGTTCTGCGAGCCGTACGGTTTGATCTCGGCACCCAGCGGGGCCAGGACTTCGCGGGCGAAGCGCTCGTGGATCGAACCACGCTGCACGCCGATGTTCTTGCCTTTCAGCTCAGCCAGACCTTCGCTGACCTGAGTGCCTTCCTTCATCACGAGGCGGGCCGGGGTGTTGTAGTACTTGTTGGTGAAGTCCACGGACTTCTTGCGATCTTCAGTGATCGACATGGACGAGAGGATCGCGTCGATCTTGCGCACTTTCAGTGCCGGGATCAGACCGTCGAACTCTTGCTCGACCCACTGGCACTTGACCTTCATTTCTTCGCACAGCGCGTTGCCGATGTCGTAGTCGAAACCGACGATGCTGCCGTCCGGCGCTTTGGAGGCGAATGGAGGGTAAGCCGCTTCGATACCGATTTTCAGAGGCTTTTCATCGGCGAATGTCGGCAGGGACAGCACGGACAGTGCCAGGGCGCCAAGCAGCACAAGTTTCTTCATCTTGGGACTCCATCGGTAAAGGGCAAAAACGGCAGAGTGAGCGACAGCCCAATATGCGAATGGGTGAAACGAAATCGGTTGCTGCGTGCGTAGGACATTTCCGGTCAAAACCGTGAAGGCTTCAACGCAAGCCACGACGAGCGAGTGATCGGCATTCTAACGACAGGCCCGAAGCCGATATTTCTTCAATGCGACAACTAATTACAGATGCACCGAGAAACCCGCTTGAGCACATTGACAGCCCTGCAATTTCATGCAAGAGCGAAAGACAGTGAACCGATCTATGCTGCAAATTGCGGGCCTATTATTCGCAAACCCTTCTAATCCGGCAAGCGCGGGGTTGTGTCTTATTTTTCACCGGGGGTTTTGAGGCCCGAAAACGGGGCAATGCGTTTCCGGATGCCCCGTTGCGGAGCGGGCGGTTACACATTCGGTTACGTGAAATCCCTTGGGTAACAACGGTAAATGCCCTACGGCTGAAATCGATAATTATTGGTTGGATAGTTTTGAGTTCCGACAGCGGACAACACCGATGCCGGACAAATTGCCTTCGCGAGCAGGCTCCCTCCCACATTGAAATGCAACCCCCTGTGGGAGCGAGCCTGCTCGCGAAGAGGTCAGCAAGCCCACTACAAACCCTGCAGGCATAAAAAAACCCTGCCCGGGCATTACCGGGCAGGGCCTTCTATAGCTCTAACGCTTACGCGACGTTCATGGTCTTGTGCGTATCGATCAGATGCTGCACCACACCCGGATCGGCCAGGGTGGAGATGTCGCCCAACCCTTCGTATTCGGCCGTGGCGATCTTGCGCAGAATGCGGCGCATGATCTTGCCCGAACGGGTCTTCGGCAGTCCCGGCGCCCACTGGATCACGTCCGGCGAAGCGATCGGGCCGATCTCCTTGCGCACCCAGTTCTTCAGTTCCAGACGCAGTTGCTCGCTCGGCTCTTCGCCGTTCTTCAGGGTGACGTAGACATAAATGCCCTGCCCCTTGATGTCGTGCGGCACACCGACCACCGCCGCTTCGGCGACTTTCGGGTGAGCAACCATCGCGCTTTCGATCTCGGCAGTACCCATGCGGTGGCCGGACACGTTGAGCACGTCGTCCACGCGACCGGTGATCCAGTAGTAACCATCGGCATCACGACGGGCGCCGTCACCGGTGAAGTACATGCCACGGAAAGTCTTGAAGTAGGTGTCGACGAAGCGATCGTGATCGCCGTACAGGGTGCGCGCCTGACCTGGCCACGAGTCGAGAATCACCAGATTGCCCTCGGCCTCGCCCTCGATGATGTTGCCGAGGTTGTCCACCAGCGCCGGCACCACACCGAAGAACGGACGTGCGGCCGAACCCGGCTTCAGCGCGTGAGCGCCCGGCAGTGGGCTCATCATGTTGCCGCCGGTTTCGGTCTGCCACCAGGTGTCGACAATCGGGCAGCGGGACTTGCCGACGTTCTTGTAGTACCAGTCCCAGGCTTCCGGGTTGATCGGCTCGCCCACCGAACCGAGCAGACGCAGGCTGCTGCCGTCCGCGCCTTCAACAGCGGCGGTGCCGGAGGCCATCATCGCGCGGATCGCGGTCGGCGCGGTGTAGAGGATGTTGACCTTGTGCTTGTCGACGATCTTCGCCACCCGGGTGATGTCCGGGTAGTTCGGCACGCCTTCGAACAGCAGCGTGGTCGCACCGTTGGCCAGCGGGCCGTAGACAATGTAGGAGTGACCGGTGACCCAGCCGACGTCGGCGGTGCACCAGTAGATTTCGCCCGGACGGTAGTCGAACACGCGCTCGTGAGTCATGGCCGCGTACAACAGGTAACCGCCGGTGGTGTGCTGCACGCCCTTCGGCTTGCCGGTGGAGCCGGAGGTATAAAGGATGAACAACGCTTCTTCGGCGCCCATCTCTTTCGGCGCGCAGACGGTGCCCGCCACTTTCATCAGGTCTTCGTACCAGATGTCGCGATGCTGGTTCCACTTGATGTCGCCGCCGGTGCGCTTGCACACGATGACTTTCTGGATGCTGCTGGTTTCCGGGTTGGTCAACGCGTCGTCGACGTTGGCCTTGAGGGAAATCTTCTTGCCGGCACGGATGCCTTCGTCAGCGGTGATCACCACTTTCGAGCGGCAGTCGATGATGCGACCGGCCAAAGCTTCCGGCGAGAAACCGCCGAACACCACCGAGTGAATCGCGCCGATCCGGGTGCAGGCCAGCATGGCGACCACGGCTTCGGGGATCATCGGCATATAAATGGTCACCACGTCGCCGCGGTGCACGTCCTGGCCACGCAGGGCGTTGGCGAGTTTGCACACTTGTTCGTGCAGTTCGCGGTAGGTGATGTTGCGGCTTTCGGAAGGATCGTCGCCTTCCCAGATGATGGCGACCTGATCGCCGCGCTCGGCCAGATGACGGTCGAGGCAGTTGTAGGAAACGTTCAGGGTGCCGTCGGCAAACCACTTGATGTCGACATGGTGATCGTCGAACGAAGTCTGTTTCACCGTGGTGAAAGGCTTGATCCAGTCGAGGCGCTTGGCTTGTTCGCGCCAGAAGCCGTCAGGGTTGACGACCGACTGTTGGTACATGGCTTTGTAGGTCGCCTCGTCGGTCAGCGTATTGGCCAGAACCTCGGGACGAACGGGATACAGGGAAGCCGCACTCATCTTTCCTACCTCGGTGTAATAGTTGTTTTTGTATGACCCTGTTGTAGCCGGGGCGCCCGTATAGAACCATTCGACGATGGTAGTAACAAGCCCCTACAAAACATCCAGAAATGCCCCAACCCCCCCTCAAGCAAACCACGCAACCCTTGTGGGAGCTGGCCTGCCAGCGATTCAGACGACTCGGTTTCCCGGGAAAGCCGCTGCACTGACAACACGATATCCAGGGATTGTTACCAAATCTGCCAAAGGTGTTTATCAAAACCGGGTCTGTTTACCCCTACCCCGCCTCCCTAAAATTCACCTCGCCGACAAGGCAAAGTGATTAACAACGTTACAGCCCCCACGAAGGCCGTTAATCCAGCTCTGAAGTAACAAACCCAAACGATGAAGTTCCACACGCAACCCCAAAAAGGTTGCGTGACCCCACTCGACCTCAAGAAGGTAAATTTCAAATGAAAGCTTTATTGGTTCTGGCCCTCAGCAGTCTGTGCGCAACCGCCATGGCAGACGAGGTCCCGACTGATGTCGCACAGCAACAACCGGTGATCGAGGAATACACTTACTCCACTCACCTGGACATCGCCAAAGTTGTATCGATGAGCGAAGTTCCAAATGTCTGCGAAGTAGTACCGATGAAAATGGAGTACGACGACTCCACCGGCCAGCGCCACATCCTGCGTTACAGCATCATGGGCAACGGCTGCACCAATTGATGGTTTGAGACTGCACCGAATCGGATCACTCAGCGCAACATCGAGGGTCGATTCCAGCCCGGCTTCGGTCGGGCTCAGTTGTGTCTGGCAATGGCAAAAACGGGTTGCAAAACACAAGATGTAGTGAGAACAGCGCTTTTTTGCTCATTTCTTGAGCAATTCCACATTTGCGAAAAAAATCCTAAAAAAAATCTATCCCCGGCAAAGCCCCATAAACCCTCGCTCTGACCGAAAAACCGGCCCTCTCGACCGTTCCATGCGCGGATTCGCCCCACCACGCCCGGAAAAATTTCCCTATAATGCCGCCCTATAACGGGCCTGCAATATTCCCTTACAGGGATCAATAGCCAGTCTGAAGCCCCGCAGCAGCGCCCAACGTTGCCTGCGCCCATCAGAGGCTCTCGGAAACCCGTAAAAATTTTCTGTTTATTGCCTGCGTAGCACCGCTGCAAAAAACGACATCCAACGCGGCCTGTACGGCCGTGTGAAAAACCAACCAATCAGTTTTCACACGGGCACAGGCCCTCACGCAGGAGACGACACGTCATGCTGAGCTGGGACGAATTCGACAAAGAAGACAGTGAAGTAGCAGCAGTGAAAGGCGCCAACGCCGGCCACGCTAGCGAAGCCAACATGGACCGCCTCGACAGCGCCGGCGGTGCCGCCGCCCTCGAAGCCCGCGCCGTGACCGCCGAAGACTCGGCCGCCGTGGCCCGCGCCAAGGCTGCACTGGATTCTCTCGACGTTGCCGAAGGCCTCGCCGAACTCGAAGGCTCCGCCGCCCGTGTCGCCGTTGACGAAAAGCGCATGATCAACTGCCGCGCCGACCTCAACCAGCTCGTGCCATTCAAGTACGACTGGGCCTGGCAAAAATACCTGGACGGCTGCGCAAACCACTGGATGCCGCAAGAAGTCAACATGACCGCCGACATCGCCCTCTGGAAAAACCCGGAGGGCCTGACCGACGACGAGCGCCGCATCGTGATGCGCAACCTCGGCTTCTTCTCCACCGCCGACTCCCTGGTTGCCAACAACCTGGCCCTGGCCGTGTACCGCCTGATCACCAACCCGGAATGCCGCCAGTACATCCTGCGCCAAGCGTTCGAAGAGGCGATCCACACCCACGCCTACCAGTACTGCATCGAATCGCTGGGCATGGATGAAGGCGAGATCTTCAACATGTACCACGAGATCCCGTCGGTCGCGAAAAAAGCCGCCTGGGGCCTGAAATACACCCGCGCCATCTCCGACCCGGAATTCAACACCGGCACCGTAGAGACCGACAAAGAACTGCTGCGCAACCTGATCGCCTACTACTGCGTTCTGGAAGGCATCTTCTTCTACTGCGGCTTCACCCAGATCCTCTCCATGGGCCGCCGCAACAAAATGACCGGCGTCGCCGAGCAGTTCCAGTACATCCTGCGCGACGAATCCATGCACCTGAACTTCGGCATCGACGTGATCAACCAGATCAAAATCGAAAACCCACACCTGTGGGATGCCGAAATGAAGGAAGAAGCTTCGCAGATGATCCTGCAAGGTACTCAGCTGGAAATCGAATACGCGCGTGACACCATGCCTCGCGGCGTACTGGGCATGAACGCAGCGATGATGGAGGATTACCTGAAGTTCATCGCCAACCGTCGTTTGTCGCAGATCGGTTTGAAGGAAGAGTACCCAGGGACCACTAACCCGTTCCCTTGGATGAGCGAGATTATGGACTTGAAGAAAGAGAAGAATTTCTTTGAGACTCGCGTGATTGAATACCAAACTGGTGGTGCGCTTAGCTGGGATTGATTCCAAAGCTAGCCACAATTTGACAGCAACGAGCTGAATCGAAAACTGAAAGCCTTGGCCACGGCCAAGGCTTTTTTCATTCAAGGATGAAAAGCAACCAGAGATATATCTAGGGCAACCTGAAAAGGTAGGCTATTCGGCTGTTGTAGAACAGATCCTAGATTGGCTATCCTCGCCAGCTTTGGGTAATGAGACACAAGCATGGAAAGCCTCCGGCAACACTTTACCGGCGTAGCCTACAAGTACCTGTCTGGGGTGGATACCAGTGCATCTGGCACCTCTAATCAACACGAAATTGGTTCCAACCAGCTCATTAATATTTTGGGCAATCCGGATATGACCATCGCTCGCTTCGACGGTGAGTTTCTCTACCTCGATGATGATGCTGGTGAGCCTCTCCGTGCATCTGGTCGGCTAAGCTGGTACGACCCCCGCCGAAAAACAAATCGAAAGGGGGAAGAATATCGCCTCTACTATCCTAACAATGCTGTCACTTCACGAATGTTAGAAGGTGATTTCTGCATTTTTGCTAAGCAGCCAAGCAATACGGTATGGGTAGTTATTGCTCCAAAAGGTTCTACTGCTGAACGCCAGTTACGTTGGTTGTTTGATATTGATGCCATGCCAATCGACGATGAACTAAAAGTCCAGCAAGTGGATATCGGTAGAGCTGTATCTATGGCCGAGGCAATGATTCTTGAATCGCTAGGCCTCGAAGTCCGCCTCGATGACAAAACTTGGTTGAATAAGCTCATCAATAAGTTCGGCTTGGTTTTCCCAAAAACTGCCATCTTTAGCAGCTTTGCGCGAAGAACTTGCAAGCCAAAAGTTGATCCCTTGATTGACCCGGATGGTGCTCTAATCGCATGGATGGAGCATGAAGAGATACTGTTTCGTACTCTTGAGCGGGAGATTGTCCAGAAACAACTAGATGATGGCTTCAAGAGCGTTGATCACTTCGTTGAATTTTCGCTAAGTGTGCAGAACCGTCGAAAGTCTAGAGTAGGTTACGCACTAGAGCACCACTTAGCGGCAGTTTTTGAAGCTCACCAACTTCCATTTGAAAGACAGGTAGTTACAGAAAATCGCTCTAAAGCCGACTTCCTTTTCCCGGGCAAAATCGAATATCACGACAGTGCGTATCCTGAGGTCAAGTTAATAATGCTTGCATCGAAATCTAGCTGTAAAGACCGCTGGCGGCAAGTATTGGCAGAGGCCGCTCGAGTCAAACGCAAACACCTACTTACCCTAGAACCAGCAATCAGTACGCATCAAACGAATGAGATGGAGAACTACAATCTACAACTTGTGGTTCCCAGAAAGGTGATGCCAACATACACAACCAATCAGCAGGAATGGCTAATGGATATCGGCAGCTATATTTCTTTCGTCCGCACAAATATCAACTAATCTACTAAACATTTGCACCTCAACCGTCTGAATTATGCTGCCCCATTATTTTCTGAAGTTCAACGACCGTAAATGGCGGTGATCGCCGGTGCACAGCGGAATGGCAATTCGGGCAAAGTGGTATGAGATCAGTTCTAGGGTCAACAATGTACCCGGGACCGACTTTTGATACCGGTGTAACATGATGGACTTCAATCAAACCTGCCGCGACGGGTCCGTAACGCTCACCCATCTCGAGATAACAGACCTTGCAGGCATACCCATGAATCGCAATCGCAGCCGCGCGATTGCGTCGGTCGCGCTCATAGCGATTGACCTCGATTCGCGTTTTCGCCCCTTCTGGCAGCCCGATCACTCCCAGCGTTTCGTCCGCAGTCTCTTCGGTCTCTAAAGGTAGAAGAGCAATAATTGCGGCCGCCAAGCGAGATGTCCAATGCTCAATCTTGCGCATGTCAGTTTCGGCATCACCACCATTGATTGCCAGCATCCCTTTACCGATCACCAACCCAAGGCTTCGCCACTGATAATCCCATATTGTTTCGTCTTCATGGTCACGAGCGGTACCATTTATCGTGAGGAGAACTTCCGCCCCTGCATCACAGCATGTAGTGAGTATGGCTCGAAAGGTGAGACGACAGGCTTCATCAACAGAACTCATAGCATTTACAAGGTCAACCGCGAAGTTACCAAACCGAAAATACACGTCTACTCGGCGCCAACCCACGACAGTTCGAATTGTAAACGTCTGACTAGCAGGATGCCCTGCCGGAAGTAGCTCAAACCAGCGAGAGCCATCACCGTCTTGTCCTTCCGTACCCGTGAGAGAGAGTCCTATTTTTGCTGATACCCGCTCTGCGAGCGAGTGCGAATCAAGCGTCATTATCACTCTGCTCCATGTCAGGCTCAGGTAGACTCTCTACTAACTTTTCTAGAATTCGCGAAACTTCATAACGCATATCCTTAAGCATCGCCGCCGTACTGTCCTGCAATGTAGACAGCTCCGCTACAGCTAGCGCCCACATCAAAGAGTCGAGCCCCTGCATCGTAACGCTGCGATTTAGATTTGGAACATAGACCTTATGATAATAGGAATGACTCGTGTTGATCTGTACGGCTTTATGCTGATCGATCAGTGCAGGCTGGAACAAAAGACCATTGTTGATTCCGTCCACCGGTTGCACGAATACTTCGCCAGGTCGTTTAGCAGAAGTAATCATAAGCTTCAGCCGTGTTGTACCGTACTTGTTTTCTATTACAGCTTCGCCTGTATTAAGGTCGGCGACTTTGACTTGCGGACCACCAGTTGTTGCTTCTCGGTTCCGAATATTGTTGTTGGAGGTATCGTGCGCACCTTCTCCCTTTTTGGAGATCGTTTTCTGCTGGCCCTCACGGGAGCGCCGGTTTGCTTCCCGACGAGGCGCGGGAAGGAATTGCGTTTGTAGCCAAACTGCAAGGTCCTCATTCAAGATAATTTGCGATTTCTTGATATCGAGGTGGAAGGCGTCATCCAGTCTATGATCGAAGGAGAACTCGACGCGTAGTAAAGTCGAGTGCGGCTCCTTCTGGTAAAGCCCCAACCAGTCAGCATCATGAATAAGCCGGTTTTCGCGATAGATATAGATGCCCTGTCGATCGTTAGATAGCAATGCAGCTGATGCGAGCCTGTCATTTGGGAATTCTTCTCGGCGCGGCAGAATGAAAGCGCGAACGGTGAAAGAGGCAATGTTCCCGTCTGGCAAAGCCGTTTCTATCGACTCCTCGGCAAGCAGCTCAGAAAGGTTTCGTTGGAACGGGTCCCAAGGTAGGATCGGCTTACCGTTAAGTTCTATAACGACACTTGGAGCGCGATCGTCGTTGACGTCCAAGAACCGTTGATAAACCATCGCCAAATGCTGCCGTAGAGAATCTTCCTTCGCCTGTAGTGCCTTTCGGGCATGTTTTCCCGAAGGGTCCGCGTAATCTTTTATCAGGCGGTCGACATTCTCCCAGAGCACCACAGTACCAGCATGACCTGGAGCTATAGAGTCCAGCATTTCCAGCGCCTCTTGGTCGCAAGTATCACTGAGAAGCAACGACCACTTATTGACCTTGGCAACGTGATATAAATCCCACGTTGCCATCATAGCTGGCGTCGTCCCGTTTGGTCGCGAGATGACAGATAGACGCTTGCAGAATGCTGTCGAAGCGGTCTTGAGTCCAAGGCCATATTTACCGAGACTAGCTCTACTCGGCCGAGCCTTCGAGCCATACTGCATGGCATTAAGCAGACCTTGGCGGTCCATCCCGTCGCCATTATCTACAATCAGCAATCGGATATTGCCCTTCAGATCGGCCGCTAGCCACAGCTGAACCGCCGATGCATTAGCTGCGATCGAATTGTCCACAATATCGGCAACTGCTGTGTTTAATTCATAACCGGTGTCCCGAAGACCAACTATGACTCGCTCTGGATCAGGTGGCAGTTCAACTTCTTCAATATTGCTCATCATTTCCTTTCCTCAGAGCTGGACTACGCGCCAGCCGGTGCCGAGCTGCAAAACTTTGCCCATACTCTGCAACTTTTGCCGGCGATTATAAGAAACTCGATAACGATCATTTTCGCTCGACAGAATCAGCTCGTCCCCGGCCACAAGGCCTGCCTGCCTTAGATATTTCGTCATCCTGGTGAGTCTGTACTCATTACGGGTACCATCAAAGTAAGCGTTATTATAGTAAATAAAAGCGAACTCCCAATTTCCCCCGCTAGAGTCAAGAAAATTAAGATGGACACGCGGGTTATACTCGGTGTTATCGAGTACTGGAAAAAACGAAAGCAGAAAGGGCTCCTTCGGAACAAGAATTCCAGCTTGATGGCCACCAGTCTCTCCAGTGTCATTTGCGCTCAGCACCTTCACAATCTGTTTTTCTTCCATACTCTAGCGTCCTTTCCGATTTGATGGCGAGCGACTTAGGGCTGCCACGATATCGCCGTAGTCATCGTCCTTACCCTCAACACCAATAACCGCGGCACCTGAAATTTCCCTTTTTCGCCTTAGACGATCATCAACGACGTCCTCAACGGTATCTGCAACCAGCAAACGATGCACAGTGACTGGCAACTTTTGTCCGCGCCGATATGCGCGAGCCGAAGCCTGATCCTCCATGGCCGGATTCCATTCTGGATTATAATGAATGACGTGATTTGCCGCCGTGATGTTGAGACCTGCTCCTCCTGCTTTCGGATTGAGCACAAGGGCGGCCCCTCCCATGATTAAGCTAAATTTGTCGATTAGCGGTTGACGATCATTGATCGCAAGGCGTCCATCAATGACTCCGGCCAAGGTTCCATACTGCGTTTCGATATGCCGCGCAATCAAATCCGCCATTGCTGTAAAAGACGTAAAAATGATGACTTTTTCGCCTCTCTCGAAGATTTCTTCCACAAGTTCATCTAATCGACGAAATTTGGAGAAAGACATTGGGTCGTCCGAGCTAGTGATACCATCCATCAGGCTAGGATGTGCACAAAAACGCCTAAGTGAAGTCAGTGCGACCAGCGTTGCAGCGGCACCATATTCGACGTTGATGCGTTCACGCTCTGCGTCATAAGCAACCGCTTCATGCGTATCCAGTTCCAGCACTTGAGGTATATCGATGCGTGGTGGTAGGTCTTGAGCAACATCTGCAACAAGACGGCGCAACATTAATGGTGACACTAACGGTTCCAGCTGCACCGCACTGTCAACATTGTCCGTAAACTGCGCCTCAAAAGTATTCACATCTCCGAGCTGCCCTGGAAGTACAAAATCCATGATAGACCAGATATCGAGCAATCTATTCTCAACAGGGGTACCAGTCACCGCCAAGCCTGCATCACGCTTAAGACGCTTTACCGCAAGCGTGCGTTGAGCATTTGGGTTCCGGATAAACTGAGCCTCATCGAGGATGACGACCCGCCAGCGGATCATAGTGAAAAGACTATTATCACCAATCGTATTGTCATATGACGTGATTACCACGTCATATCGCTGCAGTTCAGCGGGACGCCCCGTACGTTGCGGGCCATGATGCTTCAACACTTTAAGATGTGGAGCAAACTTGCCAATCTCGCGTCGCCAGTTTTCGAGAATCGAGCCGGGAGCAATGATCAACGCGGGCCGCAGGGGAGCTCCTCCTGAATCACTAAGGACACTGATAATTTGCAGCGTTTTTCCTAGCCCCATTTCATCAGCCAGCAGCCCCCCTAAACCTTCCGCCAAGAGGAATTTGAGCCACCGCCAACCTGCCAGCTGATAGTCATAGAGTTTCGCCCTCACACCAACCGGGAGCTCATCCGATATCGGAGAAAAGACAAGGGGGGAAATTGGCTGGTCGACCATGTGGTCGTCAACAGGTCCGCCCTCTCCCGCTACCTTGCGGATAGCGAGAAATGCTTTGAGCGAACGTGCCGGACCAACAGTAATACCTGTGCTGCGCAGCAACTCTAGAATTTCAGCGCTGGTTATCGGCTCAATCGGATACCAGATGCCATCAACGATGGTATGACCACGCTCCAAATCTTTTGGTACAAGCTCTACGGTCGCCCCCCGACTAGACGCAGAAATTAAATAGTACGGAACTCCATCCTGGCTTCCTTGGATCACCAGGGACGGTGTCAGCGGATAACGTGATACCCCAAGGCCATCGACGCTAGTAGCAATCCAAGGCTCTGCGGGTAGGAGCTCGACCAATGCACTGTAAATCTCCCCCACCGATGGAACACGCTTTTCCCCGGCGGGATCGACTAACCAAAGCTCCGCACCTAGAATTTCCCAAGTAACCAGAGCCATAACCTCCGTGTCGTCCATATCGTGAGTGCTCGCCAATATTTTGATAGTCGACTTTGAATATCTATAGCACGCACGTCGCGTTTTTTCGAATCTCCTTAACTAACTGCCTCGTGCCATGTCGATTTACGCAGCCCTTCCACCACAAAGCTCATAGCGATGAATCTGTTCTTTCCTAGAAATCTAGCTTTCAAAAAATGACCTATCTTCAAGCCGCCGATTGTAGCTGCGACGACGAAAGCGCAGCCTCGCTAGCTCAGGAGTGTTCCCTGCTTTTGACAGCAATAAAGGGGCGGTTCCAACCTTCAAAACAATCACTAACCCAATGCCGAACATGTGCTTTCATCTATCTGTAAAAACTCGTTACCGTCTACCAACCAAGCAACAACAAGATCAAACAAAGTCGACGACTTCTCTCTTTTCGTTGACTTTACCGCGCACTCCCAAACGACAAGTACTCTCCAGCCCTGCTCCATCAGCGAAGTTATTTGCAACCGATCTCTCACCTTATTTTTCCTGATTTTCTCCAACCAAAAATCAGGTCTCGTTTTTGGAATTTTAAAGTATCGGCAAGTATGACCATGCCAGAAGCAGCCGTGCACGAAGACTACAGCCTTATACTTTTTCAATACCAGATCGGGTTTACCCGGAAGGGAGGTAACATGTACGCGGAAACGGAAGCCGCGCGCATGCAGCGCTTGGCGAATGGTGATTTCCGGATTGGTATTTCGACCTTTAATGCCAGACATCATCCTAGATCGTGTTGCAACATCCACGACGTCAACCAAAAAAACACCCCTCTCTGATGGTTCGATCGCCCTCAGATCATCCAATGAGGTGTTCAAAGGATGACATTGTTAACTGCAACTTATCAGAGGATCTAATCGTAGATCCTCGAACGAATATGCTCTGAATCCTACCGTAGAATTCTTCCACCTACCTATTCAGGCAGAGAGAACTCCAGCTGCGGACGTTCCGTATCAGTAGTTTTTTCTTTTGCTGCCAAAATTCTGTCTTTCATCAATCGTGCCACAGCCTCGAAAACCGGCACCGCGACTGAGTTTCCGAACTGCCGATAAGCTTGGGTATCGGACACAGGAATCACAAATTTGCTTTCCCCTGGTTTGTCGAATCCCATCAGGCGCGAGCACTCATGCGGAGTTAGTCGGCGCGGGCGATTGAGCTGATTCAACTCACTGTTGAAGTCCAAGTTGTCCACGAACCCACGATCAACCAGGATTTCCGAACCATCCTTGTGATATCTCGCCGAAAGCGTACGAGCAACGTCGTTTGGACGAGTCAGACCAAAGCCAAAACCGTTGCCTTTCTCACGATGTTTCTCTGCATACCGATAGAGGTAATCCCAGAGCTTTGGAGTAAGAATGTATTTTTCATCCACATCCTTATCGAGCAGATCACCGAAGCTAGGTCGCTGTTTTGGTATGTGCTTGCTGATGTCACGCAGGGTGAACCCTTGGTGAACATTCAAGTCACGACGGAAACCGACCAGCACAATTCGCTCACGATGCTGAGGGACAAAGTGCTTGGCATCAATGACCTTCGGGTCTGAGCCTTTCGGTGCATTCACGTCTGCAACCTCATAACCCAGCTCATCCAGCGCTTCGCAAATGATCCGGAACGTATTGCCCTTGTCATGGCTTTTCAGGTTTTTGACGTTCTCAAGCAAGAATGCAGCCGGGCGTTTCGCGGCAATAATCCGCGCTACATCGAAGAACAGAGTGCCTTGGGTCTCACATTCGAAACCGTGCTTGCGCCCCAGTGAGTTCTTCTTGGAAACACCTGCAAGCGAGAACGGCTGACATGGGAAACCTGCCAACAGAACGTCGTGATCAGGAATTTCGCGATCAATGTTCTTGTACGCTTCTTCGTCGCTGATTTCAGGCTTGTCCGAAAGCGTGACCGAACGGATGTCGAGATTGAAGCGGTGACGAGCCGGATCGCAGTAGTGGTTGGCCTTGTAGGTCTTGACCGCGTACTTGTTCCATTCGGACGTGAACAGGCACTCGCCGCCGATGGCTTCAAACCCTTTTCTGATACCGCCGATACCGGCAAAAAGATCGATAAAGGTAAATGAAGGTTTGTGGTTCAGACGCTTGGGCAGCAGATCCTTGAGGCGGGTGAACTCAATGTGGGAGAGCTTCGGCGAAGCCTTGCCCTTGATCCATCGATTGATGGTTTCACGGCACCAGTGGCTCGGGCTCACATCGTTGAGAATTTCGGCCAACTGCCCTTGGTCGTAGATCTCCAGCAGCTTGTGCAGTAACGCAAGGTCGGTAACAGGATGGGTATCAGGCTCATAAGAATCCGAGGTCGTTTCGCTCAAGGATTCAAAAGATGCTGTTTCAAAAAGATTCATGAGCCGGAAATTCCTCTGGGTCAAAGCTGTGACGAATGGTCACCATTCTAGCCCTGAAAACTTCAAAGTAAATGAAATTTCCCGTAATCCGTGAGATCAGTCATGGCGACACGGGCTGGGAGAATTGGAAGAACAGGGGCGACCAAGCACTGGATATAAACACAGCATAATTTACTCCGCGCCATTGTCCAGATTTCGTTTTACCTCACGATCGGTAGGAAAATTCGCTGGTTGACGACCATCCCTGATCCCCCTACCCTCAGGTCCGAGCCTAAGAAACTCTACAAACCAGAGCGGTCCCCCGCACCCGACAGTCATGCGGCTTTTTTTCGTCTGCGGTTTCTCTACGCCTGCGAAAAGTCCCGTTATGTCGGGAGTGGGCGAATACAAGACCCGAAAGGGGAATATGTCCGGCCCGTCTCTGGTGGGTTTCTTAGCTCCCGACACCCTTAACGAATGCCCTAAGAAAGCAGCCAGAGGTAAATGGAAATGCCTGACTACTCAGCCTTCACGATGAAAGCGAATCGCTGTACCCGCCGTTTGAATCCCGTGCTCCCGACTCGGGAGGCACGCCATGTCTGAACCACTTCTTCCAACTCGATTTGTCCGCAACAAAACTCACCTGCATGCCCTTCTGGTGGAGAACCAGGCCTGGTTCTGCGTCCATGAACTGGGGCGTCTGATGGGCAAATATCTCGATGAGCGACAGCTGCGCAAACTCGACGCCGATCAGCGACAGATGATGTGCGTGGAGACCTACGGCGAGCCCGGAGAACATTTGATGGTGAGCGAGTCAGGTGTGTATGCGCTGCTGATTTATCACTACTGTCCCGAATATCGGCAGCTTCGTGAATGGGTGACGCATCAGGTTGTGCCTGCGCTGCGAGATGCCCGTCCGATGCGCTCGGTTGAGCGTCCGATACTGAGTGTTTTGAGCTGGCCCAAGATGTCGTTGAGCACGTTGCACTGGCAGGATGAGCCGTGGACTCGGTTGCGGGACATGCCGTGTTTGCTGGCGGAGGATCCGTTCAATCGTCAGGAATCCTGGTGGCGTAAGGCTTCACGAATGCTGCGCAGTTACTGACATAAAAAACCGCTGCTTGAGTTTTCAAGCAGCGGTTTTTTATGGCCCGGCGTTCCTGGGAAGGCAATCGCCAGCAGACTGCTTCTGCATCATTCTGAAAACAATCAGTGCAACCCACCCCACCACCCGCTATTAATACCCCTTCCCCCACTCAAGTACCCGAGCCCCACCATGAAATTCGACCTCGCCTACTGCCTCAGCCTCGACGACAAACTGTCGATCTATGACGTTCGCGATCTGAATTTCGATGAGACGGTGGCGTTCGATTCTGCGAAGGAGCATTTCCAGTGCCCCAACGACGCCTGTCGTGCGGCGTTCGACGCTTCCAACGAGTTGGGCACGTTCAACGCCAAGAACGTGAACTACGTGCGCACGCCGCACTTCAAGAATCTGCCCGGTACGCAGCATGTGGCGGGTTGTCCGTATGTGAGTTTGAAGACGTCGGCGTCTGGGGTTGAGGCGGCGGATGGGGAAACGGATGGCGGGCGGGAGGAGCATTTCCCGTCGGAGTTGTTACTGACGCGTCGTGAGTATGTGCGCAAGCCTGCCGCGCCAGCGGGGGCGGCGGATGTGTTGCGGGATGATCCGGTGCGGGTGGCGACTGCCCCCTCAAAAGAGTCGCCGACTCGTGAGGCGGCGCCGGACAAGACCAGTGTTTTCGCTCACCCCGTGGAGTGTTTTGTGTCGAACTTCGCGGACAAGGATTTGCTCAAGCGCATGCCGTTGAAGATTGGCGAGCATACGGCGCCGTACAGTTCGTTCTTCAAGAAGATCGAGTACTTGATGGACAACAAGGGGCTGATTTACTGGGGTCGGATCAAGAAGATCGAGGACTTTCACAGCGCCAGTTTCCGGATCGATTTCGAGGACAAGGTCTGGTTCAAGAAGCCGGAAGACAGCAAGAAGAAGCCTTATCCGGTCAGTGTCTATCTCAACAAAAAGCTGATCGACAACTACCGCAAGCGCAAGGCGTTTCTGGAAGAGATCAAGCACGCGATCGACAGTGATAAGGAGTTGTTCTGCTTCTTCTATGGTGTGACACCGGAGTTGAAGCAGGTGCCGGGCAAGAAGAACCCCGAAAAGCCTTTCGAGGTCTTCAATGCAAATATCGAGAACCTGGATCACTTCATTATTCGTGAAGCGCCGGGTCTGGTGTGATGGTTAGTTCTGGGGCAGTTGCAGTTTGACGGCGCCGGAGTGTTGTTTGATGAGGGAGTACGGCAGGACTGACCAGTCCGGTCTATCGCAGGAACGCTGCACGCGGGCGAAGTAGGCGCCCAGGTACAAACCTTTCGCAGTGAAGTACCACGGCGAAGAACCCCAAACACTTTCTTCCGTGAAGTCGCAATCATCATCTTGCGTCGGCTTCTTCATTTCTGCGGGGTACAGGGCGGTGAATTGCTTGATCAGCCAAGGCACCAGCTCCTTGTTTTCATACTGATAACGCGCGTCACTTTCAGCTTGGCTCAAGGGTTTGTCACCCAGACTGTCTCGTTCGGCATGCAGAAGTGGCTTGCCCTCACCTACCCACAAGACATCTTCGAGCGACAACGGATGGCCTGTGCTTACATCAATGTTAAGGGGTGAATCACCGAAGTCCGGATGCGCGCCACCACAGTAATAACTAGTCGAGATGTTCAGGCTGACCACGGCTGGCGAAATCATTTTGGGTTCTGCGTCCTGCATGAACTCGACGTATTCCCCGCCCTGCAGTTGGCAACCGTGATAGCGGATGACCTCATTCCACAACCGTCCAAGCAACTGCTGGTTGACCCGTTGCAGATCATCTTTTGGCAGACCGGACTCTATGCTGAACAGCGAAATCTTCGACTCCGGCTCTGTCCACCATTGCAGGGTGTAACCCATGAAGTCTTGTTTCTTCATCGGTTTGAGCTTGAGTCCTTGTAGTCGCAAATACTCATACGGCTCGCCGTTTGGCAGCGTGGCGATGAAGGGCAGCGTAGAAGTTGTCGGCGCTGGAAGCCTGGCCTCGGAGAGTTGCACTGAGAGCTTCTTGCCCTTCGGACTTTGCCACTCGCCCTGCCAGCCAGTGGCAGTTTCTTCCAGTTTCAAAGTTGGCAATGGCTTGTCATCGCCGTAGCGATTGTTGCCTTCAATCAGCGTCAGGGTGCTGTCCTGCAATGACCCGCTGAGGGGTAGGTCCCGATGGTATTTTTCGTAGAAGTAACGACCGGTCACTTCATCCGGCTGCTGCGTATTGAGCTCAACCACAATCGGCGTCTTGCCCAGCGTGCCGGTGAACACACGTCTGCCGTCGTCAGCCTGAGCGGTGGAAAGCAGTGAAAACAGCACGGCGGCATATGGCGCCAGGCGCAACAGTCCCTTGAGCATGAATCGATCCCTGAGTGAGTCGGAGGTCGCGCCGGGACGTGGGTGCCGGCGCGGGAAAAATCGCGGCGGATTATGGCGGGGGTGGCTTAAGTAATCGAGCTTTGTCGGTTGTACTCTTCCAGCCAGGCTTCGTGCTTTAACGCTTCGATCTCTCGGCGAACTTGTTTGCGCCGCTCTTTGGCTTCCTGGATTTCAGCCTCCTCAAGAGCGCAATACTGACGTAGCCAATGAACAATCATTTCTTCAAGTGGCCAGTAGTAATCCTTAGCACCCTTGCTGCTTCTCGGGGTGTCATTCATATCCTCGTCAAATACCATCGCGGCCATTTCATCAGGCGGCAAACAGCCTCTTTCGGCGGCCCTCTCCTTGAAGATCCAGGCGATCTCGTCGATGTGTTTTTGCGCACTGCGATGACTGCGCCGATAGAACTGCTGCGAGTAACAGACAGATCTGAAGTGCTCGATCATCTGGTCAGCGTCGATCCATTGCGCAAGATCGTGATTGATCGCATGAATCATTACACCGTTGAGCCAGCGATCAGCAAAGCGCTGGACAACGCCTTCAACGTCCGCTTTTTTTGCATCAGCGAGAATCACGCAGTACCGGGTTTTTACGTGCATGACGAACAACACATTCTTGCGTTGCACGGTGATGGCGTGAACCAGCCACTGCTCGGTCGAACTGTCCGGCTCGTCATCTTCGATGACGGGTGACGGTGCTTTGTATTCAACCGGCGTGATCGTTTCGCCCTTGTGGACGCGACTGAAAAACTTGCTGGCGGCTTCTGTGCAGTTGAAGATCAACATCGTGTTTCTCTGTTTGTCGTGAAGGGGATCATCAATAGTCCGGTACGCGCTCCTCCGCCCATTCGATTTCGTATGGCTGGCGAACAGCATCCGAAATAATCTCGCGCATCTTATCGCTGAGGACCGACAACTCTGCATCGGTCAGCAGGTTGTGCGCAACCATCAGCCTCAACGACAGCCATGCATCTTTGCGGCTCAGTCCATCAAAGGTCATCG
>NZ_JAOEJU010000036.1 GCF_025447595.1 Pseudomonas koreensis | reverse complement strand
GGGAGCGCAGCGACCGTTTGGCGAAGCCAAACACATCGAGAGGAGGTGCAGCGAAGCAAACCGTAGGCGATGCCCCCCGGATGAATCCCGGAGCGAAGGAACCCCGAGCCTCAGCGAGCGGGCCGGACGTAGGAGCAAGCCTTTTTTTGCTTACTTTTTTGAGGCGTTTGTCAAAAAAGTGAGTCGCCGTAAGGGCGAAACCCTAAGCAGCCGTTACCGCAGCAACGGATATGCCCCCCGCCCCAGAAAGCCTCAACAAAGAAACCCGGCAACCCTCTCCGCAGCCGAAGCCAAATGCTGCTCATGCGTAAACCCGGAAACCTTGAGCGGCTTCAAATCATGATCCCCCGCCGCCAACCAAAACACTTCAATACTCGGCGATAAGGAATACCCTTCAACCGCCTCCCGATTGCCGAGAGCATCCCGTTCGCCCTGCACGATCAACGTCCGAGTCCGCAAAGAAGCCAAATGCTCAACCCGCGGCTTCTCCGGTTTCCCAACCGCATAAAACGGATAACCCAGACACACGAGCGCATCCGCACCCAAATCATCAGCCAGCAAACTCGCCATCCGCCCCCCCATAGACTTCCCGCCAATCGCCAGTGAACCAGCGACATGAGGTCGCACCAAGCCATAAACCTCACGCCAACATTCCAGCAACTTCGGCGCCGGATTCGGCGGACGTTTACTGCCATCAACCCGCCGCTGCGCCATATAAGGAAACTCAAACCGCAACACGTTAATACCAAGCCCAGCAAGGCGCCCAGCCACATCCGTCATCCACTCACTGTCCATCGGCGCCCCCGCCCCATGCGCGAGGATGAGCGTCGCCGAAGCCTCACCACTAGCCGCATCCCAAAGCCACCCGTGATCCCGCAGGCACTGCGCCCATTGATCCCCGTCAATACTGGCCTTGTGCTGTTTGTCCATGCTTGCCTCGCTTTTAGTCTGCCTATAACTCCAGGCGAAGGATTCGCGGCGTTTTCTGCGCGCGCTCACTTCGGCTGAACCGTGGATGGGGAACCATGAACACTTCTATCAGTACCGCCTACAACTACAAGGTGGTCCGCCAATTCGCCATTATGACGGTGGTGTGGGGCATCGTCGGCATGGGGCTCGGGGTTTTTCTCGCGGCTCAATTGGTCTGGCCCGAACTCAACTTCAACCTGCCGTGGACCAGCTTCGGACGCCTGCGCCCGCTGCACACCAACGCGGTGATCTTCGCGTTCGGCGGCTGTGCCTTGTTCGCCAGTTCGTTCTACTCGGTGCAGCGCACCTGCCAGACCCAACTGTTTGCGCCGAAAATCGCCGCGTTCTGCTTCTGGGGCTGGCAGCTTGTGATTCTATTGGCAGCCATCAGCCTGCCACTGGGTTACACCAGCTCCAAGGAATACGCCGAGCTGGAATGGCCGATCGACATCCTGATCACCATCGTCTGGGTCGCCTACGCCATCGTGTTCTTCGGCACGATCATGCAGCGCAAGACCAAGCACATTTATGTGGGCAACTGGTTCTTCGGCGCGTTCATCATCACCGTGGCGATCCTGCACATCGTCAACAACCTCGAGTTGCCAGTGAGCTTCACCAAGTCCTACTCGGTGTACGCCGGTGCAACCGATGCGATGGTGCAATGGTGGTACGGCCACAACGCCGTAGGCTTTTTCCTCACCGCCGGTTTCCTCGGGATGATGTACTACTTCGTGCCGAAACAGGCCGAACGTCCGGTGTATTCGTATCGCCTGTCGATCGTGCACTTCTGGGCGCTGATCACCCTGTACATCTGGGCCGGCCCGCACCATTTGCACTACACCGCGCTGCCAGACTGGGCACAGTCGCTGGGCATGGTGATGTCGCTGGTACTGCTGGCCCCGAGCTGGGGCGGCATGATCAACGGCATGATGACCCTCTCGGGCGCCTGGCATAAGTTGCGCAGCGACCCGATCCTGCGCTTCCTCGTGGTGTCGCTGGCGTTCTACGGCATGTCGACCTTCGAAGGTCCGATGATGGCGATCAAGACGGTGAACGCCCTCTCCCACTACACCGACTGGACCATCGGCCACGTACACGCCGGCGCGCTCGGTTGGGTGGCGATGATTTCCATCGGCGCGCTGTACCACATGATCCCGAAAGTCTTCGGCAAAGAGCAGATGCACAGCATCGGCCTGATCAACGCGCACTTCTGGCTCGCGACCATCGGCACCGTTTTGTACATCGCTTCGATGTGGGTCAACGGCATCGCCCAGGGCCTGATGTGGCGTGCGGTGAACGAGGACGGCACGCTGACCTACTCCTTCGTCGAAACCCTGGTGGCCAGCCACCCTGGCTTCGTCGTGCGGCTGATTGGCGGGGCGATCTTCCTCAGCGGCATGTTCCTGATGGCTTACAACACCTGGCGCACCGTGCGGGCCTCGCAGCCTGCTGACGTCGTTGCTGCCGCGCAGATGGCCTGAGGAGTCCGCCATGAAACACGAAACGATTGAAAAGAACGTCGGCCTGCTGATGCTGCTGATGGTGTTCGCCGTGAGCATCGGCGGCCTGACCCAGATCGTCCCGCTGTTCTTCCAGGACGTGACCAACAAACCGGTGGAAGGCATGAAGCCCTACACCGCGCTGCAACTGGAAGGCCGTGACATCTACATCCGCGAAGGCTGCGTCGGTTGCCACTCGCAGATGATCCGTCCGTTCCGCGCTGAAACCGAACGTTACGGGCACTACTCGGTGGCGGGTGAAAGCGTGTGGGATCACCCGTTCCTGTGGGGCTCGAAACGTACCGGTCCGGACCTGGCCCGGGTCGGCGCGCGTTACTCGGATGACTGGCACCGTGCGCACTTGTACAACCCGCGCAACGTTGTACCGGAATCGAAAATGCCGGCCTACCCATGGCTGGTCACCCAACCGGTCGACAGCAGCCACACCGAAACCAAGCTCAAGGTCATGCGCACCCTCGGCGTGCCGTACACCGACGACGACATCAGCGGCGCGGTGGCCAGCCTCAAGGGCAAGACCGAAATGGACGCCCTCGTCTCCTACCTGCAAGTGCTTGGCACTGCGATCAAGAGCAAGAGGTGAGCCCGATGGTCATTGAAATGAGCGCGGGGCTGATTCGCGGCCTCGGCACGGTCGTGGTGTTCGTGGCCTTCGTCGGCCTGACCCTGTGGGTGTTCAACCGCAAGCGCACGCCGGAATTCGCCGAAGCGCGCCTGCTGCCGTTTGCCGACGAGCCGCAACCCGACCCAACCCAAGCATCTGAAACAAGGAGTACCCGGCCATGACCACCTTCTGGAGTACGTGGATCTGCGTACTGACCATCGGCAGCCTGATCGGCCTGACCTGGCTGCTGGTCGGCACCCGTCGGGGCGAAACCAAGGGCAGTGTCGACCAGACCATGGGCCACAGCTTCGACGGCATCGAGGAGTACGACAACCCGCTGCCGCAGTGGTGGTTCATGCTGTTCGCCGGCACGCTGGTGTTTTCCGTGGGCTATCTGATCCTTTACCCGGGCCTGGGCAACTGGAAAGGCATCCTGCCCGGCTACGAGGACGGCTGGACCGGCGTCCACGAGTGGGAAAAGGAAATGAGCAAGGCTGACGCCAAGTTCGGGCCGATCTTCGCCAAATTCGCTGCCATGCCGGTGGAAGAAGTGGCGAAGGATCCGCAGGCGCTGAAAATGGGCGGCCGCCTGTTCGCCTCCAACTGCTCGGTGTGCCACGGCTCGGATGCCAAGGGCGCGTTCGGCTTCCCTAACCTCGCCGACAAGGACTGGCGTTGGGGCGGCAGCGCCGAAACCATCAAGACCACCATCATGGGTGGCCGGATGGCGGCGATGCCGGCGTGGGGCGACGCACTGGGCGAGGCCGGGGTGAAAAACGTCGCGGCTTACGTGCGTCACGAACTGGCCGGCCTGCCACTGGCGGCGGACAACAAGGCGGATCTGCAAGCCGGGCAGCAAGCGTTCAGCACCATGTGTGTCGCCTGTCACGGGGCAAACGGCCAGGGCACTGAAGCCATGGGCGCGCCGAACCTGACGCACCCAGCCGGTTTCATCTACGGCACCAGCCTGACCCAGCTCGAGCAGACCATTCGCCATGGTCGTCAGGGCCACATGCCGGCTCAGAACGAGCTGCTGGGCAACGATAAAGTGCAATTGCTGGCCGCTTATGTGTACAGCCTTAGCAATGGATTGAATACAGAAAAACTGATTACTGAGGACAATAAAAAGTAATCATTGCGCACAAGACTGCCGCACGTTTCCAGTGCGGCAGTTTCCAGCCCCTTTGCGACGCATTGTCGCACCCCTTCACCCCCTCTCCTTTCGGTTACCCGGATTCGGGTCTACGCTTGCTCGATGCGGACTGGCCCGTGCCGGTTCCAGGTCGACCCCGAGCGAGGCGTTGAACGAATCGGCTGACTGACATGGCCGCAAAGGCCGGTAGATACCGGCTGTCGTGCCAATTACCGTCCGTCACCCGAACCGAGCGTTCGAACACACCCCGTTACATCCGACCGGGACCCCTCGCTTTTTTCGTCCGCTGCGACATTTTGCCCGAGGGCAATTTTGTCCTTACGCGGCGCATGGAAAGGCCGCAGAATCAGCGTTGGAAAGCATTGACCCAGGTCATGGCGCGTTGCATTGCCCCCCTGCTTTCTACATACTTGCGGCCGATTTTAATCCTAATAAAACACCCAAACCGTGGAACCTTAGAATGAGCACAGCAATCAGTCCGACTGCTTATAACTATAAGGTAGTCCGCCAGTTCGCCATCATGACGGTGGTCTGGGGGATCCTTGGCATGGGGCTCGGTGTCTTCATCGCCTCGCAACTGGTCTGGCCGGAGTTGAATTTCGGTCTGCCGTGGACGAGCTTTGGACGCCTGCGCCCGTTGCACACAAACCTGGTGATTTTCGCCTTCGGTGGTTGTGCACTGTTTGCCACTTCCTACTATGTCGTGCAGCGAACCTGCCAGACGCGACTGATTTCCGACAGCCTCGCGGCCTTCACCTTCTGGGGCTGGCAAGCGGTGATCGTCGGCGCGATCATTACCTTGCCGCTGGGTTACACCACCACCAAGGAATACGCGGAACTGGAATGGCCCCTCGCCATTCTGCTGGCCATTGTCTGGGTCACCTACGGTCTGGTGTTCTTCGGCACCATCACCAAGCGCAAGACCAAGCACATTTATGTCGGTAACTGGTTCTACGGTGCGTTCATCGTGGTGACCGCGATGCTGCACATCGTCAACCACATGTCGCTGCCGGTCAGCCTGTTCAAGTCCTACTCGGCTTACTCGGGCGCCACCGACGCGATGATCCAGTGGTGGTACGGCCACAACGCCGTAGGCTTCTTCCTGACTACCGGCTTCCTGGGGATGATGTACTACTTCGTGCCGAAACAGGCCGAACGTCCGATCTACTCGTATCGTCTGTCGATCGTGCACTTCTGGGCGCTGATCACCCTGTACATCTGGGCCGGCCCGCACCACCTGCACTACACCGCGCTGCCGGATTGGGCACAATCGCTGGGCATGGCGATGTCGATCATTCTGCTGGCGCCGAGCTGGGGCGGCATGATCAACGGCATGATGACCCTGTCGGGCGCCTGGCATAAGCTGCGCACCGACCCGATCCTGCGTTTCCTCGTGGTATCGCTGGCGTTCTACGGCATGTCGACCTTCGAAGGTCCGATGATGGCGATCAAGACCGTCAACTCGCTCTCGCACTACACCGACTGGACCATCGGCCACGTACACGCCGGCGCGCTCGGCTGGGTAGCGATGATCTCGATCGGCGCGATCTACCACATGATCCCGAAACTGTTCGGCCGTGCGCAGATGCACAGCACCGGCCTGATCAACGCGCACTTCTGGCTCGCGACCATCGGTACCGTTCTGTACATCGCTTCGATGTGGGTCAACGGCATCACTCAAGGCCTGATGTGGCGTGCAATCAACGATGACGGCACCCTCACCTACTCGTTCGTCGAAGCGCTGCAGGCCAGCCACCCTGGTTTCATCGTCCGCGCCCTGGGCGGTGCGTTCTTCGCCAGCGGCATGCTGCTGATGGCTTACAACGTATGGCGCACCGTTCGCGCCTCGAACCCGGCTGAAGCCGAAGCCGCCGCCAAGATTGCCGTAGTTGGAGCTCACTGATGAAGCATGAAGCCGTCGAGAAGAACATTGGCCTGCTGGCTTTCTTCATGGTCATCGCCGTCAGCGTCGGTGGTCTGACCCAAATCGTTCCGCTGTTTTTCCAGGACGTCACCAACAAGCCGGTCGAAGGCATGAAGCCGCGCACCGCCCTTGAACTGGAAGGCCGCGACGTTTATATCGCCAACGGATGTGTCGGCTGCCACTCGCAGATGATCCGTCCGTTCCGTGCCGAAACCGAACGCTACGGCCACTACTCGGTCGCCGGTGAAAGCGTCTGGGATCACCCGTTCCTGTGGGGTTCCAAACGTACTGGCCCGGATCTGGCCCGCGTCGGCGGTCGTTACTCCGATGACTGGCAGCGTGCGCACTTGTACAACCCGCGCAACGTCGTCCCCGAGTCGAAAATGCCGGCCTACCCGTTCCTCGTAGAAAACAAGCTCGATGGCAAAGACACGGCCAAGAAAATGGAAGTGTTGCGCACACTCGGCGTCCCTTACACCGACGAAGACATCGCCGGTGCCAGGGATGCCGTGAAGGGCAAAACCGAAATGGACGCGCTGGTGGCCTATCTGCAAGGCCTGGGCACCATCATCAAAAGCAAACGGTGATCTAGATGGATATCGGGATGATTCGAGGCCTGGGCACCGTTGTCGTGATGGTTGCCTTCATCGGCCTGGCGTTGTGGGTGTTCAGCCCCAAGCGCAAGTCGGAGTTTGAAGACGCGACCTTGCTGCCCTTCGCGGACGATCCCGAAGCCATCAAGCACGTCGAGCAAGCTTCTAGGAGTAACAAAGAATGACTACATTCTGGAGTCTGTACGTCACAGTCCTCAGTCTCGGTACGATCTTTTCCCTGACCTGGCTGTTGCTGTCGACCCGAAAGGGCCAGCGCACCGAGCAGACCGACGAGACGGTCGGCCACTCCTTCGACGGGATCGAGGAGTACGACAACCCGCTGCCGAAATGGTGGTTCATGCTGTTCGTGGGCACCATCGTGTTCGCTCTGGGTTATCTGGTGCTGTACCCGGGCCTGGGCAACTGGAAAGGCCTGCTGCCGGGCTACAACTACCTCGATACCGAGAAGCAGACCGCGTTCGCCAACGGCCAGACCGGCTGGACCGGCGTTCACGAGTGGGAAAAGGAAATGGCGCGTTCGGACGCCAAGTTCGGTCCGATCTTCGCCAAGTTCGCCGCCATGCCGATCGAAGAAGTCGCCAAGGATCCGCAAGCCCTGAAGATGGGTGGCCGTCTGTTCGCCTCCAACTGCTCGGTCTGCCACGGTTCCGACGCCAAGGGCGCTTATGGTTTCCCGAACCTGACCGACGCCGACTGGCGCTGGGGCGGCGAGCCGGAAACCATCAAGACCACCATCATGGGCGGTCGTCACGCCGTGATGCCGGCCTGGGCTGAAGTGATCGGCGAGCAAGGCGTGGCCGACGTGGCCGCGTTCGTGCTGACCAATCTGGATGGCCGCAAGCTGCCGGAAGGCACCAAGGCAGATCCGGCCAACGGCCAGAAACTGTTCGCCGCCAACTGCGTGGCGTGCCACGGCCCGGCGGGCAAAGGTACGCCAGCGATGGGCGCACCTGACCTGACCCACCCGGCCGCGTTCATCTACGGTTCGAGCTTCGCGCAATTGCAGCAGACCATCCGTTACGGCCGTCAGGGCCAGATGCCTGCCCAGGAACAACTGCAAGGCAACGACAAGGTTCACCTGCTGGCGGCGTACGTTTACAGCCTGTCCCACGGTGAAAAACCAGCGGAAGCCGAGGCCCAGTAAGGCCAACGCTTGAAGCAAAAAAAGGCCCCGCCAGTCATCTGGCGGGGCCTTTTTCATGGGCGCCTGGCCCAGATCGATTTCACTGGCACGGTGTGCACGAGCCGGGGCTCTCGCCATTCATTGTTCTCGACCAGATTGACATGCAGTTGCTTGCGATCAGCCGAAAAACTGGCGGTCAGATACGTTTGCTGGGACGTTCCGCCGCTGAGAAACATCGGCACCGTACCCATCAAGCGCTTGGCCCCACCTCGCGCATGGTAATGACCCGCAAAAATGGCCGTGACTTCATACTTTTCGATCATGTTCAGAAAGCGCTGCTTCTGTTGCCAGTCCCCTTGCCAGTCATCCCATTTGTGCATGTTGATGATGATGGCGTAACCCTGGGCCCTCGCCACCCTCAAATCATTTTCCAGCCAGTCCAGCGCACTGGTGATATTGAAAGTTGTCGGGTTCAACGCATGAGCAATCTTCGTGGTGTAGGTGGGCTCGTTGTTGAGTTGCACCAAATGAACTTCCCCGACATTTTTTGAGTAGGCAAGACTGCCCGAATAAAGAATATCCAGAAAAGCGCCTGTGACCTTGAGGTCAAAATTATCCACCTTGCCCTTATGATGTTCGTTGAACTCGACGATACTACCCGCCGCACAACTATTACTGAAACAGTCATCCACATTGTTTTCGTAATCATGATTACCCAAGCCATACAGGTAATCGCCCTTGAAGTACTTCTGCAGGGCCGATTTCATATATGAGCGCTGCCAACCATGGCCAAAAGCGGTAATGTCACCGTTGATCATCAACGGGATTGCCGCCTGCCCACCATGGGTGTTTCGAAACTCGGCGATACTGCCCAACTGGCTGTCCACCAGCCACCTGGCACGTTTTTCGAAGTCTGCATCGGATTCCGGCTCTCCGCTGTCGGTCTTGTCAGTCCAGGGATATTGCGTGTCGGACGCGAACACCATATGCCACGGAGTGCCCTCAACGGCATGAGCCAAAGTAACAGTAGAGATTAAACAGACGCCCAGCAGCAACTTTACAATTCCATTTAAATTCATAACATTAAAACTCCATTCAACTTGAATAATGACCGGCAACTGAATATCGCCAGACGCAAACATATTCGATCAAACGGAATCTTTCAAAGCCGACAACAGGAACAATTAAACAAACTTGTTTCAAACTAACGAACCATAAAAACCAAAGCTCCTTAGTTCAACCGGATTATTTCGAAGTTTGGTCAGGATTCACCGGACAACCAAGGACTGGCTTTCGGCCCACAGATCACCAGGCAGCGCAACGGCGACGAATCGCCTAGACTCACTCATCGGCCGAACCAAAAAAGGCGATATCTCACAAGTCAATTGATTCAAGTCATTACACCATCAATTGATTTTGCCCAACGCGACCAAAGGTCGCACCCGTTCGTCGGCATGACAGGCGTATCATTGGGCCACTGCAACACCCCTTTTTGACCCCGGTCGGCACGTATCGACCGAGGCATTTTTCCACTGCCGTGGGATGCAATGATGAGCAACCAGATTCCGGTACACGACGTCACGCCACCCAGCAAGAACGCGAACAACAGCGTCGACCTTTACGCCTCTCGAGAAAAAATCTACACCCGTGCTTTCACCGGTCTGTTCCGCAATCTGCGGATGATGGGCGGCGCTGCCTTGTTCCTGCTGTATTTCGGTACGGTCTGGCTAAACTGGGGCGGCCATCAGGCCGTGTGGTGGAACCTGCCGGAGCGCAAGTTCTTCATTTTCGGCGCCACGTTCTGGCCACAGGATTTCATTCTGCTTTCCGGGCTGCTGATCATTGCCGCGTTCGGCCTGTTCTTCATCACCGTGTATGCCGGGCGGGTCTGGTGTGGCTACACCTGCCCGCAAAGCGTGTGGACGTGGATTTTCATGTGGTGCGAGAAGGTCACCGAAGGCGACCGCAACCAGCGCATCAAGCTCGACAAGGCGCCGATGAGCGCCAACAAGTTCCTGCGCAAACTCGCCAAACACGCGCTGTGGTTGCTGATCGGTTTCGTCACCGGCATGACCTTCGTCGGCTACTTCTCGCCGATCCGCGAACTGGTCTTCGAATTCTTCACCGGGCAAGCCGATGGCTGGTCGTATTTCTGGGTCGGTTTCTTCACCCTCGCCACCTACGGCAACGCCGGCTGGCTGCGTGAGCAGGTGTGCATCTACATGTGTCCGTATGCGCGCTTCCAGAGCGTGATGTTCGACAAGGACACCCTGATCGTTTCCTACGACCCGCGTCGCGGCGAAAGCCGTGGCCCGCGCAAGAAAGGCGTCGACTACAAGGCCCAAGGCCTGGGCGACTGCATCGACTGCACCATGTGCGTTCAGGTCTGCCCGACCGGCATCGACATCCGCGACGGCCTGCAGATCGAGTGCATCGGCTGCGCTGCGTGCATCGACGCCTGCGACAGCATCATGGACAAGATGGATTACCCGCGCGGGCTGATCAGCTACACCACCGAACACAACTTGTCCGGGCAGAAAACCCATAAACTGCGCCCTCGGCTGATCGGTTATGCCGTGGTGCTGCTGGCGATGATCAGCCTGCTGGTGACGGCTTTCTTCATGCGTTCGCTGGTGGGTTTCGACGTCAGCAAGGACCGCGTGCTGTACCGTGAAAACGCCGAAGGCCGGATCGAAAACGTCTACAGCCTGAAGATCATGAACAAGGATCAGCGCGACCACACCTACGTGCTGGAAGCCGCCGGTTTGCCGGATCTGCGCCTGCAAGGCAAACGCGAGATCAAGGTGCCGGCCGGGGAAATCTTCAGCATGCCGGTCGAGCTGTCGAGCGCGCCTGAGCAATTGCCATCGAGCACCAACGAGGTGAAATTCATCCTCAAGGATGCCGATGACGACAGCGTCCACGTAGAAGCCAAGAGCCGTTTCATCGGCCCACAAAATCGTTGAGAGAACTGAACATGCCCGCAGCAAACGCCGCAAGTCCCTGGTACAAGCACCTTTGGCCATGGATCATCATCGGGATTCTGGCCTGTTCGGTGACCCTGACGCTGTCCATGGTGACCATCGCGGTGAACAACCCGGACAACCTGGTCAACGACAACTACTACGAGGCCGGCAAAGGCATCAACCGTTCGCTGGATCGCGAGCTGCTGGCCCAGACCCTGAAGATGCGCGCTGCCGTGCACCTGGATGATGTGACCGGCGAAGTCGACCTGCGCCTGAGCGGCGACAGCCAGCCGAAAACCCTGGAACTGAACCTGATCTCGCCGACCCAGCCGGAGAAAGATCGCAAGATTGTCCTGGCCCGCAGCGAGACCGAACAGGGCCGCTACATCGGCCAGTTGAGCGACAAGATTGAAGGTCGGCGTTTTGTTGAGTTGCTGGGCACTCAGGACGATCACGTGTGGCGGATGTTCGAGGAAGAGCTGGTCAGCCATGACAAGGATTTGTTGCTGGGTGACGAGCCGTTGCAAGGTGCTGAAGACCTGAAGAAATAAAGCCGCGCTTCGCGCATCGCGAGCAGACTCGCTCCCACAATGGATTTGCGGCGCTCACAAAATCTGCGTCAGGCACAGATCAAAATGTGGGAGCGAGCCTGCTCGCGAAGGGCATGACCTGACGACATCGATTCTGCAGTATTAGTGAACTCCTGATGACCACCCCACTCCCCTGCTACCACTGCGCCCTGCCCGTCCCGTCCGGCAGTCGCTTCACCGCCGTCGTGCTCGGGGAGTCCCGCGAGTTCTGCTGCCCCGGCTGTCAGGCCGTGGCCGAAGCCATCGTCGCCGGCGGGCTGGAAAGCTATTACCAGCATCGCAGCGAAGCCTCGGCCAACCCCGAAGCGCTGCCGGTGCAACTGGTCGATGAACTAGAGCTGTACGACCGCGCCGACGTACAGCAACCGTTTGTGCGCCACGAAGGCGAGCTGGCCGAGACCACGCTGTTGATGGAAGGCATTAGTTGCGCCGCGTGCGGCTGGCTGATCGAGAAACACCTGCGCACCCTGCCCGCCGTGGCCGAGGCGCGGCTGAACCTGTCCAACCATCGCCTGCACGTACGCTGGGCTGACGCTCAGTTGCCGCTGAGCCAGATCCTCGGCGAACTGCGCCACATCGGCTACGCCGCACACCCGTATCAAGCCGACAGCGCCAGCGAACAACTGGCCAGCGAAAATCGCCTCGCCTTGCGCCAACTCGGCGTCGCCGGACTGCTGTGGTTCCAGGCGATGATGGCGACCATGGCGACCTGGCCGGAATTCAACATCGACCTCAGCCCGGAGCTGCATACGATCCTGCGCTGGGTCGCGCTGTTTCTCACCACGCCGATCGTGTTCTACAGCTGCGCGCCGTTTTTCAAAGGTGCCATGCGCGACCTGCGTACCCATCACCTGACCATGGACGTTTCGGTGTCGCTGGCGATCGGTGCGGCGTATGTCGCCGGGATCTGGACCTCGATCACCGGGGTCGGCGAGCTGTATTTCGACGCGGTGGGCATGTTTGCGCTGTTCCTGCTGGCCGGACGCTACCTCGAACGCCGCGCCCGTGAACGCACCGCCGCTGCCACCGCGCAACTGGTCAATCTGTTGCCCGCCTCGTGCCTGCGCCTCGACGACGCCGGCCAGAGTGAACGCATCCTGCTCAGCGAACTGCGCCTCGGTGACCGGGTGCTGGTGCAACCGGGTTCAGTGCTGCCGGCGGACGGCAAGATCCTCGATGGCCAGTCGAGCATCGACGAATCGGTGCTGACCGGCGAATACCTGCCGCAGCCGCGCGCCAAGGGCGATGCCGTCACCGCTGGCACGCTGAACGTGGAAGGTGCGCTGACCGTCGAGGTGCAGGCGCTCGGCCAGGACACGCGACTCTCGGCGATCGTCCGCCTGCTGGATCGCGCCCAGGCGGAAAAACCTCGGCTGGCGGAAATCGCCGACCGCGCCGCGCAGTGGTTCCTGTTGCTGTCGTTGATCGCAGCCGCCGCAATCGGTCTGCTGTGGTGGGAACTGGATTCGTCGCGGGCGTTCTGGATCGTCCTCGCCATGCTGGTGGCGACCTGCCCGTGCGCGCTGTCGCTGGCGACCCCGACCGCCCTCACCGCCGCCACCGGCACCCTGCATAAACTTGGCTTGCTGCTGACACGCGGCCATGTGCTGGAAGGCCTGAACCAGATCGACACGGTGATTTTCGACAAGACCGGCACCCTCACCGAAGGCCGACTGGTGCTGCGCTCGATCCGCACGCTTGGCGCCCTCGACAGCGATCAATGCCTGAGTCTGGCCGCTGCCCTGGAAAACCGTTCTGAACACCCGATTGCCCGCGCCTTCGGTCGCGCGCCACTGGCTGCCGAAGATGTCCACAGCACGCCGGGCCTGGGGCTTGAGGGACTGGTCGGCGAACAGCGCTTGCGCATCGGTCAGGCGGATTTTGTCTGTGATCTCAGCGGCGCGCCGGTGCCGTCGATGCCTAAGGAGCCAGGCCAATGGCTGCTGCTGGGTGATATTCAGGGACCGCTCGCCTGGTTCGCCCTCGACGACCGTCTGCGCGATGACGCCCCGGCCCTGCTCGCGGCATGCAAGGCGCGCGGCTGGCGCACGCTGCTGCTGTCGGGCGACAGTTCGCCGATGGTCGCCAGTGTCGCTACCGAACTGGGCATCGACGAGGCCCGAGGCGGCCTGCGCCCGGACGACAAGCTGCAAGTGCTGCAACAACTGCACAGGGACGGCCGCAAGGTGTTGATGCTCGGCGACGGGGTCAACGACGTGCCGGTGCTGGCCGCTGCGGACATCAGCGTGGCCATGGGATCGGCCACTGATCTGGCGAAAACCAGTGCCGATGCGGTGCTGCTGTCCAACCGGCTCGACGCCTTGGTACAAGCCTTCACGCTGGCACGCCGCACCCGCCGGGTGATCATCGAGAACCTGTTGTGGGCCGCGCTGTACAATGGCCTCATGTTGCCGTTCGCCGCCCTCGGCTGGATCACTCCGGTGTGGGCCGCCGTCGGCATGTCGATCAGTTCGCTGACCGTGGTGCTCAACGCCCTGCGCCTGACTCGCCTGCCGAGCGCGCAGGCCGTCAGCGCCACGTCAGAAACCCGCCCGCTGCCGGCCTGAGCCGCGCGGGCATGGAGTACAGATGCCAGCTCTCTACGTGATGATTCCGGCCGCGCTGCTGATCGTGGCCATCGCCGTCTACATCTTCTTCTGGGCGGTGGACAGCGGCCAGTACGACGACCTCGACGGCCCGGCCCACAGCATCCTGTTCGACGATCAGGACCCGAACCACACCGCCGCAGTGGACGAAGCCAACCCGGCCAAACCGGACGACAAGGCGCCACCCCATGCTTGAACTGGCGCCGCTGCTGGTGTCTGCGTTGATTCTCGGCCTGCTCGGCGGCGGGCACTGCCTGGGCATGTGCGGCGGCTTGATGGGCGCGCTGACCCTGGCGATTCCCAAGGAGCAACGCAGCCGACGCTTTCGATTGTTGCTGGCCTATAACCTCGGGCGAATTCTCAGCTATGCCACGGCGGGATTGCTGATCGGGCTGGCGGGATGGGCGGTGGCCAACAGTCCTGCTGCGCTGTTCATGCGTGTTCTCGCCGGGTTGCTGCTGATCGCCATGGGCCTGTATCTGGCAGGCTGGTGGAGCGGCCTGACCCGCATCGAAAGCCTCGGTCGTGGACTGTGGCGTTACATTCAGCCAGTCGCCAATCGCCTGCTGCCGGTGTCGAGCCTGCCCCGGGCCTTGCTGCTCGGCGCGCTGTGGGGCTGGCTGCCGTGCGGGCTGGTTTACAGCACGCTGTTGTGGTCGGCGAGTCAGGGCAATGCACTCGACAGCGCGTTGCTGATGCTCGCCTTCGGGCTCGGCACCTGGCCGGTTTTACTCGCGACCGGTCTTGCAGCCGAACGAGTGACCGCGTTGTTGCGCAAACGCAGCGTGCGCATGGCCGGCGGTTTGCTGGTGATCCTGTTCGGCATCTGGACCCTGCCGGGGCCGCACCAGCACTGGCTGATGGGCCACTGACCGGCGGCGCGGCCTTCGCGAGCAAGCTCGCTCCCACAGGAGATTTGTGGCGTACACAAAACCTGTGGGAGCGAGCTTGCTCGCGAAGAGGACCGCACTGGCAACACACATATCCCCGTTGATGCAAATCAAGATGCCTTTTCGCGCCCTCCCCTAGACTCGGCACACTGCCAGCCTATCCGGGGAATGCCCGCATGCTCGACGCCATTCGTTGGGACACCGATTTGATCCGCCGCTACGACCTGGCGGGGCCGCGCTACACCTCGTACCCGACGGCCGTGCAATTTCACAGTCAGGTCGGCACCTTCGATCTGTTTCACGCCCTGCGCGACAGCCGCAAGGCCCTGCGCCCGTTGTCGCTGTATGTTCACGTGCCGTTTTGCGCGAACATTTGCTACTACTGCGCCTGCAACAAGGTCATCACCAAGGATCGCGGCCGCGCACTGCCGTATCTGCAACGGCTCGAGCAGGAAATCCAGCTGATCGCCTGCCACCTCGACCCGGCGCAGAAAGTCGAGCAACTGCACTTCGGCGGCGGTACTCCGACCTTTCTCAGCCACGATGAATTGCGGCAACTGATGGCGCACCTGCGCAAGCATTTCAATCTGCTGGACGATGACTCCGGTGATTACGGCATCGAGATCGATCCGCGCGAAGCCGACTGGTCGACCATGGGCCTGCTGCGCGAATTGGGCTTCAACCGGGTCAGCATTGGCCTGCAGGATCTCGACCCGGCCGTGCAACGGGCGGTCAATCGCCTGCAAAGCCTGGAAGAAACCCGCGCGGTGATCGACGCGGCGCGGACTCTGCAATTTCGCTCGATCAACATCGATTTGATCTACGGCCTGCCCAAGCAGACCCCGGACAACTTCGCCCGCACCGTCGAGGAAGTCATCAGCCTGCAACCGGATCGGCTCTCGGTGTTCAACTACGCGCACTTGCCGGAACGCTTCATGCCGCAGCGGCGGATCAACGGCAACGAACTGCCGAGCCCGGCGCAGAAACTGGAAATGCTGCAACGCACCATCGAACAACTGACCGCCGCCGGTTACCGCTACATCGGCATGGATCACTTCGCCCTGCCCGACGATGAATTGGCGATTGCCCAGGAAGAGTCGACCCTGCAACGCAACTTCCAGGGCTACACCACCCACGGTCATTGCGACCTGATCGGGCTGGGCGTGTCGGCGATCAGCCAGATCGGCGACCTGTACTGCCAGAACAGCAGCGACCTCAATCACTACCAGAACACCCTCGCCGGCGCGCAACTGGCCACCAGCCGTGGCCTGGTGTGCAACGCTGACGACCGCTTGCGCCGTGCGGTGATCCAGCAACTGATCTGCAATTTCAGTCTGGACTTCGCCGAGATCGAGCGCAGCTTCAACATCGATTTTCAGGGTTACTTCGGTGCGCTCTGGCCGCAATTGCAGGGCATGGCGCAGGACGGGCTGATCGAACTGGATCGCGAGCGCATCACCGTGCTGCCGGCCGGGCGCCTGCTGGTGCGTTCGGTGTGCATGGTGTTCGACGCGTATCTGGAGCAGCAGAACCGCCAGCGTTTTTCGCGGGTGATTTAGCTCTTCATCAGCAGCGAGGTGGTTTTCAGGTTCTGGTCTGCGGTCAGAGCCGATTGGTCGATGACTTTGGCCAGAGACAGGTTGGCGGTGATCAGACCGTTGTTGAGGGCGGAGATGGCGCCTTTGAGGGCAGCGATCTTGGCGAACCGCTCTTCGTTGGAAAGGGTCTTGTTGGCCATCAGTGCGTTGATCTGAGCGTTCTTTTCGGCGATCTGCTGGCGAAACTTGCGAATCATCTTCAGCAATTGCTGGACGTTTTCCGGCAGGCCGCTTTCTTCGATATCGCGGTTTTTCCCGCCGGCACCGGCGGATTTAGCAATGGCCGCACCGGACAGCGACACTTTGACACCCTCGACCAAGGTCGGGCTTCCCAACGATGCCGCGTCTGTGCCGGACTCATCGTCAACGGAGGTTTCAGCACTTTCCAGCAACGACGCAACGCCACTGTTACCGGGGGTCAGCGTACCAATAGCAGTCATCGAAGCGGTTCCTTGCATGCCGTCAGATACCTGTTTATCGGCCGTCATCCCTGCGGCTTTATGCCGTGGGGGCAATCTCGCCACAGACTGGCCTGAATGTCCTCCGCTGGGTTACCCTTACGCCTTATGTGTGTTTTCCCACAAGGATTTAAGAAATGTCCGAGCCAGTTAAACTGCGCGCTCACAACCAGGCTAATTGCAAGGATTGCAGCCTGGCCCCTCTCTGCCTGCCACTTTCGCTGAATCTGGAAGACATGGATGCGCTGGACGAAATCGTTAAACGTGGCCGCCCGCTGAAAAAGGGTGAGTTCCTGTTCCGCCAGGGCGACACCTTCGATTCCGTTTATGCAGTACGCTCCGGCGCCCTCAAGACCTTCAGCCTGAGCGACACCGGCGAAGAGCAACTGACCGGCTTCCACCTGCCGAGCGAACTGGTCGGGCTGTCCGGCATGGACACCGAGAAACACCCGGTTTCCGCCCAGGCGCTGGAAACCACCTCGGTCTGCGAGATTCCGTTCGAACGCCTCGACGAGCTGGCCCTGCAATTGCCGCAACTGCGCCGTCAGTTGATGCGTGTGATGAGCCGCGAAATCCGCGACGACCAGCAAATGATGTTGCTGCTGTCGAAGAAAACCGCCGACGAGCGCATCGCCACGTTCCTGGTCAACCTGTCGGCGCGTTTCCGCGCTCGCGGGTTCTCGGCCAATCAGTTCCGCCTGAGCATGTCGCGCAATGAAATCGGCAACTATCTGGGGCTGGCGGTAGAAACAGTGTCCCGGGTTTTCACCCGCTTCCAGCAAAACGAACTGATCGCAGCCGAAGGCAAGGAAATCCATATCCTCGACCCGATCCAGCTCTGCGCCCTGGCCGGCGGCTCGCTCGAAGTCTGATCTCGACCCGCGGCCGAGCGTATCGTTTCAGCCGCGGGTATACTGCGCCGTTTGCAGCCCTGCCAGGACACCTCGACGATGGTCTTCGACTCCTTCGACATCAAATCCCTGATCCGCCCCGTGATCGACTTCCCGAAACCGGGCGTGATCTTTCGCGACATCACCCCGCTGTTCCAGTCGCCCAAGGCCCTGCGCCTGGTGATGGACAGCTTCGCCCACCGTTACGTGGAAGCCGACTTCACCCACATCGGCGCGATGGATGCGCGCGGTTTCCTGATCGGTTCGGTGCTGGCCTATCAACTGAACAAGCCGCTGGTGCTGTTCCGCAAGCAAGGCAAACTGCCGGCGGACGTGCTGGCTGAAGGCTACGCGACCGAGTACGGCGAAGCGTTTCTGGAAGTGCACGCCGACAGCCTGTGCGAAGGCGATTCGGTGGTGATGTTCGATGACCTGATCGCCACTGGCGGCACGCTGATCGCAGCTGCCAACCTGATCCGCCGCATGGGCGCCCGCGTTCATGAAGCGGCGGCGATCATCGATCTGCCGGAGCTGGGTGGTTCGCAGCGTCTTGAGGACATGGGGATTCCGACGTTCTGCCTGACGCAGTTTGCGTTGACTGACAAGTAATCAGCGCCTGCACCACCGCTTTCGCGAGCAAGCTCGCTCCCACAGTTGGAATGCGTTCCTCTGTGGGAGCGAGCTTGCTCGCGAATGGGCCGGCAGCCTCACTGCAAAATCTATAGCCCCATCTGTTTGCTGATGATCTCGTTCATCACCTCCCGCGTCCCGCCGCCAATCGACAAGATGCGGTTATCCCGGTACAGCCGCTCCACCAGGCTTTCGCGCATATAACCCAACCCGCCGAGAATCTGCACCGCCTCTGTGGTTATCCGGTCCGAAGTGTCCGTGGCAAAGTTCTTGGCCATGGAAATCTCCTTGATCACACTCTGCCCCGCTGCCATCTTCGTCGCCTGCCGATAGGTGAACTCCCGCGAGACTTCCAGCGCCGTGGCCATTTCCGCGAGGCGATGCTTGATCACCTGGAACTTGCCGATGGGTTTGCCGAACGCTTGCCGCTCCTTTGCCCACTTCAGGCTTTCTTCAAGCGCCAGTTGCGCGGTCATGTTGGCCATCAGCGCCAAGGCCAGACGTTCGCTCTGGAAGTTGCCCATGATGCAGGCAAAGCCCATGTTCTCCGCGCCAATCAGATTTCCTACAGGCACTTGGCAATCGTCGAAGAACAATTCAGCCGTGTCCGATGCCCACCAGCCCATTTTCTTCAGTGGCCGGCCGACGGTGAAGCCCGGCGTGCCCTTCTCGATCAGCAGCAGGCTGATGCCGCCAAAACCGGGCGCTCCGGTGCGCACTGCGACGGTGTAGTAGTCGGCGCGCGCGCCACTGGTGATAAAGGTTTTGCTGCCGCTGACCCGGTAATGATCGCCATCGCGCACGGCGCGGGTCTGCAGGTTGGCGACGTCGGAGCCGCCGCCCGGTTCGGTGACGGCCAAGGCACTGATTTTCTCGCCGCTGAGCACTTGGGGGACGACACGATCACGCACTTCGGGCCGGCCCCATTTGACGATCGGCGGTAGACCGATATCGAGCGAGCCAAGTCCGGCGACCAACCCGCCGGAGCCGCAGCGCATCAGTTCTTCACTGGCGGCGATCTTGGCGAACAGGTCACCTTCGTGGCTGCCACCCAGCGCTTCGGGATAACCGATGCCGAGGATGCCGGCCGCACCGGCCTTGAGGTACAGCTCACGGGGAAAGCTTTCGGCTTCTTCCCACGCATCGATGTCCGGCAGGATCTCGCGCTCGACGAAACGCCTGACACTGTCGCGGACCAATTGGTGGCTGGGGTCGAAGTACTCCTGGAAGACGGGCATCGGCGAACTCCATGGAAGGGTTCGCCGAACTTAACCGAGCGCTTGCTTGGTTTTCAACAAGATTGTGAGATTCAGCAAGACCGAGGCGCACCCTTCGCGAGCAAGCTCGCTCCCACAAGATTCTGGCGGCGCTCACATATTTGATGAGCAACACCATTCACTGTGGGAGCGAGCTTGGTCCGGGCGGCGATCCGACGAAGGCGTCAGGTCAGACACCGGAATCAGAGCGATATAGGTTTACGCCCGGCAAACGAGTGAGCCAGCGTGCCGCCGTCCACCAGTTCCAGTTCGCCGCCCAACGGCACGCCATGGGCGATGCGCGAGGCGATCAGGCCTTTGTTCTGCAGCAACTGGGCGATGTAGTGGGCAGTCGCTTCACCTTCCACGGTCGGGTTGGTGGCGAGGATGACTTCGGTGAAGGTGCCCGCCTCTTCGATCCGCGCCATCAGTTGCGGAATGCCGATGGCTTCCGGGCCCAGTCCGTCCAGCGGCGACAGGTGCCCCTTGAGCACGAAATAGCGACCACGGAACCCGGTCTGCTCGACCGCGTAGACATCCATCGGCCCTTCCACCACGCACAGCAACGTGTCGTCGCGGCGGGTGTCGGCGCATTGCGGGCACAGATCGTCTTCGGTCAGCGTGCGGCACTGGCGGCAGTGTCCGACCCCTTCCATGGCCTGGCTCAAGGCCTGGGCCAGGCGCGTACCGCCACTGCGGTCACGTTCGAGCAACTGCAACGCCATACGCTGGGCAGTTTTCTGACCCACGCCCGGCAAAGTTCGCAGGGCGTCGATCAGTTGGCGAATCAAAGGGCTGAAGCTCATGGGGAAAAAGTCCGACAAAACAACGAGACGCGGTTTATACCCGCGCCTCCGGCCAGCGTCAAATCCTCAGTCCTGTGCAACCTTCACCACCAGTTTGCCGAAGTTGCGCCCCTCCAGCAGCCCGATAAATGCTTGCGGCGCCTGCTCCAGACCATCGACCACGTCCTCGCGGAATTTGACCTTGCCGTCGCGCACCCACGGCACCATCGCGCTGATGAATTCCGGCTGACGGTCGCCGTAGTCGTCGAACACGATGAAGCCCTGAATCCGTACGCGCTTGGTCAGCAGCGTGCGTTGCAAGGCGGGCAAACGATCCGGGCCTTTCGGCGCTTCCGAGGCGTTGTAGCCGGCGATCAGGCCGCACAGCGGGATCCGCGCCTTGGGATTGAGCAGCGGCACGACCGCATCGAAGACATGGCCGCCGACGTTTTCGTAATAGATGTCGATGCCATTGGGACAGGCCTTGGCCAGTTGCTCGGCAAAGTCTGGCGCCTTGTGATCGATGCAGGCGTCGAAGCCCAGTTCCTCGACCACGTATTTGCACTTCTCGGCACCACCGGCCACGCCGACGGCGCGCAGGCCTTTGATCTTGGCGACCTGGCCGACTACCGAACCCACCGCGCCGGAAGCGGCGGCAACCACCAGGGTCTCCCCTTCTTTTGGCTGGCCGATGTCCATCAAACCCATGTAGGCGGTCATGCCGGGCATGCCCAGTACGCCGAGCGCCATCGACGGGCTCGGCAGGCCGGACGGGATCGGGATCGGGATGATGTTGCGGCCATCGCTGATGCTGTGGCTTTGCCAGCCGGTGGCACCGACGACCAGATCGCCGGGGTGGAATTTCGGATGACGCGACTGTTCGACCCGGCTGACAGCGCCGCCGGTCATCACCTCGCCGATTTGTACCGGCGCCGCGTAGGACGGCGCGTCACTCATGCGCCCGCGCATGTAGGGATCGAGCGACAGGTACAGGGTCTTGAGCAACACCTGGCCGTCTTCAAGGTCCGGCAGCGCCTCGCGCTCCAGACGGAAGTTTTCGGGCGTCGGCGCGCCCACCGGCCGCGAGGCCAGCACGAAGCGTTGGTTGAGGGTCAGAGGATCGGACATGTCAGCGTCTCCTTTGAATGGGGAATTCGGCGGTATAGGGAGCAGACCGTTTGTTTCGATGGAGCGTTCGAATTTTCATCCGTTGCACCGAGGCGGCTTCTTCGCGAGCAAGCTCGCTCCCACAGTGGAACGCATATCAAATGTGGGAGCGAGCTTGCTCGCGAAGGCGCCAGCCCTGCCAGTACATTTCGATCAGGCGGAAACAAAAATGCCAGGCGCGATGCCTGGCATTTTTTGTAGCTCATCCAACCCGCAAAGGCGAATCAGAACGGCAGTTTCATACCGGCCGGCAGGTTCATGCCAGCGGTCATGCTGCCCATTTTCGCCTGGCTGTTGGCTTCGATCTGACGCACGGCGGCGTTGACGGCTGCAGCCACCAGATCCTCGACCACTTCACGGTCGTCTTCGTCCAGGCCCGGCAGTACGCTCGGGTCGATGCTGACTTTTTTCACGTCATGACGACCGGTCATCACCACGGTGACCAGATCGCCACCGGCTTTGCCGGTGACTTCGGCGTTGGCCAGTTCTTCCTGCATCTTGGCCATTTTTTCCTGCATCTGCTGCGCCTGCTTCATCAGGCCGGCCATGCCACCTTTCATCATGGGAATCACCTCAAAAGTACTTGGATCAAAACAGCGCCCGGCCATACAAGCCGGACGCCCTCAGTTATTAGCCCTGACTGACCAGGGCGTCGACAGGTTCAATAGTATCGTGTCGCACGACCGCACCGAACTGCTGCACCATCTGCTGGATGAACGGATCGCCGTGGATCGACTCCTCCGCCTCGCGCTGACGGTTGGCACGGCGCCGAGACGCGGCCTGGGCCGGGGTTTCCTGCTCGGGCTTGATCAGCTCGATGGTCAGGGTCAGCGTGCGGCCGTGGAACTGGTTCAGCGCATCGTTCAGACGACGCTGCTGGGTGGCGTTGAACAAGGCGCTGTGGGCCGGATCCAGGTGCATCAGCCAGTTGTCGCCATCGACCGCGATCAGCGTGCAGTTGGCGGCGATGCTGCCGGTCATGCCGGAGATAGGCAGTTGCGGGAACAGCTCCAGCCATTGCAGGGCTAAACCTGTGGCCGGCGCGGCGGCGGGTTCCGGCTCGGGTTCGGGGGCCGGTTCTGCGGCGTGCTCGCTGGCCAGATCATCGAGGTAACTGTAGGCCGAATCCATGTCCGGCTCGATGTAGTCCTCGTCGAGCGGCGGCTCATCGTCCATGTCCATGCCCGGCGTGGCGGCATCAACGTCGGCAACCGACGGCTCGGGGATCGGCGCGGCGGCCCACTCCGGAGCATCCGGCACGACGCTGTCCGGGGTCGGCAGCGGCATTGGCGGCAGGTCTGGCTGTTCGGCGGTGGTTTCCAGCACCGGCTCGACGGCTGGCTGTTGTGCCGGAGCCGGTTCTACCGGGTCGTTCCACGGCAGGTCGACGACCTCTTCCGCCACGACCGGCTCAGGCTCTGGCTCAGGAACGGGTTCAGGCGCAATCACCGGGGCAACCGGGGCAGGCTCGGGAGCCGGCGCAGGTTCAACCACCGGAGCCGGCGCGGGCGCAACAGCCGCAGCAACTACCGGCGCAGGTTTCGGCGCGGCAGCCACTGAGTTTGCGGAATCAACTGTGGCCTGGCTGATCCCCACTGGCTTTAGCGGTTGCCTCGGCGCGTCCGCCGTGTCTGCCGGCCGGAAGGCCAGCATCCGCAGCAGGACCATTTCGAAACCGCCTCGCGGATCCGGCGCCAACGGCAAGTCGCGGCGACCGATCAGGCCCATCTGGTAATAGAACTGCACGTCTTCGGCCGGCAACGCCTGGGCCAGCGCCAACACCCGGTCACGGTCACCGTGACCATTGTCGACACCTTCCGGCAAGGCCTGGGCGATGGCGACGCGGTGCAGCACGTTGAGAATTTCCGAGAGCACGCCGTTCCAGTCCGGCCCCTGTTCGGCCAGATGGCGCACGGCTTCGAGCAACGCTTTGGCGTCGCCTTCGATCAGCGCGTGCAGCACGTCGTAAACCTGGCCGTGATCCAGCGTACCGAGCATTGCCCGCACATCAGCGGCCAACACCTTGCCTTCACCGAAGGCAATGGCCTGGTCGGTCAGGCTCATGGCGTCGCGCATCGAACCGTCGGCCGCGCGGCCGAGCAGCCATAGCGCGTCGTCTTCGAACGGGACGTTTTCGGCACCGAGAACGTGGGTCAAATGCTCGACCACCCGCTCAGGGGTCATGTTCTTCAGGGAGAACTGCAGGCATCGCGACAAAATCGTTGCCGGAAGTTTCTGCGGGTCGGTGGTCGCCAGGATGAACTTGACGTAGGGCGGCGGCTCTTCGAGGGTTTTCAGCAGCGCATTGAAGGAATGGCTGGAGAGCATGTGCACTTCGTCGATCAGGTAGACCTTGAAGCGCCCGCGGCTCGGGGCGTACTGCACGTTGTCGAGCAGCTCGCGGGTGTCCTCGACCTTGGTCCGGCTCGCGGCGTCGATCTCGATCAGGTCGACGAAACGGCCTTCATCGATCTCGCGGCACACCGAACACTCTCCGCAGGGGCTTGAAGTGATACCTGTTTCACAGTTCAGGCATTTGGCGATGATCCGCGCAATCGTGGTCTTGCCGACGCCCCGCGTACCCGTGAAGAGGTAGGCGTGGTGCAGGCGCTGGCTGTCCAAGGCATTGATCAGAGCCTTGAGCACATGGGTCTGGCCGACCATTTCGCGGAACGAGCGCGGACGCCATTTACGTGCAAGAACCTGATAACTCATCGAAAACCGTCGCGGCAAAGGAAGCAGAAGCGGCTAATGCTAGCGGAGCAAGGGCAAAATTGCATCCGGTGTGCTCGTCTATTCTGGCTAAGCTGCATGAGCGAGGGCTTTTGTCGGCTCGGGATCGGGAATTACCGGAGCGTTTATGCGGTGGGCCATGGGGGCATTACTGGGATTGAGCCTGAGCGCGATGGCGTCGCAACCGCCGCTGCGCTTCGTCGTCGCCGACAGCTGGGCGATGCCGATGGTGCAGATCGAACGCGGCCGCCCGACCCAGGGCATCCTCTACGACATGATGCTCAGCCTCGCGACCCAGGTCGGCGTACCGGCGCAATTTCACGTCCTGCCCCGCGCCCGAGTACAGAACGCCATGGAACACGGCGAAGTCGACGTGCGCTGCTATGCCGCACAATCCTGGCTGCCGAATCTGTCAGGGGATTACATCTGGAGCATTCCGCTGTTCTTTCAGCGTGATCTGCTGATCAGCCGCCAGGACCAGCCGCCCAGCGCCGATCCAGCCCTCCTGCCCCGCCAGTCGATCGGCACCGTGCTCGGCTACAGCTACCCCACGTTGCAACCGATATTCGACGCCGACCGACTATCGCGCGAAGACGCACGCAATCAGGAGCAGGTGCTCGACAAACTGCTGGCTGGCCGCTACCGGTACGCCGTGAGCAATCAATGGACACTGGACTGGTTCAATCAGCGCCTGGTGCCGCAGCAGCAACTGCAAGCGGTGGCGGTGTTGCAGGAACAGAAGATCGGCTGCTACGTGCGCAACGATCCGAATGTCCCGGTGCAGCGGATATTGAGGACGTTGCTGCGGATGAAAATGTCGGGGGAGATTGATGACATTATCCGGTTGTATACCGGCACTTCAGAGCCTTCCCCCGAATGGAAGCCATGAAAAAGGGGCTTCATAAGAATGAGCCCCTCCTGGCATTCCAGCGCACACGCCGACCTCATGGTCGCCATCAACCTCAATGCGGCGATGGACTGCGCGTTACTCCTGGGCGAAACGACCTGCAAACCGCCAGTGTTGCGGAGAGTGCCGCGTCATCACGATGATGTCGCCTTTTTTGACGTTGATCCGGCTTTGCATCGGGATCAGTCGAGGGTCTTTCACGACAGTGTCTTCAGCCGCCACAGTGTACGAAAAGCCCGCCCAGCGGTGAACACCGTTATATAGCTTGCAATCGAGCGAAGGAAACGGGCCGGACTTGCCGACGCACTCGGTCACCTGTTCGGTATAGAGCGGGGCTGCCTTGTCCTTGCCGTAGTACGCGAGGATGTAACCCTCGGCCGTGTTTTTCAGCTCCAGCGTGGTGTAACCGGATGAATCGCCGCCGTCATCAGTAAGTTCGACCTTGCGCGAAAAGTAGTCGCGGGCGGCCGCCGTTTCAGCCTCCTGCGCCTTCAGCTCCTGAGGCGTCAGCGGCGTGGCGCAGGATGCAAGCATGGCGGATGCCATCAGGCAGAGAATGAGCTTGGGAAATGACATATGAAGCCTCCTGGCAAACAGAAATGACGAAGCGGGCGATAATCTTCCAGACAACAGAAAACACAACGCCGAACTGGATCGGGGTCGTGTAGAGATTCGAATTTTGGAATTTTTTCGGCGTTAAGGTGGCAACCCTACCAGCCACACCCCGGCACACAATGTTCCCGCTGTGGCTGCTGCCTTCCGGCTCTGACCAGGTTCACGGGTAATCGTTGCGGGGGGACCGATAGGGTCACCATAACGACGCTTGCCTGTCGGCGAGCCGCGCCATTGTACCTATCTGAGACGAAGTTACAACCGCTGGTTGCAGATAAAAAACATGAAGGGCTTCAAGCACTTGCTATTGCGCCTGAAGCACCTCGTCCGCCCGGCCACCCTCCTGCTGGATCACCAGATGAATGAAGTGCAGCTTGGCGATCGCCGCTGGCGGCAGCACAAAGGGATAGAAATCCGGCTGGCCCATGCTGCGCGACAGTTCGTTGAGCATGCCGGCCAGTTCGATCCACGCGTTGACGAACGACAGGAATGCCGCGCCGCCGGGATGCTCGGGGTCGTACAGCGTGCTCGACGGGAACGGCTGGTAATCCAGGTCCATCTCCCGGGCACTCATGCCGAAACCCAGCGCTGTGTCCACCGCGTCCATCATGTGCAGGTAATGGGCCCAGGTTTCCGCCCAGTCTTCCCACGGGTGCATGGTGGCGTAGGCGCTGACGTAGTGCTGCGACCAGTCGGCCGGCGCGCCCTGTTGATAATGCCGCTCCAGCGCCTCGGCATAACTGGCGCGCTCATCGCCGAACAGATTGCGAAATGAACCGAGCCACGGGCCGTTGTCGATCAGGCGATCCCAGTAGTAGTGCCCGACCTCATGGCGAAAATGCCCGAGCAGCGTGCGATAAGGCTCGTGCATCTGCGCCCGGACCCGCTCGCGGTGGGCGTCGTCCGCTTCTTCAATGTCGAGGGTGATCAGGCCGTTGGCGTGGCCGGTCATCGGGGCGTTGCCTTCCAGATCGACGCCGATGAAATCGAAGGCCAGGCCGGTGTCTTCATCAACGGTTTTCGGGACGACCGGCAGGCCGAGGCTGATCAGTTGTGCCACGAGTCGCCGCTTGGCGATTTCCACCTTGCGCCAGCGTTCGGGGTTTTCCGGGACGGACAGGTCGGGGATGGTGCGATTCAGATCGCAGGCCGCGCACAGGGTGTCGTGATCGTTGGCGGGCAGCAGCCAGTTGCAGGCCGCTGGAGTGTCAAGATTGGCACAACGGCGGAACAGCCCGGCCTCGGGATCGACGTCCAGCGTCCAGGTGCCCTCTTGCGGCCCCGGTTGCAGCGAGGTCAGGCGACTGTGCTCCGGTTGATAACCCAGCGCCGCGTTGCAGGCCAGGCACTGACTATTGCGAAAGAACAGCGACTGGCCGCAGCGGCATGGCCAGACCTTGCTGTTGCGCGAGGATTCGCCCATGAACGGCGCGACGATGCGGGAACTGAGCTGCTCGAAAAAGCGGTACATGGCGATCTCTCCCTTGGGCTTGCCAAGACTAGATCATTCCCGCCCAAAGATCGTTCCCACGCTCTGCGTGGGAACGATCATCGGTTAAGCGCTGATACCGTGTCCGTTGAGGAACGCGATAAACGCCTCTTCGTCCATCACCTTCACGCCCAGTTCGTTGGCCTTGGTCAGTTTCGACCCGGCGCCCGGCCCGGCGACCACGCAATGGGTCTTGGCCGACACGGAGCCGGCAACCTTGGCGCCGAGGCTTTCCAGGTGTTCCTTGGCGACGTCGCGGCTCATCAGCTCGACCTTGCCGGTCAGCACCCAGGTTTCGCCGGCCAACGGCAGGCCTTCGACGACTTTCTTTTCGCTTTGCCAGTGCATGCCGAAATCGCGCAGTTGCTTCTCGGCGTCTTCAGCCAGTTGACGATGCTCGGGCAAGGCAAAAAACTCGCGAACCGAGTTGGCCTGCTTCTCCGGCAATGCTTGGCGCATGTCCAGCCAGTCAGCGTTCATCACCCCTTCCAGCGATTCGAACTTGTCTGCCAGCTTCTGCGCCCCGCCCGGCCCGACCGAAGGAATGTGCAGCTTGTCGAGGAAGCCGCCCAGCGTGGTGCTGGCGGCAAACTCGGCGCCCAGCTCGCCCTGATCCTGAATCTGCAAGCCGTGGCCCAGCAGCTCGATGATCACCTGCTGGTTGTGCGCATCTTGAAAGAAGCTGTGAATCTCGTGCGCCACTTCCAGGCCGATGTCCGGCAAGTACGTCAGCACTTGCGGCAAGGCTTGCTGAACACGCTCCAGCGACCCCAGCGAGCGGGCCAGCACCTTGGCCGTCTCCTCGCCGACATCCGGGATGCCCAGCGCATAGATGAAGCGTGCCAGACCTGGCTTCTTGCTGTCCTCGATGGCGGCCAGCAACTTGTTGCTCGACACCTCGGCAAAGCCTTCGAGGTCGACGATGTCGTCGAACTTCAACGCGTAAAGATCGGCCGGCGAGCTGACCAGACCCTCATCGACCAACTGCTCGACACTCTTGTCGCCGAGGCCTTCGATGTCCATCGCGCGGCGCGAGACAAAGTGAATGATCGCCTGCTTGAGCTGCGCACCGCAGGCCAGTCGACCGACGCAGCGATACACCGCGCCTTCACTGATGGTTTCCTTGCCCTTGCTGCGCTTGACCAGTTGCGTGCGTTCGACGTGGGAGCCACAAACCGGGCAGTTCTCGGGAATCTGCACCGGCCGCGCGTCTTCAGGGCGGCGCTCCATGACCACTTGCACCACTTGCGGGATCACATCGCCAGCGCGGCGAATGATCACCGTATCGCCGATCATCAGACCCAGCCGGGCGACTTCGTCCATGTTGTGCAGCGTGGCGTTGGCCACGGTGACACCGGCAACCTTGACCGGTTTCAACCGCGCCACAGGGGTGACGGCACCAGTACGGCCGACCTGGAATTCCACATCGAGCAGTTCGGTAAGCTCTTCCATCGCCGGGAATTTGTGAGCGATGGCCCAGCGCGGTTCCCGGGCGCGGAAGCCCAGTTCGCGCTGGTCGGCAACGCTGTTGACCTTGAACACCACACCGTCGATTTCATAGGCCAGCGAGTTACGGCGTTCGCCGATATCGCGGTAGTAATCCAGGCATTCGCCGATACCCTTGGCCAGTTTCAATTCGTGGCTGATCGGCATGCCCCAGGCTTGCAGTTGCTTGAGGTTGCCGATGTGGGTGTCGGAAATATCGTGAGAGACCTGGCCGATGCCGTAGCAGCAGAATTCCAGCGGACGGTTGGCGGTGATCTTCGAATCCAGCTGGCGCAAGCTGCCGGCGGCGGCGTTGCGCGGGTTGGCGAAGGTCTTGCCACCGACTTCCAGTTGCGAGGCGTTCAGGCGTTCGAAACCAGCCTTGGACATGAACACTTCGCCGCGTACTTCCAGGGTCGCCGGCCAGCCCGTGCCGTGCAGCTTCAACGGAATGTTGCGTACCGTGCGCACGTTGACGCTGATGTCTTCGCCAGTGGTGCCGTCGCCGCGCGTGGCGCCGCGCACCAGCACGCCGTCCTGATACAGCAGGCTGACCGCCAGGCCATCGAGTTTCGGTTCGCAGCTGTATTCCACCGCCGCGCCACCGCCGAACAGATCACCGGCCGGCAGGTCCAGACCTTCGGTCACCCGACGGTCGAACTCACGCATGTCGGCTTCTTCAAAGGCGTTACCGAGGCTGAGCATCGGCACTTCGTGACGCACCTGGGTGAATGCGGTCAGCGCCACGCTGCCGACGCGCTGGGTCGGCGAGTCGCTGGTGATCAGTTCCGGGTTGGCCGCTTCCAGCGCCTTGAGCTCGTGGAACAACCGGTCGTACTCGGCATCCGGAATGCTCGGCTCATCGAGGACGTGATAACGGTAGTTGTGCTGATCGAGCTCAGCACGCAGCTCTAGAATGCGGTCTTTGGCGGCAGTCATGGGTGTTCTCTCATAAAGCAAAAGAGCAGCCGAGGCTGCTCAATCTATTTTGCCGATTGCCCCTTTATTGCGAGGCAACCTTTTCAATCAACGCTTCTGGGTCAGGGCGCGGCGTTCGAATTCGACGATGCGCTGACGGTAGTGCTCGATGGTCTGCGCGGTCAGGACGCTGCGCTGGTCATCTTTCAACTCGCCGTTCAGTTCCTGGGACAGCTTGCGGGCTGCCGCCACCATCACGTCGAAAGCCTGCTTCGGATGACGCGGGCCTGGCAGGCCGAGGAAGAAGCTCACCGCCGGGGTGCTGAAATGGTCGATGTCGTCCAGATCGAAGATGCCCGGCTTGACCGCGTTGGCCATGGAGAACAGCACTTCACCGTTGCCGGCCATGCTTTCGTGACGGTGGAAAATATCCATCTCGCCGAAACGCAGACCGCTTTCCAGAATATTCTGCAGCAGTGCCGGGCCCTTGAAGCCGGCCGGGTCGCGGCAGATCACGCTGATCACCAATACCTCTTCGGCTTGCGGCTGATCTTTATCGGCAACCGCCGGCGACGACTTGGCGACAGGCTCGACGAAATCATCGTCGCGGCTGCTGAAGCTCGGACCGCCGTCCAGATCAAGATCGAGGTTCAGGTCGCCCTGGGCCGGACCGTTGCTGCCACGCTTGCCGCGCTTGGAACCGGATTCGCGAGGCTCGCGTGCTTCGCGGGCCGGCATGCTCACCGATGGCAGATCGTGTTCGTCCAGTTGCGGCTCTTTATGGGTATCCAGCACGCGGGCCGGGCCCAACAGCTCAGCGCTGGTGTCCTCGTCCGGCAGGTTGGACAGACTTCGGTCAAGACGGAATTTCAGTTTTCCCTTGCCGCCGCGCATACGGCGCCAGCCATCGAAAAGAATACCGGCTATCACAATGATGCCGATGACGATCAGCCACTCGCGCAGACCGATTTCCATGTAATCCCGTGCCTCTATAAAAAATGCTGAAAAATAAGGGGTTTACACTGTGCAAACCGCTTTAAAACGTGGCGCCAACTCTATGTTCTGACAGGCGTTTTGCCCACGTATACGAAAAATTGACATTAAACTAGCACGACCAAAGACAACTTTACACCGTCTGTCTCATTGGCTTGCGCGATTATGTCGATTGGCCAGCAAGTCGAAGCCGGTAAATATGTCCTACAGACTACAAATACCTTTTCCGACAGCGCCGGCTCAGGCATCCACCATCGCCATCGCCTCCTCGACATCCACGGCTACCAGTCGCGAACAACCCGGCTCGTGCATCGTCACGCCCATCAACTGGTCAGCCATTTCCATGGCGATCTTGTTGTGGGTGATATAGATGAACTGCACGGTCTGCGACATCTCTTTGACCAATCGTGCGTAGCGTCCAACGTTAGCGTCATCCAGTGGTGCGTCAACTTCATCGAGCATGCAGAACGGCGCCGGATTCAATTTGAAGATCGCAAAAACCAGTGCCAGTGCCGTCAGGGCTTTTTCGCCGCCGGAGAGCAAATGGATGGTGCTGTTCTTCTTCCCGGGCGGCTGCGCCATGATCGTCACCCCTGTATCGAGTAGATCTTCGCCCGTCAGTTCCAAATACGCGCGTCCACCACCGAAAACTTTCGGGAAAAGCGCCTGTAAACCGCCATTGATCTGATCAAAGGTATCTTTGAAACGGTTACGGGTTTCCTTGTCGATCTTGCGGATGACGTTTTCCAGGGTCTCCAGGGCTTCGACCAGATCGGCGTCCTGGGCATCCAGATAACGTTTACGCTCGGATTGTTGCGTGTATTCATCGATCGCCGCGAGGTTGATCGCGCCCAGGCGCTGAATGCGCGCGGCGATGCGTTCAAGTTCCTCTTCGGCGGCCTTCTCGCTGGCCTCGGCAGTCAGGGTGTTGAGCACGCCGTGCAGATCGTAGCCGTCTTCCAGCAGTTGATCCTGCAGGGCCTTGCGGCGCACGGTCAGCGCTTGCCATTCCATGCGCTGCTGTTCGAGCTGACCACGGATCAATTGTGATTGCTGCTCGGCCTGGGTCCGGCGTTTTTCTGCTTCACGCAGTTCGCGGTCGGCGTCTTCCAACGCTATCTGTGCGGTCTTGAGTTCGTCGTCGACGCTCATGCGCTTGTCGAGCAATTCTTCGAGTTTCAGACGCAGCTCTTCCAGCGGCGCCTCGCCCTCCTCCAGATTCAGGCTGAGCTGTTCACGTTTTTCAGTGAGACGCTCGGCCTGCATTTCCAGACGCTCAAGGGCCTGACGGGTCGAATCGTGTTGCGCGCGCAGCGAACCCAGACGCACGGCCAATTGATGGGCGTGATCCTTGTGCTGGCGGGCTTCCTGACGCACGCGATCCAGGCGTTCGCGCAGGCTGTCGCGCTGGGCCAGCAGCAATTCGCGCTGCTCGGTGTCGAGAGCCATGGCGTCGAGGGCGTCCTGCAACTGGATCCGCGCTTCGCCGATGTTTTCGTGTTCCAGTTCGCGCTGTTCGGCGAGCTCGACCAGCTCTTCGTCGAGACGGGTACGACGCAGATTCAACTGCTCGGCCTTGGCTTTGCCGGCGGACAGTTGAGCTTTCAGTTCGCCTTGCTGACGGGCTTCGTCTTGCAGCAAGCGACGTAGATGTTCGCGACCGTTTTCCTGCTGACGCTGTTGCGCGCGCAGGGTTTGCAAACGGGTTTCCATGGCCTCGACCGTGGCTTCGCGCTCTTCGCGTTCAGCATGCAGCGATTCGATTTCCTGACCGCGCGCAAGCATGCCGCTTTCGGCCTCGCTGGCGCGGCGTACCCGCAGGAAGTGCCGACCGACCCAGTAGCCGTCGCGACTGATCAGGCTCTGCCCGGCAGCCAGTTGGCCACGCAAAGCCAGTGCCTGCTCAAGGCTGTCGACCGGTTTGACCTGAGCCAGCCATGGCGACAGATCCACCTGCGCCTCGACCTTGTCCAGCAGGCTGCCGGCCACGCGCACGCCGTCATTGCCGGGGCTGAGCAAACGCAGATCGCCCTGGGCGAAACCGGACAGATCGAAGCCGTCGAAATCATCCACCAGCACCGCTTGCAGGTCGGCGCCGAGCACGGTTTCCACCGCCAGCTCCCAACCGGCCTCGACCTTCAGGCCTTCGGCCAGACGCGGGCGTTCGGCGAGGTTGTGTTCTTTCAGCCATTCGGCAGTGCCGGTGCCCGGATCGAGCGCAGCCTGCTGCAAGGCTTCGAGGGATGCGAGTCGGCCATTGAGGCGCTGCAAATCGCCCTGCGCCTGCTGCTGCGCGGTCAACGCCTGCTGCAATTCCTGGCGCAGTTGCTCAAGCTTTTCGACCTGGGCTTCTTCGCTGGTCTGCAAATCTTCAAGGGTCGCTTCGGACTCGGCGAGCTGTTCGCTGAGCTCCATGATCGCCGCGTCTTCGGGGTCGGCCGACAGCAGCGCCCGCTCTTCGCCCAGACGTTTTTGCCGATCGGCCAGACGCTCCATGCTGGTTTCCAGCTGCTGGATGCGCGACTGCTGCACTTCGGCCTGACGGCGCGGTTCGGCGGCGGTCAGGTTGAAGGCGTCCCACTGCTCCTGCCAGCCGTGCATGACGGTTTCGGAATCCTCCAGCGCAGCGGCGGCTTCTTCGGCGGCGGCGTTGGTGATTTCCTGCTCGGGGGTCAGTTGATCGAGCTCTTCGCCGAGGGTCAGCAGCAAGGTGCGGTCGTGGCCCAGGTGCGATTCGGTCTCCAGGCGCGCGCGCTCGGCTTCTTTCAGATCGTCCTGCAACTGACGCAAACGCTGCTGACCGTGCTGGATGCTCTGCTCGACCCGGGCGATGTCGCCGCCGACCGAATAGAAGCGCCCCTGCACCAGATTGAAGCGCTCGGACAGGTCATGGTGACCGTCGCGCAGGCGTTCAATGGCGGCGTCGGCGTTGCGCTGCTCGGCGACCAGCGCTTCGAAGCTGATTTCCTGGTTGCCGATGATCGATTCACGCTGACCGACCTGATCGTTCAGATCCTGCCAGCGCAGGGCCGACAGCTGCGCCTTGAGCTGGCGTTCTTCGGCTTTATATTCCTGATACTTCTTGGCGGCCTCGGCCTGACGGTGCAGGCGTTCGAGCTGGCGTTCGAGCTCTTCGCGCAGGTCGGTCAGGCGGGCAAGGTTTTCGTGAGTGCGGCGGATGCGGTTTTCGGTCTCGCGCCGACGCTCCTTGTACTTGGAGATGCCGGCAGCTTCTTCGATGAAGTTACGCAGGTCTTCGGGCTTGGACTCGATCAGCTTGGAGATCATCCCCTGCTCGATGATCGAGTAGCTGCGCGGGCCGAGGCCGGTGCCGAGGAAGATGTCGGTGATGTCGCGACGACGGCATTTGGCGCCGTTGAGGTAATAAGTCGTCTGGCTGTCGCGGGTCACTTTGCGGCGGATCGAAATCTCCGCGTACGCCGCCCACTCCCCCAGCAGCGTGCCGTCGGAGTTGTCGAACACCAGTTCGATGCTCGCCTGGCTCACCGGTTTGCGGCTGGTCGAGCCGTTGAAGATGACGTCGGTCATCGACTCGCCACGCAGGTTTTTCGCCGAGCTTTCGCCCATCACCCAGCGCACGGCGTCGATGATATTCGACTTGCCGCAACCGTTCGGCCCGACGACTGCCGCCATGTTACTGGGGAAGTTCACCGTGGTCGGATCGACGAAGGATTTGAACCCCGCCAGCTTGATGCACTTGAGCCGCAAGGTCAGGCAACCGTCAGGGCGGACACCACCAGATCGCAGCTGCGCTGGGCGTAAGCCGTCAGCACGATGCGGATCTGCGGCAGGTCACGGGCGAGGACGGCGGCGAGCAGGCGTTCGAACAGTTCGAGGAACTCGCTCATCTCGGCCTTGCGCTGCTCCAGCGCGAGGAAGTACGCACGGCTCATGGCCGGTTGCAGGTTTTCGACGGTTTCCTGCAGGTACGGGTTGTTGGCGAACGGATACGCAGCGCGCATCACGTTGAAACTGTCGTCGACGAAGGTGCGGATGTCCTGACGCTCGTAGCTGGCGGTCAGGCGCTGCTGGATCTGCACGAACGGCGCCATGTCGGACTGGACTTGCCAGCCATTGGCCACTGCGTTGCCGAGCAGGATGTACAGCTCGCTCATCAGCGTGCACAGGCTCTGCACCTTGTGCGCCGTAAGCTCAGTGACGTGGGCGCCGCGGCGCGGCAGGATCGCAATCAGGTGACGGCGCTCGAGGATCAGCAAGGCTTCGCGGACCGAGCCGCGGCTGACGTTCAGCGCCAGCGTGACCTTCTGTTCCTGGATACGCTCTCCCGGCTTCATTTCGCCGCGAATGATCCGTTCGGCGAGGTGGTGAGCGATTTGCTCGGCGAGGCTGTCCGGCGCCTTGAACGTCATGGTTGTCCTTCAAACTCTTCGATCTGCACAAGCGGCGCAGTGTAGCGCAATGCGCGGTCATGGCGGAGTGCCCGCACAGCGGTTTTTGGCACGAATCCCGCAAAAAAGCGCTTGATCCAATGAGGGTCAATACTGAAGAGACACGTGGTTGAGCGACAAAACGGTTTTTCCTGACCTTTAAGTCAGAAAACCATTGACCGAAAAGTCAGACCTGCTAAATTCGGCTCAAGTCGCTCAACAACAATAATGAGTCTGCGAGGCCTTCCGTGATCCAGTTTTTACTTAACCAGGAACTCCGTAGCGAGCACGCCCTGGACCCGAACCTGACTGTGCTCAACTACCTGCGCGAACACGTGGGTAAATCCGGCACCAAAGAAGGCTGCGCCAGCGGTGACTGCGGCGCGTGCACGGTGGTGGTCGGCGAATTGCAGACGGATGACGATGGCCGCGAGCACATTCGCTATCGCAGCCTCAACTCGTGCCTGACGTTCGTTTCGTCGCTGCACGGCAAGCAATTGATCAGCGTCGAAGACCTCAAGCACAAGGGCGAACTGCACAGCGTGCAGAAAGCCATGGTCGAGTGCCACGGTTCGCAGTGCGGTTTCTGCACCCCCGGTTTCGTGATGTCGCTGTTCGCCCTGCAAAAGAACAGCGATGCACCGGATCATGCCAAGGCCCACGAAGCGCTGGCCGGCAACCTCTGCCGCTGCACCGGCTACCGGCCGATCCTGGCCGCCGCCGAGCAATCCTGCTGCGGCAAGCAACCGGATCAGTTCGACGCCCGTGAAGCCGAAACCATCGCTCGCCTCAAGGCCATTGCTCCGACCGATATCGGCGAACTCAACAGCGGCGACAAACGCTGCCTGGTGCCCCTGACCGTAGCCGATCTGGCCGATCTCTATGACGCTTATCCACAAGCCCGACTGCTGGCGGGCGGTACCGACCTGGCGCTGGAAGTCACCCAGTTCCACCGCACCCTGCCGGTGATGATCTACGTCGGCAACGTCGCCGAAATGAAGCGCATCGAGCACTTCGAAGATCGCATCGAAATCGGCGCTGCGACTGCCCTCTCCGACTGCTACGAAGCGCTGAACGCCGAGTACCCGGACTTCGGCGAGCTGCTGCACCGCTTCGCCTCCCTGCAGATCCGCAACCAGGGCACCCTCGGCGGCAACATCGGCAACGCCTCGCCGATCGGCGACTCGCCGCCCCTCCTGATCGCCCTCGGCGCGCAGATCGTGCTGTGCAAGGGCGAGACCCGCCGCACGCTGGCCCTCGAGGATTACTTCATCGATTACCGGGTCACCGCGCGTCAGGAAAGCGAGTTCATCGAAAAAATCATCGTGCCTCGTGCCACGGCCGAGCAGCGTTTCCGCGCCTACAAAGTCTCCAAGCGTCTGGACGATGACATTTCTGCCGTCTGCGCCGCGTTCAATCTGCGCGTCGAGAACGGTGTGATCACCGACGCCCGCGTCGCCTTCGGCGGCATGGCCGCGATCCCGAAACGCGCCGCTCATTGCGAAGCCGTGCTGCTCGGCCAGCCGTTCAACAACGCTGTGGTCGAACGTGCCTGCACCGCGCTGGGCGAGGATTTCACCCCGCTCTCGGACTTCCGCGCCAGCAAGGAATACCGCCTGCTCAGCGCGCAGAACCTGCTGCGCAAATACTTCATCGAACTGCAAACACCGCACATCGAGACTCGGGTGACCGCTTATGTCTAACCATCACGGCGTAGAGAAAACGCAAGCTGAACTGGCCGAACTGTTCGCCAAGGACCTGACCACCGGCGTCGGCCGCAGCGTCAAGCACGACAGCGCCGCCAAGCATGTGTCCGGTGAAGCGCAGTACATCGATGATCGTCTGGAATTCCCCAACCAGTTGCACGTTTACGCGCGGCTGTCGGATCGCGCCCACGCGAAAATCATCAGCATCGACACCCAGCCCTGCTACGCCTTCGAAGGCGTGCGCATCGCCATCACCCACGAAGACGTGCCAGGCCTGAAAGACATCGGCCCATTGATGCCGGGCGATCCGCTGCTGGCCATCGATGACGTGCAGTTCGTCGGTCAACCGGTGCTGGCCGTGGCCGCCAAGGATCTGGAAACCGCACGTAAAGCTGCGATGGCCGCGATCATCGAATACGAAGATCTGGAACCAGTGCTGGACGTGGTCGAAGCCCTGCGCAAACGCCACTTCGTGCTCGACAGCCACACCCATCAGCGCGGCGATTCGACCACCGCACTGGCCACGGCTGAACATCGCATTCAGGGCACGCTGCACATCGGCGGCCAGGAACACTTTTATCTGGAGACCCAGATCTCCTCGGTGATGCCGACCGAAGACGGCGGCATGATCGTCTACTGCTCGACCCAAAACCCCACCGAAGTGCAGAAACTGGTGGCCGAAGTTCTCGACGTGTCGATGAATAAAATCGTGGTCGACATGCGTCGCATGGGCGGTGGTTTCGGCGGCAAGGAAACCCAGGCTGCCAGCCCGGCCTGCCTATGCGCAGTGATCGCGCACCTCACCGGTCAGCCGACCAAGATGCGCCTGCCACGGGTCGAAGACATGCTGATGACCGGCAAACGTCACCCGTTCTATGTCGAGTACGACGTCGGCTTCGACAGCACCGGACGCCTGCACGGGATTGCGATGGATCTGGCCGGCAACTGCGGCTGCTCGCCTGACCTGTCGGCCTCGATCGTCGACCGCGCGATGTTCCACTCGGACAACTCGTACTACTTGGGCGATGCGACCATCAACGGTCACCGCTGCAAGACCAACACCGCGTCGAACACCGCGTACCGTGGTTTCGGTGGCCCGCAAGGGATGGTCGCAATCGAAGAAGTGATGGACGCCATCGCCCGTCATTTGAACCTCGATCCGCTGGCCGTGCGCAAGGCCAACTACTACGGCAAGACCGAGCGCAACGTCACTCACTACTACCAGACCGTCGAGCACAACATGCTCGAAGAGATGACCGCCGAACTGGAAGAAAGCAGCCAGTACGCCGAGCGCCGCGAAGCGATCCGTCGCTACAACGCCAACAGCCCGATCCTGAAAAAGGGCCTGGCGCTGACCCCGGTGAAATTCGGCATTTCCTTCACTGCCAGCTTCCTCAACCAGGCAGGTGCCTTGGTGCACGTCTACACCGACGGCAGCATCCACCTGAACCACGGCGGCACGGAAATGGGCCAGGGTCTGAACACCAAAGTCGCGCAGGTCGTGGCCGAAGTGTTCCAGGTGGAAATGGACCGCGTGCAGATCACCGCGACCAACACCGACAAGGTGCCGAACACCTCGCCGACCGCGGCTTCCAGCGGTGCTGACCTCAACGGTAAAGCCGCACAGAATGCCGCCGAGATCATCAAGCAGCGCCTGGTCGAATTCGCCGCGCGGCACTACAAGGTCAGCGAAGAAGACGTGGAATTCCACAACGGCCACGTGCGGGTTCGTGACCACATCCTGACCTTCGAAGCGCTGATTCAACTGGCGTATTTCAACCAGGTGTCGCTGTCGAGCACCGGGTTCTACAAGACCCCGAAAATCTACTACGACCGCAGTCAGGCCCGGGGCCGGCCGTTCTACTACTTCGCCTTCGGCGCGGCGTGCTGCGAAGTGATCGTCGACACCCTGACCGGCGAGTACAAGATGCTGCGTACCGACATCCTCCACGACGTCGGCGCCTCGCTGAACCCGGCCATCGACATCGGTCAGGTCGAGGGCGGTTTCGTACAGGGCATGGGCTGGCTGACCATGGAAGAACTGGTCTGGAACAACAAGGGCAAGCTGATGACCAACGGCCCGGCCAGCTACAAGATCCCGGCCGTGGCGGACATGCCGTTGGACCTGCGGGTGAAACTGGTGGAAAACCGCAAGAACCCGGAGGACACCGTGTTCCACTCCAAGGCTGTCGGTGAGCCGCCATTCATGCTCGGCATCGCCGCGTGGTGCGCGATCAAGGATGCGGTAGCCAGCCTTGGCGACTACCAGCATCAGCCAAAGATCGATGCGCCGGCGACCCCGGAGCGGGTGTTGTGGGGCTGCGAGCAGATGCGTCAGCTCAAGGCGGTGAAAGCCGTCGAAGCTGAAACCGAGTTGGCCCCGCTTTAAGGACCGAGGCGCGGCCATCGCGAGCAGGCTCGCTCCCACATTTGGAATGCATTCCCCTGTGGGAGCGAGCTTGCTCGCGAAGAGGCCCGAACAGACAACGACAGATGTCGAGGTGAACATGTACAACTGGATCGACGCCCTCGCCGACCTGCAGAATCAGGGCGAACCCTGCGTTCTGGTGACGATCATCGAAGAGCTCGGCTCGACGCCGCGCAATGCCGGCTCGAAAATGGTCGTCAGCGCCCGCCAGACGTTCGACACCATTGGTGGCGGGCATCTGGAATACAAAGCCATGCAGATCGCCCGCGAGATGCTCGCCAGCGGCAAGCAGGACACCCATCTGGAGCGCTTCAGCCTCGGTGCAAGTCTGGGCCAGTGCTGCGGTGGCGCCACGGTGCTGCTGTTCGAACCGATGGGCCAGGTGCAGGCGCAGATCGCCGTGTTCGGCGCCGGTCATGTGGGCCGCGCGCTGGTACCCTTGCTCGCCAGCCTGCCCTGCCGGGTGCGCTGGATCGATTCCCGGGAAGAGGAATTCCCCGAGCAGATTCCCCACGGCGTGCGCAAAATCGTCGCCGAGGAGCCTGTGGATGAAATCGACGACCTGCCCGCCGGCAGCTACTGCATCGTCATGACCCACAATCATCAGCTGGATCTGGAACTCACCGCCGCGATCCTCAAGCGCAACGACTTCATCTGGTTCGGCCTGATCGGCTCGAAGACCAAACGGGCCAAGTTCGAACATCGTCTGCGTGATCGTGGTTTCGACGCCAGTGTCGTGCAACGCATGCGCTGCCCGATGGGCATCGGTGAAGTCAAAGGCAAGTTGCCTGTGGAAATCGCCATCTCCATCGCCGGCGAGATCATCGCCACCTATAACGCCAATTTCGGCCAGCACACTGCCAGTGCCGAACCGATTGCCAAACTGCTGCCGGTTTCGCGCCGCAGTCAGGCCGCCACACTCAAAGCCTCAAACTGATTAGAGAACCCTCATGCCTCTGACTCGCAAAGCCTACCGCGCCGCCATCCTGCACAGCATTGCCGACCCCGCCGAGGTCGGCATCGAAGCCTCCTACGAGTATTTCGAGGACGGCCTGCTGGTGGTCGATGACGGCAAGATCAGCGCCCTGGGCCACGCCAGCGAACTGCTGCCGACCCTGCCGGCGGACATCGAGATCACGCATCACAAGGATGCGCTGATCACCCCGGGCTTCATCGACACCCACATCCACCTGCCGCAAACCGGCATGGTCGGCGCCTACGGCGAGCAACTGCTGGACTGGCTGAACACCTACACCTTCCCGTGCGAAAGCCAGTTCGCCGACAAGGCCCACGCCGATGAAGTGGCGGACATTTTCATCAAGGAACTGCTGCGCAACGGCACCACCACCGCGCTGGTGTTCGGCAGCGTGCATCCGCAATCGGTGAACTCGTTCTTCGAAGCCGCCGAGAAGCTGGACCTGCGGATGATCGCCGGCAAGGTGATGATGGACCGCAATGCGCCGGACTATCTGACCGATACCGCTGAATCCAGCTATGTAGAAAGCAAGGCGCTGATCGAGCGCTGGCACGGCAAGGGGCGTCTGCATTACGCCGTGACCCCGCGCTTCGCCCCGACCAGTACCCCGGAGCAACTGACCCTCGCCGGCCAGTTGCTGACTGAATACCCGGATCTGTACATGCAGACCCACATCAGCGAAAACCTCAAGGAAATCGAATGGGTCAAGGAGCTGTTCCCGGAGCGCAAGGGCTACCTGGACGTCTACGACCACTATCAATTGCTCGGCGAGCGCTCGGTATTCGCCCACGGCGTGCACCTGTGCGACGACGAATGCGCGCGCCTGGCGGAAACCGGCTCGGCGATCTCGTTCTGCCCGACCTCGAACTTCTTCCTCGGCAGCGGACTGTTCAACCTGCCGATGGCCGAGAAGCACAAACTGAACGTCGGCCTGGGGACTGACGTCGGCGGCGGCACCAGTTTCTCGCTGCTGCAGACCCTGAACGAAGCCTACAAGGTGATGCAGCTGCAAGGTGCGCGCCTGAGCCCGTTCAAGTCGCTGTACCTCGCCACCCTCGGCGGTGCGCGGGCACTGCGTCTGGAAGACAAGATCGGCAACCTGCAACCGGGCTCCGACGCCGACTTCCTGGTGCTGGACTACAACGCCACGCCACTGTTGAGCTACCGCTTGAAGCAGGCCAACAACATTGCCGAGGCGTTGTTTGTACTGATGACGCTGGGCGATGACCGTACCGTGGCTCAGACCTATGCGGCAGGCGCGCTGGTGCACCAGCGCTAGTTTTCCGCAGACAAAAAAATCCCCCGGCACTTTGCAGTCCGGGGGATTTTTATTGCCTGTCAGATCGCCTTCGCGAGCAAGCTCGCTCCTGTCTCTTATACACATCT
>NZ_JAOEJU010000035.1 GCF_025447595.1 Pseudomonas koreensis | reverse complement strand
GCCCTTGACCCAGCGCTCACCTGCCAGCGGGTACAGCGCCGAACGCAGCGCCAGGGGCTGGTTGTGACGGTAAGCAAAATACGCCACGGCCAGACCGACCAGCGCGTAGATCGCCCAGCCGTGCAGGCCCCAGTGCAGGAACGTCAGCTGAACAGCCTGACGTGCCGCCAGGTTGGTGGCCGACGCGCCTTCCGGCGGATTGAAGTAGTGATCCAGCGGCTCGGAGGCGCCGAAGTACAGCAGCGAAATACCGATACCCGACGAGAACAGCATTCCCGCCCAGGCGCCATAGCTGAAATCCGGGGTGTCATCCTTGCTACCCAGTTTGAGTTTGCCGTAGGAGGAAAACGCCAGGCCCACCACGAAAACGAGGTAAGCGGCGATCACCACCATGTAGTACCAGCCGAAGCTGCGGGACAACCAGGCCTGAGCCACTCCCAGCATTCTGCCGGCCTCTTGCGGGGCGATGATCAGAATGGCGGTCAACAACAGAATCAGCGCGGTAGAGGTGTAGAACACCCAACCGTTGACCGTCACCTTCTCGGGCGGGGTCTTTATAAGCGAGGCAGAACTCATGGCACAAATGCTCCAGGCAGTGCGAGAGAAGAACACAAGGCAACACGGAACCCGACCAATCGGTTAGTTGGCAGCCGACCGGCGGGTGATATAAAGACACCCCGAAAAAAGCCCGAACCTGCAGAGATGGCACCGCGAATCGCCGTCGTGGCCGAGGCATGGACGTTCATCCGAAACCTGGCCTTGAGCGTCTTGCCCATTCAACACGTCCATCGAACGTCGAACCGCGCCTTGCCCCGCGCAGGTTTCGAGCATTTTCGGATGTCGGTTTATCGCCACTTACACGTAGGAAAAATCTGTAGGCAGCGACGATTTGTCGCAGATCTTATTCTTTGTTGATTGAACGTTCAATCAAAACAAAATAGACTGGCCCTCAATCCGATCGGCGTCATTCGCCCGTCGGAAGGCCTAAGGAGATGTGCAAGATGCCCAAGGTCGGTATGCAACCCATCCGCCGCCAACAACTGATCGAAGCCACTTTGCAGGCGGTTGATCAGGTCGGAATGGGGGACGCCAGCATTGCGCTGATCGCCCGTTTGGCCGGTGTCTCGAATGGCATCATCAGTCACTATTTTCAGGACAAGAATGGCCTGATCGCCGCCACGATGCGGTATCTGATGAGCGTCCTCAGCGAGAACGTCACCGCGCGCCGTCAGGCGCTGGCAGACAGCAGCCCCCGGGCGCATCTGCAGGTGATCATCGAAGGCAACTTCGACGCCAGCCAGGTCAATGGCCCGGCAATGAAAACCTGGCTGGCCTTCTGGGCCACCAGCATGCACCAGCCGTCTTTGCACAGGTTGCAGCGGATCAACGATCACCGTCTGTATTCCAACCTGTGCTGCGAGTTCCGCCGTGTGTTGCCGCTCGAAGATGCGCGCACCGCCGCCCGTGGACTGGCAGCTCTCATCGATGGCTTGTGGTTGCGCGGCGCGCTGTCGGGAGACGCTTTCGACACTGCGCAGGCGCAACAGATCGCTTACGAATACATGGATTTCCAATTGGCCAAGAAGGTGAGCTAGAGCACACAGAAAACGCTCGGCCCCTGAACGCCACCGCAGCCTGATCGCGGTGGTCAACGCCAACCACTTATGCACTTGCGAGGACACTATGGCCCGTTTCGAACTGCAAAAACTCTACATCGATGGCGCGTACTCCGACGCCGGCAGCGATGCCACCTTCGAAGCCATCAACCCGGCTAACGGTGAAGTCCTCGCACAAGTGCAACGTGCGACCAAGGAAGACGTCGAGCGTGCTGTGGTCAGCGCCGAAAAAGGCCAGAAAATCTGGGCCGCGATGACCGCCATGGAGCGTTCGCGCATCTTGCGTCGCGCCGTCGACATCCTGCGCGAGCGCAACGATGAACTGGCTGCCCTGGAAACCCTGGACACCGGTAAAGCCTTCTCCGAAACCAAGTACGTCGACATCGTCACCGGCGCCGACGTGCTGGAATACTACGCAGGCCTGGTACCCGCCATCGAAGGCGAGCAGATCCCGCTGCGTGACACCGCATTCGTCTACACCCGTCGCGAGCCGCTGGGCGTGGTTGCCGGTATCGGCGCGTGGAACTACCCGATCCAGATCGCCCTGTGGAAATCCGCACCAGCCCTGGCGGCCGGTAACGCGATGATCTTCAAGCCAAGCGAAGTCACCTCGCTGACCACCCTGAAACTGGCCGAGATCTACACCGAAGCCGGCGTTCCGAACGGCGTGTTCAACGTCCTGACCGGCAGCGGCCGTGAAGTCGGCACCTGGCTGACCGAGCACCCGCGCATCGAGAAGATCTCCTTCACCGGCGGCACCGACACCGGCAAGAAAGTCATGGCCAGCGCTTCGGCTTCGTCGCTCAAAGACGTGACCATGGAACTGGGCGGCAAGTCCCCGCTGATCATCTGCGACGACGCCGACCTGGATCGCGCCGCCGACACCGCCATGATGGCCAACTTCTACAGCTCCGGTCAGGTCTGCACCAACGGCACTCGCGTGTTCGTGCCGAGCCACCTGAAAGCCGCTTTCGAAGCCAAGATCGTCGAGCGCGTTGCCCGCATCCGCGTTGGCAACCCGGAAGACGAAAACACCAACTTCGGCCCGCTGGTCAGCTTCGCGCACATGGAAAACGTGCTGGGCTACATCGCCAAGGGTAAAGAAGAAGGCGCCCGCGTTCTGTGCGGCGGCGAGCGCATGACCGACGGCGAATTCGCCAAAGGCGCGTTCGTGGCTCCGACCGTGTTCACCGACTGCACCGACGACATGACCATCGTTCGTGAAGAAATCTTCGGCCCGGTGATGGCGATCCTGACCTACGAAACCGAAGAAGAAGTGATCCGCCGCGCCAACGACACCGACTTCGGCCTGGCCGCCGGTATCGTCACCCGCGACCTGAACCGCGCCCATCGCGTGATTCATCAACTGGAAGCCGGTATCTGCTGGATCAACGCCTGGGGCGAGTCCGACGCAAAAATGCCGGTTGGCGGTTACAAGCAGTCGGGCGTCGGCCGTGAGAACGGCATCAGCTCGCTGAACAACTTCACTCGCATCAAATCGGTACAGGTCGAGCTGGGCGATTACGTCTCGGTGTTCTAAGGCATCAATCGCTTCGCCTGCGAGGCCGTCATCGCCAGCAGGCTGGCTCCCACAGGTTTGGTGTCATCCACCAAACCTGTGTCATCCCCGATTCACTGTGGGAGCGAGCCTGCTCGCGATCGAGTGCAAAGCACTCGCCAGGCCTGACCTGACCAACTTTCAAAGAGGGTGCATTCAATGTCCCAAGAATTCGATTACATCATTGTGGGTGCCGGTTCTGCCGGTAACACCCTGGCGACCCGTCTGACTGAAGACGAAGGCGTCACCGTTCTGCTTCTCGAAGCCGGCGGCCCGGACTACCGCATGGACTTCCGCACGCAGATGCCAGCCGCACTGGCATTTCCGCTGCAGGGCCGTCGCTACAACTGGGCGTACGAAACCGATCCAGAGCCACACATGGACGGTCGCCGGATGGAATGCGGTCGCGGCAAAGGCCTCGGCGGTTCCTCGCTGATCAACGGCATGTGCTACATCCGTGGCAACGCGATGGACTACGACGGCTGGGCAAAACTGCCAGGCCTGGAAGACTGGACCTACCTCGATTGCCTGCCGTACTTCCGTAAAGCGGAAACCCGCGACATCGGCCCGAACGACTACCACGGTGGCGAAGGCCCGGTCAGCGTGACCACGCCAAAAGCGGGCAACAACCCGCTGTTCCACGCCATGGTTGAAGCCGGCGTACAAGCCGGTTACCCGCGCACCGAAGACCTGAACGGCTACCAGCAGGAAGGCTTCGGCCCGATGGACCGCACCGTGACGCCGAAAGGCCGTCGTGCCTCCACCGCCCGTGGTTACCTGGACGTGGCCAAGAAGCGTTCGACCCTGACCATCGTCACTCACGCCCTGACCGACAAGGTTCTGTTCGAAGGCAAGCGTGCCGTTGGCGTGCGCTACCTGGTCGGCGCTGCCGAAGAGCGCGTTGAAGCCCGCGCCCGCAAAGAAGTCATCGTCTGCTCCGGCGCGATCGCTTCGCCGCAACTGCTGCAACGCTCCGGCGTCGGCCCGGCGAAACTGCTGGAAAGCCTCGACATCCCGGTCGTTCACGATCTGCCGGGCGTCGGCGAAAACCTGCAGGATCACCTCGAGCTGTACTTGCAATTCGCCTGCACCCAACCGGTCTCGCTGTACCCGTCGCTGCTCTGGTACAACCAGCCAGCCATCGGTGCCGAGTGGCTGTTCAACGGCACCGGCATCGGCGCCAGCAACCAGTTCGAAGCCGGCGGTTTCATCCGTACTCGCGAAGAGTTCGAATGGCCGAACATTCAGTACCACTTCCTGCCGGTCGCGATTAACTACAACGGCAGCAACGGTGTGAAGGAGCACGGCTTCCAGGCGCACATGGGTTCCATGCGTTCGCCGAGCCGCGGTCGCATCCAGGTCAAATCCAAGGATCCGCGCCAGCACCCGAGCATCCTGTTCAACTACATGGCCACCGAGCAGGACTGGCAGGAATTCCGCGACGGCATCCGCCTGACCCGTGAAATCATGCAGCAGCCTGCACTGGACGCCTTCCGTGGCCGTGAAATCAGCCCGGGCATCGAAGTGCAAACCGATGAGCAGCTGGACAAGTTCATCCGCGAGCACGCCGAAACCGCGTTCCACCCGTCCTGCTCGTGCAAGATGGGCACCGACGACATGGCCGTAGTGGATGGCGAAGGCCGCGTGCATGGCATGCAGGGTCTGCGCGTGGTCGATGCCTCGATCATGCCGATCATCACCACCGGCAACCTGAACGCGCCGACGATCATGATGGCCGAGAAAATCGCCGACAAGATCCGTGGCCGCCAGCCGCTGCCGCGCAGCAAGGCGCCGTACTACGTCGCTGGCGATGCGCCGGTGAAAGGCAAGGCGCTGCGCGATGTGAGTGCTGTTGCTCAGTAATTCGGCTACACCGCATCAAGGCTAATCGCGAGCAGGCTCGCTCCCACATTTGGAATGCATTTCAACTGTGGGAGCGAGCCTGCTCCGGGCGGCGTTCCGACGATGAGGCCCTACTAATCACCACCTATCTCCCTGCTTCCTACAGTAAATCCCCCTACACCCCCTCTTCACTTGATCCTACCCCCTCGCAGGCCTACTCTAGTCCTCGCCCAATCGTTTCACCCCCTCCCCGCCGAATCCGCTTCGCCGTTTCTCCCATAACAAGGAGGTTTCCCTGATGTTCGATTTCCACCCCCAGCTCAAGCAGCGCTTCGCTGCCTTGCGCACGGGCGCCGAGTTCTTTTCCTTGCGGTATGTCCGCGAGTCCGGCCAGTACCTGTCGGTGCGCAAGAATGTCGCCGAGCCGCCGAGCCTGAGCCGCGACGAAGGCGCGATGCTCACCGTCCGGGTCAACGGCGTCGAAGCCTACGCCGCGACCAATGACCTGTCGCAACAAGGCCTGCAAGCCGCCCTTGAGCGTGCCGAGCAACAGGCCCGGCGGATCAAGCCCCACGCCCTGCTCGACCTGAGCCAGCAGCCGGTGTCCAGCGACCGCGCCGACTACTTTTCACCCAATCTCGAACAACCCTTCCCGTCCCTGAGCGAATGCTTCGAGCTGCTTGGCGCGGAATCTGCCTCGGTGCCAAAGGATGAGCGCCTGGTGAATTGGGAAGTGAGCATCGGCATCACCCACGTCGAACAGATCTACCTGAGCAGCGCCGGCGCCGAATTGCGCCAGGCCCAGCGCTTCGTCTACCCGGGCCTGGACGTCACCGCCTACGACGGCAACGACAGCCAGACCCGCAGCCTCGGCCGCGAGAACTTCGGTCAGCAGGGCAGCGCCGACGTAATCAGCCGTTGCGGCCTGATTGGCGCCGGCCCGCAAGTCGCCGATCAGGCGCTGCAACTGCTGCTCGCGCCGAACACCCCGCAAGGCCCGCGCGACCTGCTGTTGATGCCCGACCAGATGATGCTGCAGATCCACGAATCCATCGGCCACCCGCTGGAGCTCGACCGGATTCTCGGGGACGAGCGCAATTACGCCGGCACCAGTTTCGTCAAAGCTTCGGATTTCGGCAGCCTGCAATACGGCTCGAAACTGCTCAACGTGACGTTCGATCCGGGTATTCCCGAAGAACTGGCGAGTTACGGTCACGATGACGACGGTTCCAAAGCCAGCAAACAATTCCTGATTCGCGAAGGCCTGCTGGTCCGTCCGTTGGGCGGTGCCCTGTCGCAGTTCCGCGCGGGGCTGGACGGTGTCGCCAACAGCCGCGCCTGCGGCTGGAACCGCCCACCGATCGATCGCATGGCCAACCTCAACATCGAGCCAGGCGACCAGCCGCTGGAGCAACTGATCAGCGGCATCGAAAACGGCATTCTGATGAGCACCAACCGCTCATGGTCGATCGACGATGCACGCAACAAATTCCAGTTCGGCTGCGAATGGGGCCAGTTGATCGAAAACGGCGAACTCAAGGGCGTGGTGAAAAACCCGAACTACCGGGGTATTTCCGCGCACTTCTGGAAGAGCCTGCGCGCCGTCGGCAACGCCGGCACCACTCAGGTGCTGGGCACGCCGAACTGCGGCAAGGGCGAACCGAACCAGGTGATCCGCGTCGGCCATGCGTCGCCGGCCTGCGTGTTCAGCAATGTTGATGTGTTTGGGGGAGACGCCTGATGAGTATTTCCAAGAACCCGTCCGAGGCGTTCAAGGTGCTGGTCAACTGGCTGCGCGATGCCGTGCGCGAGCCGGAACAGTTCACCCTGAGTTACGACGCCGAATCGTCGGCCTTCGTGCGCTTCAACCACGCCAAGGTGCGTCAGGCCGGGCAAGTGCAACAAGCCGGTATCGGTCTGAAACTGATCGACGACGGTCGCCATGCCGACCTGCACATCACGCTGTCCGGTGAGCAGGCCACCGACCTGCAACGTCTCGCCGAAGGCTTGCAGCAACTGCGCGAAACCCTGCCGCTGCTGCCGCAGGATCCGTACCTGCTGCTCAACCACAACGGCTGGCAGAGCAAGAACGTGCAGGAACATCCGCTGCCGGACACCGAGCAGGTCGTGGCTGAAATTGCCCAGGCGGCCGAAGGTCTGGATCTGGTCGGTTTCTACGCTGCAGGTCCGATCAGCCGTGGCTTTGCCAGCTCTTCCGGCGCGTTCGGCTGGCATCAGGCCAACAGCTTCAACTTCGACTTCAGCCTGTTCCACGAGAACGGCGAAGCAGTGAAGGCCAGCTACGCCGGGCATGACTGGAACAGCGAAGATTTCGCCAGACGCATCCAGCAGGCCCGCGAGCAACTCGAGTTCCTCGGTCGCCCGCTGCGCACCTTGCCGCCCGGCCAATACCGAGCCTATCTGGCGCCCGCAGCCCTGGAAGAAATCATGGGCATGCTGTGCTGGGGCGGTTTCTCGGCGCAGTCGATTGCCAGCAAGAGCAGCCCGTTGCAGAAGCTGTATGCCGGCGATCAGGCGTTCAGTCCGCTGGTGTCCCTCGACGAAAAAGTCAGCGGCTCGCTGAGCCCGGCGTTCTCCGGCGAAGGTTACCCGCGCAGCGATCTGCGGTTGATCATCGAAGGCAAAGCGGGTGATCAGTTGGTCAGTTCGCGCAGTGCTGCCGAATACGGTCTGACAGCCAACGGTGCAGGCGGTGGCGAATCGCCGAGCGCGCTGAACATGGGCGCGGGTGATTTGCCGCAGGCCGAGATCCTCAAGCAGTTGGGCACCGGCTTGTACATCAGCAACTTGTGGTACCTGAACTTCTCCGATCAACCGGCGGCGCGTCTGACCGGCATGACCCGGTTTGCCACGTTCTGGGTTGAAAACGGCGAGATTCAGGCGCCGGTCAGCACCATGCGTTTCGACGACAGCGCCTACAGCCTGCTGGGTTCGCAGCTGGAAGCGTTGACCGCCGAGCGGGAGTTGCTGCTGTCGGCGAGCACCTACAGCCAGCGCAATACCTCGTCGGCGCTTTTGCCGGGAGCGCTGGTGAGCCGATTGACCTTGACGCTGTGACACCCTGTGGGAGCGAGCTTGCTCGCGAAGAGGGCATTTCATTCAACATTGATGTCGACTGATTTACCGCTTTCGCGAGCAAGCTCGCTCCCACGTTGACCGAGCTCGACCATGGATATGCATTAACCCCAATCACCAGAGGTTCCATGCCCAACCGCCCGCCGCTCGACGCCATCACCGCCCGCTGGTTGCCGTGGGTCGTCGCCATCGCGTTCTTCATGCAGTCCCTCGACGGGACCATTCTCAACACCGCCCTGCCGGCCATGGCCAGGGACCTTGCCGAAGACCCTCTGCGCATGCAGGGCGTGATCATCGCCTACATGCTCACCGTGGCCCTGTTGATTCCGGCCTCGGGCTGGATCGCCGACCGCTTCGGCACCAAGAAAATCTTCTTCGGCGCGATCCTGCTGTTCAGCCTCGGCTCGCTGCTGTGCGCCTTGTCGAGCAGCCTGAGCATGCTGATTGGCGCGCGCGTGATTCAGGGCCTCGGCGGTGCGCTGATGCTGCCGGTCGGGCGCCTTGTGGTGCTGCGCGCCTACCCGCGTTCGGAACTGGTGCGGATCATGGGTTTCATCACCATTCCCGGCCTGCTCGGCCCGCTGATCGGCCCGACCATGGGCGGCTGGATGGTGGAATACCTGACGTGGCACTGGATCTTCCTGATCAACCTGCCGGTCGGCGTCATCGGTTGCTACGCAGTGTGGAAATTCATTCCCGACCTGCGCGGCACCGAGCGCACACGTTTCGATAGCCTCGGTTTCCTGCTGTTCGGCGCGGCGATGGTGCTGATCACCATCGCCATGGAAGGCCTCGGCGAACTGCACCTGCCGCACCTGCGGGTGATGCTGTTGCTGTTCGGCGGCATGGCGTGTCTGGCGGCGTACTGGCTGCGCGCGGGGCACATTGAAAACCCGCTGTTCGCGCCGTCGCTGTTCAAGACCCGCACCTTCGCGGTCGGCATTCTCGGCAACCTGTTCGCGCGCCTGGGCAGCGGCGCCCTGCCGTTCCTGGTGCCGTTGCTGCTGCAAGTGGCGTTGGGATATTCGCCGTCCCAGGCCGGGATGAGCATGCTGCCGCTGGCGGCTGCCGCGATGGTCGCCAAGTGGGGCGCGCGCCCGCTGATCGAGCGTCTGGGCTATCGCATCGTGCTGACCGGCAACACGCTGTTTCTGGGGATCATGCTGGCAAGCATGGGCCTGGTCAGCGAGCAGACGCCGTACTGGCTGCTGCTGTGCCTGCTGGCGATTCTCGGGGCGATCAACTCGCTGCAATTCACCGCGATGAACACCGTGACCCTGATCGACCTCGACGACGCCAGCGCCAGCAGCGGCAACAGTTTGCTGTCGGTGGTGGCGCAATTGTCGCTGAGCCTCGGGGTGGCATGCGCCGGGGCGTTGCTCGGCGGCTTTACGGCAGAGATCGGGAATGACGGCGTTGAGACCGTGTTGGGGGCGTTTCAGCTTACGTTCGTGACGGTTGGGATCATGGCCATGCTGGCCGCGACGATTTTCTCCCAGCTATCCAAGAATGACGGACGGCGCGTCAGACGTCCGGAAGAACACATCGAGTCTTAGGGCTAATGGCCACTGGACTGGTACACTGCGCGACATTTTGTTTTGCAGGCCAGTCCCGTGACCACCATCGCCACCGCTTTTAATACTTTGCCGCTGTCCGCTGCCATGCTGGCTAACCTCGACTCCCTCGGTTATGCCCAGATGACGCCGATCCAGGCGCAGAGCTTGCCGGTGATCCTCAAGGGGATGGACCTGATCGCCCAGGCCAAGACCGGCAGCGGCAAGACCGCCGCGTTCGGCATCGGCCTGCTGAACCCGATCAATCCGCGCTACTTCGGTTGCCAGGCACTGGTGATTTGCCCGACCCGCGAGCTGGCTGACCAGGTCGCCAAGGAAATCCGTCGTCTGGCCCGCGCCGAAGACAACATCAAGGTCCTGACCCTGTGCGGCGGCGTGTCGTTCGGTCCGCAGATCGCCTCGCTGGAGCACGGCGCGCACATCATCGTCGGCACCCCGGGCCGCATCCAGCAGCACCTGCGCAAGGGTTCGCTGGTCCTCGACGGCCTCAACACGCTGATCCTCGACGAAGCCGACCGCATGCTCGACATGGGTTTCTACGACGCCATCGAAGACATCATCGAGCAGACTCCGTCCCGTCGTCAGACCCTGCTGTTCTCGGCGACCTACCCGGTGGGCATCAAGCAACTCGCTTCGAAGTTCATGCGTGACCCGCAAACGGTCAAGGCCGAAGCGTTCCACGACGACACTCAGATCGAGCAGCGCTTCTACGAGATTTCCCCGGAAGAGCGCATGAGTGCGGTGACCAAGGTCCTGCATCACTTCCGTCCGGCCTCCACCGTGGCCTTCTGCTTCACCAAGCAGCAAGTGCAGGAAACCGTCGACCACCTGACCTCCAAAGGCATTTCCGCCGTCGGCCTGCACGGCGATCTGGAACAGCGTGACCGCGATCAGGTACTCGCAATGTTCGCCAACCGCAGCACTTCGGTGCTGGTCGCCACCGACGTCGCCGCCCGTGGTCTGGACATCGACTCGCTGGACATGGTGATCAACGTCGAACTGGCCCGCGACTCGGAAATCCACATTCACCGCGTCGGCCGTACCGGTCGTGCCGGCGAGAAAGGCATTGCGGTCAGCCTGGTGGCGCCGTCGGAAGCGCACCGCGCGCAAGCCATCGAACAATTGCAGAAAACCCCGCTGAACTGGGATCAGGTGGACAACCTCAAATCCCAGGGCGGTGCCCCGCTGCAACCGCCGATGAGCACGCTGTGCATCGCTGGCGGCCGTAAAGACAAGGTGCGTCCGGGCGACATTCTTGGTGCACTGACCGGTGAAGCCGGCATTCCGGGCGCCCAGGTCGGCAAGATCGCGATCTTCGACTTCCAGTCCTATGTAGCTGTTGAACGCACCGTGGTCATGCAGGCGCTGCAGCGTTTGAACAACGGCAAGATCAAGGGGCGTTCGCTGCGCGTTCGCGTTTTGTAAGCGGTCTACCATCCAAAGTAGATCCCTGTGGGAGCGAGCTTGCTCGCGATTGCAATCTGTCAGTTGATATCTTTGTGACTGACACACCGCTATCGCGAGCAAGCTCGCTCCCACATTGGTTTCCGGTGAATTTGAATTTTGTGTGAGGACACCGTTTTGCGCTCTACCGAAGTCGTGATCATTGGCGCTGGCGCCGCAGGGTTGATGTGTGCACTGACCGCCGCCGGGCGCGGGCGTCAGGTGATGCTGCTCGACCACGCGAACAAGGCCGGCAAGAAAATCCTGATGTCCGGCGGTGGGCGCTGCAACTTCACCAACATGTACACCGAACCGAGCAATTTTCTCTCGCAGAATGCGCACTTCTGTAAATCCGCGCTGGCCCGCTACACCCAGTGGGACTTCATCGGCATGGTCGCCAAGCACGGCGTGCCGTATCACGAGAAAAAGCTCGGCCAACTGTTCTGCGATAACAAATCCAGCGACATCCTCGGCATGCTGCTGGACGAGTGCGATCAGGTCGGCGTCAACCTGCACCTGGACACTTCGATCCAGACCATCGAAAAGGTTGAAGGCGGTTACCTGCTCGACACCACACTCGGGCAGATCCAGTGCCAGTCGCTGGTGATCGCCACTGGCGGCCTGTCGATCCCGACATTGGGCGCGACCGGTTTCGGTTATCAGGTCGCCAAACAGTTCGGCCACGACCTGCTGCCGACCCGCGCCGGGCTGGTGCCGTTCACCATCACCGATCAGCTCAAGGATTTGTGCACCGAGCTGTCCGGCACCTCGGTGGATTGTCTGGTCAGCTGCAACGATCAGAGCTTTCGCGAGAACATCCTGTTCACTCACCGTGGTCTGAGCGGCCCGGCGATTCTGCAGATTTCCTCGTTCTGGGAGCCGGGCGACACGGTCGAGATCAACCTGCTGCCCGATCACGACGCCGCGAGCTGGCTGCAACAGCAAACCGCCGAGCGTCCGAACAGCGAACTGAAAACCCTGCTCGGCGAAATCTTCACCAAGAAGATGGCCAACCTGCTGGCAGACAACTGGTTCGTCTCCAAACCGATGAAGCAGTACACCCATGCTGAACTGGCGGAGATCGCCGAGAAGCTGGGCAGCTGGAAAGTCGTCCCGGCCGGGACCGAAGGCTACCGCACCGCCGAAGTCACCCTCGGTGGCGTCGATACCCGCGAAGTCTCGTCCAAGACCATGGAATCGCTGAAAAGCCCGGGCCTGTACTTTGTCGGCGAAGTGCTCGACGTCACCGGGCATCTGGGCGGATTCAACTTCCAGTGGGCCTGGGCTTCCGGCTACGCAGCCGCGCAGTACGTCTGACCCAAAGCCATATACAAAACCCTGTGGGAGCGAGCTTGCTCGCGAATGCAATCTGTCAGTCGACACATATGTTGAATGACATACCGCTTTCGCGAGCAAGCTCGCTCCCACATTTGTTATCGCTGAAGCTGTAGGGAACACTTTTTGCTGTCAGATGTGATCGGCGCCATTGCGTCGGCGTCATTACTGGCTCAATTTAGCGGCATCGCCTCGGAAGGCCTTCGCACTTCATGTCCTCGACCTCGTTTCGTCAGTCTTTGCGGCGCCTGTGGGCGCTGGATAAATTCAGCTACAGCGTGCGGGTGTTCATCGCCCTGACCGGCAGCATGGCGCTGTGCTGGTATCAGGATGAAATGGGGCTGCTGATCCCGCTGTTCCTCGGGATCATCGCCAGCGCCCTGGCCGAGACCGACGACAGTTGGCAGGGCCGCCTCAATGCATTGGCGGTGACGCTGGTGTGTTTCAGCGTTGCGGCGCTGTCCGTCGAACTGCTCTTCCCCTACCCCATCGTATTCGTCATCGCTTTGGCACTGGCCAGCTTCGGCCTGACCATGCTCGGTGCGCTCGGCGAACGTTATGGCGCGATTGCTTCGGCGACGCTGATTCTTTCCGTCTACACCATGATCGGCGTGGATCAGCGCGGTGGCGCGGTCACGGATTTCTGGCACGAGCCGATGCTGCTGGTGGCCGGCGCCGCGTGGTACGGCCTGCTGTCAGTGCTGTGGCAGGCGATGTTTTCCAATCAGCCGGTGCAGCAAAGTCTGGCGCGGCTGTTCCGTGAACTGGGCTATTACCTGAAGCTGAAATCTTCGCTGTTCGAGCCGATCCGTCAGATGGACGTGGAGGCGCGGCGACTGGAACTGGCGCAGCAAAACGGCCGGGTCGTCGCAGCGCTGAACAGCGCCAAGGAAATCATCCTGCACCGGGTCGGCAACGGTCGTCCGGGCTCGAAAGTCAGCCGTTACCTGAAGCTGTACTTCCTGGCGCAAGACATTCACGAACGCGCCAGCTCTTCGCACTATCCCTACAACGCCCTGGCCGATGCGTTTTTCCACAGCGATGTCTTGTTCCGCTGCCAGCGCCTGCTGCGCCAGCAAGGCAAAGCCTGCCGGGCGCTGGCCGAATCGATCCAGATGCGCCAGCCGTTCATCTACGACGCGAGTTTCGCCGAAGCCCTGAGCGACTTGCACGCTTCCCTCGAACACCTGCGCATCCAGAGCAACCCGGCCTGGCGCGGACTGCTCCGTTCGTTGCGCGCACTGGCGGCCAACCTCGGCACCCTCGACCGTTTGCTCAGCGACGCCAGCAACCCCGACGCCCTGGCCGACGCCACCGACAGCAGCCTGCTCGACCGTTCACCGCGCAATTTCAAGGACGTGTGGATTCGCCTGCGCACGCAGCTGACACCGACCTCGCTGCTGTTCCGCCACGCCCTGCGTTTGCCGTTGGCGTTGAGCATCGGCTACGGCATGGTGCACCTGATTCACCCGTCGCAAGGCTACTGGATCATCCTCACCACGCTGTTCGTCTGCCAGCCGAACTACGGCGCGACGCGGCGCAAACTCGGTCAGCGAATTTTCGGCACCGCCATCGGCCTGACGATTGCCTGGGCGCTGTTCGATCTGTTCCCGAACCCGCTGGTGCAGTCGTGCTTCGCCATCGCCGCCGGCGTGGTGTTCTTTACCAACCGCACCACCCGCTACACCGTGGCGACCGCCGCGATCACGATCATGGTGCTGTTCTGCTTCAACCAGGTCGGTGATGGCTACGGGCTGTTTGTGCCACGGTTGTTCGATACTTTGCTCGGCAGCCTGATTGCGGGGCTTGCGGTGTTCCTGTTCCTGCCGGACTGGCAGGGTCGGCGCCTGAACAAAGTGTTGGCCAACACCCTCACCTGCAACAGCATTTACCTGCGCCAGATCATGCAGCAATACGCCGCCGGCAAGAGCGACGACCTCGCCTATCGCCTGGCCCGGCGCAACGCGCACAACGCTGATGCGGCGCTGTCGACCACGTTGGCGAACATGCTGATGGAGCCGGGACATTTCCGCAAAGAAGCCGACGTGGGCTTCCGCTTCCTGGTGCTGTCGCACACCTTGCTCAGCTATCTGTCAGGGCTTGGCGCACACCGGGAAACCCAGCTGCCGGCCGAGGTGCGCGAACACCTGATCGACGGCGCCGGGGTGAGTCTGGCGGCAAGCATCGATGAGATCGCCCAAGGTCTGGCGAGCAAACAGCCGATTGCGATTCAGAGCGATGAGGAAGAAGCGCTGGCCAACGAGCTTGAGCAGATGCCGGACGAAATCGACGAAGGCCAGCGACTGGTGCAGACGCAACTGGCACTGATCTGCCGGCAGCTTGGCCCGTTGCGCACGCTGGCGGCGCATCTGATCAAGGATACCGCCGAGGATTGAGGTGGCCGGACAGGCCTCTTCGCGGGCAAGCCCGCTCCCACAGTGTCGGTGTGGTACACAAAATATGTGAACTGCCGCTGTACTTGTGGGAGCGGGCTTGCCCGCGAAGAGGCCAGTTAGTGCACTAAAAATCTTTCAGACTACATTCCATGCTGCCTGAGCAACTTGTCATAGCTGCCATCGGCCTTCATCGACGCAATCGCCTTGTCGAATCCGGCAACGATCTGCTCGTGTTGCGGGTTCTTCAGGCTGACCAGAATGTGCAGGCTGTTCTCGCTCAACGGCTTGGGCAGAAACTCCACCGCGTTGCGCACTTTTGGTGACTCCCGGGCCAGGTAATAGCGGGCGACGTATTCGTCCTCCAGGGTCAGCTTGACCCGATCCGCCGCCAGCATGCGCACGGCCATGGCGAAGTTATGCACGGGGACTTTCTGCAATGCGGTGTCGGCATCGAACGGCGCCGAATAGGCGTAGCCGCGCACTACCGCAATCGGATAGGTGTGCAGTTCCTGCAGGTTGCTGTATTCGATGGGCGCGTCTTTGCGTTTGAGAAAGCGCACTCGATTGAGCAGGTACTCGGCAGAAAACTGCCCGAGCTTCGTGCGCTCGTCGTTGTACCAGGCGTTCACCAACACGTCGTAACGTCCTTCGCCAACCCCCAGCAGCGCCCGCGCCCACGGCACCTGCTCGTAACCGCTGGCATAACCGGCGCGGGCCAAGGCCGTGCTGACGATGTCGGTCGCCAGCCCACCGTTGACCAGTGTGTCATCGGTAAAGGGTGGCCAGACGTCGAATACCAGACGCAATTTCTCCGCTGCAGCGCTTTGACCCAGCAACAGCAATCCGATCAAAGCAAAGGCTCGATGCAATCGCGGCATGCTTGAAAATCCTTAGCGGGCGGGCCGCCCGGCGTGTTTTCAGTCAAAACCCCAAGGCCCCTTACCGGCGAATCCCAGGCCCTAACATTAGCTCATTGAAGCCATTGCACAGCGCTTCCCAGCAGATTACACAAAGTACGGCGGGCCGCGATATTGGAATGATGGCATTTTGGCCTTTGTCACAGATTTCTCAGCCATACAGACATATTTCGGCGCTGCGCTTAGTATCGGGCGACGTAGTTCAAGGAATCGGAAGATGACAATCGAGTGGGTCTGCAAACATCACAGCGATCTGGGACTGGAGCAGCTGTACGCCATTTTGAAATTGCGCTCGGAAGTGTTCGTGGTCGAACAGCGCTGCGCGTACCTGGATCCGGACGGTCAGGATCTGGACGGCGACACCTGCCATTTGATGGGCTGGGACGGTGATCAGCTGGTGGCGTATCTACGCCTGCTGGACCCGGAATCCCAGGGTGGTGACGTTGTGATCGGCCGCGTGCTGACCGCGCCGGCCGGGCGTGGCAAGGGATTGGGGCATGAAATGATGGAACAGGCGCTGAAACAGGCGCAGAAGCGTTGGCCTGAAGTGCCGATCTACCTGTCGGCGCAGGCGCATTTGCAGGGGTATTACGGGCGGTACGGGTTTGTGGTGGCGGGTGAGGAATATCTGGAGGATGACATTCCGCATATCGGGATGCGGCGGTCCTGAAGGTCTCTTCGTCGGAACGCCCTCGCGAGCAAGCTCGCTCCCACAGGGGGAACGCATTTCAATGTGGGAGCGAGCTTGCTCGCGAAGGCGTCAGCCCTGACGCCACAAGACTCAGGGATACTCAAGCACAGCCTTGATCTGCCGCAAATTGCGCTCAATCCACCCCCGATCAATCGCCCCCCACTCGCGAATCCGGTAGCGCCCCGCATGATTGCGCGCGCCCTCTTCCTGTTCGAACTCGCAAACGATATCCAGATCCGCCAGCGCCGCAATCGTGTCCTGCGCCGTGCGCCGGGGCATGCCGGTAACGTCGGTCAGCGCCGGCACGCTGCTGGCCAGGCCGCTGTCGATCAGGTACGCCACGTACAAGCGCCGGTAGAAACTGCTCTTGGTCTTGCTCACGTCCATGCATGCGCTCCGTTGTTTGATGTCTTATTGCATGTCCCGCCACGTCAGGTACACCCGCAGATCGAACTCGATCTGGTGATAGCCCGGCAGCATGTGCTCACATAATTTATAGAACGCCTTGTTGTGATCCGATTCCTTGAAGTGCGCCAGTTCATGCACGACGATCATCTTCAAAAACTCAGGCGCGGCCTCCTTGAACAGCGAAGCGATGCGAATCTCTTTCTTGGCCTTGAGCTTGCCGCCCTGCACCCGCGACACCGTGGTGTGCAGGCCGAGGGCGCGGTGGGTCAGGTCGAGGCGGTTGTCGAACAGGACCTTGTCGATGGCCGGGGCGTTGCGCAGGTATTCCTGCTTCAAGTCCAGCGCATAACCGTACAACGCCTTGTCGCTCTGCACATCGTGGCGGCCCGGATAGCGTTGGCTCAGGTAATCACCGAGGCGGTTGTCGGCGATCAATTGGCGCACCTGATCCTGCAATTGCGCGGGATAGGCCTGGAGGTATTTCAACGCAGTCATGGGGCGGCACGGGTCATGAAAAGGCCGCCAGTGTAGCGAATTCAACCGGCCAACGCGCTCCAGTCGAATGGCTCGGCAAAGCGTGCGGTGTCCTCGGCGACCAACGGCCGCGCCACCAGGAAACCTTGCACGTACTCGCAACCATGGGCTTGCAGCCACTGGTATTGCTCGACGGTTTCCACGCCTTCGGCAATCACCAGCAAGCCGTATTCCTTGCATAAGTCGATGACCGTGCGCACCAGCGAAGCATCGCGAGACGAGTCCGGCAATCGGGCGATCAGGTGGCGATCGAGTTTGAGGGTGTCCAGTTCCAGATCGCGCAGATGCGACAGCGAGCAGGACCCGGAACCGAAATCGTCCAGCGCCACCCGCACCCCGAGATTGCGCAGCAGCTTCAGCTGTTTGCGGGTCTCGTCCGGATTGATCGTCAGCGCCTCTTCGGTGACTTCCACTTCCATCTGGTGCGGCTGCAAACCATGGCGCTCCAGTACCTGACGCAATTCGGTCACCAGATTCGGCATGCCGAACTGGGTGTTGCTCAGGCTCACGCCGATTACCAGATCTCTGGAGAACTCGGCCTCCCAGGCCTTACGCTGCCCGGCGCTGCGATGATAGATCCAGCTGCCGAGCCGGCTGATCAGCGTCGCCTCTTCCAGCAACGGCAGGAACAACCCCGGCGGCACATCACCGACACTCGGATGCTGCCAGCGCAGCAACGCCTCGAAACCGCGAACCCGACCGTCGCCAATCGCCACTTGCGGCTGATACACCAGATTGAAATCGCGGTTCTCGATGGCGTTGCGCACACTCTCTTCCAGCATCAGCCGTGAGCGCGCACGGCCGTTCATTTCATGATCGTAGAAGCGATATTGCTGACGCCCGGCACGCTTGGCTTCGTACATGGCGATGTCCGAGGCGCGCATCAAGCCGTCGAGGTTGTTACCGCAATCCGGGTAGGTGGCGATGCCGATGCTCGCACCCAAAGCAATATCAAGGCCTTCGATCTGCTGACAGATCGACACCCGCTCGATGAGCTTCTCGGCGATCTTCGCCGCTTGTTCGGGGAATTCCAGATCCAGCAGCGCGGTGAACTCGTCACCGCCCATCCGCGCCAGAATGTCGAATGGCCGCAGACAGGCTTTCAGTTGTTCGGAGACCCAGCGCAACACCCGGTCCCCGGCATCATGGCCGAGGGAATCGTTGACCCTTTTAAAGCCGTCGAGATCGAGGTACATCAACACCCAACTGCTGTCCGTGCGCTCGCCGCGCAGCAGCAGGTTTTCCACAGTCTGGTAAAAACCCCGGCGGTTGAGCAGCCCGGTCAGCGGGTCGGTGACGGCCTGAAATTCCAGCTGCTGATGCAGATGGCGCACCACCGACATGTCCAGCACCGTCACCACCATCGCGTGCTGTTCACTTGGCAACGGCGCGCAGGACAAAGCCACTGGCACTTGCTGCCCCGGCGCGGTACGCAGCAACGCGTCGTGTAAGCGCAACGTCTCGCCGCGTTTGTAACTGGCATAAAACTCGGAATCGGCCCACAGCGGAATGTGCGGTTTCTGCAGGAAATCGAGAAACTCCTGCCCTTCCAATTCCTTCACTGGCGCATTGAGCAGCCGGGAAATCGCCGGATTGGCGAAGCGGATCAAACCATCCTCGGCCAGTACCAGAATCCCTTCGGCCGCGTTATCCAGCACCGACGCATTGAAGGCCCGCGCCGATTCCAGATCCTGACTCAAGCGCTGCAAGGCCCGGCGATTGCGCTGGTGCTCGAGCAACGCCTGCACTTTGGGTTTGAGAATCTGCGGATCGAACGGTTTGAACAGGTAATCCACCGCACCGCTGGCGTAGCCCTTGATCACGGCGTCCTGGGACTGCTCGTTGGCGGTGAGGAAAATGATGGGGGTCAGGCGCGTGCGCTGACTGCCGCGCATCAGCCGCGCGACTTCGAAACCGTCCATGCCCGGCATCTGCACATCCAGCAGCACCAGATCGACGTCGTGTTCGAGCAACAGGCTGAGGGCTTCGAAACCGGACGCAGCGGTCATCACCTGCCAGTCCTGGCGCTGCAGCAACGCGCGCATGCTGATCAGGTTTTCAGGGTAGTCATCAACGATCAAAAGGACTGAGCTGCCTTCACCTGGCAGGGGTTGCGCGCATTCCATGCTGCTTCTCTTGTCGGGACATCTTGTGTCGGGCTCTGGTGGTTTCTCGTGAAAACCGTACAGTCACTGAGCCTTCACTCTAGTCCGGGATCTGAAAAAGCTGTAGCTGTCATCGGGCCATCATTTAACCAAACCGGTAAATAGCCGACTAACGGTCGCCTCTACAGCCCGCGAAAACCGCGGAAGATGGCATTTCGACAGGACTTTGACGTCAATCATCCGCCAAACGGCCGTTAACAAAAAATCCCTCTACGCTTATAAAGGCCGCCCCCAAGAACCGCGGGCTAGAGCTTCTGGCACGTGCGTGCAACAGCAAGAGAGTGGAAGAACCGACATGATCGACCTCGCAACCTGGAACCTCAGCGTTCCCGTTGGCAGCCCGCCCTACACCGTCGAAACCTCCAAACTGGTGAACGGCTTCAAGGATCAGTACTTCCATTCCGACACCGGCACCCTGTTCTTCTGGTCCCCGGTGACCGGCTCGAAAACCGAAAACGCCATCTATCCCCGCACCGAACTGCGCGAAACCTACAGCAACGGCACCCTGCGCAACTGGTATTACCCGGACGCCGACAACCTGCTGCGCGCAACCCTTTCGGTCAACAAGGTTCCCAGCTCCGGCAAGATCGTCATCGGCCAGATCCACGCCTATGAAAGCCAGAAGCCGATGCTCAAGCTTGAGTACCAGTACAAGGACAAAATAGAGACCGGCAATCTGGTGATCAAACTGCGCACCCATCCGGATCAGGACGAAAGCCGCGTCATCACCCTCGCCACCGGGATCAAACTCAATCGCGAATTCAATTACCTCATTCACCTGAGCCCCGGCGGCGCGCTGGGCGTGAGTGCGGCCGGGTATCAGTGGGATTCACAGATCAGCGCGACGTGGCGCAACAAGCCGCTGTATTTCAAGGCGGGCGTGTATGTGCAGGACAACACTGGATACACGAGTGAAGGTGGGCAGGTGACGTTCAGCAAGCTGGATATCGATCACGATAAATAACTTGTGGGAGTTGCGGTGCGACGATTCGACTTGCCAGCGATGGCGCCTGCAGCAGCGCTGACGTTTAAACGGTCATGTTTAAAGCAGCCCGGCGCAACTTCCCGAAGCCTACAACGGCTTGCGTCGCTGCCTACCGGTACGCCAGAATCCGCCGGCTTGTGCGCCTGGAGGGCCATCGGTAACTTGATTCGGGTCACTGATTCGCAGTGATCGGGTTTAGTAGCCCGTGGCTTCGAGCTTGTGCACAAGCATCTATCAGTCAGGAATTTCGATTCCTGCGCCTGATGGCGACTGTGCGCAGGGCACCCTCGGGTGCGCCGGCTTGCTCGAAACCCCGGTCTACTAACCTGCGTACAGTTGCCTCCACTTTGATTAGTAGCCAGAGCGGGGGCACTCCAATCAGGTTTTGAGCAAATGACTATATCGACGCCTCATCCGCCGGAAACAGACCCGGCTTCCCCGTACGAATCAATCGATTCCCGAAAACTCAACGAAGCCGCCGAACGCGCCCTCGACCACTACCTCTGCCCCGGCGCCCGCATCATGGCCACGGTCAACGAACCCGACCGCATGTACTTCGCCAACCCCGCCTACAACACCGAATCCCTGCTGGCCAACGCCAGCGAAACCCTCGGCTCCGCCAGCGAAATGCTCAACAACTTCGCCGCCTCCCTCCCCCCCGCCGACCGCAAGACCGCGATAGGCATCGCGCAACTGGTGATGCTGGGGGAACTGGCGGTGAATCAGGCGCTGAATCATGTCGAGCCAAAAATGTAATCACTGATCTGCAAGCGAGAAACCAAAGAACCCGCCAATGGCGGGTTCTTTGGTTGACCCCATTGCTTGAACCATTTCTTATCAGCAAATGTGAAAAGCCACCCACTCAAACCTGTTTTCATATTGCCGAACTGAATAACGCGCAATTCAAAAAATCATAAAAAACTGTCAACTCTGACAGTTTCAGTTAACAAAAAAATAATCCAATCTCATGCAACACCCTTCGAGGAGATTGAAAAAAATGAGTGACTCACACATTCAGCCAAAAATCATTTTTATGCCTGGCGCCAAAATTAGTATTGTGGCATCAGAAAACAACATACTTAAATTACTGGAAGGCGAAATAAAGTCTGTTGAAGAGGAGCAAAAAACTATAGGGATAACTTTACATCCTACAAACACTACAAAAACAGTGAAGATCGAAAACATAAAAAAAGTGTATCTTGATGAGAGATTTTATGATAACGCCATGATAATCAGCAAATTTTATAAAGATGAAAATGGACATTTTTCAATACACAACCCGAATGATAAACCGCCCCAACCATCCCAACCACCCCAAAACTCCGGATTTATATTTTTATCCGCGATGGCGCTTGAACCTGACTACATATTCTTTAAAAGCGAACGTGCATTCTTTTTTGCTCAAGACCAGCTTGCTAGAACTGTTAATTCTCTTAAGTCGGGCCCAACATATCCAGAAAACCTTAACATCTTCGTTGTTTTTGATTAAATCCACACAAGAAAAACAACCCAACAGCATGGAAGGTAAACGTCATGGCAACTCCCACTACCCCTCCTCCATTCTTCATTGCGCAATCTTTTCAATCTACTGAGTTTCTTCCCGCTGGAACGCCGGGAGTCAACGGAAATCTTCTGACAGCCGCTTTCCAAAGAAATCCCGGCCCCTATAAAAAGGCTTCGGGAACACGCTTCATTTTTCCACCCACACCAAACGTCGTTCCTGGCAGCCTCCTCACAATATATGCAGACCGTGTCATGTTACCTAATGGCCAACCTTATAACCCGCCACCGCCAACAATTACCTTTCCTCCGGTGACGATCACCTCCCCGAACTCTGCAACTATGTTTAGCCTGCCGTATCAAAATAACGTTACTGGGACGGATGGTTTTGGAAACGATCCTGGCTATGAAATCTGGGGAGAAATATCGATTGGAGGCACGGTTTACGCGGTCACTCGTTCTTTCTACGGATTCTGGCTTCCCTAGGCTTTGTTCGCCCACGTCGATAGGATCGATACTATAAGGCGACGATAAGGGGACCTTACGATAAGGGGACGGATCTATTTATTGCCAGCGAAATGTTCAACAACTTCGCCGCCTCCCTCGCCCCCGCCGACCGCAAGACCGCAATAGGCATTGCGCAACTGGTGATGCTGGGGGAACTGGCGGTGAATCAGGCGCTGGATCATGTCGAGCCGAAGTAATAAGTGCAAAATGGGCGACTTCATTGAGTCGCCCCCTTTTATTACTCTCAGCATTTCCCCGGGCATCTGCGTCCGAATCTTTCATATTCAAAGCAAACAAACCCGCTGCCTTTTCTCGCCACATTTATCCAAATATCAAAAAAAACCAAGACCTATTCCAAATAACTATAAAAAACTGTCACTTCTAACAGGCGCCACAGCTCGAGTTAAAAACTAACATCGTGAACGGCACAATAAGAAGGATGGAAAACCATTCATCCTAAAATTTAAACATTCCATACGAACAAATGAGGGAGAAAGGTCATGGGTCAAGTCAATCCGAACGGAACCTATTACGGGCGAGTGTATGATGCCGGCGAAAGCCATAACGCCACTCTCAGCATTATTGCTTCTGACCCGCTAACAGGCAACATACCACAGGCCACAATGGATTATTACGGACTTACCTTTACCGTTAAAGGAAGTTTCACCTATCAAAACTTATCGAATGAATCCGCAGTTTCTTTTAACCTTCAGGCAGAAGCAGGATCCCCGGAATACAACGTACTCACTATCAGCATGAGTTCACCTGACAGAAGTTACTCCAATTTGAACGGCACTGTTCGCGTCGATCGCGGAGGACCGAATGTAGGTAGAACATACAACATCACCTTCACTAAATAAAACACAAGAAAACAAACGGGGAGACGGAATTATTTAACCGCTAACCTACAAACTAAACTGACATGCTGTGTAGACCATAAAAATGTCACCCATATCGAACTTTGGCTAAACCGATCCGGATTTTATCCGCTATAGGTGACATTTCACCCAGCAGGAATATGAGTTCGCCATGAAAAATCATGGCAAAAAAAACCCGCCTCGCGGCGGGTTTCTTTCAAATCAGCTCAACACCCAGTCTCAATTGACCTTGGCGTTCAACTCACCCTTCAGATAACGCTGATACATGCTTTCCAGCGAAATCGGCTTGATCTTCGAAGCGTTGCCGGCAGTACCGAAAGCTTCGTAACGAGCGATACATACATCGCGCATCGCCTTGACGGTTTCGCCGAAGAATTTACGCGGGTCGAATTCGCTCGGGTTGGTGGCCATCAGGCGACGCATGGCGCCGGTGGATGCCAGACGCAGGTCGGTGTCGATGTTGACCTTGCGCACGCCGTGCTTGATGCCTTCGACGATTTCTTCAACCGGTACGCCGTAGGTTTCTTTGATGTCGCCGCCGTACTGGTTGATGATCGCCAGCCACTCTTGTGGAACCGACGAGGAACCGTGCATCACCAGGTGGGTGTTCGGGATGCGCTTGTGGATTTCCTTGATGCGGTCGATCGCCAGCACGTCGCCGGTAGGTGGCTTGGTGAACTTGTAGGCGCCGTGGCTGGTGCCGATGGCGATGGCCAGGGCATCAACCTGAGTCTTCTTGACGAAGTCAGCGGCTTCTTCCGGGTCGGTCAGCATCTGGCTGTGATCCAGAACGCCTTCGGCGCCGATTCCGTCTTCTTCACCGGCCATGCCGGTTTCCAGCGAACCCAGGCAGCCCAGCTCGCCTTCTACCGAAACGCCGCAGGCGTGAGCCATGGCAACGGTTTGTTGGGTCACGCGAACGTTGTATTCGTAGTCGGTCGGCGTCTTGCCGTCTTCGCCGAGGGAGCCGTCCATCATCACCGAGCTGAAGCCCAGCTGGATGGAACGCTGGCAGACGTCAGGGCTGGTGCCGTGGTCCTGGTGCATGCACACCGGAATGTGCGGGAATTCTTCGATTGCCGCCAGTATCAGGTGACGCAGGAACGGGGCGCCGGCGTATTTGCGGGCACCGGCCGAAGCCTGAACGATCACCGGGGAGTCAGTCTTGTCAGCGGCTTCCATGATGGCGCGCATCTGCTCAAGGTTGTTGACGTTGAAGGCTGGAACGCCGTAGCCGAACTCGGCTGCGTGGTCCAGCATCTGGCGCATGCTGATAAGTGCCATTGTGTGTCTCTCTCCCGGTTTGGGTCGTTAATCGTGCCAGCCTGCCGGAGCGGCGGCGGCTATTCAAGTGATTGCAGATCGGGGGTCGGCCCCGGTCCGGTGATTCGGTATTACTCGATTCTTGATTCTGCCCGGCCCCTGTGGGAGCGAGCCTGCTCGCGATAGCATTCTTGCAGTCAACCATGCAGTGACTGTTACACCGCTATCGCGAGCAGGCTCGCTCCCACACTGGGTCCGTGGTGTTTCAATTACTGCGCTTTGCAGCCCCGGCCGATCAAATCATTGGTGGCGACCCAGTAAACCAGGCCTTCCTCACCTTTGATGTGAAACGCCAGCATGTCGTCGCTGTACAGCGCGCCCGAGGCGCCCGGCTCTTCTTTCAGGCGATAGACCTGATCGCCGCCGCCCAGGCGCACATCGACTTCCTTGCGGGCGGCATCAGTGAAGCGCCACAGCACCTTGGCCTGGCTGTCGCAGGTCCAGGTGGTCCAGTTATCCACAGGGGCGGACGACTGGAACGGGTTCCACTGCGCACAACCACCCAACAATCCCAGTGCCGCAACGGCGATCAAGCCTTTCATCCGTGTTCCTCGACCGGCAGCGCACGCCGCCGGACTTGAGTAAAGAGTCAGACCGGTCAAGGACAACCATGTTCCTTGGCCGGGGTTTGCGTCTCGTATTTGTCCAGACCGTCCGGGCCCGAGCGCTTGTTCAGCACCGGGTTGGTTTCGGCCTGCCAGTCGGCCTGGTAGCAGCCTTTCTGTGCCTCGCCGGGTGCCGGTGTCGGCTCGGCCTTCGGGTTACTCCCGCAGGCTGCCAGCGTACCGGTCAGCAGCAACAGCGCTAACGACTTGACCATCTGAACACTCCTTTGCCTGGCCAATCGGGCGGCCTCAGGCCTTGGCCCGGCTTTCCAGGACTTCAACGGCCGGCAGCACCTTGCCTTCGACGAATTCGAGGAACGCGCCACCGCCGGTGGAAATGTAGGAGATCTTTTCCGCCACGCCATATTTATCGATGGCCGCCAGGGTGTCGCCACCGCCGGCAATCGAGAACGCCGCGCTTTCGGCGATGGCTTCGGCCAGCACTTTGGTGCCGTTGCCGAACTGGTCGAATTCGAACACGCCGACCGGGCCGTTCCACAGGATGGTTTTCGACGACTTCAGCAGTTCGGCGAAGTTGGCCGCGGTTTGCGGGCCGATGTCGAGGATCATGTCGTCGGCAGCGACGTCAGCGATCAGTTTCACGGTCGCTTCGGCGCTCTCGGCGAATTCCTTGGCAACCACCACGTCGACCGGCAGCGGCACGCTGACCTTGGCGGCGATGGCGCGAGCGGTGTCCAGCAGGTCCGGCTCGTACAGCGACTTGCCGACCGGGTGACCGGCCGCAGCCAGGAAGGTGTTGGCGATGCCGCCGCCGACGATCAGTTGATCGCAGATCTGGCTCAGGCTGTTCAGTACGTCGAGTTTGGTCGAGACCTTGGAACCGGCAACGATGGCCGCCATCGGCTTGGCCGGTGCGCCCAGGGCTTTGCCCAGTGCGTCGAGTTCAGCGGCCAGCAGCGGGCCGGCAGCGGCGACTTTGGCGAACTTGGCAACACCATGCGTCGAACCTTCGGCGCGGTGAGCGGTGCCGAAAGCGTCCATCACGAACACGTCGCACAGGGCGGCGTATTGCTGGGCCAGCTCGTCGGCGTTCTTTTTCTCGCCCTTGTTGAAGCGCACGTTTTCGAACAGCACGATGTCGCCGGCCTTGACGTCAACGCCGCCCAGGTAATCGGCCACCAGCGGCACTTCGCGGCCCAGGGCCTTGCTCAGGTAGTCAGCGACAGGCTTGAGGCTGTTCTCGGCAGAGAATTCGCCTTCGGTCGGACGGCCCAGGTGCGAGCAGACCATCACGGCCGCGCCTTTTTCCAGGGCCAGCTTGATGGTCGGCAGCGAAGCCAGGATACGCGCATCGCTGGTGACAACACCGTCCTTGACTGGGACGTTGAGGTCTTCGCGGATCAATACGCGCTTACCTTGCAGATCGAGGTCGGACATCTTCAACACGGTCATGGGTCGCACTTCCTACGGTTTTTTTGAAGTCGCTGTTTGCAGATAGTGTTCTGCAACATCCAGCATTCGGTTGGCAAAACCCCATTCGTTGTCGAACCAGGCCAGGATGTTCACCAGCCGTGGGCCGGAAACGCGGGTCTGACTGGCATCGACGATGGCCGAATGTGGGTCATGATTAAAATCACAGCTAGCATGGGGAAGCTCGGTGTAGGCCAACAAACCTTTGAGCGGGCCGCTGGTGGCGGCGTCGCGCAGGATCCGGTTGACCTCGCCGGCGTCGGTGTCGCTGGCGGTCTGCATCGTGATGTCGAGGCAGGACACGTTGACCGTCGGCACGCGTACGGCTTTGGCCTGAATTCGCCCGGCAAGTTCCGGCAGCAGACGCTCGATGCCACGCGCCAGACCGGTGGACACCGGGATCACCGACTGGAACGCCGAACGGGTGCGGCGCAGGTCTTCGTGGTGATAGGCGTCGATCACCGGCTGATCGTTCATCGCCGAGTGAATCGTGGTGATCGACACGTAATCCAGGCCGACCGCCTGATCCAACAGCCGCAACAGCGGCACGCCGCAGTTGGTAGTGCAGGAGGCGTTGGACACCAGCAGTTCGTCGCCGGTCAGGCAATCCTGATTGACGCCGTAGACGATGGTGGCGTCGACATCCGCCTCGCTGGCCATCGGCTGCGAAAACAGCACACGCGGCGCGCCGGCGTCGAGAAAACGCTGGCCGTCTGCGCGGGTGTGGTAGGCGCCGGAGCATTCGAGCACCAGATCGACGCCCAGCGACGCCCAATCGATGCCTTCGGGAGTGGCACTGCGCAGGACCTTCACGCAGTCGCCATTAATATGCAGACAATCGCCGTCGACCTTCACTTCGCCCGGGAACCGGCCGTGGGTGGAGTCGAAGCGTGTCAGGTATTCGATGCTGGCCATGTCGGCCAGATCGTTGATCGCGACAATCTCAAACCCGGCCTTCTCGCCTCGCTCGAACAACGCACGCAAGACGCAACGACCAATCCGGCCGTAGCCGTTGAGTGCAACTTTGTAGGGACGCGGTTGAGGCATGGGGTTCTCGATTACCGTGGCGTATCCGTTGATGCGATGGCGCCTGAACCATCGCTATCGCGAGCAAGCTCGCTCCCACAGGTTCTTTGGTGTACACAAATGTGTGATCAACCTAAAACATTGTGGGAGCGAGCTTGCTCGCGAAGGCGTCAGTTCAGGCGACACCTTTTCTGGATCAGTCTTCCAGCAGCTCTTCAGCCTGACCCAGGATGTTTTCCAGGGTGAAGCCGAACTCTTCGAAAAGTGCCGAAGCCGGAGCCGATTCGCCGTAGGTGGTCATGCCGATCACGCGACCTTCCAGACCCACGTACTTGAACCAGAAGTCGGCGTGGGCCGCTTCGATCGCGATACGCGCGCCAACCTGCAACGGCAGGACCGATTGCTTGTAGCTGGCGTCCTGAGCGTCGAACGCGCTGGTGCATGGCATGGAAACCACGCGCACCTTGCGGCCCTGCTCGGTCAGTTTGTCGTAGGCCTGAACGGCCAGACCGACTTCCGAACCGGTAGCGATCAGGATCAGCTCAGGCTCGCCTGCGCAGTCCTTCAGCACGTAACCACCACGACGGATGTCGGCGATCTGGCCGGCATCACGGGTCTGGTGCTGCAGATTCTGACGCGAGAAGATCAGCGCGGAAGGACCATCCTTGCGCTCCAGAGCGTTTTTCCACGCCACTGCCGATTCAACGGCATCGGCTGGACGCCAGGTGTCGAGGTTCGGCGTGCTGCGCAGGCTGGTCAGTTGCTCGATCGGCTGGTGCGTCGGGCCGTCTTCGCCCAGACCGATGGAGTCGTGGGTGTAGACGTGGATCACGCGCTGCTTCATCAGAGCGGACATGCGCACGGCGTTGCGGGCGTATTCCATGAACATCAGGAAGGTCGCGCCGTAAGGCACCAGACCACCGTGCAGGGCAACGCCATTCATGATGGCGGTCATGCCGAACTCGCGCACGCCGTAGTACATGTAGTTGCCGCTGGCGTCTTCGGCGCTGACGCCTTTGCAGCCTTTCCACAGGGTCAGGTTGGAACCGGCCAGGTCAGCCGAACCACCCAGCACTTCCGGCAGCAGCGGGCCGAACGCGTTCAGGGCGTTCTGGCTGGCTTTACGGCTGGCGATGGTTTCGCCCTTGGCCGCAACTTCGGCGATGTAGGCATCGGCCTTCTCGGAGAAGTCGGCCGGCAGCTCGCCGCTCAGGCGACGGATCAGCTCGTTGGCTTCGGTCGGGAACGCGGCGGAGTAGGCAGCAAAACGCTGGTCCCACTCGGCTTCGGCGGCGCGGCCTTTTTCCTTGGCATCCCACTCGGCATAAATGTCGGCCGGGATTTCGAACGGGCCGTGGTTCCAGTTCAGCGCCTGACGGGTCAGGGCGATTTCCGCGTCACCCAGCGGGGCGCCGTGGCAATCTTCCTTGCCTTGCTTGTTCGGCGAACCGAAACCGATGGTGGTCTTGCAGCAGATCAGGGTCGGCAGCGGGCTCTTGCGAGCGGTCTCGATGGCGGTCTTGATCTCCTCCGGGTCGTGACCGTCGACGTTGCGGATCACTTGCCAGTTGTACGATTCGAAACGCTTCGGCGTGTCATCGGTGAACCAGCCTTCGACTTCGCCGTCGATGGAGATGCCGTTGTCATCGTAGAAGGCGATCAGCTTGCCCAGGCCCAGAGTGCCGGCCAGGGAAGCGACTTCGTGGGAAATGCCTTCCATCATGCAGCCATCACCCAGGAACACGTAGGTGTGGTGGTCGACGATGTTGTGGCCAGGACGGTTGAACTGCGCGCCCAGTACTTTTTCTGCCAGGGCGAAGCCCACGGCGTTGGCCAGACCCTGACCCAGCGGGCCGGTGGTGGTTTCAACGCCCGGGGTGTAACCGAATTCCGGGTGGCCCGGGGTGCGGCTGTGCAATTGGCGGAACTGCTTCAGGTCGTCGATCGACAGGTCGTAGCCGGTCAGGTGCAGCAGCGAGTAGATCAACATCGAGCCGTGGCCGTTGGACAGCACGAAGCGGTCACGGTCGGCGAACGATGGATTGCTCGGGTTGTGCTTGAGGTAGTCGCGCCAAAGCACTTCGGCGATATCTGCCATACCCATAGGTGCACCGGGATGGCCGCTGTTGGCTTTTTGCACGGCATCCATGCTGAGGGCACGAATGGCGTTGGCACGCTCACGACGGCTAGGCATCGCTGATCTCCTGGGGTTTGTTAAATCAATACGGAAAAAAGGCGAGCATTTTCCCTCACCAAGACGCCTCGGGGCAATGACAGATAGTCATCCGGAGGCGTTTTTCCAATGGATAACATCGGTTTCGGTTGGTGAAACCTTTCCGCTGTTCGTTTGTAGAGCTAACAGGGCGATGAGAAGTGCAATCGAATGCGCCATCCATCGAGCAATATCAAAACTTTTTGATATAGACCTTGCGATGGATTCCACCCGTCACTAGACTGCCAGCCCTATGAACTTACGCGTGCCTTCCATTCGCCATGACGATTGCGACGAGCTGGCGGCCCTGTGCAAGGCTGGCGGCGATCCGCTGCGGCTGAATGTATTGCGCGCCCTGGCCAATGACTCGTTCGGCGTTCTGGAACTGGCGCAGATTTTCGATATCGGCCAGTCCGGCATGAGCCATCACCTTAAAGTGCTGGCGCAGGCGGATCTGGTGGCGACTCGCCGAGAAGGCAATGCGGTTTTCTATCGCCGCGCCCTGCCACACACCGAGTTGCTGGGCGGCAAGTTGCACGCTGCATTGTTAGAAGAAGTCGACAATCTGGCGCTGCCAGCCGACGTTGAATCCCGGATCGCACAGGTTCACGGGCAACGCGCGGCCAACAGCCAGGACTTTTTCGCCCGGGTCGCGGAGAAATTCCGCGCCCAGCAGGATTTGATTGCCGGCCTGCCGCAGTACCGTGAAAGCGTGCTGGCCCTGCTCGACAAACTGAATTTCAATGGCGCTGCCACGGCCATTGAAGTCGGCCCCGGCGATGGAGCTTTCCTGCCGGAACTGGCGCGTCGCTTCGGCACCGTAACCGCACTGGACAACAGCGCGGCGATGCTCGAACTGGCCCGCCAGGTATGTGAACGTGAAAAGCTGACTAACGTCAGCCTGCAATTGGCCGATGCATTGAATGGCGTGAGCCTTCAGGCCGATTGCGTGGTGTTGAACATGGTGTTGCACCATTTCGCCGCGCCGGCCGAAGCGCTCAAGCACATGGCCAGCCTGCTGCAACCGGGCGGTAGCCTGCTCGTGACAGAGTTATGTAGCCACAACCAGAGTTGGGCCAGGGAGGCCTGCGGTGATCTGTGGTTGGGGTTTGAACAGGACGATCTGGCCCGTTGGGCCACCGCTGCGGGACTCGTTCCCGGGGAAAGCCTCTATGTAGGCTTACGTAATGGTTTCCAGATTCAGGTCCGCCATTTTCAGCGACCGGCTGGCGACACTCACCATCGGTAAATTCAGGAAAACATCGAGATGAGCGAATACTCCCTCTTCACCTCCGAGTCCGTGTCTGAAGGACATCCGGACAAAATCGCCGACCAGATTTCCGATGCAGTGCTGGACGCCATCATCGCCCAGGACAAGCACGCACGCGTTGCGGTGGAAACCCTGGTCAAGACTGGCGTGGCCATCGTTGCCGGTGAAGTGACCACCAGCGCCTGGGTCGACCTGGAGCAGATCGTTCGTGACGTGATTTGCGACATCGGCTACACCAGCTCCGACGTTGGCTTCGACGGCGCAACCTGCGGCGTGATGAACATCATCGGCAAGCAGTCCCCTGACATCAACCAGGGTGTTGACCGTGCCAAGCCTGAAGATCAGGGCGCCGGCGACCAGGGCCTGATGTTCGGCTACGCCAGCAACGAAACCGACGTGCTGATGCCAGCACCGATCACCTTCTCGCACCAACTGGTGCAGCGTCAGGCCGAAGCCCGTAAATCGGGTCTGCTGCCTTGGCTGCGTCCGGACGCCAAGTCGCAAGTGACCTGCCGTTACGAAGGCGGCAAGGTTGTCGGTATCGACGCCGTGGTTCTGTCGACCCAGCACAACCCTGAAGTGTCGTACAACGACCTGCGCGAAGGCGTGATGGAGCTGATCGTCAAGCACGTGCTGCCTGCCGAACTGCTGAGCAAGGACACCCAGTTCCACATCAACCCGACCGGCCAGTTCATCATTGGCGGCCCGGTAGGTGACTGCGGTCTGACCGGTCGCAAGATCATCGTCGACAGCTACGGCGGCATGGCCCGTCACGGCGGCGGCGCGTTCTCCGGTAAAGATCCATCCAAGGTTGACCGTTCGGCTGCCTACGCTGGCCGTTATGTTGCCAAGAACATCGTGGCTGCCGGCCTGGCCGAGCGTTGCGAGATTCAGGTTTCCTACGCGATCGGTGTGGCCCAGCCTACCTCGATCTCGCTGAACACCTTCGGCACCGGCAAGATCAGCGATGACAAGATCATCAAACTGGTTCGCGAAGTGTTCGACCTGCGTCCATACGCGATCACCACCATGCTCGACCTGCTGCACCCGATGTACCAGGAAACCGCAGCCTACGGCCACTTCGGCCGTGCTCCGCAGACCAAGACTGTTGGCGAAGACACCTTCTCCACGTTCACCTGGGAAAAAACCGACCGCGCCGACGCTCTGCGTTCCGCTGCCGGCCTGTAATTTTCCTGGCGGTACAAAAAGCCCCGCACGGTTCGCCGTGCGGGGCTTTTTCATTCGTACTCCGTGGGAGCGAGCTTGCTCGCGATGAGGCCCGAATCAGCGACATCACATCCGCATCGGAAACAGCTCGCAAAACACCCACCGCTCTCAACAACAATTCCTCGCCTAGCCTTCAAGCATCTCTCTGAGCAAGGACGCTCACGATGCTTGCCACACTGCGCCTGTTGTTGTTTTTCCTGCCGGTCTTCCACCTCAACGCCTTCGCTGACGATTGTCCCGACTGGGGCGCCGCCCGGGCATCGAGCGAAGTCGCCGCCCTGCAACAACAGATCGATCGCTGGGACGACGCCTATCATCGCGAAGGCCGCTCGGTGATCGCCGATGAACTCTACGATCAGTCCCGCTTGCGCCTGAACGAATGGCGCCGGTGTTTCAAACTTCCGTCACCGCGCGACCCGGTGCGCTCCGCATCAGGCCCGGTTGCGCACCCTGTCGCTCACACCGGTCTGGACAAGCTTCACGACGCAGCGGACATCGCCACCTGGCTGCGCGACCGCCAAAACGTCTGGGTACAACCCAAGGTCGATGGCGTAGCGGTGACCTTGATCTATCGCGATGGCCGACTGCATCAGGCGATCAGTCGCGGGGATGGTGTTCGCGGGCAGGACTGGACCGCGTCGGCAAAAAAGATCGGAGCCATTCCGCAACAGCTGACGCCATCGGCAGATCTGCTTGTGCAAGGCGAACTCTACTGGCGCTTGAACGGACATACGCAGGCACGTGCTGGCAGCGCCAACGCTCGCGCCACCGTGGCCGGGCTGCTGGGGCGCAAGGATCTGGACGCGGAACACGCCGCCGGCATCGGGCTGTTTGTCTGGGACTGGCCGCAAGGGCCGAAGGACTTGCCGGAGCGAATCGTCGCCCTGGCGCAATTCGGTTTCCCTACCACGGAGCCCTACACCCAGGCCGTCGCCAGCCTGAACGACGCGCAACACTGGCGCGATCACTGGTATCGCTCGCCATTGCCGTTCGCTACGGACGGGGTGGTTCTGCGTCAGAGCCTGCGACCGCCCGCCGAACGCTGGCAGGCTCCCCCGCCCTACTGGGCTGTCGCCTGGAAGTACCCTTTCGCCCAGGCGCTGGCCGATGTGCGCAAGGTGAACTTCAAGATCGGCCGCACCGGGCGCATTACGCCGGTGCTCGAACTGTCGCCAGTGATGCTCGATGACCGACAGATCAAACGGGTCAGCGTCAGTTCGCTCAGGCGTTGGCAGAAACTGGACATTCGCCCCGGCGATCAGGTGGCAATCAGCCTGGCCGGGCTGACGATCCCGCGCCTGGACAGCGTGGTGCTTCGCAGCACCGAACGCGCCGATCTGACCGTTCCGCTCGCCAGCGACTTTCACGCCCTGAGCTGCTGGCAACCGACGCCGGGCTGCGAAAGCCAGTTCCTCGCGCGCCTGACCTGGCTCAGCGGCAAGCAGGGACTGGCCCTGCCCCATGTCGGTCGCGGCACCTGGGAGAAACTTCTGGAAACAGGCCGCCTGAACAGCCTGTTGGATTGGTTGACCCTCGACGGGCCGGAGCTTGCTAACATTGCCGGTCTCGGCGAGCGCAGCAGTGCTCGCCTGCTACACAGTTTTCACGGCGCCCGCCAACGACCGTTCCTACAGTGGCTCAAAGCCCTGGGATTGCCACCGACCGGTCAGGCAACACTCGCCGATTCATGGCAGGCGCTGGCACAACGCAATACCGAACAATGGCAGGCAGAAGCCGGAATCGGCCCGGGCCGCGCGGCGCAATTGAGCGCCTTTTTTCGCGACCCGCAGGTACTGGCCCTGAGTGAAACCTTGCAAGCCGCCGGCGTCGACGGCTTCTGAACACGCAATCCCCGGCCCGCCGGGAACCCAACGTCCGCCGGAGCGCTCCAACAGCGCAGTGCTTCACCGACCGATTGCCTTTGCACATGGAGCTTTTATGAAATTTCTCGCACCGCTCGCCCTGCTGTCATTCTGCGCAGTCCTCGCCGCCCCCGTGATGGCCGACGAAGACGCGCCGGGCCTGACCGGTTGTGCCGCCAAGAAGCAGGGCATCATCAATCAGATCGAACAGGCCAAGTCCCGCGGCAACGCCGACCAGCAGGCCGGCCTCGAAACCGCCCTGCGCGAAGTCACCGAACACTGCACCGACGCCGGCCTGAAGAAAGAACGCGAAAACAAGGTGCTCGATGCCAAGCACGAAGTGAGCAAGCGTCAGGCCGATCTGGACAAAGCCATGAAGAAGGGAGATCCGGAGAAGATCGACAAGCGCAAGAACAAGCTCGCCGAATCGCGCAAGGAATTGCAGGACGCGCTGGACGAACTCGACAAGTAAGCAAACCAAGGATCACGGCCAAAAGCCGTGATCCCTTGAACATCAGTGGTCGCGAAACTCTTTATGGCAGGCACTGCAGGCATCTTCGACTTTCTGCACCGCCGGCCCCAGGTTGCTGGCCTTGTAAGGTTGAACCTTGCTGGCGATCACCAGTTCACCGGTGGCCGCTTCGAGGGTCCGGGCCATTTCCTGGAAGCGGGCCTGTTTCTGCCAGACATCGTCCTTGGCGCTGGTGTGATCTTCTTCGCGCACCTGCGGGAAATGTTTCCACGGCTCATGGGACAACGCATCGAGCTTGACCGCACCTTCCGCAAATTTCGGCCCGTCGAAGGCGATGCGTCCGCGCAGCATGCCGCCCAGGTCTTCGCCGGTCTTGAGCATCTGCTTGAAGATCGCCTTGCGCTGACCCAGCGGGGAATTCGGGTCGACACCGCCACAGGCGGACAAGGTCAGACAGGCCAGCAATACAACAGAAATTCTTTTAAGAGTCATGGTGGCTTCAGGTCACGGAAATCGGCGGCCAGTATCCTCGGGTCACCGCCAAACACCAATAGCCCTATTAACAATAAGGGTTGCTTGAGCGCATGGAGCACTTCTGCAACCGGCACAGGAAATTCTCCATGAACAGCCGTTTCAAGGCCTGGCGTCATCCGCTCATCGCCACCCTCCCGCTGCTGGCGATCCTCGCCGGCTGCACCGGTGGCGACAGCGCCAAGCCGAAAACCCACGCCCTGGCCACGTACTCCAGCGCTACCTGGGAAGCCCTGCCGGCAGTATCCGATAGCGATCTGGTGGCCGGTTTCGGTTCGTGGCGCACCGCCTGCACTCGGCTCAAAGCTGACCCGGTCTGGGGCGCGACCTGTGCGGCAGCCGCCAACGTGCCGCAAAGCGCCGGCGAGATTCGCACATTCCTCAAGCAGAACCTCGACGTCTTCGGCCTGCGCGCCGAGAACGACAACCCCAACGGCCTGATCACCGGCTACTACGAACCGGTCTATCCCGGCAGCCTGACGCAAACCGCCACCGCCAACGTGCCGGTGTACGGCGTGCCCGAAGACATGATCATTGTCTCGCTGGACAGCATTTACCCGGAACTGAAAGGCAAGCGCCTGCGCGGACGCCTCGAAGGTCGCGTACTCAAGCCTTACGACGATGCGGCGACCATCGAGAGCCAGGGCGTCAAGGCGCCGGTCGTGGCCTGGCTGACCGATCCGATGAACCTGCAATTCCTGCAGATTCAGGGTTCGGGGCGGATCCAGACCGATGACGGTCGCCAACTGCGCATCGCCTACGCCGACCAGAATGGTCATCCGTACCGGCCGATCGGCCGCTGGCTGGTGGAACAGGGCGAGCTGAAAAAAGAAGAAGTGACCATGGGCGCGATCAGCAACTGGGCCAAGGCCAACCCGTCGCGCATTCCGGAACTGCTGGCGAGCAATCCGAGCTACGTGTTCTTCACCCGCAACCCGGACAGCAACGAAGGCCCGCGCGGCTCGCTGAATGTGCCGCTGACCGCCGGTTACAGCGCTGCGGTGGATCGCAAGGTGATTCCACTGGGCAGCCTGTTGTGGCTGTCGACCACCCGCCCGGACGGCACGGCACTGGTACGCCCAGTCGCTGCGCAAGACACCGGCGGCGCGATTGCCGGTGAGGTTCGTGCGGATCTGTTCTGGGGCACCGGCGAAGCTGCCGGGCAACTGGCCGGCGACATGAAGCAGCAAGGGCAGATCTGGATGCTCTGGCCGAAAGGTGCGGCGTTGCCGCAAGTGCCACAGGTTGAAGATAAACTCTGACCACGACTTCGGCGGTCAGACCGCCATCGCGAGCAGGCTCGCTCCCACAGGGAAATGCACTCAAGTGCGGGAGCGAGCCTGCTCGCGATGAGGCCAGTGGCAGCACTCAATAATCAGACCGAAACGAAGAAGAAACTGGCAATCAGCCCCATCCCGACAAACCACACCAGCGACCGCAGAATCGCCCAGTCCGCCAGATAGCAAATGATGTAAAGCAGGCGACTGGTGATAAACAGCACCGCCAGCACATTGACCGTCACCAGTTCTGCCGTGCCCACCAGGTGCGCAACGATCACCGCTGCCGCAAACGCCGGCGTCACTTCAAAGCTGTTCAGTTGCGCCGCATGGGCACGCCGCGCCACGCCGTTCAGGCTTTCGAGAAAATCCCGGGGATCGTGATTGTCGCTCAGCCGATACCCACCGACAGCCTTGGCCACGCCCGTGCACAGATACGGCAGAAAAATCGCAATCAAAACGCACCACAGAGCCACCGTCATAACGCCGTCCTTCTTCAGTTTTTAGAGTGTTGGCGGGTCAGAACTTCATCACCAGCATGCCGATCAGCACCAGCCCACAGGCTAAGAGCCGCGGCCGGCCGAAAGGTTCTTTCAGGTAACGCATGCCGAACAGCACCACCAGGATCACGCTGATTTCACGCAACGCCGCCGCTTCGGCAATCGAGCCCAACTGCATCGCCCACAGCACCAGAGCGTAGCTGAACAACACGCAGAACCCGACCGCCAGACCCAGCTTCCATTGCTCGCGCCAGAACAGCTTGAACGCCGGACGCTTGGCCACCCACGCCAGCAACGGGAAAGGCCAGGCACTGAGCAGCGTGACCCAGACCAGATAATCCAGCGGATGCGACCAGCGTCGCAACGCCTGGCCGTCGATGTAGGTGTAGCAACCGATGCACAAGCCGATCAGCGCCACCACCGGCAGCATCGACCACGGCAAGTGTTTCCCGCCGCCGCCCTGCCAGAGCAGGCAAGCCATGCCCAGCGGGATCAACATGATCCCGAAAATCTGCTGGGTGGTCAGCACTTCCCCGGCGAAGATCAGGGTCAGCGCCAGCACCACCAGCGGCGACAGTCCGCGCATCATCGGATAGACCAGCCCCAGATCGCCGACCCGATAAGCCTGAATCAACAGATAGCGATAGAGCAGTTCGAACGCCGCCGACGCCAGAATCCATGGCCAGATTTCCGGCGGCGGCAGGCTGATGAAAGGGAACGCCAGCGCGACGAACAACAGCGCCACGGTGTCCATGCAGGCCACCACCAGCAGCCGCTCGGCGCTGAACTTGATCAACGTATTCCACGCTGCGTGCAACAGCGCCGCCACCAACACCAGAGCTGTCGCCAGCACGTGCCACTCCTTGATTCTTGTTGTTGAGCCTGAGCCAATTAGTCAGATTATTGATTCGCGATGTGTCAGCAGCTGTTTATACTGCAAGCGACCACGCCGCACTCAGTTGCGCACAGATAAATTCCAATAATTCCTGCCTGCCCCGTTCTCGTCCGAGACCGGTCGCCGGCCTGCGTATGCCTGATCAAAGCGTCAAGACTACCGACAGAGACCTTGCGCATGCCACTCGCCTTGCTTGCACTCGCTGTTGCCGCTTTCGGCATCGGCACCACTGAATTCGTCATCATGGGCCTGTTGCCCGATGTCGCCCGCGACCTCGCCGTGAGCATTCCCCACGCCGGCCTGTTGATCACCGGCTACGCCCTGGGCGTGGTGTTCGGTGCGCCGATCCTCGCGATCGGCACCGCCAACATGCCGCGCAAGGCCACGCTGCTGGGCATGACGCTGATGTTCATCCTCGGCAACGTGCTGTGCGCATTGGCGCCGAACTACGCAACGCTGATGGCGGCGCGAGTGGTCACCGCGCTGTGCCACGGCGCGTTCTTCGGCATCGGTTCGGTGGTGGCCGCCGGGCTGGTCGCGCCGAACAAACGGGCGCAGGCGATTGCCATGATGTTCACCGGCCTGACCCTGGCCAACGTGCTCGGCGTACCGCTGGGCACTGCCCTCGGCCAGTACGCCGGCTGGCGCTCGACCTTCTGGGCGGTCTCGGTGATCGGTGTGATCGCCGCCCTCGCCCAATGGTTGTGGTTGCCGAAACACATCCCGATGGACAAGGCCAACCTCGCCAGCGAATTCAAGGTGCTGGGCAAGGTCAACGTGTTGCTGGCGCTGGGCATGAGCGTGCTGGCCTCCACCAGTCTGTTCAGCGTGTTCACCTACATCGCGCCGATTCTGCAGGACATCACCGGCGTCAGCCCTCACGGCGTGACGGTGATGCTGTTGTTATTCGGCGTCGGCCTGACCGGCGGCAGCATGCTCGGCGGACGCTTGGCCGACAGCCGCCTGCTGCCGTCGCTGGTGGGTGTCGCACTGGCGGTGGTGGTGATTCTGGCGGCGTTCAGCCAGACCAGTCGCTCGGTGGTTCCGGCAGCGATCACGCTGGTGCTGTGGGGGATTTTTGCCTTCGCCCTGTGCCCGATCCTGCAACTGCTGATCATCGATCAGGCGCATGAAGCACCAAACCTCGGCTCAACCCTGAACCAGAGCGCGTTCAACCTCGGCAATGCCGCCGGCGCGTGGATCGGCGGGCTGGTGGTCGCCAGCGGCGCGGACTTGGCGGACTTGCCGTGGACTGGCGCGCTGGTGGGCGTGCTGACCGTGCTGACGGCGCTGTTTTTCATTTACCTGCAACGTCGGAGTGTCGCTGCGGTCAATGTGTCCGGCTGAAGAGTTGCGTTGTCGCACACACTGCCATCGCGAGCAGGCTCGCTCCCACGAGGATCGCATTCCAAATGTGGGAGCGAGCCTGCTCGCGATTGAAGCTCACACGGTATAACTACCCCACACTATCTTTACCCCACCATCCAAAGGACCCCGGATGCTTGAACTCGTCGCCGCTTTCATCTGCCTCACCACCCTCCTCACCTTCGTGAATTTCCGCTTCATCGGCCTGCCCCCGACCATCGGCGTGATGGTTACCGCACTGATGTTTTCCCTGTTGCTGCAAGGCCTGAGCCTGCTCGGTTACCCCGGTCTCGAAGAACGCGTGCAGCAACTGATCGGCCAGATCGACTTCGGCGATCTGCTGATGAACTGGATGCTGTCGTTCCTGCTGTTCGCCGGCGCCTTGCACGTGAACCTGAATGACCTGCGCAGCTACCGCTGGCCCATCGGCCTGCTGGCGACCTTCGGCGTACTGATCGCCACCGCCGTGATCGGCAGCCTCGCCTATTACATTTTTGCCCTGTTCGGCTGGCACGTGAGCTTCCTGTACTGCCTGCTGTTCGGCGCGCTGATTTCCCCGACCGACCCGATCGCGGTACTCGGTGTGCTGCGTACGGCCAATGCCTCGAAGCCGCTGAAGACCACCATCGTCGGCGAATCGCTGTTCAACGACGGCACCGCCGTAGTGGTGTTCACCGTGTTGCTGGGCATCGCGCAACTGGGTGAAACCCCGACCGTCGGCGCCACGGCCATGCTGTTTGCCCACGAAGCCATCGGCGGCGTGCTGTTCGGCGGGCTGATCGGTTATCTGGTGTACCTGATGATCAAGAGCATCGAGCAGCACCAGATCGAAGTCATGCTGACCCTGGCGCTGGTGATCGGCGGTTCGGCGATGGCCACCGAACTGCACGTCTCGGCGCCGATTGCGATGGTGGTTGCCGGTCTGATCATCGGGAACCTCGGTCGCAACCTGGCAATGAACGACATGACGCGCAAATACCTCGACGGTTTCTGGGAATTGCTCGACGACATGCTCAACGCCTTGCTGTTCGCGTTGATCGGGATGGAGCTGTTGCTGCTGCCGTTCAACTGGCTGCACGTAGCGGCGGCGAGCTTGCTGGCACTTGCGATTCTGCTGTCGCGCCTGCTCACCGTGGCCCCGGCAATCGTCCTGCTGCGCCGCTGGCGTACGGTGCCGCGCGGCACGATCCGGATTCTGACCTGGGGTGGTTTGCGCGGCGGTGTTTCGGTGGCACTGGCCCTGGCCCTGCCGCTGGGCCCGGAGCGCGATCTGCTGCTGAGCATCACCTACATCGTGGTGCTGTCGTCGATCCTGTTGCAGGGCCTGACCATCGGCAAACTGGTCAAGCATGCAACGCGCGACGAGCCGGCAACCGCTGCCGAGCCCGCGCACCACTGATCATTTCTTGATCTGCTGCGGATCGGGCTCTTCGGCCTGATCCGCAGATTCTTTCGGCCCGTCCGTTTCTTTTGGCGCGCCGCTTTCGCTGCGGATCTGCGCATGACTGATCAGGGCGAAGATGCAACTGCCGCCGATGATATTCCCCGCCAGGGTCGGCCCAGCAAACACCGCCCAGAAATCACTCCACGGCAACTCGCCGGCAAACACCAGATACGACACCTCCGCCGACCCCACCACGATGTGCGTGAAATCGCCCAGCGCCATGAAATAGGTGATGAGGATGATGATCCACATCTTCGCGCTCTCCATCGACGGGATCATCCAGACCATGGTGGCGATCATCCAGCCGGAAATGATCCCCTTGGCAAACATCTGGCTGGCGCTGTGCTCCATGACCTTGCGGCCGATTTCGAGGAAGGCCTCGTCGGTCTTGCTGTCGAAGATCGGCAGTTCGAGCATCACGTACGCCACCAGAATCGTCCCGCACAAGTTGCCGAACAGCACCACCGTCCACAGCCGGATCAACCGGCCGAAATTGGCCAGGGTAGGTTTGGTCATCACCGGCAGCACGGCGGTCAGGGTGTTTTCGGTGAACAGTTGCTGGCGGGCGAGGATCACCGCGAGAAAACCTGCACAGTAGCCGAAGCTGGCGATCACCTTGAATTCGTCGCCCTCGGGCAGACGCGAATTGAGCAGGCCCATGCCCATCAGCGACAGGCCCATGGTCAGCCCGGCTGCGAGCGCCGACCACCACAGCGCGGCGATGCGGCGCTCCAGTTCCTGGTCGCCCTGTTTGCGGATGATTTCATGCAGGACCGCCGCGCGGGGCGGCTGGTTTTTCTCGACTTCGTGTTGTTCCTTGGCCGAGAGGTCGGGGGTCTTGCCGTCTGTTGGCGTGGTCATGGCGTGGGAACCGATAGGGGGCTTTTAGCTACGACCCGTGGCATTCCCGGCTGTTCACTGCCGACCTGAACTATGTTGCGACTACAAAATCGCCTTCGCGAGCAAGCTCGCTCCCACAGGTTTTGCGCGATTCTGTGGGAGCGAGCTTGCTCGCGAAAGGGGGCACCGCTGATGTTACTCAGTGACAGCAGCGTCATCCTTGAACTGGTCTTTGACGTACTTGATCTCGGTCCGCCCGTGCGGCGCCGGCAGTCCATCTTCGCCGAGGTTGACGAAGACCATCTTCTCGACGGTCAGAATGCTCTTGCGGGTGATCTTGTTGCGCACTTCACAGGTCAGGGTGATCGAGGTGCGGCCGAACTCGGTGGCGGTGATGCCCAGTTCGATGATGTCGCCCTGGCGCGAGGCGCTGACGAAGTTGATCTCGGAAATGTACTTGGTCACCACACGCTGGTTGCCCAGTTGAACGATGGCGTAGATCGCCGCTTCTTCGTCGATCCAGCGCAGCAGGCTGCCGCCGAACAGGGTGCCGTTGGGGTTGAGGTCTTCGGGTTTTACCCACTTGCGGGTGTGGAAATTCATCTTCACTCCTGAGCGTCTTGCCGAATGATGGCGCCATCTTGGCAGACTGAGCGGTCATGCTCCATGAGGCTTCTACTATGGTCGCGATTGGCGATCTTCATCTGGCCGACAGAAACCCTTTGGAAGATCAGTCTAGACGGCTATAATCGCCCCCGTTTCAAAACGGTAACCTTCACTTGCTACCGTTTTCCCGCCACCTGTCCGAGGGGCGCTGCAGCAGGTTCAACCTGTCAGGCTCGGATGGGGCGTTGACCGGCTCACGCCGGACACTAAACGCACAACGGCGCCCATTCGCATACATTACGAATGGAGGCTCATCATGAGCGCTGTTATCACGCCTGCAGATTTTAACGATTACAAAGTTGCCGACATGTCCCTGGCTGCCTGGGGCCGTCGCGAAACCATCATCGCCGAGTCGGAAATGCCGGCCCTGATGGGTCTGCGTCGCAAGTACGCTTCCGAGCAGCCTTTGAAAGGCGCAAAAATCCTCGGCTGCATCCACATGACCATTCAGACCGCCGTGCTGATCGAAACCCTGGTTGCCCTGGGTGCCGAAGTACGCTGGTCGTCCTGCAACATCTTCTCGACTCAGGATCAGGCTGCTGCTTCCATCGCTGCTGCCGGCATCCCGGTTTTCGCCTGGAAAGGCGAGACTGAAGAAGAGTACGAGTGGTGCCTGGAGCAGACCATCCTGAAGGATGGCCAGCCATGGGACGCCAACATGATCCTCGACGACGGCGGCGACCTGACCCAGCTGCTGCACGACAAGTACCCACAGGTTCTGGACCGCGTTCACGGCGTGACCGAAGAAACCACCACCGGCGTACACCGTCTGCTGGACATGCTGGCCAAAGGCGAGCTGAAAATCCCGGCCATCAACGTCAACGACTCGGTGACCAAGTCCAAGAACGACAACAAGTACGGCTGCCGTCACAGCCTGAACGATGCCATCAAGCGCGGCACCGACCACCTGCTGTCCGGCAAGCAAGCGCTGGTCATCGGTTACGGTGACGTGGGCAAGGGCTCGGCCCAGTCCCTGCGTCAGGAAGGCATGATCGTTAAGGTCTCCGAAGTCGACCCGATCTGCGCCATGCAAGCCTGCATGGACGGTTTCGAACTGGTTTCGCCGTTCATCGACGGTATCAACGACGGCACCGAAGCAAGCATCGACAAAGCGCTGCTGGGCAAGATCGACCTGATCGTGACCACCACCGGTAACGTCAACGTTTGCGACGCAAACATGCTCAAAGCCCTGAAGAAGCGCGCCGTTGTCTGCAACATCGGTCACTTCGACAACGAAATCGACACCGCTTTCATGCGCAAGAACTGGGCATGGGAAGAAGTGAAGCCACAGGTACACAAGATCCACCGTACCGGCCCGGGCGCTTTCGACGCTCAGAACGACGACTACCTGATCCTGCTGGCCGAAGGCCGTCTGGTGAACCTGGGCAACGCCACCGGTCACCCGAGCCGCATCATGGACGGTTCGTTCGCCAACCAGGTTCTGGCGCAGATCTTCCTGTTCGGCCAGAAGTACGCCGACCTGTCGCCAGCCCAGAAAGCCGAGCGTCTGACCGTTGAAGTACTGCCGAAGAAACTCGACGAAGAAGTGGCCCTGGAAATGGTTCGCGGCTTCGGCGGCGTGGTCACTCAACTGACCAAGCAACAGGCTGACTACATCGGCGTGACCGTCGAAGGCCCGTTCAAGCCGCACGCTTACCGCTACTAACAGGCGCTGACTGCTCGCTC
>NZ_JAOEJU010000034.1 GCF_025447595.1 Pseudomonas koreensis | reverse complement strand
AGATGTGTATAAGAGACAGGGAGCGAGCTTGCTCGCGAAGGCCGCGCCGCGGTCTGACTCAGAGCTTGACCGCCGGCCGCCCCGGCTTCTTGGTCTGCAACAGGTGCGAGAACACTGCATGCAGATCGTCCGAAGCGCTTTCCTCGTCGAGGTTGAGCTTGCTGTCGATGTGATCCATGTGATGCATCATCAGGTCCACCGCCAGCTCGCCGTTGCGTGCTTCGATGGCGTCGATCAGCTGGGTATGCTCGTCGTAGGAACAGTGTGAGCGGTTGCCGCTTTCATATTGGGCGATGATCAGCGACGTCTGCGAAACCAGGCTGCGCTGGAAGCTGATCAACGGCGCGTTCTTCGCCGCTTCGGCCAGTTTCAGGTGGAATTCACCCGACAACCGGATGCCGGCGCCGCGATCGCCACGGGAGAAGCTGTCGCGCTCGTCGTTGACCATCTGGCGCAGTTCGGCGATCTGCTCGGCGGTGGCGTGCTGCACCGCCAGCTCAGTGATCGCGCGTTCCACCAGACGTCGGGCGAGGAACACCTGACGCGCCTCTTCAACGCTCGGGCTGGCCACGACCGCGCCACGGTTCGGCCGCAACAGCACCACGCCTTCATGGGCCAGACGCGAGAGCGCGCGGCGAATGATGGTGCGGCTGACCCCGAAAATTTCCCCCAGCGCTTCTTCGCTCAACTTTGTGCCGGGCGCCAGGCGCTGTTCGAGGATGGCCTCGAAGATATGCGCATAGACAATATCGTCCTGGGTTCCGCTGCGGCCGGCTTTGCCTGCTCGCGGTTGTTTCTTGAGGGGTTGCAACTGTTCGTTCATGGGCACTCGAGTCGGGAAGAACGGCGGCGAATTGACCGTGACTGTAATACGGCACAGTGGGTCGCTGGCAAGTATCGCGTAAAAAACAGCGCGATTGTACACAATGGAAGGTGGCAACACGACTGTACGGCTGTTTGTGACTTCGGCTGTATTGCAACGCTCCGTTACGTTTGAGTTTAGGCTTGATCGCAGAATCCGCGATCCCTGTGGGAGCGAGCTTGCTCGCGATAGCGGTTGGACATTCAACTCTAATGTCGACTGTTCCGCCGTCATCGCGAGCAAGCTCGCTCCCACAAGGGTTTCGCATAGCAGCAAATATCTTCATTGGTACAAGGAATACCGCTGTCATGAACGAAATTACCCACACCCGACTGCGCCCGCTGGCGGACACATCGCCCTCCGCCATCGTCGCCGGGTTCATCGCGATGATGACCGGCTACACCAGTTCGCTGGTGCTGATGTTCCAGGCCGGGCAAGCGGCGGGCCTGACCAGCGGGCAGATTTCGTCATGGATCTGGGCGATCTCCATCGGCATGGCGGTGTGTTCGATCGGCCTGTCCCTGCGTTATCGCACACCGATCACCATTGCCTGGTCTACACCCGGGGCAGCGCTGTTGATCACCAGCCTTGGCGGCGTTACCTACGGCGAAGCGATTGGCGCCTACATCACCTGCGCGGTGCTGGTGACCATTTGCGGCCTGACCGGCAGCTTCGAACGGCTGGTGAAAAAGATCCCGGCCTCCCTCGCCGCCGCGCTGCTGGCGGGGATTCTGTTTAAGATCGGCAGCGAAATCTTCGTCGCCGCGCAGCATCGCACCGGCCTGGTGCTGGGGATGTTCTTCACTTATCTCATCGTCAAACGCCTGTCGACACGTTATGCGGTGCTGGCCGCGCTGCTGATCGGCACCGCGTTGTCGGGCTTCATGGGGCTGCTGGACTTCAGCGGCTTTCATCTGGAAGTGGCGACGCCGGTCTGGACCACGCCGCACTTCTCCCTCGCCGCGACCATCAGCATCGGCATTCCGCTGTTTGTTGTAGCGATGACCTCGCAAAACATGCCCGGCATCGCCGTGCTGCGGGCCGATGGTTACAACGTCCCGGCCTCGCCGCTGATTACCTCTACCGGCATCGCGTCCCTGCTGCTGGCGCCGTTCGGTTCCCACGGTATCAACCTGGCGGCCATCAGCGCGGCGATCTGCACCGGGCCGCATGCCCATGAGGATCGCAACAAACGCTACACCGCTGCCGTGTGGTGCGGGATTTTCTACGGGATTGCCGGGGTGTTCGGCGCCACGCTGGCGGCACTGTTTGCCGCGCTGCCGAAGGAGCTGGTGCTGTCGATTGCTGCTTTGGCGCTGTTCGGCTCGATCATCAACGGCTTGAGCATCGCCATGACCGAGGTGAAGGAACGGGAAGCGGCGCTGATCACCTTCATGGTCACGGCGTCGGGGCTGACGCTGTTTTCCATCGGTTCCGCGTTCTGGGGGATTGTCGCGGGGGTGCTGACCTTGCTGATCCTCAACTGGCGCAAGGCCTGAGGCCTGGTTAAAACGCAGGCATAAAAAAACGGCGACCCTCAGGTCGCCGTTTTTTCAGTATCACTTGGCCGCGTTGATCGGCTTTTCCGGATACCAGACGTCCAGCAGCGGGCTGATTTCAGTAGAAGTCAGCTCGGAGCGGGTTTTCAGCCAGGCTTCAACAGCAGCGCGCTGCTCTTCGGAGACCGAACCACGCTTCTGCAGGCAAACCAGACCGAAGTCGTCGCCGCCGACATAGCCCAGACCGTTGGCTTCCATGGCTTCTTTGATGAATGCTTCGAGGAAAGCGTCAATGGCTTCTTCGGACAGGTCTTCTTTGAAGCCCAGGTTCAGTTCGAAACCCAGCTCTTGAAATTCATCGACGCACAGTTTTTTGCGCAGACGCTGGGAACGGTTAGTCGCCATTGGAACAATCCTCTTAAGTAATAACGGCCGGCACTTTACCAGTTTAAGCCGTCGATTGCCCGACTCTCTGGGACGTGCGTGCGACCGCCTGTAAAAAAATAACGAATTGGCGCCCTTGCGAAAGGCACAAGCTGTTACACCTTGGGGCATAATGCCGACACTTTCATGACCACTGAGGGCCTTTTCATCCATGTCCTCGTCTTTTTTCCCCTCGGCTGTAGGGTTTTATTTCATATGATCAAATCGTTGCGTCCTCTGCTCCTGGCCGGCCTTCTTCTGCCGCTGGCCCTGCCCGTCTCCGCTGCCACCATCAACACCGCCCTGACCCCCAACGTCGAAAAAGCCCTCAAGGCCAGCAAGCTGCAGCCCACTGCCCTGTCGCTGGTGATGGTGCCGCTGGACGGCCCGGGCACGCCGACCGTGTACAACGCCGACGTGTCGGTCAACCCGGCCTCGACCATGAAGCTGGTCACCACTTACGCGGCGCTGGAAATGCTCGGCCCCAACCATCAGTGGAAAACCGAGTTCTACACCGACGGCGACCTGAACGGCGGGATCCTCAACGGCAACCTCTACCTCAAGGGCGGCGGCGATCCGAAGCTGAACATGGAAAAACTCTGGCTGCTGATGCGCGATCTGCGTGCCAACGGCGTAACCCAGGTCACCGGGGATCTGGTGCTCGATCGCAGCTTCTTCGTGCAGCCGCAACTGCCGGAATTCAACGATGACGGCAATGACGAGAACAAGCCGTTCCTGGTCAAGCCGGATTCGCTGCTGGTCAACCTCAAGGCCCTGCGTTTCGTGGCCCGCAATGACAATGGCCGGGTTTTGATCTCGGTCGAACCGCCGATTGCCAGCATCAACATCGAGAACACCGTCAAGGCGCTCAACTCCAAACAATGCACCGGCGGCGTGCGCTACAACCCGGTGCCGCAGGCCGATGGCAGCGTGACCGTGACCGTGGCAGGTCAGTTGGGCGAAGGCTGCAGCTCTCAGACTTATCTGTCGCTGCTCGACCACGCGACCTACACCGCCGGCGCCGTGCGGGCGATCTGGAAAGAACTGGGCGGCAGCATCCAGGGCAAGGATCGTCTGGCCCCGACGCCGAGCAGCGCCAAAGTGCTGGCCCGTGCGTTCTCGCCGGATCTGGCGGAAATCATCCGCGACATCAACAAATACAGTAACAACACCATGGCTCAGCAGCTGTTCCTGAGCCTGGGCCAGAAATTCCGCAACGATGCCGACGGCGATGACGCCAAGGCCGCGCAACGCGTGGTGCGTCAGTGGCTGGCGAAGAAAGGCATCACCGCGCCGCACCTGGTGATGGAGAACGGCTCCGGTCTGTCGCGTTCCGAGCGAGTCAGTGCCCGTGAAATGGCCAGCATGCTGCAAGCGGCCTGGCACAGCCCTTACGCCGCCGAATACATCAGCTCGCTGCCGATTGCCGGCACCGACGGCACCATGCGCAAACGCTTGAAAACCACCGCGATGCGCGGCGAAGCCCACGTCAAGACCGGCACCCTGAACACCGTACGGGCGATTGCCGGCTTCAGCCGCGACGTCAACGGCAACACCTGGGCGGTAGTGGCGATCCTCAACGACAAGGCCCCGTTCGGCGCATCGTCGGTGCTGGATCAGGTGCTGCTGGATCTCTACAAGCAGCCGCGGACGCCGCAGACTGCTTCGGTTCTGTAAGCACACCACAAACACTGTGGGAGCGAGCTTGCTCGCGAAGGCGTCCAGTCAGTCAATAAAGATGTCGACTTTGCTGGCCCCTTCGCGAGCAAACTCGCTCCTACAAGTGTTCACCGGCAAACCGGATCAGTGCATCTGCCGCTCAACCCGATCCCGTCCGCCCTGCTTCGCCGCGTAAACTCCCGAGTCAGCCCGTAGCAACAGCGCATCCGCGCCCTCTCCCGGTCGCCAGCTGGCAATCCCGAAACTGGCCGTCACCACCCCCACCACGTCGATCGGCGCACCGCGCAGGCTTTGCCATAACTCCTCGGCCAGCATGTGGGCGTGATCGCCGTCGATGTCCGGGCACAGCACCATGAACTCTTCGCCACCCAACCGGCAGAACACGTCGGTACGCCGCAGACGATGGCCGATTCGCTCGCAGACCGCCTGCAGCACGCGGTCGCCCGCTGCGTGACCGTACTGATCGTTGATCCGTTTGAAGTGGTCGATGTCGAGCATGATCACCGACAACTCGCCACCGCCACGCTCGACCCGGGCCATTTCGGTGGTCAGGCGCTCCTGGAAATAGCGCCGGTTGTGAATCCCGGTCAGGGCGTCAGTCACCGATAATGCGCGCAACTCCTCTTCGACGCGCTTTAGGTCTGAGATGTCGGAGATATAACCGTGCCACAGCACGCCGCCGCCCGGCAGTTCCTCCGGGGTCGCCTCACCGCGAACCCAGCGCAGACCACGCTCGGGCAATTGCACCCGATACTCCTCGCGCCATGGACTGAGATTGTCTGCCGAAGCGCGGATTGATGAGCGCACGCGAGTGGTGTCCTGCGGGTGGATGCGGGTGAAGATCGCTTCGGCGTTGAGCAGCAGCACGTCCGGTTCCAGCTCGTAGATTTCGCGAATGCCATCGCTGGCGTAAATCACACTGAAACGTCCGTCGAACTCCATCTTGAACTGATAGATTCCGCCCGGAACGTGGGCGCTGAGCTTTTTCAACAGCACGTCCCGGGCCGCCAGCACTTCATGCACGCGCTTGCGTTCGGTGATATCGATGCAGATCGCCAGATGGCCGACCCACAGGCCCTGTTCGTCCAGCACCGGAGTGGCCAGCATGTTCACTGGAATATGGCTGCCATCCTTGCGCACCAGCGTCCACTCCCGCGCCTCGTGCCCGCCGACTTCGCCGCCCTCGACCAGCATCGCCTGACAGGTCGGAATGGCCTTGCCGTAGCGGGCGCTCAGTTCGGCGGCGCGAGCCACCAGCTCCCGAGGAAAATGCAGATTCTCCAGGGTCATGTGGCCGACCACGTCAACGCTGCGATAACCGAGCATTTGCTCGGCTCCGGGGTTGAAGGTATTGATCACCCCGCGCAGGTCGGTCGCGATGATGGCCACCTGTGTCGCCGCGTTGAGCACCCCGCGCAACTGGCCGTGAGTGCCGCGCAGCTCCTGTTCGCGCTCATGCAATTCCTGGGTGCGCAACTCGACCATGCGCAACGCGCGCTGGCGCTGACTGACCAGCACATAAAGCAGCGCGCTCAGCAGCAGACTGAGCAATCCGCCGAGAATCACCACACTGGCAACCGACGAATGGTTAGCCTGAATGAAGGCCTCGCTCGGCGCGATATCCACCTGATAATCGTGATCGGCCATGCGCACCAGCCGAGTGGCCGACAGATCGCTCGGCGCAGGCTCATTGGTGGACTCGAACAGCACCTCATGCTGATCGTTGGTGGACAGATCGAGAATGCGCACCGAAAGGTAGTCATGCAGCGCATCCGGCAAACCGTCCGCCAGCAGCTGACGCATGCTGATGACCGCCATCACATAACCGTACGACCTGGCTTCACCCGAGCGCAGCACCGGCGCAACCAACAGAACGCCGCGCGCATAGGCCGGTTCGATGGCGACCAGATGCATCGGCTGCGAAACCGCCAGGCCGCCGAGCTGATCGGCACGTTCAAGCGTCGTGCGGCGCAACGGCTGCGCGAGCAAGTCATAGCCCAGCGGCGAGCCGAGCCGGCTCTGGGTCTGGCTGTACACCACGACAACGTACTCATCGCGGGCCGAGGCCAACTGCAGCTCACCGCGAGCATTGAGTTCACGCACACTGAAAGTGCTCAGACCTTCGTCACGCACCCGTTGCTCGAACGCGCCACGCTCGGCACCGCTCACCCGCAAAGCGAATGAATAAGCCTGGGTACGCAGTAAAAGAGGCTGGGTGTAACCATCGAACTCGGCGCGGGACACCGATTCGGAGTTGGCGAAGAAACGGCGCAGTCCATCGAGACGTTGCTCCTGATCCTGAAAACGCTCTTCGATGCGGCTGTAGCGCTCGTTGGCCAGCAGCTGAAAGCGTTGGCGCAACTGGCTATGAAACTGATTGAGGGTGCCCCAGGCGAGCAGCCCCGTGAGAATCCCGCCGGCGAGCAATACCAGCAGCCCGACCAGCCAGGCCGAGACTTCTTCGCTGATAAAACCCAATATCTTCGGGCGCACGGGGTGCAACGACATAAAAGCCACTCACTACGTCAGCATCTGCGGGAAAAACCCCATCGGCCGTGTGTGAGTTATAGCTATTAGCCACTAATTTGGCTAGTTCTGAAAGGATCCAAGAGCCTTTAAAAATCAAGGCTCTGTGGATCCAATATTGCAGAGTGTCAACGAGCCGTGATTTTCCAGGCGCGGTGGATCTTGCCGTTGCGGGCGAAATCCGGGTCGATGGTGCTGGTGGTGATTTCCTCGACCGCGTAACGCTCGGCCAGGTTGTCTTCGAGCTGGAACTTGCGGAAGTTGTTGGAGAAGTACAACACCCCGCCCGCTGCCAGGCGCGCCATGGCCAGGTCGATCAACTGCACCTGGTCACGTTGCACGTCGAAGATGCCTTCCATGCGCTTGGAGTTAGAGAAGGTCGGTGGATCGATGAAGATCAGGTCGTACTCTTCCCGGCAGTTTTCCAGCCACGCCATCACATCGCCCTGCTCCAGACGGTTTTTGTCGGAGAAGCCGTTGAGCGACAAGTTGCGGCGCGCCCAGTCGAGGTAGGTTTTCGACAGGTCGACGCTGGTGGTGCTGCGCGCGCCACCCTTGGCTGCGTGGACGGAAGCGGTCGCGGTGTAGCAGAACAGGTTGAGGAAGCGCTTGCCGGCGGCCTCTTTCTGGATCCGCATGCGCATCGGGCGGTGGTCGAGGAACAACCCGGTGTCGAGGTAATCGGTGAGATTGACCAGCAACTTCACGCCACCCTCGGTCACTTCATTGAACTTGCCCTGGGCCGCCTGACGCTCGTACTGCTTGGTGCCGCTCTGACGCTCGCGACGCTTGACCACCACGCGGCTCTTGCCGATGTTCAGCGCCTGCGGAATGGCCGCCAGGGCGTCGAACATGCGGATCGAGGCTTTTTCCGGGTCGATCGACTTCGGCGCGGCGTATTCCTGAACGTGCACCCAGTCGTGGTACAGATCGATGGCCATGGCGTATTCCGGCATGTCCGCATCATAGACGCGGTAGCAATCGATGCCTTCGCGCTTGACCCACTTTCCCATCGCCTTGAGGTTTTTCTGCAGGCGGTTGGCAAACATCTGCCCGCCTTCGCTCAGGCGCGGCTGCTCGATCACTGGTGCCGGGGCCGGCGTCGGTTTGATCGGGTTGCCGTTCTTGTTGAACTTGCGCTCTTGCGGCTCGTTCGGCGTCTGATCGTAGGCGGCTTGCTCGCGCTCGGCCTGACGTTGTTCCGGGGTGCGGCGCTCGCCAGTGACGAACTGATCCGGCAGAACTTTGATCAACAGCAGCTTGCACGGCAGCGCGCCGTTCCAGAACGAATACTGTTTGTGGCTGCGGATGCCCATGCGCTTGCCCAGGTCCGGCGCGCCGGTGAACACCGCCGCTTCCCAGTTCAGGCAGGCCTGACGCAGACGCTCGCCGAGGTTCTGGTAGAGGTACAACAGGCTGGCTTCATCGCCCAGACGCTCGCCGTACGGCGGGTTGCAGATGACCAGACCTTTCTGGTTCTGGTCCGGACGCGGCTCGAAGGTTGCGACTTCGCCCTGATAGATCTTGATCCACTCGCTCAGGCCGGCGCGCTCGACGTTGTTGCGGCCCGGCTGGATCAGCCGTGGGTCGGCTTCATAACCACGAATCCACAGCGGCGGCTTGGCCAGACCGGCAGCGGCGCGCTCTACGGCTTCTTCATGGAGTTTTTTCCACAGCGCCGGGACGTGACCGAGCCAGGCGGTGAAGCCCCACTGCTCGCGACGCAGGTTCGGCGCCATGTCGGCGGCGATCATGCCGGCTTCTACCAGGAACGTGCCGACACCGCACATCGGGTCAGCCAGCGCGCCACCTTCGGCGGCAATGCGCGGCCAGCCGGAACGGATCAGGATCGCGGCCGCAAGGTTCTCCTTCAGCGGCGCAGCGCCCTGCTGCAAGCGGTAGCCACGCTGGTGCAGGCTGTGACCGGAGAGGTCGAGGGACAGAATCGCTTCGCCGCGATCCAGACGCAGGTGAATGCGCAGGTCCGGGTTGAGCTTGTCGATACTAGGGCGGTCACCCTGCGGGGTGCGCAGTTTGTCGACGATGGCGTCCTTGACCTTCAAAGCGCCAAAGTGAGTGTTGTCGATGCCCGAACCGTGACCGCTGAATTCCACGGCCAGGGTGCCGTCGGCCAGCATATGGTCCTGCCAGTCGACGTCGAGTACGCCGTGGTACAGGTCTTCGGCGTTTTTCATCGGGAAACGCTTGAGCACCAGCAGCACCCGGTTGGCCAGACGCGACCAGAGGCACAGGCGATACGCGGTTTCCATGGTCGCCATGCCACGCACGGCGGAGGTGTGTTCGCGGGCCTCTTCAAGGCCAAGCCCGACGGCTTCCTCGATGAGCAGGCCTTCAAGGCCTTTGGGGCAAGTGAGGAAGAGTTCGAAACGGTCGGACATGGTTTTTCCAGAGCCTTTGGCTAATGAACCGGCAACGCATTGCCGATCCGGTTTTCAATCAGGCGCTTTTCTACAAGAGCGCCCGCGTGGCACGAAGGTGTGCCGTTCCATCCCCGCTGCTCGGGTTAAAGGAGCTTAGATGCCGGGACAGATAAAAAAGTTGAAGCAACAAAATGATTCAGGACAACCCTTCGTCGAATAGTACCCGAGTGTAAACGTGGGTCATTCTCACTAAAGGATTAACCTCATCATCCAGCGCGGGGCCGATCATACCGGGGTTTGGCCAATAAACACTGGATAAATACGCGGTTACTTATGGCCATAGCATCTTTTTCGTTACGTCCTTATGACAAAACGGTCATTCCATCGATGTGACTCATTGGTTAGAACTGGACACAGGTTGACGTCGCAACGGCGTCAACACCTTGGCTCGCCACGCCGGCAGCGAGCCGCCAACGGCAGAGTTTTTCTGCCAGACCTCAATTGAGGTCGACGCGACAAAAACAGTCAACAAGTGAGGGAAACACCCTATGAGAAGACTTAAGCGTGATCCGTTGGAAAGAGCATTTTTGCGCGGATATCAATATGGCGTTGGTGGCAAATCCCGTGAGCTTTGCCCATTTACTCTACCGTCGGTACGTCAAGCCTGGATCAACGGCTGGCGAGAAGGACGCGGCGACAACTGGGACGGTATGACCGGCACTGCGGGAATCCACAGACTCAACGAACTTCACGCCGTCGGCTGACACAGGGCACTTATTGCGACACGACAATCTGATTTCGTAACAACCTGATCACCATGCACGTCCTTCCCGGACGGCGGGCTACGGCCCAGGGGCTCCTTCGAGGAGCCCTTTTTTATGCCTGCCACATTATTTATGCCATACACAAAACCTGTGGGAGCGACGGTGCGACGACTCGACTTGCTCGCGATGGCGGTGCATCAGTCACACGAAATGTTGACTGAACGGACGCCATCGCGAGCAAGCTCGCTCTCACAAAGGATCAGCGTTTGGCGGCGATGGCGTCGACCGACTCGCGAATCAGCGCCGGACCCTTATAGATGAAGCCGGAGTAGATCTGCACCAGGCTCGCACCGGCAGCGATCTTCTCGGCCGCATGCTTGCCTTCAGTGATACCGCCCGCCGCGATGATCGGCAGCTTGCCGCCCAGCTCGGACGCCAGCACTTTCACGGTGTGGGTGCTCTTCTCACGCACCGGCGCACCGGACAGACCGCCCGCCTCGTCACCGTGTTCCATGCCTTCGACGCCCACACGGCTGAGGGTGGTGTTGGTGGCGATCACCGCGTCCATCCCGGTTTCGATCAGCGCTTGCGCGACTTGCGCGGTTTCTTCGTCGGTCATGTCCGGCGCGATCTTGATCGCCAGCGGTACATGTTTGCCGTGGCGCAGGGCCAGTTCGGCGCGGCGCGTGGCCAGGTCCGCCAGCAATTGCTTGAGCGAATCACCGAATTGCAGGCTGCGCAGGCCCGGGGTGTTCGGCGAACTGACGTTGACCGTGACGTAACTGGCGTGGGCGTAGACCTTGTCCAGGCAGATCAGGTAGTCATCCACCGCGCGCTCGACCGGGGTGTCGAAGTTCTTGCCAATGTTGATCCCGAGCACGCCCTTGTATTTGGCCGCCGCCACCCGCGCCAGCAGGTTATCCACGCCGAGGTTGTTGAAACCCATGCGGTTGATGATCGCCTCGGCTTCCGGCAGGCGGAAAATCCGTGGTTTCGGGTTGCCCGGCTGCGGACGCGGGGTCACGGTGCCGATTTCGACAAAACCGAAACCCAGCTGGGCGAAGCCGTCGATGGCCGCGCCGTTCTTGTCCAGACCGGCCGCCAGACCGACAGGGTTCGGGAACTCCAGGCCCATGACATTCACCGGCAGCGACGCCGGGGCCTTGCACAGCAAGCCGTTGAGGCCCAAACGCCCGCCCGCGCCGATCAGATCCAGCGACAGATCGTGGGAGGTTTCCGGGGAAAGTTTGAACAACAGCTGACGGGCCAGGGTGTACATGGGCGGCTATGACTCGGGCGGCGAAAAGAGGCGGCGATTATAGCCGGGCATCGCCCCGCCGCGCGAGGCGCACGGGTAAATCCGTGCGCATGGCATATGCCTTGCACCTTCCTCGGCATCAGCCCGCAGGCCAATGGTGGCGTGCAGGCAAGGACAATGGCGTCGTCTCTCGGTTTTGCGCGGGCAAAGCCTGGGACGACGTTTTTTTTGAGGGTGGCTTTCATGACTCAAACTTCCGCCGGGCCGCTGGCCTGGATCAATGGCAGCGATGCCCCGGAAAAAAGCGCAATCAACCTCGGTTTCATGGCCCTGAGCGACTGCGCCTCGCTGGTGGTCGCCGCCACCCAGGGCTTTGCTCAACCTTATGGCCTGACTCTGAATCTAAAGCGCCAGAGTTCCTGGGCCAATCTGCGGGACAATCTGGTCAACGGCGAACTCGACGCCGCCCACAGCCTTTACGGCTTGATCTACGCGGTGCACCTGGGCATCGGCGGCGTCGCGCCGACCGACATGGCGGTGCTGATGGGCCTGAACCAGAACGGTCAGAGCCTCAACCTGTCCCACGGCTTGCAGGGCCTGGGCGTGACCGGTCCTGAAGCGCTGCACCACCATGTGCACCAAACCCGCGCAAAACTGACTTTCGCCCAGACCTTCCCGACCGGCACCCATGCCATGTGGCTGTATTACTGGCTGGCGAGCCAGGGCATTCATCCGTTGCAGGATGTCGACAGCGTGGTCGTCCCGCCGCCGCAAATGGTCGCGCACTTGCAGGCCGGACGCATTGATGGCCTCTGCGTCGGCGAACCGTGGGCGGCCAGCGCCGTGCAGCAGGATCTCGGTTTCACGCTGGCCACCAGCCAGACCATCTGGCCCGATCACCCGGAAAAAGTCCTCGGCTGCACTCGCACCTTCGTCGAGCAATATCCCAACACCGCGCGCGCGCTGGTGATGGCGATCCTCGAAGCCAGCCGTTTCATCGAAGAAAGCCCGGAAAACCGCCGCAGCACCACTCAGTTGCTGAGCGCCCCGGAATACCTCGACGCCCCGGTCTCCTGCATCGAACCGCGCTTTCTCGGCGACTACGACGATGGCCTCGGCAATCGCTGGCAGGATCCGCACGCCCTGCGCTTTCACGGCGATGGCGCGGTGAACCTGCCGTATCTCTCGGATGGCATGTGGTTCATGACCCAGTTCCGTCGTTGGGGTTTGCTGCGCGATGACCCGGACTACCTCGCCATTGCCCGTCAGGTGCAACAACTGGCGCTGTACCGCGACGCGGCCAGCGCGGTCGGTGTACCGATAGGCACCGAGGACATGCGCAGCAGCCAGTTGATCGACGGCAAAATCTGGGACGGCAGCGACCCGGCCGCCTACGCCCGGAGCTTCAAGCTTCACGCGCTGAGCGACAGCACGCCCCTTCTCGCCCACCGCTGACAGGAGACCGCGAACATGCTGCGCATTCTGCTGATCAACGACACCGCAAAAAAAGTCGGACGCCTGAAAGCCGCGCTGACCGAGGCCGGTTTCGAGGTGATCGATGAGTCGGGCCTGACCATCGACCTGCCGGCGCGCGTCGAAACGGTGCGTCCGGACGTGATCCTGATCGATACCGAGTCACCGAGCCGCGATGTGATGGAGCAAGTGGTGCTGGTCAGCCGCGACCAGCCCCGGCCGATCGTGATGTTCACCGACGAACATGACCCCGGCGTGATGCGTCAGGCGATCAAATCCGGGGTCAGTGCCTACATCGTCGAGGGCATTCACGCACAACGCTTGCAGCCGATTCTCGATGTGGCCATGGCCCGCTTCGAAAGCGACCAGGCCTTGCGCGCCCAGTTACAGGCCCGCGACCAGCAACTGGCCGAGCGCAAGCGCATCGAACTGGCCAAGGGTCTGTTGATGAAAATGAAGGACTGCAACGAAGAAGAGGCCTACACCCTGATGCGCCGCCAGGCCATGAGCCGCCAGCAGAAGCTGATTCAGGTCGCCGAACAGATCATCGCGATGAGCGAGTTGCTTGGCTGAAGGGCTGCGCCGCTTGCCATACCGCAATCGCGAACAGGCTCGCTCCCACAAGGGATTGCATTTCAAATGTGGGAGCGAGCCTGCTCGCGATTGGCCGCAACGCGGTTTCAGACTATTGGCACAAATCTCGCTAAGCAATCCCTACAGGTAACCAACGGCGGTTGCCCCACCTACGACAAAGACGTCGCTCACCTTCTTCGCCCCTTTCGGCGATCCGGGTAGCGGCGTTTTTGCGTTTTGGCCCCACAGCCCGGGGCCGGTGGTGCGGCCGTGGCGGCGCTCCACTTGCTGGCTTTTGACTCCTTCTCGAGATTCTTTACCGCTGAGGTGCGCGATGAATAAAAGCTTCTGGAAATCCGGCCACACTCCGACCCTGTTCGCGGCCTTCCTGTATTTCGACCTGAGCTTCATGGTCTGGTACCTGCTCGGCCCGCTGGCGGTACAGATCGCCGCCGACCTGCACCTGACCACCCAACAGCGTGGCCTCGTGGTGGCGACGCCGATTCTGGCTGGCGCGGTATTGCGCTTTGCAATGGGCATGCTCGCTGATCGCCTGTCGCCGAAAACCGCCGGACTGATCGGCCAGGTGATCGTGATCTGTGCGCTGTTCGGTGCCTGGAAGCTGGGCATCCACAGTTATGAACAGGCCCTGCTGCTCGGTTTGTTCCTCGGCATGGCCGGCGCCTCGTTCGCCGTTGCCCTGCCCCTGGCCTCGCAATGGTATCCGCCGGAGCATCAGGGCAAGGCAATGGGCATCGCCGGGGCCGGCAATTCCGGGACCGTGTTTGCAGCGCTGATCGCCCCGGTGCTGGCGGCGGCGTTCGGCTGGAGCAATGTGTTCGGGTTCGCCCTGATTCCGTTGATCCTGACCCTGGTGCTGTTCGCCTGGCTGGCGAAAAACGCGCCGGAACGGCCGAAAGCCAAGTCCATGGCCGACTACTTCAAAGCCCTGGGTGATCGTGACAGCTGGTGGTTCATGTTTTTCTACAGCGTCACCTTCGGCGGTTTCATCGGTCTGGCCAGCGCCCTGCCCGGCTACTTCAACGATCAATACGGCCTGAGCCCGGTGACCGCCGGTTATTACACCGCTGCCTGCGTGTTCGGCGGCAGCCTGATGCGTCCCCTCGGTGGCGCGCTGGCTGACCGCTTCGGTGGTATCCGTACGCTCTTGGCGATGTACACAGTCGCAGCAATCTGCATCGCGGCCGTCGGCTTCAACCTGCCAAGTTCCTACGCGGCGCTGGCACTTTTCGTCTGCACCATGCTCGGTCTCGGCGCGGGTAACGGCGCGGTGTTCCAACTGGTGCCTCAGCGTTTTCGCCGCGAGATCGGTGTGATGACTGGCCTGATCGGAATGGCCGGCGGCATCGGCGGCTTTGCACTCGCGGCGGGCATGGGCGCGATCAAACAGAGCACCGGCAGCTATCAACTGGCGCTGTGGTTGTTCGCCAGCCTTGGTGTGTTGGCGTGGTTTGGTCTGCACGGGGTCAAACGTCGCTGGAGAACCACCTGGGGTTCGGCGGCCGTGACCGCTGCCCGGGTCTGAGGCCCGAATGGCTCTGCAACTGAGCTTTGCCGAAGCCAGCGCCACCGGCCCCCGCGCGGAAAACCAGGACGCCTTGCGCCTGGTGACCCCGGCCCCGGTGCTGGCCGCCAGCAAAGGTTTTCTGTTCGCCATCGCCGACGGCGTCAGCCAGTGCGCCGATGGCGGGCTGGCGGCGCGCTCGACCTTGCAGGCGCTGGCGCTGGACTACTATGCCACCCCGGAAACCTGGAGCGTGGCCCAGGCCCTCGATCGTCTGCTGCTCGCGCAAAACCGCTGGTTGCAGGCCAATGGCGGCGGCCAGCCGTTGTTGACGACGGTCAGTGCGCTGGTCCTGCGTGGCCGGCGGTTTACCCTGGCGCACGTCGGTGATTGCCGGGTCTATCGCTGGCACGCCGAGAACTTGCAGCGGATCAGCGAGGATCACGTCTGGGATCAACCGGGCATGCAGCATGTGCTCAAACGGGCGCTGGGGCTGGATCAGCATCTGGTGCTGGACTTTCTCGACGGCGAATTGCGTGAAGACGAATGTTTCGTGCTGCTCAGTGATGGCGTGTGGGCGGTGCTTGGCGATACCGCCATCGCCGGAATTTTGCGCGATCAGCCGGACCTGCACAGTGCTGCGCAAACGTTGGTCAATGCCGCGCATCTGGCCGGCAGTCAGGACAATGCCAGTGCGTTATTGGTGCGAGTGGATGCCGTTGGCGAAGCAAGCCTCGGCGATGCGCTGATTCATTTGCAGCAGTGGCCCCTGCCCCCGCCGCTGAAACCAGGTCAGGTGTTTGAAGGCTGGCGGGTTCAGGAGGTTATAGGTCGGAGCCAGCAATCGTTGCTGTATCGCGTGTTCGATGGTCAGGGCCAAGCCTGGTTGCTGAAGACCTTGCCTGCACAACTGGCGGACGATGCCCAGGCCGGACAGGCCTTGCTGGCGGAGGAATGGTTTCTCAAACGCGTCGCCGGGCGACACTTCCCTGAAGTCCATAGCGCCGGTCAGCGTCAGCATTTGTACTACGTGATGCGTGAATATTCGGGGATCACTCTGGCGCAGCTGTTCGAGCAAAGCGACCCGTTGCCGCTGGCTCAATGGCAGGATGTGGCCGAACGCCTGTTGCGGGCTGTCGGCTTGCTGCATCGGCGGCAGATTTTGCACCGCGACATCAAACCGGAAAACTTGCATCTGGGTGGCGACGGCGAGTTGCGGTTGCTGGATTTCGGTCTGGCGTATTGCCCCGGTCTGTCGCAGGACGCGCCATCGACCCTACCGGGGACTCCGAGTTACATCGCTCCCGAAGCCTTTCAGGGGGCAGCTCCCAGCGCGCAACTGGATTTGTATGCAGTGGGCGTGACTTTGTATTTCCTGCTCACCGGGCATTTTCCTTACGGCGAGGTCGAAGCCTTTCAGCGTCCGCGCTTCGGTGTACCGGTGAGTGCCGGTCGTTATCGCCCCGACCTGCCGGAATGGCTGGCGCAATGCCTGGAGCGCGGCGTATCGGCCGATCCGCAACAGCGTTATGAGACGGCCGAAGAATGGTTGCTGACACTGGAGCAAGGTGAACGCCGCAGCCTGAATGTACGCCCTCGCCCCTTGCTCGAACGGGAGCCGCTGAAGGTCTGGCGGACATTGGCTTTGCTGGCACTGCTGGGCAATCTGGTCCTGCTGTTCCTGCTGTTCCTGCTGTTTCATGGCTGATGCGGCGCTCCATTAACGGGCGTGCCGCTTCCATTCAGTGCAAAAACCACAATGAACATCTGGCCAATTCCAGCTCTGGTTCAATGAATGCACCACTCACGCAAACTTGGCACAACCACTGCATTACTACTTTCACCATACATAAAGCCTGACCTTCAACGACGAAGGCCAGGCTTCCCGAGAGAACGGGACCAGGACAAAGGCGTCCTCGCTAGGCAACTAGCGGGACGCCTTTTTTTGTTTGCGCATTATTTTTCGAGCAAGGCCTGACTGCCCACAAGAGGCAAGCCCCAAGCTCCCCGGAGAACCTGATGAAAAAACTCAAACTGGTGATGATCGGCAATGGCATGGCCGGGGTTCGCACCCTGGAAGAGCTGCTCAAGCTGAGCAACGAGCTGTACGACATCACGGTCTTCGGCGCCGAACCGCACACCAACTACAACCGCATCCTGTTGTCGCCGGTGCTGGCCGGTGAACAGACCTTCGAAGAAATCGTGCTCAACGACCTCGACTGGTATCTGGAAAACAACATCAAGTTGCTGCTCAACCGCAAAGTGGTGGAGATCGACCGGGTCAAGCGCCGAGTGATCGCCGAGGACGGCACCGAGGCCGAATACGATCGCCTGCTGATCGCCACCGGTTCGACCCCGTTCATCCTGCCGATCCCCGGCAACAGCTTGCAGGGTGTGATCGGCTACCGCGATATCGCCGACACCCAGGCCATGATCGACACCGCAAAAACTCACAAGCACGCCGTGGTGATCGGCGGCGGCCTGCTCGGTCTCGAAGCCGCCAACGGCCTGATGCTGCGCGGCATGCACGTCACCGTGGTGCACCTCGGTGAATGGCTGCTGGAGCGGCAACTGGACAAGACCAGCGGCCAGCTCCTGCAAACCGCCCTCGAATCCCGTGGCCTGCACTTTCGCCTGTGCGAACAGACCCAGGCCCTGCACGACGCCGGCAATGGTCGGGTCGGCTCGGTGCAATTCAAGAACGGCGACATCATTCCTGCCGATCTGGTGGTCATGGCCGCCGGCATTCGCCCCAACACCGAACTCGCGGAAAAAGCCGGCATCCCGTGCAATCGCGGGATTCTGGTCAACGACACCCTGCAAACCTACGACCCACGCATCTATGCGATCGGCGAATGCGCCAACCATCGCGGCATTGCCTACGGCCTGGTGGCGCCGCTGTTCGAACAGGCCAAGGTCTGCGCCAACCACCTGGCGCAACTGGGTTTCGCCCGCTATCAGGGCTCGGTGACGTCGACCAAATTGAAGGTCACCGGCATCGACCTGTTTTCCGCCGGCGACTTCATGGGCGGCGAAGGCACCGAAACCATCACCCTCTCCGACCCGATCGGCGGGGTGTACAAAAAACTGGTGATCAAGGATGACGTGCTGGTCGGCGCCTGTCTGTACGGCGATACGGCAGATGGTGGTTGGTATTTCCGGCAGATTCGTGAGAATCACGCCATCGGCGAGATCCGCGATCACCTGATGTTTGGTGAAAACGCCCTCGGCGACGTAGGACATCAAGGCCAGGACAAAGCCATGAGCATGGCCGACAACGCCGAAGTCTGCGGCTGCAATGGCGTGTGCAAGGGCACCATCGTCAAGGCGATTCAGGAACACGGCCTGTTCAGCGTCGACGAGGTGAAGAAACACACCAAGGCCGCCAGTTCCTGTGGCTCTTGCGCCGGGCTGGTCGAACAGATTCTGATCAACACCGTCGGCGGCGCGGCGGACGTCAAACCGAAAAGCGAAAAGGCCATTTGCGGTTGCAGCGACCTCAACCACGGCCAGATTCGCCAGGCCATTCGCGAGCAGCACCTGCTGACCATCGCGGGAACCATGAGTTACCTCAACTGGCGCACCCCGAATGGCTGCGCCACCTGCCGCCCGGCCCTCAACTATTACCTGATTTCCACCTGGCCCGGCGAGGCCAAGGACGATCCGCAGTCGCGCCTGATCAACGAGCGGGCCCACGCCAACATCCAGAAGGACGGCACCTACTCGGTGGTGCCACGGATGTGGGGCGGCGTGACCAACCCGTCGGAACTGCGGCGAATCGCCGACGTGGCGGACAAATATCAGGTGCCGATGGTCAAGGTCACCGGCGGCCAACGCATCGACCTTTTGGGGATCAAAAAGCAGGATCTGCCGGGTGTGTGGAAAGACCTCGATATGCCGTCCGGCCACGCCTACGGCAAATCGATCCGCACCGTGAAAACCTGCGTCGGCAGCGAGTTCTGCCGCTTCGGCACGCAGAATTCGACTCAGTTGGGCATCGACCTCGAACACGACCTGTTCAACATGTGGTCGCCGCACAAAGTGAAACTGGCGGTCTCCGGATGCCCACGCAACTGTTCGGAAGCGGGGATCAAGGACGTAGGAATCATCGGCGTCGATTCCGGCTGGGAGATGTACATCGGTGGCAACGGCGGGATCAAGACCGAGGTCGCCGAGTTCTTCGTCAAGCTCAAGACCGCCGAGGAAGTGCGCGAATACAACGGCGCGTTCCTGCAGCTGTACCGCGAGGAAGCCTTCTACCTCGAACGCACCGTGCACTACCTGCAACGGGTCGGCATGGAGCACATCAAGAAGGCCGTGCTGGAAGATTCCGAGCGTCGCAAGGCCCTGAACGAGCGACTGCAATTCTCCCTGTCGTTCGAACAGGATCCGTGGAAAGAGCGCCTCGCCCAGCCGCAACTGAAGAAAGAATTCGACGTGATCCCCGTGAAAAATCTGGAGGTGCCGGCATGAACTGGCTCGATATCTGTGCCCTGGAAGAGATCAATGCCCTCGGTTCGCGGATCATCGCCGGGCCCAAAGGTGACATTGCGATCTTTCGCACAAGCGACGACGAAGTTTTCGCACTCGATGACCGCTGCCCGCACAAGGGCGGCCCATTGTCCCAAGGCCTGATCTACGGCAAACGTGTAGCCTGCCCGTTGCACAACTGGCAGATCGACCTGCAATCCGGCGAAGCCCAGGCACCGGACGTTGGTTGCGCGCATCATCATCCGGCCCGGGTCGAGAACGGCCGTGTGCAACTGGCCCTGCGGGACGCCGTCTGATGAACCGCCAGACGACCGCCTCGACCTGCTGTTATTGCGGGGTCGGCTGCGGCGTGCTGATCGAGCATGACGGCGAGCGCATCTTCGGCGTCAGCGGCGATCCGGCACATCCGGCCAACTTCGGCAAACTGTGCAGCAAAGGCTCGACCCTGCACCTGACTGGCGACCTGGCGGCCCGAGCGCTGTACCCGCAATTGCGCCTGGGCAAAGGCCTGGCGCGCAGTCGTTGTGATTGGGACACCGCGCTGGATCACGCCACCAACGTGTTCGCCGAAACCATCGCCGAACACGGCCCGGACAGCGTGGCGTTCTACATCTCCGGGCAGTTGCTGACCGAGGATTACTACGCCTTCAACAAACTGGCGCGGGCGCTGGTCGGCACCAATAACATCGACAGCAATTCGCGGCTGTGCATGTCTTCGGCGGTGGTCGGCTACAAACGCAGCCTCGGCGCCGACGCACCACCGTGCAGCTACGAAGACCTGGAGCTGAGCGATTGCGTGGTGATCGTCGGCAGTAACATGGCCTACGCTCATCCGGTACTTTTTCGCCGCCTCGAAGAAGCGAAATCCCGCCGCCCGCAGATGAGAGTCATCGTCATCGACCCTCGGCGCACCGACACCTGCGATCTGGCCGACCTGCATCTGGCGATTCTGCCGGGCACCGATGTCGCGTTGTTCCATGGGATTTTGCATCTGCTGCTGTGGGAAGACTGGATCGACCGCGACTTCATCAAGGCCCACACCGAAGGCCTCGCCGAACTGAAAAATCTGGTACGCGATTACACCCCCGCGATGGTTTCGCAGCTGTGCGGGATCAGTGTCGAGCAGTTGCAGCAATGTGCGGAATGGATCGGCACCGCGCCGAGTTTTCTATCGCTGTGGTGCATGGGTCTGAACCAGTCCACCGCTGGCAGCGCAAAAAACAGCGCACTGATCAATTTGCACCTGGCCACCGGGCAAATCGGCCGGCCGGGTGCAGGACCTTTCTCTTTGACCGGTCAGCCGAATGCCATGGGCGGACGGGAAACCGGCAGTCTCTCCAATCTGTTGCCAGGTCATCGTGAAGTGACCAATCCGGAGCATCGCGCCGAAGTGGCAGCGTATTGGGGGGTGGATAAGCTGCCGGCAAATACCGGTCTCAGCGCCATCGAACTGTTTGAACAGGTGCGCAGCGGCAAAATCAAGGCGCTGTGGATTGCCTGCACCAACCCCGCGCAATCAATGCCGGACCAGAACGCCGTGCGCGCCGCGCTGGAAGCCTGTCCCTTCGTGGTGTTGCAGGAGGCGTTTCGCACCACCGAAACCGCAGCGTTTGCCGATCTGCTGTTGCCAGCGGCCAGTTGGGGTGAGAAAGAAGGCACGGTGACCAACTCCGAGCGACGGATTTCCCACGTCCGCCAGGCCATTGCCGCACCGGGTGAAGCGCGTCCCGACTGGGCGATTACGGTGGATTTCGCACAACGTCTGGAGAAACGTCTGCGCCCGCAACAACCGGGTCTGTTTGCTTTCGAACGATCGGCGCAGCTGTTTGACGAATACAAACAACTGACCCGGGGGCGCGATCTGGATTTGTCCGGGATAAGCCACGGGTTGATTGATGAGCGGGGGCCACAACAATGGCCCTTCCCCGCTGGCGCCCGTCAAGGCACAGCCCGGTTGTATGGCGACGGGATCTTTCCTACGTCGAACGGGCGCGCGCAGTTCGTTGCCGATCCCTATCGCGCCGCCAAGGAACAACGCGACGCGCGCTTTCCCCTGACCCTGATCACTGGCCGCCTGCGTGATCAATGGCACGGTATGAGCCGCACCGGTACGGCGGCGCAATTATTCGGCCATGTCAGCGAAGCGGTTTTGAGCCTGCATCCTGACGAGTTGCGCCGCCACCGCTTGCAGCCGGGGGATCTGGTGAATCTGAAAAGCCGTCGGGGCGCGGTGATCGTGGCGGTCGCCAGCGATGACAGCGTGCGTCCGGGCCAGGCATTCCTGCCGATGCACTGGGGCGATCGTTTCCTCAAGGGTGGCGTCAACAGCCTGACCCTGCCCGCCTTCGATCCTTTGTCGAAGCAGCCGGAACTCAAGCACAGCGGTGTACGGCTGGAACCGGTGAATTTGCCATGGCAACTATTCGCACTGATCGAGGGCGATGTTCAACGGCATTTCGAGACGCTTCGACCGCTCTGTGAGGCGTTTTCCTACGCGAGTCTCAGCCTTGTCGGACGTGAACGGCCTGCGCTGCTGATACGCGCAGCCAGCGCCGTGGCGCCAGACCCGCAATTGCTGCGCGAGATCGATCAGTGCCTGGCCCTGATCGACGGGCCGGTGCTGGCTTATGACGATCCTCGCCGCGCCATCGGTAAGCGGGTGCGCATCGAAAACGGGCGAATCACTGCGATCCGCCTCGCTGGTGAAACCCTCGCTCAGCACTGGTTGCAAGGCCTGTGGCTGGAGGGTCGCGCCGACGAACAACTGCGGCGCTGGCTGCTGGCACCGATGAGTGCGCCGCCGGGCAATGCCGGCGCGCAGGTTGTGGCGGACAAAACCCTGTGCAACTGCAAGAACGTCAGCCACAGCGCAGTCTGCGGCGGGATCCGTGAAGGTCTGGATCTGCAGGGTTTGAAAAATACATTGGGGTGCGGCACGCAATGCGGCTCCTGCGTCCCGGAAATCAAGCGTTTGCTGGCCGCCGAAGCGCGGCCGGTCGCCGTCATCTGAAGAGGAAACACCATGAACGCTAAAGTCTGGCTGGTGGGCGCGGGCCCCGGTGATCCTGAACTGCTGACGCTCAAAGCGGTGCGTGCCTTGCGCGAAGCCGATGTGGTGCTGATCGACGATCTGGTCAATGATGCAGTGCTCGAACACTGCCCTGCTGCGCGGATCATTGCGGTCGGCAAACGCGGCGGGTGTCGTTCGACGCCCCAGGCGTTCATTCATCGATTGATGCTGCGTTACGCCCGTCAGGGCAAATGCGTGGTGCGGCTCAAGGGTGGCGATCCGTGCATTTTCGGGCGTGGCGGTGAAGAGGCGCAGTGGTTGCGCGAGCACGAAGTCGAGGTGGAACTGGTCAATGGCATCACCGCCGGACTGGCCGGCGCGACCCAGTGTGATATTCCGCTGACGCTACGCGGCGTGGCCCGGGGCGTGACGCTGGTTACTGCTCACACCCAGGACGACAGCCAGTTGAACTGGCGGGCACTGGCGCAAGGCGGCACGACGCTGGTGATCTACATGGGGGTGGCGAAGCTCGGCGAGATTCGCGAGCAACTGCTGGCGGGCGGTATGGCGGCGGATACGCCGGTGGCGATGATCGAGAACGCCTCGTTGCCAGAGCAACGCGAATGCCGCAGTGATCTGACAGCGATGGAAGACGATGCCCTTGGTTTCCGGCTCAAGAGCCCTGCGATTCTGGTCATAGGCGCCGTCGCAGCGGCTGCGACCCAGGTCGAGTCGATTAACTGGGCAGCCGATCGCCTGGCCTGACAATCCCCGGCTTCACCAAATCGCAGGTAAAGAAAAGCCCGGCATAAGCCGGGCTTTTCTCGTAGCGGCAGCTAATTACTTAGCTTGAGCTTCAACCTGCGCTTCTACGCGACGGTTAACAGCACGGCCAGCTTCAGTTTTGTTGTCAGCAACTGGGCGGGTTTCGCCGTAGCCAACAGACTGAACGCGGGACGATTCAACACCGTACTGGTTGGTCAGAACTTGCTTAACGGCGTTTGCACGACGCTCGGACAGTTTCTGGTTGTAAGCGTCAGGACCGACGGAGTCAGTGTGACCTTCAACAGTAGTGGTGGTGGATGGGTACTGCTTCATGAAGTCAGCCAGGTTCTTGATGTCGCCGTAGCTGTTTGGCTTCACAACCGACTTGTCGAAGTCGAACTTGACGTCCAGCTCAACACGAACAACTTCAGCAACTGCTGGGCAGCCATCAGCGTCAACAGTTACGTTGGCTGGGGTGTCCGGGCACTTGTCAACGTTGTCGCAAACGCCGTCGTTGTCGCTGTCGGAGCAGACTTCAGCCGGAGCTGGAACTGGAGCAGCAGCTGGCTTGGAGCCGCCACCGAAGTTCACACCGATACCGACGCTAGGAGCCCACTCGGTGTCGCCTTGGTCGATGTTGTATTGAGCTTCAACGCCAGCACGGGCGTAGAAGTTGTCGGTGAAGTACAGCTTGGCGCCAGCGCCCAGGTTGGCGAAGGTGGAACGGTTACGACCGTTCGAACCGTTCTGGTCGATGCTCTGGTCGGAGAAACCGGCCGAGACGTATGGACGCAGCATGTCGCCTGGGTTGTTGAAGTGGTACAGAGCGTCCAGAGCGGTGTTAGCGCCTTTGACGTTCTTGCCATCGTCAGCACGCACGTTGTGCACTTCGTCGTAGCCCAGACGCAGTTCAACGTCGTCGGTCAGGAAGTAACCGATCGAGCCGCCGAACAGGTTGCCGTTGTTCTTGAAGTTACGAGCGCTGTCGAATTGTTCTTTCTTTGCGAAGCCTTCGATTTCAACTGCGCCTTGGCCTTGTGCCAGAGCGCCGAAAGAAGTGGCGGCAATCAAAGAACCAATGGCCAAGCCCAAGGTGTTTTTCAGTTTCATCCGTTAAATCCCCATCTGGTGATTGTGAAGCAGTCCCGCAAACCGGGGGACAACTCGGCGGCAAGTCTATCAGAACTTGCCTACACGTAAGAGATATTTGCGCCGAACTAAGTTTCAGCAATGCCTGCAAATTTCTCACGCAATTTATCAAGAGCGCGTTTGTAACGCATTTTTGTCGCACTCAAACCCATGTGCATGATGTCTGCGATCTCCTGAAACTCCAGCTCTGCGACAAATCGTAGCACCAGAATTTCCCGGTCAATCGGGTTCACATACACCAGCCAGCGATCCAGTCCGCCCTTTTCCTCGGGTTTTGGCGCCTTTTCTTCGGACGCTTCCTCGAGGGGGTCAAGACTCAGTGCGTCCATCAAGCGACGCTTTCGCCGTTCCTTCCGATACTGTGTGATGCATTCGTTGTAAGTGATGCTATAGAGCCATGTCTTGAACTTCGATTTCCCCTCGAAGTTCTTCAGGCCGTACAGCACCTTCAACATCACTTCCTGACAGACATCGTCTGCGTCGCGATCGTTCCCGAGATATCTCGCACAAACGTTAAATAATGTCCGCTGGTAACGCCGCATCAGTTCTTCGTAGGCGCGCGTCACGTGAAACAGCTCGGTATGCGAGCGCGCGACCAACTCCTCATCAGAGAGCTCGCGGGGGTCGTAGCGCGTGGATAGCGTTTGGGCTTTATTCAAAACAAGTCGTGCCGACAGTCAGGTCAATGTCCACCGCTGCCAGCGTCAGCTGGCATTTCGCGGCGGCATACATTAGCAGGGTTTGCCGGGTTAGCGGCTACTCACATGCTGCTCCAGCAGGATCCGATTGGAGAGAGAGACTAGCTCACCCTCATCGGTCAGCAATGTGGTTTTAACCGTGCCGATCTCTTCGATCTGGCCTTCGACCTCGCCAACACGCACTTGTTGCCCAACCTGATACAACTCACGCACATAGATTCCCGCAAGAATCTGACCGGCAATTTCCCGGCTTCCCAAACCCATGGCCAGCGCAACCGCCAGACCAACGGTAATCAATACGATGACGATCACATGGTTAAGCAGGTCGGTCTTGACCTCCAGCTGACTGATCGCGACCGAAATGCTGATGATGATCACCAGCCCCTGGGCAATCCGCCCAAGCCCTGAAGCGTAGTCCAGGCCTACACCTTCTGCCGCCCCGCGAACCAGACCATTGGCCAGTTGTGCGAGCAGCACCCCCACCAGCAGCACCAGCGCCGCGCCGAAAACTTTTGGCAAATACAGCGCCAACATATCGAGCGTAGCTGAAACTCGCTCAAGGCCAAGGGATTCTGCTGCAGAAACCAGGAAAATAAGCAGAACGAACCAGTAAACAATTTTGCCGATCAAGGTCGAGATCGGTACTTGCAGTCCCGCGCGAGACATCAATTTGGTCAAGCCGGTACCGCCCATCAGACGATCAAGGCCCAGTTTGGCGAGCAATTTGGACAGCAAGGTGTCCAGCAGCTTGGCCACGACAAAACCCAACAGCAGCACAACCAGTGCGCCGAACAGGTTTGGAATGAAATTAGCGACTTTGGTCCACAACGCAGTCATTGCAGTGACGAGGCTCTGAGTCCAGAGATCAAGTTCCATATTCAATCAGCCTTATCAGCAGAGCGAGCAGTAGGTTTACGGAGACGGGAGACCGGCGCGACATGGGCCGAACCGTTATTCAGGGCGATCATCAGCGCGGGCAGCCAGCGGCCCAGCAGGCTGAACAGATCGCCGGCGCCAACCTGGCGGTTGGCGGTTTTGAGTACGCGGCCCAGGCAGGCATCGTCGTCGCGGCCGGACGGCGAGGCGTTGAGCATGTCGCGCAAAGACTGTTCAAACGGATCGTGCATACGCACCTCTCGTGATGTCTGTGAAAGACGCGGGCAGATTTGGTCGGGTCACATGGCGCATCGTCATACCCAGCGCAAACGGCGGAACAACCACCATTGTCCGAACGCCAGTGCGAGCACCGTCAGGCAGGCAATCAGGAAACCATAAGGGCTGCTCGCGAACGGAATGCCCCCGACATTGATACCCAGCAGACCGGTCAGAAAACTCATCGGCAAAAAGATGCAGGTGATGATCCCGAAGCGATACATGGTGCGGTTCATGCGCACGCTCAAACGCCGGTCTTCGGCCTCCAGCACAAGCCCCACGCGCTCTCGGGTCAATTCGAGCTCTTCGAGATAACGGGTCAGGCTGTTGTTCAATTCGTTCCAGTAGTCGGCATCGTCATCGACGAACCACGGCAGTTTTATCCGCGTCAGCTGTCCGAAAATATCCCTCTGCGGTGCCAGAAAACGCTTCAGCCCGGCAGCCCGGCGACGGATGTGCAAAATGGCGCCATGCTCGGGGGTATACCGTTCGTCGGCATCCAGTTTTTCTTCCTCTTCATCGACCACTTCGGAGAGGCAAGTCACCAGATCCTGCACCTTGTTGGTGAGGAATTGCGCCAGATAAAGCATCAGTTCGGACGAAGTTTTCGGCCCTTTGCCCTCGCCCAGCATCACCAGCAACTCGTCGGTGGCGCGCAGCGGACGCAAGCGCAGGGAAATTACCCGCTGGGCCGAAGCGAAAATCCGCACCGACACCATGTCTTCCGGTTCGGCGCCCGGGTTGAGATTAACCCCGCGCAAAAACAGCAGCAGCTCGGAGTCCGGCAGCGGCAACAGGCGTGGACGGGTATTTTCTTCCAGCAGCAGATCGCAGGTGAATTCGTTGAGCCCACTGGATTTGCGTAGCCATGTCTGAGTCTGCGGGTGACTGCGATCCCAATGCAGCCACAGGCTTTCATGAGCCTGCAGCTGCAGATCGTCAAGATCAGTCCGGGCTATCGAACGCGCACCGCCTCTACCGTCCAGCACCAGGGCATGCACCAGCCCCCATTGCGCGTTTTCTTCCTCGAACATCCTCACCCCTGTGGTTACCGCGACTTATTCAGGCATTTTCAGCGGACTTGGCGAGACGATCACGCCATTGTTGTCCGCATAGATGTACTGGCCGGGATGGAAAGTGACACCTGCGAAGGTCACCGGCACGTTGAGGTCGCCAAGACCACGCTTTTCAGTCTTTTTCGGGTGGCTGGCCAGCGCCTGCACGCCAAGATCGGTCTGCGCGATAACATCCACATCACGGATGCAGCCGTAGATCACCAACCCTTCCCAACCGTTTTTCGAGGCTTTCTCGGCGATCATGTCGCCCAGCAGCGCGCAGCGCAAAGAGCCGCCGCCATCGACCACCAACACCTTGCCGTTACCCTTGAGCTCGGCTTGTTCCTTGACCAGCGAGTTGTCTTCGAAGCACTTGATGGTCACGATTTCGCCGCCGAACGAATCACGGCCACCGAAATTGCTGAACATCGGTTCCAGCACCTGAACCAGCTCCGGATAGGCGTCGCACAGATCAGGCGTAAGGTAATGGTTCATCGAATAACTCCTGTAACAAGGAAGACGATCAAGGATGTCGCACTCTTTTGAAACGAGTTCCGGCGGTCGCTGTTTACCTTAGCCCATGTCATGGTCGCTGAACGAACCTGAACACAAGCTGAAACGTAATAGCGAAACAGTCACCAAATATGACCAGAACCGTCCAATGCGTCATATCTTAGCCGCAAGCCAACTCGAACGAAATGCCTTTTCAGGGCGCCGCGCTCACACCGCTGCCGCCAGATCCGGCTTCTCGCCGAGCAATGGTGTGTGCGGATCCGCCAGCCAACGCGCCACCAACGGCCAGACCTCAGCCTGGGCCGCTTTGCTGACCAACATCTCGACATGTCCGAACTGATCGTTAAAACCCTGCTCACGGCCCAGGTTGATGAACTGCTTGTGCTCGGAGCCAATCTGTTCGAACAGCTTCTGGCACGCCCAGGCCGGATCCTGATGATCCCCCGCCGCGCTCACCGCCAGCACCGGCACCTGCACCTCGGCAAGGCCCGCCCACCAATCCTTGTCCTTGTCGCCGAAACGACCGAACAATCCGTACCAGCGCATGCTTTCCAGCGCCAGGCCGATCGGCTCGTCCTCGGGGCCGCGCTTGAGTCGCGAGCCGGACAACTGGGCAAAACGCTTGAGAATAAAGCGCCCGCTCCACTCCACCGGCGGAATCTTCAGCGGCCAGTACGTGCGGCTGACCTGCGTGCCGAAAAACGCCGCCGACGCCACTGCCGGCTCACCGAGGTATTCGCCACCGAGCGCGGCCGCCAGGGTGATGCCACCCAGCGAATGGCCGATCCAGTGGGGAATCTGCCCGCTCTGCTCACGCACGAACGCGGCAATCGCCGGCAGATCGTAACGGGCATAGTCGGCGACGCGATTGCGGCGGTAGTCCTCGTTGCGCTGGGACAGACCGTGACCGCGCATTTCCGGGATCCATACGTCGAAACCCAGACGCGTCAGATACGCGCCCAGCCCCAGACCTTTGGGCGAAAACCAGAAGCGCCGGTTGGAAAAACTGCCGTGCAGCAAAATCACCGGCACACCGCGCGAGGCCGGTTCATCCGCCATGCCGAGTCGGGTCACCGCGATTTCCACGGACCAGTCAGGGCTGTTGCCCGGTTTCAAACGGTAGACATCTTCGCTCAGATCGCCGCGTCGTTCGGCGCTGATCAGAGCGACAGGAAACAGGTTGCTGCTGCTTTGCATAATGCTCTTGCACAAAAAAGGGCGGCATCCAGAGGAGCCCGCCCTACTTGAATCCTGAAGCAGCCGGTCAATCACCGGCCGCTTCGCTCACTGATCAGGCCTGAGCCTGACCCTCAGCCAGGAAGAACCAGGTTTCCAGCACGGTATCCGGGTTCAGCGACACGCTTTCGATGCCCTGCTCCATCAGCCACTTGGCGAGGTCCGGGTGGTCCGAAGGGCCCTGACCGCAGATGCCGATGTACTTGCCAGCCTTGTTGCACGCAGCAATCGCGTTGGCCAGCAGCTTCTTGACCGCCGGATTACGCTCGTCGAACAGGTGCGCAATGATCCCGGAGTCACGGTCCAGACCCAGTGTCAGCTGAGTCAGGTCGTTGGAGCCGATCGAGAAACCGTCGAAGAATTCGAGGAATTCTTCAGCCAGGATCGCGTTGGATGGCAGTTCGCACATCATGATCACGCGCAGACCGTTGTCGCCACGGGCCAGGCCGTTTTCGGCGAGCAGATCCACCACCTGGCTGGCTTCGCCGAGGGTACGGACGAACGGCACCATGATTTCGACGTTGGTCAGGCCCATCTCGTTGCGCACGCGTTTCAGCGCACGGCACTCGAGTTCGAAGCAGTCACGGAACGATTCGCTGATGTAACGCGAAGCGCCACGGAAGCCCAGCATCGGGTTCTCTTCTTCCGGCTCGTACAGTTTGCCGCCGATCAGGTTGGCGTACTCGTTGGACTTGAAGTCCGACAGACGCACGATGACCTTCTTCGGTGCGAACGCAGCGGCCAGGGTGCTGATGCCCTCAACCAATTTCTCGACATAGAAGCCGACCGGATCGTCGTAACCGGCGATGCGCTTGTCGACGCTTTCCTTGATGTCCTGCGGCAGGCCGTCGTAGTTCAACAGCGCTTTCGGGTGCACGCCGATCATGCGGTTGATGATGAATTCCAGACGGGCCAGGCCCACACCGGCGTTCGGCAGCTGTGCGAAGTCGAAGGCGCGGTCCGGGTTGCCGACGTTCATCATGATCTTGAACGGCAGCTCCGGCATGGCGTCGACGGAGTTCTTCTTGATGTCGAAGCCCAGTTCGCCTTCGAAGATGTAACCGGTGTCGCCTTCGGCGCAGGACACGGTCACGCCCTGGCCATCCTTCAGCAGTTGGGTGGCGTTGCCGCAACCGACAACAGCAGGAATACCCAGCTCACGAGCAATGATCGCCGCGTGGCAGGTACGGCCGCCACGGTTGGTGACGATGGCGCTGGCGCGCTTCATTACCGGTTCCCAGTCCGGGTCGGTCATGTCGGAAACCAGTACGTCGCCCGGCTGGACCTTGTCCATCTCGGAGACGTCCTTGATGATCCGCACCTTGCCGGCGCCGATGCGCTGGCCAATGGCACGGCCTTCCACCAGCACAGTGCCGGTTTCTTTCAGCAGGTAACGTTCCATGACGTTGGCCTGGGTGCGGCTCTTCACGGTTTCCGGACGGGCCTGCACGATGTACAGCTTGCCGTCGTCACCGTCCTTGGCCCACTCGATGTCCATCGGGCAGCCGTAGTGCTTCTCGATGATCATCGCCTGCTTGGCCAGCTCGCTGACTTCAGCGTCGGTCAGGCAGAAACGCGCACGTTCGGCCTTGTCGACATCAACGGTTTTCACGGAACGACCGGCCTTGGCCTCGTCGCCGTAGATCATCTTGATGGCTTTGCTGCCCAGGTTACGACGCAGGATCGCCGGGCGACCGGCTGCCAGCGTGCCCTTGTGGACATAGAATTCGTCCGGGTTCACCGCGCCTTGTACAACGGTTTCGCCAAGGCCGTAGGCGCCGGTGATGAACACCACGTCACGGAAGCCGGATTCGGTATCGAGGGTGAACATCACGCCAGCGGTGCCGGTTTCCGAACGCACCATGCGCTGCACGCCGGCCGACAGGGCGACCAGCTTGTGGTCGAAGCCCTGGTGCACGCGGTAGGAAATGGCACGGTCGTTGAACAGGGAAGCGAACACTTCCTTGGCCGCACGGATGACGTTTTCCACGCCACGGATGTTCAGGAAGGTTTCCTGCTGACCGGCGAACGAAGCGTCCGGCAAGTCTTCGGCGGTGGCGGAGGAACGCACGGCCACGGCCACGTCTGGATTACCGGCCGACAGCGCGGCGAACGCGGTGCGGATCTCGGCATTCAGTTTTTCAGGGAATTCGGCTTCCATGATCCATTGGCGGATCTGGGCGCCGGTCTTGGCCAGGGCATTGACGTCATCGACGTCCAGCGCATCGAGGGCCTTGTGGATCTGATCGTTCAGACCGCTCATTTCCAGGAAGTCGCGATAGGCTTGCGCCGTGGTGGCGAAGCCGCCGGGGACCGAAACACCGGCACCGGCCAGGTTACTGATCATCTCGCCCAGGGATGCGTTCTTGCCCCCCACATGCTCAACATCGTGTTTGCCGAGCTTATCGAGGGAAACTACGTACTCTACCAAGGTGATCTCTCCACTAACTGTGTTGGAAAAGCTCAGAAACCGGCGGCTCGGGGGAGCGTTGGCCGGCTGTATGGCCTGGACCTGGAAAATAAGTGAGAATGCGGGCCAATGGCGGCCGGCAAATCGCGCCTATCATATCCAAGATTCGTCACTAGCTTAAGGCCCAAGGTGCAAATGAAACGATCTGCTTTCTTTATCTCCGATGGCACCGGCATCACCGCCGAAACCCTGGGTCAAAGCCTTCTGGCGCAGTTCGAAAACATTACCTTCAGCAAATTCACGCGGCCATACATCGACAGCGTTGAAAAAGCGCGGGCCATGGTACAACAAATCAACAAAGCCGCTGAAACCGACGGTTTCCGGCCGATCATCTTCGACACCATCGTCAATCAGGACATTCGTGAGATTCTCGCAACCTCCAATGGTTTCATGATCGACATCTTCTCGACGTTCCTCGCCCCGCTCGAGCAGGAACTGACCGAGCATTCTTCCTACACGGTCGGCAAGTCCCACTCCATCGGTCACAACTCCAATTACATGGAGCGGATCGAGGCGGTGAACTTCGCCCTCGACAACGACGACGGCGCCCGCACGCACTATTACGACAAGGCCGACCTGATACTAGTGGGCGTGTCGCGTTGTGGTAAGACGCCGACGTGCCTGTACATGGCGATGCAGTTCGGCATCCGCGCGGCCAACTACCCGCTGACCGAAGACGACATGGAACGCCTGCAACTGCCGGCCGCCCTGCGCGCCCACCAGCACAAGCTGTTCGGCCTGACCATCGACCCGGACCGCCTTACCGCGATCCGCAACGAACGCAAGCCCAACAGCCGCTATTCGAGCTACGCCCAGTGCGAGTTCGAAGTGCGCGAAGTGGAAAACCTGTTCCGTCGCGAGAACATCCCGAACATCAACTCCACGCATTTCTCCGTTGAAGAAATCTCCGCGAAGATCCTCGTGGAAAAAGGCGTCGAGCGGCGCTTCAAATAGCGCTGCGGTGTCTGATCTGACGCCTTCGCGGGCAAGCCCGGCTCCCACAGGTGTCGTGGCGTTTGCAAAAATTGCATCCGACACAAACCCTGTGGGAGCGTGGCTTGCCCGCGAAGAACGATAACGCGGTCTCTCAGATAACAAACAAATCGACAAACCGGTTCACCGGCGTGGCCTCAAGCCGCGCCTGATCCTTGCACAGCGCAAGAACCTCCCCGCTGCGCTGCCCGGTGAACCGGGTGGCCAGATTTGCCCTGAACTTGTCCTCCAGCAATGGAATGCCTTCGGCTCGGCGCCGGCGATGCCCGATCGGGTATTCCACCACCACGTTTTCGGTGCTGGAACCGTCCTTGAAAAACACCTGCACCGCATTGGCAATCGAGCGTTTATCGGCCTCCAGGTATTCGCGGGTGAAACGCGGATCTTCGACGATGACCATTTTCTCGCGCAGCACATCGATGACCGGATGGGCCTTGTGGAAGTCGTCCTCATACTGCTCGGCCACCAGATTGCCGAACGCCAGCGGCACGGCGGTCATGTACTGGAGGCAGTGATCGCGATCGGCGGCGTTGGCCAGCGGCCCGACCTTGGAAATGATGCGGATCGCCGATTCGTGGGTGGTGATGACGATCCGGTCGATTTCATGCAGACGATTGCGCACCTGCGGATGCAGGGTCACGGCAGCTTCGCAAGCGGTTTGCGCGTGGAATTCTGCCGGGAAGCTGATCTTGAACAGCACGTTTTCCATCACGTAACTGCCGAACGTCCGCGAGAAGCTGAAGGCGCGCTTGTCTTCAGGCTTGAGCGCCAGATCGTTGTTGGTGTGGCTGAACAAAACGTCGTAAAAGCCCCATTGTCTGGCACTCAAGACGCCGGGAATCCCCATTTCGCCGCGCATCGCGATATCCGCCAGCCGCACGCCCCGGCTCGACGCATCCCCTGCCGCCCAGGATTTGCGCGAACCGGCGTTCGGCGCATGCCGGTACGTACGCAGTGCCTGACCGTCGGCAAACGCGTGGGACAACGCCGATAATAGCTGCTCACGATTGGCGCCCATCAGTTTGGCAGTCACTGCAGTCGAGGCGACTTTCACCAGAATGACGTGGTCGAGTCCTACGCGATTGAAGGAGTTTTCCAGCGCGATCACGCCTTGAATCTCGTGGGCCATGATCATGGCTTCGAGTACATCGCGCACGGTCAGCGGCGCTTCACCATTGGCCAGACGCTTTTGCGACAGGTGATCGGCCACCGCGAGAATCCCGCCGAGATTGTCCGACGGATGCCCCCATTCGGCGGCGAGCCAGGTGTCGTTGTAATCGAGCCAGCGCACGATGCAGCCGATGTCCCACGCGGCTTTGACCGGGTCGAGGCGCCAGGAGGTGCCGGGGACACGAGCGCCGAATGGGACAACGGTACCCTCTACAATCGGGCCAAGATGCTTGGTGCATTCGGGGAAACGCAGGGCCAGCAGGCCACAGCCGAGGGTGTCCATCAGGCAGTTGCGGGCGGTGTCGAGGGCTTCGGTGGATTCGATTTTGTAAGTGAGGACGTAATCGGCGATGTCCTGCAGGACACGGTCGTAGTCGGGGCGGTTGTTCAGGTCGACGTTGGCGCTCATGTTCGATTCACTCTTGAAAGTGGTTCGTTGATGGGACCTCGGTTCAGGCTGGGACTCTGAGGCTTACAGCCTTCTTATGGTTGGAATACGGCCAACTGTGGGAGCGAGCTTGCTCGCGATGGCGGTTTATCAGCCAACATCAATGCTGAATATCAGTCCGTCATCGTCGGAACGCCGCCCGGAGCAAGCTCGCTCCCACAGGTTTCGGGTGGCCTTAGAAGGAATCACCAGGCACGCGGACGAAGCCTTCCATGAGTACCCGCGCACTACGGCTCATGATCGCCTTCTTCACGACCCACTCACCGTTTTCCAGATTCGCCTCAGCGCCAACACGCAACGTCCCGGACGGATGCCCGAACCGCACAGCATTGCGTTCAACACCACCAGCCGCCAGATTCACCAAGGTGCCGGAGATCGCTGCTGCGGTGCCAATCGCCACCGCCGCCGTCCCCATCATCGCGTGGTGCAACTTGCCCATCGACAACGCCCGCACCAGCAAATCCACGTCGCCGGCAGCAATGGCTTTGCCGCTGGATGCCACGTAATCCGCAGGCTTGGCGACGAAGGCCACTTTCGGCGTGTGCTGACGCTTGGCCGCTTCATCCAGGTTGGAAATCAGCCCCATGCGCAACGCACCGTAAGCGCGGATGGTCTCAAACATCTGCAACGCTTTCGGATCGCTGTTGATCGCGCTCTGCAGCTCGGTGCCGGTGTAGCCGATGTCTTCGGCGTTGACGAAGATCGTCGGGATACCCGCGTTGATCATGGTCGCCTTGAACGTGCCGACACCCGGCACTTCCAGCTCATCGACCAAGTTGCCGGTGGGAAACATCGAGCCACCGCCGCCCTCTTCTTCCGCCGCCGGGTCCATGAACTCGACCTGGACTTCGGCGGCCGGGAAGGTCACGCCGTCGAGTTCGAAATCGCCGGTTTCCTGCACTTCACCGTTGGTGATCGGCACGTGGGCAATGATCGTTTTACCGATGTTGGCCTGCCACACGCGAACCACCGCCACGCCGTTGTGCGGAATGCGGCTGGCGTCCACCAGACCGTTGCTGATGGCGAACGAGCCGACAGCCGCCGACAAGTTGCCGCAGTTGCCGCTCCAGTCCACGAACGGTTTGTCGATCGACACCTGACCGAACAGGTAATCGACGTCGTGATCGGCCTTGATGCTTTTCGACAGGATCACGGTTTTGCTGGTGCTGGAGGTGGCGCCGCCCATGCCGTCGATCTGTTTGTCGTACGGGTCGGGGCTGCCGATTACCCGCAGCAATAGCGCGTCGCGGGTCGGGCCGGGAATCTGCGCGGCTTCGGGTAGATCCTTGAGGCTGAAAAACACGCCTTTGCTGGTGCCGCCTCGCATGTAGGTGGCGGGGATTTTGATCTGCGGTGCGTGAGCCATGGATGCTCCTTTAAAGCGGCCAAAGGACTCATCATCCTTTGGGCCCTTAAGTGATTTAAACGGCAACCGCCGACTCTTCGAGGAAGTCCTGAGCGAAGCGCTGCAACACGCCGCCAGCCTCGTAGATCGACACTTCTTCGGCGGTGTCGAGGCGGCAGGTCACCGGCACGTCGACACGCTCACCGTTCTTGCGATGGATCACCAGCGTCAGGTCGGCACGCGGCGTGCGCTCGCCGATCACGTCGTAGGTTTCGCTGCCGTCGATGCCCAGCGTCTTGCGGTCGGTGCCTGGTTTGAATTCCAGCGGCAACACGCCCATGCCCACCAGGTTGGTGCGGTGAATGCGTTCGAAACCTTCGGCGGCGATCGCTTCCACACCCGCCAGACGCACGCCTTTGGCCGCCCAGTCGCGGGACGAACCCTGACCGTAATCGGCGCCGGCGATGATGATCAGCGGCTGCTTGCGCTCCATGTAGGTTTCGATGGCTTCCCACATGCGCATCACTTGGCCTTCCGGCTCCACACGCGCCAGCGAACCCTGCTTGACCTTGCCGTTTTCCACGACCATTTCGTTGAACAGTTTCGGGTTGGCAAACGTCGCGCGCTGCGCGGTCAAATGGTCGCCCCTATGAGTCGCGTAAGAGTTGAAGTCCTCTTCCGGCAGGCCCATTTTCGCCAGGTATTCACCGGCGGCGCTGTCGAGCATGATCGCGTTGGACGGCGACAGGTGATCGGTGGTGATGTTATCCGGCAGCACCGCCAGCGGACGCATGCCCTTGAGCGGCCGCGCCCCGGCCAGCGCACCTTCCCAGTACGGCGGACGGCGGATGTAGGTGCTCATTTCGCGCCAGTCGTACAGCGGCGTGACTTTCGGGCCGGTGTCTTCATGGATGGCGAACATCGGGATGTAGACCTGACGGAACTGCTCGGGCTTGACCGAGGATTTCACCACGGCGTCGATTTCTTCGTCGTTCGGCCAGATGTCTTTCAGGCGGATTTCCTTGCCGTCGACCACGCCCAGCACGTCTTTTTCGATGTCGAAACGGATGGTGCCGGCAATTGCGTAGGCCACCACCAGCGGCGGCGAAGCGAGGAACGCCTGCTTGGCGTACGGGTGAATCCGGCCGTCGAAGTTGCGGTTACCGGACAGCACAGCGGTGGCGTACAGATCACGGTCGATGATCTCTTGCTGGATCACCGGATCCAGCGCGCCGGACATGCCGTTGCAGGTGGTGCAGGCGAAGGCGACGACGCCGAAACCGAGCTGCTCAAGCTCTGTGGTCAGACCTGCTTCATCGAGGTACAGCGCCACGGTTTTCGAGCCCGGCGCCAGCGACGACTTGACCCACGGTTTGCGGGCCAGCCCGAGCTTGTTGGCGTTGCGCGCCAGCAGGCCGGCGGCGATCACGTTGCGCGGGTTGCTGGTGTTGGTGCAACTGGTGATGGCGGCGATGATCACCGCGCCATCTGGCATTTGGCCGGGCACGTCTTCCCATTTCCCGGAGATGCCTTTGGCTGCCAGATCCGACACCGCCACGCGGGCGTGCGGGTTGCTCGGGCCGGCCATGTTGCGCACCACCGAGGACAGATCGAAGGTCAGGCCGCGCTCGTACTGCGCGCCTTTCAGGCTGTCAGCCCACAGGCCGATCTGCTTGGCATATTGCTCGACGAGCTGCACTTGCTGGTCTTCACGACCGGTCAGTTTCAGGTAGTCGATGGTCTGCTGGTCGATGTAGAACATCGCCGCCGTGGCGCCGTACTCCGGGGCCATGTTGGAGATGGTCGCGCGGTCGCCGAGGGTCAGCGCGGAAGCGCCTTCGCCGAAGAACTCCAGCCATGCGCCCACCACTTTCTGTTTGCGCAGGTACTCGGTCAGCGCCAGCACCATGTCGGTAGCGGTGATGCCCGGTTGCAGCTTGCCGGTCAATTCGACGCCGACGCTTTCCGGCAGGCGCATCCACGACGCGCGGCCGAGCATTACGCTCTCGGCTTCAAGCCCACCGACGCCGATGGCGATCACGCCCAGCGCATCGACGTGCGGGGTGTGGCTGTCGGTGCCGACGCAGGTGTCCGGGAATGCCACGCCGTCGCGCACCTGGATCACCGGAGACATTTTCTCCAGGTTGATCTGGTGCATGATGCCGTTGCCTGGCGGGATCACGTCGACGTTCTTGAACGCCTTCTTGGTCCAGTTGATGAAGTGGAAACGGTCTTCGTTGCGACGGTCTTCGATGGCGCGGTTCTTCTCGAACGCCTGGGCGTCAAACCCGCCCGCCTCCACTGCCAGCGAGTGGTCGACGATCAGTTGCGTCGGCACCACCGGGTTGACCTGCGCCGGATCGCCGCCCTGCTGGGCAATCGCGTCGCGCAGGCCGGCCAGATCCACCAGCGCGGTCTGGCCAAGAATGTCGTGGCACACCACGCGGGCCGGGAACCACGGGAAGTCGAGATCGCGTTTGCGCTCGATCAGTTGTTTCAGGGAATCGGTGAGCGTGGCCGGGTCGCAGCGACGCACGAGGTTTTCCGCCAGCACGCGAGAGGTGTACGGCAGGGTGTCGTAGCTGCCGGGCTGGATCGCATCGACAGCCGCGCGGACGTCGAAAAAGTCCAGCGGCGTGCCGGGCAGGTTCTTGCGAAATTCTGTGTTCATCGGTCAGGACTCGGTCACGGTGATAACAAAAAGGTGGGGCCTGGCACGGGTCTCAAGATTCACACAGCCCCTTGTGGGAGCGAGCTTGCTCGCGAAAGCGGACTGAAGTTCAACACTGATGTCGACTGATGTACCGCAATCGCGAGCAAGCTCGCTCCCACAGGGTGTATCGGTGTTCTCAAGCTCCGGGGCAGCCCACCATTCAGCGACGTTCGATTGGCACGAACTTGCGCTGTTCGACGCCGGTGTACTCGGCGCTTGGACGGATGATGCGGTTGTTGGCGCGCTGTTCGAACACGTGCGCTGCCCAGCCGGTGAGGCGCGAGCAGACGAAAATCGGGGTGAACAGCTTGGTCGGGATGCCCATGAAGTGGTACGCGGAGGCATGGTAGAAGTCGGCGTTGGGGAACAGTTTCTTTTGCTCCCACATGGTCTTGTCGATGGCTTCCGAAACCGCAAACAACACCTTGTCGCCCACTTCGTCGGCGAGTTTTTTCGACCAGCCCTTGATCACCTCGTTGCGCGGATCGCTGTCCTTATAGATCGCGTGGCCGAAGCCCATGATCTTGTCCTTGCGTTCGAGCATGCCGAGGGTGCCCTTGATCGCCTCTTCCGGCGACGAGAAGCGCTCGATCATTTCCATCGCCGCTTCGTTGGCGCCGCCGTGCAGCGGGCCGCGCAGCGAACCGATGGCTGCCGTGACACAGGAATACAGGTCGGACAGGGTCGAAGCGCACACCCGAGCAGTGAAGGTCGAGGCGTTGAATTCGTGCTCGGCGTAGAGGATCAGCGACACGTTCATCACTTTGACGTGCAGTTCGCTCGGCTTCTTGTCATGCAGCAGGTGCAGGAAGTGGCCGCCGATGGATTTCTCGTCCGTCACGCAATTGATGCGTTTGCCGTCGTGGCTGAAGCGATACCAGTAGCACATGATCGCCGGGAACGCGGCCAGCAGGCGGTCGGTCTTGTCGCGTTGCTCGGAGAAGTCTTTCTCCGGCTCGATGTTGCCCAGGAACGAGCAACCGGTGCGCATCACGTCCATCGGGTGGGCGTCGGCGGGGATGCGTTCCAGCACTTCTTTCAGCGCTTGCGGCAGGTCGCGCAGCTTGCTGAGTTTGTTCTGGTAGTCGGCGAGCTGTGCCTTGGTCGGCAGCTCCCCGTAGAGCAGCAGGTACGCCACTTCTTCAAATTGTGCATCTGCTGCCAGTTCGCGTACGTCGTAGCCGCGATAGGTCAGCCCGGCACCGGCCTGGCCCACGGTGGACAGTGCGGTTTGCCCGGCAACCTGGCCCCGGAGTCCGGCGCCACTGAGTACTTTTGCTTCGGCCATTGTTGTCTCCAATCTTCTTGAATTTGTATGGAAAACATGTGGGAGCGAGCCTGCTCGCGAAGGTGGCTGGAACACCTCGGCACATCAGGAACACCGCGTTATCGTTAACGCCCATCGCGAGCAGGCTCGCTCCCACAGGGGTTTTATTCAGCCTTTCTTTTGTGCAAACAACGCGTCGAGTTTCTGCTCGAAGGTGTGGTAATCGATGCGATCGTAGAGCTCCATGCGAGTCTGCATGGTGTCGATGACATTCTGCTGGGTGCCGTCGCGGCGGATCGCGGTGTAGACGTTTTCCGCCGCCTTGTTCATCGCGCGGAACGCTGACAGCGGGTACAGCACCAGCGACACATCGGCTCCCGCAAGCTGCTCGGTGGTGTACAGCGGCGTCGAGCCGAATTCGGTGATGTTGGCCAGGATCGGCGCTTTCACGCGGCTGGCGAACAGTTTGTACATCTCGAGTTCAGTGATGGCTTCCGGGAAGATCATGTCGGCGCCGGCCTCGATGCACGCGGCGGCGCGATCCAGTGCCGATTCCAGGCCTTCAACGGCCAGCGCGTCGGTGCGCGCCATGATCACGAAGCTGTCGTCGGTGCGGGCATCGACGGCAGCCTTGATGCGGTCGACCATTTCCTGCTGGGTCACGATCTCTTTGTTCGGACGGTGGCCGCAGCGCTTGGCGCCAACCTGGTCTTCAATGTGGATCGCCGCCGCGCCGAACTTGATCATCGATTTGACGGTGCGGGCCACGTTGAACGCCGAGGCGCCAAAACCGGTGTCCACGTCCACCAGCAGCGGCAGGTCGCAGACGTCGGTGATGCGGCGCACGTCGGTCAGCACGTCATCCAGGCCGGTGATGCCCAGGTCCGGCACGCCGAGGGAGCCGGCGGCCACCCCGCCACCCGACAGGTAGATCGCCTTGAAACCGGCGCGCTTGGCCAGCAGCGCGTGGTTGGCGTTGATCGCGCCGACCACTTGCAGCGGATGTTCGCTGGCGACCGCATCGCGGAAACGCTGGCCTGGAGTGCTCTTGTTGGAACTCATGACTCACCTCGTTCAGTGGCTGTCTTATTGTCGGCGCCGTCCTGGTAGTGACGGGCGATGTTGCGTTTCGAGGCGCCGATGTGACGGCGCATCAACAATTCCGCGAGCTCGCCGTCACGGTCGGCGATGGCATCGAGAATCCGGTGGTGTTCGGCAAAGGCCTGGCGCGGGCGGTTGGGCGTGGTGGAAAACTGGATGCGGTACATGCGCACCAGTTGATAGAGCTCGCCGCAGAGCATTTGTGTGAGGGTGCGGTTGCCGCTGCCCTGGATGATCCGGTAGTGAAAGTCGAAATCGCCTTCCTGCTGGTAGTAGCCGACGCCGGCCTGAAACGCCGCATCGCGTTCATGGGTTTCCAGCACCCGGCGCAGTTCGTCGATTTCTTCGACGCTCATGCGTTCGGCCGCCAGACGGCAGGCCATGCCTTCGAGGGATTCGCGGATTTCGTAGAGCTCGAGCAATTCGGCGTGGCTCAGCGACACCACCCGCGCACCGACGTGCGGTACGCGCACCAGCAGGCGCTGGCCTTCCAGACGATGGATCGCCTCGCGCAGCGGCCCGCGGCTGATACCGTAGGTGCGCGCCAGTTCCGGCTCGGAGATCTTGCTGCCCGGGGCGATCTCGCCTTTGACGATGGCCGCCTGGATGCGCCGGAAGACGTTTTCCGAGAGCGTCTCGGAATCGTCGCCGTTGATCACCGGGGGATCGAGTTGATCCAGCATATTGTCGACACCTTCAAATCCAATGCGGCAAAAACTAGCGAATCAGCCTGCATCAGTCAAAGGATAAATAAGGATTGTCGACAATCGTCTAATAAGCCCTCGTATCAGCCCCAAGGGTTATAGACCGCCCCCGGCGCTGGCGCCATAAAACCACCGTGCTAGAATGCCGCCCGCATTTGCGAGTCATTTGCACGGCTTGTCATAAAAAGCTGATAGGCACACGAAGGCGCATGGGCAGACGGGATTTCCTGATGCCATGGCCCTGAACCGAGAACGGAACGCTGCTCGCCAGGATTTATGAGACTCAAGCCCTTCCCCACATTCTTTGCACTGTTTTGCCTGCCCGGCCTCGCCGCGGCGGGGGAAAAGACCGTGTACGGCCTCAACGAATACGCTGCCCTCGACGGGATCAACCTGGAAGTGGCGGCGAAACTCGACACCGGGGCGAAAACCGCCTCCCTGAGCGCCCGCGACATCAAACGCTTCAAACGCAACGGCGAGTCCTGGGTACGTTTCTACCTGGCCATCGACGCCGCGCATTCGCACCCGATCGAACGGCCGCTGGCCCGGGTCAGCAAGATCAAGCGCCGCGCCGGCGACTACGACCCGGAAGAAGGCAAGAAGTACACCGCCCGCCCGGTGATCGAGCTGGACATCTGCATGGGTTCGGCAATGCGCAGCATCGAAGTGAACCTGACCGACCGTAGTGCGTTCCAATACCCGCTTTTGATCGGCTCCGAGGCGCTGAAACGCTTCGATGCGCTGGTCGATCCCAGTCTTAAATACGCTGCCGGCAAACCCGCCTGCGCCATCGCCGCTCATACCGCCGAGTAATTTCCATGCGTTCTCTAACCTTCCACCTGAAAGTCCTGATCACCATCCTGGTGTTGCTGGGCGTTTCGGTTACGGCCTATCAGATTTTCGTGCTCGGCATTCCGGTGACCGAAGACGCCACCGACGACTTGTGGAACATCGACGCCAAGGTCGAGTTCGTCGCCAGCACCAAGGATCCGGTGAAGATCCAGATGTTCGTGCCGCCCCTGAGCCGCGATTACGTCAGCCTCAATGAAAGCTTCATCTCCAACAATTACGGCGTGGCGGTCAACCGCGTCGACGGCAACCGCAAGGTCACCTGGTCGGCGCGCCGGGCCAAGGGCAACCAGACCCTTTATTACCGCCTGGTGCTGACCAAGCGTTACACCGCCGAGAAAACCAAGATCAAAGGCCCGACCTTCCGCGACAGCATGGCCATCGAAGGCCCGGAAAAGATCGCCGCCGAAGCCCTGCTTGCCCCGATCCGCCAGCACTCGGCCGACGTCGAGACCTTCATTGGCGAGGCGATCAAACGCGTCAACAACGTCAACGACGACAACGTGAAACTGCTGCTGGCCGGCGATCCGTCGACGCCGCACAAAGCCAAAATCGTCGAACTGCTGCTGTCCATCGCCCACGTGCCGGTGGAAAAAGTCCACACCATCCGCCTCGTCGCCGATCAACCGCAAACCCCGGAACTGTGGCTGCGCAGTTTCAACGGCACCGACTGGCTGTATTTCAACCCGGAAACCGGTGAACAAGGCCTGCCGACCGACCGCCTGCTGTGGTGGAGCGGTGATGAAAACCTGATCACCGTCGACGGCGGCAAGAAAGCCAACGTGACCTTCAGCCTGAACAACAGCGAGATGAACGCGATTCGTCTGGCCAAGCTGACCGACGAAAACACCGACGCCAACTTCCTCGAATACTCGCTGTACGGCCTGCCGCTGCAAACCCAGCAGACCTTCATGATCATGGTGATGATCCCGATCGGCGTGCTGGTGATCCTGATCCTGCGCAACCTGATCGGCCTGCAGACCCTCGGCACGTTCACGCCGGTGCTGATCGCCCTGGCCTTCCGCGAGACGCAGCTGGGCTTCGGCATCCTGCTGTTTACCGTGATCACCGCGCTTGGCTTATCGCTGCGCTCGTACCTGGAACACCTGAAGCTGCAAATGCTGCCGCGCCTGTCGGTGGTACTGACCTTCGTGGTGGTGCTGATCGCGGCGATCAGCCTGTTCAGTCACAAGCTCGGTCTGGAGCGCGGTCTGTCGGTAGCGCTGTTCCCGATGGTGATTCTGACCATGACCATCGAACGACTGTCGATCACCTGGGAAGAACGCGGCGCCAGCCACGCCATGAAAGTGGCGATCGGCACGCTGTTCGCGGCGTCCTTGGCGCACCTGATCATGACCGTTCCGGAGCTGGTGTACTTCGTGTTCACCTTCCCGGCGATCCTGCTGATCCTGGTGGGCTTCATGCTGGCCATGGGTCGCTATCGCGGCTACCGCCTGACTGAACTCGTGCGCTTCAAGGCTTTCCTGAAGAAGGCTGACGCCTGATGTTCGGTTTCTGGAAGACCTGGAAGGCCCTGGAGGCTCGGGGCATCATGGGCATCAATCGGCGGAACGCCGACTACGTGCTCAAGTACAACAAGCGCAGCCTGTACCCGATCGTCGATGACAAGATCATCACCAAGGAACGCGCGATCAAGGCCGGCATTCACGTGCCGGAACTGTATGGCGTGATTTCCACGGAGAAGGAAATCGACAAGCTCGGCGAGATCATCGGCGGGCGCAACGACTTCGTGATCAAGCCGGCCCAGGGCGCCGGCGGTGACGGCATCATCGTGGTCGCCGACCGTTTCGAGGGTCGCTATCGCACGGTGTCGGGCAAGATCATTGCCCACGAAGAGCTGGAGCATCATATCTCCAGCATTCTCACCGGCCTGTATTCGCTGGGCGGCCACCGCGACCGGGCGCTGATCGAATACCGGGTGACCCCGGACCAGATCTTCAAGAGCATCAGCTACGAAGGCGTGCCGGACATCCGCATCATCGTGCTGATGGGCTACCCGGTGATGGCGATGCTGCGCCTGCCGACCCGTCAGTCCGGCGGCAAGGCCAACCTGCACCAGGGCGCCATCGGCGTCGGCGTCGACCTGGCCACCGGCCTGACCCTGCGCGGCACCTGGCTGAACAACATCATCACCAAACACCCGGACACCACCAACGCGGTAGACGGCGTGCAACTGCCCTACTGGGACGGTTTCATGAAGCTCGCGGCCGGTTGTTATGAGCTGTGTGGTTTGGGTTACATCGGTGTGGACATGGTGCTGGACCAGGAGAAAGGCCCGCTGATTCTCGAACTGAATGCGCGGCCGGGGTTAAATATCCAGATTGCCAATGATTGCGGGCTGACGTTGCGTACCCATGCGGTGGAAGCGCATCTGGAAGAGCTCAAGGCGCGCGGGGTGACGGAGTCGGTTGAAGAGCGGGTGGCGTTTGCTCAGGAGTTGTTTGGGCACATTCCGGCGGTCGAGGGCTGAGTCGCACTACCTGCCCCCGATCTGCCAATCCCCGACATCCCCTCTAGGAGCAATTCCCGGAGGGGACTACAATCCCCACCCCGCCTCGATGGCCGATCTGCCCCGCCCATGTTGACCTGTTCCGTACACCCGCTGCCCTACCGCGCCAACCCCGCCGACTATTTCGCGGCCGTCCGCCATGCGCCCGGCGCCGTGCTGCTCGACAGCGGCCGGCCGAGTGCCGACCGTGGCCGTTATGACTTGCTCAGTGCCTGGCCGCTGGAACAACTGGCGGTATTGCCGGACGAGCGCGGGGAAGATTTCCTGCAACGTCTGCGGGACAATCTGACCCGCTTGGGCGACGCGCAATTGCCCGACGGTTACGAATTGCCCTTCGCCGGCGGCCTGATCGGTTACCTGAGCTACGACTTCGGCCGGCATCTGGAAAATCTGCCAAGTCAGGCCCGGGATGATCTGCAATTGCCCGATGCGCGTTTTGGTCTGTACGACTGGGCGTTGATAAGTGATCACCAAACGGCAACCAGCCAACTGGTGTTCCACCCTTCGGTCAGCGCCAGCGAGAAACAACGGCTGATCGACCTATTCAGCCAGCCGTTGGGCACGCAACTGACCCCGTTCAAGCTGAACAGCCCGATGGCAGCCGATCTCTCGGCCAATGAATACCGTCAGGCATTCGAGCGCATCCAGCATTACATCCAGGCCGGCGACTGCTATCAGGTCAACTTCGCTCAGCGTTTCCGCGCGCCGTGCCAGGGTGATCCATGGCTGGCCTACTGCAAACTGCGTGAAGCATGCCCGACGCCGTTTTCCGGGTTCCAGAGCCTGCCCGACGGCAACGCGGTACTGAGCCTGTCGCCCGAGCGTTTCGTCAAAGTCAGTCAGCGTCAGGTGGAAACCCGCCCGATCAAGGGCACCCGCCCCCGTGGCGCGACCCCGGCCGAAGACGCGGCGAACGCCGCCGAACTGCTGGCCAGCCCCAAGGATCGCGCGGAAAACCTGATGATCGTCGACCTGCTGCGCAACGATCTGGGCCGCACCTGCCGCATCGGCTCGGTGCGGGTGCCGGAGTTGTTCAGTCTGGAAAGCTATCCGAACGTGCATCACCTGGTCAGCAGCGTGACCGGCGAACTGGCGGAAGATCGCGACGCCCTGGACCTGATCGCCGGCAGCTTCCCCGGCGGCTCGATCACCGGCGCACCGAAGATTCGTGCGATGCAGATCATCGACGAACTGGAACCGACCCGACGTGGGTTGTATTGCGGTTCGTTGCTGTATCTGGATGTGCGCGGCGAGATGGACAGCTCCATCGCCATTCGCAGTCTGCTGGTGAAGGATGGCCAGGTGTGCTGCTGGGGCGGTGGCGGGATTGTGGCCGATTCGGACTGGCAGGCGGAGTATCAGGAGTCGATTACCAAAGTCAGAGTCCTGCTCGAAACCCTGCAAAACCTTTAACCGCCGATCATTCCCACGCAGAGCGTGGGAACGATCATCAAAGGGTTACAGGGACAGGTCGCGATTCGAGGCTTTGAGGAATTCCTGCTTCAACTCGGCAAACGTATGCACCGCCGGAAACTGCGGGAACTCGCGAATCACGTTATCCGGCGCATGGAACAGAATCCCCGCATCCGCTTCACCCAGCATGCTGGTGTCGTTGTAGGAATCCCCCGCCGCAATCACCCGGTAATACAGGCTCTTGAAGGCCAGGACCGACTGACGTTTCGGATCTTTCTGACGCAACTGGTAGCTCGTCACCTGCCCGCTGTCATCGGTAATCAGTCGGTGGCAGAGCAAGGTCGGAAAGCCCAGCTGACGCATCAGCGGCTGGGAAAATTCATAAAAGGTATCCGACAGAATCACCACCTGAAACCGCTCGCGTAGCCAGTTGACGAACTCCACCGCGCCGTCCAGCGGCTTGAGGGTGGCGATCACTTCCTGAATGTCCGAAAGCTTCAGGCCATGCTCGTCGAGGATGCGCAGGCGCTGTTTCATCAGCACGTCGTAGTCGGGAATGTCCCGGGTGGTGGCCTTGAGCGATTCGATTCCGGTTTTTTCGGCGAAGGCAATCCAGATTTCCGGCACCAGCACCCCTTCAAGATCAAGACAGGCGATTTCCACAAGACACTCCCGTTTGTAATGTTTATTGAGTCGAGCGAGCCCGAACTCTAGCGGCTCGACCTGGAGCGCGCAACGCAGAGGCCGCCCCGGCGGGCGTTGCTTTTTGTTAACATCGCCGCCATATAGAGCGCCCAGCGCCACCGACCTGTAGGAAGCAGCCCTGATGAGCCCAACGTTCGACGTCGTGGAACTCGCCACGACCTATGCCAACAAATCCGCGCAGGACATCCTCAAACTCGCGTTCGCCGAGTTCGGCGATGACCTGTGGATATCTTTCAGCGGCGCCGAGGATGTGGTGCTGGTGGACATGGCCTGGAAGCTGAACAAGAACGTCAAGGTGTTCAGTCTCGACACCGGCCGCCTGCATCCGGAAACCTACCGCTTCATCGATCAGGTGCGCGAGCACTACAAGATCGACATCGAACTGGTCTCGCCGGACTACACGAAACTTGAACCGTTCGTGAAGGAAAAAGGCCTGTTCAGCTTCTACAAGGACGGTCATGGCGAATGCTGCGGGATCCGCAAGATCGAGCCGCTGCGCCGCAAACTCTCCGACGTAAAGGCCTGGGCCACCGGCCAGCGCCGCGACCAGAGCCCAGGCACCCGCAGTGCCGTGGCGGTGATGGAAATCGATACAGCGTTCTCCACCCCGGAGCGCACCCTGTACAAGTTCAACCCGCTGGCACAGATGACCAGCGAGGAAATCTGGGGCTACATCCGCATGCTGGAGCTGCCGTACAACAGCCTTCACGAGCGCGGTTTCATCAGCATCGGTTGCGAACCGTGCACCCGCCCTGTCCTGCCGAACCAGCACGAACGCGAAGGTCGCTGGTGGTGGGAAGAAGCGACCCAGAAAGAATGCGGTTTGCATGCGGGGAATATCATCAGCAAGGCATAACTCCCTGATGCCCCGTGGGAGCAAGTCTGCTCCCATAGTGTTCTCCAGCCGTCTTGAAAAATGTGTACACACGAATGTCACCATCGGTGCCATTTATGTGTGCACTTTTCGTTTCTGCGCCCTGAAAAGTTACATCACGCTGCAAAATCACTCCCTTCCGGCGCCCATCAAAATCCCTCCCGAAAAATAAATACCTGTTCGAACGGTCAATTTATATCGTCTGTATTTCAGCGACTTAGTGCTCATCAATAACTTTTCGAAATCAGCGGTGGTTTTCATAGATCGCCGGCTGGCACAGATCTGGCTTATGTGCATACATGTTTTGTATACAAAACCGCAAAACATGAACCCACACTTTCGATCCGCAAGCCTGAAGCGCCCTATCCCGTACAGGCTGCAGATGCCCCGTAACCAGTGATGTTTCACGGCCGCGACGAAGATCTGCCGAGCCCGAGCGCTCATGCACAGTCATCGTGGTCCGAACATCAGGAGCCTGCCGGAATGCGTACGAGTCTCTCCAATAACAACATCGCGCTGAATCTGCCCGCCTCTTCACCCCTCGACCACAGCGTGCCCGGTGACTGCATCGCCGAACCGCTGCAACTGAGCCCGCGCCTGCACAACAGTGACCTCGCACCAACCAAGGTCGAAGGACGGCGCTGGGGCAAATACAGCATCTTTGCCCTGTGGACCAACGATGTGCACAACATCGCCAACTACTCGTTTGCCATCGGTCTGTACGCCCTGGGCCTGGGCGGCTGGCAGATTCTGCTGTCGCTGGGGATCGGCGCGGCGCTGGTGTACTTCTTCATGAACCTGTCCGGCTACATGGGGCAGAAAACCGGGGTGCCGTTTCCGGTCATCAGCCGGATCAGTTTCGGTATTCACGGGGCGCAAATTCCTGCATTGATCCGGGCGGTGATCGCCATCGCCTGGTTCGGGATTCAGACGTACCTGGCGTCGGTGGTGTTTCGCGTGTTGCTCACGGCGATCCACCCCGGTTTCGCTGACTACGACCACAACTCGATCCTCGGCCTGTCGAGCCTGGGCTGGGTATGTTTCGTGGCGATCTGGTTCGTACAACTGGGGATTCTGGCCTACGGCATGGAAATGGTTCGTCGCTACGAAGCGTTCGCCGGGCCAGTGATTCTGCTGACCGTCGCCTGCCTCGCCGCATGGATGTACACCCAGGCCAACGCGACCATCGCCTGGTCGATCCGCGAACCGCTGACCGGCGGCGAGATGTGGCGCAACATCTTTGCCGGCGGCGCCTTGTGGCTGGCGATCTACGGCACGCTGATCCTCAACTTCTGCGACTTCGCCCGCTCCTCGCCGTGCCGCAAGACGATCAAGATCGGAAATTTCTGGGGCCTGCCGGTCAATATTCTGGTGTTCGCCGGGATCACTGTCCTGCTGTGCGGTGCGCAATTTCAGATCAACGGCCGGATCATCGAAAGCCCGACCGAAATCATTGCGTCGATTCCCAACACGTTCTTTCTGGTGCTCGGTTGCCTGGCCTTTCTGATCGTCACCGTGGCGGTGAATATCATGGCCAACTTCGTCGCCCCGGCCTTCGTGCTCAGCAACCTGGCGCCTAAATACCTGACCTTCCGCCGCGCCGGGCTGATCAGCGCCACCATCGCCGTGCTGATCCTGCCGTGGAATCTCTACAACAGCCCGCTGGTGATCGTGTATTTCCTGTCCGGCCTCGGCGCCCTGCTCGGCCCGTTGTACGGCGTGATCATGGTCGACTACTGGCTGATCCGCAAAGGCCGGATCCACGTGCCGCAGCTGTACAGCGAAAACCCCAACGGCGCGTATTACTACAGCCGCGGGGTCAACCTGCGGGCCGTGGCGGCGTTCATTCCGGCCGCGTTGATCGCGATCGTCCTGGCACTGGTGCCGGGCTTCCACAGCGTTTCGCCGTTCTCCTGGCTGATCGGCGCCGGCATTGCCGGGATGCTCTATCTGATCATCGCCAAACGCCAACCGCACTACGCCGATGTCGACGGTGAAGCCATCGCCGTCGACAACGTCAGCCACTGAATCTTTTGGCGGCCCCTCGCGGGGCCGCAGAACTAACCGTAATAAGGACTTCCCATGCGAATTCTCGTGGTCAACGTCAACACCACCGAATCCATCACCCAGGCCATCGCCCGCTCGGCACAGGCTGTGGCTTCCCCCGGCACCGAGATTGTCGGCCTGACGCCGCATTTCGGCGCCGATTCAGTCGAAGGCAATTTCGAAAGTTACCTGGCCGCCATCGCCGTGATGGACCGGGTGATGTCCTACGACCAGCCGTTCGACGCGGTGATTCAGGCCGGCTACGGCGAACACGGTCGCGAAGGATTGCAGGAATTGCTCAACGTGCCGGTGGTGGACATCACCGACGCGGCGGCCAGCACCGCGATGTTCCTCGGCCATGCCTACTCGGTGGTCACTACGCTGGATCGCACCGTGCCGTTGATTGAGGATCGGCTGAAACTCTCCGGTCTTTGGGATCGCTGCGCCTCTGTACGCGCCAGTGGCCTGGCGGTTCTGGAGCTGGAACACGAACCGCAACGGGCGCTGGAAGCGATCGTGCATCAGGCGGAACTCGCGGTGACTCAGGATAAAGCCGAAGTGATCTGCCTCGGCTGCGGCGGCATGGCCGGGCTCGACGAGAAGATCCGTCAGCGCACCGGAGTGCCGGTGGTGGATGGCGTCACGGCCGCCGTGACCATCGCCGAATCGCTGGTGCGACTGGGCCTGTCGACCTCCAAGGTGCGCACGTATGCGACCCCACGGCCAAAAAACATCATCGGCTGGCCAGCACGGTTTGCGCGTTGAAACGTTCGGCGAGGCCCAGGGTTGAAAACTGCTCGATGACGAAATCGACGAACGCCCGGGTCTTGCCCGGCAGCAGTTTGTGTTCGGCGTAATAGATGGAGATGTTGCCGTCGTCGACGTACCAGTCAGGCAAGACTCGCTGCAACGTTCCCGCCTCCAGGTAGCCAACCGCGAAGGGCATACTCACCAGCGCAATCCCCAACCCCTGCGCCGCCGTGGCGCAGGCCGCTTCGGAATCGCTCATGGTCATTCGCGCCTTGAGGGTCAGCGGGCTGTGTTGCCGGGTGCGATGCGTCAACTGCCAGGAGCGCACGCGACCGGTTTGCGGTGAGCGGATCAGGATTCCGTCGTGCAGCTTAAGGTCGTCCGGTTCGCTGATCGGCGCGTATCGATCCAGATAATCCGTGGAAGCCACCAACACCCGATGCGCCGGCGTCAGCCTGCGCGCCACCACGCCTTGGGGCAGTTCGAAGCCACCGCCAATCGCCGCATCGAAACCCTGGCCGATCAGATCGACCTGGCGGTTATCGAAGTGCCAGTCCGGGTTGATCGCCGGAAACCTTTTCAGGAACTCCCCCAGCAACGGCACGATGTACAAGCGGCCGAACACCGTGCCCATGCTGACTTTCAGCGTGCCGGCCGGTTGGCCGCCGGCGCTGGCCAGATTGTTCACGGCATTCTGGATGGTGGTGAGGCTGCCGCTGACCTCACTCAGAAACAATTGCCCCGCTTCCGTCAGGGTCAACCGACGGGTGCTACGCTGGAACAGCCTCACGCCGAGGCGCGCTTCCAGTTTCGCCACGCTTTTACCCACGGCGGCCGGTGTCAGGCTCAGGCGTCGCGCGGCCTCGGCAAAGCTGCCGACTTCGGCGCTGCGCACGAAGCATTCGATACTACTGAAGGTTTCCATGGCCGCCACTCTAAACTTTTGGTTTACACAGACTATAGCAACCACGGTCTACTCGCCTGGTGGCGAGGGGCAGATACTCGACACCACACCAAGGCAGCCTGCCTTGAAACTTCTGGAGATCGAACATGACCACTCAAAACCTCAGCGGTAAAGTCGCTCTGATTCAAGGCGGCTCTCGCGGCATCGGTGCCGCCATCGTCAAACGCCTGGCCGCTGAAGGCGCCGCGGTTGCCTTTACCTATGTCAGCTCGGCCGCCAAGGCTGAAGAACTGCAAAACAGCATCACCGCCACCGGCGGCAAAGCCCTGGCGATCAAGGCCGACAGCGCCGACGCCGGTGCCATCCGCCACGCCGTAAGCGCCACTGTCGAAACCTTTGGCCGCCTCGACATTCTGGTCAACAACGCCGGCGTGCTGGCCGTCGCACCGCTGGAAGACTTCAAACTGGAAGACTTCGACCAGACCCTGGCAATCAACGTGCGCAGCGTGTTCATCGCCAGCCAGGAAGCCGCCAAACACATGGGCGAAGGCTCCCGCATCATCAACATCGGCAGCACCAACGCCGACCGCATGCCCTTCGCCGGTGGCGGCGTGTATGCGATGAGCAAATCCGCACTGGTGGGCCTGACCAAAGGCCTGGCCCGTGACCTCGGCCCACGCGGCATCACCATCAACAACGTACAGCCAGGCCCAGTCGATACCGATATGAACCCGGCTCATGGCGAGTTCGCTGACAGCCTGATCCCGCTGATGGCGGTGGGTCGCTACGGTAAAGCCGAGGAAATCGCCAGCTTCGTTGCCTACCTGGCAAGCCCGGAGGCCGGTTACATCACCGGTGCGAGCCTGACCATCGACGGTGGTTTCGGCGTCTGATTTATCGGATTGTCGATAACGAAAAACGCCGCCCCTCCTTTGACAGAGGGGCGGCGTTTTTTTGTTCGCAATTTGATCAGGCCCAGTCGAGCGCCGGCAATCCGCATGCACTCGGCGTGAACGCCTTCAACGTACGAAGAATCCCGTCGGCGTGTGCGTATTTTTCATCGGCCATGGCGGCATCGGGAATGGCGATGGCAGTCATACCGGCTGCTTTCGCTGCCGTCACGCCGAATGGCGAATCTTCGAACACCAGACAATCTTCCGGCGCTACACCCAGACGACGCGCGGCGGTGAGGAAGATGTCCGGCGCAGGCTTGGCGGCGCCGACTTCCGGGTCGTCAGCGGTGACGATGAAGTCGAACAACGCGAACCAGTCGCGGTGCAACGTGGTTTTCTGACCGAACGACTGACGCGACGAACTGGTGCCAACCGCAATCGGAATATTGTGCGCCTTGAGGTGGCGGATCAGTTCCTCGGCGCCCGGCATCGCTTGCGCGGTGGGAAAACGCTCGCGCATCAGCGGCTCGCGGATCACCAGAAATTCTTCGGCGGTGATCGGCAGGTCCAGCGCCTCGACCACATAACGCGCCAGATCGCCGGCACCACGGCCGATGATGTTCTGCTTGATGCTCCAGTCGAAGGTGCGACCGTAACGCTCGGCAATCAGCGAGGTGACCTCGGTGTAGATGCCCTCGGTGTCCAGCAGCAAACCGTCCATATCGAAAATCACGGCCTTGATCGGGCCGAACGCCTTCAGCGGTGCATTCATCATCGGATCCGTTATCAAAGACATCCCGGGCGGCGTGGATAGCGCCGCTGCTCGGATCTGATTAAAGGGTTCAGCAGCATAACGAGCGCGGCCGAGGTTGAGCAACGGGCAATGTCGGTTGTCCGCCGAACGCCCTCCCGCACATTTAGAGAATCGCCCTACAGACATCGCCTACTCGGCTGACTTCTTTACTGTTTGATCCCCCGCAAAGTTTCGCGCCATTCCCCTGATGCGCGCGAGTGACTGCGAATGCTTCCATCTGACCAACTCCTGAAACTGAACAACAGCATTGGTTTGCTGGTGGTCGCTGCGCTGAACCCTGATCAGCCCGACGTCGAAAAGCTGTTTAAGGAGTTTCGCCTCTGTCTCAATAACTATGACGCCTGGGCCGAGCAATTCTGGACGGGCACCGCGCTGGGTGTCGAGCAAGTGTTCCAGGTCGGCAACGATGTCCGGCTCAGTGCACCGGTTGCCAGCCGCAAACCCATCAGTTCCTCCGTGGCCATGTGTTCCGCCAGCGGCTCCCTGACGCTGGTGCACATGTTCGAAGCCGCGCGGTTCGTGCCGATCGGTGATACGCCGGTGATCCTTGAGCCGGTCATTTCCGATGTCGACGGTGTTTTGGGGTTCGGCGAACCGCAGCGTTACACCATTGGCCCCAGCGGCATTCTCAAGGTCGACGATTGCGACCGGGGCCAGCGTTATCGCATCACCTTCTTTCCCGATGTTTCTACCGCGCATATCCAGACGTTGTATGCCTCGTATCAGGGTCTTCTTGAGGGGCTGGAAGGCTGGCTGCGTGAGGAGTGGAAAGGGTTTCAACCGCAGTGGACGGAGTTTTCCGGCGCCGGTTTCACCGAGCGTTACGGGCAGTTGCAACGGGCTGACTGGCTCGGTTTCGAATCCGCGCTGAATGGTGTCTGGGATGACGTGAAGCAACTGTTTGCACTGCTCGCCGACTTGCAGGCCAACAGCGAAAAACTTCTGCAGTACCTGTCCGCCGCTGAGCTGGAAGCCTTGCTCGAGGCTTCTACCGAGGCCATCGCCAATGGCTTGCTGATGCTCAGCGACGAGCCGTTGCTGTTCATTCATCTGGCGGCGTTCACCAGTTGGCTGAAGATGCTGCCGCCGCAGTATCTGGCCGAGGTGGTGGCTGAAGTCCGGGCCGAATTGCTGGTCAGTTTTCTGCTGATGTGCGTGTCGGGTGGCATGGGTGTGCCGCTGCGGTTGAGCACCAAGGTACTGGGCAAGATCAAGTCGCCGCGTGCGCGGGAATGGCTGGCGGCGTCGGCGATTCGGTTGGCGGAGCTGACCTCGGCGCCTGACCTGACCCGACATGCGAGCGCTTTGAAACCGCTGATGGTCAATGCAGGTCCGGCACCGTTGCGGCCGACACCGGCTGTCCCGCTGGAGGTTCGCACGGCGGATGCGCTGCAACTGACGGTGCCCAATCCGGCGGCCATTGCCCGCGACAAGTCCCATGGCATGACGCGAATGGAGCGGCATGAGCCTCGCGATGATGCTTCGGATCAGGCGAAAAATCCCAACGGTGACAGTGCCGATTGTGCGCCGCGGACCTGCACCAATGGCTGTCCGGTGTCGATGGTCACCGGCGAAGAGTTGTTGACGCTGACCGATGGCGTGCTCGATGGGCTGCTGCCGTTCGAGTTCAGCCGGTTGTACCGCAGCAGTGCGGCCGAGATCGATGTCGGGTTGGGGTTTGGTTGGAGCCATTCGCTGGCGCATCGGCTGGAGGTTGATGGCGCTGCGGTGGTCTGGGTTGACCATGAGAACCGGCGCACGCGGTTTCCGTTGCCGAGCGTTGAGCGGCCGGCGATTCACAACAGTTTGTCGCGGGCGGCGATCTTTCTGGGGGATGAGCCGGAGGAGCTGATTGTTGCGCTGGCGGGTGAGGCGGCGCGGTTTTATCACTTTCGGGCTGGGCGTCTGACTGCAGTTAGCGATGCCTACGGCAATCGTCTGAAGGTGCATCGGGATTTTTCCGACCGGATTCAGCGGCTGGATAACGGCGCCGGTCGTTCCTTGTTGCTGCGCTACGAGCGGGCGCATCTGGTCGCGGTCGACTATCAGGTTTGGCGCGATGCGGCCTGGCGTACCGAGCAGACGCTGGTCAGCTACCGCTTTGATGCCCGTCATCGACTGATCGAGGCGGCGAACGCGGTCGGCGAAAGCGAGCGTTACGACTACGACGACCGGCACGTCATCCTGCAACGGCAACTGAGCGGTGGCGCGAGCTTCTTCTGGGAG
>NZ_JAOEJU010000033.1 GCF_025447595.1 Pseudomonas koreensis | reverse complement strand
AGCGGCTGGTCAGCTGGGCGAACTCGTTGTAGGAGTCGCGGGCGGCACCCGGGTCACGCTTGGTCATGTCCAGCGGCAGGAAACGCGCCAGCAGGCCGACGTCCTGGTCGAACGAGGTCAGACCCTTCAGGTAGTAGGCGTAATCGACGTTCGGGTGCTGCGGATGCAGACGAATGAAACGCTCGGCGGCGGATTTTGCAGCTTCCGGCTCGGCGTTCTTGTAGTTGGCGTAGATCAGTTCCAGCTGCGCCTGATCGGCGTAGCGACCGAACGGATAACGCGACTCCAGAGCCTTCAGCTTGGCTGTGGCGCTGGTGTAGCTGTTGTTGTCCAGGTCCTGTTGAGCCTGCTGGTACAGCTCGGCTTCACTCAGGTTTTCGTCTACGACTTCCTTCGATGAGCAAGCAGCGGTCAATGCGAGGATGGCGATCAGCAGCAGGTGTTTCACTTGCATGGCGGCTTGCGTCCCTATGACGGCCGCTGTCTTGGGCGGGGCCGTCCTGTTATGATGAGCGCCCCGTTGAAAAGCCCCGGGGCAAAAGACGCCGTATTTAACCACAAGCGCGCAGCCGAAACCAAAGGCTGTAGCCGACGCCCAGTCCGAGCATGTCCGATAAAATTGAACTTCGCGCAGAGGTGCCGTCCGAATTGGGCGGCCAACGCCTCGATCAAGTCGCCGCCCAACTCTTCGCCGAGCACTCGCGCTCGCGCCTTTCCGCCTGGATCAAAGAAGGTCGCCTGACTGTGGACGGGGCGGTCATCCGCCCGCGCGACATCGTTCATGGCGGTGCCATCCTTGAGCTCACTGCCGAGCAGGAGGCCCAGGGTGAATGGGTCGCTCAGGACATCGAACTCGACATCGTCTATGAAGACGACGACATTCTGGTGATCAACAAGCCTGCGGGCCTGGTGGTGCACCCGGCTGCCGGTCACGCTGATGGCACCTTGCTCAACGCCTTGTTGCACCACGTGCCGGATATCATCAATGTCCCGCGCGCCGGTATTGTGCATCGTCTGGACAAGGACACCACCGGTCTGATGGTGGTGGCCAAGACCATTCAGGCGCAGACCAAGCTGGTCGCCCAGCTACAAAGCCGCAGCGTCAGCCGGATCTACGAGTGCATCGTGATCGGCGTGGTGACCGCCGGTGGCAAGATCAATGCCCCGATCGGCCGCCACGGCCAGCAGCGTCAGCGCATGGCGGTGATGGAAGGCGGCAAGCCGGCCGTCAGCCACTACCGCGTGCTGGAACGCTTCCGTTCCCACACTCACGTACGGGTGAAGCTGGAAACCGGTCGTACTCACCAGATTCGCGTGCACATGGCGCACATCAACTTCCCGTTGGTCGGCGACCCGGCGTACGGCGGTCGTTTCCGCATTCCGCCGGCCGCGAGCCAGACCATGGTCGAATCCCTCAAGCACTTCCCGCGTCAGGCTCTGCATGCGCGATTCCTTGAGCTGGATCATCCGACCACCGGTGAGCGCATGAGCTGGGAATCGCCGCTGCCGGAAGATCTGGTGTGGCTGCTGACCCTGCTCAAGCAGGATCGCGAGGCATTCGTCGGATGAACTGGCTGACGCCGGACTGGCCCGCGCCGGCCAGCGTCAAGGCCTGTGTCACCACCCGCGAGGGCGGCGTCAGCGAGGCGCCGTTCGACAGCCTCAACCTGGGCGATCATGTCGATGACCATCCTGAGGCCGTCGCCGAAAACCGTCGGCGCCTGACCGAACATTTCTCTATAAAGCCTGCCTGGTTGCAGCAAGTGCACGGGATTGCCGTGGCGCATGCTGATCCGTCCGTGGTGGCCACGGCCGACGCGAGTTGGACGGATACTCCTGGAATTGCTTGTGCGGCAATGACAGCCGATTGCCTGCCGGCGCTGTTCTGCGACCGTGCCGGTACTCGCGTTGCTGCGGCTCATGCCGGTTGGCGTGGACTGGCGGCCGGCGTGCTGGAAGCCACCCTCGAAAGCCTGGATGTGCCAGCCGAAGACGTACTGGTCTGGCTCGGCCCGGCTATCGGCCCGCAAGCTTTCGAAGTCGGCCCGGAAGTCCGGGAAATCTTCATCAATCAATTGCCCGAAGCCGAGACAGCCTTTGTCCCGAGCCACAACGCCGGCAAGTTCATGGCCGACATCTATAAGCTGGCACGGCTGCGTCTGGCGGTTCGTGGTGTCACCGCTGTTTATGGCGGCGGTTTCTGTACCGTGACCGATCCGCGCTTCTTCTCTTATCGCCGTGCATCGCGCACTGGTCGCTTCGCCTCCCTGGTTTGGCTCACCCGCTAGACTTGCCTGATCTGCATCACACCTCTGACGCTTGAATCTTCCAGAATCGACCGCATCTATAGCGGTATCTGGCAGGTTTCTTTATTCAGGATGGTTTTTAGGTCCGGCCTGCTCAAAAGGAAGGTGACCCATGCGTATAGACCGTTTAACCAGCAAATTGCAGTTGGCGTTGTCCGATGCCCAATCCCTGGCTGTCGGCCACGATCATCCGGCCATCGAGCCGGCGCATTTGATGCAAGCCATGCTTGAACAGCAGGGTGGTTCGATCAAACCCCTGTTGATGCAGGTGGGCTTCGACGTCAACAGCTTGCGTAAAGAGCTGACCAAAGAGCTCGATCAATTACCGAAAATCCAGAACCCGACCGGCGACGTGAACATGTCGCAGGATCTGGCGCGTCTGCTCAACCAGGCCGACCGTCTGGCCCAGCAGAAGGGCGACCAGTTCATTTCCAGCGAGCTGGTGCTGCTCGCCGCGATGGACGAGAACAGCAAGCTTGGCAAGTTGCTGCTCGGCCAGGGCGTGAGCAAAAAAGCCCTGGAGAATGCAATCAACAACCTGCGCGGTGGCGAGGCGGTCAATGACGCCAACCACGAAGAGTCGCGTCAGGCGCTGGATAAATACACCGTCGACCTGACCAAGCGCGCCGAAGACGGCAAACTCGATCCGGTGATCGGCCGTGACGACGAGATCCGTCGCACCATTCAGGTTCTGCAACGCCGCACCAAGAACAACCCGGTGCTGATCGGTGAGCCTGGCGTGGGTAAAACCGCAATTGCCGAAGGGCTGGCCCAGCGCATCATCAATGGCGAAGTGCCGGATGGCCTGCGCGGCAAACGTCTGCTGTCCCTCGATATGGGGGCGCTGATTGCCGGTGCCAAATATCGCGGCGAGTTCGAAGAGCGCCTGAAAGCGCTGCTCAACGAGCTGTCGAAGCAGGAAGGGCAGATCATTCTGTTCATCGACGAACTGCACACCATGGTCGGCGCCGGCAAGGGCGAAGGCTCGATGGACGCCGGCAACATGCTCAAACCGGCGCTGGCCCGTGGTGAGTTGCATTGCGTCGGCGCAACTACGCTCAACGAGTACCGCCAATATATAGAGAAGGACGCGGCCCTCGAGCGGCGCTTCCAGAAAGTACTGGTGGATGAGCCGAGCGAAGAAGACACCATCGCGATCCTGCGTGGCCTCAAAGAGCGTTACGAGGTTCACCACAAGGTGGCGATCACTGACGGCGCGATTATCGCGGCGGCCAAGCTCAGCCACCGCTACATCACTGACCGGCAGCTGCCGGACAAGGCGATCGACCTGATCGACGAAGCGGCCAGCCGCATCCGCATGGAGATCGACTCCAAGCCGGAAGTGCTGGATCGTCTGGAGCGGCGCCTGATTCAACTGAAAGTTGAATCTCAGGCCCTGAAGAAAGAAAGCGACGAAGCGGCGATCAAACGCCTGGAAAAACTCCAGGAAGAAATCGTCCGCCACGAGCGGGAGTATTCGGACCTGGAAGAAATCTGGAACTCGGAAAAAGCCGAGGTGCAGGGTTCTGCGCAGATTCAGCAGAAGATCGAACAGTCCCGTCAGGAACTGGAAGCCGCGCGCCGTAAAGGCGACCTGAACCGCATGGCCGAGTTGCAGTACGGGGTGATCCCGGATCTGGAGCGCAGCCTGCAAATGGTCGACCAGCACGGCAAGAGCGAAAACCAGTTGCTGCGCAGCAAGGTGACCGAAGAGGAAATCGCCGAAGTCGTTTCGAAGTGGACCGGTATTCCAGTGTCGAAAATGCTCGAAGGCGAGCGCGACAAGCTGATGAAGATGGAAAGCTTGTTGCATCAACGCGTGATCGGCCAGGACGAAGCGGTGGTTGCCGTGGCCAACGCGGTGCGGCGTTCCCGTGCCGGGCTGTCCGACCCGAATCGCCCGAGCGGCTCGTTCATGTTCCTCGGCCCGACCGGTGTCGGTAAAACCGAGCTGTGCAAGGCGCTGGCCGAATTCCTCTTCGATACGGAAGAGGCGATGGTGCGGATCGACATGTCCGAGTTCATGGAGAAACATTCCGTGGCACGGCTGATCGGTGCGCCACCAGGCTACGTCGGTTATGAAGAGGGCGGTTACCTGACCGAAGCGGTACGGCGCAAGCCTTACTCGGTGATCCTGCTGGACGAAGTCGAGAAGGCGCACCCGGATGTGTTCAACATCCTGTTGCAAGTGCTGGAGGATGGACGCCTGACCGACAGTCACGGCCGCACGGTGGACTTCCGCAATACCGTGATCGTCATGACCTCCAACCTCGGTTCGATGCAGATCCAGGAACTGGTAGGCGATCGTGAAGCGCAACGTGCAGCGGTGATGGACGCGATTTCCACCCACTTCCGTCCGGAGTTCATCAACCGGGTCGACGAAGTGGTGATCTTCGAGCCATTGGCGCGGGATCAGATCGCGGGCATTACCGAGATCCAGCTGGGCCGTCTGCGCAGCCGTCTGGCCGAGCGCGAGCTGAAGCTGGAACTGAGCCCGGAGGCGATGGACAAGCTGATTGCCGTCGGTTACGACCCGGTCTATGGCGCACGACCGCTGAAGCGTGCGATCCAGCGCTGGATCGAGAACCCGTTGGCGCAGTTGATTCTGTCGGGACGTTTCCTGCCGGGCGAGACCGCGACCGGCGTCGTAGAGAACGACGAGATCACGTTCAACTGACGCTCGACGGTGTTGAAGTAATCAAGGCCTCGCATTGCGAGGCCTTTTTTTTCGCCAGGCTGTTGAACTCAAAGGAAAAGGCTTGTAAAGTGCGCCCCGCAGTCAGTCACCCACAGGGTTTCAGCTCACTGAGCAGAAATCTGAAATAAGTTGCAAATCATTAACTTGAAAGCAATTTAGGGGGTTGACAGAGGTGTTCTAGGTTGTAGAATAGCGCGCCTCAGACACACGAACGCAGCGATGCGGACGAAGTCGAGAAGCTGCAAGTTTCACCGTTGTAAATTGAAATATGTAGTTCCGTGATAGCTCAGTCGGTAGAGCAAATGACTGTTAATCATTGGGTCCCAGGTTCGAGTCCTGGTCACGGAGCCAATTTCAAGCCGGGGTATAGCGCAGTCCGGTAGCGCGCCTGCTTTGGGAGCAGGATGTCAGGAGTTCGAATCCCCTTACCCCGACCATTTTTGGGTCGTTAGCTCAGTTGGTAGAGCAGTTGGCTTTTAACCAATTGGTCGTAGGTTCGAATCCCACACGACCCACCATTTTTGAAACCAGGTAACACTGGGATCGAATCTTAAGATCAGAGGCCAAAAGCGCTGATCGAAGAAGGCGATCTTTGAAAGATCGCCTTTTTTTTACCGGGGTATAGCGCAGTCCGGTAGCGCGCCTGCTTTGGGAGCAGGATGTCAGGAGTTCGAATCCCCTTACCCCGACCATATTAATAATCCTCGTATCGAAAGATACGGGGATTTTTTTTGCCCTCCGGAAATGTTTCATTCAAGTCATCGTACAACTTGCCGATAGCCCGCTAACCAAAGGGGCCTGCCGCATCAAAACGCCCCTGAATTCTGCCAATACAAGAAAAAGGGCGTTCGTCATGTTGCTTCGTCAGTTGAATATTGCTCCCCGCGCTGCTCTGGGATTTGCCCTCATCGCGGTGCTGGTGGCGTTGCTCGGGGTGTTTGCGCTGGGGCAGATGTCGAGCATCCGCGACAGCGAAGTGGCGGTGGAGACGCAGTGGCTGCCGAGCATTCGTGGTGGCGACGAGATTCGCGAGATCATGTTGCGCATTCGCACTATCTCCCTGCGCATGGCGCTGGATCAGGATCCGGCCAACATCGCCACGTACCGCAGCCAGATGGACACCCGAGACAAGGAATTGAGCGAGAAAATCGCGGCCTACGATCGGCTGGTCACTACACCTGAAGGCCGGCAGATATATGACCAGTTCAAGAAAACCTTCGCTGCCTATCGCACCGGAATCGCACAGTCATTCACCCTTGCCGACCAAGGAAAGCGTGACGAGCTGACCAAACTGCTGCTGGTCGACATGAAAACCGTGGTCGACGGCTCCGGCAAACAACTCAACGACCTGGCGGATCTGTTCGCCCGGCAGGTCGCCGCCGAAAGCCAGAACTCAGCCGCCCATTACGATACCTCGCGCACCATCGTGACTTTGTTCATCGCTCTGGCGGCACTGGCAACCGTAGCTCTGGCCATGTTGCTGACCCGCAGCATCGTTCGCCCCCTGAGCGCCGCCGTCGACGCTGCTGAACACGTCGCCAAAGGTGATCTGACCCGCCCGATCGAAACCCACGGCAACGATGAAGTCAGCCGCTTGCTCAAGGCGTTGGCGACCATGCAGCAGAACCTGCGCGAAACCCTGCAAGGCATCAGCGGTTCGGCCACGCAACTGGCGACCGCTTCCGACGAACTGAGCGCGGTCACCCACGACAGCACGCAAGGACTGCAACAACAGAACAACGAAATCGAACAGGCCGCCATTGCCGTTAACGAGATGACCACGGCGGTCGAGGAAGTCGCCCGCAATGCGGTGTCGACGTCCGACGCTACCCGTCAATCCAGCGAGTCGGCACAACTGGGACAGGAACGTGTCAGCGAAACCGCGAGCGCCATCAACGCCTTGGCGAGCGAAGTCGAACACACCGGCGAGCTGGTGCAATCACTGGCTAACCAGTCGCAAGACATCGGCAAAGTGCTGGACGTGATTCGTGCGATCGCTGAACAGACCAACCTGTTGGCACTCAACGCTGCCATTGAAGCGGCCCGGGCCGGGGAGAGTGGACGCGGGTTTGCGGTGGTCGCCGACGAAGTCCGCGCGCTGGCTTATCGCACACAGCAATCGACCCAGGAAATCGAGCAGATGGTGCAGGGCATGCGCAACGGTTCAAGCCTGGCGCTGGAGTCGATGCAGGCCAGTGCCTCGCGCGCCGCCACCACCCTGGTGCTGGCCGAGCGGGCCGGTGAAGCGTTGCAGACGATCACGGCCTCGGTACACGAAATCCACGAGCGCAATCTGGTGATCGCCAGCGCCGCCGAAGAACAGGCGCAAGTGGCGCGGGAAGTAGATCGAAATCTGGTGAACATTCGCGATCTGTCGGTGCGCTCGGCGGCGGGTGCCGATCAAACCAACGCGTCGAGCCATGAACTGTCGCAACTGGCCAATGCCCTGCAAGGCATGGTGCGACGCTTCCAGCTGTAATCATGCAGGCGTGAAAAAGCCGCGCTTCTCGTCGGAGAAGACGCGGCTTTGTTTTGTCGGGCGTCTGAGAAATCAGACACCGTCCTGGTCTTTCAGGTGTTCGAACAGACCTTTCGGCATTTTCTTGCCGTTGGCTTCGAAGTTGGCTTTGACGTTGTTGTACGCCTCTTGCTCGTCGATGAAGCCGTCGTGGTTGGTGTCGATCTTGTCGAAGTCGGACTTCGGCGCGACCTTCAGGAACTCGGCGCGAGAGACCTTGCCGTCGCCATCGGTGTCGGTCTTGGCCATCGACGCATCGCCGCATTTGCCTTCACCGCATTTGCCTTCCGGGGTTTTCACCGAGGTCTCGGCCGAGGCGACCATGTAGCCTTGGGCCAAAGGTTGCGCGGCGAACACCGAGCCGGACAGCATCAGGCCGCCGGCCAGTACGGCACCGACCAGGCCAAGGGAGTTTTTGCCGATTTTCGAAGTATGGGACATTGCATTCTCCTTCGGTTGCACAGCGCAACCACACGTTAAGGGCGATCAAGCCGGAGCAGGTGTGCTCGGGTGTGGCCATTAAGCAGTGGCGGTGTATCGCGTCTGTGTCGAGGAGTGGGGGCGTTTGTAATCGAAGGTGCGAACATGTGGCGCAGATACAGTAGGAAACAGAGCTTTCAATCAACACAAATCATTGTGGGAGCGAGCTTGTTCGCGAATGAGGCGGGTCAGCCGATGCATTTATCGACTGATCCACCGTCTTCGTGAGCAAGCTCACTCCCACAGGGTGTTACATCAGTGCAGCTTCAGGCGTGGCTCGGTGCCGCGTCCGATCTTGCTGCCCAGCATCAGCATCGCCGTGCGGAACGGCCCGTACAGCGCCATCTGGTGCATGCGGTACAGCGACACGTAAAACATCCGCGCGAGCCAGCCTTCGAGCATCACGCTGCCGGTCAGGTTGCCCATCAAGTTACCCACAGCCGAAAAACGCGACAGCGAAATCAGCGAGCCGTAGTCGGTGTACTTGTACTCCGGCAGGGTCTTGCCTTCGATCCGCAGTTTCAGCGACTTGGCCAACAGCGACGCCTGTTGATGCGCAGCCTGGGCCCGTGGCGGAACGTTGCGATCCGAGCCCGGTTGCGGGCACGCGGCGCAGTCACCGAAGGCGAAGATGTTCTCGTCGCGGGTGGTTTGCAGCGTCGGCAGTACTTGCAGTTGGTTGATGCGGTTGGTTTCCAGGCCGTCGATATCCTTGAGGAAACCCGGTGCGCGAATCCCGGCAGCCCAGACTTTCAGACTGGCCTTGATCTCGTTGCCATCGGCGGTGATCAGGCTGTCGGCGGTAACCTGGCTGACCGAAGCGTTGGTCATCACGTTGACCCCGAGTTTCTCCAGGGTCTTGTGCACCGGCCCGCTGATCCGCTCCGGCAGCGCTGGCAGCACTCGAGGCCCGGCTTCGATCAGGGTGATGTGCATGTTTTCCGGTTTGATCCGGTCCAGACCGTAAGCCGCCAGTTCATGGGCGGCGTTGTGCAGCTCGGCGGCCAGTTCGACGCCTGTGGCGCCCGCGCCGACGATGGCCACGCTGATCTGCTGGACCGCATCGGTCTGCCCGGCGTGGGCACGCAGATAGTGGTTGAGCAGTTGCTGGTGGAAGCGCTCGGCCTGTTTGCGGGTGTCGAGGAACAGGCAGTGCTGCGCCGCGCCCTGGGTGCCGAAATCGTTGGTGGTGCTGCCGACCGCTATCACCAGCGAGTCGTAGGGCACTTCCCGCGCCGGGACCAGCTCAACGCCGTTTTCGTCGTAGGTGGCAGCCAGCTGGATCTTCTTCTGCTCACGGTCGAGCCCGCTCATGCGCCCCAGCTGGAACTCGAAGTGGTTCCATTTGGCCTGGGCGACATAGTTGAGTTCGTCTTCGGAAGAGTTCAGCGATCCGGCGGCCACTTCGTGCAACAGCGGTTTCCAGATGTGCGTGAGGTTCGCGTCGACCAGCATGATGCTGGCGGTGCCGCGTTTGCCCAGAGTCTTACCCAGACGGGTAGCCAACTCCAGACCGCCGGCGCCGCCGCCGACAATGACAATACGATGGGACATAGGAATAGCTCGCAAGGTTTTTAAAGGAAATCTTTGTCGTCGTAACCCGAGCGAGCGCGATGCAGCTCATAGCGTCAGGTAACTGATAAATCGGCTCAGCAGGCCCAGACCAATGGTCACTGCCAGCACCAGCACCAGGAGCATCCACGGCCGGAATGGCCGGCGCTCGACACGGTGTTGGGACAACTGCAGGTACTCTTCGACATGCTTCTGGTCTTCGGGGTTCAGGCGGCTGGTCATAAAGGCCTCGTCAGGTAGACGTTACTGAATGAGAACACGCTACAGCGGTTTTCAACCGGGATTGAACGCAGCATAGCCACTGTCCGGGACCGGTTCGACAGATACACTGTCCCCGAGGCGAATGATCCCGCTTTGTAACACTCGCGCGGTGATTCCGCCATGTCCGCGCACGGCCTGGAACGTTCCGGGGCCGAGGTTGTTTTGCAGACGCGCACACGGCTGGCACCAGCCTGTGGTTTCGAAAATCGCCTGACCAATGCGAAAGCGCCGCCCCTTGAGGCTGAACAGGTTGATCCCGCTTATAACGAGATTGCGCCGCAGATCTTCAGGCGTGACCGGTTGTTCGGCCGACCGGCCCATCAAGGCACTGATGACAGCCAGATGTTCCCACTGAATCAGCGTCACCTGCCGCGCATTGCGCACCCCGGGACGAGCATGGTCGCCGGTGAGCCCCGCTTCGAGCCGCGCTTCCACTGCGTCAAGCGCGAGCATCGGCCCCCGTGACTCGGGGCGCACGCCAATCCAGCGCACGCATCCGGTCTGCGGGACATCGGCAATCAGTTGTTGAAGTGGCGTCACAGGCTGATCCCGACATCGAACACGATGCTGCGCCCCAGGTTACCGCGCAGGAAATCCGGGGCATCGGGATGGGCGAACAGCACCCGGGCAAAAGTCGGCCCGACCAGCGACAGTGAGCGCCAGCCCTGACGCAGGTATTCGGTGGGCGGCGGAAAATGGCTGTTGAGGTCGAGCACTTCGCGTTTGAGGCTGGCGAAGGCAATGATGTCCAGCTCGCCCAGGTCCATGCCGCGTTCTTTGTAGTTGTGCGCTTTCTTGCGCAAGGTCGGCGCCAGTCTCAGCAGAAATTCATTGGCCGGAATCCGCCGCGGCTTGGCTTCACGGCGTACCAGTTGGCTGAGGGAAAACGCACTGCGCCGACGTTGCAGCTCATCGCGCCATTCGTCGTTGAGCCGACGGCCCTCGTCGAGGACGAAAAACACCTCGAAATTGGCGTCGCGAAACAACACGTCCGGCGGCTCACCGGCGGGGGCGAATTCGTCGGCACGATACGGAATATTCAAGCCTTGCAGAAGGCGCTGGCAGACCCAACGCTCACGCTCCCATTTGCGGGCATTGGACAGGAAGGCGTTGGCTTGCTCGGCCGCGATGGTCAGCAGGCGTAAATAATCTGAGTCATCCATAGGCCCAAGCTTAGCGTTCAATTGCGACAAGCAGAAAGCTTTGCATCGGCAGATGTTCCGCCGTGCAGGTGTAGACTCCGCCGCAGGAGCGCCAATCAAAGGAGTCTGCGGTGCGAATCAAGGTGATGGGATCATGATCGGTGCAGAACTGCTGTCATCGGCAAGTCTGACCCTCGGCTGGCTGATTTACCTGCCGGTCCTGCTCTGGGCGATTGTCCGCGCACCGTGGGTCGAACTGTTCAGCGACAACCGTCGTCAGCATTTGCTGTTCGGCACGGTGTTCGCGTTGTTTCTGCTGTGGCTGGTGCGCAGGGATTTCGACACCGGAGTGTCTTACCACTTCATCGGCATGACAGCGGTGACGCTCCTGCTGGACTGGCCGCTGGCAATCGTCGGTGGACTGGTGGCGCAGTCGGGACTGGTGCTGTTGGGGCGTCAGGATCTGGTGGCCGTCGGGGTCAACGGCGCCTTGCTGATCCTGTTGCCGGTGCTGATCACCGAATGCGTGGCGATCCTGGTCGAGCGTGCACAGCCGCGCAATCCGTTCGTGTACATTTTCTGTTCCGGCTTTTTCGCCGCGGCGCTGTCGGCGTTGTTCTGTCTGACACTGAGCCTGACGTTGCTCTGGTACGACGGTCTGTTTGCCATGCCCGAATGGCTTGAGGATTTCATCGGTTACCTGTGGTTGCTGATTTTTCCCGAAGCCTTCATCAACGGCATGGTGGTCAGCGCTTTGGTGGTGTTCTGCCCGGAATGGCTGGAAACGTTCAACCGCACCCGCTACCTTTCGGCGCCCTGGAAGGACGACGATCCCAAGTCTTGATCCACATCAAATCCACTCTGCGCGCGGCATTTCATGCTCGGCCAAATCCCTTCAGGAGCAGCGGCATGAGCGTGTACGAGTGGGCGAAGCAGGAAACCCGGCAGAGTCTGGAGATGGCGCAGGAGGTGGGGTTCGATCCGGGCCTGAGCCTGCGCGCCTTGCTCAGTGCGGTGGTGCAGCAGAGCAAGGCGGTGCGTAACGCCGAAGACCTGGCTGACGAGTTGCGCTTTCTGGCCGAAAACCTCGACGACGATCAGGACTACGGCTTCATGCGGCCCTGAGCGGGATCAGTGACGCGGGTCGAAATCGCCGGAAAACAGTTCGTCCTCGGCATCCGGGGTCACCGGAATCTTGTGTTCTTCCGACGCCCAGGCGCCGAGGTCGATCAGCTTGCAGCGGTCCGAGCAGAACGGACGGTATTTGTTTTCCGGGGTGAATTCCACGGGCGCGCCGCAAGTCGGGCAGTTGACGGTTGGGGTCTGGCTCATGATTGGCCTCCGGATAAAGTCAGGTAAAAGTGATGCAGGCGCTCGACCTCGCTGTGCAGCCAGGCGAGGTCGCGGTCGTTGAACACCACGTCGTCGGCACGGCTGACGCGGTCTTCGCGGCTGGACTGGGCCTTGAGGATCGCTTGGACCTGCTGTTCGCTGGTCTGGTCACGCTGCAAGGTGCGTTCGATCTGCAGTTGTTGCGGGGCGTCGATCACCAGGATTCGCTGGGTCATCGTGTATTGCCCGGACTCGATCAGCAGCGGCGAGACCAGAATTGCGTAAGGCGATTGTGCCAGCGCCAGGTGATGGGCGATTTCTTCGGCGATCAGCGGATGCAGCAGCGCTTCGAGCCAGCGCCGTTGCTCCGGCACCTCAAAGATCAGTTTGCGCAGGGCCGCACGATCCAGCGTGCCATCGGCCTGCAGCACATCCGGGCCGAAGTGCTCGGCGATCTTCGCCAGCGCCGGACGGCCCGGTTCGACCACCCAGCGCGCCGCGTGATCGGCGTCCACCACGTGGACACCAAGATCGATGAAGTGCTGGGCGGCGGCGCTTTTGCCGCTGCCGATGCCGCCGGTCAGGCCGAGAATCCAGGGTTTTTCCACAGGGGTATTCATTTCAAACCGACAAACTGCCAATAGAAGCCGGTTATTTGACCACCCCAGAGCAAGGCAATCCAGCCGGCAATTGCCAGATACGGGCCGAAGGGGATCGGCGTCGAGGTTTTCTGGTCACGCAGCTTGAGCAAAATCACCCCAAGCACGGCGCCCACCAGCGAGGACAAGAGGATGGTCAGCGGCAGAATCTGCCAGCCACCCCAGGCCCCGAGCAGCGCCAGCAGCTTGAAATCGCCGTGACCGATGCCGTCCTTGCCGGTGATCAACTTGAACAGCCAGAACACCGACCACAGCGCCATGTAACCCAGCACCGCGCCCCACAGCGCGTCGTGCAGCGACACGAATAGCTCGAAGCTGTTGACGATCAGTCCCAGCCACAGCAGCGGCAGCACCAGCACGTCGGGCAGCAATTGATGTTCGGTGTCGATCAGGCTCATGGCCAACAGGCCCCAGGTCAGCACGATCAGCAGGCACGCCGGCCAGCCGAAACCCAAGTGCCAGGCGATGAACGCCGAGAGCAGGCCGCTGGCCAGTTCGGTCAGCGGGTAGCGTTTGCTGATCGGTGCGCTGCAACTCGAGCAGCGCCCGCGCAGGAACACGTAACTCAACACGGGAATGTTTTCCCACGCCCGGATCCGGTGGCCACAGTGCGGGCATTGCGAATGCGGCAGCATCAGGTTGTAGGTGGGCAAAGGCGCTTCACCGGGTAGCCCCAAAACATCGTGGGCCTGCTGGCGCCATTCACGCTCGAGCATTTTCGGCAGGCGCCAGATCAACACGTTGAGGAAACTGCCGACCACCAGCCCCAACAGCAGGGCGGTGAAGACAAAGGCCAGCGGATACAGGCTGAAGAGTTCGTTGATAGGCATGTCAGATCGCTGAGCCGAGTTGGAAGATCGGCAGGTACATCGCCACCACCAGACCGCCGACAATCACCCCGAGTACCACCATGATGAATGGCTCCATCAGGCTGGTGAGGTTGTCGACCATATTGTCCACTTCGTCCTCATAGAAACCCGCGACCTTGTCGAGCATCTCGTCCAGCGCGCCGGACTCTTCGCCGATAGCAGTCATTTGCACCGCCATGTTCGGAAAAATGCCGGTGGAGCGCATCGAGAAATTCAGCTGCATGCCGGTGGAAACATCCTGGCGGATGCGCAGCACGGCGCGCTTGAATACCACGTTGCCGGTGGCCCCGGCCACAGAGTCCAGCGCTTCCACCAGCGGCACGCCAGCCGCGAAGGTGGTCGACAGGGTGCGGGCAAACCGCGCCACAGCGGACTTGTACATCAATGTGCCCACCAGCGGCAGCTTGAGAAACCAGGCGTCGCGCCGGTCGCGCAGGGCCTGGGATTTTTTCAGTGCGTGACGTAAACCGAAAAAACCGCCAACCAGTGCTCCGAGAATCGCCCACCACCATTGCTGCATGAATTCCGAGAGGCCGATGACCATCAGGGTGAATGCCGGCAATTCGGCACCGAAGCCGGAGAACACTGACTGGAATTGCGGCACCACTTTGACCAGCAGAATCCCGGTGACCACCGCAGCCACCAGCACCACGGCGGTCGGATAGGTCATGGCCTTTTTGATCTTGGCCTTGAGGCTTTCGCTCTTTTCCTTGTAGGTCGCGACCCGTTCCAGCAAGGTATCGAGGGCACCGGACTGCTCGCCGGCATCCACCAGGTTGCAGTACAGCTCATCGAAGTATTGTGGCTTCTTGCGTAGTGAAGCGGCGAAGCTGTTACCGGCTGCCACCTCTTGTTTTACCTCGTCCACCAGTTTGCGCATGGCCGGGTTTTCGAAGCCTTCGCCAATGATGTCGAACGACTGCAACAGTGGGACGCCGGCCTTCATCATGGTCGCCATCTGCCGGGTGAACAGAGCGATGTCCTGAGCCTTGATGCGCTTGCCCAGGCTCAGCAGCGAGGCGGATTTCTTGCGCACCTTGCCGGGGTTGATGCCTTGCTTGCGCAATTGAGCCTTGATCAACGCGGGATTCTGGCCGCTCAACTCGCCGGTCACCTTGCTGCCTTTGCGGTCCGTGCCTTCCCAGGCGTAGATGCTGATTTTCGCTGCCTTGACCGCCATGTTCAGTCCTTGGTGACCCGGTTGATTTCTTCAAGGCTGGTAATGCCTTGCATGGCCTTGATCAGGCCCGATGTGCGCAAGTCGTTGAAACCGTCCCGGCGCATCTGGGTATCGATTTCCAGCGAGTTGCCCTCGGCCATGATCAGGTGTTGCAGCTCAGGGGTGTTTTTCACCACTTCATAAATTCCCACGCGACCCTTGTACCCGCCGTTGCAGTGATCGCAACCGGAGGGCTCATAGATCGTGAATTGGCCGATGCGTTCCTCGGGAAAACCTTCCTTTATCAGGGTTTCGCGGGGGATCTCGATGGGCTTCTTGCAGTGGCTACAGAGTTTTCGCGCCAGCCGCTGGGCAATGATCAGGCTCACCGAGGTCGCGATGTTGAAGCCGGGAATGCCCATGTTGTGCAGACGGGTCAGGGTTTCCGCTGCGCTGTTGGTATGCAGGGTGGACAGCACGAGGTGCCCGGTCTGGGCCGCCTTGATCGCGATTTCGGCGGTTTCGATATCGCGGATCTCGCCGACCATGATCACGTCCGGGTCCTGACGCAGAAACGAGCGCAAGGCTTGAGCGAAGTCCATACCTTGCCGGGGATTGACGTTGACCTGGTTGATGCCTTCCATATTGATCTCCACCGGGTCTTCGGCGGTGGAGATGTTGATGTCGACGGTATTGAGGATGTTCAGCCCGGTGTACAGCGACACGGTCTTGCCTGAGCCGGTGGGGCCGGTGACCAGAATCATGCCTTGTGGTTGCTTGAGGGCGGCCATGTACAGGTCTTTCTGCTCCGGCTCGTAGCCGAGGGCATCGATGCCGATCTGGGCGCTGGACGGGTCGAGAATCCGCATCACCACTTTCTCGCCCCAGAGCGTGGGCAGGGTGTTGACCCGGAAATCGATCGACTTGCTCTTCGACAGGCGCATCTTGATCCGCCCGTCCTGAGGCTTGCGCCGTTCCGAAATGTCGAGGCTGGCCATTACCTTGAGGCGGGCGGCTATTCGCCCGGCCAGTTGAATCGGCGCCTTGGCCACCTCACGCAGGATGCCGTCGGTGCGTACCCGCACCCGGTAGTTCTTCTCATAGGGCTCAAAGTGCAGGTCGGAGGCGCCGCCCCTGATCGCATCCAGCAGCATCTTGTGGACGAATCGCACCACCGGGGCATCGTCGGCATCAAGCCCGCCTATCGCTTCTTGCCTGTTGTCGTCGATCGACTCGATGTCCACTCCGTCGAGGTCGACGTCCCCCATTTCCTCCAGGCCGGTAGCATGATGGTCGAAGAATTTTTCGATGGCATCGGTGAGCTTGTCGTCCTCCACCAAAATGGCTTCGGTGCTCAGCCCGGTGCTGAACTGAATGTCGTTGATCGCCTGATGATTGCTCGGGTCGGAAATCCCCACGAACAGCTTGTTGCCGCGCCGCCAGAGGGGCAGGGCATGGTGCTGGCGCACCAGTTTTTCGCTGACCAGCCCTTTGGGCTGGGTTTCCTTGTCGAGGCAGTTGAGGTCGAGAAATGCCATGCCGAAATGTTCCGAGGCGATCTCGGCGACCTGCCAGCTCTTCACCAGTTTGTTCTGCACCAGGTAGCTGACCAGCGACACGCGATTGCGCTGCGCCTGTTGCCAAGCTTGCTGGGCACTCTTTTCCGTGAGCAATTCGGCCTGCACCAATTGTTTGGCCAGACCGCTCAGAGCGATGTCATTCATGGGGTTTCCACGTGCTTGCCGTTCATGACTTATAGCCTAGTCAAGTGACAGCGCCAAACACGGGAGGTGCAGGTGACAAAAAGTGTCAGATAGTGCGGTTACGGGTTGTAGGAATCGGCACGTCAGCCGGAGGACGACCAGCAGGCCGGGGCTGCAAGCGCTTGGCACGGGCTGTGCTGAGTCCTGTTCAGATCATGAGATTCCGACTCATGCATGGAGCGTGTCTATGAAGAAACAACAAGGTTTCACTCTGATCGAGCTGCTGATCGTTGTGGCGATCATCGGTATTCTGGCCACCATCGCGTTGCCGCAATATTCCAAATATCAGGCGCGGTCCAAGGTGACTGCCGGTCTCGCAGAGATTTCAGCGCTTAAAGTGCCCTTTGAAGACACCATTAATCAGGGGACAGATCCTTCACTTACAAACGTTGCCGGTGGCAACACCACAACATCGAATTGCACACTGACTGCTTCGGGAACCGCATCGACGGGTGCCGGCACCATTACATGCACGCTGCTTAATGCTCCAGGTCCTGTGCTGGGCAAAACCATTACGCTCACCCGCTCTGGCGCGGCCACGGGCGCTACGTCGGGTGTCTGGACATGTGCTTCGACGGTCAACAATGAATACGCACCGAGAGGTTGCCCTGGCAGCGGCGCTTGATACCTGAGCGATACAGCAAGAAATGCCCCGCTTCGCGGGGCATTTCTTATTGCGCGGCAGCTCACAAAAGCTTCAATAATTTCAGGGTGTTAGGAACTTTCTGAAAAGCCGCAACTTGCATGTAGATATTTCACAGGTCATGCAAATTGCATGATTTCGAAAATATCTCATATTCTTAACTTGTTGATTTTAAAGGGAATATTTCGATCTTAAAAGTTGGCACAGCGTTCGCAATATCTCCGGTAACCCTGCTGACAAGACATCCAGCAGACTTTCCAGAAAAACAGGAGTTACTCGTATGAAGAAGTTCGCTATCACTGCCGCTGCTGCTACCGCGCTGACCCTGACCATGGCTTCCGGTGCATTTGCTCAATCGACTCAGGCCACTCAGGCGCCAATGACCCTGGCTGCCGGTGAAGTCACCAAGGCTAAAGAAGCTACTTCCGATACCTGGATCACTACCAAAGTCAAAAGCGACCTGGTAACCGAAAAAGGCATTCCTGGTACCGACATCAAAGTCGAAACCAACAAAGGTGTGGTTTCCCTGTCCTCTGAGGTCGCCATCACCGAAGCCCAGAAAACCACCGCAGTGAACATCACCAAGAAAATCAAAGGCGTGAAAGCGGTCTCCGCTGACGGCCTGAAAGCCGAGTAAGGCAAGACTTCTCGCCTGGACCGGGAGAAGACGCGACAGGCGGGCCGAGCAATACGTCTGCCGCACTTTAGAGTTCATGCGAACGGCCACACGGAATGTGGCCATTACAGGCCCCGGCATTCATGTCGGGGCCTGTTCTATTTCAGAGACGGGAAAAGCGGAGAGGTCAGTTGCCGCGCTTGCTGTTGATCTGCTTCAGGCGATTGCCTTCGAAGCGCAGGTATTGATACATGCCGTTGCTCGGGCCGTAGGTCCATTCCTCGACCTGAAACTCTTCACGACGATTGGCGCTGCGTTTGTAACCGAGCAGATCGCGACTGACCGGCTCGCCACACTTCTGCAGCACCTCGCTGGCACGGTCGCCAAGGCTCACCAGTTGGCTGCCGCAGCGCAGGGTATCGGACGCCGCGGCCTGACTGGCGATTAACGCCAGTCCCAGTGCAGTCAGCCACTTGCACTTCATTACTCGGCATCCAGATGCATTTGTGTCACCACCCGGCCGTCGCTCTCCGCTTCGCCGAGGTTGGCGTCGATGAAGTACACGCGATCGTCGGCCAGTTGGCCCTTGTCCACCAGGTAATCCTTGATGCTGCTGGCCCGGTCCTGACCGAGCTGGCGCAGCAGCACGTCGCTGGAACTCCAGAACTTGATTACGTCGGCGCGCATTTTTGCCGTGCGTTCTTCCTTGCCCAGATCCTTCCATTCGGCCGGTGGCTGGGTTTTCAGGCGGGTGCGGTAGATGCCTTCAAGCAGCGGGCCTTTTTCGTTATCCGGTACCTGAATCAGCGAAGCCTGAGCCGGCACCTTGTCGCCCCGGCGCTGGAGCATCTTGTAGTAGTTGTACTGGTATTCACGTTCCAGGCGCTGTTCGGCGATCAACGGGCCGTCGCTGCTCTGGGCGGCGGTGCCTTCGATTTCCAGGCGCAGGGCAGGACGCTCCTTCAGCGCTTGCGACAGCTTCACCAGCGCGGCTTCGGCGTCTTTGCTCAGGTCGCTGGAGCCCGGTGCGAAGGACACGGTGCCGAGGTCTTCGGAACCACCACCGCTGACCAGTCCGCCGATCAGCTTGAACGGTGCGGCGGCGGCTTTGACGATCAAATTGCGCAGGGTCTGCCAGACAATCGGCATTACGCTGAATTGCGGGTTGTTCAGGTCGCCGGTCACCGGCAGCTCGATAGAGATCTTGCCGTCGACGTCCTTGAGCAGGGCAATCGCCAGTTTCAGCGGCAGGCTCACGGCATCCGGGCTGTCGACCTTCTCACCCAGTTGCAGTTGCTCGACCACCACTTTGTTTTCGGCCTTGAGCTGGCCTTTGGTGATCAGGTAGTGCAGATCAAGATTGAGTCGGCCCTTGCGGATCCGGTAGCCGGCGAACTTGCCGGAGTACGGCGTCAGAGTGGTCAGCTCGACCCGTTTGAAACTGGTGGCGATGTCGAGGCTGGCCATCGGGTCGAACGGATTGACCGCGCCTTTGATGGTCACCGGCGCATAGCGGTCGACCTTGCCCTTGATGTCGACACTGGCGGGCTTCGCCTGACGGCTGTCGATGGTGCCGATCTGACCGTTGAGTTGCTGGATCGCAGTGGCAAAGTTCGGGGTCAGGCTGAAGTCGGCGAAGTTGGCCGAGCCGTCATTGATCGCGATGCCACCGATGTGAATACCCAGCGGTTTGTCATTGCTCGCCGGTTTCGCCGCGGCTGTCTTTGCCCCGGAATCGGCCGGTTGCGGGATCAGCAGGTCGTCGATGTTGGTGGTGCGGTCATCGTTGATCATGAACCGCGCATACGGCTGGAACAGGTTGACCTTGTCGATCGACAGGCTGTCGCCGTGCTGATAGTTCAGGCCTTCCACCACCACTTGCTGCCACTTGAGGAAGTCGCGGGTTTTCAGGGTGTCGAGGGTGTGTAACTGATCGACCTGAGCACGACCGGTGACGCTGAGGGCCAGCGGGTCGGTGCTTTTCAGGTTCACTTTCAGGTCGCTGCCGAGCATGCCGCTGCGTAGTTCGAGACGAATGAACGGGTTGATGTACGACTGCGCGACCCGCAGGTCGATGTCCTGGGTTTTCACGTTGAGCTGCGCGGTGACCGGGGCCAGATTGACCACGCCGTCGGCGCTGATCTTGCCTTGCTTGCCCAGGCCGGTGTCGAGTTTGAGGTTGAAAGGCGAGCCATTGAGGCTGTCGAAATTCTGCAGATCGACGTTCAGCGGCGTGACATCCAGGGTGACTTCCGGCTTCGCCGAGCGATCGGCCAGATGCACTTTATAGTCACGCAGTTGCACGTCCTTGAGCAGCACTTGCCATGGCTTGCTCGGCGCAGTCGGCTCGGGTTTCGGCGAGTCGGCAGCGGCCGGAGTGCTTTTCGGTTCCGCAGCCGCTTTGGCGGCAGGTTTTGATGGCTGGCTGGCGAACAGTTTCTGCCAGTCCAGTTGTCCGTCCGCTTCCAGGGCTGCCCAGGTTTCCAGTTTCTGGCTGCGGATCTTGCCGACCACCACTTGCTGTTTGGCTAGGTCCACGGTGGTGTCGCTGACGTCGAGGCGCTCGAGTTTCGCCAGTTGACGCCCGTCCGGCGCCTTGATGGCGAACGGGGCGATGTTGACCGCGACGTTGCTCAGCAGCAGTTCGGTTTCCTTGGACAGGTTGAGCTTGTAGTCGGTGCTCAGGCTGACGACACCCTCTTCCAGCACCAGTGGCACGGCGTCGCGCACGTAGGGCCAGAAGGCTTTCATCTTGCCGTCGGTGATCTTGAGAGTGCCTTCGGAAGCGATCGGAACCAGGCTGAAGTTGCCTTTCCAGTCGATCTGCCCACCGGCCGGGCCGATCGCGACGAGGGTCATGTCAGCGTTGTCTTCGGGCAGGGTGCTGAGGTTTTTCAGCTCGAAGTCGAGCTTGTCGTAGACGAACTCGATCGGTTCGCTCGGACGTGCATCCACGAAATGCAGGTTGCCGCCGGCCAGCTGGATCCGGTCGATGCGCAGCGGAAACGGTTTGGCGTCGGGATCGGCCGGGGTGGGCTCGCTGGCCGGGAGCTTGAACAAGCCGAGAAGATTGAGCTGGCCGTCTTTGGCGAACAGGATCTCGGTTTTGGATTTTTCCAGTTCGATGTCGGACAGATGCAGGGCCTTGGTCCACAGGCTGTCGAGTTGCAGGTTGGCGTACAGACGTTCGAAACCGACCTGTTCCTTGCCTGGCTCGCCGATCACCAGGCCCCAAAGCGTGAGTTCAAGGCTGAACGGGTTGAGCTCGATGCGCTGCAGATGCGCCGGCACCGTGGCGTAGTTGGCCAGTTGCTGATTCACCACCCTGAGCGCAATGCCCGGCAAAATCAGGAACCCCAGCAGGCTGTAGAGGGCCAGGGCAGTCAACAGGGCGCCAATCGCGCGAATCAATCCTTTGGGCATGTGCGGCTTCATCTGTCTGAATCGGAGTGCCTTGGAGTATGGCACGCGATTCCGGTTCCGAAGTACATCGCGCGAGACAGGATTGTTCAGATTTGTCTGCAATTTCTGTAGGAGCTTCCGAAGGCTGCTCCTGCAGGGGTAAAGATCAGAGCTGCAGGATCAGTGTCTTCAACGGCGGTTGTTGATCCCGCGAAGGGAAGTCGGCACCTGGCGTCATCACGCTCCATTCACGCACCGGCCGCCCGGCTTTTTCAGCGCAGCGCAGCACCTGTTCACGCCAGTCGTCCATGCTGACTTTCGCCAGGTTGTTGCAGCAGATCAGCACGCCATTCTCGGCAGTGGTCAGCAGGGCAGGCTTGAGCAGGCTCTGATAATCGCGCAGCAGGTCGACGGTGCCGAAAGCGCTCTTGGCCCACGCGGGTGGGTCTAGCAGCACGAGGTCGTACTGGCGCTGTTCGAGTCGCTGATAGCTCGGCAGTTTCTGCCCGCGACGCTGGCTGATCGGCAGACCGGCCAGTTGGCGGATCGCCGGGAAGTAGTCGGACTGGATGAATTCCATGGTCGGCAACTGCGGATTGAGCTGACCGTTCTCGCGGCCGACCGCCAGATTGCCCTCGGCGAAATCCAGGTTGCACACTTCGCGCGCACCGCCGGCCGCTGCGCTCAGACCGACGCCGCAGGTGTAGGCAAACAGGTTGAGTACGCTTTTGCCCTTGGCGTGATCCTTGACCCAGCCGCGGGTGTTGCGCAGGTCGAGGAACAGCAGCGGATCCTGCCCGGAGTGGCGTCCGCGCACTCGATAATTCAGGCCCCATTCGTGGCCGACCAGATCGGCCAGTGCCGCGTCGTCGGCGCGGTAGACGCTGTCTTCGCGGTCGATTCGCGAGTTGCCATGGGAGCGGTCGTTGTAGATCAGAAGGGTTTCAAGGCCCAGGGTCTGGTTGACCATGGCGTGCAGTTGCAGCAGGTCTTCGCGCGCCAGGGTCTGGTGGAAACTTTGCACCATCAGTTGCGGGCCGTAGCGGTCGATGGTCAGGCCGCCGGCACCTTCCTGGCTGCCGTGGAACAGCCGATAGCAGTCGGTGCCCTGGCGGTGCAGCTCGGCGAGCAGATCCTGGCGTTGATCGAGGGCGGCGCGCAGCGCCAGGTTCAAGGAAGACATGCGGGCGCCTTGCTGGAGGGTATCGGGGCGCGGGAGTTTAGCAGTTTGGCAGGCAGTCGAGGGGTTCCCATCGCGAGCAGGCTCGCTCCCACAGACGATCATAAGTCCTGGTGGGAGCGAGCTTGCTCGCGATGCTTTTGCGCCCTTACTGGTTCAAGCGTTTATCGATCAAGCCCTGCACCACGCTCGGATCTGCCAGCGTCGAGGTGTCGCCGAGGCTGTCGAGTTCGTTGCAGGCGATCTTGCGCAGGATCCGCCGCATGATCTTGCCCGAGCGGGTCTTCGGCAGGGCGGGCGCCCACTGGATCAGGTCCGGTTTGGCGAAGCTGCCGATTTCCTTGCTGACGTGGGCCAGCAGTTCTTTCTTCAGTTCATCGTTGGGCTCGGTGCCATTCATCGGTGTGACGAACGCATAAATCCCCTGACCTTTGACGTCGTGGGGATAACCGACCACGGCGGCCTCGGCGATGCTGTCGTGCAGCACCAGCGCACTTTCCACCTCGGCGGTGCCGATGCGATGGCCGGAGACATTGATCACGTCATCGATGCGCCCGGTGATCCAGTAATCGCCGTCTTCGTCGCGGCGGGCGCCGTCGCCGGTGAAGTAGTAGCCGGGGTAGGGCTTGAAGTAGGTGTCGACCATGCGCTGCGGATCGCCGTAGACGCTGCGGATCTGCGCCGGCCAGCTCGACTTGATCGCCAACACGCCACTGCCGGCGCCTTTGATTTCCTTGCCGTGCTCATCGAGCAGCACCGGTTGCACGCCGAACATCGGTTGGGTGGCGCAACCCGGTTTGATCCGCTGGGCGCTGACCAGCGGGCTGAGCATGATGCCGCCGGTCTCGGTCTGCCACCACGTATCGACAATCGGGCAGCGCTGTTCGCCGACCACGTTGAAATACCATTCCCACGCTTCCGGGTTGATCGGCTCACCGACACTACCGAGCAATCTGAGGCTTTCGCGCGACGTTTCCTGCAAGGGCCCGGCGCCTTCGCGCATCAACGCGCGCAGGGCGGTGGGGGCGGTGTAGAAGATGTTGACCTTGTGTTTGTCGATCACCTGCCAGAACCGCGAAGTGCTCGGATAGCTCGGCACGCCTTCGAAGATCAGGGTGGTGGCGCCGTTGGCCAGCGGGCCGTAGACGATGTAACTGTGGCCGGTGACCCAGCCGACATCGGCGGTGCACCAAAACACTTCGCCGTCGCGGTAGTCGAGCACGTACTTGAAGGTCATCGCCGCTTGCAGCAGGTAACCGCCGGTGGTGTGCAGCACGCCTTTGGGTTTGCCGGTGCTGCCGGAGGTGTAGAGGATGAACAGCGGGTCTTCGGCGTCCATCGGTTCCGGCGGGCAATCGTCGCTGACGTCGCGCACCGCCTGGTGATACCAGAGATCTCGACCATCAACCCAGTCGACTTTGTTCTGGGTACGCTCGACCACCACGACGGTGCTGACATTCGGGCAATTCTGCAGGGCCTTGTCGACATTCTGTTTCAGCGGCACGAATTTGCCACCACGCACGCCTTCGTCGGCCGTGATCACGGTGCGGCAGTCGGCATCGAGAATGCGGTCGCGCAGGGAGTCCGGGGAGAAACCACCAAACACCACCGAGTGAATTGCACCGATTCGCGCGCACGCCAGCATCGCGTAAGCGGCTTCGGGGATCATCGGCATGTAGATGCACACCCGGTCGCCTTTTTTCACGCCACGGCTTTTCAGCACGTTGGCCAGGCGGCAGACGTGGTGATGGAGTTTGCTGTAGGTGATTTGCGTCGATTCGGCAGGGTCGTCGCCTTCCCAGAGGATGGCGGTCTGATCGCCGCGCTTTTCCAGATGGCGGTCGATGCAGTTGTAGCTGACGTTCAGTTTGCCACCGGCAAACCAGTTGGCTTCGCCGGACTTCAGGTCATAGCGCTGGACGGTCTGCCACGGCGTGCTCCAGTCGAGGAAGCGGGTGGCCTGTTCGGCCCAGAAGGTGCTGGGGTGTTCAATGGATTCGCGGTACAGGCGCTGGTAGTCGTCCTGACTCAACTGTGCAGCCCGGCGGACGGCATCGGCTTTGGGGAACGTGCTGATATCGAACATGACGGTTCCTTATTCTTGTTGTGCGACAAGGATAAAGATGCGCCGAGAGGTCAACAGGTTCAAGTCACGCGCAAAACAACTGTGGGAGCGAGCTTGCTCGCGATAGCGGAGTTTCAGTCAACGTTGATGTTGAATGAATAACCGAAATCGCGAGCAAGCTCGCTCCCACAGGGTTACTACAGCGCGATCAAATCAGCCGCGGTGACGGCCGCGGAAGTAGTTGATCAGGCCTTGGGTGGACGGGTCTTCAGCGGCGGTTTCTTCGCTGCCGACCAGGCGGTTGTAGACGCCTTTGCCCAGTTCCTTGCCTAGTTCCACGCCCCACTGGTCGAAGGCGTTGATGCCCCAGACCACGCTTTGCACGAAGACTTTGTGTTCGTACATCGCCACCAGTGCGCCGAGACGACGCGGGCTGATGCGCTCGACCACCAGGGTGTTGCTCGGACGGTTGCCCGGGATCACCTTGTGCGGTGCGATCTTCTGCACCTGGTCTTCGCTCATGCCTTTATCGCGCAGTTCCGCTTCGGCTTCCGGCAGGGTCTTGCCGAGCATCAGCGCCTGGCTCTGCGACAGACAGTTGGCGTACAGCCACTGGTGGTGGTCGGAAACCGGGTTGAAGCTGACGATCGGCACAATGAAGTCGGCCGGGATCAGTTGGGTGCCCTGGTGCAGCAACTGGTGGTAAGCGTGCTGACCGTTGCAGCCGACGCCGCCCCAGATCACTGGTCCAGTGTCGGTCGACACCGGGGTGCCGTCCTGACGCACGCTCTTGCCGTTGGATTCCATGTCCAGTTGTTGCAAGTGCTTGGTGATGTTACGCAGGTAGTGGTCGTATGGCAGGATCGCGTGGCTCTGCGCGCCCCAGAAGTTGCCGTACCACACGCCGAGCAGGGCCAGCAGTACCGGCATGTTCTGTTCGAACGGCGCGCTCTGGAAATGCTGGTCCATGGTGTAGGCACCGGACAGCAGTTCCTTGAAGTTGGACATGCCGATGGCCAGCGCGATTGGCAGGCCGATGGCCGACCACAGCGAGTAACGGCCGCCGACCCAGTCCCACATCGGGAAGATGTTTTCTTCGCGGATACCGAAGGCCACGGCTGCCGCGTTGTTGCTCGATACGGCGATGAAGTGGCGATACAGCTCGGCTTCGGAACCACCCTGAGCCAGGTACCAGGCGCGGGCGGCCTGGGCGTTTTTCAGGGTTTCGAGGGTGTTGAACGATTTCGACGAAACGATGAACAGCGTGGTCTCGGCGCGCAGTTTTTGCGTCAGCTCGTGGAATTCGCTGCCGTCGATGTTTGCCAGGTAATGGCAACGCACGCCTTTCTGGGCGTAGGACAGCAGGGCTTCGGAGACCAGTTCGGGGCCGAGGAACGAGCCACCGATGCCGATGTTCACAACGTCGGTGATCGGCTTCTCGGTGTAACCGCGCCACAGACCGTCGTGGATGCGGCCCACGAGATCGGTGATCTGGTTCAGCACCTTGTGTACTTCAGGCATCACGTTGACGCCGTTGACCGACAGCTTGTCGCCGACCGGGCGACGCAGGGCGGTGTGCAGCGCCGGGCGGCCTTCGGAGGAGTTGACGATTTCGCCGTCGAAAAGCGCTTTGATCGCGCCCTTGAGATCGACTTCATTGGCCAGGCCCACCAGCAGGTTGCGGGTCTCGGCGTTGATCAGGTTCTTCGAATAGTCGAGAAACAGTCCGCAGCTGCTGAGGGTGAACTGATTGAAGCGCTGCGGATCGGCGTTGAACGCTTCGCGCATGCTGAAATCCTGCATGGCCTGGCGGTGATCTTTCAACGCTTGCCAGGCAGGCAGAGCGGTAACGTCATGAGGAGTGCGGTAGTACGCCATCGCTGCGGTTTTCCTTTTTACTTGAACGGCCTTTTGAACTCTGAAAAGACCTCCCCGCCATGTTTGGGCGAGGGGGCAACTGCGTCGACACGATTACTTTGGCGCAGGGCGAATACAGTAAACCCAGCGCCGCGATCTGTCTTGGCTTTGTCTGACCTGTTTTCGGTACTTTTTTAACATTGATAACAGACGGGGCCGACAGACGGCGGGTAATGCGAGCAAGTCCCTGCTTATCGCGTGGAGTCGAACGGCGGCAGTTTGCCCGATGGGCAGGTGCTCAGCAATACGGTCTGGAAGCGCGTGCAGACGCTGTGGAAGCGGGGTGGCTCCCACAGCGTTTGCCGGTGTTCAGGCGGGGGTATCGAGATTCAGATGCAGGTTGTCGATCAACCGGGTGGTGCCGAGGAAGGCCGCGACCAGAATCACCAGATCACGATCGTCCGCCGTCGCCGGACGCAGGGTCAGGGCGTGGCGGATCTCCAGGTAGTCCGGACGCAGGCCGGCGGCTTCCAGTTGCTGGCGTTGCGCCTGGATCAGGGCAGGGAAGTCGCGTTCACCCTGCTTGATCGACTCGGCAATGCTGCTCAGGGTGCGATAGACCACCGGCGCCACGGCGCGCTGCTCTTCACTGAGGAAACCGTTGCGCGACGACAGCGCCAGCCCGTCGGCGGCGCGTACGGTCGGCTCGCCGATGATCTGGATCGGCATGTTCAGGTCGTGCACCAGCGCGCGGATTACCGCCAGTTGCTGGAAGTCTTTCTGGCCGAAGATCGCCAGGTCCGGCTGAACCATGTTGAACAGCTTGCTGACCACCGTTGCCACGCCTTCGAAGTGCCCCGGACGGCTGGCGCCGCACAGGCCTTCGGACAGTTGCGGCACGCTGACCCGGGTCTGACCGGCCATGCCGTCGGGGTACATTTCTTCGACAGTCGGGGCGAACAGCAGATCACACCCGGCTTCCAGCAGTTTTTCCTGATCCGCCGCCAGGGTGCGCGGGTACTTGTCGAGGTCTTCGCCGGCGCCGAACTGCAGCGGGTTGACGAAAATGCTCGCAACCACGAAGTCCACTCGCTGTTTGGCCTTGGTGATCAGCGCGATGTGGCCGCTGTGCAGGTTGCCCATGGTCGGCACGAAGCCGATGCGCTTGCCTTCACTGCGGGCGCGCGCCACGGCGGCGCGCAGTTCACGTACGGTTTTGACGGTGTTCATGCAGAGAATCCGTGTTCGATCCCGGGGAAAGTGGTGGCTTTGACTTCACTGACGTAAGCCTTCAGCGCGGACTGGATGCTGTCCTGGCCCTGCATGAAGTTCTTCACGAATTTCGGTACGCGGCCGCTGATCGACAGGCCGAGCATGTCGTGCAGTACCAGCACCTGACCGTCGGTGGCGTTGCCGGCGCCGATACCGATCACCGGAATCTTCACCGCCTGGCTGATTTCAGCCGCCAGTTCGCTCGGCACGCATTCGAGCAGCAGCATGGCTGCACCGGCCTGCTCCAGCGAGATCGCGTCGGCGCGCATCTGGCGTGCCTGGTTCTCGTTGCGCCCCTGCACTTTATAACCACCGAGAATGTTCACGGCTTGCGGGGTCAGGCCCATGTGGGCGCAGACCGGAACACCGCGTTCGGCCAGCAGGCGGATCGAGTCCGCCAGCCACAAGGCGCCTTCGACTTTGACCATGTGCGCGCCGGCCTGCATGAGCAGGGCGCTGTTGGTCATGGTTTGTTCGAGGGTGGCGTTGGCCATGAACGGCAGGTCGGCCAGGATCAGGGCATCTGAGTTGCCGCGTTTGACGCTGGCAACGTGGTAGGCCATTTCTGCGGTGGTCACCGGCAGGGTGCTGTCGTGACCCTGCAGGACCATGCCGAGGGAGTCGCCCACCAGCAGCACTTCGACACCGGCCTCGTTGCAGGCGTGGGCGAAGGTCGCGTCATAGCAGGTCAGCATGGTGATCTTTTCACCTTTCTGCTTGAGGCTCTGGAGCGTGGTCAGGGTGATGGCTGGCATGTAAGAAATCCTCGTTCAGGCGCTCTGGAAACTACTGCGAGTAACGCGCGTGATTCGTCATCTATTCAGGCGCACGCTCTTTTGTCGTGCTTATAAGGCCTGGATTGCGCCCTTGTATGCCGGGTTGGCGGCAGCGGGACGCCTATAGTCGTGATGAGGCCTCAGGAAGTCAATTGCATGTGTTACCGCATTGTTACGAGGGGAGTGTTACCGGCGTTACTGATGCGATTCAGCGGGCCAACGGGCCTGATCCACAGGATTTTCGTCCTACAAAAAAACCTGTGGGAGCGAGCTTGCTCGCGAAAGCGGTCAGTCAGCCAATGCAGATATTGACGGTCAGATTGCCTTCGCGAGCAAGCTCGCTCCCACAGGGTGTGGTATCAGTTTGAGGTAATGCGTTCGAGGCCGACGAACGGGCAGGCTGCGAGAAGATCGGCAAGAGCACGGCCATCGGCCAGACGCAGATCTTCAGGCGCCAGTTCGGCCAGGGGATAGAGAACGAACGCGCGTTCCTGCATGTGGTAATGCGGGACTTTCAGGCGCGGTTCGTCGATCAGGCGATCACCGAACAGCAGGATGTCCAGATCCAGCGTGCGCGGGCCCCAACGCTCCAGGCGTTCGCGGCCCTGATCGTTTTCGATCGCCTGCAAGGCATCGAGCAGATCCAGCGGGGCAAGCGCGCTATCGAGTGCGGCGACCGCGTTGGTGTAACGCGGTTGGCCCGGTAGCAGCGAGTCGCTCTGGTAGAAGGCAGACACGCCAACCAGTTCGGTGTCGGGCAATTGCCCCAGCGCGTCGACCGCGCTGCGCAGTTGTTCGGCCGGGTCAGCCAGATTGCTGCCCATGCCGATGTAGATGCGTTCCATCACTTATTCGCCCGTGGCGCTCGGTGCGCCAGCACGTTTGCGCTTGGAACCGCTGCTGCGACGACGCTTGCGCGGAGCGCCACTGGCGTCATCACCCTTGCCGCTGAGGTCACGGATCATGTCGCGACGTTCGCTGTCGTTGGCGTCCTGATAATCGGTCCACCATTCGCCCAGGCCATCAGTCTGCTCGCCAGCGCTTTCACGCAGCAGCAGGAAGTCGTAGCCGGCGCGGAAGCGCGGATTGTCCAGCAGCAGGTCGGCGCGTTTGCCGCTGCGGCGTGGCAGGCGTTCCTGCATGTCCCAGATCTCGCGGATCGGCATGGTGAAACGTTTTGGAATCGCGATGCGCTGGCACTGTTCGGCGATCAGTTCGTGAGCGCCTTCCTGCATGGCCGGAATCGGCGGCATGCCGCGCTCTTGCAGACGCAACACGCGGGCCGGCAGGGCAGGCCACAGCAGGGCGGCGAACAGGAACGCCGGGGTCACCGGTTTGTTCTGTTTGATCCGCAGGTCGGTGTTGGTCAGTGCTTCGCTGATCAGCGTGTGGGTGTATTCCGGGTTGTGTTCCAGTGCATCGGCACTGGCCGGGAACAGCGGCGCGAACAGTTGCAGGTCGACCAGCATCTCGAACGTGATGGCGCCATGACCGGAGAGGAACAGCTTGAGCACTTCCTCGAACAGGCGGGCCGACGGGATCTCGCGCAGCATCGGCGCCAGTTCGCGGATCGGCTGGACGGTGTGCTTCTCGATACCGAAATTGAGCTTGGCGGCGAAACGCACGGCCCGCAGCATCCGCACCGGGTCTTCCTGGTAACGCTGCTTCGGGTCGCCGATCAGACGGATCAGGTGATTGCGGATGTCGTGCACGCCGTTGGCGTAGTCGAGGATGCGCTCGCTGACCGGATCGTAATACAGGGCGTTGATGGTGAAGTCGCGGCGTTGCGCGTCTTCTTCCAGGGTGCCGTAGACGTTGTCACGCAGAATGCGCCCGCTCTCGTTGCGCGAAGACTGGTTGCTGTCTTCGTCGTCTTCGTTTTGCGGGTGATTGGCGCGGAAGGTCGCGACTTCAATGATTTCGCGACCGAAATGGATATGTACCAGCTTGAAGCGGCGGCCGATGATCCGCGCATTGCGGAATTCGGCGCGAACCTGCTCGGGGGTGGCGCTGGTGGCGACGTCGAAGTCTTTGGGCGTGATGCCCAGCAGCATGTCTCGCACGCAACCGCCAACCAGGTAGGCCTGGTAGCCGGCGCCCTGCAGACGTTCGACGATGTTGACCGCGTAACGGCTGAATTGCGCCTTCTGCAGCGAATGTTGGCCGCTGTTGAGGACTTCAGGCGTGCTACGGATGTGTTGCGTACGACGCAGGGGAGTTCGGAATGACTGGAACAGCTTCTTCAGCATGGGATGCACTGTTTGAAGGAATGTTCGGCCATACCAGAGAATGACCGCATGATGGGCCGGGATTCTAGCATTTAGTCGAGGGATGGTGTAGGACGCTGCCGTTTTGCGCTGCAAGCCGCAGGCTAGAGGGGGTGAAGATGCGTCAGAAGGGGGGATTTGCCGTGAAGGAGAAACTACAAGGGGAGCCGAAGCTCCCCAAGAAGTAGTTGCGTGCTCTTTTTATTATTGATTCGGGCTTCTTGTTTTTGTTGAGTGCCCTCGCCATGAAGCTTTTCCTTCATGACCCTCCCAATCGGGAGCCAAGAGCAAACGGATTGCTTTGGTCGCTGTGTTGCAGTGATCTTGCGATCCAACCAGTACAGGCTCTGTCTTAAGACAGTTTTTGTTGTTCTCGGCCTGGTCGTGGGGCTAGCCCCAAATACAACGCCTCTCCAAAAGAATCAGTTAGCTGCGCCTCTCGCCGTCTTGTTTTTATTGTGCGTGAGTCGATTCGTCTTATTTTTATTGTCTTGTGCATTGCTTGTTATTGTTCTTGTACCAAACATATAGCAGGTGCCGTGCCAACTTTTGCGAACCCCAATAAAACAAGGGGTTAGGTCGATATAACCGTTTTCGCAGGGCGAAAAAAAGCCGGGGTTTCGTTACCGATAACCCCGGCTTCTGTTACGCGAAAAGACTGAGGTAACAGTTTTTTCACATCTTCAACGGTAACCCGCACACTCGACAGGTAACGTTCAGCTCTCGCTGGCGACCCCGGTCTTGCGCCGTGGAATGCCCAGACGTTGACGGCGCTCCCACAGGCATTTGCGGCTGACGCCCAGTTTGCGCGCCAGTTCGGTCTCGGTCATGTGGTCCTGATGCTCGAGCACGAAATGCTGGAAGTAGTCTTCCAGTGACAGGTCTTCGGTCGGCTCGTGGCTGCTGTTGCTGGCGTTACCGGCCGGTTGTGCTGGCAGGCCGATGAATTCGTCGTCCTCCAGATCGCCCAGCTCGATGTCGATGCCCAGCAGGTCGGCCGAGATTTCCGGGCTTTCGCTCAGAATCACCGCGCGCTCGACGGCGTTTTCCAACTCCCGCACGTTACCCGGCCAGGAATAGTGCCGGATCGCCTGTTCGGCATCGGCGGCAAATTTCAGGTCGGTGCGGTTGATACGCGCGCTCTGGCGAGCGAGGAACGCATTGGCGATTTCGTTGACGTCGGCGCCACGCTCGCGCAGGGCTGGCAGTTTCAACGCGATCACGTGGAGGCGGTAGTACAAGTCCTCACGGAACTGGCCGATTTTCGCCAGGCTCTTGAGGTCCCGGTGGGTCGCAGCAATCAACCGGACATCGACCTTCTGCGACTGGACCGAGCCAACCCGGCGAATCTCGCCTTCCTGTAACACGCGCAGCAGGCGAGCCTGGGCTTCCAGTGGCAATTCGCCGATCTCGTCGAGAAACAGCGTGCCGCCGTCCGCCGCTTCCACCAGACCCGCGCGACCTGCGCTGGCGCCAGTGAACGCACCTTTCTCGTGGCCGAACAGTTCGGACTCGATCAGGCTTTCCGGGATGGCTGCGCAGTTCACCGAGATCATCGGTGCCTTGGCGCGTTTCGACAGGTTGTGCAGGGCGCGGGCCACCAGTTCTTTACCGGTGCCGGACTCGCCCTGGATCAGCACGTTGGAATCGGTCGGGGCGACTTTACGAATCTTGCCGTAAAGATCCTGCATCGGCGGACACGAGCCGATGATGCCGATTTCGCCATTGCTGTTGTCGATGGCGGATTTGCCGCTGCCATTGGCCGATTTGGCCGGAGCTGCTTCGCCGGCGGCAGGCGCCGACTGGCGATCACGCAGGATCCGCGCGACAGCCTGAAGCATTTCATCGTGGTCGAAAGGCTTGGCGATGTAATCCACCGCGCCCATTTTCATCGAGTCGACCGCAGAGCGCAGGCTGGCGTAGCTGGTCATGATCAGCACCGGCGTGCCCTGGCCGAGCTTGATCAGCTCGGTGCCCGGAGCGCCCGGCAGACGCAGGTCGCTAACGATCAGATCGAAAGTGGGAATACTGAAGCGTTCTTGTGCTTCCTGCACTGAACCGGCTTCGCTGACCTGGTACTGGTTGCGTTCCAGCAGGCGGCGCAAGGCGGAGCGGATAATGGTTTCGTCTTCGACGATCAAAATGTGCGGCATTGATTCGATACTCTCGACGGTCTCAGTTCACAGCGGACGTCGCTTCGACATGGCGCGGCAATGTCACCCGGATACGGGTGCCGCGCTGGCTCTGAACATCAGCCGGGCTGTCGATGGTGATTTGTCCATAATGCTCTTCAACGATGGAATAGACCAGTGCAAGGCCCAGACCGGTGCCTTCGCCAGGATCCTTGGTGGTGAAGAAGGGTTCGAACAATCGGTCCATGATGCTCGACGGAATACCGCTGCCTTCGTCTTCGACGATCAGATCGACCGTGTGTTCGCCGGCTTCGCTCTTGACCCGCACCGCACTGCCGGCAGGCGAGGCATCACGGGCGTTGGAGAGCAGATTGATCAGTACCTGGGCGAGCCGCTGCGGGTCGCCTTCGACCCAGTGATCGGGATCGCACAGGTTGTAGAACTGGACTTCGAAATTGCGTCGGTTGAGGGCCAGCAGGCCGATGGCGTCCTGGGCGACTTCCGCCAGACAGACGGGCTCGTCGCTGTGCTGATGGCTGCCGGCGTGGGCGAAACTCATCAGCGACTGGACGATGCGTGACACGCGTTTGGTCTGTTCTAGGATCTGGCCGCTGATTTCCGTCAGCTCACCATCCTCTTCGCGTTCTTCCCGCAGGTTTTGCGCGAGGCAGGCGATGCCGGTGATCGGGTTGCCGATTTCGTGAGCAACACCCGCCGCGAGTCGGCCGATGCTGGCCAGGCGCTCGGAATGCACCAGTTTGTCTTCGAGCATCTGGGTTTCGGTCAGGTCTTCCACCAGCAGCACCAGGCCGCTATTGCCCGGTGCCAGCGGTTCGTCGATGGCTGCTTTGTGCAGGTTCAGCCAGCGGGTCTGGCCGTCGAGGGCCAGGTGTTGTTTGTGCAAGTGTTCGTCGGGCAGGTGGATGAAGCCTTGCAACAGATCTTTCCACGGATTGGCGATGGTGCTCAGGCGCGAGCCCACCACCCGTTGCGCAGCAATCCCGGTCAGCTCTTCCATGGCCTTGTTCCACATCAGGATTTCCTGATCCTTGGCCAGTGAGCAGACGCCCATCGGCAGTTCCTGCAGGGTCTGGCGGTGGTAGCGGCGCAGGGCATCGAGTTCGGCCGCCAGACCGGTCAGGCGCGAGTGGTAATCCTCGAGGCGGCTTTCGATGAAGTGAATGTCTTCGGTGACGTAGTTTTCGCCGCCGGCCTTGTACGGCAGGAAGGTTTCCACCATGTCCTGGGCGACGCTCGGACCCATCAGGCCAGAGAGGTTGGCTTCGATCCGGTCACGCAGTCGGCGCAAGGCATAGGGGCGGCGTTCGTCGAACGGCAAATAAAGGTCGCGCAGGGCCTGTTCAACTTCCTTCTGCGCAGCCTTGGCGCCCAGCGGCTTGGCCAACTGAGTGGCGAATTCCTGCGGGGAGGCGGCGTGCAATTCGCGGCGTTGCGGGCGTCGTACGTTGTCCACCGCGCAGGCTTCGGCGGCGCTGGCCTCTTCCGGGCTGGCATTGGTGAACAGCGAAATCAGCGTGAACATCAGGACGTTTGCCGCCAGCGAGGCGATGGCCGCCATGTGCCAGCTGGTGTCGTCCAGCACGTAGATCATGTTCAGCAGCGGAATATAGAAGCCCTGCAGATTGCCGACCAGCGGCAAGAGCATGGTCACGACCCACACCACAATCCCCGCCAGCAGACCGGCGATAAAGCCGCGGCGATTGGCGGTCGGCCAGTACAGTACCGACAGCACACCCGGTAGGAATTGCAGGGTCGCAACGAAGGCAACGATGCCGAGGTTGGCCAGATCCTGCTCGGCGCCGAGCATCAGGTAGAAGCAGAAACCGGCCATGATGATCGCGACGATCAGCGCCCGGCGGGTCCATTTCAACCAGCGATAAATATTGCCCTCGGCCGGTGGCTGATAGAGCGGCAGCACCAGATGGTTCAAGGCCATGCCCGACAGCGCCAGCGTGGTGACGATGATCAGGCCGCTGGCCGCCGACAGACCGCCGACATAGGCCAGCAACGCCAGCGACTTGCTGTTGGCGGCGATGCCGATACCGAGGGTGAAGTATTCCGGATTGGTGGTGGCGCCGAGTTTCAGGCCGGCCCAGAGAATCAGCGGCACTGCCAGGCTCATCAACAGCAGGAACAGCGGCAGCCCCCAGCTCGCGCTGACCAGCGAGCGCGGGTTGAGGTTTTCGGTGAAGGTCATGTGATACATGTGCGGCATCACGATCGCCGACGCAAAGAACACCAGCAGCAACGTGCGCCACGGGCCTTCCTGCAACGGGGTGTGCAGGGCGGCGAGGGCGGTCTGGTTCTGCAGCAGCCACAGTTCAAGCTGTTGCGGGCCGTCGAATACGCCGTACAAGGCGTAGAGGCCGACACCGCCGAGGGCCGCCAGTTTGATCACCGACTCGAAGGCAATCGCGAACACCAGCCCTTCGTGTTTTTCACGGGTGGCGATATGACGGGAACCGAAGAAGATCGTGAACAGGATGATCAGTGCGCAGAACGCCAGGGCCACGCGATTCTGCACCGGTTCGCCGGTGAGGATGCCGATGGAGTCGGCCACCGCCTGGATCTGCAACGCCAGCAACGGCAATACGCCGATCAGCATGAATATCGTTGTCAGCGCACCGGCCCAGGTGCTGCGAAAGCGGAAGGCAAACAAGTCCGCCAGCGAAGACAGTTGATAAGTGCGGGTGATCTTCAGAATCGGATACAGCAGCACCGGCGCCAGCAGAAAGGCGCCGGATACCCCGAGATAACTGGACAGAAAACCGTAGCCGTACTGATACGCCAGACCGACCGTGCCGTAGAACGCCCATGCACTGGCGTAGACCCCCAGCGACAGGGTGTAGGTCAACGGATGGCGAATGATCGCCCGCGGGATCATGCCCCGTTCACTGATCCATGCCACCCCGAACAGCGCGGCCAGGTAGGCGGCGCTAATCAGCAGCATCTGGGTCAGGCTAAAGCTCATCGGCATCTTTTTGGCTCTGCAGGATGAAGGTCACGACAATCAGGATCAGCCAGAGCAGATAAGGGCGATACCAGGCGCCCGTAGCGTCGATCCACCAATCCATGATGGCGGGAGAAAACAGGTAGATCCCCACGACCAGAAGCAGGACCAAGCGATAGATGTACATCCCGGCCTCTCTTTTTTATGCGCGTGCCCGAAAACGTGCGGCGATGGTAACGGATGGGCGCGCCACTGCAAGTGTCGTCACAGCAGTTGCGCTTCGGGCAGGGTCAGTGTGCGCGGGATTTTCAAGGCATCCCAGTGGGCGCTGCCCCAGTTCAACAGTTCTTGCGGCGAGGCGTGGGCCAGTTCGGGCCCAGGGTTTTGCCCCAATGCGCGCAAGGCCCGCAGCAGCAGTGGTGTGGCCTGATCGGCTTCCAGCGGTGGCGAGCGGTAGGACTTGCCGAGCTTGTTGCCGTCGGGCTGGGTAATCAGCGGCAGATGCAGATAACGCGGCTGGCGCAGTCCCAGCAGTTCTTGCAGATAGAGCTGGCGCGGCGTCGAGTCGAGCAGATCGGCGCCGCGCACGATGTCGGTGATGCCCTGCCAGGCGTCGTCCAGCACCACCGCCAGTTGGTAGGCGTAGAGGCCGTCGCGGCGGCGGATCACGAAGTCACCCACGTCGCGGCCCAGATGCTGACGGTATTCGCCCTGCACCCGGTCGATGAAATGGTATTCGAGCTCCGGCACGCGCAGGCGAATCGCTGCGTCTTCCTGACCATGGCCGGCGTTGCGGCACAGTCCCGGGTAAATGCCGTGGTACGGCTCCAGTTGTTTGCGCGAACAGGTGCAGGCATACGCGAGGCCGTGATTGAACAGGCTGTCGAGCACTTGGGCATAGGCTTCGTGCCGGTCGCTCTGGCGGACCATTTCGCCGTCCCATTCGAAGCCATAGCTTTCCAGTGCCTTGAGAATCGCCGCTTGCGCGCCCGGCTCTTCACGGGGCGGATCGAGATCTTCCATGCGCACCAGCCAGCGGCCACCCACCGAGCGTGCGTCCAGATAAGAGGCCAGGGCGGCGACCAGCGAACCGAAGTGCAGGTGCCCGCTGGGAGTCGGGGCAAAGCGGCCAATGTAGGCGGGGGTAGTCATGGAAGTGTTGTCACTGTTTCGGAATTTGGCATGCAAACCGGTGGAGGCGAGCCTGCTCGCGATAGCAATAGACCAGTCAATAGTAAAGTTGAATGTAATACGGCTATCGCGAGCAGGCTCGCTCCTACAGGAGGCAGAAACAAAAACGGAGCGTTCGCACGCTCCGTTTTTCGTTCAGGCCGGGATTATTTGCCGACCTGTTTTTCCTTGATTTCCGCCAGGTTCTTGCAGTCGACGCACATGTCGGCAGTCGGGCGGGCTTCAAGGCGCTTGACGCCGATCTCGATGCCGCAAGAGTCGCACCAGCCGTACTCTTCGTCTTCGATCAGTTGCAGGGTCTTGTCGATCTTCTTGATCAGTTTGCGCTCGCGGTCGCGGGCACGCAGCTCGAGGGCGAACTCTTCTTCCTGGCTGGCACGGTCGGCCGGATCTGGAAAGTTGGCCGCTTCGTCTTTCATGTGATCAACAGTGCGGTCGACTTCCTGCATCAAGTCCAGTTTCCACTTGGTCAGGATCTTGGTGAAGTGCGCGCGCATTGGAGCGCCCATGTACTCTTCGCCCGCTTTCGGGACGTAGGGTTCGAAACCGCTGAGTGTCTGACTTGCCTGTTGCTTTGCTTGGGTGGGCATGAAATGGACCGCCTCTACTCTTGTAATCCATTGCGCAGGATTGCTCCATCACCGACACCTGCCGGCCCTGCGGCTGCAAGCGGGCGAACTTACCAGATCAATTCGGCCCGCGCTACTCCCGGATGTCGAGCGCGCGGCCAGTGGGGCTTGCAAATGTTTGCCAAGCCATGTCCGGCAATGTTGCAGACCTGCTCAATCACTGATTTTAGTCAATCCTGGAGCGTACGCGCGGGTCGTTACAGTCCAGTGTTCTTGTGGCTGTGACCGCTGCGGGTTCTCGCTCGTTCCGGCAGATGGGTAGAATCGTTTCTTTTCCCTCGTTGAAGGAAGGCCAATGGCTCAGCCCTACAGTGCGCGCAGTCGTGCGATCGAACCGTTCCATGTGATGGCGTTGCTGGCGCGGGCCAATGAATTGCAGGCCGCCGGCCACGACGTGATCCACCTGGAAATCGGCGAACCGGACTTCACCACCGCCGAGCCGATCATTCGCGCGGGCCAGCAAGCCCTGACGGCCGGAAAAACCCGCTACACCGCAGCCCGTGGCATTCCCGAGCTGCGCGAGGCGATTTCCGGTTTCTATCAAACGCGCTACGGCCTGAACATAGATCCTCGACGGATTCTCATCACGCCTGGCGGTTCCGGTGCGTTGCTGCTGGCCAGTGCGTTGCTGGTGGATCCGGGCAAGCACTGGCTGCTGGCTGACCCTGGCTATCCTTGCAACCGGCATTTTCTGCGGTTGGTTGAAGGCGCGGCGCAGCTTGTGCCCGTCGGCCCGGACGTTCGCTATCAACTGACGCCGGACCTGGTGGCGCGCCACTGGGATCACGACAGCGTCGGTGCGCTGGTCGCCTCGCCAGCCAACCCGACCGGTACGATTCTGACCCGCGATGAACTGGCCGGGTTATCCACAGCCATCAAGGCGCGTCACGGGCATCTGGTGGTGGACGAGATCTACCACGGCCTGACTTATGGCACCGACGCAGCCAGTGTGCTGGAAGTGGACGACAGTGCGTTTGTCCTCAACAGTTTCTCCAAATATTTCGGCATGACCGGATGGCGCCTCGGCTGGCTGGTGGCGCCGGATGCGGCGGTCAGTGAACTGGAAAAACTTGCGCAGAACCTCTACATCAGTGCGCCAAGCATGGCCCAGCATGCGGCGCTGGCCTGTTTCGAGCCGGACACCATCGCGATTCTCGAAGAGCGCCGCGCCGAGTTCGGCCGTCGTCGTGACTTCCTGCTGCCGGCACTGCGCGAACTGGGTTTCAACATCGCCGTGGAGCCGGAAGGCGCATTCTATTTGTATGCCGATATCAGCCAGTTTGGCGGCGATGCCTTCGCATTCTGCCGGCATTTCCTTGAAACCGAACATGTAGCGTTTACGCCGGGGCTGGATTTCGGCCGCTATCAGGCCGGGCATCACGTGCGCTTTGCCTACACACAAAACCTCCCTCGCCTACAGGAAGCGGTGGAACGCATCGCCCGTGGCTTGAAGAGCTGGCAAGGCTGATGCGCTTTCATCCTCCTCTCGAAGAAGGCCGGTTGATCCGCCGTTACAAGCGTTTTCTCGCCGATATCGAAACCGTTGGCGGCGAGTTGCTGACCATTCATTGCCCGAACACCGGCTCGATGCTCAATTGCCAGGTCGAGGGCGGGCAGGTCTGGTTCAGTCGCTCCAATGATCCGAAGCGCAAGCTGCCCGGCACTTGGGAAGTCGGCGAAACCCCGCAGGGCCGGCTGTTTTGCGTGAACACCGGTCGCGCCAACGCACTGGTCGAAGAAGCCTTGCAGGCGGGCGTCATCAATGAGTTGAACGGTTTTACCGGGCTCAAGCGCGAAGTGGCGTACGGACAGGAAAAGAGCCGGATCGATTTTCGCCTCGACTATCCGACGGGCCCGGCCTATGTGGAAGTGAAAAGCGTCACCCTCGGCTTCGACGGCACGGCGGTGGCAGCGTTTCCCGATGCGGTGACTCAGCGCGGAGCCAAGCATTTGCGTGAGCTGGCGCATCTGGCTCGGGACGGGATTCGCGCGGTGCAGTTGTATTGCGTCAATCTCACCGGTATCGAGGCGGTGCGTCCTGCCGAGGAGATCGACCCGGCCTACGCCGCTGCGCTGCGTGAGGCAGTCGCGTGCGGGGTTGAAGTACTGGCGTATGGCGTGCGTTTGAGCCATGAAGAGATGGTGATCGACCGGCGCCTGGACGTGCTGCTCAACGGTTAAACATCGATCCACAGCCCTTGCGCGTCTTCACGGCAAGGGATGGCCGTCAGCGATTGCCCTGCGCAGGGGCCGGCGACGCATTCTCCGTCCTCGATCAGAAACAGTGCGCCGTGGGTGGCGCACTGGATCAGGCTGTTGCTCGGGTCGAGAAACTGGTCGGGGTGCCATTCCAGGCCAACGCCCCGATGAGGGCAGCGATTGAGGTAGACATACGTCTGCCCCGCACGGCGCACGGCAAACAGTTTTTTCCCGTCGATATCGAAACCGCGACTGCCGCCCTCAATCAGATCGGCACCCTCGCAAAGAAACTTCATGGCTATCCTCAAGTGTCGGCTCGTGTCCGGATATGTCCGAGCTTGACGTTCAAATGCAAACAATTATCAAATGGCCGCCTTCGCCCGTGGCGAGGTGACCGCTGCCGAGGATACTTGGCCTGCCGTTCCGATGCCCGGGAAAACCTTTCAAGGAAGCTGTCTATGCGCCTGAGTACACGCGTTGCCGTGCTGTGTGTCGGACTTTTGGTCAGCCACCAGGCTGCAGCGGCCGAGTTGCCGCAACGTTGGGTCAGCGCCGGCGGCGCCTTGTCGGAGTGGGTGAGTGCTCTGGGTGGCGAGTCCAGGTTGGTGGGCGTCGACACCACCAGCCAGCATCCGGAAACACTCAAGTCGCTGCCGAGCATAGGTTATCAGCGCAGCCTGTCGGCTGAAGGCATTCTCAGCCTGCGTCCGGACATTCTGATCGGCACCGAAGAAATGGGCCCGCCGCCGGTAATCTCGCAGGTTCGCAGCGCCAAGGTGCAGGTGGAATTGTTCTCGGCTCAGCCGGATCTGCCGACGCTGGAAAAAAACGTCACCCATCTGGGTCAGTTGCTGGGCGCCGAAAGCCAGGCCGCGCAATTGCTGCAAAGTTATCAACAGCAACTCGATGCACAAAAGGCGCGTGTGACTGAGGCGCAGGCCAAGCAGAAAGCGCCGGGCGTGCTGTTGCTGCTCGGCCATGCCGGCGGCAAACCGCTGATCGCCGGCAAGGACACCGCCGCCGACTGGCTGCTGCAACAGGCGGGCGGGCATAACCTTGCGACGCACACCGGCTACAAGCCGTTTTCCGTGGAGTCCCTGGCCAGTCTCGATCCTGAAGTGCTGGTGTTCGCTGACCGTGCGCTGACTGGCGAGGCGGCGAAAGCGGCGCTGTTCAAGGAAAATCCGATCCTCAATTCCAGCCGTGCGGCCAAGACCGGACGCGTGCTGGAGCTGGACCCGACGTTACTGGTAGGCGGGCTCGGGCCGCGTTTGCCGGCTGCACTCAAGACCCTGTCTGACGGTTTCTACCCGGTCCAGAGCGGCCAATGACCACGTTGGTCAAGCCCCGTGGCTTGTTCATCGGCCTGATCCTCCTGTGTCTGCTGGCGATCTGGCTGTCGCTGGCGTTGGGGCCGGTCAGTCTGCCGTTGGTCGATACCTTGCGTGCGGCGCTGCGCATGATCGGTATACCGCTGGCGCCGGACGGACTGGAACAGGCTGAGCTGATTCTCGGGCAGATTCGTCTGCCGCGTACGTTGCTCGGACTGGCAGTCGGCGGTGTGCTGGCGTTGTCAGGGGTGGCGATGCAGGGGCTGTTTCGCAATCCCTTGGCCGATCCGGGGTTGGTCGGCGTCTCGAGCGGCGCGGCGTTGGGTGCGGCGGTGGCGATTGTCGGCGGTTCGTTTTTTGGCGGATTGCCGGAGTGGTTCGGGCCTTATCTGCTGTCGGTTTGCGCGTTTCTCGGTGGTCTTGGCGTAACGGCGTTGGTCTATCGACTAGGCCGCCGTAATGGGCAAACGAACGTTGCGACCATGTTGCTGGCGGGTATCGCTCTGACGGCGTTGGCCAGCTCGGCGGTGGGGCTGTTTACCTATCTGGCCGACGACGCGACATTGCGCACGTTGACGTTCTGGAACCTGGGTAGCCTTAACGGCGCGAGCTATGCGCGGTTGTGGCCGCTGCTGATCATCACCGCCGGTATTGCGGTTTGGCTTCCGCGTCGGGCGAAGGCGCTCAATGCGTTGTTGCTCGGCGAATCGGAAGCCGGGCATCTGGGGATCGATGTCGAGCGGCTCAAGCGCGAACTGGTGTTCTGCACGGCGCTGGGCGTCGGTGCAGCCGTGGCGGCGGCGGGCATGATCGGTTTTGTCGGGCTGGTAGTGCCGCATCTGGTGCGCTTGCTCGCGGGGCCGGATCATCGGGTATTGCTGCCGGCATCGGTACTGGCCGGGGCGAGCCTGTTGCTGCTGGCGGATCTGGTGGCGCGGCTGGCGCTGGCGCCGGCGGAGCTGCCGATCGGCATTGTCACCGCGTTCATCGGTGCGCCGTTCTTCCTTTATCTGTTACTGCGAGGGCGTGCCTGATGTTGCGTGCGCACAACCTGCATATCCGCCGTGGCCGCAAAACCGTTCTGGCCGACGTCAGTCTGCAACTCGAACCGGGCGAAGTGCTGGGTGTGCTGGGGCCGAACGGCGCCGGTAAGAGTACTTTGCTCGGCGCGTTGTGCGGTGAATTGAGCGCGCACGAGGGGGAGGTGCTGCTGGACGGTGAGGTCTTGAGCCATTGGAGCGGTATTCAACGTGCCCAGCGGCTGGCGGTGTTGCCGCAGGTATCGACGCTGGATTTCGCCTTTCGAGTTGAAGAAGTGGTTGGCATGGGGCGTCTGCCCTATCAGAGCGGGCGGGTGCGCGATGACGAGATCGTCGCTGCCGCGTTATTGGCGGCCGATGCCGGGCATCTGAGTGGTCGCAGTTATCTGGCGCTGTCCGGCGGCGAGCGTCAGCGGGTGCATCTGGCGCGGGTGCTGGCGCAGCTCTGGCCGGGGCAGGCGGGGCAGACTTTGCTGCTTGATGAGCCGACCTCGATGCTTGATCCATTGCATCAACACACGACGCTGCAAGCGGTGCGCGAATTTGCCGATCGCGGCGCGGCGGTGCTGGTGATCCTGCATGATCTGAATCTGGCGGCGCGCTATTGTGATCGAATCCTGCTGCTGGAGGGCGGGCGCCCGGTGGCGCTGGATACGCCGCAACAGGTGTTGCGTCCGGAATCGCTGAAGGCGGTTTTCGGTCTGGAAGTACTGGTGCAGCCGCACCCGGAGCGCGGGCATCCGCTGATCATCGCCCGCTGATTTCGTCATCGAGGTGAGGGTATGCGCGGGATTTTGCTGTTGGCGGTGTTGTGGCTTGCGGGTTGCCAGCATGTTGCGGCGCCGCCGGTCGTGGGCGAGATCCGTGATTTGCGCAGTGGTGAGAGTCTGACGGCGCAGCAATTACTGGCCCAACTGAGCACTCCATCGCGGGTGATTATTGGCGAACAGCATGACAACGCCGATCACCATGCCCTTCAATTGTGGCTGTTGCAGAACCTCGAAGCGGCGCGCCCTCAGGGCAGTCTCCTGTTGGAAATGCTGACGCCAGATCAACAGTCGCGCGTCGATGACGTGCGCCATGCCGCAACGCCACCGGTTGATCTTCCCGCTGCATTGGCCTGGCAGGACGGTTGGGACTGGAATCTCTACGGACCGATTGTGCGGTTCGCCCTGACGCAATCCTGGCCATTGCTGGCGGCCAATCTCGATAACATCGAAATTCGCGCGTTCTATCGTGATCCTCCGGTTTTGAGCGGTGAGCGCAGCAACGCCAAATCTGTGAGAGAGACGCTGTTGCAGCAGATCGGCGATTCTCACTGCGGCCTGCTGCCGTCATCACAAATGCCGGCGATGCTGGCCGTTCAGCAACAACGGGATCGGCGCATGGCCTCGCGTTTGTTGGCGGCGCCCGCGCCTGCCTTGTTATTGGCGGGTGCGTATCACGCACGCAAGGATGTGGGTGTGCCGCTGCATGTGCTGGATCTGGGCGCGCCCGATGCGCCGACGGTGCTGATGCTGGCGGAGCAGGGCAGTCAGGTTACGGCGGAGATGGCTGATTATGTATGGTTCACACCGGCCACGCCGAAACCGGATTATTGCACCGAGATGCGTAAACAGTTCGGCAAGAATTGACTTTTCCACAGGCAAAAAAAAGACCCGGTAAAAACCGGGTCAAATAACCGTGATTAGCCTGATGAGGAGATAATCTGAGAGTCCGAACCAAGGGCTTTTCAGAATATCGACTGATCTCGCGACCAGTTGTGATAATAATAGCGATTCTCATTACCAAGTCAACTGCTGTTTTTTCATTTCTTTGGTTTTGTCCCGGCAATGGCGTAAACGCCCCGTGAATACGGGCATCAGCCTTGGCTGTCGAGTCCCGTGAGCTGCTTGTTCAACTGGTCGATACGCCGCGCCATGCTTTCGATCAGGGAATGGGCGATTTTCGGATTGGTGCGGGTCATGCTCAGAAACTGATCGCCGGGAATCAGCATTACAGTGCTTGCCTCCCGGGCAATGACCGTCGCGTTGCGCGGCTCGCCGGTGAATACAGCCATTGCGCCGAATATTTCATCCCTGGGTACGTCGCCTACCTTGTGCCCGTTAACAAACGCTTCGGCGTGTCCTTCGACAATTACGAACACATGATCAGCGATGTCGCCTTGGCGGATCAGAACGTCCCCGGCTTCAACCCGCTTGAAACCGTTGGTGCTGCGAAACTCGCGCGGCTTGAACTCGGCAACGGCGTGGGCTAGCAGCGCCATTTGTCCGAGCAGGTAGCGCAGAAACTGCTCAGAGCGCGACGTTTCGCCGTACACATGTTGAAACAAATCGCTTCGGCGATAGGGCAGTAATGTCAGCGGGTTGTCTGAGTGCAGCGTGCAATCCGCCCATTCCGGCCCCTGTTGCAGGCCGATCAAATCTCCTTCATGCCAATAGAACAGACCGCGACCACCCAGTCGGCCAGTGATGACACCTTGCGTGAGCAGGAACAACTGGTCGTCCGGCAAACGTGCCAACAGATCATCCGTGGCTTCCAGTTCCATGGCCGGCCCGCACGGCGGCAGGCCTTCGAGCCATTGCGCAGGCAAGCTCTGCAAGTGGTTGATCAATGCATCGGCCTGCGCCGATTTTTCCCCGAGCAGGTACATGAGTGCGGCGCCTGTCAGTTCTTGTGGCGAGAAGAAATGGCTTCCAGTTGCTTGTTCAAAGCGTCCTTGCGTTCGGCGGGAATGTCATTCCAGTGCACGTCCATCAACGCCCCTTCGATCGCATACAACAACACCTTCGACGCCCGGAACCCGCGCGTGCGCACGGCCCGATAGGCATCCACGGCGCCCAGGCGACGCAGATCCGAGGCGCTGTGGATGCCCACGGCATGCAGCCATTGCGCCGACGTCTTGCCAAGATTCTTCAGGTGTTGCAGTTCATCATTCATCAAGCCTCCTTGCGACGGCCGAATGGTGCGTGGGCGAGCTTCTCAGGAGTGTAGCCATCAGTAGGAAAAGCGTGGTTGTTTGGTCGGATTCAACTCAAACGCTTCTAAGAAACGTCAGTTTGCGCTGATGAATCGGGATGGGGAGGGCGAGGGATAATTACCAATAGCACGCAGTCCAGCGCAAAGCGGGGGCGCTGGACGAGTTGGGTGTTCCGAGACTCAGCGAGTGCGATAACGCAGGCGCGTACCGAAATTCATCGACATCAGGATTTCGTCTGCACTCAACTCTGGCGGGAAGTACGCCCCGGAAATCTGCGCATGAGCAAGGCTCGCACCTTCCAACGAGGCGTTGCGAAAGTCGATGCCGCGCAGATCGGCGGAACGGAAGTAGGCGTCCCGGAAATCCACGCCATCGGCGTTCAATTCACGCAGGTCGAGTCCACGAAAGTCACCACCAACCATGTCGATCGGGCCGTCTTTCGGGCGTTCATTGTTAAAGCCTGTGATGTCGTCTTTGTGCAGCAAGGCATAAAGCGGGGTGTCGAGAAGTTTCGGCTGGCTCATGTCAAATCACCTGTTGGTTTTATGACGCCAGTATAGTGCCACTATTTGACGACCGTGAAGCGAGCGAGGGCTTCACGGCCGAAATAGTTTCTTACAGACCTGGCAGGCGCTGGCGGATCTGCGCCACGACGGTATCCAGAGTGCCGGATTCATTGGTCTGCACGCGTTTGCTGCGCAGGATTTCTTCCGGCGTCAGTGCTTCGCGGTTGGCCTGTTGTGCTTCGATCACGGCGAGGGTCGCGTCGGACGGATCCTTCTTGTCCGCCTGACGAATCGCCAGCCAGCTCTCGATCACGGCTTGCGGAGCGTTGCAGTCGAGGATCAGGAACGGCGCTCCAGTGGCTTCGGCGACCTTGGCGGCGCTGTCACGTTGTTCGCGCTTGAGGTAAGTGGCATCGATCACCACCGGGAAACCGGCGTGCAGGATCACTTCGGCGATTTCATGCAGGCGAGCATAAGTCGCGGTGCTGGCATCGGCGCTGTAGATCCCGGCCTGAACATCATTGGCAACGGTTTGCTCGCCGAACAGACGTTTGCGCTCGACATCGGAACGCAGACGGATCGCGCCCAGCGCTTCGACCAGGCGCATGGCCACGTGGCTTTTGCCTACAGCGGAAACGCCGTGGGTAATCGCCATGAAGCGCGAAGGAATAGTGCTGTAGCTTTCCGCCAGATTAGCGTAGTTGCGGTACTGGCGAAGGGTGGTTGCGCGCTGTACCGGAGTCGCATCGGCCGGCATGCTGAACAGTGCGACTTTCGCACGTACCAATGCGCGGTAAGCCTTGTAGAAGTTCAACACTTCCAGGCCCTGATAGTCGCCGGTCAGTTCCAGGTACTGGCTGATGAAACGACGAGCCAGGGATTTCAGGCCACGGTCTTCCAGGTCCATCGCCAGAAAGCCGGTGTCGGCCCAGACGTCGGTGAAGCGGAACGGTTCGTTGAATTCGATGCAGTCGAAGATCACGACCTTGCCGTCGATCAGCGTGGCGTTGCCCAAGTGAATGTCACCGTGGCACTCGCGGGTGAAGCCGTCGGCCTTGCGTTGGGCGAACAGCGGCTTCAGGCGATCAAAGCTGCTTTCGGCCCACGCTTGCAGGGCCTCGAGTTGCAGCAGGTCGTTCTTGTCGCTGAGGAACGGCAGGATCTGTTCGAAGTTCTGGCGCACCGGCGCCATTACGCTTTCAGGCGTACCGGCATCGTGCTCGGCTGGAACTTTCGGCGCGTTGAGGTGGAAGCGAGCGATCTGCTCGGCCATCGCGTCGACGTGTGCTGTGGTCAGCTCGCCGTTGGCTTGCAGTGTGCTGAGCAGACCGCTCTGCGGGAACTGACGCATTTTCAGCAGGTATTCGATGGCCGGGCCTTCGCCGCCCAGTTGCGGGGCTTCGGCACTTCCGGTCACTGGAATCACTTCCAGATACAAATCTTCGGTCAAGCGCTGGTTCAGACGCAGCTCTTCGCCGCAGAAGTGCTCACGGGAATCGAGGCCGGTGAAGTCGAGGAAACCGAAGTTCACCGGTTTCTTCACTTTATAGGCGTAGGGACCGGTGAGCAGTACCCACGAGATATGGGTTTCGATGACCTGGAACCCTTCGACGGGGTGCGGGTAGAGGGCCGGGTTTTGCAGGGCAGCGATCAGGGACTGGCTCACGGACGATCCTTCAGAGACTGGGGGAAATTCAAGGCGCTCATTATGGCCGCTCGCCAGCCCGACGCAAACCTCGGAGCGCTCCTGTTGAGTATGAATAAAGTGCGTATAATCCGCCGCCATGACTCGTACTCGATCCCCCCGTACCCCTAAAAAACCAGCTTCCCGGGGCCTGCGCCCATGGTTGGGCTGGGCCCTTAAACTCAGTCTGGTCGGCCTTGTGGTGCTGGCCGGCTTCGCCGTTTACCTCGATGCCGTGGTGCAGGAGAAGTTCTCCGGCAAGCGCTGGACCATCCCGGCCAAGGTATACGCGCGCCCGCTCGAGCTGTTCGTCGGACAAAAGCTGAGCAAGGACGATTTCCTCACCGAACTCGATGCCTTGGGCTATCGCCGCGAAGCCGTAAGCAACGGTCCTGGCGCGGCGGCGGTCAATGGCAACACGGTTGATCTGAATACTCGTGGCTTCCAGTTCTATGAAGGTCTCGAGAAACCGCAGCCGGTGCGCGTACGTTTCTCCGGCGATTACGTGGCCGAACTCTCGGCGACCAACGGTTCGAAGCTCTCCGTGGTACGCCTGGAGCCGCTGATGATCGGCGGCATCTACCCGAAAAACCTCGAAGACCGGATTCTGATCAAGCTAGATCAGGTACCGCCGTATCTGCTGGAAACCCTGGTCGCCGTGGAAGACCGGGATTTCTACAGCCACTGGGGCGTGTCGCCGAAATCGATTGCCCGCGCAGTCTGGGTCAACACCTCGGGCGGCAAGATGACCCAGGGTGGCAGTACGCTGACCCAGCAACTGGTCAAGAACTTCTACCTCACCAACGAGCGCAGCCTGACCCGCAAACTCACCGAAGCGATGATGGCGATGCTGCTCGAGCTGCATTACGACAAAAAGGAAATCCTTGAGGCGTACCTCAACGAAGTCTTTGTCGGTCAGGACGGCCAGCGTGCGGTGCACGGTTTCGGTCTGGCCAGCCAGTTCTTCTTCGCCCAACCCTTGTCCGAGCTGAAACTGCACCAGGTCGCGCTGTTGGTCGGCATGGTCAAAGGTCCGTCCTATTACAACCCGCGTCGCAACCCGGAGCGGGCGCTGGAGCGACGCAATCTGGTGCTCGACGTGCTTGAGCAGCAGGGTGTCGCTTCCGCCGAGCAGGTGGCCGCCGCGAAGAAAATGCCGCTGGGCGTGACCACGCGCGGCAAGCTGGCCGACAGCTCGTTCCCGGGCTTCATCGATCTGGTCAAACGCCAGTTGCGTGAAGACTACCGCGACGAAGACTTGACCGAGGAAGGCTTGCGGATCTTCACCAGTTTCGACCCGATCCTGCAGATGAAAGCCGAAGCCTCGGTCAACGACACCTTCAAGCGTCTGTCCGGTCGCAAGGGTTCCGACGACGTGGAAGCGGCGATGGTCGTGACCAACCCGGAAACCGGCGAAGTCCAGGCCATGATCGGTAGTCGCCAGGCGAGTTTTGCCGGGTTCAACCGCGCACTGGACGCGGTGCGGCCGATCGGCTCGTTGATAAAACCGGCGGTTTATCTGACGGCACTGGAGAAACCGAGTCAGTACACGCTCACCAGTTGGCTGTCGGACGACCCGCTTTCGATCAAAGGCGCGGATGGCCAGGTCTGGAAACCGCAGAACTATGACCGTCGCTCCCACGGCACAGTATTCCTGTATCAAGGGTTGGCACATTCCTACAACTTGTCGACCTCGCGTCTCGGTCTGGCGGTCGGTGTTCCGAATGTCCTCAAGACGCTGGGTCGCCTGGGCGTGACCCGCGAGTTTCCGGCGTTCCCGTCGATGTTGCTCGGCGCGGGCGGGATGACCCCGATCGAAGTTGCGACGATGTACCAGACCTTGGCCAACGGCGGCTTCAATACGCCGATGCGCGGGATCCGCAGCGTCCTGACTGCCGAAGGCGAGCCGCTCAAGCGTTATCCGTTCCAGATCGAGCAACGGTTCGATCCGGCCTCAATCTACCTGATCCAGAACGCCATGCAGCGGGTCATGCGTGAAGGCACCGGCAGTTCGGTTTATAACGTGTTGCCAAGGACCCTGACACTGGCGGGCAAGACCGGTACCAGTAACGATTCGCGCGACAGCTGGTTCGCCGGTTTCAGCCAGGATCTGCTGGCGGTGGTCTGGCTCGGCCGCGACGACAACGGCAAGACCCCGTTCACCGGGGCCACCGGTGCATTGCAGGTCTGGACCAGTTTCATGCGCAAGGCGGATCCGCTGCCGTTGGACATGCCACAGCCGGATAACGTGGTGCAGGCCTGGGTTGATTCGCGCACCGGTCAGGGCTCCGATGCCAACTGTCCGGGCGCCGTGCAGATGCCGTATATTCGCGGCAGCGAACCGCCACCCGGCGCTTCCTGTGCGGGCGAAAGCCCCGCCTCGGGCGAGTCGGTGATGGATTGGGTCAAGGGCTGGATGAATTAAGCAAAGAGGGTTTCAAGTGAACAAGTGGTTGATTCCAGCGGTGACCGCCGTGGCTTTGCTCAGCGGCTGCTCCACCGTACAGCGTGGTTCGATTCCGGTCGTGGATTCCGGCACCGCCGTGTCCAACAGTGAGCGCATTTCGGCCAATGGCGGTTTCCGTCAAACGACCGTGAAACGTCCTGCACAGGCCCAGACCCAGGCGATCCCGCAAGGCGATACCGGTGTGGTGGTGATGGTGCCGGGCGGCGCAGCGGCTTCGGCACCGATCAGCACCTCGCCGATCGTTCCGGGCCCGGCGTCGGGTGGCATCACGCCGGGACCGTACAACCCGTCGCCGGTCGAGTCGGCGCCAATCAACTCCGGCAGCTACAGCATGCCCTCTACGCCGAGCGGCATTCCTTCGGCCAGCAGCGGCGGCGGTCTGTCTGCCGATGAACAACTGGACGGCCCGGTTCTCGCACTGTTGAGCACTGCGCAACAGCAGCAGGCCGGTGGCGACCTCAACGGCGCGTCTTCCAGTCTGGAGCGTGCACAGCGTGTAGCGCCGCGCGAGCCGCAAGTGCTTTACCGTCTGGCGCAGGTGCGCATGGCTCAGGGCGATGCGCCGCAAGCCGAGCAGACCGCTCGTCGCGCACTGACCATGGCCAATGGTCGTCCGGACTTGCAGGCCAGCCTGTGGGAATTGATCGCTCAGGCACGTGAGAAACAAGGTGATTCCGCCGGCGCCACTCTGGCCCGTCAGAAGGCCAAGGTTGCGCTGTGATGGACAGTCGTTTCTCCAAAGTCGCCGATCAACTCCTGTTGATCGAGCGTGAACTGCGTGCCCAGGGCTGGTGGGATGATGTCCAGCCCTCGGTCGAAGCCCTGAGCAGTGTCGAGCCGTTTTCGGTCGACACCCTCGATTTCGAGCAGTGGCTGCAATGGATCTTCCTGCCGCGGATGAAGATGATCCTCGAACAGGATCTGCCATTGCCCAATGCCTCGGGCATTCAGGAAATGGCCGAGATGGTTTTTGCCCAGCGCAATCTGCACGGCAAGGATCGGCAGCTTCAGGTGTTGCTCAAAGAGTTCGACCTGCTGATCACTGCTTCGCGCTGAACCCGAAACTGCCAGTGGTTACTGGCAGTTTTCCGCAATCTGTTTTTGTGCCTCTGCAGTACGTTGCTGACGCTGGTCGTCGCTCAGCCGCCGCAACTCTCCCTCCACTTCCTCCCTCAAGCGCGGATTGTTCTGCAGTTGCGCGAGATTCGTGCGCGCCTGTTCGCAAAATGCCTTGAGCTGACTCTGTTGCTCGGCCACTTGCTTCTTGACCTTGTCATCGATGGCTTTCTGATCGCCCAGCGCGCCGCTGCCAGGTAATGCGGCAGGTATTGGTGCGGGAGAGGAGGGCGTCTTCACGGCGGTGGATGACTGCCCTTGTGGTGGCTGTTGATCGAAATGGGTGACGCCCTGGGCATCGACCCATTTGTAGATCTGACCGGCCATACACCAGGGGCTGGCGCCGATCAGCAGAGTTAAGAGAAGCGTTCGCATGCTGATTCCTTGGCAAAACTGCGCAATTGAAGCTAACAGAGTAGCGGTTTCCAGGTTTTTTCTTGCGTTCTCATGTGCTTACCCACAATTAAGCACATTGACGGCTTGACTTGCAGAGGGCGAAACAGAAGAATCCAAAGTCCGCTGTACAGGGACTGCCAGAAGCAGACCCTCTCGGCAGATCATGAGGCGCATATCCGCGTCGACCTGTTACACCCGCAACGCGTTACCTCGCGCTGGGTGGGAAAGGCCCGCAACACTTGGGACGATCCCAATACTTGCTCAGTCAGTGCTGACGTAGTCGGCGACCACCGTCGCTCATGCTCTGCCGAGAAGTAAACCTATTAAGACCCGTTCGCTTTTTTGTGGACGGTATTCTGGCGTTTTAGAGGTGAACAACGTGGAGCTTTTATCTGGCGGTGAGATGCTCGTCCGCTTTTTGCGTGACGAAGGCGTCAAATATATCTACGGGTACCCGGGTGGTGCTCTCCTTCATGTTTACGATGCCCTGTTCAAAGAACCGGAAGTGACCCACATCCTGGTTCGTCACGAACAAGCGGCTACCCATATGGCTGACGGCTACGCCCGTGCCACCGGTAAAGCCGGCGTGGTATTGGTGACTTCCGGTCCAGGCGCCACAAACGCCATCACCGGTATCGCCACTGCCTATATGGACTCGATTCCAATGGTGATCATTTCCGGTCAGGTGCCAAGCACCATGGTCGGCACCGACGCGTTCCAGGAAACCGACATGATCGGTATCTCCCGGCCGATCGTGAAGCACAGCTTCATGATCAAGCACGCTTCGGAAATCCCGGAAGTCATGAAGAAAGCCTTCTACCTGGCGCAATCCGGTCGTCCGGGCCCGGTCGTGGTCGATATCCCGAAAGACATGACCAACCCGGCCGAGAAGTTCGAATACATCTTCCCGAAGAAAGCCAAACTGCGTTCCTACAGCCCGGCCGTTCGCGGTCACTCCGGGCAAATCCGCAAGGCAGCAGAAATGCTCCTGGCGGCCAAGCGTCCCGTGCTGTACTCCGGCGGTGGCGTGATCCTCGGCAACGGCTCCGCGCCGCTGACCGAACTGGCGCAAATGCTCAACCTGCCGGTCACCAACACCCTGATGGGCCTGGGTGGCTACCCAGGTACTGATCGTCAGTTCATCGGCATGCTCGGCATGCACGGCAGCTACACCGCCAACCTTGCGATGCACCATGCCGACGTGATCCTGGCAGTCGGTGCGCGTTTCGATGATCGCGTGATCAACGGCGCGCCGAAGTTCTGCCCGAACGCCAAGATCATTCACATTGACATCGACCCGGCTTCGATTTCCAAGACCATCAAGGCCGACGTGCCAATCGTTGGTCCGGTGGAGAGCGTCCTGACCGAAATGGTCGCGATCCTCAAGGAAATCGGCGAAACCCCGAACAAGGACGCCGTTGCCAGCTGGTGGAAGCAAGTTGATGAATGGCGCGGTGATCGCGGCCTGTTCCCTTACGACAAGGGCGACGGCAGCATGATCAAGCCGCAGACCGTCATCGAAACCCTGTGCGAAGTGACCAAGGGCGACGCCTTTGTGACCTCCGACGTGGGTCAGCACCAGATGTTTGCTGCGCAGTACTACAAGTTCAACAAGCCGAACCGCTGGATCAACTCCGGTGGCCTGGGCACGATGGGCTTCGGTCTGCCGGCCGCGATGGGTATCGCGCTGAGCTTCCCTGACACCGATGTTGCGTGCGTCACCGGTGAAGGCAGTATCCAGATGAACATCCAGGAATTGTCGACCTGCCTGCAATACGGTTTGCCGGTCAAGATCGTCATCCTGAACAACGGTGTTCTGGGCATGGTTCGTCAGTGGCAGGACATGAGTTACGGCAGCCGTCACTCGCACTCCTACATGGAATCCTTGCCTGACTTCGTCAAGCTGGCTGAAGCCTATGGCCACGTCGGCGTGCGCATCACCGAATCGAAAGATTTGAAGTCGAAGATGGAAGAGGCGTTCGCCATGAAAGATCGCCTGGTGGTGATCGACATTTCGGTCGACACCAGCGAGCACGTCTATCCGATGCAGATCAAAGACGGCTCCATGCGCGATATGTGGCTGAGCAAGACGGAGCGTACCTAATCATGCGGCACATTATTTCCTTGCTTCTGGAAAACGAACCCGGTGCTTTGTCTCGCGTAGTCGGCCTGTTCTCGCAGCGCAACTACAACATTGAAAGCCTGACCGTGGCGCCAACCGAAGACCCGACCCTGTCGCGTCTGACGCTGACCACTGTCGGTCACGATGAAATCATCGAGCAGATCACCAAAAACCTGAACAAGCTGATCGAAGTGGTCAAGCTGGTGGACCTGTCGGAAAGCGCTCACATCGAGCGCGAACTGATGCTGGTCAAGGTCAAGGCCACTGGCGCCCAGCGCGCCGAGATCAAACGCACCACCGATATTTACCGTGGACAGATCGTCGACGTCAGCGCCAGCGTGTATACCGTTCAACTGACCGGTACCAGCGACAAGCTCGACAGCTTCATTCAGTCCATTGGCACCGCATCGATTCTGGAGACCGTCCGCAGTGGCGTCACCGGTATTGCCCGCGGCGACAAAGTACTCAGCATCTAAACCAAATTAGCGAATGGCCTGAACGGCCTGGATATAAAGGGGAAATTCATGAAAGTTTTCTACGATAAAGACTGCGACCTGTCGATCATCCAGGGCAAGAAAGTTGCCATCATCGGTTACGGTTCCCAGGGCCACGCCCAGGCGTGCAACCTGAAAGATTCCGGTGTCGACGTTACCGTCGGTCTGCGTAAAGGTTCGGCTACCGTTGCCAAGGCTGAAGCCCATGGCCTGAAAGTGACCGACGTGGCTGCCGCTGTTGCCGGCGCCGACCTGGTCATGATCCTGACCCCGGACGAGTTCCAGTCCCAGCTGTACAAGAACGAAATCGAGCCGAACATCAAGAAAGGCGCCACCCTGGCCTTCTCCCACGGTTTCGCGATCCACTACAACCAGGTTGTTCCGCGTGCCGACCTCGACGTGATCATGATCGCGCCGAAAGCCCCGGGCCACACCGTACGTTCCGAGTTCGTGAAGGGCGGCGGTATCCCTGACCTGATCGCGATCTACCAGGACGCCTCGGGCAACGCCAAGAACGTTGCGCTGTCCTACGCCGCCGGCGTTGGTGGCGGTCGTACCGGTATCATCGAAACCACCTTCAAGGACGAGACCGAAACTGACCTGTTCGGCGAGCAAGCCGTTCTGTGCGGCGGTACCGTTGAACTGGTAAAAGCCGGTTTCGAAACTCTGGTTGAAGCTGGCTACGCGCCGGAAATGGCCTACTTCGAGTGCCTGCACGAACTGAAACTGATCGTTGACCTCATGTACGAAGGCGGTATCGCCAACATGAACTACTCGATCTCCAACAACGCTGAATACGGCGAGTACGTGACGGGTCCGGAAGTGATCAACGCCGAATCCCGTCAGGCCATGCGCAACGCCCTGAAACGTATTCAGGACGGCGAATACGCCAAAATGTTCATCAGCGAAGGCGCAACCGGCTACCCTTCGATGACCGCCAAGCGTCGTAACAACGCCGCTCACGGTATCGAAATCATCGGCGAGCAACTGCGCTCCATGATGCCGTGGATCGGTGCCAACAAGATCGTCGACAAAGCCAAAAACTAAGTCGTCGAACCTTGTATGAAAAAAACGCGGCCTCGGCCGCGTTTTTTCGTATGGGCGGGCGGTTCTGGTATAAAGCTGCATCGTTTGTGGCCGAACCGTCGTCCCAGACACCTGTCGAAAATGTCCAATCCGTTGCAAGGTAATGTCCATGAGCGAACGTCCCGAAGAGCCGAACCAGGCTTCCGACGCCGAAAGCCTGCTGCCCATCGATGAGCACATCGAAGAAGGGCATGACGCAGAAGGCCGTAAAGTCCGGCATCGTGGTATCTATCTTCTGCCGAACCTGTTCACCACTGCGAACCTGTTCGCAGGGTTCTATTCCATCATCAACTCGATGAGTGCCCAGGCTGCGTTGAGTGCCGGGGACGCGGCGAACGCGAGCAAGTACTTCGCCTTTGCTGCCATCGCGATTTTTGTCGCCATGGTGCTCGACGGCCTTGATGGTCGCGTAGCGCGCATGACCAATACCCAAAGTGCGTTCGGCGCCGAGTACGACTCGCTGTCGGACATGGTCGCTTTTGGTGTCGCGCCGGCATTACTGGCATTCGGCTGGGCGCTGGGTGACATGGGCAAGGTCGGCTGGATGGTTGCCTTCATTTATGTGGCGGGTGCGGCATTGCGTCTGGCGCGCTTCAATACTCAGGTGGGGACTGCCGACAAGCGCTACTTCATCGGTCTTGCCAGCCCGGCTGCTGCCGGTGTAGTTGCGGGGATTGTCTGGGCGTTCAGCGATTACGGGATCCAGGGGTCGAAGATGTCGTTCCTGGTTGCGCTGATGGTAGCGGCCGCCGGGATGCTGATGGTCAGCAACATCAAGTACAACAGCTTCAAGGAGCTGGATCTGAAGGGGCGCGTACCTTTCGTGGCGATTCTCGCGGTGGTGCTGGTCTTTGCTGTGGTGTTCAGCGATCCGCCTCGCATTCTGCTGCTGGTGTTCCTCGCCTATGCCGCGTCGGGTCCGGTGCAGTATCTGTTGCATCTTCGTCGTCACAAACACGCCGAGTGATGTAATTTCCCTCATACTCCGCAGTCTATGGTGCATCTGTCCTCCAAAGCTGCGGAGTTGCCATGCTGATCAAAGTCCCCAAAGCGTCCGACTGCCATGAGTCGGACGTCACGCCTGAATCCATTTATCTCTCTCGCCGACAATTGCTCGGAGCGACTGCGGCCGGTTTGGCCGTGAGCTCTTTGCCGCGCTGGGCCAGTGCCGAAGAGGCTGCCCGCTATGCCGATGTCGACGCCGGAAAAGCGCCCGCCTGGTTTGCCGAGAAGTTGCCCTCTGTCAAATGGGGCGCGGTGAACGTCAAGGATGAGGCGATCACACCTTTCAAAGACGCCACCCATTACAACAACTTCTATGAGTTCGGCACCGACAAAGGTGATCCGGCGGCCAATGCCGGTTCGTTGAAAACCGAACCGTGGAGTGTTGTCGTGGACGGGGAGGTGGGTAAGCCGGGGCGTTATGCTCTGGAAGACTTCATGAAGCCTTACCAGCTGGAAGAGCGTATTTATCGCCTGCGCTGTGTCGAGGCGTGGTCGATGGTGATTCCCTGGATCGGTTTTCCCATCTCGGCACTGTTGAGGCAGGTAGAGCCTACTTCCAATGCCAAATACATTCGCTTCGAAACCTTGCAGGATCCGAAGAGCATGCCCGGGCAGCGTTCGGGATTTGCCCTGATCGACTGGCCTTATGTAGAAGGTTTGCGTCTGGATGAGGCGATGAATCCCTTGGCGATTCTGGCGGTGGGTATGTATGGCCGCGAATTGCCAAACCAGAACGGTGCGCCGTTGCGTCTGGTGGTGCCCTGGAAGTACGGCTTCAAGAGTGTCAAATCCATCGTGCGGATCAGTCTGGTCAGCGAGCAGCCGAAGACAACCTGGCAGAGCATTGCGGCGGATGAGTACGGGTTCTATGCGAATGTGAACCCTACCGTAGACCATCCGCGTTGGACTCAAGCGCGGGAGCGGCGACTGCCCAACAGTCTGTTCAAGCCGAATGTGCGTGATACGCAGATGTTCAACGGCTACTCGGATGAGGTCGCTTCTTTATATACAGGGCTCGATCTGCGGAAGAACTACTGATGCGATACCCGATCTGGCGCGTAGGTGTTTTCCTGGCTGCGGCGATCTGGCCGCTGTTCTGGTTTTATCAGGCTTTTGCGGATCTGCTTGGGCCAGATCCGGGGAAGGTTCTGGTTGATCGGCTGGGGCTTGGGACATTGGTATTGCTGTTGATCACCCTGAGTATGACGCCGCTGCAGAAACTTACGGGGTGGGCCGGGTGGATTGCTGTGCGCCGTCAGTTGGGGCTCTGGTGTTTTGCCTATGTGGTTCTGCATCTTTGCAGCTATATGGCGTTCATTCTCGGTTTCGACTGGTCGCAACTGAGTGTCGAGCTGCGCAAGCGTCCCTACATCATTGTGGGTGCTCTGGGTTTTCTTGGGTTGCTTGCATTGGCGGTTACCTCCAACCGATACAGTCAGCGTCGTTTAGGTACCCGCTGGAAGAAGTTGCACCGGCTGGTGTACGTGATTCTGGGGTTGGGATTGCTGCATATGTTGTGGATTGTGCGTGCTGATCTTAAGGAGTGGGCAGTCTATGCCTTTATAGGTATTTTCCTTTTGGCGTTACGTATTCCCCCCTTGACCCGACGGATCCCGCGTTTGATGGGTAAAAAGCAGGTATTTCAAGAAAAGCGAAATTAGGGGTTGACGGCAGATCCTGAGTCTCTATAATTCGCCCCACTTCCGGCGCAGTCGAAACGGAAAACTCCTTGAGATTCAATGAGTTAAGTAGGT
>NZ_JAOEJU010000032.1 GCF_025447595.1 Pseudomonas koreensis | reverse complement strand
GACTAGTCGTCGGCAGCGTCAGATGTGTATAAGAGACAGAGTCAACATAGCGCTGACTGGCATACCGCTTTCGCGAGCAAGCTCGCTCCCACAGGGATTCGTAGTGCGCGCGGTTATTTACGCATCCGCATCAGCTCCGGCAAGCCGATCTTGAGCAAGCGCGCCGTACGGCTCTTCGCCAGCTCCTCAACGCCTTCATGCTCGGTCAGCCGCGCCATCTGCGCCGCCATGTTCATCACCAGCGCCTCGCGGGAATACACCCCGCCACCGAGCTGGTAGACCGAGGCAATCAACTCGCGCAACTCCAGCGGCAGGCGCCAGCGGGTGCGCAACGCCGAGCCGTACGCCGCACCGAATTCGGCCAGCGCATCGCCGACTTCCTCCAGTTCATCCAGCTCGCCACCGGCCTGCTTCCACTCCTGCAGACAACGCAGCAATGCAAGATCACCGAGACGATGGAGCATCCCGGCGCAGTAGCAGCGCTCCTGATCCAGATCGAGCAGCCGCGCCAAGGTGCGGGCGTACTCGGCGGTGTGCAGCGACAGGCCCCAATAGCGCTCGGCATAGTCGGCCAGACATGGATCGCTCAGTTTCGCGCTGCGTTTGAGCGCCAACCCGAGAATGAGATTCATGCTTTGCCCGGTGCCCAGTCGATGTAACGCTTGGGCCAGCGTCTGCACCGGCGCTCCGTGGTGCTGCGCGGCGCTGTTGGCGGCGGCAATCAACACGGCGGTGATCTGCGGATCGGTGCGAATTTCCTCTTCCAGCAGCTTCAGGTCCAGCCCGTTGGGATTGAGGCTGCGTTTGACCGCCACCTGCACGTCAGTCATCAGCGGTGCGCCGTCGGCCTGTTCGCGGCGGCGTTCGAGGAACACCGAGAGGGTCATGCCGGGTGCCAGCGCCGGTACTTCACAGAACACTTCTTCGCCGGCGTTCAGCAGCAATCCCTGCAAACGCTCGGTCAGGCTTTCCATGTTCAGGGGTTTGGCCAGGTAGGCGGTGGGCGCCAGCGGCAGGGCTTCGCGCACGCTGGCGCTGTCGTTGCGGCTGCTCATCAAAATAAACGGCAGCGGCGGGTTGCGTTTGCGCTGGCGGACACTGCGCAACACGCTCAAGCCATCGACGCCGGGCAACTCCCAGTCGACGATCGCCAGGTCATAGGGCACTTCGCTGAGCAGCGACATCGCCTCCTGCCCATCGGCGCACAGGTCCAGCCGCGCATCGCAGCGCACATTCAGCAACACTTGTTTGAGCAGGTCACGCGACCAAGGATCGGCCTCGGCAATCAGCACTCGGGGTACAGCGGGTAATTCGACGGCAGTCATGCTCGCCCTCCCTTGCAATGCTTGAACCTTAGCCAATGCTGGCGTTTCGGTACAACCTGAAAACCGCGCAAGTGTTTTTCCAGGCATGAAAAAACCCGCCGAAGCGGGTTTTTTGTCGATCCGATCACACGGTGCTACGGATTACAGCTCCGAGAAGCACTCTTCGATGATCGCCAGGCCTTTGTCCAGTTGCTCGTCCGGCGAGGTCAGCGGTACCAGGACGCGCAGAACGTTGCCGTAGGTGCCGCAGGACAGCAGGATCAGGCCCTTGTCACGCGCCTTGGCCACGACAGCAGCGACTGCAGTCGGGTTTGGCTTGTGGCTGTCGCCGTTTTCGAACAGCTCGACTGCGATCATCGCGCCCAGGGCACGGACTTCGCCGATCACCGGGTACTTGGCCTGGATGGCTTTCAGGCCAGTGACCAGACGCTCGCCGACAGCCTTGCAGCGGTCCAGCAGTTTTTCTTCTTCGAACACTTCCATCACAGCCAGGGCCGCGGCACAAGCGATCGGGCTACCGGCGTAGGTGCCGCCCAGGCCGCCTGGAGCGATGGCGTCCATGTATTCGGCCTTGCCGCATACACCGGCCAGCGGGAAGCCGCCAGCGATGGATTTGGCGAAGGTGGTCAGGTCGGCAGCAACGCCCATCTGTTCCATGGCGAAGAAGGTGCCGGTACGGCCAGCGCCGGTCTGCACTTCGTCAGCGATCAGCAGGATGCCGTGCTGGTCGCACAGGGCGCGCAGACGCTTCATGAATGCTTGAGGCGCGACGTAGAAACCACCTTCACCCTGCACAGGCTCGATGATGATCGCGGCGATGTCTTTCGGCTCGGCGTCGTTCTTGAAGATGCGCTCGATGGAAGCGATCGAGTCGTCGATGCTCACGCCGTGCAGTTCGTTCGGGTACAGCGCGCGGAAGATGCCGCCTGGCATCAGGCCCATGCCGGCCGAGTAAGGCACGACTTTACCAGTCAGGCCCAGGGTCATCATGGTGCGACCGTGGTAAGCGCCGGTGAAGGCGATCACGCCAGCGCGGCCAGTGGCGGCACGAGCGATTTTCACGGCGTTTTCAACGGCTTCGGAACCGGTGGTCACCAGCAGGGTTTTCTTGGCGAAGTCGCCCGGTACGCGAGCGTTGATTTTCTCGCACAGCTCAACGTACGGCTCGTAAGCCAGAACCTGGAAGCAGGTGTGGGTCAGCTTGTTCAGCTGCTCGGTCACGGCGGCGATGATTTTCGGGTGCACGTGGCCGGTGTTCAGTACGGCGATACCGCCGGCGAAGTCGATAAATTCACGACCTTCAACGTCGGTCACGGTCGCGTTCTTCGCGGACTCGGCGAAGATCGGGTGAATCTGGCCAACACCACGTGGAACAGCAGCGGTACGGCGGGCCATCAAGTCAGCGTTAGTCTTGCTCATTACAGTCCTCATTCGCCGCTCATCGGGCGGCGTGGTTCAAGGATAAAGCGGGAGGAATCGGCGGTGGCAGCATGCGATGATCGACTGCCACGGCGTTCCCGGCCGCAGAGAAAATTCCGGTTTGAAACGACGCAAAGGGACAGCGCTCTCGTGCCCTTTGCGTTTACAGCGATCTTCTACCGAGGCTTAGATGCCCAGGCAGAGGTATTTGATTTCCAGGTAATCTTCGATGCCGTACTTGGAGCCTTCACGGCCCAGGCCCGAGGCCTTGATGCCGCCGAACGGCGCGACTTCGTTGGAGATCAGCCCGGTGTTGACGCCGACCATGCCGTATTCCAGGGCTTCCGCCACGCGGAACACACGGCCCAGGTCGCGAGCGTAGAAGTACGAGGCCAGACCGAACTCGGTGTCGTTCGACATCGCGATCACGTCGGCTTCGTCTTTGAAGCGGAACAGTGGCGCCAGCGGACCGAAGGTTTCTTCCTTGGCCACCGCCGCGTCTTTCGGCACGTTGGTCAGGATGGTCGGCTCGAAGAAGTTGCCTTCCATCGGCTTGCCACCGGCCAGAACGGTAGCGCCTTTGCTCACCGCGTCAGCGATGTGCTCTTGCACCTTGGCCACGGCTTTCTCGTCGATCAGCGGGCCAGTGGTGGTGCCTTCTTCCAGACCGTTGCCGATCTTCAGCTTGGCGACTGCCACTTTCAGCTTCTCGGCGAACGCGTCGTAGACCGAATCCTGAATGTACAGACGGTTGGCGCAGACGCAGGTCTGGCCGTTGTTGCGGTACTTGGAAATGATCGCGCCTTCGACGGCCTTATCCAGGTCCGCGTCGTCGAACACGATGAACGGCGCGTTACCGCCCAGTTCCAGCGAGACTTTCTTGATGTCCTTGGCGCATTCCGACATCAGCTGACGACCGATTTCGGTCGAGCCGGTGAAGGACAGTTTGCGCACGATCGGGTTGCTGGTCAGCTCGCTGCCGATGTCGCCGGCGCTGCCGGACACCACGCTGAACACACCTTTGGGAATGCCGGCGCGCTGGGCCAGTTCGGCCAGGGCGAAGGCGGAGAACGGGGTTTGCGAAGCAGGCTTGAGCACCATGGTGCAACCGGCGGCCAGCGCAGGACCTGCTTTACGGGTGATCATCGCCGCCGGGAAGTTCCACGGGGTGATGGCGGCGGTCACGCCGATCGGTTGCTTGATCACGATCAGGCGCTTGTCCGGCTGGTGGCCCGGAATCACGTCGCCGTAGATGCGCTTGGCTTCTTCGGCGAACCACTCGATGAACGAAGCGGCGTAAACGATTTCGCCCTTGGCTTCGGCCAGCGGCTTGCCCTGCTCGAGGGTCATCAGGCGAGCGAGGTCGTCCTGGTTCTCGATCATCAGCTCGAACCAGCGACGCAGTTTGCCTGCTCGCTCCTTGGCGGTCAGTGCACGCCAGGCCGGCAGCGCCTTGTCGGCGGCTTCGATGGCGCGGCGGGTTTCGGCAGCGCCCATTTTCGGCACGGTGCCCAGAATTTCGCCGGTGGCCGGGTTGTTGACCTTGATCGTCTGACCGTTGTCCGCGTCGACCCATGCGCCATCGATGAAGGCTTGCTGGCGGAACAACTGGGTGTCTTTAAGCTGCATGTCGGCTTTCCTTAACAGCACCGCGCAAGGCGCGGAGCAAAATTATGATTGTAGAAAGGCGCCTCGCAAGGCTGCCGTCAGGGAAATCATTCACCGGGCTGGCATATAGATAGCGCACGACTCAAAACGTGTGCGGCTCAGCACCTGGATAAGGAGCGTTTGAAATCTCAAACGAATCCTAGGTTCAAAGGGGTTGAAGGACAATAGGGCGTTCGAAAAAAAGAACAAAAACGCCGCTTTTGCTGGATTTTTCAGATCAACGAGCAACAACGCCTCGCCGCAGCAAAACCATAGTTCAGTCCCGTCAAAGCGCCAAGCGAGCCTTTTGCAGGACGTTACAGCTTTACGGAATGCTTCGTTTCAACCGACACGCGCACTGACAAATAAGCGCCAAAACCCGGCATGGACGCCCCGAGCCGACCTAGGTATGATGTCGCCCGCTGCACCAGTAGCTCAGCTGGATAGAGTACTGCCCTCCGAAGGCAGGGGTCGTGGGTTCGAATCCCGCCTGGTGCGCCATTGATTTAAACGAGAAAGCCCCGGACTGTGATGGTCCGGGGCTTTTTTGTGCCTGCCGACTGGCGACTCACTCCGTCGTCCAGTCAAACTCGTCATATTCATCATCGTCTTCTTCGTCCTCGATCAAGTCATCATCGAGTACGTCTTCCTCCAGATCCTCTTCGGCCTGTTTGGCCAGAAGAAACTCCTTGCGACTCTCCGTCACTGCCCGCCGCAGTTCCTCACCCTTCACCGGGCAGTTGAGCATTTGGGCGATGCGGTCGATTTTTTGGGCCACGGCATCCTCCAGCGCATCGGCAATGACCCGATAGTGCGCGTTTTTGCGGGTCAATGCCAAATGGCGGATGGCTCATACGGTCAGTTCTTGCGGATTTTTTCCAGTCGCAGGTCGAGATTCACGTTCGGGTAGCGCTTGTGCAGGTTGTTGAACAGGCTGTCGGCCGCTTGCGACTGGCCGGACTCGCGCAGGCGCAGGACTTCGCGCAGTTGCTCGTCGAGACCGTTGACCGGGGCGGCGGCGCGCTTGCTGACCTTGGCTTCGTCCGCCGTGTCGGCGCTGATCGACTCGCTCTGCATCGGCGCCGCCATTTCCACCATTGGTGCGGGAGCTGGCGCGGAAAGCGCGCCGGCGGGAGCCGACAGCGATCGGGCCTCTTGACGGCTCACAGGCGCAGCCGGTTTCGCAGCAGGGGCGAAATCGTATTGAGCCACGGGTTCCGGCGCGCGTTGCACCAGCGACAGCATCAGCGCGATGCCGACCAGACTGGCAAAAGCCACCTGGTAGCGCGGTTTCTGGCAGGCCTTGAGCCAGCGTTGCCACAGGTTTTGCCGTGGTGCCGGGGTTTCGCGGCGGGCGGCGTTGAGGATCAGCGCATCGAGATGCGCTGGCGGCTCGGCGTTGTGCTGTTCGCGCACATGCTTGAGCAGTTGCTCTTCGGGTGTCGGGCGGGCGTCCGTCATGTCAGTACCTCCTCGGCCAGCAGCCGACGCAGTTTTTGCTGGGCGTAGCGCAAGCGGCTCTTGACGGTTTCCAGCGGTGTTTCGGTGAGGCTGGCGATTTGCGCCAGGTCGAGGTCGCCGTGGGCACGCAGCAGGAACACTTCGCGCTGGTCGGCGGGCAAGGATTGCAGGGCGCTCTCCAGGCGCTGGCTGTCGCGGCTGAGGTTGAGCAGTTGTTCGGGATCGGAGGCGTCGTCGCTGACGGCGTGGGTTTGCTCGTCGTAGCTGTCATGCAGCGGTTGCCGGGCGCCGTGTTTGCGCCAGTGGTCGATCAGGCGATTGCGGGCAATCTGGAACAGCCATGTACGAAAGGTCGCCCGGCCCTGTGGCTGACTGGCACTGCGGATCAAGCTCAGCCAGGTCTCCTGGAACACCTCGTCGGCCAGTTCCGGTTTGCCGCTCAAACCGAGCAGAAACCGGTAAAGACTCTGCCGATGGCGGGCGTACAGGATCTCGAACGCCTTGCCGTCACCCTCGCGATAACGGGCCAGCAGCGACTCGTCGCTGCTGGCCTCAAGGGTGTCTGCAGAAGCAAACAGCTGTGTGATGAAGCCTTTGAGGCGGCTCACTATTCAATCCGTCGCTCAGTGGACAGTGCGTTGGAGGCGGTGGAGGTACGCAGACTCTGCGCCAGTTCAACCAGCTGCACGAACTCGTTGCGCAGGCCGAAGCGGTCATCGCCACGGGCACCTCGCGCCAGGGCTTCGGTGTCCTTCAAGCTGAATTCGCCGGTGTAACGGCCGTCCTTGAGTTGCTGGGAAAACGCGGCGACGGCGGCAGCAAAACGCAGGTCTTCACTGGCCGGCGCCACCTGATTGGCAATCGGCCGCTCGATCAGCAGACTTTTCCCACCCTCAGGCTTTTGATATCGCACACGCAGCATTGCCAATTCTCCTTTCTTCTCGGAAACAACCGCGTCGGTTTTTCCATAGCGCAGCGGTTCCAGCCAGCCCTTCTTGCCTGTCGGGACAATTTCATACAACGCCGTCACCGTATGGCCTGCACCGATTTCACCGGCATCGACCTTGTCATTGCTGAAATCCTCACGCTTCAGTGCGCGGTTTTCGTAGCCGAGCAGCCGGTATTCGCTAACTTGCGCCGGATTGAACTCGACCTGCAACTTGACGTTTTTCGCCACCACGGCGAGGGTCGAACCGAGTTGATCCACCAGCACCTTGCGCGCTTCGCGCAAGTTGTCGATGTAGGCGTAGTTGCCGTCACCGGCATCGGCCAGTTGTTCCATCAGGTGTTCATTGTAGTTATCCACACCGAAACCCAGGGTGGTCAGGGAAATCCCGGTCTTGCGTTTATCCACAGCCATTTGTTTCAGGCTGTCGAAGTCGCTGATGCCGACGTTGAAGTCGCCGTCGGTGGCCAGCAGGATGCGGTTGATGCCTTTGGGGATGAACGCCTGCTGCGCCATCTGATAAGCCAACTCGATGCCTGAAGCGCCAGCGGTCGAGCCGCCGGCGCTCAATTGCTCGATGGCTGTGCGAATTTTCGCCTTTTCCCGTCCGGAAGTCGGCTCCAGCACCACTCTGGATTCGCCGGCATACACCACCAGCGATACCCGATCTTGCTCGCGCAATTGATCGACCAGCAATTTCAGGGTGCTTTTGACCAGCGGCAAACCTTCACGGCGGTCCATCGAGCCGGACACATCCACCAGAAACACCAGATTGGCTGGGGCCAGTTCCGCCACTGCACGGTCGGACGCCTTGATGCCGATACGCAGCAAGCGGGTGTGCGGGTTCCACGGTGAAGCGGCCAGTTCGGTGGTCACGCCAAAGGGCGAGCCATCGCTCGGCAGCGCGTAGTCGTAGGGAAAGTAATTGACCATCTCTTCCAGCCGCACCGCGCCTTCCGGCGGCAGTCGACCTTGATTAAGCAGTCGCCGCACATTGGCGTAGGCGCCGGTGTCGACGTCAGCGCTAAAGGTCGAGACCGGGGTTTCGGTGACGCTGTGGATCGGGTTGTCGGCCAGCTTGGCGTACTGTTCGCGCTGTTCGTCGCGATAGCCTTGTGGATAACTTTCACCGGCCGGCATCGGTGCAAAACGGGCGATCGGTGCCGCCAGTGCACTGCGCTTGGCCATCGCGCTATCGGCCATGACCGCTTCAGGCTGCACGGAGGATTTCAGTTCGGTCTGCGCCGGAGGCGGCGCGACGGTGGTTTCCGGGCTGGAGGAAACACCGCAACCGGCAACCACCAGCAACACACTGGCAGCAAGGGGGCGCAGAAGCGTGGAAGGAAGGGACATGGGGGCTGACCTCGGGGAAGAATTGATCCATTCATCCCCTGAGACGGGCAGCCCTTTCAGTTCGGGTTAAACCTCGCCGAAATTTTTTCAGCGGTGATAACGCCGCACCGCACTGCTGTTGCGCAGCACGTGGCCTTTGATCTTTTCCATCAGCTGGGCGCGGGTCAGGCCGGCAGGCAAGGCGTCCGGGGCCAGATCCAGGGCATAGATCTGAATGATGTAGTGGTGCGCACTGTCGCCGACCGGTGGGCATGGGCCGATGTAGCTGGTGGTGCCTTTGCTGTTGGTGCCACCGACACCTTCAAGGGCCGATTTGGCGCCGACACCGGCCGGAATCTGCCGGGTCGTGGCCTTGATCCCGTAGTGAACCCAGTGATCGACGCCCGCACCTTTCTGGCCGTCCGGATCGTGCATGACGATGGCGTAGCTCAGGGTTCCGCTGGGGCCTGCGTTCCAGCTCAGGGCCGGCGACTGGTTCTTGCCGCCGCAGCCGGCCGCATCGCTGGCCGCCGCCGAGGTGAACAGACGGTTATCCGACACACCGGGAATGCTGAGGGTGAAACGCTCCTGGGCCTGCGCCGGAAACTGCACGCAAAGGGCGACGGCAACGGCCGCCAGCCAAGGGTTGAGAGAGGTCAATCGGGTCATTCCGGGAGCACCTTGTGCAGTTGGGCCTTCGTCGGCCTGCAAACTATAGCCGTACCGTTCGTGCCGTGGCAGTGGGAAATGGCTGAACCTCGCAATGCGGCCCAAACTCGTAAGAGAAATGCCTGTGAGGAGCACGACCATGACCCTGCACCGTGTCGCCCGTTTCGCCGATGTGCCTGAAGACCGTGGGCTGGAGGTGCAAATCGGCGACTGCAAGATCGTCCTGCTGCGCGCCGCCGCCCAGTTGCGCGCCTTTCAGGGGGAATGCCCGCATGCCGGCGCGCCGCTGGCGGATGGCGCGTTGTGCCATGGCCGACTGATCTGCCCGTGGCACAAGGCGGCCTTTCGCGTGGAAGACGGCGCTCTCTGCGAGCCTCCGGCGCTGGACAGCCTCAAGCGCTATCCGCTGGAACTGCGCGGCGACGAGGTGTGGGTCGATGACCAGCCGTTGCCGTTGCCGGACCCGCACACCCCGCCACAGGACGATCCGCGCACCTTTGTCATCGTCGGCGCCGGTGCCGGGGGAACGGCCTGTGCCGCCGCCCTGCGGGAAAAAGGCTTCGGCGGGCGGATCGTGCTGATCGACCGCGAGCCGGACGCCGGCTACGACCGCACGGTGCTGAGCAAATTCGTGCTGTCCGGGGAAATGCCGACGCCGGAAACCCCGCCCCTGCGCGATGACGATTTTTACCGCGAACAACACATCAACCGGGTTTCAGGCGAAGTCACCGGGCTCGATATCGATACCAAAACCCTTCACCTGAGCGATGGCCGCACACTGAATTACAGCGCGGCGGTGCTGGCCACCGGTGCAACGCCCAACGCGCTGGAACTGCCCGGCGCCGAACTGCCCCAAGTGTTTGTCCTGCGCTCCAAAGCCCAGGCGCAATCCATCATGGACGCCACCCAACCCGGCCAGCGTGCAGTCATCATCGGCGACAGTTTCATTGCGCTCGAATGCGCTTCGGCCCTGCGCCAGCACGGTCTCGAGGTGACGGTGCTGGCGCGTCACGCGATTCCATTCGCAGCGCAGTTCGGTGAAGCCGTCGGCAAAGCAATCCGGGCGCTGCATGAAGAAAACGGCGTGAAATTCATCACTGATCACGAAGCCAGAGAGATCACCGGCGACGGCAAGGTCGAGGCGGTGTTGCTCAACAACGGCCTGCGCCTGTCGGCAGATCTGGTGTTGGCGGGAATCGGCGTACACCCGGCCACCGAAGCCTTCGGCGACCTACGCCGCGAGAAGGACCAATCACTGTTGGTCGATGCCAGCCTGCGTGTCGCCGACAGCCTGTGGGCCATTGGCGATATCGCCACCTTCCCGTTGAACGGCCAGCCACAGCGAATCGAGCACTGGCGCCTGGCCCAGCAGCACGCGCGGATCGTCGCCGCGAACCTGCTCGGAGGCGATGAGCATTACCTCGACGTGCCGTATTTCTGGACCTGGCATTTCGGCCGCAACTACGACTATCTCGGTCATGCCGAGGCGTGGGATGCAGTCGAATTCATCGGCGAACCCGAACAGCCGCCGTTTATCGGGCTGTTCGGGAGCAAGGGCGTGGTGGTGGCAGCGGTAGCCTGCGAAGAGGAACGAGCGATGGCGCTGCTCGCCGAACGCATGAAGCAACCGCTGCCGATGGAGGAAGCCTGGCGACTGATTCGCGCCCTCAGGTGATCCGGTTCAGCGGCTCGCGGTTGTCGTCGTCCTCGGCGTGCAGAAAAATCACCCGAGGATGTTCCAGTGGCGACAGCGGCGGCGGCAGTTCTTCGGGGTGGACCGGCCACAAATGCGGCACCACATGGCTGACGTCGCCGTCCTGATCATTGTGGATGGTCATCACGCCCGGCCCGCGCAGCTTCTGAAAGCGCTCGTCGCACAGTTTGAAGCTGCGGCTCAGCCCTTCATCGTCGACCACCGGGGATGGCAGGCGGCGCTGGGCGAAGCTTCGGCTCTTGCGTTGCTGATAGCGCGCCCAGCCGATCAGGATCACCGCGTTGACCAGCGCCACCCACAGATAAATCTGCAAGGTGCCGAGGGCTTCGAACGCCGAGTTGTCGATGCGCGGCCCGCCTTCGTGGGTCTCGATCAACGGCCACAGGCCGCGAACCAGCAGGTACAGCAGGCCGACCCAGGCCAGCACCGTGAAGAACGCATCGACCACCACCAGAAACGGCCGTTGGCGGGTCCGGATGATTTTCATTTGATAACCTCCTCTTCATCGTCCCCGATCGGTTTGATACCCCGGTCGGGACTGATCCAGCGCGCACGCTTCTGGTGTTGGCCGAACAATACTTTGGGGAAGCTGACCAGCGTGGTCAGCAGGCTGACGAACCAGAACGCGATCGGGTACCACACCACCCAGAACATGGTCTTGCCCAGGCCCGGCTCGTAACGCCGGTCAATGATGATGCTGACCGCGAACTGCACCAGGCAGACAAACGCCAGCAGCAACCCGGTGAACGCCGGCGGCATGAGGTGATCGACGGCAATGGCTTCAGGCATGACCACGAACTTGCCGACGGCCCAGAAGATCACCGACAACAGGAACGTGAACGCCCAACCGGTCGACAGGCAGTATTCGAACAGCAGCGGCCACAGGTAACGATGGCGGTACTGCCAGATCCCGCGAATGTTCTTGAACAACACTTCGGCGCCGCCCTGGGCCCAGCGCAGACGCTGCTTCCACAGACCGCGCAGGGTTTCCGGCATCAGGATCCAGCACAGGGCACGGGGCTCGTAAAAGATGCTCCAGTGGTCCAGTTGCAGTTTCCAGCTGATGTCGATGTCTTCGGTGATCATGTCCGGGCTCCAGTAGCCGACCCGGTTCAGCGCCGTGCGGCGGAACGCGACGATTACACCCGACACGGTGAAAATCCGCCCGAACACCCGCTGGGTGCGTTTGATCAGCCCGATGATCGACGAGAACTCACCGACCTGAACCCGCCCGACCAATGTCGAACGCGTGCGGATTCGTGGGTTGCCGGTCACCGCACCCAGTCGTGCGTTGTCGAGCATCGGCGCCACAAGGTAAGCGGCGGTGTTCGGCGCCAGCAGCGCGTCACCGTCGATGCACACCAGATATTCACTGCGCGCAGCGATGGCACCCATGCGCAAGGCCACAGCCTTGCCCTGGTTTTCCGCCAGGTGCAGGACGCGCAGCCGTGGATCTTCCTTGGCCAGCGCATCCAGCACTTGTGCGGTGTTGTCCTTGGAACCGTCGTTGATCGCGATGACTTCGATGTTCGGGTAATGCTGCGCCAGCGCCGCGTGGATGGTGTCGGCGGCGTTGTCGCCCTCGTTGTAGCAAGGGATCAGGATCGAAATCAGCGGTTCGCCTTCCAGCGGTGGCGGAAGGGTGTCGTCCTTCCACGGCCAGTGCCGCTCCCAGTGCAGCCAGAAATACAGGCCACCGGAAATCCACAATCCGGACATGAACAGCGGGTAGAAGAACACGAAGTCCATCAGGAATTGCCCGGTGACCAGGAAGATCAGCCCCAGCGGGACGCCGAGGACGATCGCCAGAACAAGCAGGGCCAGCAGTCTATCCAGCATGTCATGGGTTCCATTTGTTGGAGAGCGCAGGCCGCACGGTTTTCAGGTCCGGCAGGTTCTCGAGGAAGTTGTCCGGGTAGTAACCGAAACTGGTGGCGCCCTGGCGCTTGAGGCGGCTCATCCAGTCGGCCAGTTGAGTACCGTCGATATCGGCCTGTTCCTTTTTCGTCCAGTCCCGGGCCTGCAGTTCGAACACCGTGCGATCCAGCGCACCGGGGCGCTGTTTGATCTTCGCCACCAGCGCTTCGAGCCACGGACCGGATTGCGCATGGGTCTGTTTTTCCATGAGCGGCATGGCCATCGGCGCCGTCCAGTCGTAGGTCACGAGGAAGTCGTCGAGGTTCTGCGCGAACCACGCTTCGCTGTGCGGATTGAGCACCGGCTCGGCGAAGATGTTGCGTGCGGTAAGCACTTGCGGGCCACGAATCGCGCGCACCTTGGCGGTCAGTTCGTTGGTGAAGTCGATCAGGTAACGGCTCTTGAAGCGCGTCCAGCGCTGCATCGCCGCCGGATCGTCACGCAGGGCGGCGATCGAGCCCGGCAGGCCGTTGGCGGCATAGGTCTTCAGTGCCTGAGGGCCGGCGTCTTCAAAGTCCGAAAGCACTGCGTCGTCGTGGTAGAGAATGCCATCGACCGAAGTCAGGCGTGCCACGTCTTCGTAGATCTCGCCGATGATCCGCCGCACCTCGGGATCGAACGGCGACAGGCGTTTGTATTGATCCGGGTCGACAGCGGTCGTGCCGGTCTTCGGATCCCAGCGCGTCACCCGTGGCAGCTTCGAATCCAGTTCGAAACTCAGCACCGGCATCCACGCAAAGACCTTCACATGAGCCCGGGTGCGCAATTGCCAGGCGACGCGGTCGAAGAGGTCGGCGCGCATCGGCAGATGACGGTTGGGGAAGTACAGCGAATGCACCAGACCATCACCCTTCGGATCGGCGAAGGCTTGCAGGAACACCGTGTTGGCGCCCATGTCGGCCATGCGCTGGATCAGTTTGCCGAGGTTGATTTCCTGCTGCGCCGGGTCCGGGTCGTAGACGTTGTCCAGATCCACGTGCACGACGCGCATGGTGAAATCCGATTGCACGCCGACCACGCTGTTGGCGAAGTGCTCGCCGTCAGGGTCGGAGGCGACCAGGAAGCGTGGGCCACTCATCAGGTTGTCTAGAGCATCGAGACCGTCATCGAGGGTCAGGGCCATTTCATAGCCTTCCTCGCTGACCACGGTCAGCGACGTGCCGTCCGCCGTCCCGTAAGGCCAGACCCAGATGCGCGGTTTTTTACCGGTGTTCTTGCGGATTTTTTCCGAAATGGCCTGCACGTCAGTGCGGATCCGCGCCTGGAAATCAGCTTCGGATTCGTAGCGTTTGCTCACCGGATCGTAGCGTCGGGTCGCCGCCGCCGGCTGCATGTTGCCTTGCGGGTTGGCGAGGATGCCCTTGTGGCTGGCGTCGGTGTGGGCGGCGATTTCCACCAGGCCCGATTGCGAGATTTCCCGCACCTGAGCCCAGGTCAGGAAGTCCGAGCGCGGACGCGGCGTGCCGGCGAAGTCCACCGGTTGGTTCAGCGGCGTATCGATCCAGGTGCCGACCGGCGCCAACAGCGCATGCCAGTTATAGGCGCGCAACACCGGCAACACGCGGGTGTAGAAGCTTGCGTAACCGTCGTCGAAGCTGAGCAGGATCGCCTTGGGCGGCAGTTCCGGCCCGCCCTTGCGCGCGGCCATGATCTGATCGACCGTCACCGGTTTGTAGTTGTTCTCCCGCAGCCAGGCGAGCTGTTCGAGCAGGCGCTCGGTGCGCACCGCCACCACCGCCTGATCGGGGTCACGGTCTTCGACGTCGTGGTAGGCAATGCCCAGCACGTGGTTTTTCGGCCAGGGCTTTTCATTGGCTGCCACCGGTCGCTCGGACGGCGGCACGAAGGCCGGGGCTTGCTGGGCGCAGGCGCTGACCAGCAGCACTCCCAGCAGAAGGATGAAACGCGAAATCAAAGGCATCTTCAAACTCTTCTAGAAGCGGAAAGTGAGGTCGACGAGCAGACGCAGATCGGTTTCCCGGTCACCGTCATAGGGCCGGTTGATCACGCTGAACAAACCGCCCACCTCGAACACGTCGTTCCAGGCGTAGCGCTGGCCGTAACCGAGCAATGCCATGCCGCCGGTGCCGTGATCACGCTGGCTGTAAGTACCCGCACCGGCCTGGAACTGCTGGCTCCAGACCGTTTCGTAGCGGTGGTACAGGACGTGATTGACGTTCAGCAGCGGCATGACACTGAAGTCCGACTTCGGGTTGAAGTACGGCACGTCATCGGACTTGGAGTTGTGGCTGGTGCCCACTTCCAGGCCCGCATCGACTTGCAGGTTCGGCGCGCTGTAGACGCCCTCTTTTCCGGTCAGCAAGGCTTCGACGCGGTTGTTGCCGTCGCTGAAGTGCGACGGGCTGACCGACAGCCGCCACTCGCGGCTCTCGTTGGCGCGCCAGCGGATGAAACCGCTGCCGCCGTTGGCCTTGATGTCGCTGTTGAGTGCCCGCAACGGGGTCTCGGCCGACAGGTATTCGAGGCTGCCGCCGTATTGCCAGTGATCGTCGATGTCGCGGGCAATCGCCAGGCGCGCACCCTGCTTGTCGCCGAAACCATAGGAATGATTCGACACCTCGGCTTCGAGGGTCACGTCGCGGGTGCGACGCTCCAGACCGACACGCTGGAAGCGATGGTGGCCGGTGCCTTCGGCGAAATCGCCAGTGGCGTATCCGGCCCCGGCGAACACTCGCCAGTCTTCATCGATCGGCGGGCTGTAAAGGGTGGTCTGGATGCCAAAATCCCGGCTGCCGGTGACCGCGCCGGCATCGCCACCGTTGCCGCCGTTGGCCTTGCCGCCGTAGGCTTCGACGCGCAGCTCGGACATGTCGTGCACTTCGCGCTCACGGGCCAGACGCTGGACCTGACGGTTGTCCGGGAAACGCGCTACCACGTCATCGGTCAGCGCATCCATCTGCCGCCATTCCTGCAGGTCCATGGCGGTGCGGGCCTGCGCGATTTCCAGGCCCATGTCGCGCGGCACCATACTCTCGGTTTCCTTGAGCTGGTTTTCCGCGCGGCGCGGCCAGTTGCGGGCCAGGTACAGATCGGCCTGGGCCAGGCGCAGACCGATGTTGCCCGGTGCCTGATCCACCAGAGTCTGCAAGCGCTCTTCGCCGTGAGGCAGGTCGGAACCGTAGGTGCCGGCCTGCGCCGCCAGTTGCTGGGCGTCCATCCATTCGTCGTTGGGGTTGCCGATCGGCAGACCCTTGAGTTCGATGCGCGGTTTCTGTGTCTTCGCCTGATCTTCGGCGACCTTGCGCGCCTCTTCGGCGCGGTCGCTTTCCAGCAGCGAGTAATACAGTGCCGTGGTGTCTTCGAGTCGGTCGCCGACATCGGCGTCCGGCGCCGCCAGCACCTGACGGTAAATATCGGTGGCGATTTCCGGCTGCCGCTGATCCAGATAGGACGCCGCTACCCAGCGCAGGGCGTAAGTCGGGATCTTCACGCCTTCGGCTTGCAGCTTCTGGTATTCGCTGATGACCTCGGCAGTACGCGCCCGGGCCTTGAGCGCGCCCATGCGGTCGATGCGCCAGCGGGTCACGTCGTCGTGGGCGCTGGCGTCCGGGGTCCAGGTGGCGAGCAATTGGTCGTAGTCGGCCAAAGCACGGTCGGCGATCACGTAGCGTTCTTTCTCGCTGCGGGTGGCCAGTTCGGCGAGGCGCACGCGTTCGGCGGCCAGATCGCCTTCCAGACGACGCAAGGTGACGGGATCGATCAGCCCCGGACGCTGCCTGGCCAGGCGCAGCGCCGGTTCCGGCAGACGCGCCTTTTGCAGGGCGACCACGTATTCGCGGGCGACCTCCGGTTTGTTGCCGGCGCGAACGAAAGCCTGGTCGTATTCGAACAACGCGTCGTACGGCTTGCCGGCGCGATTCAGGGCGTAGCCCAGCGCCAGTCGACGGGAAGGGTCATCGGGTTTGGCGGCGACCAGCGAACGGGCACGGATCACCCCTTCATCAGGCTTGCTGGAGTCGGCTTGAGTCAACGCCAGACCCAGTTGCAGGTCGGCGTTGTCCGGCTCCAGCGTCAGGGCCTTGTTGTAGACCTGGATCGCCTGATCCCAACGCTTGAGGTTGCGATAGGCCCTGGCGGTGGCGGTCAGCGCCTGAACCGGCAATGCCCGGCCACGACCCTGGGTCTCGTAGACCTGCACCACTTCGGCGTCGAGCCCGGCCCAGCCGGCGATTTGCAGGTGATCGCTGACCTGGCCGGTAGTGGCCTGGGCCGGCGGCACCTGACGCAGCGCGGTCAACGCAGGCGTGTAATGCCCTGCCCGGGCGTCGAGCACCATTTGATCGTAGGCCGTATCGGCGAACGCGAGCGCCGGCCAGAGCAACTGGCTGCACAGCGCGACTCGAAACAAAGGGCGTAAACCACGATGTAATACGGGAACATCAATACGCGGCATTCGTCAGCATCCTTACATGGCCAGCCGGGTAGCAACGCCCCCCCTTGCCCATTTCGTAACGGAGGCCGAGCAAAAAAACGCTCAGCCAAGCTTATCCAAGCAGTCTTGCACGCAAGCGTAGACCAATATTCAGAACACAATAATTGTTCAGATTCGTGACGATGGATTTCCCGACCGGCCGCAAATCCGGACGCCAGACAGCAAAACGCCCGGCGTCTGGGGGTGCAGAGGCCGGGCGTTTCGTTGTCGCGCGAGGCGTTTACTGAGGCTGTTCGATACTGCCGAATTTGCTCATCAGGAAGCCGACGAACTGCTCGACGGTCATCTTCTGGCCGTTGAATTCCACCTGATTGGCGGCGTAATGCAGTTTGGTGACAACGTTGGTGCCGTCCAGCGTCGCCAACTGCGAACCGACGGCCATGCCGGCGAACATGTCTGCGCCAGCGCTGGCCTGGTCAACGATGGCCTTGGCATCGGTCTGACCGTCGATTTGCGCCTGCACGCTGAGCAGATCGACCAGCATCGGTTTGGACACCAGCACATTCACGTCAAGCAGCGCGATCAGCTGTTTGCCCAGTTGATCCGGCGGCAAATCCATCGACTGTGGCTTGGCCAGGTCGAGCACCAGACTCGCGCGGCTCTCGCCGTTGGCGGTTTTCAGCGACAGGTCTTCCAGCGCCAGTTGCGGCCCGGCTGCCAGCAGTTTCTGCAGGTCGGCTTTGACCTGGGTGGACTCGGCCTCGGTGAGGTTCAGCTCCGGAGCCGGCAGGCCGGCGGCGGTGGCTTCGGCAGCGGCCTTCTCGTACGGCTGCAGCTTGGTCTGGTAGATTTGCATCAGCGACATGGCCGACGGAATGTCGAGGTTTTTCAGGCTCATGGCCAGGTTGGCCGAACCGATCTTCTTGTCGTTGAGGGTCACTTCGCCGACCTTGTAGTCGGCACGGCCGGAGGCGTTGCTGCCGTTCTCTTCGGTGCGGTTCTTCATTTCGAAGTTCTTCACGCCCAGCACCGACTGTTTGGCGCCGAAAGTGGTTTTGCTGCTGGTCAGTTCCAGGGTGTTCTCGCCGGTGTAGTAGCCGTAAGTGCTCTTGGCGAGATTGCTGGCCAGGGTCAGGCCATTGAGTTCGATCTGCACCGGCGCCTGCTCTTCATCGACCGTGGTCAGGTGCAGGCTGTCCATGTAGCCGTTGGCCTTGACCTTCTGCGCTTGGGCACTGGCGGAAATGTCCATGTTCAGGCCGGAAAATTTCAGGCTCGACTTGTCGTCCAGCGCGGCTTCCAGCGGCAGCAACTCGAGGTTGCCGGTGGTGGACTGGTCGTAACCGATGTTGACCACGCCTTTGAGCGGCGCGGCACCTTTTGTGGCGGCAAACCATTTTTCGGTGATCGGGGTCTTTTCCAGTTCGTAGTGACTGGTGGCCATCACCGGCAGCCACTTCAGCGACACCAGACGCGAGAACGGCAGCGGGCCATGTTCGATGTGATCGACGAACAATAGCTCGACCGGCGCCTCGCCAAACATTTCACCCTCGCCCTTGAGACGATAGTGCGCGGTGCTGCTGAAGGTGTTGCGCTCGAGCGACACCAGTTCCAGCGACGCGCTGCCGTTGGAGCCGGCCATGGCGGTCTGCAACTCGCTGTTGGCGTTGGCGACGGCATTGTTCAGTACGCCTTCGATTTTGGTGCCGGTGTACCAGGCCCCGCCTACGCTGATGGCGCCGATGGCCACAACAATTCCGAGAAGCACGCCTGCTGATTTATTCATGAATGACCTGATCGATTTCCGTGGCTGAAAGTGTGGTCGTCTTCCCTGAACCCGTGACCGGGCCGTGGCGCGACTCCGCTGAATTTAGCGGTGGAGATTAGCACTGGCAGTGCGACGCGGCCCAACGTTTAAAGGTTAAAGAGTGTCGACAAGTCATGGACAAACAAAAAGATCGCCGGGTTCGGCGATCTTTTCGGGATCAGGAATATTGCACCTCGATCTCATCGAGCTGATGGTCGAAGCTTTTCAGTCGCGCGGTCCAGGTGTACACCAGCACTTCGAAATCCCGGTCGATCACCGCCCCGCCCGGCCCGTCGCTGCGCGGGTCGCAGAAGTCCAGTTGATAACGCTCGCGGGCCATGGCCGTGGCGACGTCCGACAGTTCGCGGGCGTTATTGAGCCAGTGCCAGCCGTCGTCGGCGACTTGGCGGTCGAGGGCCAGGCATTGTTTTTTCAGGGCTTCGAGGCTTTTTTCCAGCGGCGTGCCGGTGAGTTCGCCCATGACTTCAGCGAAGGTCCGCCCCGGTTGCCAGTAGCTGCCCCAGAAGTAACGGTCGAAAACGGTTTCGACTTTGCGCAGCGCGACTTTGGTGTCCCAGATCAGCAGCAGCGTCTTGCTCTGCTCAAGCTGGCGTTTCTTGAGTCGCTGGCTTTGCACCAGGGCCGACGCCACGACCACGATCGCCATGACCGCGATCAGCGCCACGGTGCTGTCGAGGAAGACCATTGCCTTGTCGATCTGGTGGGCCAGCATGATGCCGTAGAAATAGGTGGCCGACAGCAGCACCAGGGCTACCAGGGCGCACCAGAAGCCGAGAGCGTAAGGGTTTTTCATTATTGGTTTCCCCTAGACCTGCGCTAGCGATGTGCACTGAAAAGGCGCCTGGTTCGGGGCGCCCTTTCAATACTTCAAAGCATAGCAACGGCCTCAGGGTTTGCTGGCGCTCGAGGCTTGCGTTCGTCCGCTTTCCCAACCGCCGCCCAGGGCGAGGAACAAATCGATCTGGCTCATGGCAACCTGGGTGTTGGCGGCGGCCAGTTGCGCGGTGACGTCGGTGTAGGTGCGGGTGGCCTGCAGGTCGGCGAGGAACGACTCGCGACCGGCCTGGAAGAAGCGGTGCGTCTGGTCCGCCGCCAGTTTCGCCGACTGCTCGGCATCGGCCAGCGCGTCGCGGCGTTGCAGCAGCGCGGAGTACTGGGACAGGCCGGTCTGGGTTTCACGGATGGCGTTAAGCACCACGCCGTCGAAATGCGCCAGCGCGCCCTGGGTCGTGGCTTCGGCTTCGCGGATGCGGGCCCGGGCGCCGTTGGTCGGCACACTCCAGCTCAGCGACGGACCGAAGCCCCAGCGATTGGTGGACGGTTTGCCAAGGTTATCCAGAATGCCGACGGTGCCGATCGTCGCGCCGAAACTGATGTCCGGGTACAACTCGCCGGTGGCGATACCGATTCCGGCGGTCGCGGCCGCCAGACGCCGCTCGGCCTGGCGGATGTCCGGCCGACGCTTGAGCAGCGCAGCGCCATCGCCGACCGGCACCAGTTGAGCGATTTTCGGCAGTTCGGCGCAGGTCGCGGTGCCGGCCGGCAATTGATCGACCGGCTTGGCCAGCAGCATCGACAGACGGAACAAACCGGCCTGGCGCGCCGCTTCATAGCGCGGCATGTCAGCACGCAGGGATTTGAATTGGGTCTGCGAACGGGTGACCTGGGTTTCGTCGCCGCGCCCGGCATCGCGCAGACGCTGAATCAGGGTGGTGCTCTGGGATTGCAGGTCGAGGGAATGCTGGGCGATTTCCCGTTCTTCGTTCGCCGCGCAGACCTGGGTGTAGGCCCGCACCACGTCGGCGACCAGAGTGATGCGCGCGGTGTCGGCAGCGGCCTGGGTCGCGTCAGCGTTGGCCTTCGCCGCTTCGATCCCGCGTTGCAACGTGCCCCACAGATCGAACTGGTAGGACGCGCTGATGCCGATATCGCCGATGTTGGCCACCGGCACTTTCTCCGGCAGCAGGAATGCCTCGCCGGATTCCTGCAAGCGTTGCGCGCCCATCTTCACGCCGCCGCTCCAGCCACCGGCCGCCTCGGCTTCATCGACCTGCGCACGGGCCCGCGACAGGTTCGCCGCCGCCACCCGCAGATCGGTGTTGGACGCCATGGCCTGCTGCACCAGTTGATCCAGACGCGGATCCTGATACAGCCGCCACCAGTCCGCCGGCACCGGGGCCGACACCACCGGTTTGCCGGCCACCGCCAGGTCGCCCTGGAAATCCTTGCGCTGGATCGCCGCGTCTTCGGGCACGTGATAGTCCGGCCCGACCATCGAGCAGGCCGACAGCATCACGCCCAGCCCGGCGACCATCAGGGCCCTGTTCATTGCGCGGGCTCCTGCGGTTGATCGTCGATGATCGACACGGTGGCGGTACGCCCGGCGATCATGCGGAAGTCATCCGGCACGTCGTCGAAGGCAATGCGCACCGGAATCCGTTGCGCCAGACGCACCCAGCTGAACGCCGGGTTGACGTTGGGCAGCAGGTTGCTGCCGCTCGAACGGTCACGGTCTTCGATCCCGGCGACGATGCTTTCGACATGCCCGCGCAGGCGAGCGCGGTCGCCGATCACGCGGATATCCACCGTCTGCCCGATGTGGATGCCGTCGAGTTTGGTCTCTTCGAAATAACCGTCGATGTGGAACGAATTGCTGTCGACCACCGACAACACCGGACGCCCGGCGGTGACGAACTCCTGCGAGCGCGGCGCACGGTCGTTGACGTAACCGTCCACCGGGCTGCGGATCACCGAGCGATCAAGGTTGAGCTGAGCGCTGTCCACCGCTACCAGCGCTTCGGCCAGGGCCGATTGCGCGCGGGCCACTTTCGACTGGCTTTCTTCCAGCTGTTCGGCCGGCACCAGATTGCCCAGACCGCGATTACGTTTGGCTTCACGCTGTGCCTGGGCGAGGGTTTCTTCGCGATCAGCGACCGCTGCCTTAGCCTGGCGCAACGCCAGTTTGAAACGGTCCTGGTCGATGCTGAACAGCACCTGGCCGCGTTTCACCAACTGGTTGTCCTTCACTTCAACCTGCTGGATCAGCCCGGACACGTCCGGGGCGATCTGCACGATGTCGGCACGAATGTGGCCGTCGCGGGTCCAGGGCGCGAACATGTAATACATCACCATGCGCCAGACCACGACGACGGCGAAAGTCACGATCAGCAGCGTCAGGACGACGCGACCGAGGGTCAGAAACGGTTTTTTCATGTCATCAGGTATCGACTGAGTGAATCCACGCCGTACAGCATCACGGCGTAGAGAGCCACGTTGAACAATGCCCGGTGCCAGACCAGACGGTAGAAATGCAGGCGTGTGAGCACGCCGTGTACCAAAACAAACAGCACATAAGTGATGCCCATCAACACCAGCAGGGTCGGCAGGAAAATGCCGCTGATGTCCAGATCACCGATCATAGGGGCGCTCCTTCGGGCAGCGGTTCTTCGGGCTCTGCGTTTGAAACGAACTCCACGCCGGGCAACAGCGCCAGGCGCAATCCGCTCAAGGCGTGCAACAGGTTTAGTCGGGTTTCTTCATCGCCGTGGCCATTGAGCGCACGGCGGGTGCGATCCATGGTCATCAGCAAGGCACTCGGCGCCGGCAGGCGTTCACCGGCCTTGAGGCAGGCCCGGAAATATTCGCCGACCTCTGCCACCACCTGCTTGAGCAACGCGTTCGGCGCGCCGGTCACTCGCGGCGTGTAGGCGAGCAAGTCGAGCAAATTCAGCCCCACGCGCACTTCGCGCATGGCGATGCCGGTGTCCTGGCCGGTCAGCGCCAGACGCGGCAGGTGCTGCATCAAGCGGTCGAGCAGTTGGACGCCAAGTTGCCGGTGTTCGGCGAGATTGGCCGGCTCGGTCATGCTGACGATGTCTTTCCAGCTGAAACGAGTCAGGCGCTTGGCCGCCAGTTCGGCGCCGAACGGCCGGGCGATCAGCGTCCAGATGAACGCGAACAGCAGCCCCATCGGTCCCGCGAGGTTGGAATTGACGAAGGCAAAGAAGTCCGCGTCGTAAGCACCGGAAATGCTGATGAACGACGAGGTGTTGACCAGCGTCAGCAGCATGCCGAGGTAGAAACGTGGCTGCACCGTCAGGGTGCCGACACAGATGAATGGCACCGCGAACGCCAGCACCAGCATCGGAAAGTCATGCAGGTTCGGCAGCACCAGAAACAGGTACAGGCTGGCAAACAGCACCGACATCCCGGTCCAGAAAAAGAACCGGTAGATCTGCGGCGCCGGATCGTCCATCGAGGCGAAGAAGCTGCACGACACCGCCGCCAGAATCACCGCACTGCCGCCGTCGGTCCAGCCCAGCAGGATCCAAAGTACCGAGGCGACGATGATCGCCAGAATGGTCGAGGCCACCGAATACAGCATCAGCCCACGGTCGAGAAACGGCGTCAGGCGACCAAGGCGCCAGTGGCGATAAACCGCGCGCCAGCTGTCCTGGCGCTCGCACAGGATCGCGTCCTGCAGACTGCGGCAGTCCTGCCACAGATCGATGAATTCGCCGAGGCGATACAGCGCATTGGAAAACAGCAACTGTTTGCGATCTTCGAGGGCTTCGGCGCTCGGTTGCAGCGCTTCGAGCTGATCCCGCAGGGCTTGCCAGCGCTCGAGATCGGCGTCTTTGTGGCCGAGCCATTCGCGGGTCGCGGTGAGCAGCGGCGCGAACTTTTCCACCAGTTCCGGCGTGCGCCGCTCGAGGGCGTAAAGCGAGTCTTCGAGGGCGTCGATCACCGGCAGCAGATGGATCATCCGCCCGCGCAGTTCCTTGGTGTTGCGCACCGTCTGCGGCCGCGCACCTTCGTGCGGCAACTGGCCGATCATCAATTCCAGGCTGTTGAAACTGCCGACCATGGCCATGCGCAGGGCGGTGACTTCTTCGGGCTGTACGTCGCGGCTGAGGAATTTAAGGCTGTAGGTCGTGGCGTCGGCGAACCATTTGCCCACGGCATCGTTGAACACCGGAGCCAGGCGCCGTGGCCAGAACATCGCGCCGACCACCGCCGCCACCGCGATGCCGAGAAAGATCTCTTCGGTCCGCGATTCGGCCACGTCCCACACCGCCAGCGGGTTATCCACCACCGGCAGGGCGATCAACGGCAAGGTGTAGCCGGCCAGCATCAGCGCGTAGTTGTTGGCGGTGCGCAAATGCAGAGACAGGAACAGCAAAATCCCCGTCCACAAGGCGATGACCACCACCAGCACATACGGGCTCTGGACGAACATCGGCACGAACAGCACGGCCGCCGCCGCACCGAGAAACGTACCGATCGCGCGATACAGCGCCTTGGAACTGGTCGGGCCGAGGAACGGGCTGGAAACGATGTACACCGTGGCCATCGCCCAATAAGGACGCGGCATCTGCATGAGCAAGGCGATGTACAGCGCGATCATCGAGGCCGCGAACGTGCGGATCCCGTAGAACCAGTCCCGCGCCGGGGGCATGCCGGAAAAGAACCCGTTCACGGATTGATCACCGTTGGCGGAGTGGCCGCCTCAAAAGCTCTCAGTACCCGAAGCGTAGCCTCCAGATCGCGCTGGTCGATGCCTTCGAGCACTTCATGACGCAGACGCACCAGTTGCGCCTCCACCGCTTGCACCAGCTCACGGCCGGTGTCGGTCAGGCTCAGGCATTTGGCGCGACGGTCCTGGGCATCTTCGGTGCGGCAGACAAAACCGGCGTGACACAACTGATCGAGCAGACGCACCAGCGACGGCGACTCCATCCCCGCCGCCTGCGCCACCTGCACCTGGCGCACACCCTCGCCCAGCCGCCCGATCATCAACAACGGGACGGCGCAGGCTTCGGAAATTCCATAGTTGACCAGCGTGGTCTGGCAGATCTTCCGCCAATGCCTGGCGGCCACCACCATGGCACTGCTGATGTTCATCTGGAGAGCGTCGAGGTTATTCGGCACGAGGGAATGCACACACTGTTAGTTTGCTAACTATCAATATCGCATTGGTGGGGAAATTCAGTCAAGTTTTGAAACAAATTCATGTCCGAAGGTGAACTCAGAAAATTTTTCTCACCCTGACTTTTGCGCTGTTTTTTTTACAACCCACAAGTTTTTTTTACATTTCGGTCTTTTCGATCATTTTTTTTACATTCCCCGCCCCTTCCTCAACATCACATCCAGCTGATCCACCACCTCCGCCCAATCCGCATCATCGAGAATCTCGTCCCGCAGGAAATCCGCCTGGCTCTTGGTCCAGAAAAACGCGTCGCACAGGTGCAGTTCGGGTTTGAGCGGGGAATGGGTGGCGATGAACTGGTCGATGCTGATCGGGTCGTTGGGCAGGCCGAGTTGTTTGAACAGGGATGGCAGGCTGTGCATCGGGTTTTCCATGTCGAAACTCCTGCGAGATTTATAGGGTGTGAAAGATTTTTCGCGAGCAAGCTCGCTCCCACAGGTTTAGCGCAGAACCTGTGGGAGCGAGCTTGCTCGCGATTGGCGCCGGGGCAGACGCTAAAAAAGCTACTGACTCAACTCCCGCACCTGCGCATGCGGCACCATTTTCAGGAATTCGGGCATGCTCATGTGCAGCAGGTTGTTGTGGTTGCCGGCTTCTAGGTAGATGTCTTTTTGTCGGGTCAGCAGCGGGTCGATGACCATGTCCAGCCCGTAGGAATCGCCCAGTGGCGGTACGGCACCGCGCTCACAGTCGTCGAAGATGTGCGCCAGATTGCTTTCGCGGGTGATTTGCCATTCGCCGCTGCTGCGCACCTTGCTCAAGTCCAGATGACGGCTGGCGGGCAGCACCGCCATCAGGTAGTGCCCGTGACGGTCGTCCAGGATCACCGATTTGGCCACCCGTTCTGCGGCAATGCCGGAGACCCGCGCCGTTTCCAGGCTGCTGGACGAGTGCGGGTGGGTGACGATGTCATATTCGCATTGCGCCCGGTTGAGGCTGCTCTGCACTTTCTTGGCCATACGCATGATGCACCTCGGTGCCCGCCGACGCTGCGCGGCGGACGGTAATGAAACGCTGTGGCTGTCCTTGAAAGTCTAGTCCGGCGGGCCGCGAACACCGGGAAATCCGCCCACTGGCGAGCCAGGCGAATTGATCAAAAATCATCCAGTCGCAGCCTCAACTAGACTGTAAGTACAACCCCTGACTCTCGCGGAGGGTCACGTGAACATCCGTTGCTGTGCGCTTGCCCTGTTGCTGCTGAGTGGATCGGTGGTTGCGGCGGACGGTCCGTTTACCGCCGTCAGTCCGGTCGGCCTGTGGCTGATCACCCTGGGCATCACCTTCCTGATCGCCGAAGCCGCGCTGCCCAACTATGGGGTGATCGGCCTCGGTGGCATCGTCATGTTCGTGATCGGCGCGCTGATCCTGAGCAACGCCGAACTGCCGGTGCCGATGATGATCGGCCTCGGGCTGGTCAGCGCCCTGTTACTGATCGCGCTACTGATCCGCGCCCTGAAAACCCGACCGCGCCAACCGGTCAGCGGCGATGCCGGCCTGCTCGGCAGTGTCACGGCGGTGACGGTGGTGCAACCGGAAGACAGCCGCAACGGCTGGGTGCAATTACAAGGAGAACGCTGGCAGGTGCTGAGCGCCACGCCGCTGCACACCGGGCAACCGGTGCGGGTGGTCGGACGCAAGGGCCTGTTGCTGCAAGTGGCCGCGACTGACGCGGCACCGCTCGGAGAGTGATCATGGGTCTGCAAATCGGTTTTGTCGCGCTGCTGCTGTTGCTGATCGCCCTGGCCGGCTCGACGTTCCGCATCCTGCGCGAATACGAACGCGGCGTGGTGTTCCAGCTCGGACGCTTCTGGCAGGTCAAGGGGCCGGGGCTGATCCTGCTGATCCCGGTGGTGCAGCAAATGGTCCGGGTCGACCTGCGCACCATCGTCCTCGACGTGCCGCCACAAGACGTGATCACCCGCGACAACGTGTCGGTGAAGGTCAACGCGGTGCTGTACTTCCGCGTGCTCGACCCGCAAAAAGCGATCATCCAGGTCGAAGATTTCCTCATGGCCACCAGCCAACTGGCCCAGACCACCCTGCGCGCGGTGCTGGGCAAACATGAGCTGGACGAACTGCTGGCCGAGCGCGAACGTCTGAACATCGACATCCAGCAAGTGCTCGACGCCCAGACCGACGCCTGGGGGATCAAGGTCGCCAACGTCGAAATCAAGCACGTCGACCTCAACGAGTCGATGGTGCGCGCCATCGCCAAGCAGGCCGAAGCCGAGCGGGAGCGGCGAGCCAAGGTGATCCACGCCGAAGGCGAATTGCAGGCCTCGGAAAAACTCATGCAGGCCGCCGAAATGCTCGGCCGCCAGCCCGGCGCCATGCAGCTGCGCTACATGCAGACCTTGAGTTCGATTGCCGGCGACAAGAGCTCGACCATCGTGTTTCCGTTGCCGATCGAGTTGCTCAAGGGGATGGCGGATCTGTCGGCGAAATCGTGAGCGCGCGCAAGCGTTCCAGCGCGGCATAGGGCGCACGGGCGCAATGTTCGACCCGTGCCTGCAACAGCGTCGATGCTTCGCGGCGCTTGTGTTCGCCATCGACGACAAAGGGTTGTGACGGTTGCTTCGCGTGCTGCGCCGTCGCCGCCAACGCCTGTTCACATTGCGCGGCACTCAGCTTGAAAAACCGCGCCAGCCGCCCGCTCATCGCGTCGGGCAACTCGCTGTAATTGAGCGCCAGCCCGGCACAATCACGGCAATGCACCCACCCGGCTTCCAGCAGGCGCCCCAGCCGCCGGGCGATGAAATCTTCGCGACCTTCGAATGGCAAATCATCATCCAGCACACAATCGCCGAGCGCACCCGGCACCATGTGCAGGCCGGGGCGGCGCAGGTGCGAGACGGCAATTTCCAGCGGATCGCGGTAGACAAACAGCCACGGCGTAGCGGGAAAACACTCATGCAGCAGCGGCCACTCGCCGATGTTCCAGGCGTCGAGTTTGATCACCAGCCGCTGCTCCGTGCCGCGCCGGCGCTGACCGTACGCCGAGAGCAATCCGGCGATGGCCGCACGGCGCTCCTCGTCCGGCAGATCGCTGCGCAGCAAGGCATCAAGGGGCGGCGGTTCCGAGACCACGATGTGATCATCAAGCCGGGCGAGCATCTGACTGATCAGCGTCGAGCCACACCGCGAGGCGTGCAGGATGAAGGCGCTTGGCGGCAGACCCGGGCTGAGCGCTTGCCAATCCATGAGCGCCGCCAAGGGTGTTTGCCGGCGGAACGCCTGATTGAACGGCAGGCGCAACGCGTCTTCGACGGCTTCACGAAAGAACGGCTGATGCAGTGTCGTGTCGCCAAACCAGCACCAGTCGACCTGCCATTGCCCGGCGGTTTTCCAGAAGCGGATCGGCAACCAGCCGTCGAAATTCACAGGCGCCATTGTTCGTTCCATGACCGGCGACCGTTACGCATCGCGGCCAGTAGTTCTTCACGGGAAAAATGCAGACCGCGTTCGGCGGCCAATGCCAGCGTCTGGACAGTGAATACTTCGGGGTCGTGCAATGCCTGCAACGTTGCGGACAACATCGGATCCGTGACCAGCAACTGTTGAAAACGCTGCAGCGCCGTCTCCGTGCCATCAGGCAGCGGAGTGCTCGGCAAACCCTCAACAATCATCTGCTCCAGCCAGGGCGCGGGGCGGCAATCGAGCACCAGATGAACCCGTGCCGTGCGGTCGCGATTGTCGACCCGATGCGGTCGGGCGAGATCGAGAAACCAGCATTCTCCCGCCGCCATCGGCATCCGCTGGCCGTCGAGCCAGAAGTCCACGGCAGGAGGACTGAGCAGTGGAATGTGCAGGCGCAAATCGGCGTCCGCGCCCTCTAGATCGTAGTCGCGATGCTCATGAATCTGCCCGCCCGGGCTCAGTCGCAGCAACCGTGCACTGACGATTTCCAGCGGCAGATCCCGCAGGGCCTGCTGCCAGCGATGGTCATTCAGCCAAGGGGCGCGTTGAACGGGTTCTGCGCTGCCGGGGGACAGTTCGGTCAGCGCATCGGCGGCGGAAATCAGCGCCACGCCGCTCCAGTCGCCAGCGAAATAAGCGGTGTTGAAGTGACCGCGCCAGGCCTTGTCCTCAATCGTCGCCAAGGCCTGCAACAACAGCGGCAGATCCACAGTGACCGGCAGGCGTGAATACGCCGGCCGGCTCATCGTTCACTGCGCGGAGGCATGGGCCACCGGCACCGAAATATTCCCCGAGGCCCACGCCGCTTCGCGGTTGGCCAACGCGGTGGCGATCGACTGGACTTCGGTCGACTGCACCTGATCCGGCAACGGATCGAGGCCGGCGCTGGCGAAAATCTGGCCGTAAGCATTGCGCAGATCGGCGTAAGACAAGTCACGACGCAAGTCGGCCTGCAAGGTGTTGAGTTCGCCCTGAATCAGGTCCAGCTCACCAATGCCGTCGGCCTGACGGCGGTTACGCAACTGACCGACGATTTGCCCGTCAATGTCCGACAGTTGCTGGTTGGTCTTGAACTGGCGCAGCGCCTCCTGATAGTTGGCGTTGGCCACGTAGAGCTGCGCCAGCACCGCAATCGACATCGCCTGACGCCGTGCGGCGGCGACTTCTTCACCGGCCTTGGCCACGTCGATGGCCGCCGGGGCAGAGATCACGTTGAACAGGTTCCAGGTGACCTTCACGCCGTAGTCGGCCCAGCCCTGTTCCACCAGGAACGAGTTGCTGTCGTAATGCCCGCCGGCGGAGAACTCCAGGCCCGGCAGCAGACGCAGCATGGCCTTGCGGGTTTCGGCGGCGCTGATCCGGGTCTGGTAATCCTGCTCGCGCAGTTCCGGACGGCTGGTCAGGGCTTCCTGTTCGAGTTTGCTCAGATCGACCTTGAGTTCCGGGATCTGATAACCGTCATCGGTGGCCAACGTCAGGTTGGTGCCCAGCGGCAGGTTGATCAGGGTCGCCAGTTCGGTTTTTGCCAGCGACAACGCTCGGCGTTGTTCTTCCAGTTGCCGAGTGGCTTCGATCAGCGAACGCTGATAGCCGAGGGATTGCACCGGATCGCCAATGCGCTGTTCGCTCATGCTTTCGCTGTTGCGGCGGGCGGTGTCGACCCGCGCCATCAGGCTGTCGATCTGCTTGAGCAGGCGTTCGGCGGCCATCGCCCGCCAATAGGCCGAGCGCACGTCCTGAACGATGGTGTTGATCACTTTGCGCCGGCGCTCCTGCACGATCAGGCGCTGGTCGCCCTGCTGCTTGGCACTGATGTAGCTGACGCCGAAATCGAGGACGTTCCAGACCATGGTCAGGTCGGCGACGTCGCGGTCGCGGTCCTGGGAGGTCGACGGTTCCAGAGACTGGGTGCCGGTGCGCACGCTCTGGCTGCTGGAGGCGCTGACGTTGTTGCGTCCGACGTAGCCGGCGTCCAGCGCCATGCGCGGCAGCATGTCGAAACTGGCGAGGTCGAGCTGCCGCTTGGCCAGCGCTTCCTCCATGATTTTCAGGCGGCCTTCGAGGTTGTATTTCACCGCGCGGGCCATGGCCTGGTGCAGGGTCAGCGGACCGCTCAGCGGCTCCTGGCCCTTGTACATGCTTTGCAGGTCTGCCCGGGCCCGTTGCTCGCTGACACTGCGTTCGATCGGTTCACTGGTCACTGCACATCCGCTGATCGCCAGCGCCAGCAGGCTGGCGCCGAACAACTTCTGACTTTTCTTCATCCCTGGATCGCCCCTAGGTCCCGCACATATGTGAGTTGTTGTGTGTTGTCAGGCCCGCATTTCGCTGATGCCGACCTGTTGCAGTGCTGCCGCCAGGTTGTCGACCCGGTGCTGCTCGCTGTCCTTGATCTGTTGCAGTTGCTGGCCCAGGGTCGGCGCGCCGAACACACCGCGCAGGCCCTGGGAAATATCGCCGCCCTTGATCGAATGACGGTCGAAGGCGTTCAGCGAATCGCGCTCGGCGCTGCTGTCCTGATTGAACAGGCTCGACAGCGTGCTGCTGCCGAACACCCCGCCATCGCCGCCGCCGAAACCGAGGAAGCCATGACCCGAGCCGTCACCTGCGTTGTCGCTGCTGGTGAAGACCTGGGCAATGAAGCTCGGGCTCAAAGCACCGCGGTTGATGAAAATATCCCCCAGCGGACGGATGCCGTTGCCGATCACCCTCTGCTCGAATAACGGCGCGAAAGTCAGCGGCGAACCGAGGTCGCCGGTGGGCGCGGTGAAGACGATCGGTTGCAGCGGAACATTCGGCGGTGGTAGCGGTGCGACCGGATCGCTGCTGCGGAATTCCGGATCCGGCGTCACTACGATCAGCGGAGAAGTCGGTGTCACCGGAGGTGTAGGAGGCGTCGGAGGCACAGGCACCACCACCGGCACCGTGTTGATCACGTAATTGCCGGAACTGCTGACGCCGCTGCCACTGTTGCCCGACAGGTCGCTCACCCCGGCCGTGTTGATGCTGATCTCATTGCTGGCGCTGTTGACGTTGGCGTTCGGCGTCAGGGTCGCGGTCCAGGTCTTGCCGCCGTCGCTGCTGCTCAGGTTGGACAAGGTGCCGTTGGCCACGCTGAGGTCCGACAGGTCGAAACCGCTCACCGCTTCATTGAAGGTGATGATCACCTGCGAGGTCTGGCCGACGCCCAGGTTCGGATTGGCGATCACCACCGTGGCGGTCGGCCGTTCGCTGTCGAGGGCGTAGTTGTTCGACACCGCCACCGTGCTGCCGGCATTGCCCGCAAGGTCGGTGACGTTGCTGGTGTCCAGCGCGATGAAGTTGCTCGGGTCGGTGACATTCGCAGTCGGCGTGAAGGTCGCGGTCCAGGTCTTGCCGCCGTCACTGCTGGTCAGATTGCTCAGGTCGCCGTTGGTCACGCTCAGGTCGGACAGGTCGAAATTGCTCACCGCCTCGCTGAACGTGAAGGTCACCGTAGTGCTCTGGCCGATGCCCAGGTGCGGGTTGGCAACCACGATGTTCACCGTCGGCCGGGTCGCATCGAGGGTGTAATTGTTGGAAATCGCGATGCTCGCGCCGAGGTTGCCGGCCAGATCCTGGACACCGGCGGTGTCGATCAGGATCAGGTTGGTCGGGTCGTTGACGTTGGCTGTCGGCGTGAAGGTCGCCGTCCAGGTCACGCCGCCGTCGCTGCTGGTCAGGTTCGACAGCGAACCGTTGGCGACGCTGATGTCCGACAGGTCGAACCCGCTCACCGCTTCGCTGAAAGTAATGGTCACGGTGGTGGTTTCACCGATGCCCAGGCGGTTGTCGGCGACCACGATGGTGGCGGTCGGCAGCGCGGTGTCGATGGCGAAGTTATTCGAATCGGTGGTGCCGACGCCACTGTTGCCCGACAGGTTGGCCACCCCGGCGTTGTTCAGGGTGATCAGGTTGCTGCTGTCGGTGATGTTGTTGGTCGGCGTGAAGGTCGCGGTCCAGGTGATGCCGCCGTCGCTGCTGCTGACGTTGCTCAACGTGCCGTTGGCGATGGTCAGGTCGCTGTTGTCGAAACCGCTCACCGCCTCGTTGAAGGTGATGGTCACCAGCGAAGTTTCCCCGGCCTTCAGCGAAGTGTCGGCCACCACGATGGTGGCGGTCGGCACCTGGGTCTGCACCTGGTAGTTAGCCGAGCTGGTGATGCCGGTGCCGGTGTTGCCCGCCAGGTCGGTGATGCCGGTGTTGTTCAGGACGATCAGGTTGGTGAGGTCGGTGACGCCGATGTTCGGCGTGAAGGTGGCCGTCCAGGTAATGCCACCGTCGCTCGACGAAACGTTGCTCAGGGTGCCGTTGGCGACACTCAGGTCGGAATTGTCGAAACCGGTGACCGCCTCGCTGAAGGTAATGGTCACCAGCGCCGTTTCGCCGGGCCGCAGGTCGCTGTCGGTCATGACAATAGTCGCCGTCGGACGCTGACTGTCGACCGCGTAATTGTTGGAATCGGTGGTGCCGGTGCCGGCGTTGCCCGCCAGATCGGAGATGCCGGTGTTGTCCAGGGTGATGACGTTGGTGGTGTCTGTGATCCCTGCCGCCGGGGTGAAGGTGGCTGTCCAGGTAATTCCGCCATCGCTGCTGCTCACTGCGCTCAGCGTACCGTTGGCGATGGTCAAGTCGGCGTTGGTGAAACCGGTTACCGCTTCGCTAAAGGTGATGGTCACCAGACTGGTCTGGCCGACGCCGAGTGCAGTGTCGGCGACCACGATGGTGGCGGTCGGACGCACCGTGTCGATTGAATAATTGTTCGAATCGGTGGTGCCGCTACCGGCATTGCCCGACAGGTTCTGGATGCCGGAGTTGTCCAGCGTGATCAGGTTGGTGGCGTCGGTGATGTTGGTGGTCGGCGTGAAGGTCGCCGTCCAGGTAATGCCGCCGTCGCTGCTGCTGACCGCGCTGAGCGTGCCGTTGGCGATGGTCAGGTCGGCGTTGGTGAAACCAGTGACCGCTTCGCTGAAGGTGATGGTCACCAGCGAGGTTTCGCCGATCTTCAGACTGGGGTCGGACACGATGATGGTCGCGGTCGGCACCACGGTGTCGATGGTGTAGTTGTTGGAGTTGGTCGTGCCGCTGCCGGCGTTGCCCGAAAGGTCGGCGATGCCGGTGTTGGCCAGCACGATCAGGTTGGTCGCGTCGTTGACGCCCACGTTCGGCGTGAACGTTGCCGTCCAGGTAATGCCGCCGTCGCTGCTGCTGACCGCCGTCAGCGTGCCGTTGGCGATGATCAGGTCGGCGTTGGTGAAACCGCTCACTGCTTCGCTGAAGGTGATGGTCACCAGCGAGGTTTCGCCGGCCGTGAGGTTGCTGTCGGCGACCACGATGGTCGCGGTTGGCCGCACCGTATCGATCGCATAGTTGTTGGAATCGGTGGTGCCGCTGCCGGCGTTACCCGACAGGTCGACGATGCCGGTGTTGTCCAGGGTAATCAGGTTGGTGGTATCGGTGACGCTGGCGCTCGGGGTGAACGTCGCGGTCCAGGTGATACCGCCGTCGCTGCTGCTGACTGCGCTCAACGTGCCGCTGGCAATGGTCAGGTCGGCGTTGGTGAAACCGCTCACCGCTTCGCTGAAGGTGATGGTCACCAGCGAGGTTTCACCGATCCGCAGGTTGTTGTCGGCCACCACGATGGTTGCGGTCGGGCGCACGGTATCGATGGCGTAGTTGTTGGAGTCGGTGGTGCCGCTGCCGGCGTTGCCGTTCAGATCAGCGATGCTGGTATTGTTCAGCGTGATCAGGTTGGTCGCGTCGGTGATGCTGGCGGTCGGCGTGAACGTCGCGGTCCAGGTAATGCCGCCGTCGCTGCTGCTGACCGCCGTCAAGGTGCCGTTGGCAATGGTCAGGTCGGCGTTGGTGAAACCGGTGATCGCTTCGCTGAAGGTGATGGTCACCAGCGAGGTTTCGCCAACTTTCAGGGCGTTGTCGGCCACCACGATGGTCGCGGTTGGGCGTACGGTATCGATGGCGTAATTGTTGGAGTTGGTGGTGCCGCTGCCGGCGTTGCCAGCCAGATCGACGACTCCGGTGTTGTCCAGGGTGACCAGGTTGGTGGTGTCAGTGATGCTGCTGGTCGGCGTGAGCGTGGCGGTCCAGGTAATGCCGCCGTCGCTGCTGCTCAGGCCGGTCAGGGTGCCGTTGGCCACTGTCATGTCGGCGGTGGTGAAGCCGCTGACCGCTTCGCTGAAGGTGATGGTCACCAACGACGTTTCACCCACTGCCAGATTGGCGTCGGCCACCACAATGGTCGCCGTCGGCCGCACGGTATCGATGACGTAATTGGCCGAATCAGTCGTGCCGCTGCCGGCGTTGCCGGCCAGGTCAGCGATACCGGTCTTGTCCAGGGAGATCAGGTTGGTGGTGTCAGTGATGCTGGCCGTCGGGGTGAACGTTCCGGTCCAGGTGATGCCGCCGTCGCTGCTGCTCACTGCGCTCAGCGTGCCGTTGGCGATGGTCAGGTCGGCGTTGGTGAAGCCGGTCACCGCCTCGCTGAAGGTAAAGGTCACCAGCGAGGTATCACCGATCTTCAACGCCGTGTCGGACATCACGATAGTCACGGTCGGCCGTGCAGTGTCGATCGCGTAATTGACCGAGCTGGTCGTGCCGACACCCGCCACGCCGTCGCTGATTGCGGTCACCCCGGTGTTGTCGAGGGTGATCAGGTTGGTGCTGTCGGTAATGTTGTTGGTCGGCGTGAAAGTCGCGGTCCAGGTCAGGCCGCCGTCGCTGCTGCTGACCGATGTCAGCGTGCCGTTGGCGATGGTCAGGTCGGCGTTGGTAAACCCGGTGACTGCCCGGCTGAAGGTGATGGTCACCAGCGAGGTTTCGCCGATTTTCAGGGCCGTGTCCGACATCACGATGGTCGCGGTCGGCGGTTCCACGTAGGCAGTGTTGAGCGTGCCGCCATTGTTGAAAATCGCCGCGACGGCGGTCGGTGACGTACCGTTCGTGCCGCCGCCCAATGCCACACCACCGGCACCGCTGCCGGCGGCGTTGCCGCTGATGGTGGCGAAGTTGGCGGCGGTGATCAGCACCGTGCCGCCCTGGTTCCAGATGGCGCCGACGCCGCGCCCGGCGATGCCACCGTTGGAAGCGTTGCTGCCAAAACCGCCACCACCACCGCCGCCGCCACCGGCGCCGAGGTTGTTGCTGATCACCGAAGTGCCGACGATTTTCAGGGTGCCGGTCGAGGCATTGTAAATGCCGCCAGCGGCATTACCGCCCGCGCCGCCGACCTTGTCCCAGCCCGCCCCGCCGCCGCCGCCGCCGATGGAAATCGTGCCATTGCTGGCCGTGCCGCCATTGCCGCCGTTGCTGTAGTTGGAAGTACCCAGCCCACCAGCACCGCCAGTGCTGGCGCCACCACGCCCGCCCATGTTCGTTGCGTCAAAGCCGCCGCCATAACCGCCGACCCCGCCACTGCCGGCCTGACCACCATAAGTACCAATCCCCGATCCGGTAGAACCGCCGTGACCGCCGCCCTGGCCACCGAGACCACCACCCCCACCACCAGCACCGCCGGAGTAGGTACTGGTAACACCGCCACCGCCACCGCCACCGGCCGCCGCGTTGCTGGTAACCGAGACGTTGTTCAGCGTGAGGATACCGGCGTTGAAAATCCCCCCGCCCATGGCGCCGGTTGCGCCGTAGCCGCCATTACCGCCGTTGCCCGAAACCAGGCCCCGGGTGATGACCAGACCATCCAGGGTCACCGTACTGCCGGAGGTGATTTCCACCACTCGGGTCCGGTATTGGCCATCGAGCGTAACGTCGGCGACACCGTCGTTGTTCAGGTCACCATCGACCGTGATGTTCTTGTTGATCAGCAATTCCGAGGTGAGCTGCACCGTCATGCCGCTGCTGAAGGTTACGATGTCGCCGTTCTGCGCCGACGCCAGCGCTGCGCGCAGCGAGCCGACCCCGGTGTTGGCGTTGTTGGTGGCGGTCCAGGTGGCCAGGCCCCACTGGTATTCGCTCATCGCCTGGGTCGACAGTACGTTGGCGCTCTCGATGTTGCCGGTGGCGATCTCCAGATCCCAGTCGCCGCCTACCCCGGTGCGGTTGTTCGAGGCGGCCACGTCGCGGCCGGTCAATTGCGCCAGCGAGTCGACGAAGCTCAGGCCACGATCGCCCTCGGCGGTGTAGCAGCCGTAGATCAGGATGTCGCCGCCGACGTTCATGTCCTTGCCGATTTCCGCCAGGATCGCGCTGCGCTGGGCAACGTTGTCGGCCGACAGGTAACTGTTGCCCAACCACAGGTCACCGGCGTTGCCGTGGGCGATGATCTGCACCGAACTCACACCCTGATGCTGGTCGAGGTAATCGGCGATCTGCTGCAAACCGTCCTTGCCGGCATCGAGCTTGACCACTTGTGTGCCGGGGGCCACGCCCTTGAGCAGGCTGTCGGCATCCTTGACCCGGGCATCGACGAACACCACGCTCTGCCCCGGCACCGCGACCGGGCTGGCGGCGGGCGTGGCATCGGCCTGGCCGTGGGTGTCTTTGCTCGCCACCGGATGATCGGCGGTCGGCGCCTTGGCCGCATCGGCAGTGGGGTGGCTGTCGGGCTGGGCCGCGGCGGTGTCGGCCACGGTGGCCGCGACGGCGCCGTCGAACAGCATGCGCGGTTCCAGCGACATGATCATGGGCGCCGCCAGCGTCCGTTGGCCTTCGGTAACCCGCGACTTCTGCTTGCTCCACCACATGTTGCTCACCCGGACTCGAACACAGTTGTTGACGCATCAATGAAAAACGCCGCGATCAGCTGATCGCGGCGTCGGACTTCATACGAATGACATTGGCAGCGCTGGCTGAGCCATCGAGCCAGAAGGACAAATCGGCGTATTGCTTGAACAGGTCCGGCGGCAGGATCGTGCGCCGGGACTCCAGGGCGACCTTGGGTTTGACCTTGTGCAGACCGGCAACGCCCAGGGCCTGGTCGAACTCCGGCGCGTCATAGGCCAGGTGCTCGAAATCGTGCTCGAACCAGGGTTCGCCGATGAAGTCGTAGACCAGCCGCAGCACCCGCTCCGGGGCCTGGGTCAGCAGGTCGTAATCGACGATCAGAAGCGACTCGGCGTGCTCGCCGTAATAAGCTTCCTTGAGCGCTGCCCAGGCAAAACCCACCAGACGGTTGCGTTGGGCCAGGGTTTCGCAGCGGCTGTAAACGGTGTTGCGCTCGACCGCATCGCCGAACAGCTTGGTGTTTTCGAAAGGATTGGCGCGGTACAGCCGCTCGAGACTGTCCATCACCCAGGCGACGTTGCGCACACAGGCGATGACCTTGGCTTTGGGAAACAGATCATTGATCGCCGGCAGGCGCGAGCTCCACTGGCGGTTGGTGTCGAACACCACCGGTTTGTCGGCCTTGTCGGCGTAGTAGGAATCGAACAGGCCGCGCAGCAGGCGACGGCGCATGTCGGTGTCGATCACCGCGCCGAATTCGCTGCCGGCGCTGCATTGTTCAAGGACACCGGAGAACAGCGCGCCGACCGGACTGGTCATGCCGGCATGAAAGCGCGGGTTCTGCAAAAGGATCGCAGAAAGGAGGGTCGAACCTGAGCGCGGCAAGCCGGAGATAAAGTGGAACTGCTGCAATCCCTTCACCGTATTTGTAAGTCCTTTTGTCTGTCGAGCGTAATCCAACAATACCCTTTCGACTAGTAGTGTTTTGATATCAATAAAGAGCAAAACAGACTTAAAAAACCCACCGTTATCGCGAATAAAGTGGTGAACCGTTTAAGTCACTTTCGCCCTGATCCTTCGGTCGTCTGCAACGAAAAAAGTCGCGCTTTCGCCCCGCCTGCCTGCACCTGATCCTGCAACTGCCAAGTCGCAGGCAAGGGCAGGAATGGGTCCGGCACCTCCGCGTCCAGATCACCAATCAACCAGACCCTGGCACTGCCTGGCGGCAGTTCGCTCAGCCGATCCAGATAAATCTCGTCGGATACCAGCGTGCCGAAGCCGTAGTGGTTCGGCCGAGTCGAACGACCTCCGGTGGTGGGCGGCGTAAACAGCCGGACTTGAGCGTCAGTGCGGTTGTAATAGACGTAACTGAGGTACCAGAGCATGTCGCTGGTGACGATCCGGTCGCCGCTGGCGAAGTGTCGGTTGACGTAATCGACCATAATGTTGAACTGGTCGTTGCGGTCGACCGTGGTGTTAGTGTTTAACCCGACCATCTCGACTCCGACCAGCGCCAGCAGCACCGCCACCGCCAGCACGCGCACTCGGGTGTAGAGGCGGTCGATGCCCAGCGCCGCCAGCATCGGCAGCCCCAGCGCGTAGGCGGTCAGGTAACGCTCGATGAACACCGGCGTGATAAAGGACACGGCGAACACCAGCAACAACGGCACGCCGGTGTAGAGCGCCAGCAGGACGCTGCCATGGTTCACGCTGCGATCCCGGGCGACGGCGACAGCCGCCAGCACCAGCAAGGCCAACGGCACACCCCCGAACAGCAGCAACGGCAACTGCTCGCCCTCATCCTGGATCAGCCACAGCCAGATCATCGACGGCAGCGAAGACAGGGTCACCGGATCTTCCCAGCCCACATCGCCGCCGGCCTTGAGCGCGTCCATGTGTTGCAGCAGGTCAATCAGGTTCGGCAACCACGGCAGGTAGAGCACGACGATGGCCAGATTGGCCAGCCACCAGTCCTTGCGCTGGAGATGCCGCAGGCGATAACCCGGCAACAGCCGGATCAGCCCCAGATACAGCCAGTGGCTCAACGCCGCCAGCACGGCAAAATAGTGGGTGTACAACGCAGCGGTCATCAGCAGCGCGTAGATCAGCAGATAGCGATGACGCTGCGGGCGCCTGATCCACTTGACCAGCACCAGCGTCGCGCCGATCAGCAGCAAACCAAGCAACGCGTACATGCGCACTTCCTGGCTGTAGCGCACCGCCGTCGGCAGCAGCGCCAGCAACACCCCGGCGATGATTGCGGCGCGGCGGGTGGCCAGCCGGTCGACCAGGCTCACGCCCAGCCCGACCGTGGCGATGCCGGCCAGCGCACTGAAACTGCGAACGGCCAGAATGCCGTCGCCGAACACGCCGATCCAGCCGTGCAGCAGCATGAAGTACAGCGGCGGATGCACATCGAACGCGGCGTGCGTCCAGATCCCGTCCAGCGGATAGCGCGCCAGCAGCAGGCTCGAACCTTCATCACCCCAGATCGCGGCGGCCGTCAGGTCATAAAAACGTACCACGGTAGCCAGCAGCAGGATCGGTATCAACCAGTGTTCGCGCGCCCAGCGCAACAGGCGCCGGACACCGGCATTCGGTGCGGCGAACGGGTCCTGGGTATCCCCCAGCGGCGTTTCGCGAAGGAACTCCATCAACCTCCCCTCAGCATTTTCGGGCAAAAAACTGCGTCCTTTACTGCGAACACTGTAGGCCAGCGCCGAAGTCGACGCGCGGCCACGACGACGTCCGGCAAGTCCGTCGATCCGGGTCTACGCTACGGCTTGGCGAGACCTGCCCGCGCAAAAGGAAGGAGTCAGCACAACGTTTCGACCGGCCCGACAACCAGGGCGACCGCGCGGCGCGCCGACCACATAACAGAAGGATGAGGAACCATGGAAGTCTTTATGGGTACGATTCAACCGTTCGCCTTCAACTTCGCCCCGAGTGGCTGGGCCTTGTGCAACGGGCAAACTCTGGGCATCTCACAATACCAGGCGTTGTTCGCTTTGCTGGGCACTTACTACGGCGGCAATGGCACGACCAACTTTCAACTGCCCAACCTGCAAGGTCGCGTGCCCGTCGCACAAGGCAACGGGCTGGGCCTGACGCCACGCGTCATTGGTCAGGTGTACGGCACCGAAAACGTCACCGCCACCATCGCCAACATGCCCAACCACACCCACGCAATGACCGGTCTCACCGCCAATACGGCCTTGTCGCTGGCAGTACCCGCCAGCAATCCGGCAACCGTGCCCACCGCCACCAATTCGTACATCGGCGCGTCCGGCGGCGGCCCTGGTTCCGCGAACATTTACTCCGACGCCCAGGGCGCCACACCGGTGCCGCTCAAAGGCGTGACCACCACCGTCACCGGTGACATTTCCTCCACCGGCGGCAGCCAGCCACTGCCGATCCTGAACCCGGCCCTGGTTCTCAACTTCAGCGTTGCCCTGAACGGCCTGTTCCCGTCGCGCAACTGAGCCAACGCCGGGGGCTTCACGGCCCCCGGCCGTTCTTTTTTCACTGGAGTCAGACCATGCTGCAAGCGGTTCAGATTCAACACGTCCAGCCGTTGCTCGGACAACAACGCACGCTGTACCTGCCCGATGGCACGGCATTGCCGATTCGGATCGAGCACCTTGATGAGGTCCCCGCGGCAAAAACCCGCTACAGCGAGCGCATGCCCTTCTGCCTCGAATTCAACAGCCTGGTGCCGACCGGGTTCGTCGACGGTTTATGCGCGCTGGAGCTGCCGGAACTCGGCCGGGTCGAGGACATTTTCGTGTCACGGGTGCCGGCGATGGGGCGGGATCCGCAATTGGGTTATTTCTGCATTTCCTTCAACTGATTCGCCACCCTGCAAAACCTTGTAGGGCGATTCTGTAGGCCACGGCTACAGCCTTTGTAATCCGGGCCTTTAAACCGAATTTATTGGGAAACGTCCGACATAAATTCGTGGGTCATCTTGTTAGCGTTGTTCCGAATCTGTCACAGGACAAGGAACAACGGATGTTCAATGCCAATGCTCGTTTGCGCCTCATCACCGACGCCTTTAAACACGATCTGCAGGTGCTGTCCTTCACCGGCACCGAATCCATCAGCCAGCCTTACTCTTTCGACGTCAAACTGGTCAGCCCGAGACCGGACATCGAACTGCCCGGCCTCATGCACCGGCAGGCCTTTCTGGCCTTCGATGACCACGGCCATGGCGTTCATGGACAGATTCGGCACATCGGAAGGGACGATATCGGGCACCGGCTGACGCAATACCACCTGACCCTCGCGCCATGGCTGGCGAATCTGGGTCATCGCTTTAATCAGCGGATTTTTCAGCACCGCAGCGTTGCGCAAATCATCGGGCAGATCCTTCAGGAACATGGCATACACGCGGATGGCTACCGGTTCCAGATCGGCCAGGCCCTGCCGGATCGTGAATATTGCGTGCAGTACAACGAGTCCGACCTGCACTTCATCCAGCGTCTGTGCCAGGAAGACGGTCTGCATTACCACTTCCGCCACAGCCTCGACAGGCACCTGCTGGTGTTTGGCGACGACCAGACCGTCTTCCCCAGACTGGCCCGGCCGACCCTGTTCAAACTGCGCAACGCGATGGTGGCCGACAGGCCGGTGATCCACCGTTTCGATTGCGGGCTCAATACCCGTACTAGTCGCGCCAGTCGGCGCGCCTACGATTTCGAGAGGGCGCGCATCGCGCTGGAATCAGACGCACGAATACCGAACGAAAACCGCCAACCTGATCTGGAGGACTACGCCCATCCGGGACGAATCCTCGAGCGAGAGCACGGCAAACTGCTCGCTCGACGGATCCTGGAACGCCATCGCAGCGATGAACGCGTGGGCTCGGGCGACAGTAACGAACCGGCGCTGGTGTCGGGGCATTTTCTGTCGTTGTCCGGGCACCCCGATCCGGCCTTGAACGACCTCTGGCTGCTGACCGAAATCAAACACGAGGGCAAACAGCCTCAAGTGCTCGAAGAAAGCGGCAGCGATATCGTCCTGAAGGATGAAAGCGACTTCGTCCAGGGCTACCGCAACCATTTCGAAGCCACAACGTGGGATGCGATCTATCGCCCGCCGTTGCACTACGGCAAACCCTCCATCGGCTGTACCCAGACCGCCGTGGTCACCGGCCCGGAAGGCGAAGAAATCCATTGCGACGCCTATGGCCGAGTCAAGGTGCAGTTTTTCTGGGACCGCGAAGGCCAACACAACGACAAGAGCAGTTGCTGGTTGCGGACCACCACGAACTGGGCCGGAAATGCCCATGGCAGCGTGATCATTCCGCGGGTGGGCATGGAAGTGCTGGTGACGTTTCTCGACGGTGATCCCGACAAACCGGTGATCAGTGGTTGCCTGGCCAACAGCGCCAACCCGGTGCCCTATGAGCTGCCGGTGCACAAGACCCGCAGTGTGTTTCGCTCCCGCAGCTCACCAGACAGCAGCGGTTTCAATGAGCTGATGATCGAGGATCGCGCCGGTCAGGAGTTGATCTATCTGCGCGCCCAGCGCGATCTGCAGCAGAAGATCGAGCACGACAGTCACCTGGACATCGGCAACCAGCGCCGGGAAACCATCAAGGGCAACAGCGTCAGCGTGCTCCACGCAGAAGAGCAGCGCGCCATTACCGGTGATCGCAAGACCCATCTCAAGGCCAGCGACTACCTGCATGTCAGCCAGAACAGCCACACACGGATCGGTCAGTCACTGACGGTCGAAGCGGCCGGGCCGGTGTGTTTGAGCGCTGGCGAGCATCTGGTACTGGAGGCCGGAAAAAGCATCAGTCTAAAAGTCGGTGGCGAGCATTTTGTGCTTGATCACGGTGGTCTCTTTGGTAGCAGCGACCTGCTGATCGGCGGTACTCCGACGGCCTTTTTACGCGCGCCGATTCTGCTGCCCGACAGCGTTGAAGACCTGGCGCCACCGACGCCTCTGCCGCCACTGGTAGCGCCCTCGCAAATCGCCTTGATGGTCGACAGCAAAACGCTGGGTGCAGATTTCTGCCCTATCTGCGAAGCCTGTCGAGAAGGATCGTGCATGATCGATGGAGCCGCCGCATGAGCCAATCCTTTGTGCTGCACTGGCTGATCGAGCAACACCGGGCGGATCGCCTCCTGTGCCTGGTACTCGACTCGCAGAACGAACGCGACATGCGCCAGCGCTGGCTGAAAAGCAGCCGTTACGAGCAGTACGCCAGCGTCTACGGTGAAACCGTGGTCGCCGAACTGGCGGACACCGGCCCGTTCCTGTTCACTTTCGACCAGCCCGACGACCGTCGCCTCGATGCCCTGTTCGACAGACCCGACAGTCATTGGGGCTGGCTCGCCAGCCTAGGCAAAGGCGAGTTGAAGACTTGGGTCAGGCACTGGCAGGAACGACTGCTCGCCGGCACCCGCCCGCATCAGGCGCTGTACCGCTTCCACGACAACCGGGTGCTGGGCCGGGCGCTGGAGCATATGCCGATCGAGGCGCTACCGGCGTATCTCGGGCCGGCGATCAGCGTGTGTTACTGGCAGGGCTCCCATTGGCAAAGCACCGACAACCCAGCACCCGGCACCTATTCGCTGCCGGACTCACCGCCATGGCTGCACCTGCCGATGCCCGAACAGCCCGCCATGGAGATCCGGCTGGCCAACGCTCACCGCTTTCTGCTGGCCGAGCATGTGCAGGCCTACGCCGGACTGGCGTGTGCGCAGGATCCGCACATCTGGCTACGCGAGCGACTGGCACAGGCCGAAGCCTGGGGCTGGCTGGCGCCGGAGCGGCTGGAGTTTCTGCTGATTCAGAGCCTGCACACCCCGGCCCTCGCGCCTCACTGGCAACCCCGACCGGACGAAACACCGGACGAACACTTCGATCGGGTTTACCTGCTTTCGAAGAGCTGGAGCGGGGAGATGCCTTCATGAAGATTCAGCTCAAGAGCATCGTCCTGATCGGCGCTTTCGCGGCACTAGGGGGCTGCCAAGGCAAACAGCCGAATACCTTCAAATTCACAGCCGATCTACCACCAGGATTTGCCTACGTCGCAGTGGTTCATTACGTACCCGAAAAAGGCCAGACCTGCACCCTCGACAGACGCGACAACCTTGCCCCGGTGTTCAACAGCAAGTGGCGCACGGACTACAAACCGGATGCCGAGATCACGATTCGCAAGATTGTTAAGGGGTGTCCGTTGGTAATCAGAAAAATCTCCCTGGAAATCAACTCTGCGTATGGCAAGGACTGGGGAGACATCAGCGGTGATCAAGGCATGGTGATCATTCGTGATGTGCTGGAAGAACAGTACAAAAACACCTTCAACGAAGCCGGTGAAAGCTTCATTTACAGCCAGTGCGAATGGTGGTTCCGCACAGTGGGGACCAACCGCCGTATCGTCAAGATTCTTGATTGCTCCTCATCCAGTGCCCAAGGAACCCGAGAGCAGGGCAAAACATTTTCTGCCTTCACCATTGAACAACTACCGGGCAAGACCATGGAATTGAAAGTCAGGTTGGCCAAGGAAGAAAGGCCTGCCATCGGCGACACATGGGTCAAAGTACCAAATGGATGGAAACGCTGTATGGGCGACAACGCTGAGGATCAGTACGCCTTTTGTTACGGCAACTACAAAGACTTCAGCAGCTTTCAAATGCCAGATGGGAAGCAATGCACTGTATATCCCGGATGCACGGAATAAGGAGGTTTCGCCATGACATCACTGGAAAAGGATCTGCAATCGCCATTGAGCAGCCGTCTGTTGAATTGTCCTGTCGGTGGAAACTGGACCAGTTTCCAGCTCATCGATGAGTTCTGCTCGGGTAAACCCTATGCGGGACTAGCCTATGTCGCCACCGACTCTGAAGGCTACAAATACACAGGCCGCCTAGACGCGGAGGGCAGAGGCAGGGTGGATAATCACTTTGCGGGGCCTGTATCGCTGCTGTTTGATCAAGCGTATGAAGGTAATGAAAAGTTCTATTCATATCTGCAAGTCAGACCACATTACCCACTGAAAATAACCGAGATTCAGGTTCGTGCAGAAGCAACCCGCTACCTGAACCCGAATACCACTCGCACGCGTGAACGACCCGAAGTTGCTAACGGAGGGGACTACTTTCAAGTTGAGGTCCGTCATCTGGTCAGACACGTTTCACACCTGCCACCGGAGGTATATCGCGACTACCCCATGGATTCCGGATGCGCAGCCATCATGCGTGAACACGGCAAGCTCGGCGCCGCTCTGATGCCGCAGCGTCACACCGTTCTGGAAGTGCGCCCGCTCCGATCGTTGCGTCCAATGTTGTCCACAGCCCCGGAGTTCTGCGCACTCAATCTGTACCAGCTCGCACTAATGGCGACCTTGAGTTACAGCCCTTTCGGCCAGAAACCCAAAATCCCCTCCGCAGAAACAAAAACAGTAGGGTTTCCTCTGCAACCAAGCATAGGCAATTGGTTTGGTGATTCCTTGGCAAAATGTGAAGAACTGTGGAAAGTCGACAGCGCTCAAACCAAAGCTTACTACCCGCTTTACGAGGATATTCCCTACTCCAGACGACTCGAAATCATACCGTTCGATCCCAACCTGTATCCCATGAACAGACCGACGCCTACAGGCGATCTGGAACACCCGGCCAGCGTTCATTTCCTTGACGATATCGGTAATAAAAACAGCACCGATACCCAAGCATTCATTACCCACAACGACGAACTCATTCTGATTGCGGTGCGCGGCACCGCCGAGATCGTCGCCGACGGATTACGCGATGCTGATGCTCTGCAGGTGCCATTCTCTGAAGGTGAGGGTCAAGTGCATCGTGGCTTCTATGAGGCGGCTAAAAAAGCTGCTGCCTTCGCGGTCAGTTACCTCGATCGCTTTTACACCGGCCAAACACTCCTGATCTGCGGCCACAGCCTCGGAGGTGCGATCACATTACTGCTCTCGGAAATGCTGCGCCGAAGAGCCGGGTTCAACTACAACATCCAGCTCTACACCTACGGCGCCCCCCGCGCCGGCGACGCGGATTTCGTCAGGGGCGCAGCCGATCTCGTGCATCACCGCATGGTTAACCACAACGACCCGGTGCCCAGCGTGCCCGGCAGCTGGATGAACACCAAGGCCGACCTATACGGCGCCGGGGCGGCGCTGACATTCGTGATTGTGCCGCTCGGCCTGTCGGTGTTCGTCGCGGGCATCACCAACTGGACGGGTGAAGCCTACGACCATCATGGCAGCCTGCGACACGCCATGCCGGTGGAGTTCGGCCGTCAGCAGGTGTCGTCGATTCTGTGGGAGCCAGGTTGCGACACCATCAATCAACACGCAGCCTGTGACGTGGCGATCCGGCAGCGGCACGGGTTGCCGGATCGGCCAACGTTGCTCAAGCAGATTTTCGACGCCGGGCATCATTCGATGACCGGCGCGTACATCCCGGCGTGCTGGGCGGTGTTGCGGCGTTGGCAGGAGGCACAGGAATCCAGTCGTTCACTGGTCACCGAGCGGGAGTTCGCGCTGGTTGAATCCGCCCTGCAACGCATCACCGATCAGTTGCGCAGCCAGCGCAACAACCTGCCGGGACGGCCGGACAGCTATGTCCGCACCCGGAAAAACGTCGTCGAAGCGCTCAATCGTGAAATCGAGAAAATCCGCACGACCCGTGAACGGCTGGCCCTTCTCCGGCACCGGCGCATGACCGCCACGGATGTCTATGGATCGCTGGCCGAACAACCGGAACGCCTGGCCGAGAGCCTGCCGCGCTGGCAGCTACATCCGGAAAACCTCGCAGCGGAACAACTGGCCATGGCACCGGACGCCGCCGAGGATGACCCGCTGCTGGCAACGCTTTACGGCCACAGGATCGGCGCGCCGCACACCTTCGATATCGACTCGGTCATCTGACTCAACCCTGCGGATACCACACCAGCCGCTCCGCTGCCGGATTGCGCTCTTCCACCGCGAATCCCAGCGCCAGGTAATGCTGGCGCGCATGGGGGTTGTTGGCCCAGACCACCGTCGCCACCGGGCAACGCACTTGCTGCGCGGCTTTTTGCACACCTTGCAGCACGGTTCGCCCGTAACCTTTGCCCCGGGCCTGGGGAATGAAGGCGAGGTACAACACGCGGATTTCGTTGACGCCGAAATCGGTGCTGAGGGCGCCGATGGCCGTGCCGAGTTTTTCCACGATGTAGTGCATGGCATTCGGATGGTTTTCCCCCATGCCCTGCTCCTGCACCTGAAACTGCTGGGCAACGATTTGCTGCACCTGCTCCTGTTCGCCGTCGATCCATTGCAGATCCGGCCGCGCCGATTGATACAGGCTTTGCAGAAACGGCCCGTCAGTCGTCCGCGAAGGCCGTACCACCAATCCGTCCGCCGCCAGGTTTTCCGTCATCTTCATGCTCCCTAGAAACCGCTTTCCCTGACCCCCAGCGCCGCCATCCGGCGCCAGGCCACACCGAGCACCGATTCGCCGCTGCCCTGCAACACCACCACGCCGCGCAGCGGCTGCACCGGGGTCGGTGCCTGATCCAGCGTAGCCAAACGCACGCCATATTGCGCCTGCACCGGCTCCGCCCGTTGCTGCTGATCGCGGCGCACGGCAATCGGCCCGTGGTGATCGGAAGTCAGCGCCTCCTGATCGACATAGGCCACACCGTTGGTGTCGATTTCATTGAGTTGCACCGCGATAGCGGCATGCATAGGGTCGTCGGCGATAAATCGTCCGGTGGCGCCGGGCCTGACTCGCCACAGCTCGGCTTCGGCCAGGTAACCGCGCAGTCGCGTGCCGTCCTCCACCACCCGCGCCAGCGCATCCTTGCTCGACAGCCAGCGGCCCGGCGTCAGGTTCGGCAGCAGGTCACGCACGGTGCCGGCGTGAGGTGCGCGTAACAGCAGGCGTTCACGTTGGGCGGTCAGGCCGCGATATTCCGCCACCGCTTCGGCGAGACGCTGCTCGACGATGCCGGCGTCGGCGGCGGTTTCACTGCGACCGGCCTGCCGACGCATCAGCAATTGCTGGATGCGGATTTCCCGGCGGACGATGGCCTGCCGCGAATCGAGGTCCGGCGATTCCAGTTCGATCAGCACGTCGCCCTGAGCCACGGTCTGACCATCCTCGACCTTCACGGCTTTGACCCGCGCCGCCGTCGGTGCGTGCAAGGCACTGGCGCGACCGCCCTCGAGCATCGTCGGCAATTCGACCGAACTGCGCCACGGCACGATCAGCACCAGCAACAGGCCGAGTACCGCCAGGCTGCTGAGCAACACCCGAGGGCCGTGAGCCTGTTCGCGGCGGCTCCACCACTGGCGCCACTCACTCATGATCGGAAGAAAGATGAACCACACCAGCTCCACCAGCATCAGGAAGATCCCCAACACCTTGAAGAACAGGTGATAGACCGCCAGCGCGATCCCGAAAAACAACGCCGCACGCCATAACCACGAGCCATACCCCCAGATCAGCAAACGCCGCTGCATCGTCGGCGACCAAGGCTCCGGCGCGGGCGCGCCATAGCCGAACAGAAATTCCCGCAACCGCCAGCGACACAGGGCAAAAGCCCGGCCCTGCAAATTGTCGACTTCCCATAAGTCGCTGAGCAGAAAGTAGCCATCGAAGCGCATGAAGGGGTTGAGATTGACCACCAGCGTGGTGATCCACGTCGCGCTGGCGAGCATGAACGCCGCTGTGCGACCGGGCCCGTCCGGCAGGAACGACCAGACCAGCAGCGCGATGCTCGCCAGCAGCAATTCCGCCAGCACCCCACCGGCACCGATCAGCAATCGCGCGCGTCGATCATTGACCCGCCAGGCATCGCTGACATCGGTGTAGAACATCGGCAGCAAGACCATGAACGCCACGCCCATGCTTTGCACCCGACACCCGGCGCGCTTGGCCATGAACGCATGACCGAACTCGTGACAGAGCTTGGCGAAGAACAGCGAGATGCCAAACGCGATCGCGCCGCCGAGGCTGAACAGGTGCGGAAAGGTGCCGACAAACCGCTGCCAGTCCCGCGACACCAGAAACACCCCGAGCGCCAGCGTCGCGGGAAGACCGTAGCGCAGGACCCTCGGACCGAAGCGCTCCAGCCACGGCCAGGCACGGTTGAGAAAAGCGTCCGGGCGCCACAATGGAATGCGAAAGAACAGGTATTGATGCAGCAGGATTGTCCACAGGCTCTGGCGCTGCGCGAGGGCCTTGAGCTGATAACTGGCGCGTTGTTGCTCGTCGAGTGCGCTGATCAGGTCATGTCCGCGCAGGAACTCCAGCAGTTGCGCCAGCTCGCTGCCGTCCAGCGGCAAACCAGGTTCACGGTTGGCGGCGCGCAGCACTTGTTCGGGATCGCCCAGCGACCAGTGGCGCAACAGGCGCATGGCTGCCGCACCGAGTTTGAAGTAGCGCCCACGCACCGGGTCGGCCAACGTCCAGCGCGGCGAACCGTCCAATGCCGGCGCCGCGGGCGACAATTGCAGGTCGGCACGCAGGCTCGGTAGGGTCATTTACAGGCCTACGCTCTGGCGCAGCCCGGCGAGCGGACGCCGCAGCAGGTACAAGGCCAACGGCGCACGGTCGCCGAAAATTTTTGCGGTGCCGCGCAGGCCGATACGCGGCGGGGCGTCGGCGAAATTGGCGTCCAGCCGATAGGCCAATTGGCCGCCGGCGGTGGGCTGCGCCTCGTAGGCCGAACGTTCGAGGGTGGCGAGATGGCGTTGCAACGGGTCGCTGTCGAGAAACAGCGCGACTTCGGCGCCCGGCTCCAGCGAGATCGCGTCGCCCACCGCCAGCTCGATACGCAGCTCGGCCTGGCTCGGGTCGGCGATTTCCATCAGCCGCTCGCCGGTCTGCACCGGTTTGCCGGTCCAGCGCTCGGCATCGGCGAACACCGCAATACCGTCACGCTCGGCGCGCACTTCGCTGCGGTTGAGCAGTTCGCGGGCGTAGTCGCGTTCGGCGCGCTTCTGTTCGGCGCGGGCGGCCAGCAGGTCGACCCGAGAGCTGGATTCGGCATCGACGAACGAGCGCTGGGAATTGGCTTTGAGTTCCGCTTCGGCGACCCCGAGCGCACGCTCGGCGACATCGGCCTGAGCCTTCAGCGTCGTGCTTTCAAAACGCAGCAACAGGTCACCGGTTTTCACGCTCTGGTTGGGTTTGACCAGAAACTCGGCGATCACACCGTCCAGCGGAGCGGCGACAACGCGCCCGCCCTGAGGCACCACTTCGGCCGGCGCCAGCACCGACTGGCGCACCGGGATCAACAGCCCGAGCAACAACACGGCGACCAGCGCCACCTGGCGTTTGCGGGTCCAGCGCAGCCGCCATGGCTTGCGCGGTTGCAACGCCAGCCAGGCATGGCTGTAGGTGTCACCCAATTGCGACAGCAGCACTTGTTCGGAAGGGTTCCACGGCAGATCACGGGCCAGCCACAAACCGCCGAACACCTGACCCTGACGGTCGATCAACGGCAGCCAGAACACTTGCATGGCCGACAGACTGCACCAGTCGGCCTGAATCGATTCGCCGACCATTTCCGGCGTGATCACCCGCGCCTGTTTCAGCACATCCTGCTTGAACAACTGCGCCACGGCCTGCTCGACGAACGCCACGAACGGCGCATTCGGCTCCACTGCGCTGACGCCGGTCACCGCCTGCACCTTGCCGGCGATCAACAGTGCCGCATGGCGGAAACCGAACAGCGACTGGCCGTCATTGACCAGGCTGTAGGCCAGTTGCGAAATGTCATGAGCGGCGCGGGTCTGCCGTTCGAGATCGAGAAACCGCGCGAACACCTGCTCGGCGGCGCCGCTCACCGGGGCGTTCACTTAAGCTCCGGAAAACGCGCGGTGCCGCTCATGCCAGCGAGCAAGCCTTTGGCTTCGGGGAGTGTGGCGACCAGCAACAGGGTCTGACTGCCTTCATCGATCCGCGCACCGAGGCGTTTGACCGTGGCGTCGATGGCCTGACCGGTTTCATCGGGCACGAAGCTGAACGACTGACCGGGCTTGAGCCTGGCCATCCAGCGCGACGGCACCAGCAGATGGATTTCCAGGGTGCGGTTGTCAACCACATCGAGCAGCGGCGCACCGGCCGGCACGCTCTCATAACGCTGCACCTTGCGCTCGACCACTTGCCCGTCGAACGGCGCGACCACGCTGCAGCGTTTGACCTGGACTTGATAAACCTGGGATTGCGCCTGGGTTTCGCTGACCTTGGCCTCGGCCCGGGCCACTTCAAAACGCCCGACGGAGTTGAGCGCCGCCAGTTGCCGGTTGTGCGCCAGCTCTTCACCGGCGCCACGGCTGGCGGCTTGCGCGGCATTCAACTGGGCCTGATAGGCCGAACAGTCGAAACGCGCCAGGGTATCGCCCTTCTTGAACGACTCGCCCTCGCTGAACGGCAACTCGACGATTCGCCCCGACAACTCACTGGCCAGCGTCGCCTGATCCCGCGCCCGCAACACCCCGCGCGCTTCACTGCTGGCCGACGCATTCGCCGCCCCGCCGTTATCCAGCAGCGGATCGTCTGGCGCGGGCGTTTGAGCCTGAACTGCACACGTTACAAAGGTCAATCCGACAACCCAACCACGAAAACGCCGCATAACCGTTACTCCCTGACGGATGCTCGGAGTCTACGACAGCGGGGATTAGCGTCAAGCGAAAGGCCATCACTCATCCGAAGGGCTGGCGAAATTTTGTGAAATGACTAAGATCAACTCATCGAAAATATAACCTTGAAGGAATATTCCATAACACTCATATTCGCCCCCCATGAATTGGGATATCGAATACACCGACGAGTTCGGCAACTGGTGGGAAGATCTGACTGAAAACGAGCAGAGCTCGGTGGCTGCGAGCGTCAAATTGCTAGGGCAATTCGGACCTGGCCTGCGCTTTCCACACAGCAGCGCGATCAATGGTGCGCGACATGGCCATCTGCGAGAACTGAGGGTTCAACATGCCGGACGACCGTACCGCATACTTTATGCATTTGATCCGAGACGATGTGCGCTGCTATTGATCGGTGGAGACAAAACCGGTCAGGATCGCTGGTATGAAGTCAATGTCCCACTCGCCGATCAACTGTACGATGAGCACCTCGATACATTGCGCAAAGAGGGTTACAAAGATGGCTAAGAAATTTGCCGAATTCGAAGCGCGTATGACACCCGAAGCCCGGGCACATGCCGATTCGATCTACGAACAACACATCAAGGAAATGCCGCTAAACGAACTGCGACAGGCCAAGGCTTTGAGTCAGGCGACACTTGCCGAGACCCTGCACATCAATCAGGCGGCGATCTCGAAGATGGAGCGACGCACCGATATGTATATCAGCACGCTGCGCAATTACATCCGCGCGATGGGTGGCGAGCTTGAAATCATCGCTACCTTTCCTGACGGGCAAATCAAAATCGAAAACTTTGCAGGTTGAGCAGCCAAAACGCTGCACAACCTGCTTTTTTTTTTTCCGCGCGAGCGTCAGCGCTGCGCCATCTCCTCCACCGGATACACCGACTCCCATCCCCCGCCCAACGCCCGGTACAACCCGACCATCGCCAGTGAAACGCCGGTGGAGCTTTCCACCCATTGTTCCTGGGTGGCGAGCAGTGCGCCTTGTACGGTGAGGACGTTGACGAAGTCGACCACGCCTTCGACGTATTGCTGTTGCGCGGTGCGCAGGGCGATCTGGTTCTGGCGCACGGCTTCGGCGAGGCTGTCGCGGCGGCGCTGGCTGGCGTTGTAGGCGGTCAACTGGTCGTCGATTTCGTGCCAGGCGCGCAGGACGGTCTGTTGATAGCCGATCGCCGCTTCCTGCTGTTGGGCTTCGCGCAGTTGCAGCACGCCGCGCAAGCGGCCGCCGTCGAACAGCGGCAGGCTGAATTGCGGGCCGATGCCGAAAGCGCGTGAGCCCCAGGAGCCGAAATCACTGAGCTGCATGGCTTGCGAGCCGAGATTGCCGGACAGGGTAATGCGCGGATAGAAATCGCCCTTGGCAACGCCGATGTTGGCGGTGGCGGCATGCAACCTGGCCTCAGCTTGGCGGATGTCCGGGCGACGCTCGGCCAGTTGCGACGGCAGGCCGATGGCGACGGTCAGCGGCGACTGTGGCACCGGCGCATCTGTGGATAACTCTTTCGCCAGCGCCTGCGGCGGTTCGCCCATCAACAGGCTGATGGCGTTGATCAGTTGCGCCTGACGTTGCTCCAATGCCGGCAACCGCGATTCGATGGCCGCCACTTGCGCGGCCGCTTCGGCGACGTCGAGATCGGTGGCCACACCATCGTTGAGGCGCAGTTGCGAAAGCTTCAGGCTGTGCCGCGCCACATCGAGGTTCTGCTCGGTGACCGCGCGGGTGTTCTGCACACCGCGCAGCTGGATGTAGTTCTGCGCGGTATCCGCGAGTACCGCCAACAGCACACCGCGCCGGTCGTTTTCCGCGACTTCGAGATTGGCATCGGCCGCTTCGGTTTCCCGGCGCACGCGGCCCCAGAAGTCCAGTTCCCAAGAGGCGGAGAAACCGGCATCCCACAGGTTGAAGGCAGAATCGCCATTGTGCCCGGACGGGTCGTTCAGGCCTTCACCGCTGTTGCGTTTGCGGGCGTAGCTACCGGTGGCGGCGGTCACTGGATAACGGTCGGCGGTGATCACCTGACGGGCGGCGCGGCTTTGTTGCAGGCGGCTGCTGGCCAGTTGCAGGTCGAGGTTGCTGCGCAGCGCGCGCTGGGTCAGGGCCGAGAGTTGCGCGTCGTGAAAGACTTCCCACCAGCGCTCGTTCAAGGGTTCGCTGACAGCCTGGCTGGGGGCGCTTTTTGACGGTTTGGCCCACTCGGCGATCTGGGTGGCTTCGGGTTTCTGGAAGTCCGGGCCGACGGTACAGGCCGCCAACGCCGACAGACTCAGGACCACTGTCATGGACTGAAGGTGCTTCATCGCTGTGTCACCTCACGCACCGACGTCACCGAGCTTTTGGTATCAATGCTCGCCTCCACCGACATCCCGACCCGCAAGCGTTCGGCCAGTGGCTGGCCCGGATCCAGCAGGACCTTCACCGGAATCCGCTGCACGACTTTGGTGAAGTTGCCGGTAGCGTTGTCCGGTTTGACCGCCGCGAAGGTCACGCCGGTAGCCGGGGCGATGCTTTCGACGCGGCCGGTGAGGGCCTCGCCGCCGAGACTGTCGACCCGCACGACAACATCCTGCCCCGGCTGCACGTCGGTGAGCTGGGTTTCCTGAAAGTTGGCGACCACATAGGCCTGCTTCAGCGGCACCACCGCCAGCAGTTTGCTGCCCGGCGTCACATAGGCGCCGACTCGCACGGCGCGCTCGCCAATCATGCCGTCCTGAGGCGCGGTGATACGTGTGTAGGACAGCTCGAAACTGGCGATTTCCAGCGCAGCCTGAGCGTGTTTCAAACTGCCCTCGGCGGCATCGCGTTGCGCCGTCAGAATCTCGACCTGCTTACGTTCCGCTGCCAGTTTTGCCGTGGCCGTGTCCAGCCGCGCAGAGGCCTGATCGATCCGGGTGCGCGCCTGTTGCGCGTTCTGCACGGTGCCGGCACCGACGCCGGCGAGGTGGTTATAGCGGTTCAATTCCTGCTGGGCGAAGGCCATCTCAGCCTTGGCCGACACCACCGACGCCTGCGCCTGAGCGATCACCGAAGTCTGGCGCTCCAGCGTGGCCTTGGCGTTCTGCAATTGAGCGCGGGCGACAAGGGTTTGCGCATCGGCGGCCTCGGCAGCGGCACGCAGGTCGCGGTCATCGATCAGCGCCAGCAACTGCCCGGCCTTGACCTGCTGGTTGTCTTCCACCAGCACCTCTTTGATAAACCCTGCCACCCGCGGCACCACCAGGGTGAAGTCAGCAGAAACGAATGCATCGTTGGTGTTCTGCTGGGTGCGCTTGCCGAACAGGCCCGGCATCGCCAGATACACCAGCACACCGACCGCCAGCGCAGCAGCCACAGCCACCGCGAGTTTTTGCTTTGCTTGAGTCGTCATAAGAACCTTCTATTTCAGTCAGGTCGGCGCGCGCGGCGGAAAGATCCGCGTCGGCAGCCAGAAAATCAGCAGGATCAGCGCCACCGCGACGCCAGCCATGCACAGATAAAGATCCGAAGAAGTCAGCACCACCGCCTGTTCGTGCAGGCGATGGGCGAGGCCGGGGTCGTTGCTCGCGGCCAGCGGCGAGTTGCCGAGGCGATCGACCAGCATCGTGGAGTGAAAATGCAGGCGCGAAGTGGTCAGCGCTTCGATCACGCCAGTGGCGACCACCGCCGCCAGGCCTTTCACGGTGTTGAACCACGCCGAGGCGAACGGCCCGTCCTGTGGCTGGATACTGCCGGTCGACAGCATCAGCAGCGGCAGCACCGCCATCGGCTGGCCGAAAATCTGCAGCCATTGCAGCACGTAGAAATCGTCTCGAATCCATTCCGAGGTCAGCTGCGAGCCGCCGAGGCACGACAGCGTCAACATGCTCAAACCGATCCCGAGCACCCAGCGGCAATCGACCCAACGCAGGTTGCACAGCGCCGCCACCAGCGGCAGCGCGAGCAGTTGCGGCAATGCCGCGAGCAGCATGATCGGTGCGGTCTGCACCGGCCGGTAACCCTGCACCTGAGCCAGATAACTCGACGGGATCAGCACCACCGCCAACAGCACCACCAGCACCCCGGCCAACGTCATCAACGCGAACGACAGGTTGCGAATGCCGAGCATCTGCAACTTGAAGAATGGAATCGGCTGCGACCATTCATTGATCAGAAACGCCACCAGCAACAGCGAACCGGCACCGAGCAAAGCGCAGATCAGGTTCGACTCGAACCAGTCCAGCCGATTGCCCTGCAGCAGGCCGATCACCAGCATGCAGATCGCCGGAAAGCCCAGCAGCAGGCCTTTCCAGTTGAACGACTTGAGGCGCTCCAGACGCAGCGGATCCTGCGGCAAACCGTATGCAACAGCAGCCATGGCGATCAGGCAGGGCACGATGATTTGCCAGAAGGTCCACTGCCAGCCGACGTATTCGGTCCACAGCCCGGCCAGCGGCGTGCCGAGACCAGGGCCGAAGGTGGCGGTCAGGGCGTAACCGGCCAGACCGTAAAGCTTGATATTGGCCGGCAGGAAACGCAGGGCAACGGTCATCAGCATCGGCGGCAACGCACCGCCGGCCAGGCCTTGCAGGATGCGCATCAGCAGCAGGCTTTCGTAGTTCGGGGCGAACGGGCAGAGCACTCCGAGCAGGGTGAACACGCCGATGGCGCACAGGGTGAAGCGACGCAGGGAAAAGGTCACCGAGCACCAAGGCGCGAATGCCATGGCCGCCACCGAGGTCGCGGTGTAGCTGGCGACCAGCCAGGTGCCTTCGTCGTAGCCGATGCTCAGGGCGCCGCGAATGTCGGCCAGGGCGACCTTGGTCACCATCTCGTTGAGACCCGACACCAGCACCGCCAGCAGCACGCCGACCAGACCGATGATGATTCGCGCCCCGAACACCGGTGGCGCGGCTGCCATCGGAGCGGCAGCGGCAATCGGCGCCGTGACCGTCAGGGATGTCATGCAAGCAAACTCCGGAGGGAAAAATACCGGAGCATATTAGTCAGGCTTACGACTGACGAAAATTGACTTGTCGGCAGCTTATAGTTGTGCCAGACGCAATCGTCAGGGTTGGGCCGCCAGCCAGGTTTCGTCGCAGCAGGTCTTGAGGGTTTCGCGCAGCCAGCGGTGGGCCGGATCCTTGTCGAAACGCGGGTGCCAGGCCTGGGTCAGCATCAACGTCGGAAGCGGAATCGGCAGGTCGAACGAGCGCAGTTTCAAGCCCAGCCGTCGCACACTGAGCAGCGCTTCCTTGGGCACCGGCAGGATCAGATCGGAATCCGGCAGGGCGAACATCGCCGCATGAAAACTCGGCGCGATCACCGCCACTCGCCGCTCCAGCCCCAAGGCATTCAAAGCGGTGTCGATAGGCCCACGGGCGATGCCCCGGCGGGACATGCTGATGTGGGAAAACCCGGCGTAGCGTTCGGCGGTGATCTCGCCATCCAGCAGTGGATGATCCTCGCGCACCAGGCCGACGAAGTGGGTGGAAAACAGGTTCTGTATTTTGACTTCCGGCATCACCGGGCGGGTGTTGCTGACACTCAGGTCAATACGCCCTTCGCGCAAGGCTTCATCGTCGCCGTCACCCTCGGGGACGAAACGCAACTCACAGTGCGGCGCCAGTTGATCGAGGGTATCGAACAGCTTGCCGCCGTATACTCCGACGAAAAAATCGTTGGCGCGAATGCTGAAGCGCCGGCGCAACGTCCCCAGTTCCACCGCATCGGCTGAGCGAAACAGCAGCGCCGCCTGCTCGACCACATCGCGCACCTGCTCGCGCAACTCCAGCGCCTTGGGCGTCGGCACCAGACCGCGACCGGCACGCACCAGAATCGGATCGCCAATGGCTTCGCGGATCCGCGTCAGGGTACGGCTCATGGCCGCCGAACTGAGGTTCATCCGCCGCGCGGCGCCGACCACGCTGCCCTCGTCGAGCAAGGCGTCGAGGGCGACCAACAGGTTCATGTCCGGGAGTTGCATGCTGAGCACTCGTGACCGATCAGGATTGATTCGCACGCAATGCTAGCAAACATCCCGGAAGTAAGGCGGCGACTGGGTGAACGCTTTCGCGAGCCTGCTCGCGAGAGGGCCGGTAGAAGCGCAACAAATCAGCGCTGCATCCCCCAGCGTTTCACCGTCACCCGCTCCAGCGTGTCGAACACCAGGTTTTCCACCAGCAAGCCGATGAGGATAACCACCGCAAGACCGGCAAACACCTTGTCGGTGTACAGCTCGTTGCGGTTCTGGAAGATGTACCAGCCCAAACCACCCTTGCCGCTGGTGGCACCGAACACCAGTTCGGCGGCGATCAGGGTACGCCAGGCGAAGGCCCAACCGATTTTCAGCCCGGCGAGGATCGACGGCAGCGCCGCCGGAATCAGGATGAACAGCACGAAGCGCATGCCCTTCAAACCGTAGTTCCGGCCGGCCATGCGCAGGGTTTCCGAGACGCCGAGAAACCCGGCATACGTGTTCAGCGCCAGCGCCCACAGCACCGAATGCACCAGCACGAAAATCAGGCTGTTCTGCCCCAGGCCGAACCACAGCAATGCGAGCGGCAACAGCGCAATCGCCGGGAGCGGGTTGAACATCGAGGTCAGGGTACTCAGCAAATCCCGACCAAACTGGGTCGAGACCGCCAGCGTGGTCAGGGCGAAGGCCAGGACGATGCCGATCAGATAACCCTTGAGCAGCACCACCAGCGAGATCCACACCTTGCCCAGCAGTTCGCCGCTGAGCAGGCCGTCGTACAGCGCATGACTGGTCTGCAAAAAGCTCGGCAGCAACAGGTCGTTGTTTTGCACCCGGGCGACCACCTCCCAGAGCACGGCGAGCAAAATCAGAATTACGCTTTTGCGCAGCCAGCCCTGTTGCCACAGGCGCTGGCCCAGCGGCAGCTCGCGCTCCACCGGCACGCTGGTCAGCGGTTGCAGATCGTTTTCGAATTCTTGACGTACGGATGATGAATGGCTCATCGGGCAATCCTCCAGGCGGCTCAATAAGCGATGCGGATATCGGTGAAATCCAGTTCGCGCTCGGTTTCCGGCGACTGCCCTTCATCGAACAACAACCGGTGAATGCGCCGCGCCGACTCCTGAAACGCCACGCCACCGAGGCTGTGCAGATCGTATTGATGGCTGTGCACTTCCGCCCGCACCCGGCCCGGGTGCGGCGACAACAGCAGGATCCGATTGCCCACCACCAGCGCTTCTTCAATCGAGTGAGTGACGAACAGCAAGGTGAAGCGCACCTCCTCCCAGAGCAGCAGCAATTCCTCCTGCATCTTGCGCCGGGTCAGGGCATCCAGCGCGGCGAACGGCTCGTCCATCAGCAGGATTTTCGGCTGCATCGCCAGCGCCCGGGCAATCGCCACCCGCGCTTTCATGCCGCCGGACAAGGTGTGCGGGTAGGCATCGGTGAACGCTGCCAGACCGACCTTCTCCAGATAGTGCAGCGCACGCTCTTCGGCTTCCTTTTTCTTCAACGTGCGCGAAGCCAGCAGCGGAAACATCACGTTCTGTTTTACGGTTTTCCACGGTGGCAGTTGATCGAACTCCTGAAACACCACGATCCGGTCCGGCCCCGGCGCGTCGACGCGCTGACCCTGCAGGCGGATCTCGCCCTCGCACGGCGCAATGAACCCGGCGACGGCTTTGAGCAACGTGGATTTACCGCAACCGGACGGGCCGAGCAGCACGAAACGATCCTGTTGATCGACTTCGAAACTGACCTGGTGGGTGGCCCGCACCACACGTTGCGGCGTGCGGTATTCGAGGCTGACCTGGTCGACCGCCAGCAGCGCCTGCGCCGTGGCGATCGGGTTGCTGGCCGCGTGGCCTTGCAATGGGGCGTTCATGTCGATCAGCTCCCTTGCAGCGGTTTGGCGTCCTGGAAGAAGTAGTCCTTCCACGATTCGGGTTTATTTTTGATGGCGCCGACGCGGTAGAGGAATTCGGCGAGCGGGTAGGTGTTTTTCGGCGTGACGCTGAATTCGAACTGCGGGTTGTCGATGATTTTCAGCAACGCGGCGCGGTCGATCTTGGCCTTGGTCACGCGGATGTAAGTGTCCGCCGCCGCACCTTTATCGTTCTGCGCAAATTGCGCGGCTTCGGTCAGGGCTTCGACGAACGCCTTGTAGGTTTTCGGGTTCTCGTTGCGGAATTTCTCGGTGGCGAACAGCACGGTCGGCGAGTTCGGGCCGAGCACGTCATAGGAGTTGAGCACCACGTGCACGTTCGGATTTTCCAGTGCCTGATCCTGGAACGGCGGGTTGGAGAAGTGCCCGGTCAGCTCGGTGCCGCCGGCAATCAGCGCAGCTGTGGCGTCCGGGTGCGGAACGGCGATGGTGTACTTGTCGAGGCGATTGAATTCCTTGTCACCCCACTGTTTAGCCGCCGCGTACTGCAGGAAGCGCGACTGCACCGAAACGCCAACCGCCGGCACCGCAATGCGGTCCTTCTCGGTGAAGTCGGCGATGGTTTTGACCTTGGGATTGTTGCTGACGAGGTAGTACGGGAAGTTGCCGAGAGAGGCCACGGCTTTGACGTTCTGCTTGCCGTGGGTGCGATCCCAGATCGTCAGCAACGGCCCGACGCCGGCGCCGGCAATGTCGATGGAACCGGAAAGCAGCGCATCGTTGACCGCCGCGCCGCCGGACAGCTGGGTCCAGTCGACCTTGATGTCGAGCCTTTCCTGCTTGCCGTACTTCTCGATCAGCCCCTGATCGCGCACAACATTGAGCAATAAATAGACAATGCCGAACTGTTCGGCGATGCGGATTTCACCTTCGGCGTGGGCCACGGTCGGCGCCACCAGGCTGCCGGCGATCAGGCTGAAACCGAGGCCGATGGCCGCCGCCAGCGGCGCGAATGGAAGACGTTTGGACATGATCGGATCTCCGGCAAATCAGAAAGGCGCGTCGCCCTGGATGGTCGTGCGATACAGCTTGCGGCGCAGGTGCGCAGGGCAACCGGCGGCAAGGTGGATCAGCGAGCGGTTGTCCCAGAACACCAGGTCGTGGGGCTGCCATTGATGGCGATAGATGTTCTGCGGCAGCACGCTGTGGGCGTAGAGCTCGTCGAGCAGTTGTTTGCTCTCGTCTTCCGGCAGGCCGACGATGCGGGTGGTGAAGCCTTCGCTGACGAACAACGCCTTGCGGCCGTTTTCCGGGTGGGTGCGGACCACCGGGTGCACGACTTCGGCGACCTGAGCCAATTGCTCCGGGGTCAGGGTCGGGCGCCAGTTGCCTTCGAATTTGGTTTCGCTGTAACGCGCGGTGTAGGAATGCGCGGCCGAGCGGCCTTCGACAGCTTTGCGCAGCGCGTCGGGCAGGCTGTCCCAGGCTTTGTGCATGTCGGCAAACAGTGTGTCGCCGCCTTCGGACGGCAACTCCTGGGCGTGCAGCATCGAGCCGAGGCTCGGCAGCTCTTTATAGGAAAGGTCCGAGTGCCAGAATTTGCCGGCGTCACCGAGGCCGATGTTCTGACCGTTCTCGACGATGTTGGAAACGATGAGGATTTCCGGGTGATTGGCCAGCAGGAACTGCTTGAGCACGTGGATCTGCAACACGCCGAAGCGGCGACTGAAATCGATCTGCTGTTGCGGGGTGATGCGCTGGTCGCGGAACACCACGACGTGGTGATCGAGGTGCGCGCGGTGAATGCGGGCGAAGTCTTCATCGTTGACCGGACGGGTCAGGTCGAGGCCGATGATTTCGGCACCGACGGCACCGCTGAACGGGCGGATCTCGAAGGTTTGCGGCGCGGCAGTCGCGGCGCTTGGGGTAGCAGTAGCTGCGGACATCAATCAATCTCCCACGCACGGCGCGCTCAAGGGCGCGCGCGTCGATCAGAAACTCACGCTGGATTGCGTGTTGGTTTGTGTCGTGCGGCGCGCCGATTGGTCGGCAGGTACGCAGGAGGCTGACTTTATAGCTATAAGAAGCGGAATTTAAATACTGTTAACGAATAACGATATGGCGATTGCTTAGGAATGGACTGGACGGTGAGTGACCATTTGTGTCACTTCCGGACGGAATATGTTGTTCCGACAGACCCCTTCGCGAGCAAGCTCGCTCCCACAAGGGACTTCGGTAAACACATATCCATGTGCCAACAAAGTTCTGTGGGAGCGAGCTTGCTCGCGAAAGGGGCCAATCAACGTTCGTGCAACGCCTCGGCCCGGGCCCGGATGATCGGCTTGAGCAGATAGCTCAGCACGGTCTTCTTGCCGGTGATGATGTCCACCGACGCCACCATCCCCGGGATGATCAGCAACGGCTTCTCGTCAGTGCCGAGATGGCTGCGCTCGGTGCGCAGCTTGATAACGTAGTAAGTGGTTTTCTTGTCTTCGTCGGTGATGGTATCGGCGCCGATCTGCTCCAGCTTGGCCTTCAAACCGCCGTAGATGGTGTAGTCATACGCGGTGAACTTCACCGTGGCTTCCTGACCCGGATGCAGGAACGCGATGTCCTGCGGACGGATCTTCGCTTCGACCAGCAGGGTGTCATCCAGCGGCACGATTTCCAGCAGGTCGCTACCGGGCTGGATCACGCCGCCGATGGTGTTGACCAGCATCTTGTTGACGATGCCCCGCACCGGCGAGGTGACGAGCGTACGGCTGACCCGATCTTCCAGTGCCTTGCCGGTGGCCTGGGCCTTGTTCAGGTCGGTGCGCGCCTCGTTGAGCTGAGTCAGAGCTTCGCTGCGGAACTTGCCGCGAGTCTCGTCAATCTTGCGCTGCACTTCCTTGATCGCCGATTCGGCGCGCGGGATCGCCAGCGTGGTGGCGTCGAGCTGACCACGGGTTTCCACTTCGGCACGCTTGAGTCGCAGCACTTCCACCGGCGACACCGCGCCCTGGGCCACCAGCGGCTCGGACATGTTGATTTCCTGGCGTTGCAGGCCGAGTTGCTGGCGGTACTGCGCTTGCTTCGAGGTGAACTCGCGCAGCTCTTGCTGGCGCTGGATCAACTGTTCCTGCAAACCACCGACTTCGTCGTGCAGTTGCTGACGACGGCTGATGTACAACGACTCTTCGCTTTTTGCCTGACCCGGCACGGCTTTGAGCACGTCCTCGGGGAAATTCAGCGGACGGTCATCGACCTCGGCACTCAGACGCTCGACCCGCAGCAGCATCGACAAGCGATCCGCTTCAGTTTCACCGACGTTGGACGCAAAACGTGTGTCATCCAGACGCACCAGCGGCGCGCCGGCCTCGACGATCTGGCCTTCCTTGACGAACAACTCAGAGACGATCCCGCCCTCGAGGTTCTGGATTTTCTGGATCTTCGACGAAGGAATCGCCTTGCCATCGCCCTTGGTCACTTCGTCGATGACGGCGAAGTTGGCCCACAGCATCAGGAACACGAAGAAACCGATGATCGCCCAGATCGTCAGGCGCACCACACGTGGCGCATCCTCGATCAAGGCCTTGTTGACCTCTGGCAGCGGCTGGCCCTGCAGCGATGCCGAGCCCTTGAAGTAGCGGCGGATCGAATCCTTGAAACCCGACTTAAGCAACACTGATCTGCCCCTTCTTCAACGCTTCCATGACGGCCACTTTCGGGCCGTCGGCGAGGATCTGTCCACGGTCGACCACCAGCAGGCGATCGACCAGCGACAGCAGCGATGCCCGGTGTGTCACCAGCACCACGGTCTTGTTTTCCACCACCGCCGCGAGGCGTTGCTTGAGACGTTCTTCGCCGGTGTTGTCCATGGCGCTGGTCGGTTCGTCGAGCAACAGGATCGGCGGATTGAGCAACAGCGCCCGGGCCAGGGCGACGTTCTGGCGCTGACCGCCGGACAGGTTCTGCCCACGCTCGCCGACTTGCAGCTCATAACCCTGCGGGTGCAGACGGGCGAATTCGTGGACGCCGGCCAATTCGGCGGCCTGCAGGACAAGCTCGTCCTCGACGTAGCGGGCGCCGGAAACCAGGTTGTCGCGCAGGGTGCCGGCCAGCAGCTGGATGTCCTGCGGCACGTAGCCGATGTTGTAGCGCAGCTCGCTGACGTCGATCTGGCGGATGTCGACGCCGTCCACCAGCAACGCACCGTCGTCCGGCTGATAGAGGCCGACCAGCAGTTTTGCCAGTGAGCTTTTGCCGGAACCGCTGCGGCCGATGATGCCGATCTTCTCGCCGGGACGGATCACCAGGTTGATGTTTTTCAGCGCCGGGTTCTGTTGTTCCGGGTAGGTGAAGTTGAGCTGGCGGCATTCGATCGCACCTTGCAGAACCTTGCGGCTCAGCGGGCGCTCTTCGAAATTGCGCTCTTGCGGCAGCTCCATCATCTGGTCGACCGAGGTCATGGTCACCCGCGCCTGCTGGTAACGGGTCAGCAGACCGGACAGCGACGCCAGCGGGCTGAGGGCGCGACCACTGAGCATGTAGCAGGCGATCAGGCCGCCCATGCTCAGGTTGCCGGCGATGATCTGGTACACGCCGAAGACGATCATGATCACCCCGGCCAGTTGCTGGATCAGCAGGGTGATGTTCATCGCCAGACCGGAGAGCATTTTCACCCGCAGCTCGAGGCGGCTGAGGGTGCCGATGGTCTGTTCCCACTGATACTGGCGTTCGCTTTCGGCGTTGTTGACCTTCACCGCGTCGAGGCCGGCGAGGGTTTCGATCAGGCTGGACTGACGCTCGGCGCCGAGGGCCATGGTGCGTTCCATGGTTGCCACCAGCGGCTTCTGCAACGCGTAGCCGATCAGCAGCGCAATCGGGAAGGCCAGCACCGGAATCCACACCAGATGCCCGCCGAGAATCGCGATGACGATGAAGATCAGGATGGTGAACGGCAGGTCGATCAGGCTGGTCAGGGTCAGCGAGGCGAGGAAGTCGCGCAGGCTCTGGAACTCGTGGATGTTCTGGGCAAAACTGCCGACCCGCGCCGGGCGGTATTTCATGGCCATGCCGACGATGCGTTCGAACAGCGTGGCAGAGATGATCAGGTCGGTTTTCTTGCCGGCCAGATCCAGGCACAGGCTGCGCAGGCTTTTGAGGATCAGATCGAACATATAGGCGCCGGTGATGCCCAGCGCGAGGACCCACAGGGTCGCTTCGGCCTGGTTCGGCACCACGCGGTCGTAGACGTTCATCACGAACAGCGGCGCGGCCATGGCGATGATGTTGATCAGGAAACTGGCGGCGATGGCGTCGGCGTACAGCCAGCGCGAACGCTTGAGGGTGTCACGAAACCACGAGCGCGCGCGCGGGATCAGCGTGCCGTGGTTGACGTCGAATTTGTGCTGGGGCTGGGCGAAGAACACTTTGCCGGTGTAGTCGTCGGCCAGCAGCTCGCGGCTGACCAGGGACTCGCCGCCGTCGCTTTCGCTGAGCAACACCCGCGCTTCGTTCTCACCCTGCCAGCCGAGCAGGACGGCACTGCGGCCATCCTTGAGCAGCAACAGCGCCGGCATGGCAATCGCCGGAATTTCTTCCAGCTTGCGTTGCAGCACCCGCCCTTGCAGCCCGGCGCGCGCCGCTGCACGGGGCAGCAACTCGACACTCAGGCGTTGTTTGGGTAGCGGCAGGCCGGTGGTCAGCATCGCCGCACTGGCGGGTTTCTGGTGGAGCATGCAAAGAGCGAGCAGACCATCCAGTAACGGATCGTCGTGCAACGCGCGTGGATCATGACTGAGATGAACTCGACTGACTTCTGATTCCACGCTCGGCACTCTTTAACTGTTTAAAAGGGACAACTCAATTCATCCCAGGCAGCTGGACCTTGGGCTTCACGTCGTTCTGCACAACAGATGCCAATGGTGCGACCACTCCCTGGCTCTTGAGCAATTCGCCCATGGTCGCCTTGATTCGATACTGAGTAAATAACTGAATGTTTTTGATTTCAGCCAGACGCCGCGAAGCGGTGAACAACTCGTTTTCGCTGTCGAGCAAATCCAGCAGGGTACGTTCGCCGAGGCTGAACTGACGCTGGTAAGCGGTGCGCACCGAGGTGCTGTGATCAACGTACTGCTGAGCGATCGGCACCTGGGCGTTGGCGTTGTTCAGGGCGTTCCAGGCCAGGCCCAATTCTTCATTCAGTTGGCGCAAGGCGTTGTTGCGGATGTCCAGCGCCTGGTTCGACAGGTAGGACTTGGATTCCAGGTCCGCCTTGTTGCTGCCGCCCGAATACAGGTTGAAGCGCATGCGCAGCATCGCCTGCCATTCGTTGTTGTGACCGTTCTGGCCATCGAGGTCGTTGTCGGCAGTACGGCCCAGCTCGGCGTCGAAGCGCGGGTAGAAGGTCGACTTGGCGGTCTCGTACTGTTTTTCGGCAGCGGCGATGTCGGACTCGGCCGAGCGCAGGATCGGGCTGTTTTCCAGCATCTGCGCGCGGGCTTCATTCAGGTTGGCCGGCATCATCGCCATGAACGGCGCCGGACGCTCCAGTTGATCGGGCATCTGGCCGACGGCGCTGAGGAAATTGGTTTCCGAGTCGGCGAGGTTGGTCTGCTCGGTGATCAGGTTGTTGCGGGCCTGGGCCATCCGCGCTTCGGCTTGATCGAGGTCGGCACCGCTGCCGACGCCGCGCTGGGTGCGCAGCTGGATCTGGTCGTAGATACGCTGGTGGCTCTTCAGGTTTTCCTCGGCCAGACGCACGAACTCACGACGGGTCAGCACATCCAGATAAACCTGGGCCACGGTCAGCGCGGTGCGCTCGGAGGTGCCGAGCAAGGAATAGGCGCGGGAGTTGACGGTGGCTTGTTGACGCCCGACTTCGCTGGACGTCGCAAAACCGTCAAAAACCATCTGCGACAGACGCAAACTCGACTCGCTGCGGTTCAGGGTTTCCCAGTGATTGCCACCACCGGCGGCGCGGGTGGTGACGCTGTCGGTGCCTTCACGGCCATAACCGCCCAGCAGATCGACCTTGGGCAGGTATCCACCTTTTGCAGCCTTTAACTGATAATCCGCGGCCAAACGACTGTTCACGCCTGCCTGGATTTCCGGATGGACATCCAGTGCCTGCTGCATGGCTTCTGGTAAGGATTGTGCTTGTACGAAAGACGCGGCGAGAGCGAAGGGTAGAGCCTTGAACAGGTGCGAACGCATGGTAAAGATTTCCCAGAACTTCTTGTCTTGAATCACAGCAAAATGGCGAGCTGCGTCGGAAGATGGCAACCGGAATGACCGTATGTCGGAAAGTTTAAAACCGGAACTGGATCACACGCTGAAGGGCAGGTCGCCGCATAAATATCAATGTGACATTACCGGGGCGATTGTTTAGGATGGCTCCCAGAAGGTCAATAGTTTGGCATAAAGTTAATAGCGAAAGAATCTAGCCAAAATATTGACGAAAAGCAGCGTCAACTTTGTTTCATCTTTTTTTAAAGTACGTCCAGACTGAATCGGCGCAGATCGCCATCAGATCTATGGAAGTCAACTGAACGTGACACCCCGGAGAGTCTTCAATGAGCAGTGTTGTTGCCATCGTCAAAAGCATTGTCGGTCAGGTTTTCGTGGTGTCCCCAGAGGGCGTCCGTCGCGTACTCGTTGAAGGCGACCGGCTGTTTGCCGGCGATCAGGTCGACACCGGCGTTTCCGGCGCCGTGTCCCTGGAACTGGCCGATGGCCGCACGATCGATCTGGGCCGCGACACTCAGTGGAGCGCCGACACCCCGGATTCCAGCACTGACCTGGCCGAAGCCACCGCGCAAGCCGCGCCGTCGGTAGAAGAGCTGCAACAAGCCATCGCCGCGGGTGTCGACCCGACTACCGCCCTTGAATCCACCGCAGCCGGCCCGAGCGCCGCAGGGATTGGCGGCGCCGCCGGTGGTGGCCACAGCTTCGTGATGCTCGATGCGACCGCCGGCCGTGTCGACCCGACCATTGGCTTCCCGACCGCAGGCATCAACTCCGCCGGCCAGGTTGCCCAGGACACCACCGGTGGCCAGACCACCGACACCACCGCCAACGCCCTGCGCGAGTCGACCCTGAGCCTCAGCGCCACGCCAAGTATCACCGAAGCCGGCGGCGTGCTGGTATACACCGCGACCCTGACCCAGGCGCCGCTGACCGACCTGACCATCACCCTGTCCAACGGCGCGGTGATCGTGATTCCGGCCGGTTCCACCACCGGCACCGTCAATGTGCCACTGGCACCGAACGACACTGTTTATAACGACCCGACCCAGATCGACGTGACGGTCACCGGCACCACCGGCGGCAGCGGCATCACCGTGACCCCGCCGACCACTCCCGCCACGACCCAGGTCACCGACACTATCGACACCACCACCGTCACCCTGACGGCGGGTCCAAGCGTGACCGAAGGCGGTCAGATCACCTACACCGCCACGCTGACCAACCCGGCGCAGACGCCGGTGACCGTCACCCTGTCGAACGGTTCGACCATCACCATCGGCGCCGGCCAGACTACCGGCACCGTCAACGTGCCGACCGCGCCGAATGACGTCTATAACAACGGCAGCACCGTCACCACCACCATCACCGGTGCCACCGGCGGCAACTTCGAAAACCTGGTGCCGAACCCGACACCGGCCGTTACCACAATCGTCGATTCGCGAGACACCACCGGCCTGACCCTGACCGCCACCGGTACCGTGGTCGAAGGTGGCCAGATCACCTACACCGCCACGCTGACCAACCCGGCGCAGACGCCGGTGACCGTCACCCTGTCGAACGGTTCGACCAT
>NZ_JAOEJU010000031.1 GCF_025447595.1 Pseudomonas koreensis | reverse complement strand
CGTCAACAGTCAGAAACCAGCCTAGTCCCTCCTCCTCCCTTCAAGTACCAGCATACAAGCCAGCCTGCTGGCGATAGCGTCTATTCAGTCGCCGAAAGTGGCGACTGAATAGACGCTATCGTCGGATCGCCGCCCGGAGCAGGCTCGCTCCCACAGTAGATTTGAGGTGATTGCAGTATCAGCTCAATTCAAGCCAGATCGGCGCATGGTCCGAAGGCTTTTCCATCCCGCGCAGTTCATAGTCGACACCGGCGGCTTTCACCCGTGGCAGCAAACCGTGGGACGCCAGGATCACATCGATGCGCAGCCCGCGCTTCGGCTCGTCTTCAAACCCACGGCTGCGGTAGTCGAACCAGCTGAACATGTCGGTCACGTCCGGGTTCAGGTGACGGTAGCTGTCGGTCAGGCCCCAGTTTTTCAGGCGGGCCATCCACTCGCGCTCTTCCGGCAGGAAGCTGCATTTGCCGGTTTTCAGCCAGCGCTTCATGTTGTCCGGGCCGATGCCGATGTCGCAGTCTTCCGGGGAAATGTTCACGTCGCCCATCACCACCAGCGGCTGTTCATTGTTGAACTGGCTTTCCAGCAGCGCTTGCAGATCGCTGTAGAAACGCTGTTTGGCCGGGAATTTGGTCGGATGGTCGCGGCTTTCGCCCTGTGGGAAATAGCCGTTCATGATTGTCACCGGCACGCCGTTGGCGTCGGCGAAAGTGCCCCAGATGAAGCGCCGCTGCGCGTCTTCTTCATCGGTGGCAAAACCTTTATGAATGGCAATCGGTTCCTGGCGCGAGAGCAGGGCAACGCCGTAATGGCCTTTCTGGCCGTGGAAATAAACGTGATAACCCAGGGCCCGCACTTCTTCCAGCGGGAACTGGTCGTCGTGGACCTTGGTTTCCTGCAGGCCGATGACGTCCGGCTGATGCTTTTCGATCAGCGCCGCCAGCTGATGCGGGCGGGCCCGCAGTCCGTTGATGTTGAAGGAAACGATCTTCATGGTCGGCAGTCCTGGCAAAAGGGCGATGCTAGCTGACATGTAGGATCTGGGCCAGCGTGGCGGTAGTCCATATGCGCTGCTAATGTCTTTCGGGTGTGGGAACGATCCCTTCAGCCCAAGGCTCGTATAACAAGAACGGGGCCTGTTGAGTCCCGTCCAGGGAGAATCACCGTCATGCCTGAAACCCAAACCGCCATCGCTGACATCCACATGCTCGACCGCGGCTATTCCCGGGAAGCGCGATCCCTTCTCTATCAGGCTTACCGCCACGAGCCGACCTTTGCTTACCTGTTCGAAGCCGAGCGTCCGGGCTATGAACAACGGGTGCGCGCCACGGTGCGGGAGCTGGTCAAACAGCATTTCCTGCAGGATCTGCCGGCCATCGGGCTTTTGGTCAATGATCGCCTGATCGGCATCGCCTTGATCGCGCCGCCGCAACGTCGTCTGGGTGTTACCGAAAGTTGGGCCTGGCGTTTGCGCATGGTGCTGAGCACCGGTTTCCGTTGCACCCGGCGTTATCTGGAATATCACGCCGCCGTTGAGGCCTGCGTGCCGACCGACTCGGTGCACATGCTGCCGCTGCTCGGCGTGCACCCACAATTTCAGGGCAAACACTTCGGCGAACAACTGCTGCAAGCGGTGCACAACTGGTGCGCGGTGGATGAAACCTCACAAGGCGTGATCCTCGACACCGGTAACCCGCGGTATCTGGAGTTCTACAAGCGTCAGGGTTATGAGGAAATCGGCGAAGTGGCCGTCGGCCCGGTGCGCGAGCACGTGTTTTTCCACGCCAACCCGCAGGTGTTACAAACAGCAACGGGATAACCATCGAACTTTCTAAGACATTTCCTGTTCTATCACGCTCCCAAGCCCGTGATAGCATCCGCGCCTATGAAGTTTCCAGGAAGATTTACCAGTGGCGTGCTCATGCTGTTAACCAGCTGCGCGGCGCTGGCGCAAAGTGAATTGGATGTGCGGATCAAACCGTCCAACGATGAGCTCAAGGCCAATATAGAAGGCTATATCGGCAGCCTCGGCGATCGTGACGAAGAAGCCTTGCAGCGCTTCAGTCGCGGCGCCGAAGAACAGGCGCGCAAGGCCGCCCAGGCCTTGGGTTATTACCAGCCGCAGATCGAAAGTGACGTCAAGGGCGGCGAAAAACCGCGCCTGGTGCTGAACATCGATCCCGGCGAGCCGATTCGTCTGCGCAACGTGACCGTGCGCATCGACGGCCCGGCGGCCTCCCTCAAATCCTTTCGAGTCCCGAAAAGTGACGTGCTCAAGCCCGGCGCGGTACTCAACCATGGGCGTTACGAAGACGCCAAACGCCTAATCCAGAACCAGGCCTCGCGCTACGGCTTTTTCAGTGGGCGTTTCACCAGTCAGAAATTGATGGTCGATCCCCGCGCCGGGGTCGCCGACGTCGAACTGATCTATGAAAGCGGCCCGCGTTATGCGCTGGGCAAAGTCAGTTTTGAAGGCGATACACCGTTCGACGAAGACCTGCTGCAACGCATGGTGCCGTTCAAGGCCGGCGATCCCTATGACTCTGAACTGATCGCCGAACTCAACCGCGACCTGCAATCGAGCGGCTACTTCGAAGGCGTGCGGGTCGACGCCGCGCCGACCGCCGCAAAAAACGACGTGATCCCGGTGGACGTCAAACTCGACACCCGCAAGCCGCGCACCATGGGCCTGGGTCTCGGTTATTCCACCGACGTCGGCCCGCGAATCAAGGCCAACTGGACCCGCCACTGGGTCAACCCGCAGGGCGACAGTTATGGCTGGGAGGCCGAACTGTCGGCGCCACGACAAAACGTCGGCCTGTTCTACGACATCCCGCTGGACCCGCCGCTGACCGACAAGCTGCGCTGGGCCGGTGGTTATCAATACGAGGACATCGACGGTTCCGACACCCTGAGCAAGCTGCTGACCTTCGGCCCGGAATGGCACAGCAAACTGCCGAGCGGCTGGCAGCGGGTGATCTCGCTGAAATGGCAGCGCGAGGAATACCAGCTCGGCGACGACTCCGGTCTGAGCACTTTGCTGATGCCCGGCGTCAGCTATTCCTACCTCAAGAGCGACAACCGCATCGATCCGCACAATGGCTATCGCCTGACCTTCGAAAGCAAGGTTGCGAAAGAAGGCCTCGGTTCGGACAACAACCTGGTTTACGGCACAGCGCTGGTCAAAGGCCTGACCACAGTGTTCGACAAGCACCGTCTGCTCGGGCGGGTGCAGGTCGGCGGCAGCGCTACCAACGGCTACAAATCGGTGCCGCCGTCGCTGCGCTTCTTCGCCGGTGGCGATCAGAGCGTGCGTGGCTACGACTATCAGAGCTTGTCGCCGGAAAACTCCGACGGCGACCGCATCGGCGGGCGCTACATGGTCGCCGGCAGTGTTGAATACCAATACTCGATTGCCGAGAAGTGGCGGATCGCGACCTTCGTCGATCAGGGCAACTCCTTCAACAAACTCGAACTGCCGAACCTCAAGACCGGGGTCGGTATCGGTGTGCGCTGGGTTTCTCCGGTGGGGCCGATCCGCCTCGACCTGGCCCACGCGCTGGACGACGATGGCGGCATCCGGCTGCACTTTTCCATGGGGCCTGAGCTGTGAAGCGTGGTTTGAAGATTTCGGCGCTGGCGTTGTTGTCGCTGGTGCTGCTGATTGTATTGAGTATTACCGCTGTGCTCGGAACGCAGGCCGGCAGCCGTTGGGTGCTGGGTCTGGTGCCGGGTTTGAGTGTCGACAACTTTCAGGGTCGCCTCGGCGGGCAGTGGAGCGCCGATCATCTGCTGTGGCAGCAAGACACCAGCCGCGTCGAACTGAGCAAACCGATCTTCGAATGGTCGCCGCTTTGCCTGACGCGCATGACCCTGTGCATTCAACAGCTCAAAGCCGATACCGTCAGCCTGCAATTCCCGCCGAGCGAAGAAGTCACTGAAAGCGGCCCGATCAAACTTCCTGATCTGCAATTGCCCGTGGCCATCGAGCTGGGCGACGTGCAGGTCGGCAGCCTGTTGTTCAACGGCAGCGAAGCGTTGAAAGGCCTGCAACTGGCAGCGCACTGGACCGCCAAGGGCATGCAGATCGACAGCGTGAAACTGCAACGCGACGAGTTGAGCCTGAATCTGTCCGGCCTGCTACAACCGACCGGCAACTGGCCGCTGAACATCACTGGTGATCTGACCTTGCCGTCGCCGGCTCCCGAACCGTGGACGCTGGCGCTGAAAGTCGACGGCGACTTGCTGAAAACCCTCAACCTGCACGCCGACAGCCGTGGCTACCTCGACGGCCAGTTGAGCGGCGAACTGCAACCGTTGGTGGAAAACCTGCCGGCCAAGGTGCGGATCACCTCGGAAGCCTTCAAACCTAGCGCCGATCTGCCGGACACCTTGCAATTCAATCAATTGGTATTGACCGGCGAAGGCGACCTGAAAAACGGTTATCAACTCCTCGGCAATGCGACGCTGCCTGCCGAGAAAGGCCCGATGGCGCTGTTGCTCAAAGGCAAGGTTGACGCCAAAGGTGCACAGATTGCCGGCCTCGATCTGACCGCCAACGACAAGCAAAGCCTCAAGCTCACCGGCAACGTCGACTGGAGCAAAGGCCTTAACGCCCAGGCCAATATCAACTGGCTGGATTTTCCGTGGCACCGGCTCTATCCGGAGATCGACGAGCCGCAGGTCACGTTGCGTACCTTCACGGGCGAAGTCTCCTACACCGACGGTCAGTACATCGGTAACTTTGCCGCCGCTGCAGATGGGCCGGCGGGAGCGTTCACCCTGAGCAGTCCGTTCAGCGGCAATCTCAAGCAGATCTTCCTGCCGCAACTGAAACTCGAAGCCGGGCAGGGCAAGGCCGAAGGCCATGTGAACGTGCAGTTCGCCGATGGCATTGCCTGGGACACTGCACTGGAACTGTCGGCGCTCAATCCGGCGTACTGGGTTGCGGAGTTGCCGGGCACCCTGGCCGGCCCGTTGAAAAGCAAAGGCGAAATGAAGAACGAGCGCCTGAGCCTGAATGCCGACCTCGACCTGAAAGGCAAACTGCGCGGGCAACCGGCGATCCTGCAAGCCAAGGCCGACGGCGCGGGCGAGCAGTGGAATCTGAATGCCCTGCAAATCCGCCTCGGCGACAACAGCATCAACGGCAAGGGCAGTCTGCAACAGAGGCTCACCGGGCAGATCGACATCAAACTGGCGCGTCTGGCCCAGCTCTGGCCGCAACTGCGCGGGCAGATCAACGGTCGGGTCGATGTCGCCGGCACGCTCAAGGCGCCGCAAGGCAAGCTCGGCCTGCAAGGTTCGCAACTGGCGTTCCAGGACAACCGCCTGCAGAGCCTCAACCTCGACGCTACCCTCGACAGCGCACAACGGGCGAAAATCGACCTCAAGGGCAGCGGCATCCAGGCCGGCGACACGTCGCTGGGCACGCTGACCGCCAGCGCTCAGGGCGATATCAAAAGCCAGAAACTCAATCTCGACCTGCTCGGGCCGAAGCTGAAACTGGCGTTGGGCCTGGACGGCAATCTGGACAAGGGCAACTGGCGCGGACGCCTGGCCAGTGGCGACATTCAGGCCGGCGGTCAGGACTGGAAACTGCAAAACCCGGCGAAACTCGAGCGTCTGGCCGACGGCAAGATCAACTTCGGCGCCCATTGCTGGATGTCCGGCAATGCCAGCCTGTGTGGTGAAGACCAGCGCCTGATGCCGGAGCCGAAGCTGCGTTATCACCTCAAGCAATTCCCGATCGAAAGCCTGGCGCAGTGGTTGCCGAAGGATTTCGCCTGGCAGGGCAAGCTCAACGCCGACCTGCAACTGGACCTGCCGGCCAGTGGCCCGAACGGCCAGATCAGCGTCGATGCCAGCGGCGGCACCTTGCGCATGAAGGAAAAGGATCAGTGGCTGGACTTCCCGTACCAGACCCTCAAGCTCACCAGCAAACTCACGCCGAAACGCATCGACACCGACCTCAACTTCGCCGGCGGCAAGCTCGGTGAACTGATGGTGCAGGCGCAACTCAATCCGCTACCGAAGAACAAACCGGTCAGTGGTTCGTTCCGCCTCAGCGGACTCGATCTGTCGGTGGCGCGGCCGTTCGTGCCAATGGTCGAGAAACTCACCGGGCGCCTGAACGGCAGCGGCACGATTTCTGGCGGGCTGCTCGCGCCGCTGGTCAACGGCACCGTGCAACTCAGCGACGGCGAAGTGTCCGGGCCGGAGTTGCCGATCGAACTTCAAGCATTGCAACTGCGAGCGGTGATCGCCGGTGAGGCCGTGCAATTGAACGGCGGCTGGAAAAGCGGCAAGAGCGGGCAGGGCAGTCTGAACGGCAACATCGCCCGGGGTCAGGCGCTGGTGGTGGATCTGGCGCTCAAGGGTACGCAATTGCCGGTGACGGTCGAACCTTACGCCAAGCTTGAAGTGGCGCCGGACCTGAAGATTTCCATGGCCGGCGATGAACTGGCGATTGCCGGCAAGGTGCTGGTACCGAAAGGCGAAATCACCGTGCGCGAACTGCCGCCATCGACGGTGAAGGTCTCCGATGACACGATCATCGTCGGCGCGCAGACCGAAGAGGGCAAGCCGCCGCTGGCGATGAAAATGGACATCGATGTGGTGGTCGGCCAGGACAAGTTGAGCTTCGCCGGGTTCGGCCTCACCGCCAATCTGCAAGGCCAGGTGCACATCGGCGACAACATGGACACTCGCGGCGAGCTGTGGCTCAACGACGGACGTTATCGCGCCTATGGTCAGCGCCTGACGGTGCGTCGCGCGCGTCTGCTGTTTGCCGGGCCGATCGATCAGCCGTATCTGGACATCGAAGCGATCCGCCAGACCGATGACGTGATCGCCGGTATTCGCCTGAGCGGCAGCGCCGAACAGCCGACCACGCAGATCTTCTCCGAGCCAGCCATGAGCCAGGAACAGGCGCTGTCCTATCTGGTGCTGGGGCGTCCGCTGAGCACCACTGGCGAGGACAACAACATGCTCGCGCAGGCGGCGCTCGGTCTGGGTCTGATGGGCAGTTCCGGGGTCACCAGCAGTCTGGCCAGTGACCTGGGCATTCAGGATTTTCAGCTCGACACCCAGGGCAGCGGCAACACCACCAGCGTGGTGGCCAGCGGCAACATCTCGGAAAAACTCAGCCTGCGTTACGGCGTCGGCGTGTTCGAGCCGGCCAACACCATCGCCTTGCGCTACAAGCTGAGCAAAAAGGTCTACCTCGAAGCCGCCAGCGGCGTGGCCAGTTCGCTGGACATCTTCTACAAGCGGGATTTCTAGCCCGCGTTCCCTCCGAAACCGAGTCGCTCCCATCGCGAGCAAGCTCGCTCCCACACAGGATTTGTGAACGCCACAAAAACTGTGGGGAGCGAGCTTGCTCGCGATGGCGGCCGCCTGCGTACATAAAAACCCAGTCCACTGGTCAACTAATTACAAAGCAACCTAACTATTGCGTTGACATTCGCTGCCTAGGCAGTAACATCTCGACATACATTCACTGCCTAGGCAGTTATTAGGTGAGCACATGAAGCATTTCACCCCAGACGAATTCAAGCATTGCCATCTCGGCCTGTTGCTCGGCCGTGCCGCCTTGCTCAAGGACAAGATCATCGACACCCACATGGAACCCCACGGCATCACCGCCGCGCAGTTCAAGGTGTTGATCATCATGGCCCAGTTCGGCGTCGACACCCCGGCCGAGCTGTGCCGGCACCTGTCGCTGGACAGCGGTTCGATGACCCGCATGCTCGATCGTCTGGAGCAGAAAGTTTTCCTGGTTCGCCAACGCAGCGAAGGCGATCGCCGTCAGGTGCAGCTGAAACTCACCGAGCAGGGCCAGCAACTGGCCGATCGGCTGCCGCACATCGGCGCTGACGCCATGAATGAACTGGCCGGCGCCGTGACCCCGGACGAGTTGAAAACCCTGGAATACATCCTCAAGAAAATTTTGCTGGCAGCCGGTGACCCCATCACCATCCAGCGGTTAGGTGAACACAATGAGCGGTAAAACCTTGCGCAGCAGCCTGACACTGGTGCTGTCGGCGATGATCCTCGCCGGTTGCGCCAACTACAGTGGCCTCGATACCCAGGGCGCCAGTCTCGATGCGAAAACCCTGAAGACCGGGCAATCGCTCAATGGCGTCACCCTGTCCCAGGCGGCGTGGCCGGAGAGTGACTGGTGGACCAGCCTCGGCGATCCGCAACTCGACGGCCTGATTCGTGAAGCCCTGAAAGACAGCCCGGACATGCAGATCGCCGACGCCCGCGCCCATCAGGCCAGCGCCGCCGCGTATGCCGCCGATGCCGAGCGCTATCCGACCCTCGACGCCAGCGCCGGCATCAGCCGTTCGCGTCTGGCCAAGGATCAGGACCCGCGAGGGCAGGGCGATGCCTACGCCACAGTGCGCAACATCAGCGCCGGCTTCAATTACAACTTCGATCTGTGGGGCGGTCAGCGTGACGCCTGGGAAGCCGCACTCGGTCAGGCCCGCGCCGCTGAAGTCGACCGTCAGGCTGCGCAACTGACCCTCGCTGCCGATGTGGCGCGGGCCTACAGCGATCTCGGTCAGGCGCACATCGTTTATGACCTGGCCAACGAAGACCTCAAACGCACCAAGCAGATGCTCGACCTGAGCCAGCGTCGCCTGAGTTCCGGGATAGACAGCCAGTACCAGTTCCAGCAGACCCAAAGTCTGGAAGCCAGCTCCGAAGCCAGCCTGATCGACGCCGAAAAGCGCCTGAACAGCGCGAAAATCGCCTTAGCCGTGCTGCTCGGCAAAGGCCCGGATCGCGGCAACGAAATCGCTCGGCCGAAAGTCCTGCAAGCCAGCGCTGTCGCACTGCCATCGGTGCTGCCGGCCGAACTGCTGGGCCGTCGTCCGGATCTGGTCGCCGCGCGCTGGCGTGTCGAGGTGGCAAGCAAGGACATCGACTCGGCCAAGACCCGGTTCTATCCGAACTTGAACCTGTCGGCCTCCGCCGGTGCCGAATCCTTGTTGGGGGACGCGATGTTCGGTTCCGCCAGTCGCTTCTTCAACATTGCCCCGACGATTTCGGTGCCGATCTTCGATGGCGGACGCCTGCGCGCCAACCTCGATGCCCGCGACGCCGATTACGACCTCGCCGTGGCGCAGTACAACAAAAGCCTGGTGAAAGCCCTGGGCGATGTCAGCGACACCATCAACCAGTTGCGTGACATCGGCCGGCAGATCGGCGCCCAGCAACACGCGACCGAGATTGCCCAGGACTCTTACAACACCGTCGTCCAGCGTTACGGATCCGGCATCGGCAACTACCTGGACGTGCTCAGCATCGAGCAGCAATTGCTGCAGGCCCAGCGTCAGCTGGCCAACCTGAATGCCGAGCAGATCGACCTGTCGATTCAACTGATGCAAGCGCTGGGCGGCGGCTTCCAGGGGCAAATCCTGACCGCAGCCAACGCCACCCCAGCCACGCCGCACAACTAATTCAAGGTATTTGTCATGGCCACTGCCGAAAACACACAAGCTCAAGACAACGCCCAGGACACTGGCAATCCGCGCAAACGCAAGGTGATGCTGCTGGTGCTGGCCGTTGTTGTTGCCCTCGCCGGTGCCGGTGTCTGGGCGTATCACGAATTCATCGGGCGCTGGAGCGAAAGCACCGACGACGCCTACGTCAACGGCAACGTGGTGGAAATCACCCCGTTGGTGACCGGCACCGTGGTCAGCATCGGCGCCGACGATGGTGACTTGGTTCATGAAGGCCAGGTGCTGATCAACTTCGACCCGAACGACGCCGAAGTCGGCCTGCAAAGCGCTCAGGCAAAACTGGCGCGCACCGTGCGTCAGGTGCGCGGTCTGTACAGCAATGTCGATGGAATGAAAGCCCAGGTCAATGCGCAACAGGCCGAAGTGCAGAAGGCGCAGGACAACTTCAACCGTCGGAAGAATCTCGCTGCTGGTGGGGCGATTTCCCAGGAAGAACTGTCCCACGCCCGTGATGACCTGACCTCGGCGCAAAACGCCTTGGCCAACGCTAAACAACAGTTGAAAACCACCAGCGCTCTGGTCGATGACACCGTGGTTTCGTCGCACCCGGACGTGATGGCGGCGGCGGCAGAGTTGCGTCAGGCCTACCTGAACAACGCCCGCAGCACACTGATCGCACCGGTCACCGGTTACGTTGCCAAACGCACCGTACAGCTCGGCCAGCGTGTGCAGCCGGGCACCGCGCTGATGGCGGTGATTCCGCTGGATCAACTGTGGATCGACGCCAACTTCAAGGAAACCCAGCTGCGTGACATGCGCATTGGCCAACCTGTGGAGATCGAGTCGGACATCTACGGCAGCGACGTGAAGTTCAGCGGCACCATCGACAGCCTCGGCGCGGGCACCGGCAGTGCGTTCGCCCTGTTGCCGGCGCAGAACGCTACCGGTAACTGGATCAAGATCGTGCAACGCGTGCCGGTTCGGATTCACGTCAACGCCGAAGAGTTGGCCAAGCACCCGCTGCGCGTCGGTCTGTCGACCAATGTCGAGGTCAACCTGCACGACCAGAGCGGCCCGGTACTGGCCCAGCAACCGCCACAAAAGGCCTCGTTCAGCACCAACGTCTACGACCGCCAACTGGCCGAAGCCGACGCGATGATCACCCAGTTGATCCACGACAACAGCGCGGCGGTCAGCAAGACCGCGCAACGCTGATCCCCTTCCTTTGTGGGAGCGAGCTTGCTCGCGAAAGCGGTGTGTCATTCAGCATTAATTTATCTGACAGACCGCCATCGCGAGCAAGCTCGCTCCCACAAAGGGCGGCTGTGTCTGTAACAGACACGGCGCCAACTCGGCTTTATAGGATTCGCGATGAGCAATAACGCCTCTTTTACGCCGCCCAGCCTGTTGCTCAGCACCATCGGCCTGTCGCTGGCGACCTTCATGCAGGTGCTCGATACCACGATCGCCAACGTGGCGTTGCCGACCATTTCCGGCAACCTCGGCGTGAGTTCGGAGCAGGGCACCTGGGTCATCACTTCGTTTGCCGTGAGTAACGCCATCGCGCTGCCGCTCACCGGCTGGCTGAGCCGTCGCTTCGGCGAGGTGAAGCTGTTTCTGTGGGCCACCATCCTGTTTGTGCTGGCTTCGTTCCTCTGCGGTATTTCCACGTCAATGCCGGAACTGATCGGCTTCCGCGTGCTGCAAGGCCTGGTGGCCGGGCCGCTGTACCCGATGACCCAGACGCTGCTGATCGCGGTCTATCCGCCGGCGAGGCGGGGCATGGCCCTGGCGTTGCTGGCGATGGTCACGGTGGTGGCGCCGATTGCCGGGCCGATCCTCGGCGGCTGGATCACCGACAGTTACAGCTGGCCGTGGATTTTCTTCATCAACGTGCCGATCGGGATCTTCGCGGTAATGGTGGTGCGCCAGCAGCTGGCCAAGCGACCGGTGGTCACCAGCCATCAGCCGATGGATTACGTCGGGCTGATCACACTGATCATCGGCGTCGGGGCGTTGCAGGTGATCCTCGACAAGGGCAATGACCTGGACTGGTTCGAGTCGAACTTCATCATTATTGGCGCGGCGATTTCGGTGATCGCGCTGGCGGTGTTCGTGATCTGGGAAATGACCGACCAGCATCCGGTGGTCAACCTGCGGCTGTTCGCCCACCGCAACTTCCGCATCGGCACGCTGGTGCTGGTGTTGGGTTACGCCGGATTCTTCGGCATCAACCTGATCCTGCCGCAGTGGCTGCAGACCCAGATGGGCTACACCGCGACCTGGGCCGGACTGGCGGTGGCACCGATCGGCATTCTGCCGGTGCTGCTGTCACCGTTTGTCGGCAAGTACGCGCACAAGTTCGACCTGCGCCTGCTGGCCGGGCTGGCGTTCCTGGCGATCGGTCTGAGCTGCTTCATGCGCGCCGAGTTCACCAACGAGGTGGACTTCCAGCACATCGCCTTGGTGCAGCTGTTCATGGGGATTGGCGTGGCGCTGTTCTTCATGCCGACTCTGAGCATCCTGATGTCGGACTTGCCGCCGAGTCAGATTGCCGATGGCGCTGGTCTGGCGACGTTCCTGCGGACATTGGGCGGCAGCTTTGCGGCGTCGTTGACTACGTGGATCTGGATTCGCCGGGCGGATCAGCATCATGCCTATATGAGCGAGAGCATCAGCACCTATGAGCCGGCGACCCGTGAGGCCTTGAATCAACTGGGCGGGGCGAGCAATCCGGCGTATGCGCAACTGGATCATGTGCTGACCAGTCAGGCGTATATGTTGTCGACCGTGGATTACTTCACGTTGCTGGGGTGGGGGTTCATGGGGTTGATTCTGATTGTGTGGCTCGCCAAGCCGCCGTTTGCTGCCAAGGCAGGCCCTGCGGCCAGCGGTCACTAAGGGCGACACGGTACCGGTGGGAGCGAGCTTGCTCGCGAATGCTGACTGACATCCAACATTTATGTTGACTGACATGACGCGTTCGCGAGCAAGCTCGCTCCCACAGTTTTTTATACGGCTTTAGACGGTTGGGGCGGGCAGTGCCGGCGGCGGTGCAAAATCAAACGGCGCCAATGCAAACCCGTTCTCATCCACCTGCAACGCCCAACCCTGACGATCCCAATCCCCCAGCACAATCCGCTTCGCCGCCTGATCGCCGATCTGCAGCTTGTGGATCGCCGGGCGATGGGTGTGCCCGTGAACCAGGGTTTTCACCCCGTATTCCTGCATGAGCCGCGGAATCTCCTCCGGCGTGACATCGACGATGTCATTGGCTTTCATCCGCGTCTGTGCCCGGCTTTCGCTGCGCAGCTTGCGCGCCAGCTTGTGGCGGGTGCGCAACGGCAAGTTGCGCAGGATGAACAGGCTCAGCGGGTTGCGCAGGTAGCGGCGCAGCTTCATATAGGCTTCGTCGCGGGTGCACAGGCTGTCGCCGTGCATCAGCAGCACCGGTTCGCCGTAAAACTGCACGACACTCGGATCCTTCAACAGCGTGCAGCCGGCTTCCTTGCAGAACGCCTTGCCGAGCATGAAGTCGCGATTGCCGTGCATCAGAAAAATGGCCGTGCCGCTGTCGCTGAGTTCGCGCAGGGCCTGGCAGATGAAACGCTGAAAGGGGGTCATGGCGTCGTCGCCAATCCACGCCTCGAAAAAGTCGCCCAGAATGTACAACGCACTCGCCGAGCGGGCGCGTCCGGCGAGCAAATCCAGAAACGCCCGGGTAATGTCCGGGCGCTCCTCTTCCAGATGCAAGTCTGAAATCAGCAATATCACGCTTCGATGATCTCGGCTTTCTCGATGATCACGTCGTCTGCTGGTACGTCCTGGTGGCCTGCCTTGGACGTGGTGGAAACGCCTTCGATCTTGTCGACAACGTCGGTGCCCGCAACCACTTTACCGAACACGGCATAACCCCAGCCCTGAGCGGTCTTGGCGGTGTGGTTCAGGAAGCTGTTGTCGGAGGCGTTGATGAAGAACTGCGCCGAAGCCGAATGCGGGTCCATGGTACGGGCCATGGCGATGGTGTACTTGTCGTTCTTCAGACCGTTGTCGGCTTCGTTCTGAATGCTCGGGCTCTTGTCTTTCTTTTCTTTCATGCCTGGCTCGAAACCGCCGCCCTGGATCATGAAGCCTTTGATGACGCGGTGGAACACGACGTTCTCGTAGTGACCCTTTTTAACGTACTCGATGAAGTTGGCGGTGGTGACCGGCGCCTTTTCAGCGTCCAGTTGCAGGACGATGTCACCGAAGTTGGTGGTCAATTTAACTTGAGTCATGATCGCTACTCTTTATAAGGAATTCGTGGGTATTGGGACATTTCGGCCCCGTACCGGTTCAGCCCCTGAGGGCCAAGGTGCGCAGTTTAGCGTGACAGGCGCGAATTTCGAGGCTGTTTTTCAAAACCCGGCGATTAAATGCATTCCTTTTAAGCCCTGCTCTGTCAGGGGCTTGACAGCATCGGCTATGATAGCGGCTTTGTTTTGTCAGGCCCGTGTCCCGGCCGCGCACTGTACGTTCAAGGATCCTATGAGCAAGCCCACTGTCGACCCTACCTCGAATTCCAAGACCGGCCCCGTTACGCCGGTCAATTTCCTGCGCCCGATCATCCAGGCGGACCTGGACTCGGGTAAGCACACGCAGATCGTCACCCGTTTCCCGCCTGAGCCCAACGGCTACCTGCACATCGGCCACGCCAAGTCGATCTGTGTGAACTTCGGCCTGGCCCAGGAGTTCGGCGGCGTCACTCACCTGCGTTTCGACGACACCAACCCGGCCAAGGAAGACCAGGAATACATCGACGCGATCGAAAGCGACGTCAAATGGCTGGGCTTCGAATGGTCTGGCGAAGTGCGCTACGCCTCGCAATACTTCGACCAGTTGCACGACTGGGCCGTCGAGCTGATCAAGGCCGGCAAGGCCTACGTCGACGACCTGACGCCCGAGCAAGCCAAGGAATACCGTGGCAGCCTGACCGAGCCGGGCAAGAACAGCCCGTTCCGCGACCGTTCGGTGGAAGAGAACCTGGACTGGTTCGCCCGCATGCGCGCCGGCGAGTTCCCGGACGGTGCCCGCGTACTGCGCGCCAAGATCGACATGGCCTCGCCGAACATGAACCTGCGCGACCCGATCATGTACCGCATCCGCCACGCCCATCACCATCAGACCGGTGACAAGTGGTGCATCTACCCGAACTACGACTTCACCCACGGTCAGTCGGACGCCATCGAAGGCATCACTCACTCGATCTGCACCCTGGAGTTCGAAAGCCATCGTCCGCTGTACGAGTGGTTCCTCGACGCACTGCCAGTACCGGCGCACCCGCGTCAGTACGAATTCAGCCGTCTGAACCTCAACTACACCATCACCAGCAAGCGCAAGCTCAAGCAACTGGTTGACGAGAAACACGTCAACGGCTGGGACGATCCGCGCATGTCCACGCTGTCGGGCTTCCGCCGCCGTGGCTACACCCCGGCGTCGATCCGCAATTTCTGCGACATGATCGGCACCAACCGTTCCGACGGCGTGGTCGATTTCGGCATGCTCGAGTTCAGCATCCGTCAGGACCTGGACGCGAACGCCCCGCGCGCCATGTGCGTGCTGCGTCCGTTGAAAGTCGTGATCACCAACTACCCGGAAGATCAGGTCGACAACCTCGAACTGCCGCGTCATCCGCAGAAAGAAGAACTCGGTGTGCGCAAGCTGCCGTTCGCTCGTGAAATCTACATCGACCGCGATGACTTCATGGAAGAGCCGCCAAAAGGCTACAAGCGCCTGGAGCCGAACGGCGAAGTGCGTCTGCGCGGCAGCTACGTGATCCGTGCCGACGAAGCGATCAAGGACGCCGACGGCAACATCGTCGAGCTGCGTTGCTCGTACGATCCGGACACCCTGGGCAAGAACCCTGAAGGCCGCAAGGTCAAGGGCGTGATCCACTGGGTGCCGGCCGCTGCCAGCATCGAGTGCGAAGTGCGTCTGTACGATCGCCTGTTCCGTTCTCCGAACCCGGAGAAGGCCGAAGACAGCGCGAGTTTCCTGGACAACATCAACCCTGACTCACTGCAAGTGCTGACCGGTTGTCGTGCCGAGCCTTCGCTGGGCAATGCACAGCCGGAAGACCGTTTCCAGTTCGAGCGCGAAGGCTACTTCGTCGCGGATATCAAGGACTCGAAACCAGGCCAGCCGGTATTCAACCGTACCGTAACCCTGCGTGATTCGTGGGGCCAGTGATCAAGTCTTAAGGAAACACCGTGCTTACGATCTACAACACGCTCACCAAGAGCAAAGAAGTCTTCAAGCCGCTGGATGGCAACAAGGTGCGCATGTACGTCTGCGGGATGACCGTGTACGACTACTGCCACCTGGGCCATGGCCGCAGCATGGTCGCGTTCGACCTGGTGACCCGCTGGTTGCGGTTCAGCGGTTATGACCTGACCTACGTGCGCAACATCACCGATATCGACGACAAGATCATCAACCGGGCCAACGAGAACGGCGAGTCGTTCGAAGCGTTGACCGAACGCATGATCGCGGCGATGCACGAAGACGAAGCGCGCCTGAACATCAAGAAGCCGGACATGGAACCGCGCGCCACGGATCACATCCCTGGCATGCACGCGATGATCCAGACCCTGATCGACAAGGGCTTCGCCTACGCTCCGGGCAATGGCGACGTGTACTACCGCGTCGGCAAGTTCATGGGCTACGGCAAGCTTTCGCGCAAGAAGATCGAAGACCTGCGCATCGGTGCGCGGATTGAAGTCGACGAAGCCAAGGAAGATCCGCTGGACTTCGTGCTCTGGAAAGGCGTCAAGCCGGGCGAGCCGAGCTGGGAATCGCCGTGGGGCGCCGGGCGTCCGGGCTGGCACATCGAATGCTCGGTGATGTCCACCTGCTGCCTCGGTGAGACCTTCGACATTCATGGCGGCGGCAGCGACCTCGAGTTCCCGCACCACGAAAACGAAATCGCCCAGAGCGAAGCGGCCACCGGCAAGACCTACGCCAACGCGTGGATGCATTGCGGCATGATCCGTATCAATGGCGAGAAGATGTCCAAGTCCTTGAACAACTTCTTCACCATTCGCGACGTGCTCGACAAGTACCACCCGGAAGTCGTGCGTTACCTGCTGGTGTCGAGCCACTACCGCAGCGCGATCAACTACTCGGAAGACAACCTCAAGGACGCCAAGGGCGCACTGGAGCGTTTCTACCACGCGTTGAAAGGCCTGCCGAACGTGGCGCCGGCTGGTGGCGAAGCGTTCGTCGAGCGTTTCACCACGGTGATGAACGACGACTTCGGCACACCGGAAGCCTGCGCGGTGCTGTTCGAGATGGTGCGTGAGATCAACCGTCTGCGCGAGAGCGATCTCGATGCTGCGGCCGGTCTGGCGGCGCGCCTGAAAGAACTGGCCAGCGTGCTGGGTGTGTTGCAGCTCGAAGCCGATGACTTCCTGCAGGCCGGCGCCGAAGGGCGTGTCGATGCAGCCGAAGTCGAGGCGCTGATCGCTGCGCGTCTGGCGGCACGTGCTGGTAAAGACTGGGCCGAATCCGACCGCATCCGCGACCAGCTCACCGCCATGGGCGTGGTGCTGGAAGACGGCAAGGGCGGCACGACCTGGCGTCTGGCTGACTGATCGAAGCGCCTGTTACAAACAAAACCCGCCTTGTGCGGTTTTTTGTTTTTCTGACGGCTTGATCGTTCGACGACTCGACGTTGATCGTTTCCACGCAGTGCGTGGGAACGATCACGTGGGGCGCTCAGTTTTCAAGCTGCCGCAATCGCTTGTACAGCGTATTGCGGCTCACCCCCAACCGTCGCGCCAGATGGGAAATATTGCCCCCGGCCAGTTGCAACTCCCGGTTCAACGCCTCGGCATCGTTCAGATTGATGCCCAAGGGCTCGGCCACTTCCACCGGCTCCATTTCCAGATCGACAAAAAAGTCGTCCGGCAAATGCTCGGGCCGAATCGGTTGTTCCTCGGCCATCGCCAGCGCCACCTGCATCACACTGCTGACCTGACGCAGATTGCCCGGCCACGGATGCCGCTCGAACAACTCCAGCACTTCGCGACTCAATCCCGCCCACTGCGACGGCTCGCGATGCTGATCCCACAGCCGTTTGAACAGTGCCTGCTTGTCACTGCGCTCGCGCAGCGGCGGCAATTCCAGGGTCAGGCCGCCGATGCGGTAGTACAGATCCTCGCGAAAACGCCCCAGTTGCACCTGTTCCCTGAGCGAACGGTTGGTAGCGGAGATGATCCGCAGGTCCACCGGAAACAGCTCGCTGCTGCCCACCGGTTGGACGCAGCGCTCCTGCAACACCCGCAACAGCCGGGCCTGGGTTGGCAGCGGCATGTCGCCGATTTCGTCGAGGAACAGCGTGCCCTTGTCGGCCTTGCGGATCAGGCCGATGCTGCCTTTCTGGTTGGCGCCGGTGAACGCGCCTTTTTCATAGCCGAACAGCTCGGACTCCACGAGTTCGGCGGGGATCGCTGCGCAGTTGACGGCGATGAACGCCTGTTTGCTGCGGGAGCTGGCCTGGTGCAGGGCCTTGACGAAGACTTCCTTGCCGACCCCGGTTTCCCCGTGAATCAGTAGCGGAATGTCTTTTTCCAACAGCCGCTCGGCCTGACGCACGGCTTTTTCCACGCGGCTGTCGCCGAAGTGCAACGTGTTCAGGCTGATGGCCGTCGGTACAGCAACTCTCGGTTCAGCGGTTCTTGTTTCAGCGAAGACTCGCGCCTGGATCGGCGCCTGTTTAGGCCGTTTCAACAAACACTGGAAACGATTGTGCCCGGAGGTCTGCAAGGCAAACGGCATACCGTCCGGCTGATTGATCAACTCCAGCAACGACACCTTGAACAGGCTTTCAACGCTGACCCGCGATAACCGCACCCCCAACAGATTGTCGGCCCGGCGGTTGGCCGACAGCACCTGACCGCTTTCATCAAAGATCAGCAGCCCGGCCCACTGGCTGTCGAGGTTGTTCAACCCGGTGTTGAAGGTCAGTTGAAAGTGTTGGCCATGGAACAGGTTGAGGATCAGCCGGTTTTCCACGGTCTGGCTCATCATCTTGACCATGCCGAGGGTGTGCGAGGGCGGCAGGTAGCTGTCGCTGGACACGTCTAGCACGGCGATGATCTTGCGCTCGGCATCGAAAATCGGCGCGGCGGAACCGGTCATGAAGCGGTTGGCCTTGAGAAAGTGTTCATCGTGTTCGATGTGCACCGCTTGCTCGCAGGCCAGCGCGGTGCCGATGGCGTTGGTACCGCTGGCGCGCTCGACCCAACTGGCGCCGGCCTGAAAACCCCGCGCCAGGTTCGGCTCGATAAAGCGCTGGGTGCCCCAGGACGTCAGCACCTGGCCCTGATTGTCGGCCAGCATGATCAGGCAATTGGAATTGCTCAGGATGTTTTCGTAATACGGCAGCACTTCCTGGTGAGTGGTCTGTACCAGCGAATGATGGCGGTCGAGCAACTGCGCGATGCCGGCGGCGGGCAACTGATCGAAGGCCGGGGCGCTTTGATGATTGAGACCGAAGGCGCGGCAACGGGACCAAGAGTCCTGGACGATGGCGTCGTGGGAAAGCGGCGGGGCAGGTGCGGCCATGGCAGTCAGCCTCTGAATACAGCATTTTTATTATTGTTATTGAGATCTCTGTGGGAGCGAGCTTGCTCGCGATAGCGATGTGTCAGTTACATCAACGGTGAATGACATACCGCTATCGCGAGCAAGCTCGCTCTCACAGGATCCGTGCCAAAAAAGCATCCATAGAGTGTTGTTCACTATTGTTCATTGTCAATCGCCCGACTGTTCAATTGTTCAGTCGCGACTGTTCACTTGTGTTCAGCTACGAACCCCGGTTTGCGTGGCCTCCAGCGAATTTTGCGGTAAATCAACAGCTTGCCGTTTCTGGCACGAATGTCGCTCTACAGCACAGGTCGCTTGACTCCAATAATAAAAAGGCCGAGCCATGTCACTCACCCTGGAGCACGTCAGCCGTACCGTCGAGGGCCAGACCTGGATCGACGATGCGAGCCTGAAATTCGAACCTGGATCCTTCAACGTTTTGCTCGGGCGCACGCTGTCCGGCAAGACCAGCCTGATGCGCCTGATGGCTGGTCTGGACAAGCCCGACAGTGGCCGCATCCTGATGAACGGCGTCGACGTCACCCAGCGCCCGGTGCGCTTGCGCAACGTGTCGATGGTCTATCAGCAGTTCATCAATTACCCGACCATGACGGTGTTCGAGAACATCGCCTCGCCGCTGCGCCAGGCCGGGATCTCCAACGAGCAGATCCAGAGCAAGGTGCAGGAAACCGCGAAGATGCTGCGCATCGAGAAGTTTCTGAAGCGCTATCCGCTGGAACTGTCAGGCGGCCAGCAGCAGCGCACGGCCATGGCCCGGGCGTTGGTCAAGGATGCCGAACTGATCCTGTTCGACGAGCCGCTGGTCAACCTCGACTACAAACTGCGCGAAGAACTGCGCCAGGAAATGCGCGAGCTGTTCAAGGCGCGCCACACCATCGCCATCTACGCCACCACCGAACCCAACGAAGCGCTGGCGCTGGGCGGCACCACTACCATTCTGCACGAGGGCCGGGTGATCCAGAGCGGCCCCTCGACCGAGGTCTATCACCAGCCGCAAACGGTGCTGGCGGCCGAACTGTTCTCCGAGCCGCCGATCAACCTGATGCCGGGACGCATCGCCGGCAACGAAGTGAGTTTCGCCAACTTCGTACACTTTCCGTTGAACGTCGATCTGCGGCCGGTGGGCGAGGGCGAGTTCCGCTTTGGCGTGCGCCCGAGCCACATCTCGCTAGTACCGAGCAACGATGACGACCTGGAACTGGCGGTGACCGTCGAGGTGGCGGAAATCAGCGGTTCGGAAACCTTCCTCCACGTGCGCAACGAGCATTTTCTGCTGGTGCTGCATTTGCCCGGTGTTCACGAATACGACGTCGATGCGCCGATCCGCATCTATATCCCGACCCATAAACTGTTTGTGTTCGATGCGCAGGGCCGTCTGGTGCAGGCACCGGGCCGGCGTGTCGCGAGGGTTGCCTGATGGCCGAAATCCGTTTGCAGCACCTCGCCCACAGCTACAGCAAAACCCCGAGCGGGCCCGAGGATTACGCGATCCGCGAGATGGATCATATCTGGGAGCAGGGCGGCGCCTATGCCTTGCTCGGCCCTTCGGGTTGCGGCAAATCGACGTTGCTCAACATTATTTCCGGTCTGCTCAGCCCGTCTCAGGGGCATGTGCTGTTCGACGGCAAAGCGGTCAACGACCTGACGCCGGAGAAGCGCAACATCGCCCAGGTGTTCCAGTTTCCGGTGGTGTACGACACCATGACCGTGTTCGACAACCTGGCCTTTCCCCTGCGCAATCAGGGCCTGGCCGAGGCGAAAGTGCACAGCAAGGTGCAGGAAATCGCCGAAGTCCTCGATCTGCAAAACCTGCTGAGTAAAAAGGCGCGCAACCTCACCGCCGACGAAAAACAGAAAGTCTCCATGGGCCGTGGCCTGGTGCGCGATGACGTGTCGGCGATCCTCTTCGATGAGCCGCTGACAGTGATCGACCCGCACCTGAAATGGAAACTGCGGCGCAAGCTCAAGCAGATCCACGAGCAGTTCAACATCACCATGGTCTACGTCACTCACGATCAGCTGGAGGCTTCGACCTTCGCCGACAAGATTGCGGTGATGTACGGCGGCCAGATCGTCCAGTTCGGTACGCCACGGGAATTGTTCGAGCGGCCGAGCCACACCTTTGTCGGCTACTTCATCGGCAGCCCGGGGATGAACCTGATCGAAGTGCAGCCGCAACCGGGCGGGGTCGGTTTCAACTCGACCCACCTGCCGCTGTCCGACGCCTTGCAGCGCCATATCGAACACGGTCAATGGAAAAATCTGAAGGTCGGCATCCGCCCCGAGTTCATCCATGTGTGGGACGAGCCGTTTGATGACGCGATGCAGGCGCGGGTCGTACACGTCGAAGACCTCGGCACCTACAAGATCATGACCCTGGACCTCGACGGTGCACCGCTGAAAGTGCGTCTGGCCGAAGACAAGCCGGTGCCGCAGGGCATGGCGTACATCAGTTTTCCGGCGCAGTGGCTGATGGTCTATGCCGACGAGTTTCTGCTGGATGCCACCGACAGCGAGGTACAGCCATGAACAAGGTGCAGAACAACAAGGCCTGGTGGCTGGTGTTGCCGGTGTTCCTGCTGGTGGCCTTCAGTGCCGTGATCCCGATGATGACCGTGGTCAACTATTCGGTGCAGGACATCTTCGACCAGTCCAGCCGCTACTTCGTCGGCGCCGACTGGTACAAGCAGGTGCTGCTCGATCCGCGGCTGCACGACTCGTTGCTGCGCCAGTTCATCTACTCGGCGTGTGTGCTGCTAATCGAAATCCCCCTCGGTATCGCCATTGCGCTGACCATGCCGACCAAGGGCCGCTGGTCATCGGTGGTGCTGATCGTGCTGGCGATTCCGCTGCTGATTCCGTGGAACGTGGTCGGCACCATCTGGCAGATTTTCGGCCGCGCCGACATCGGTCTGCTGGGTTCGAGCCTCAACGCCATGGGCATCAGCTACAACTATGCGGCCAACACCATGGACGCCTGGGTCACCGTGCTGGTGATGGACGTCTGGCACTGGACTTCGCTGGTGGCGCTGTTGTGTTTCTCCGGCTTACGAGCGATTCCCGACGTGTATTACCAGGCCGCGCGCATCGACCGGGCTTCGGCCTGGGCGGTGTTCCGGCACATTCAGTTGCCCAAGTTGAAGAGCGTGCTGCTGATCGCGGTGATGCTGCGGTTCATGGACAGTTTCATGATTTACACCGAGCCGTTTGTGCTGACCGGCGGCGGGCCGGGCAATGCCACGACCTTCCTGAGTCAGACCCTGACCCAGATGGCCGTAGGCCAATTCGACCTGGGGCCGGCGGCGGCATTCTCGCTGGTGTACTTCCTGATCATCCTGCTGGTGTCCTGGCTGTTCTACACCGCCATGACCCACAACGATGCCAACCGCTGAGGCCCGGCCATGAGCAAAAGAAAGCTGATTCCCCTGCTGCTCTACATCCTGTTCCTGCTGGTGCCGATCTACTGGCTGCTGAACATGTCGTTCAAGAGCAACACCGAAATCCTCGGCGGACTGACCCTTTTCCCACAGGATTTCACGCTGGCGAACTACAAGGTGATCTTCACCGACCCGAGCTGGTACACCGGGTATATCAACTCGCTGTACTACGTCAGTCTGAACACGATCATTTCTCTGACCGTGGCACTGCCGGCAGCCTACGCGTTTTCGCGCTATCGCTTTCTCGGCGACAAGCACCTGTTCTTCTGGCTGCTGACCAACCGTATGGCGCCGCCGGCGGTCTTCCTGTTGCCGTTCTTCCAGCTGTATTCGTCTATCGGCCTGTTCGACACCCACATTGCCGTGGCGCTGGCGCACTGCCTGTTCAATGTGCCGCTGGCGGTGTGGATCCTCGAAGGTTTCATGTCCGGGGTGCCGAAGGAGATCGACGAAACCGCCTACATCGACGGCTACAGCTTTCCCAAGTTCTTCGTGAAGATCTTCATTCCGCTGATTGGCTCCGGCATCGGTGTGACGGCGTTTTTCTGCTTCATGTTTTCTTGGGTCGAACTGCTGCTGGCGCGCACGCTGACCTCGGTGAACGCCAAACCGATCGCGGCAGTGATGACGCGCACGGTGTCGGCATCCGGCATTGACTGGGGCGTACTGGCGGCGGCGGGGGTGTTGACTATTCTCCCCGGCATGCTGGTGATCTGGTTCGTTCGCAACCACGTGGCCAAGGGCTTTGCCCTGGGCCGGGTCTGAGGAACTGATGATGGAATGGATGAGCTGGACCGTCCCGACGGCGGCGTTTTTCATCGTGATCGGGTTGATCCTGGTGGGCATGACCACCTGGGAACTGCGCTCGCCGAGCATCTTGCGGCGAGGGTTTCTGCCGATTGCCACCACCCGTGGCGATCGCTTGTTCATCGGTCTTCTCGGCAGCGCCTACCTGCATCTGCTGGTAATCGGCGTGACCGACTGGAGCATCTGGGTAGCGTCCGCGTTGTCCCTGGTGTGGCTGTTGGCTGTGATGCGTTGGGGCTAGTCGAATCGCTCGGCAATCTTGCTCCAGAACTTAAACAGGAGGTCTCTATGTTCGATAAGAAAAATAAGCTGCGACATAGCATTTCATTGGCAGCCATGCTGGCACTCAGCGGTTTGAGCGCGTCCGCCTGGGCCGACGCCTACGAAGATGCCGCAAAAAAATGGATAGGCAGCGAGTTCAAGCCGTCGACCCTGACGGCCGAGCAGCAGCTCGAAGAGCTGAAGTGGTTCATCAAGGCGGCCGAGCCGTTTCGCGGGATGGACATCAAGGTCGTCTCGGAAACCCTGACCACCCACGAATATGAATCCAAGGTGCTGGCCAAGGCCTTCAGTGAAATCACCGGCATCAAACTGACCCACGACCTGCTGCAGGAAGGCGACGTCGTGGAAAAAATGCAGACGGTGATGCAGTCGGACAAGAACATCTACGACGGCTGGGTCAACGACTCGGACCTGATCGGTACGCACTTTCGCTACGGCAAGACCGAATCGATCACCGACCTGATGGCCAACGAAGGCAAGAATTTTACTTCGCCGACCCTCGACATCAAGGACTTCATCGGCATCTCCTTCACCACCGCGCCGGACGGCAAGATCTATCAATTGCCCGACCAGCAGTTCGCCAACCTGTACTGGTTCCGCGCCGACTGGTTCGAACGCGCCGACCTGAAAGCCAAGTTCAAGGAAAAGTACGGTTATGAACTGGGCGTGCCGGTGAACTGGTCGGCCTATGAAGACATCGCGAAGTTCTTCAGCGAAGACGTCAAGGAAATCGACGGCAAACGTATCTACGGGCACATGGACTACGGCAAGAAAGACCCGTCGCTGGGCTGGCGCTTCACCGATGCCTGGTTCTCCATGGCCGGTGGCGGCGACAAGGGCATTCCCAATGGCTTGCCGGTGGACGAGTGGGGGATTCGCGTCGAGGATTGCCACCCGGTCGGCTCCAGCGTGACTCGCGGCGGCGACACCAACGGCCCGGCGGCAGTCTTTGCCACCACCAAATACGTCGACTGGCTGAAGAAGTACGCGCCACCGGAAGCGGCGGGCATGACCTTCTCCGAGTCCGGCCCGGTGCCGTCCCAGGGCAACATCGCCCAGCAGATCTTCTGGTACACCGCCTTCACCGCCGACATGACCAAACCGGGCCTGCCGGTGGTCAACGCCGACGGCACGCCGAAATGGCGCATGGCGCCGTCGCCGCGGGGACCGTACTGGGAAGAGGGGATGAAACTCGGTTATCAGGACGTGGGTTCCTGGACCTTCATGAAATCCACGCCTGAGAAACAGAAACTCGCGGCCTGGCTGTATGCGCAGTTCGTGACCTCGAAAACCGTGTCGCTGAAGAAAACCATCGTCGGCCTGACGCCGATTCGCGAGTCGGACATCAACTCGCAAGCGATGACCGATCTGGCACCGAAACTCGGTGGTCTGGTCGAGTTCTACCGCAGCCCGGCCCGCGTGCAGTGGACCCCGACCGGCACCAACGTGCCGGACTACCCTCGCCTGGCACAGCTGTGGTGGAGTCACATCGCCGAAGCCGCCAGCGGCGACAAGACCCCGCAACAGGCCCTCGACGGTCTGGCCAAGGATCAGGACGCGATCATGACCCGTCTGGAACGCTCCAAGGCCCAAGCGGTGTGCGCACCGAAAATGAACCCCGAGCGCGACGCGCAATACTGGTTCGACCAGCCGGGCGCACCAAAACCGAAACTGGCCAACGAGAAACCGAAAGGCGAAACCGTGAGCTACAACGAACTGCTCAAGTCGTGGGAGGCGGCACGCAAGTAAGCGCTTTTGCGGGACGGAACGGCACCTTCGGGTGCCGTTTTTTTTAGCCCTCGATTTCACGTTTCACCGCCCGGCGCACCGCTTTTAGGAGGGCGTTTTCAAAGGCATTGTGCCCGGCGTGCAGCAGCCGGCAGTGGATGTTCATGCGTTGTCTGAGCCAGCGCACGCTGGCCATGCCATGGGTGTCGCGGATGCCCTGGATCAGCAAGGTGTTGTCGTCGAGGGTCAGGTGTTCATCCTTTGGCGTGAAGCAGTAGTTCTGCAGGTGGTAATGCAGTTCCAGACGGATCGCGAGCACCGCTTCCTGATCGACGAAACGCTCCAGTGTGTCGGGGCAGATCGTCTGGCCTGTGCGACGTAAAACAGCGTTCAACCATTCGATGGCGGCGCGGTGTTGCTGCGATGGACAGCCTTCGCCGAGGATCCGGTAGATGTCCTTCGCGCGATGGCCTGACGACGTTTGAGGCGATTGTGCCAACCCGTCATTGAGCGCCTTATCGTAGACCCGGACATTGTCGGCAAACGGCACGAATACCGAGACCAACGTGGTTTTCAGCAGGTGCTGCGGGTAACGCTGCTGGTACTGAATCGCTAGCCAGCTACCCCATGACACGCCCAACACGCTGATTTTTTCGAAGCCGAAATGCTGTCGCAAGGCATCGATGTCTTCGACACACAGCCCGGTGCTGTTGTCCCGCAGTTCGCCGTAAGGCGTCGAGCGCCCGCAGCCCCGCTGGTCAAACAGGATGATGTCGAACCGGCCCGATTCGAAGAACTGCAAATGGTGGCGACTGATACGTCCGCCCGGGCCGCCATGGAGGAAAAACACCGGTTCGTGTCCCGGAACACCATGGCGTTCCCAGTAGAGTTGATGGCCGTCGCCGGTCGGGTAATAACCTCGGCTGTGCAGGGAATGGGTCATGTCGGTTGCGCAGTCTGGAGACTTTGAAGCGGATGGCACGCGTTGGTCTTCATGCCGCTGACGTAGCTCATAGCGTGTTTCCCCTGACAGTATTGTAAGTGAGCGATTTCAGACACGAACCGAATCTAGAACTGTGGCAATAGCGGGGTCAAAAATGTGCGGATGTTTCCGTGCGCAGAATTTTCGTGTTTCGAAACACGTACTGACAAAACGTGAATTGACCCGTCTGGGTCAGTGATCTGGCTTGATTTAAAGGGGGAGGAGGCGCATGGCAACGGGGCAATGAAACGATTGGAAGTTACTTTCTGAAGAGTTTTGTTTCCTCGATTCGTCAGATGTTTCATCGCATGGTTGATGCAAATTCGTACTGAAGGATTTACGCGGCTATATGGAACACTTGTGCGGTGATTTTTCCCATGAGGTTTGAGAAAACACCGCACAAATCGGCTTGAAGATTTAGTGCTGCTGCCGGTGCATCTCGGGAAACACCAGGCTGAACACCGTCATCGCTCCCGGACGGCTTTGAACCTGCGCGCTGCCCTGATGCAGGGTCATGATCGAGTGCACGATGGCCAGCCCCAGACCGGTACTGCCCTGTGAACGGGTGCGACTGCTGTCGACCCGGTAAAAACGGTCGAACAGATACGGCAGGTGCTGAGCTTCGATGCCCGCACCGGGATTGCTCACCCGCAATGACACTTCGTTCGGCGCCTGTTCGATGAACAGCGAAACGGTCTTGCCGGACGGGCAGTGGCGCAGGGCATTGGACAGCAGATTGGAAATCGCTCGCTGAATCATCAGCCGGTCGCCCGACACCTGGGCGCTGCCGATGACTTTCAGATCGATCTGTTTGTCCTGCGCCGTCAGAGAAAACAGATCGGCCACCCTGAACGCCTCTTGCTCCAGCGAAATCGGTTCGAACGAGGCGTGCGCCGCAGGCTGGCTGGCCTGGGCCAGGAACAGCATGTCCGAGACAATCCGCGCGACCCGCTCCAGCTCTTCGGTGCAGGACACCAGAACGTTGGTGTATTCCTCGACCGAGCGCTCCCGCGACAGCGTCACCTGCGCCTTGCCCATCAGGTTGTTGATCGGCGTGCGCAGCTCGTGGGCCAGATCGTCGGAGAACTGCGACAACTGCTGCACGCCGCTGTCCAGGCGATCGAGCATGACGTTGATGCCCTGCGCCAGTTCGCTGAGTTCCTGGGGCATGTTCAGCACCGACAACCGGTGATCGAGATCCTGCGTCGTCACTCGCGCCGCCACTTTGCGAAACTCGCGCAACGGCGCCAGTCCTCGTTGCACGGCGCCCCAGGCAGTCAGGCCGATGAATACCAGCAGCAACGGCAAGGCCATCAGCGTCGAGCGCAAATAAGCGCTGAGCAGAGCCTGATCGTGGGCGTTATCCATCGACAGCAGCACCGGGACGTTGCTGCCGTTCTTGAGGCGAATCAACTTGGAGACGGTGAGGAATTTTGCACCTTCGCCGTCGGAATTATCCGTGTAGGTCAACTGATCAGTCGTTGCGCGGACGGCTTTCAACTCAATTCGCGGATCCGTCAATCCCGATCCGGATTTGAGCAGTGGTGAGCGCAGATTACTACGGTCATAGATCGTCAATGTCAGGTTGTCATGCCCCATGACCTGATCGAGCAGAATGTGCGGTTTCGCGCTGATCTCACCGGTGTCGGCGTACAGCGTCAGGCTGTGCTCGACCTGTTCCATCTTTTTTTCCAGGCTGTCCCGGGACAATGCGTTCAGCTCATGAGTCAGGGCGAAATACGCGAGGATCGCCAGGAACACCACCAGCAATGCGCCGAGAATACTGACCGTCAGACCCAGCCGCAGCGACAGGCTGGCCGGCTTCATTCCCGCGCCTCCAGCACATAGCCGACACCGCGCAGGGTGTGGATCAGTTTGCTGTCGAACGGGTCGTCGATCTTCGCCCGCAAGCGGCGGATCGAGACTTCGACCACGTTGGTGTCGCAGTCAAAATTCATGTCCCACACCAGCGAGATGATCTGGGTGCGGGTCAGCACTTCGCCGGACTGGCGCATCAGCAGATGCAGCAGGGCGAATTCCTTGGTGGTCAGGTCGATGCGCTGCGTGCCACGAAACGCCCGGTGACGGCCCGGATCGAGTTCCAGATCAGCGACTTTAAGCACCTGCGGCACCGGGATGGTTTCACTGCGACGCATCAACGTGCGTACCCGCGCCAGCAGTTCCGGGAACTCGAACGGCTTGACCAGATAATCATCGGCGCCCAGATCCAGACCCCGGATCTTGTCCGCCAGCCGCCCGCGTGCGGTGAGCATCATCACCCGGGTGGAGTGGGTGCGACGCAGTTGTTCCAGCACACTCCAGCCGTCGAGTTCCGGCAGGTTCACATCGAGAATGATCAGGTCATAAACCTGTTGTTGCGCCAGGTGCAAACCATCCGAGCCATTGACCGCGTGATCAACGATATAACCACTTTCGGTCAGGCCCTGATGCAAGTATTCGGCAGCTTTAAGCTCGTCCTCGACGACAAGGATTCGCATGATGTTTCACCACTTTTAATGAATGGGTATTTAAGTAAGTGAGTCTGGAAGTTGCAGTTTTTGTGGGGACTTCCTGACGGACTTTGAAACTGAGTGGCGCGCACGGTAAAGGCTGTAGTGGCTACAGAGTCAACACCTGAGCCCTTTAAATCGGCCTTCTGTGACAGCCTGTCGCAGCGTAATCATCAGTTTTTCATGACTTCCATTTCGGCAAGTGCTGTTCGGCAGATAACTAACGCGTATTTGTTTCCATGTATTGCAATAGCGCTAGTCGAACTTCGAATCCTAGAGCAAAACAACTTCGTTAAACCGTGGATAACGGATTTGTAATGTTCACGTCACCTTGTCGATAAGTTCGAAACCCTACCGTGGCGCCATCAACGATTCTTGATTGAAGGAAGCCTTCCATTGCCCGGTTTAATTGAACTGACGGCGCGATCACGCCTGAAAAAAACCGCCAGCGGCCTCTTGTTGCTGGCCTGTACCAGCCTTGCCAGTGCATCGACTTTGACGCTGGAACAGGCGCTACAAACCGCGTTCGCCGGCAATTCGGATCTGGCCGCCGCGCAGTGGGAAATCGGCATTGCCGAAGGTGACCGCAAGCAGGCCGGGCTGATCCCCAACCCCGAGGTGTCGTGGGAGGCCGAAGACACCCGGCGCGAATCGCGTACCACCACGGTGATGCTCAGCCAGCCGATCGAACTGGGCGGCAAGCGTGGCGCGCGGATTGATGTGGCGAGTCGTGCGCAGGATGCCGCCGGCATCGAGCTGGAGCGCAAGCGCAACGCACTGCGCGCCGACGTGCTTCAAGCGTTCAACGGCGCACAGACCGCGCAACAACGTTTGCAACTGGCCAGGCAGTCGCTGCAACTTGCCGAGCACGGTTTGCGCGTGGCGCAGGGACGAATCGAGGCGGGCAAGTCGTCGCCGGTGGAAGGCACGCGGGCGCAAGTGCAGCTCTCGGAAGTGCGCCTGGAATTGAGCCGCGCCGAGCGCGATCAGGCCAATGCGTACCAGCAATTGGCTCAAGTCATGGGCGCAGCGTTGCCGAAGTCGACCACGGTACAGACCGCGACTCAAAGTCTGCCGAGCGTACCGCTGCCCACCCGTTTGCTTGAGCGCCTGAACGAGACGGCGGAGCTGCGTCTGGCCAGGTTGCAGATTGATCAGCGCGAAGCGTCGCTGGGGTTGGAAAAGTCCCAGCGGATTCCCGATCTCACCGTCAGCATCGGCAGCCAGTACAGCGAAACCGAGCGCGAGCGGGTCAACGTGGTCGGGCTGTCGATGCCGATTCCGTTGTTCAACCGCAATCAGGGCAATGTGCTGGCGGCCGCTCGGCGTACCGATCAGGCGCGGGATTTGCGCAACGCCACCGAGCTGCGCTTGCGCACGGAAATCCAGACCACGCTGGCGCAATGGCAGACCGCCAACGGCGAAATCCAGGCGTTCGACCGGACCATCCTGCCCGCCGCGCAAAGTGCGGTGGACAGCGCTACTCGCGGTTTCGAAATGGGCAAGTTCGGCTTCCTCGACGTGCTCGACGCCCAGCGCACATTGATCGCCGCTCGCAGCCAATACATCCAGGCGGTGAGCGAGGCGACCGACGCCCGGGTCCGCATCGAACGCATCTTCGGCGACCTCAGCGCCAACCCTTGAATTTCAACTTTCTGATCACTGCGCGATGGCACGGCGCAGAGGAGTTTCCATGGACAAAAAACTGATCGTGGTCGCTGCGGCGACGTTGGCGTTGGGCATTGGCATCGGCTCGATGTGGGGCGGCAATGCGTCTATCGATGCGCATGCCGATGAAGCGGCGGAACACGCCGATCACGCCGAAGAAGGCGCCGCTGCTGACGGCGAGCACGGCGAAGAAGGGCACATCGAATTGACTGCCGAGCAGATCGCGGCGGCGGGGATTCAACTGGCCGCCGCCCAGGCGCGGAACTTCAGCCTCGGTCTGTCGTTTCCCGGCGAAGTGCGTTTCGACGAGGACCGCACCGCACACGTCGTACCGCGTGTGCCGGGCGTGGTCGAGTCGGTGTCGGTCAATCTCGGGCAGTCGGTGAAGAAAGGCCAGTTGCTGGCGGTGATCGCCAGTCAGCAGATTTCCGATCAGCGCAGTGAACAGGCAGCCGCGCAACGTCGTCTGGCTTTGGCCCGCACGACGTTCGAGCGCGAGAAGAAACTGTGGCAGGACAAGATCTCCGCCGAACAGGATTTCCTTCAGGCGCGCCAGGCTCTGGAAGAAGCCGAAATCGCCGTGAGCAATGCCCGGCAAAAGATCAGCGTGCTCAGTGGCAGCGTGGTCGCCACCGGTGGCAATCGCTACGAGCTGCGGGCGCCGTTCGACGGTGTGGTAGTGGAAAAACACCTGACGCCGGGCGAGGTGGTCGATGAAACCACGGCGGCGTTCACGCTCTCGGATTTGTCGCGGGTGTGGGTTACGTTCGGCGTTTCACCGAAGGACTTGAACAAGGTGCAAGTGGGCAAAACCGTCACCGTCAGCGCGGCGGAGTTGAACGCCGAAGTCAGCGGCACCGTGGCTTACGTCGGCAGCCTGCTCGGCGAACAGACCCGTACCGCGACCGTGCGCGTCACCCTGGAAAACCCGCAAGGTTCATGGCGTCCCGGCCTGTTTGTCACCGCGCTGGTCGCCACCGACAGCCGTCAGGCCAAAGTCGCCGTACCCGAGACCGCGATCCAGACCGTCGAGGACAAACCCACGGTATTCGTGCGCACCGACGACGGCTTCAAGGCGCAAGCGGTGGAGCTGGGCAGTCGCGCGGCGGGTCAGGTGGAAGTCATCGCCGGACTGGAGCCTGGCGTGCAAGTCGCGAGCGCCGGCAGCTTTGTCCTCAAATCGGAGCTGGGCAAAGCCTCGGCCGAGCACAGTCATTAATCGCGGAAGACTCCCATGTTCGAACGCCTGATCCAGTTTGCCATCGAGCAGCGCATCATCGTGCTGCTCGCCGTTCTGCTCATGGCCGGCCTCGGCATCGCCAGTTATCAGAAACTGCCGATCGACGCCGTGCCTGATATCACCAACGTCCAGGTGCAGATCAACACCGGTGCGGCGGGGTTCTCGCCGCTGGAAACCGAGCAGCGCATCACTTTCCCGATTGAAACCGCGATGGCCGGCCTGCCGGCGCTGGAGCAGACCCGCTCGCTGTCGCGTTCGGGGTTGTCCCAGGTCACTGTGATCTTCAAGGACGGCACCGATCTGTTCTTTGCCCGGCAATTGGTCAACGAACGCTTGCAGTCGGCCAAGGAGCAATTGCCCGAGGGCGTGGAAGCGGTGATGGGGCCGATTTCCACCGGGCTCGGAGAGATCTTCTTATGGACGGTCGAGACCAAGGAGGGCGCGCTGAAAGATGACGGCACGCCCTACACGCCGACCGACTTGCGGGTGATTCAGGACTGGATCATCAAGCCGCAACTGCGCAACGTCCCCGGCGTGGCCGAGATCAACACCATTGGCGGTTTTGCCAAGGAGTACCAGATCGCGCCCGATCCGAAAAAACTCGCGGCCTACAAACTGACTCTCACCGATCTGGTGACGGCGCTGGAGCGCAACAACGCCAACGTCGGCGCCGGGTACATCGAGCGCAGCGGCGAGCAATTGCTGATTCGCGCGCCGGGCCAGGTAGCGAGCACCGAGGACATCGCCAACATCGTCATGGCCAACGTTGACGGCACGCCGATCCGGATCAAGAACGTCGCCACCGTGGACATCGGCCGCGAACTGCGCAGCGGCGCCGCCACGGAAAATGGCCGTGAAGTAGTGCTCGGCACCGTGTTCATGCTGATCGGCGAAAACAGTCGCACGGTCTCCCAGGCCGTCGCCGCGAAGCTCGAACAGATCAACAAGTCGTTGCCCCCCGGCGTGGTCGCGGTGCCGGTGTATGACCGTACGCATCTGGTCGACAAGGCCATCGCCACGGTGAAGAAGAACCTCGTCGAGGGCGCGATTCTGGTGATCGCGATCCTCTTCCTGTTCCTCGGCAACATCCGCGCTGCGCTGATCACGGCGATGGTGATTCCGCTGTCGATGCTGTTCACCTTCACCGGCATGTTCAGCAACAAGGTCAGCGCCAATCTGATGAGCCTCGGCGCGCTGGACTTCGGCATCATCGTCGACGGCGCGGTGGTGATCGTCGAAAACACCCTGCGCCGGCTGGCCCATGCGCAGCAGCATCACGGGCGTCTGCTGACGCGATCCGAGCGTTTTCATGAAGTGTTTGCGGCGGCGAAAGAGGCGCGGCGACCGCTGATTTTCGGTCAGTTGATCATCATGGTCGTGTACCTGCCGATCTTCGCCCTGAGCGGCGTCGAGGGAAAAATGTTCCACCCGATGGCGTTCACCGTGGTCATCGCGTTGCTCGGCGCCATGCTCTTGTCCGTGACCTTTGTGCCGGCGGCGATTGCGTTGTTCGTGACCGGCAAGGTCAAGGAAGAAGAGGGCGTGGTGATGCGCGGCGCCCGTCGCGTTTATGCACCGGCGCTGGACTGGGTCATGTCCCACCGGACGATGGCGGTCGGCGCGGCGTTGGGTGTGATCGTGCTCAGCGGTGTGGTCACCAGTCGCATGGGCAGCGAGTTTGTGCCGAGTCTCAGCGAAGGCGATTTTGCCTTGCAGGCATTGCGGGTGCCGGGCACCAGCCTGACGCAATCGGTGGACATGCAGCAGCGGCTGGAAACGTTGATCCTCAATAAGGTGCCGGAAGTCGAGCGTGTATTCGCCCGCACTGGCACTGCGGAAATCGCCTCCGACCCGATGCCGCCGAACATCTCCGACAGCTACGTGATGCTCAAGCCCAAAGAGCAATGGCCGGATCCGGGCAAGTCCCGCGAAACCCTGATGGCGGAGCTGCAGCAAGCCGCCGCGACGCTGCCGGGCAGCAACTATGAATTGTCGCAGCCGATCCAGTTGCGCTTCAACGAGCTGATCTCCGGCGTGCGCAGCGACGTGGCGGTCAAGGTGTTCGGCGATGACATGGACGTGCTCAACGCCACGGCGGCGAAGATTGCCGCCGCGATGCAGAAGGTCAACGGTGCGTCTGAGGTCAAGGTTGAGCAAACCACCGGTCTGCCGGTGCTGACCATCAACATTGATCGCGACAAGGCCGCGCGTTACGGGCTCAACGTTGGCGATGTGCAGGACACCATTGCGGTGGCCGTCGGCGGGCAAAAGGCCGGGACCTTGTATGAAGGTGACCGTCGCTTCGACATGGTCGTGCGTTTGTCCGACGCCATGCGCAAGGACATCGACGGGTTGTCGGCGTTGCTGATTCCGGTGCCGGCGGCTGGGGGCGATGCCTCGAGTCAGATCGGCTTCATTGCGCTGAAGGACGTTGCCAGCCTCGATCTGGTGCTGGGGCCGAATCAGGTCAGCCGCGAGAATGGCAAACGCCTGGTGATCGTCAGCGCCAACGTGCGTGGGCGTGACATCGGTTCTTTTGTCGCCGAGGCAGGCGAAGTGATCGAGCGCGATGTGCAGGTGCCGGCAGGTTATTGGACCACCTGGGGCGGGCAGTTCGAGCAACTGCAATCGGCGGCCAAGCGCTTGCAGATCGTGGTGCCGGTGGCGTTGCTGCTGGTGTTCGGGTTGCTGTTCATGATGTTCAACAACCTCAAGGACGGCTTGCTGGTGTTCACCGGGATTCCGTTTGCGCTGACCGGCGGGGTCATGGCGTTGTGGCTGCGGGACATTCCCCTGTCGATCTCGGCGGGCGTCGGTTTTATCGCGCTGTCCGGCGTGGCGGTGCTGAACGGGTTGGTGATGATCGCGTTTATCCGCAACTTGCGGGAGGAGGGGCGTTCGCTGTCCGAAGCGATTCACGAAGGTGCGCTGACGCGATTGCGCCCGGTGTTGATGACGGCGCTGGTGGCGTCCCTGGGCTTCATTCCGATGGCGCTTGCGACCGGCACCGGGGCCGAGGTGCAGCGACCGCTGGCGACGGTGGTGATTGGCGGGATCCTGTCCTCGACCATTCTCACGTTGCTGATCCTGCCGGCGCTCTACCAGCTCGCCCATCGGCGGGAGGAGGACACTGGTCAACTGTATAGATGACCTACCTGTGGGAGCGAGCTTGCTCGCGAAGAGGCCGTGTCAGTCGACTGATGAGCTGAATGACGGACCGCTTTCGCGAGCAAGCTCGCTCCCACAGTTTTTGTATTGATCCAGTAGGACGGTGGCACATAACGGATATGTAATTTCGGCGCCACCGTCACGAAAGGTTCGGATTGTTACCTTGATCCCGTCAGTGACTTGAATGAGGAATCAACGATGAAACTTGCACAGATTGGCGCGTTTGCCGTGGCTCTGATGATGTCTTCCCTGGTGTTGGCCGAAGGTGGCGGCGACCGCACTTTCGACAGAATGATGGCCGCCAACGACCGTTCGATGGAGGTGTTTGCTGCGAAGGAAAAGGCCCGTGATCCGGTCGTCGTGAACGACAAGAAGGACGACAAGACCCAAGACCTGTAAGTGTGCTGCCAGTGAATGAGCCCGTCATCGCGCATCGATGGTGGGCTTTTTTATGAGTCGTGTTTTGAAGGAAACGAATATGAAGCTTCTCAAGTGGATGGCGTTCACCGGTGTCATGACAATGTCTTTGAATGCGTTGGCCGAAGGCGGTGGCGACAGAACGTTCGACCGGGCGCTCAGCGCCAACACCAAAGCCATGGAGCAGTACGCGGCCGCCCAGGGTAAAGCGGCGCCGGTGATCAAGGAATACGAGTACGGAATGAAGCTGGATGTGAAGAAAGTGGTGAGCGTTGTCCGGCCAAAGAATGAATGCGCGGTCGTGCCGGCTGCGATGACTTACGAAGACTCCAAGGGGCAACTCAATACGGTCACTTACAACGTGATGGGGAATTGTCGTCAGCAGGGGGGCTGACGCTAATCCCTGCTGAAACGCCCGGTTCATGTTCAGTGAGTCGGGCTTTTTTTCGGGCATAAAAAAGGCGCCCCGAAGGACGCCAAAGATTCACCTCTTACCAAAGGAGCAAGGAGCTTCTAAAGGTGAATGGGCGTTGCTCGTGAAACTCAGAGAATCGCCAGCGGGTATTCGACGATCACCCGTACTTCATCCAGATCCGACTCGAATGCCGTGGCCCGGGTGGTGGCCTGGCGCAGACGCAGCGACAGGTCTTTCATCGAACCGCTCTGCACCACGTATTTGACTTCGATATCACGCTCCCAGCGCTTCTGGTCAGTCAGCGGATTGCCCTCGGCATCGCGGCGCATGTACACGGCGTTGGCGTTGGAATAATCGGCGTCGGTGCCGCGTGCGTAACGGGTCATGAACGACAGGCCGGGCACGCCGTAGGTGGTCATGTCGAGGTCGTAGCGCACCATCCAAGAACGCTCTTTCGGCGAGTTGAAGTCGCTGTACTGGATTGAGTTGTCGAGGAAGATCGAGTCGGACTGACGCAGGTAGTCGAAGTCGTCGTTGCCGTTGTTGCGCTGGTGGGAGAGGGCGACGGAGTGCGCGCCGAGCTTCACGCCGACGCGGCCGCTCCAGATGTTGTTGTCGAACTCGCCGAGCAATTGTTTGCCCTCGTCGACCGCCTTGTAATAGTTCAGGCCGCCGAACAGCGAAAGGTCATCCGACAGTGGAAACGTCCAGGCGGTGCCTGCGTAGTACTGGTTCCAGGCATCTTTGAGGCGGCTGGAGTACAGGCTGAAACTCAGATTTTTGTTTAGCGCGTAATCGCCGCCACCATAGGCGATCCACGGCGAGTTGACCGGCCCGGCATAGAAGGTCGCGAAGTTCTCGCGAAGGTCGCTGGACACTGGCTGGCTCATCGCATGCAACCGGCCGCCCTGGATCGACAGGTCTTCGATGCTGGTGTTGGTCGCCGTCACCCCGCGAAAGCTTTCCGGCAGCAATCGCGAATCGCCCGCCGCGACCACCGGGTTGGCCGGGAACACATCACCGACTTTCACCACCGTATCGAAAGCGCGCACTTTGGCGGCGCCACCGACCTTGGTGTATTCGTCCCGCGCTTCACCGTCGCTGTTGACCGGCAACACATCGAACGAACTGCGGCCACCGTTGCGGCCGTCGCCGGTGTCGAGTTTCAGACCGATCATCGCAAACGCATCCAACCCGACCCCGACGGTGCCCTGGGTGAAACCGGATTCGAACTTGCCGATGATGCCGTGGGCCCAGGCTTCGGAATAACCATTGCCGGTGGGGCTGGACTGGCCGTTGCGGTGGTCACGGTTAAAGTAAAGGTTACGGTTGAGCACCGTCAGGCTGCTGCCTTCGATAAATCCTTCGGGTTTTTCTTCTGCAAACACCGTGGACGGCACGGCGCCGACAACCACTGCCAGAGCGGCCATCGACATTTTTGGGTTGTTAACCATCAATCACTCCTTGGGTTCGGCAGAACGGGAACGAGCTTCGGCGTGGGTTTTATTGTTCGACGGGCAAGGGCCCGCCGGCATGGTCGCCGGGTGACATCGTTGCAGGCTGCAGATAACGCGGAGGTGATTGGGGAATTACAATTTCGTTAGGTGGCCTGCGATTGACGTGACGGAACAATCCGCAGCACTATCCCGCCATGACCACCCAACTTCGAATGACCATGATGTGCTCCTCTATGACCGCTTCCTGCGGGCCATAGGGTCATGCATGTCTGGTCAATGACGTGTTACCCAAAGCCCCGCCAGAAATGGACGGGGCTTTTTCATTGCCCGTCCGCACATGGCTCAAGGAGAGAGAAATGTTCGAAATGAAAAGAGCCAACCCGGACGATGCTGGGATAGCGTTCGAGATTCGGCGACTGGCGATCCGGCATCAATGCATCGGTGCCTACAGCGAGCAGCAAATGCTCGACTGGACAAAGGGCTCGGCAGCAGACGGTTATGACACGCTCATGCAAAAGCATTTCTATCTGGGTTGCGTTGAAGGTGAGCCCGTGGCAACCGGCATGCTCGATCTGGAGCACCGCGAAATTGGCGCAATCTTCATCCATCCGGATTTCATGCAGCGCGGGCTGGGTAAGCGTGTGCTGCACTTTCTGGAAGCGCTGGCACAGGATCTGGGACTGGCAGAGGTTTGTCTGGATGCGACGTTGAATGCCGCTGATTTTTATCGGCGCTGCGGTTACGTCGGGGAGGGGAGGGCGATCTATCAATCGCCTTCAGGTCTGCAACTGGCTTGCGTGCCAATGGTGAAGAAACTGTGATGGCAAAAACGGCACCCGAAGGTGCCGTTTTTTAGTGTGCGGGCAAAGCTTCAGCGCAACTGGCGTGAGGGCTAGATCAAAATGGCCAATGAAGTGTATTTGGCAACGATAGGATCTGCAGTGAGAAGCTTCATGGGTTCCGTCATGGCGGTTGCCACAATAAGGCGGTCGAACGGGTCACGGTGGTGAGATTCCAGATCCTTCACCGCAATCGCGTGTTCTGATGAAACGGGCAACTCAATGAACCCGCTTTCAACGCAGTATCGCCGAATCTCGTCCAGATCAACGCTCAGTTTTCCCAGGCCGACCTTGATCGCCATTTCCCAGAACGTTGCGGCGCTGACATAGATTTCAGCAGCGTTATTGATGAGCTGTCTGGCTTTGCTGGACAGCTTCTGATCATCGGCGAGTACCCAGATTAAAACATGGGTATCGAGTAACACCCTCATGCTTTCTGGCCTTCAAAGGCATCCAGTAGATCGTCTGGTAGGGCGGCATCGAAGTCGTCGGTAACGATAAGTTTGCCTTTCATCGCGCCTATTCGTTGCCCGCGTGGTCGTTCCACAGGAACCAGGCGAGCAAGTGGTCGGCCATGCTTGGCGATGGTGATGACTTGTCCGGCAGCCGCGTCATCGACTAGTTTGGATAAATTGTTTTTGGCTTCGGCCAGCGGAACAATGATCATGGTTCGCCCCTCGTATTCTGGACAAATATAGCCAGAATTTTGTGGGGCTGCAAAGTTGAGCGAAGCCTCAGTGCAGATGAATGACGCAAGGCGAGGTTTTTCGTTGTAGCGCTCAGACGGAACTTCGTTTCGGCTTCCACCCGCAAAAGCGCCATAACCATCGACCAACTCGTAAAAGGTCTCGCGTTTCATAATCTGTTTTGCCTCGATTGATATTTTCCGCAGGCACTCAGGATAGATGCACTCTCTCAATTCTGGCTGTAGGACGGACCTGACAGTACTGCGCGAGCTTTCGGGAAAATCAGCAGGAGAACAAAGCAGTGGTAACAAATCCCACAAACAAAAACGGCACCCGAAGGTGCCGTTTCTGTTTGTAGCCAACTGTCGCTGAGCGATCAGCCCGCCAGGCCCGATTGCTGAACCAGGGTCAGCAACGGTTGTGGGTAGACGCCGAGGAAGAACGCCACCAGGGCGATTGCCAGCAGCATCACGCCGCCTGCTTTCTGTTCCCAGTGCAGCTGGGCGTCGTGGCGGCGCAGGTTTGGTTCGATCAGGTACAGGGTGACCATCACGCGCAGGTAGTAGAACACGCCGATGGCGCTGCCCAGTACCAGCGAACCGACCAGCCACCATTGGTGCGACTCGACACCGGTGGCGATGATGTAGAACTTGCCGATGAAGCCAGCGGTCAGCGGGATACCGGCCAGGGACAGCATCATCACGGTCAGTACGGCGGTCAGGTACGGACGGCGCCAGAACAGGCCGCGGTACTCGTACAGCGCGTCTGCGTCACGGCCGTTGTACGGCGAGGACATTAGGGTGATCACGCCGAAGGCGCCGAGGCTGGTAATCACGTAGGTGACCAGGTACACGCCGATGGCTTCCACCGCCAGACCCTTGCTCGCCACCAGTGCGATCAGCAGGTAGCCGAAGTGCGCGATGGAGGAGTAACCGAGCAGTCGCTTGAGGTTGCTCTGGGTCAGGGCCAGCAGGTTACCGAACAGGATCGAGGCGATGGCGATGATGGTCAGCACGTTGCTCAGTACGCCACTGCTTGCGGCAGGGGAGATCTGGAACAGACGAACCATGACCGCGAACACGGCCACTTTCGAAGCGGTGGCGAGGAACGCGGCTACCGGTGCCGGAGCACCTTCGTACACGTCCGGCGTCCACAGGTGGAACGGTACCAGCGACAGCTTGAACGCCAGACCGATGAGCATCATGCCCAGGCCCAGTTGCGCCAGCGAGCTTGGCAGACCGGTTGCAGCCAGTGCCTGACCGATACCGACGAAGCTCAGCGAACCCGAGTCGGCGTACAGCAGCGCCATACCGAACAGCAGGAATGCGGAACCGGCGGCCGACAGCACCATGTACTTGATGCCGGCTTCCAGCGAACGCTTGTTGAAGAAGGCGTAGGCCACCAGACCGTAGACCGGCACCGACAGCAGTTCCAGACCGATGAACAACCCGGCCAGGTGCTGCGCGCTGACCAGAACCAGGCCACCGGCGGCGGCCATCAGGATCAGCAGGTACAGTTCTTCACGGTTGCCCGGGTAACCCGAACCGCCATCGCCGAGGTAGGCGTGGGCGAGGGTGACGCAAGCGAGGGTGGCGACCAGGATCAGCGCCATGTACAGGCAGGCAAAGGTGTCGATCTGCAGCAATGGAGTCACGGCCAGAGGCGCGACTTTCAGGGCTGGCAGGATCGACAGCAAGGCCAGGTTCAGACCTGCCACCGAAATCAGGAAGGTCTGCGAGTGGTTGCGGCGCCAGGCGATTGCCAGCATCACCACGATAATGGTGAGGCTGGTGATCAACAGTGGCGCAAGCGCAATAAAGTGTTGAATCGTGAATTCCATAGCGCTCTTACCGGGCCGAAGCGAGTTGAGTGAAGGCGGTGCCGAGCCACTGCTGCACGCCATGCATCGTGGCGGCGGAAGTGTCGAGGAACGGTTGCGGGTAGACGCCGAGGTAAATCAGCAGTACCGCAAGGCCCAGCACCATGATCAGTTCGCGACCGTCCATGCCGTGCAGGATCGAATCCGATTTGGACGGACCGAAGTAAGCGCGGTGGATCATGATCAGCGAGTAGACCGAACCGAACACCAGACCGGAGGTGGCAATCGCGGTGATCCATGGCGCACTGGCGAACGTACCGATAAGGATCAGGAATTCACCGACGAAGTTACCGGTGCCCGGCAGACCCAGAGAGGCGGCTGCGAAGAACAGGCTGATCGCCGGCAGGTAAGCGATACGCGACCACAGACCGCCCATCTCACGCATGTCACGCGTGTGCAGACGCTCGTACAGCTGACCGCTGAGGATAAACAGTGCTGCTGCCGACAGACCGTGCGCCAGCATCTGGATCACGGCACCTTGCAGTGCCAGTTGGCTGCCGGAGTAGATGCCGATCAGTACGAAGCCCATGTGGGAAACGGACGAGAAGGCGATCAGACGCTTGATGTCGGTTTGTGCGAACGCCAGGAACGCACCGTAGAAGATCCCGATCAGACCGAGGGTCATCGCGATCGGCGCGAACTCGGCCGAAGCGTTCGGGAACAGCGGCAGGGCGAAACGCAGCAGACCGTAGGCTGCGGTTTTCAGCAAGATACCGGCGAGGTCGACGGAACCTGCAGTCGGTGCCTGGGCGTGAGCATCAGGCAGCCAGGAGTGGAACGGAACCACTGGCAGCTTGACCGCGAAGGCGATGAAGAAGCCGAGCATCAGAATGTACTCGGTGGTCATCGACATCTTGGTCTTCAACAGATCGGCGTAGTTGAACGTGATTACGCCAGTGCTGTTGTAGTTGACCAGTACCAGACCGAGGATCGCCACCAGCATGATCAGGCCGGAAGCCTGAGTGAAGATGAAGAACTTGGTCGCTGCATAGATACGGGTTTTCTTGCCGTCCGAAGAACTGTGACCCCAGAGCGCGATGAGGAAGTACATCGGCACCAGCATCATTTCCCAGAAGAAGAAGAACATGAACAGGTCGAGGGCGAGGAACACGCCGACAACGCCGCCCAGGATCCACATCAGGTTCAGGTGGAAGAAGCCAACGTGACGTTGAATCTCTTTCCACGAGCAGAGTACCGACAGGATACCCAGCAGACCGGTCAGCAGGATCATCAGCAGCGACAGGCCGTCGAGGGCCAGGTGCACGTTGATGCCGAAGCGCTGGATCCAGACGTGCTTGAACTCAAGCGCCCAGGTCGGATCGGCGCCAGGCGCCGGAGCAAATGAATAGTCACCGTGGGCCCACAGCCAGAGGCCGAGGGCGAGTTCCAGGGTCATGGTCAACAGCGCAATCCAGCGGGGGAGGGTAGCGCCGAAGCGCTCACCCATCCAGCACAGCAGGCCGCCGATGAAGGGGATCAGGATTAGCCAAGGCAGAATCATGACGGGCTCGTTTCCTTTCGCAAATTCGCAAGGTTCATATCAGACCGCTACCAGCACGACAGCGCCGATGACCAACACGGCACCAGCAGCCATCGAAGCAGCGTACCAACGCAGTTGACCGGTTTCGGTACGGCTCAAGGCAGTGTGACCACCCTTGGCCATGCGCGGGATCAGACCGATGGTCTGGTCGAGCGGGTCTTTGCGCAGCATGTGGCTGATCGCAAGGTACGGCTTCACGAACAGTTTGTCGTAGATCCAGTCGAAGCCCCAGGCAGCGAACCACCAGGCCGAAAGGAAACGGCCGATGCCGCTGTTGGCGATCGCGGTCACGAAGCGACGCTTGCCGAGGAACAGCAGGGCCGCCAGCAGGATACCGGCCAGGGCGATGGCGCCCGAGGCGATTTCCAGACTGTGCTTGGCTTCGCCACCGGCATGGCCAACGCTTTCAGGCAGTACGCCGTGCAGCGGTGGAACGATCATGGCGCCGACGAAAGTCGACAGCACGATCAGCACCGACAGCGGCAGCCAGTGAGCGATGCCGTGACCGGCGTGGGCTTCGGTCTTGGCTTCACCGTGGAACGTGATGAAGATCAGGCGGAAGGTGTACAGCGACGTCATGAATGCGCCGACCAGACCTGCGTAAAGCAGACCGTGGTTGCCGCTGGCGAACGCTTCCCAGAGGATTTCGTCCTTGGAGTAGAAACCTGCGGTCACCAGCGGCAGGGCGGCCAGAGCGGCACCACCGACGATGAAGCTGGCGTAGGCCAGCGGCAGTTTCTTCCACAGGCCGCCCATCTTGAAGATGTTCTGCTCGTGGTGGCAGGCAACGATCACCGCACCGGAGGCAAGGAACAGCAGGGCCTTGAAGAAGGCGTGGGTCATCAGGTGGAAGATCGCGCCTTCCCAGGCGCCAACGCCCAGCGCCAGGAACATGTAGCCGATCTGGCTCATGGTCGAGTAGGCGAGGATACGTTTGATGTCGGTTTGAACCAGTGCGGCAAAACCGGCCAGTACCAGCGTCACACCGCCGACGATGCCGACCAGGTGCAGGATGTCCGGCGCCAGGGCGAACAGACCGTGGGTACGGGCGATCAGGTAGACACCCGCAGTCACCATGGTTGCAGCGTGGATCAGTGCCGAAACCGGGGTAGGGCCGGCCATCGCGTCCGCCAGCCAGGTTTGCAGCGGCAGTTGAGCCGATTTACCCACCGCACCGCCCAGCAGCATCAGGGTCGCCAGTACGATCCAGAAATCACCGACCTTGAAGTGCTCAGGCGCCTTCACCAGCAGTTCCTGGACGTTCAGCGTGCCCAGTTGCTGGAACAGGATGAACAGGCCGATCGCCATGAACACGTCGCCGATACGGGTGACGATGAAGGCTTTGAGTGCTGCGTTACCGTTGTTGCGGTTGCTGTAGTAGAAACCGATCAACAGGTACGAGCACAGGCCCACGCCTTCCCAACCGAAGTAGATGAACAGCAGGTTATCGCCCAGGATCAGGAACAGCATGCTGGCGATAAACAGGTTGGTGTACGAGAAGAAGCGCGAGTAACCGTCTTCGCCACGCATGTACCAGGAGGCGAACAGGTGGATCAGGAAGCCGACACCGACGACCACACCGAGCATGGTCACGGACAGACCATCCAGGTACAGCGCGAAGTCAGGCTGGAAACCTTCCACCGACATCCAGCGCCACAGCACCTGGGTGTAGACGCCACCTTCCGGTGGAGCGACGTTGAATTGCCAGATCACGTAGGCCGCGACGATGGCAGACAGGCCGATGGAGCCGACACCGATCAGCGCCGACAGGTTTTCCGAGAAGCGGCCGCGCGAGAACGACAGCAACAGGAACCCGATCAGAGGGAATACGAAAGTCAGAAAGAGTAGGTTCATCCGCGCATCTCACTGGCAGCGTCGATATCGAGCGTGTGGAAGCGGCGATACAGTTGCAGCAGGATCGCCAGGCCAATACTGGCTTCGGCGGCTGCAAGGCTGATCACCAGGATGAACATGATCTGTCCATCCGGTTGCGCCCAGCGGGCGCCCGCAACGATGAAGGCCAGTGCAGAGGCGTTCATCATCACTTCCAGACTCATCAACACGAACAAAATGTTGCGGCGGACCATCAGGCCGACCAGACCAAGGCAGAACAGGATGCCGGCGACGGCTAAACCATGTTCGAGAGGGATAGCAGGCATGTCTTACTCCTTCGCCTCGTTACGGCCCAAATGGAACGCCGTGACGGCTGCAGCAAGCAGCAGCATCGAGGCGAGTTCGACCACCAGCAGATACGGACCGAACAGGCTGATGCCCACGGCTTTTGCATCGACGGTGGTGTGGCCGATGGCCTGACCGCTCTGGTGAGCGAACAGCACATACAGCAGTTCGGCCAGCAGCAGGGCGGCGAGAATCACCGGCCCCGCCCAGATCCCGGGCTTGAGCCAGGTGCGTTCCTGCTGAACCGAGGCGGGACCGAGGTTCAGCATCATCACCACGAACACGAACAGCACCATGATGGCGCCAGCGTAGGCGATCACTTCCAGCACGCCGGCGAACGGAGCGCCGAGTGCGAAGAAGGTCATGGCCACGGCGATCAACGAAATGATCAGGTAGAGCAGGGCGTGCACAGGATTGGTGTTGGTGACCACACGCAGTGTGGACACAACAGCGATACCCGATGCGAAATAGAAAGCGAATTCCATCGTTCTTCCTTAAGGCAGCAAGCTCTTCACGTTGATCGGCTCGGCTTCGTTTTGTGCGGCGCCTTTCGGCTTGCCCGCAACGGCCATACCTGCAACACGATAGAAGTTGTAATCAGGGTTTTTGCCGGGGCCGGAGATCAGCAGATCTTCTTTCTCGTACACCAGGTCCTGACGTTTGAACTCGGCCATCTCGAAATCCGGGGTCAGCTGGATTGCGGTGGTCGGGCAGGCTTCCTCGCAGAGACCGCAGAAAATGCAGCGCGAGAAGTTGATACGGAAGAAGTCCGGGTACCAGCGACCGTCTTCGGTTTCAGCTTTCTGCAGCGAGATGCAACCCACCGGGCAGGCCACGGCGCACAGGTTGCAGGCAACGCAGCGTTCTTCGCCATCGGGGTCGCGGGTCAGGACGATGCGGCCACGGTAGCGTGGTGGCAGGTAGACCGGCTCCTCCGGGTATTGCAGGGTGTCGCGCTTGCGAAAGCCATGGCCGAAGACCATGACCAGGCTGCGCAACTGGGTACCGGTACCCTTAACGATGTCGCCAATATATTTGAACATGGGTCAAATCCTCACTGAACCGCAACCGCAGGCGTGTTCCACAACACGATTGCAGCGGTCACCAGCAAATTGATCAGGGTCAGTGGCAGGCAGAATTTCCAGCTGAAATCCATCACCTGGTCATAACGCGGACGCGGGATGGAAGCGCGCAGCAGGATGAACAGCATGATGAAGAACGCGGTCTTCAGTGCGAACCAGACGAAGGACAGTTGCGGCAGGATGCCGAACGGACCGTGCCAGCCACCGAAGAACAGGGTGACCAGCAGCGCCGAGATCAGGATGATGCCGATGTATTCACCGACGAAGAACATGCCCCATTTCATACCGGCGTATTCAATGTGGTAACCGTCGGCCAGTTCCTGTTCCGCTTCCGGCTGGTCGAACGGGTGACGGTGAGTCACGGCCACGCCAGCGATGAAGAAGGTACAGAAGCCGAAGAACTGCGGAATGATGAACCACAGGTTCTGCGCCTGGTACTCGACGATGTCGCGCATGTTGAACGAGCCGACCTGCACCACGATGCCCATCAGGGCCAGGCCCATGAACACTTCGTAGGACACGGTCTGCGCCGAGGCACGCAAGCTGCCCAGCAGGGCGAACTTGTTGTTACTCGACCAGCCGGCGAACAGCACCGCGTAGACCGAGAGACCAGCCATGGCGAAGAAGAACAGCAGGCCGATGTTCAGATCCGCCACGCCCCAGGTCGGGGTGATCGGGATGATCGCGAACGCGATCAGCAGGGCGGACATGGCCACCACCGGCGCCAGGGTGAAAATCACCTTGTCGGCAAACGGCGGGGTCCAGTCTTCCTTGAAGAACATCTTCAGCATGTCGGCCGCGATCTGGAACATGCCGAACGGGCCAACGCGGTTCGGACCGTAACGGTCCTGCCACCAGCCCAGCAGGCGACGCTCGACAAAGCTGAGCAACGCGCCTGCGACCACCACAGCCAGCAGGATCACGATGGCCTTGATGACCGTCAGGATCACATCGATCACTTCAGGGGTGAACCAGGTCATTGCGCTGCCTCCTGCAGACCATCAACGGATACGCCGGCGAATGCCGGTGGAATGCCGGCGATGCCCGCAGGCAATGCCACCAGACCTGCGCCCAGTTCTTCATTGATACGCAGCGGCAGACGCAGAGTCTGGCCAGCGACGTTAAGGCTCAGCAGAGCACCGTCGTTGACGCCCAGGCGATCGGCTTCGGACTTGGCCAGTGCAACATAGGCGGCCGGGATACGTTCCTGAACCGGAGCGGCTTTCGAAGAGTTCTCTTCGCTGCCGAACAGGTGGAAGAACGGCACGGCTTGCCAGGTGCCCGGCGCCGGGTTGAATGCGCGTGGAGCAGCAGCAAACCAGTTCAGCGAATCACCGTTGCTTTCGATCAGGCGAGTGCCCGGATCGCCAGCGCGCAGGTGACCACCGACCTCGTCCTGGAACTTGTTCCAGGCTTGCGGCGAGTTCCAGCCCGGCGACCAGGCGAACGGCACTTGCGAGCGCGGTTCGGCGGAGCCCGAGTAACCTTCCATCGAGAAGGCGAACGCGGTGTCCTTGTCTTGCGGGGTGCGTGGTTCGTGAACGCTGATGTCGGCGCGCATCGCGGTGCGACCGGAATAACGCAGCGGCTCACGGGCCAGTTTCAGACCCTTGATGCGGAACGAGGCGGACGGCGCGGCGTCGACGATACGGGCCAGTTGCCCGGTGCTCGAAGCAACGGCAGCGGTGACGTGGTCGAGTTGCGTCCAGTCGATCGGCTGGTTCAGCAGGGTGGCGCGCAGGGCGTGCAGCCAGCGCCAGCCTTCGTGGACCAGAATGCTCGCGTCCATGTATTGCGGGTCGAAAACCTGGAAGAAGCGCTGGGCGCGACCTTCCTGGCTGACCAGCGTACCGTCGCCTTCAGCGAAGCTGGCGGCTGGCAGAACCAGATGCGCGCGGTCGCTGGTGGCGGTCTTCTGATGGTCGGCAACGATCACTACTTTCGCAGTGTTCAGAGCCGCATCGACCTTGGCCTTGGCGGTGCGGGTATACAGATCGTTTTCCAGCACGACGATGGCGTCTGCCTTGCCGTCGATGACCGCTTGCAGCGCTGCATCGACCGATTCGCCACCGAGCATGGCCAGGCCGAGGCTGTTGGCTTCCGGCACGATCAGGCTGATCGAACCGTTCTTCTCACGCAGCTTCAGGGCCTTGGCGATGTTTGCAGCGGCTTCGATCAAGGCTTTGGAGCCCAGCGAAGTACCGGCGATGATCAGCGGGCGCTTGGCCGCGAGCAGGGCGTCGGCGATGCGCTTGGCCAGTTCCAGGGCTTCGGCGTCCAGGCCTTCAACGGCCGGTGCGCTGGCGTCCAGGGCGTGAGCCACGGCGAAACCGATGCGGGCCAGATCGTCTGGAGCGGCGTGTACACACTCTTCGGCGATGTCGTCGAGTTTGGTTTCAGCCAGGCTGGCGATGAACAGCGGGTTCAGCTCGTGCTGACCGATGTTCTTCACCGCGGCGTCGAGCCAAGGCTGGACGCGCATGGCTTCGGCCATGTCTTCGGCCTTGCCTTTGACCGACTGACGCAGGGCCAGGGCCATGCGGGCGGCGGTCTGGGTCAGGTCTTCACCGAGGACGAACACGGCGTCGTGGTCTTCGATGTCGCGCATGTTCGGCACTGGCAGCGGGCTGTCTTTCAGCACTTGCAGGACCAGACGGATGCGTTCCAGCTCGGAGGCTTCGATACCGGAGTAGAAGTGCTCGGCGCCGACCAGTTCACGCAACGCGTAGTTGCTTTCGAGGCTGGCACGCGGCGAACCGATACCGACGATGTTGCGACCACGCAGCAGGTCGGCGGCTTTGTCCAGCGCGTCGTCCAGGCTCAGCTTGGTGCCGTCGGCCAGCAGCGGCTGACGTGGACGGTCGGTGCGGTTGACGTAGCCATAGCCGAAACGGCCACGGTCGCACAGGAAGTATTGGTTCACCGAACCGTTGTAACGGTTTTCGATGCGACGCAGTTCGCCGTAACGCTCGCCCGGGGAGATATTGCAACCGCTCGAGCAGCCATGGCAGATGCTCGGCGAGAACTGCATGTCCCACTTACGGTTGTAGCGCTCGGAGTGAGTCTTGTCGGTGAACACACCGGTCGGGCAGACCTCGGTGAGGTTGCCGGAGAACTCGCTTTCGAGGGTGCCGTCTTCAACGCGACCGAAGTACACGTTGTCGTGGGCGCCGTACACACCGAGGTCGGTGCCGCCGGCGTAGTCCTTGTAGAAACGCACGCAGCGGTAGCAGGCAATGCAGCGGTTCATTTCGTGGGAAATGAACGGGCCCAGTTGCTGGTTCTGGTGAGTACGTTTTGTGAAGCGATAACGGCGCTCGTTGTGGCCGGTCATCACGGTCATGTCTTGCAGGTGGCAGTGACCGCCTTCTTCGCACACAGGGCAGTCGTGCGGGTGATTGGTCATCAGCCATTCGACGACACTGGCGCGGAACGCCTTGGATTCTTCATCGTCGATGGAGATCCAGGTGTTGTCGGTGGCAGGGGTCATGCAGGACATGACGATGCGACCACGGGTGTCGTTCTCGTCGGTGTACTGCTTGACCGCGCACTGGCGGCAGGCCCCGACGCTACCAAGCGCGGGGTGCCAGCAGAAATAAGGGATGTCGAGGCCCAGCGACAGACATGCCTGTAACAGGTTGTCTGCCCCGTCGACTTCGAGCGCTTTGCCGTCTACGTGGATAGTGGCCATGGTTCAAAGGTCTTCGTTGGCCCGGTGTCAGCGGGCGTGGCTAATGGAATCTTGTTATCCGTCCGAATCCAGTCAGCCCCGAAAGGCGTCATCGGACGAAAGGCGAAGGGCACGGACCCTTCGCCTTTTTAAGCGTTTACGCGCCGACTGTGATCGGCTTCGCCAGGGGCGGGACGGCGGCGCTTGCAGGCGCGATACCGGCTTCGAACTCTGGACGGAAGTATTTGATGGCACTGCCCAACGGCTCCACGGCACCCGGTGCGTGAGCACAGAAGGTCTTGCCCGGGCCGAGGAAGTTGACCAGACCCAGCAGGGTCTCGATGTCGCCTGGCTGACCGCGGCCTTGTTCGATGGCCATCAGCAGCTTGACGCTCCATGGCAAACCATCACGGCAAGGGGTGCAGAAACCACAGGATTCGCGAGCGAAGAACTGCTCCATGTTGCGCAGCAGGGACACCATGTTGACGCTGTCGTCCACCGCCATGGCCAGGCCGGTACCCATACGGGTGCCCACCTTGGCGATGCCGCCGGCGTACATTTGTGCGTCGAGGTGTTCCGGCAACAGGAAACCGGTACCGGCGCCGCCTGGCTGCCAGGCCTTGAGCTTGTAACCGTCGCGCATGCCGCCGGCGTAGTCTTCGAACAGCTCGCGACCGGTCACGCCGAATGGCAGTTCCCACAGGCCGGGGTTCTTGACCTTGCCGGAGAAGCCCATGAGCTTGGTGCCCATGTCTTCGCTGCCGTCGCGGGCCAACGATTTGTACCAGTCCACGCCGTCGGCGATGATCGCCGGCACGTTGCACAGGGTTTCAACGTTGTTCACGCAGGTCGGCTTGCCCCACACGCCAACGGCGGCAGGGAAGGGCGGCTTGGAGCGCGGGTTGGCGCGGCGGCCTTCGAGGGAGTTGATCAGTGCGGTTTCTTCACCGCAGATGTAACGCCCGGCGCCGGTGTGGACGAACAGCTCGAAATCGAAGCCGCTGCCCAGAATGTTCTTGCCCAGCAGGCCGGCTGCCTTGGCTTCTTCCACGGCACGGTTCAGGTGCTTGGCGGCGGTGGTGTACTCGCCACGCAGGAAGATGTAGCCACGGTAGGTTTTCAGCGCGCGGGCACTGATCAGCATGCCTTCGATCAGCAGATGGGGCAGTTGCTCCATCAGCATGCGGTCTTTCCAGGTGTTCGGCTCCATTTCATCCGCGTTGCACAGCAGGTAGCGGATGTTGATGGATTCGTCCTTTGGCATCAGGCCCCACTTCACGCCAGTGGGGAAGCCTGCACCGCCGCGACCCTTGAGGCCGGCGTCTTTCACGGTCTGGACGATGGCGTCCTGATCCATGTCGGCGAAGGCTTTGCGCGCAGCGGCGTAACCGTTCTTGGCCTGGTACTCGTCGAGCCACACGGCTTCGCCGTCGTCACGCAGGCGCCAGGTCAGCGGGTGAGTCTCGGCCGAACGCTGAATGCGGTTGGCAGGACCGAAAGAGGTCAGGGTCATACGTAGCCCTCGAGCAGTTTGGCGACGCCGGCAGGCTGGACATCGCCAAAGGTGTCGTCATCGATCATCAGCGCCGGTGCCTTGTCGCAGTTGCCGAGGCAGCAGACCGGCAGCAGGGTGAAGCGACCGTCGGCAGTGGTCTGACCCAGGCCGATACCCAGGTTGTTCTGGATCTCGCTGACCACCGACTCGTGGCCGCCGATGTAGCAGACCATGCTGTCGCAGACGCGAATGATGTGACGGCCGACCGGCTGACGGAAGATCTGGCTGTAGAACGTGGCCACGCCTTCAACGTCGCTGGCCGGGATGCCGAGGATCTCGCCGATGGCGTACAGAGCGCCGTCCGGCACCCAGCCGCGTTCTTTCTGAACGATCTTCAGGGCTTCGATCGACGCCGCGCGCGGGTCTTCGTAGTGATGCAGCTCGTGCTCGATGGCCGAGCGCTCGGTTTCACTCAGGGTGAAACGGTCTGTCTGGATAAGCGTGCTGTTCATGCTTAGCGGTCCACGTCGGCCATAACGAAATCGATACTACCCAGGTACGCAATCAGGTCCGCGACCATGCTGCCTTTGATCACCGAAGGGATCTGTTGCAGATGTGGGAAGCTTGGAGTGCGGATCCGGGTACGGTAGCTCATGGTGCCGCCGTCGCTCGTCAGGTAATAACTGTTGATGCCCTTGGTCGCTTCGATCATCTGGAAGGATTCGTTGGCCGGCATGACCGGGCCCCACGAAACTTGCAGGAAGTGCGTGATCAAGGTTTCGATGTGCTGCAGCGTGCGCTCTTTCGGCGGCGGCGTGGTCAGCGGGTGATCCGCCTTGTACGGGCCTTCCGGCATGTTGCGCAGGCACTGGTCGATGATCTTGACGCTCTGGCGCATTTCTTCGACGCGAACCATGCAGCGGTCGTAGGCATCGCCGTTGGCAGCCAGCGGCACTTCGAACTCGAAGTTCTCGTAGCCGGAGTACGGGCGCGCTTTACGCAGGTCGAAGTCGCAACCGGTGGAACGCAGGCCGGCACCGGTGACGCCCCATTCCAGTGCCTCTTTGGTGTTGTACTGGGCAACGCCGATGGTACGACCCTTGAGGATGCTGTTCTGCAGGGCGGCCTTGGTGTATTCGTCGAGGCGCTTTGGCAGCCATTCAACGAAGTCTTTCACCAGTTTTTCCCAGCCGCGTGGCAGGTCGTGGGCGACGCCACCGATGCGGTACCAGGCCGGGTGCAGACGGAAACCGGTGATGGCTTCGATCACCGTGTACGCCTTCTGGCGGTCGGTGAAGGTGAAGAACACCGGGGTCATGGCGCCGACGTCCTGGATGTAAGTACCCAGGAACAGCAGGTGGCTGGTGATCCGGAAGAACTCGGCCATCATGATCCGGATGACGTCGACCTTCTCGGGCACCTTGATGCCGGCCAGCTTCTCGACCGAGAGCACGTACGGCAGGTTGTTCATCACGCCGCCGAGGTAGTCGATACGGTCGGTGTAAGGAATGAAACTGTGCCAGGACTGACGCTCGGCCATCTTCTCGGCACCACGGTGGTGGTAACCGATGTCCGGAACGCAGTCGACGATCTCTTCACCGTCCAGTTGCAGAATGATGCGGAACGCACCGTGAGCCGAAGGGTGGTTCGGACCCAGGTTGAGGAACATGTAGTCCTCGTTCGCCCCGGAACGCTTCATGCCCCAGTCTTCAGGACGGAAACGCGCGGCTTCTTCCTCAAGCTGTTGCTTGGCCAGGTTCAGGCTGAACGGATCGAATTCGGTGGCGCGCGCCGGGAAGTCCTTGCGCAGCGGGTGACCTTCCCAGGTCGGCGGCATCATGATGCGCGACAGGTGCGGGTGACCTTTGAAGTCGATGCCGTACATGTCCCAGACTTCACGCTCGTACCAGTTGGCGTTCGGCCAGATGCTGGTGACGGTCGGCAAGCTGAGGTCGCTCTCGGACAAGGCGACCTTGATCATCACGTCACTATTACGTTCCAGCGACATGAGGTGATAGAACACGGTGAAATCGGCACCGCTCGGCAGCCCTTGACGCTTGGTGCGCAGACGCTCGTCCACGCCGTGCAGGTCATAGAGCATGACGTACGGCTTGGGCAGGTTGCGCAGGAAGGTCAGGACTTCGACGAGTCTGGCGCGAGCCACCCACAGCACCGGCATGCCGGTGCGGGTCGGCTGAGCGGTGAACGCTTCGGCGCCAAAACGGTTGTTCAGTTCGACGACCACATCCTGGTCGTCTGCCTTATAAGGCGGGATGTACAGAGCACTGCCTGTAGTCATGGTTATTTTTTCGCTTTCGGTCAACGTAAAGAATGAAGCCAGCTTCTCGTTTCTTTGAAACAGACTGGATCAGACTTCGTCAGGGCTGCGCAGGTTGGTGACTGCGATTCGCTGTTCGCGGCGCTGTTCCTTCTGCGAAGGCATGTCGGCGCGATAAACGCCTTGATCGCCAACGACCCAGGAAAGTGGGCGACGCTCCTGGCCAATGGATTCCTGCAACAGCATCAAGCCTTGCAGAAATGCTTCTGGACGGGGCGGGCAGCCAGGTACGTAGACGTCAACGGGCAGGAACTTGTCCACCCCCTGAACCACGGAGTAGATGTCGTACATGCCGCCGGAGTTGGCGCACGAACCCATCGAGATCACCCACTTGGGCTCGAGCATCTGCTCGTACAGGCGCTGAATGATCGGCGCCATCTTGATGAAGCAGGTCCCGGCGATAACCATGAAGTCGGCCTGACGCGGTGATGCCCGGATAACTTCGGCGCCGAAGCGCGCGATGTCGTGGGGCGCCGTGAAGGCGGTGGTCATTTCCACGTAGCAGCACGACAGACCGAAGTTGTACGGCCACAGGGAGTTTTTACGTCCCCAGTTGACCGCGCCACTCAGCACGTCTTCCAGCTTGCCCATGAAAATGTTTTTGTGGACTTGATCTTCTAACGGATCGGAAACGGTTTCCCGCTGGCCGATCGGATACTGCTCGTTAGGAGCATCGGGGTCGATTCTGGTGAGATTGTATTGCATTGCCAAAGCCTCATTGTTTCAGCTTCGCCTGCCGCTTGCGACGAGCTTCCGGAGCCCAGTCAAGGGCGCCCACTCGGAACAGGTAGACAAGACCTGCCAACAGAATTGCTATGAAAACGAGAGCTTCGACGAATCCGGTCCAGCCGCTTTCGCGGACGGACACAGACCATGCAAAGAGAAAGAGGGCTTCGATATCGAAGATCACGAAGAGCATCGCGACCAGATAGAATTTGGCTGAGAGCCGCAAGCGGGCGCCACCGGTAGGTAGCATGCCGGACTCGAACGGTTCGTTTTTGCTGCGGCCCCAGGCTTTTGACCCGAGGAGGCTGGAGACACCGAGCATGAAGGCACACAGGCCGACTACACCCAGAAGGAAAATGGCAAAGCCCCAGTTGTGGGCCATGAGTCCTGTCGCTTCGGGCATGCTGGAAATCCTTAACAGAGAGCAAAGGTCTCTGAGCTTGATAAAGAAATAAGGCAGTGACGATATGTCGCAGCAATCAATCGCGCTGATTTTATGGCTAAACACCCGGCAAGTAAAATTCCTATAGCGAAATTATTTATTGGAATAAGGACATAGCGCACCTCGAAGGGCCCGCAGCCCATGCGTTGCGGGCATTAGCCGGGATTTCACGAATTATGTTTTGTAGGAAATGTAACGAACATAGTTGCCGCTAAATGATAATTAATATCGTTTGGAGTGGTTTGGTAACTGTTTAACGGGTCAGTAGTTGGGAAGTTGTCTTATATGCGCGTTACTACAAGTAGCGGCAGCCCCCGTTTTAGCCGATTTTTCTTGCGCTCGTACCGCTCTGGATCAATGTTTTTTTCTCGCAGGTTGAGAAATCTGTGGGAACGAGCCTGCTCGCGAAAACGACGGATCAGTCAGTGCAGTTGCAAACTGACTGAACGCCTTCGCGAGCAGGCTCGCTCCCACATGGAATTTGTAGTGTCTGTGAGATTCCTGCAGGCAAAAAAACGCCCCGAACCAGTCGGGGCGTCAGTTTTTCGGCAGTGCGGTTAGCTTTCTATACGGTCCGCAAAGGCCGTTCGCTCAGGCGAAGTCGATCAGTGGAACTGTTCTTCTTCGGTCGAACCGGTCAGCGCGGTCACCGAGGACGTGCCGCCCTGGATCACGGTGGTCATGTCGTCGAAGTAGCCAGTGCCCACTTCCTGCTGGTGAGCCACGAAGGTGTAACCCTTGGCGGCGTCAGCGAATTCCTGCTCTTGCAGCTTCACGTAGGCAGTCATGTCGTTGCGGGCGTAGTCGTGCGCCAGGTTGAACATGCTGTGCCACATGTTGTGAATGCCGGCCAGGGTGATGAACTGGTGCTTGTAACCCATGGCGGACAGTTCGCGCTGGAACTTGGCGATGGTCGCGTCGTCCAGGTTTTTCTTCCAGTTGAAGGAAGGCGAGCAGTTGTACGACAGGATCTGGTCCGGGTATTCCTTCTTGATCGCTTCGGCGAAACGACGGGCTTCGTCCAGGTCCGGCTTGGCGGTTTCGCACCAGATCAGGTCGGCGTACGGCGCGTAGGCCAGGCCACGGGCGATTGCCTGATCCAGACCTGCACGAACCTTGTAGAAGCCTTCCTGGGTACGGGTGCCAGTCACGAACGGCTGGTCGTACGGGTCGCAGTCGGAAGTCAGCAGGTCGGCAGCGTTGGCGTCGGTACGGGCCAGGATGATGGTCGGTACGCCAGCAACGTCGGCAGCCAGACGAGCAGCGGTCAGCTTCTGTACGGCTTCCTGGGTTGGAACCAGAACCTTGCCGCCCATGTGGCCACATTTCTTCACGGAAGCCAGCTGGTCTTCGAAGTGAACGCCGGCAGCGCCTGCTTCGATCATGCTCTTCATCAACTCGTAGGCGTTCAGTACGCCGCCGAAACCGGCTTCAGCGTCAGCCACGATTGGCGCGAAGTAGTCGATGTAGCCTTCGTCGCCCGGGTTCTTGCCGGCTTTCCACTGGATCTGGTCGGCACGACGGAACGAGTTGTTGATGCGCTTGACCACGGTTGGAACCGAGTCCACCGGGTACAGCGACTGGTCCGGGTACATCGATTCGGCGGAGTTGTTGTCCGCAGCGACTTGCCAGCCCGACAGGTAGATCGCCTGGATACCGGCTTTAACCTGCTGCACAGCCTGGCCGCCGGTCAGGGCGCCCATGCAGTTGACGAAATCTTTCTCTGGGCGGAAGGACGGCTTGGCACCCTGGGTAACCAGGTTCCACAGCTTCTCGGCGCCCATTTTTGCAAAGGTGTGCTCTGGTTGAACCGAGCCACGCAGACGGACGACGTCAGCAGCGGAGTAATTGCGAGTCACGCCTTTCCAGCGCGGGTTTTCAGCCCAGTCTTTTTCAAGGGCTGCAATTTGCTGTTCGCGTGTCAGTGCCATGGAGATAAACCTCGTCGCGTCTTTATGAAAAGTTGTTCTGCGGTGGAAAATTCCTTGCGCTCGCTGACCAGAAGCTTAGGTGGTCAGGTCGGGTTCGGCGGGGCAGGCGACGGGATGAACGATGGGCTCGAGGGGAAGTGAGCAGGTAAAGGCGAACTGGCGGGCGCATTCGGGCGTCGTGGGCCTTTATACGAACTACAGTGTAAAGCCGGGTTACCTAATTACGCTTCCGTCCCTCGGGACAACTTCGTTCCAGTCGGCAACCTCGTCAAACACACCTTGTGGGCGGTACAGACACGAAACGGCTCGCGGGGATGGTTGCGAGCATCGCTTCGAAGGCCCTTGCCAGGGCCTCTGATTAGCGGGAGCGAGGCCATCATGCCTTCGCTTTTTTGGCTCGTCAAACGTTTTGTAGTGCTTTTTTTAAAGCACTACATCTTTCGTCTAATACGACTAATCAGTCAGTTTTTGGTGCTTTAGTCCAACGTGTCGACTTTCACCCGCAACGTCATGTCATCCCGGCCTTGAGTCGAGTAGCTGCGGGCCAGGCCCTGTTTGTCGGCCTGGGTCTGGCGATTCACGCCGGCGAGGGTGATCCATTCGCCGAGGCGCCCGGTGACAGTTGTGTCGGTGCTTTGTACGTTCACTACATCGGGACGCTCCTGGCTCATGCGGTCACGGTTGGTACTGATGGCCAGGTGAACGGTTTCGCCGGTGACGCTGGCGGTGACGTAAAACCCTTGGGTGACGTTGCGATATTGAGTCTGGCTGCTGTAATCGCCGTAGGAGTTGGTCTGGCTGCTGGTGATTGGCACGCTCTGGCCGACCTGGATCAGCGCCGGTGCGCCTTCGCTGGCCTGGATCTGCTGAATGCCGCCGTCACGGCTGGCGGTGCTGCGGCTGATGATTCGGGTTTGCGCGCCGTTGACCGAATAGCCTTCATCGCCACGACCGTTGTTTTCGTTGGTGTCGACCGTGATCAGCAGGCGCTTGGGCACGGTGTCGAGTTGCGAGAGCAGGTCCTTGAGTTCTTCGATCTTGCCGGGTTCGGCCTTGACGATCAGTTGATTGCCATAAGCGCTGACCTGGCCGTCCTTGCCGAGGAAGTCCTGAGCCACCGGCAGCATGTCGGCGCTGGTGTGGTACTTGAGGGGCACGATTTCTGTGGCTGCCATCACCGAAATACTGCAGCCGAGCAGCAGGGTGGTGAGCAGGGTGCGTAGGGACATGTCCGTTATCTCCGCTTTTGAAAGGCTTGATATTGCCAGTTTGTCGGCCCGGGGTGGGGCAAGTTGAATCGTAGACAGCAAAACGCCCCGGCATCCGAAAATGGCGGGGCGTTTTGAGTGTTCTTGAGGCCGCTATCGCGAGCAAGCTCGCTCCCACAGGTTCAGCGTCAATCCTGTGGGAGCGAGCTTGCTCGCGAAAAAAGCGCCTCGGTCTTAAGCCGAATGACGAACCATATCGACATGCGGAATCCCTGCTTCCAGGAATTCCTCGCTGACCAGGTTGAAGCCCAGGCGCTCATAGAACGCCGTGGCCTGCACCTGAGCGCTAAGCATTTGCTGCTTCAAGCCGCGTGCTTCCGCTTCGGCAATCACCGCTTGCATCAGCGCATCGCCGACCTTCAGCCCGCGCCAGTCCTTGAGCACCGAAACCCGGCCGACATGCCCGTCGGGCAAGAGGCGGGCGGTGCCGATCGGAAAGTCGCCTTCGAAAGCCAGAAAATGCACCGCCGTGGCGTCATCGGCGTCCCACTCAAGCTCGGGTGGAACCGATTGTTCGGCAATGAACACCGTTTCGCGAATGCGGCGGATCTCGGCGTTGTCCTTTTGCCAGTCTGCAACACGTACGCGAATCTTATTCATCGTCGGCGAACCCCAGGCTTCCCTGTTTGACCAGTTCGCACAGCAGGCCGCGACCGTCTTCGTCGCTCAGCCAGTCACCGAGGTTGTCGGTGTGCAGGGCGTCGGCGGAGCAGATCAGTTTCAGCAGTTCGCGCAGCTTACCCGGCAGGTAACGGCTCTGGCCGCTGGCGAACAGCAGCAGATCGTCATCGACGTCCGACCACGCCAGGCGCGCGCTCGGGTTGCGGATCAGGATGGCGCCGTCTTCGAGCGCGCCGAGGAGGTCTTCTTCCTCGACTTCTTCCGGGCCGACCACCAGCTCTGGATAGCGCGGCTCGGTCATGTACTGGCCGAACCAGGTCAGCAGCAGGCGTTCGTCGCTCATGTGCTCGGCGAGCAGCGCTTTCAGGCGACCGAGGGCATCGTGCTGGATCTGATGTGGATCATCGCTGACCGGCTTGGCGTCGGCGTCGGTGTAGCGCTCTTCGTCAGTCAGGAACTGGCTGAGGAAGTCGGTGAAGTGGGTCAGCACTTCAGCGGCGCTCGGTGCGCGGAAACCGACCGAGTAGGTCATGCAGTCATCGACGGCAACGCCGCAGTGAGCCAGGCGCGGCGGCAGGTAGAGCATGTCGCCCGGTTCCAGGACCCACTCTTCGGTCTCGTGGAATTCGGCGAGGATGCGCAGATCTGCGTGTTGCAGCAGCGGGCTTTCGGAGTCGCACATCTGGCCGATTTTCCAGTTGCGCTTGCCGTGGCCTTGCAGCAGGAACACGTCGTAGTTGTCGAAGTGCGGACCGACGCTGCCACCCGGGGCGGCGAAGCTGATCATCACGTCGTCGACGCGCCAGCTCGGCAGGAAGCGGAAGTTTTCCAGCAGCTCGCTGACTTCCGGCACGAACTGATCGACCGCCTGCACCAGCAGGGTCCACTCGCGCTCCGGCAGTTTGCTGAATTCGTCTTCGGCGAACGGGCCGCGACGCAGTTCCCAAGGGCGCTCGCCGTGCTCGATCACCAGGCGCGATTCGACTTCTTCTTCCAGGGCCAGGCCGGCGAGTTCGTCGGCGTCGATCGGGCTTTCGAAATCAGGAATCGCCTGACGGATCAGCAGTGGTTTTTTCTGCCAGTAATCGCGCATGAATTCGCGCGCCGTAAGACCACCCAGAAGTTGAAGAGGAATATCGGGATTCATATGTAACCTATTGAAAAAAAGCATTTTTCAGACGGGAATAAAAACGCCCGGCGCGGCCGGGCGTCTCAAACGGGTCAAGCAGTCGATCAGATGCGTTTGGCTTGCGCTACAGCGTTGCCGATGTAGTTGGCCGGCGTCAGTTGCTTGAGCTCGGCTTTCGCAGCGGCCGGCATGTCCAGGCCATCGATGAAAGTCTGCAGCGCTTCAGGGCTGATGCCCTTGCCGCGAGTCAGTTCTTTCAGCTTCTCGTACGGGTTTTCGATGTTGTAGCGGCGCATCACGGTCTGGATCGGCTCGGCCAGGACTTCCCAGCAAGCGTCCAGATCGGCAGCGATCTTGTCAGCGTTCAGCTCGAGCTTGCTGATGCCTTTGAGGCTCGCTTCGTACGCGATCACGCTGTGGGCGAAACCGACACCGAGGTTGCGCAGAACGGTGGAGTCGGTCAGGTCGCGCTGCCAGCGGGAGATCGGCAGTTTGCTCGCCAGGTGCTGGAACAGTGCGTTGGCGATGCCCAGGTTGCCTTCGGAGTTTTCGAAGTCGATCGGGTTGACCTTGTGCGGCATGGTCGACGAACCGATTTCGCCGGCGATGGTGCGCTGCTTGAAGTAACCCAGGGAGATGTAGCCCCAGATGTCACGGTCAAAGTCGATCAGGATGGTGTTGAAGCGCGCAATGGCGTCGAACAGCTCGGCGATGTAGTCGTGCGGCTCGATCTGCGTGGTGTACGGGTTGAAGCCTAGGCCCAGCTCGTCTTCGATGAAGGCGCGGGCGTTGGCTTCCCAGTCGATCTGCGGGTAGGCCGACAGGTGAGCGTTGTAGTTGCCGACAGCGCCGTTGATCTTGCCCAGCAGCGGAACGGCGGCGACCTGAGCGATCTGACGCTCGAGACGGTAAACCACGTTCGCCAGTTCTTTACCCAGCGTGGTCGGCGAAGCCGGCTGGCCGTGGGTGCGCGACAGCATTGGCACGTCGGCAAAGCGGATGGCCAGTTCGCGGATGGCGTTGGCAGTCTGGCGCATCAGCGGCAGCATCACGTCGTCACGGCCTTCGCGCAGCATCAGGGCGTGGGACAGGTTGTTGATGTCCTCGCTGGTGCAGGCGAAGTGGATGAATTCGCTGACCTTGGCCAGCTCAGGCAGCTTGGCCGCTTGCTCTTTGAGCAGGTATTCGATCGCTTTTACGTCGTGGTTGGTGGTGCGCTCGATCTCTCTCACGCGCTCGGCGTGCTCCAGCGAGAAGTTTTCGGCCAGTTCATTCAGAACGGCGTTGGCTTCGGCGGAGAAGGCTGGCACTTCCGGGATGCCGGCGTGAGCGGCCAGGCGCTGGAGCCAGCGCACTTCAACCAGAACGCGGGCACGGATCAGACCGTACTCGCTGAAAATTGGGCGCAGGGCCTGGGTTTTGCCGGCGTAGCGGCCGTCAACAGGGGAAACCGCAGTGAGCGAAGAGAGCTGCATGGGGTGTTCTCGGACAGTCGGGCAACGAAATGGGGCGCGTATCATACATGAAAAAATCCGCCGGTCCGTCGCCAACTGACCGGCGTATTACGCGTTACAGACTACAAAGCTTTTGTTGCGCAGCGATTTACTCGCTGCGCATCAACGGATACAGCTCTTTGAGCAATTTGCGCCGGCTGACGACCAACTGCCAGCGGTGACCGCCGAGCTGACGCCACAGGCGTGCCGAACGAATGCCGGCGAGCAGCAGGGCGCGGATCTTCGAGGCATTGCTCGGCTGCTGCAGATTGCGCATGTCGCCATGCACCTGAATGCGTTGGCGCAGCGTGCTCAGGGTGTCCTGATACAGCGCACCGCAGGCCGCGATCACGTTTTCGTGGGCCGGGCCGAAATGCTCGACCTGCGACTGGATCTGCGGCAGGCGCTTGCCGATCACGTCGAGCATGTCGTTGCGCTTGGCCAGTTGCCGCTCAAGACCGAGCATCGACAGCGCGTAGCGCAGCGGTTCGCGCTGCAAGGTGCTCGGGTCGCGTTCGAGGGCGCCGACCAGCGCGCGGTAACCCTCGCGCAGGTTGATATCGTCGCCGCCGTACACATCCAGGGTGTCTTTCGGGTCGCGAACCAGCAGGCTGCCGAGCATGCAGCTCAGGCCGGCCTCGTTGGTCTGGCCGGTCTTGGCGATCCGGTCGACCAGCACGGCGGCGAGAAACACGCCGCCCAGAGCGGTCAATTGCTCCTGAGTCGGGCTCATGCCTGGCCGCTCCACGGCTCGGCGACTTCGATCACGCCGCCGCCGAGGCAGATTTCACCGTCATAGAACACCACCGACTGGCCCGGCGTAACCGCGCGTTGCGGCTCGTCGAACACGGCGCGATAACCGGTCTCGGTTTTTTCCAGGGTGCAGGCCTGATCGCTCTGGCGATAACGAACCTTGGCGGTCAGGCGCAGCGGCTGGCTCAAATCGATCGGGTTGACCCAATAGATTTCCGAAGCGAGCAGGGCGCTGGAGAACAGCCACGGATGGTTGTTGCCCTGGCCGACGATCAGTTCGTTGGTGTCCAGATCCTTGCGCAGCACGTACCACGGCTCATCGCCGGCGTCTTTCAGACCGCCGATGCCCAGGCCCTGACGCTGGCCGATGGTGTGATACATCAAGCCGTGGTGGCGGCCGATGACTTCACCTTCGGTGGTCTTGATCTCGCCCGGTTGCGCCGGCAGGTATTGCTTGAGGAAATCGCTGAAACGACGCTCGCCGATGAAGCAGATCCCGGTGGAATCCTTCTTCTTGGCAGTCGCCAGCTCGTATTTCTCGGCAATGGCACGGACTTCCGGTTTTTCCAGCTCGCCGACCGGGAACAGGGTCTTGGCGATCTGTTCGCCGCCGACGGCGTGCAGGAAGTAGCTCTGATCCTTGTTCGGATCCAGGCCCTTGAGCAGCTCGGTGCGGCCATCAATGTCGCGGCGGCGCACGTAGTGACCGGTGGCAATCAGGTCGGCGCCGAGCATCATGGCGTAGTCGAGGAATGCCTTGAACTTGATCTCGCGGTTGCACAGGATGTCCGGGTTCGGCGTGCGGCCGGCCTTGTATTCGGCCAGGAAGTGCTCGAACACGTTGTCCCAGTACTCGGCGGCGAAGTTGGCGGTGTGCAGCTTGATACCGATCTTGTCGCACACAGCCTGAGCATCCGCCAGGTCGTCCATGGCGGTGCAGTATTCCGTTCCGTCGTCTTCTTCCCAGTTCTTCATGAACAGGCCTTCCACCTCATAACCCTGCTCGATCAGCAGGAGAGCGGAAACGGAAGAGTCCACGCCGCCGGACATGCCGACAATGACGCGCTTCTTGGATGTGTCAGAAGGGGCTGGATCACGCATAGGGATTCAATGAGTGTCTTGAAAAAGGACGCGATTCTATCAGGCTCACGGCCTCAAGGCTAAAGGGAAGGGCGGATCAGTTCGAGGCCGAAGCGATTGCCGGCCAGATAATCATCGATGCAACGGATGATCAGCTCGCTGCGCCAGTGCTCGCGCTGCTCGATTAATTCCTCGCGGGTCAGCCACTTGGCGCCGACGATGCCGTCGTCGAGCTGATAATTCGGGTGATGTTTCACGGCTTTGGCGCTGAAGCACACGCGCTGGTAAGTCACGCCGTTGCTCGGGGCGGTGTACAGATAAATGCCGACCACGGCGGTGGGCTCGACGTCCCAGCCGGTTTCTTCGAGGGTTTCGCGCACGGCGGCTTCGATCAGGGTTTCGTCCGGATCCAGATGACCGGCAGGCTGATTGAGCACGTTACGCCCGGCCTTGTGTTCCTCGACCATCAGGAAACGACCGTTGTCCTCGACGATGGTGGCGACGGTGATGTGGGGGAGCCATTCCATAAACCTTCCTCAATCTATTGGTTGAAACCCAATCCTCTGTGGGAGCGAGCCTGCTCGCGAAAGCGGTGGGTCAGTCAATGAAGATGCTGAATGATAAACCGCATTCGCGAGCAGGCTCGCTCCCACAGGGGGATTGTGTGAACGCTGAAAACACAAACCCCGGCGCATGGCCGGGGTTTGTGATGTTCCCTTTACAACCTTATACCAGCGCAGCGATGGCCGCGTTGAGGGTTGCGCTTGGGCGCATGGCCTTGCTGATCAGCTCGGCATTGGCGTGGTAGTAACCGCCGATGTCCACTGGCTTGCCTTGAACGGCGTTGAGCTCGGCGACGATGGTCGCTTCGTTCTCGGTCAGGGTCTTGGCCAGAGTCGCGAACTGCGCTTGCAGTGCAGTGTCTTCGGTCTGGGCGGCCAGGGCTTGTGCCCAGTACATTGCCAGGTAGAAGTGGCTGCCGCGGTTGTCGATGTTGCCGACTTTGCGCGATGGCGACTTGTTGTTGTCGAGGAACTGGCCAGTAGCCTGATCCAGAGTCTTGGACAGAACCAGCGCTTTCGGGTTGTTGTAGTTCACACCCAGGTGCTCGAGAGAAGCGGCCAGGGCCAGGAACTCACCCAGCGAATCCCAGCGCAGGAAGTTCTCTTCGACCAGTTGCTGCACGTGCTTCGGAGCCGAACCGCCGGCGCCGGTTTCGAACAGGCCACCGCCGTTCATCAGCGGCACGATCGACAGCATCTTGGCGCTGGTGCCCAGTTCCATGATCGGGAACAGGTCGGTCAGGTAGTCGCGCAGTACGTTGCCGGTCACCGAAATGGTGTCCTTGCCTTCGCGGGTGCGCTGCAGTGTGTATTTCATGGCATCGACCGGCGCCATGATCTGGATGTCCAGACCGGCGGTGTCGTGATCCTTCAGGTAAGCCTGAACCTTCTCGATCACCACGCCGTCGTGGGCGCGCATCGGGTCCAGCCAGAAAATGGCTGGAGTTGCGCTTGCACGAGCACGGTTGACGGCCAGTTTGACCCAGTCCTGGATCGGCGCGTCTTTGGTCTGGCACATGCGGAAGATGTCGCCGGCTTCAACAGCCTGTTCCATCAGCAGGGTGCCTTTGCTGTCGGTCACGCGAACCACGCCGTCGGCCTTGATCTGGAAGGTCTTGTCGTGGGAGCCGTATTCTTCAGCCTTTTTAGCCATCAGGCCAACGTTTGGCACGCTGCCCATGGTGGTCGGATCGAAAGCGCCGTTGGCTTTGCAATCTTCGATCACGGCCTGGTAGATGGTGGCGTAGCAGCGATCCGGGATCACGGCCTTGGTGTCGTGCAACTGGCCGTCGGTGCCCCACATCTTGCCGGAGTCACGGATCATGGCCGGCATCGAGGCGTCGACGATAACGTCGCTCGGCACGTGCAGGTTGGTGATGCCTTTGTCGGAGTTGACCATCGCCAGCGACGGACGAACGGCGTAGACCGCTTGAACGTCAGCTTCGATCTGGGCTTGCTGCTCGGCCGGCAGGGATTTGATGCGGGCGTACAGGTCGCCGATGCCGTTGTTCAGGTTGAAGCCGATCTCGGCCAGCACGTCGGCGTGCTTGGTCAGGGCGTCCTTGTAGAACTCGGCAACGATCTGGCCGAACATGATCGGGTCGGAGACCTTCATCATGGTGGCTTTCAGGTGAACCGACAGCAGCACGCCTTGTTGCTTGGCGCTGTCGATTTCAGCGGCGATGAACGCGCGCAGGGCTTTTTTGCTCATCACGGAGCAGTCGAGGATCTCGCCCGCCTGAACGGTGGTTTTTTCTTTCAGGACGGTAGCGGTGCCGTCTTTGGCGATCAGCTCGATCTTCACGGCGTCAGCGGCGTCGATCAGGGCAGCTTTTTCGCTGCCGTAGAAATCGCCGGTGCTCATGTGAGCGACGTGGGACTTGGAGTCCTTGGCCCAGGCGCCCATTTTGTGTGGGTGCTTGCGAGCGTAGTTCTTGACCGACAGCGGCGCGCGACGGTCGGAGTTGCCTTCACGCAGAACCGGGTTCACGGCGCTGCCCTTGACCTTGTCGTAGCGCGCCTTGGCGTCTTTGTCGGCGTCGCTGGTCACGGTTTCCGGGTAATCCGGCAGGTTGTAGCCCTGGGCTTGCAGTTCTTTGATCGCGGCTTGCAGTTGCGGAACCGAGGCGCTGATGTTCGGCAGCTTGATGATGTTGGCTTCAGGCGTAACGGCCAGGTCGCCCAGTTCGGCGAGGTGGTCGGCTACGGCTTTGTCGCCCAGTTGCTCGGGGAAGCTGGCCAGAATACGTGCTGCAAGAGAGATATCGCGGGTTTCCACGGCGATATCGGCCGAGGCGGTGTAAGCCTCGATGATCGGCAGCAGGGAATAGGTGGCGAGGGCTGGAGCTTCGTCGGTGAAGGTATAGATGATCTTCGAGCGGGTGGGCATATTCGGATTAACTCTCTCTTCTTTGCTAAAGCGTGCGCAGAAACTCGAGGGGCGCCGGGTAAGCGCGTTCGTTCAAAGTCATCCATGAACCGAATGTCGAGAATCTTCGCGGTGATGTTGGGTGCATCAGTAGAGCGTCAAGCAGTCGGACTGCGGTAACAACCCGACCAATCAGGCGGAAAGTCTCGTGCTAGAGAGGCCAGCCGTCGTGACCCTTTGGTCAGCGGGCGGCATTATACATAGGTAGCTGGCAATCTGCCGATGGTTCATATGCAACGATTCTCGTCCATTGGTCTAAAGGTCGCAGGGCGGGGTGGGGCGTAGAGTCGCCGTGAATGCTTGAGATTGGCGCTTTTCCCTTTGCTTTCAGGCTTGTACGAAACGAGATGTGGCCGCGCCCGGAACAGAGGGTTTGCGTGTTGATTCAACTGGGTTACGCTCGAACCAAGCCAGATGTTCAATCCAAACAATGGAGTTCAGCATGGGTTACAAGAAGATTCAGGTTCCAGCCGTCGGCGACAAAATCACCGTCAACGCAGACCATTCTCTCAATGTCCCTGATAACCCGATCATTCCCTTCATCGAAGGTGACGGCATTGGCGTCGACGTCAGCCCTGTGATGATCAAAGTGGTTGATGCTGCCGTAGAAAAAGCCTACGGGGGCAAGCGCAAGATTTCCTGGATGGAGGTTTATGCTGGCGAAAAAGCAACTCAGGTTTATGACCAGGACACCTGGCTGCCCCAGGAAACCCTGGACGCCGTCAAGGATTACGTGGTTTCCATCAAAGGCCCGCTGACCACCCCGGTCGGTGGCGGCATCCGTTCCCTCAACGTTGCCTTGCGTCAACAGCTCGATCTGTATGTCTGTCTGCGTCCGGTGGTTTGGTTCGAAGGCGTGCCGAGCCCGGTGAAAAAGCCTGGTGACGTCGACATGGTGATCTTCCGCGAGAACTCCGAAGACATTTATGCCGGTATCGAATGGAAGGCCGGCTCGCCTGAGGCCACCAAGGTCATCAAGTTCCTGAAAGAAGAAATGGGCGTCACCAAGATCCGTTTCGACCAGGATTGCGGCATCGGCATCAAGCCGGTTTCGAAAGAAGGCACCAAGCGTCTGGTGCGCAAGGCCCTGCAATATGTAGTGGACAACGACCGCAAGTCGCTGACCATCGTGCACAAGGGCAACATCATGAAATTCACCGAAGGTGCGTTCAAGGACTGGGGCTATGAGGTGGCGAAGGAAGAATTCGGCGCCGAGCTGCTCGATGGCGGCCCGTGGATGAAATTCAAGAACCCGAAAACCGGCCGCGAAGTCGTCGTCAAGGACGCCATCGCCGACGCCATGCTTCAGCAGATCCTGCTGCGTCCGGCCGAATACGATGTGATCGCCACCCTCAACCTCAACGGTGACTACCTGTCCGACGCCCTGGCGGCGGAAGTGGGCGGTATCGGTATCGCGCCGGGTGCCAACCTGTCCGACACCGTGGCCATGTTCGAGGCGACCCACGGTACCGCGCCGAAATATGCCGGCAAGGACCAGGTCAACCCGGGTTCGGTGATTCTGTCGGCGGAGATGATGCTGCGCCACCTGGGCTGGACCGAGGCGGCCGACCTGATCATCAAGGGCACCAATGGCGCCATCAAGGCCAAGACCGTGACCTACGACTTCGAACGTCTGATGGAAGGCGCCACGCTGGTGTCTTCTTCGGGCTTCGGTGAAGCGCTGATCAAGCACATGTAAGAACGGCAGCTGCAACGAAACCGCCCGGCTCGAGTGATCGAGCCGGGCGGTTTGTTTTCTGGCAGGTGTTCGGGTCGCTTCAGCTGGTCACCGACTGGTGCTGAGCGGTTGCCGAGGCGGCATCTTTTACGGCATCGACATTCTGAATTTTTGTGGCATGCAGGCCTTTGGGCCCTTGCACGATCTCGAATTTGACGATTTGCCCGGCTTTGAGGGTTTTGTATCCGTCCATTTCAATGGCGGAATAGTGGGCAAAGAAATCGATCTCCTTGCCGTCCTCGTCCTTCCCCTCGCGGGAGTCGGTATTGATGAAACCGAACCCCTTGGCGTTGTTGAACCATTTCACCTTGCCGACAGCCATGCTCAAATCCCTCTGCAACAGTCTCCATCGCTGGAGTATCATCCAATTCATCCGCAGTCGAATCCGTTAAAAAGATTGACTCCGCGGATCTTTTTTCCCCACTGTGGGTTCTATTGGTTGTAACACCGTTTTCCCGATAGTCAAGGTGACCGGGCAGTCGGAGTTGAAAACGTGTCAAGCCGCCCCCACCACTGTATTTGCACAACTGACGAACCTTTCTTTCCATGCATGCAATCAGCCAGATTCGACTAACATTCAATCAGGATCGCCCGCTTCTCCAAAAGGATCTTCCACAGGAGCACGACGACGATTCGGCAGGCGTTGCTGTTCAGGAAGCAAAGCCTGCGTTACAGGCGCCGCCGATGTACAAGGTGGTTTTGTTTAATGATGACTACACACCGATGGATTTCGTCGTCGAAGTGCTCGAGGTGTTTTTTAACCTGAATCGCGAGCTGGCGACCAAGGTCATGCTGGCCGTCCACACAGAAGGACGGGCAGTATGTGGAGTGTTTACCCGCGACATCGCCGAGACAAAGGCCATGCAGGTCAACCAGTACGCCAGGGAAAGCCAGCATCCGCTACTCTGTGAAATCGAGAAGGACGGTTAATCGCCGACCACTTGGGTATGAGGTGAAGCTATGTTAAACCGCGAGCTCGAAGTCACCCTCAATCTTGCCTTCAAGGAGGCGCGTTCGAAACGTCATGAATTCATGACCGTCGAACACCTGCTGCTGGCCCTATTGGACAATGAGGCTGCCGCCACCGTATTGCGTGCCTGCGGCGCAAACCTCGACAAACTCAAGCACGACCTGCAGGAGTTCATCGACTCCACCACGCCACTGATCCCCGTCCATGACGAGGATCGCGAAACCCAGCCAACCCTGGGCTTCCAGCGTGTGCTGCAACGTGCTGTCTTTCATGTGCAGAGCTCGGGCAAACGCGAAGTGACCGGCGCCAACGTGCTGGTTGCAATTTTCAGTGAGCAAGAGAGTCAGGCGGTGTTCCTGCTTAAACAGCAGAGCGTTGCACGCATTGATGTCGTCAACTATATCGCCCACGGCATTTCCAAAGTGCCGGGGCATGGCGATCACTCTGAAGGTGAACAAGATATGCAGGACGACGAGGGCGGTGAGTCTTCTTCTTCAGGCAATCCGCTGGACGCTTATGCCAGCAACCTCAACGAACTTGCACGTCAGGGGCGGATCGATCCGCTCGTCGGGCGTGAAACGGAAGTCGAGCGTGTCGCGCAGATTCTCGCACGTCGTCGCAAGAACAACCCGCTGCTGGTAGGTGAGGCGGGCGTGGGTAAAACCGCAATTGCCGAAGGCCTGGCCAAGCGCATCGTCGACAACCAGGTGCCGGACCTGCTGGCCAACAGCGTCGTTTATTCCCTCGATCTGGGCGCTCTGCTCGCGGGCACCAAGTATCGCGGTGATTTCGAGAAGCGCTTCAAGGCGCTGCTCAACGAACTGAAAAAACGTCCGCAGGCGATCCTGTTCATCGACGAAATCCACACCATTATCGGTGCGGGTGCCGCGTCCGGTGGCGTCATGGATGCCTCGAACCTGCTCAAACCGCTGCTGTCGTCTGGCGACATTCGCTGCATCGGCTCGACCACGTTCCAGGAGTTCCGTGGCATCTTCGAAAAAGACCGTGCCTTGGCACGTCGCTTCCAGAAGGTCGATGTCGTCGAGCCGTCGGTGGAGGACACCATCGGTATCCTGCGTGGTCTGAAAGGTCGCTTCGAACAGCATCACAACATCGAATACAGCGATGAGTCGCTGCGCGCCGCTGCGGAACTGGCTTCGCGCTACATCAATGATCGGCACATGCCGGACAAGGCCATCGATGTGATCGACGAGGCGGGCGCCTACCAGCGTCTGCAACCGGTCGAGAAGCGTGTGAAACGCATCGAAGTACCTGAAGTCGAGGACATCGTTGCGAAAATCGCGCGGATTCCGCCGAAGCACGTCACCAGCTCCGACAAGGAACTGCTGCGTAACCTTGAGCGTGACCTGAAGCTGACGGTGTTCGGTCAGGACGCTGCGATCGATTCGCTGTCGACTGCGATCAAGCTGTCCCGTGCCGGTCTCAAGTCGCCTGACAAGCCTGTCGGTTCGTTCCTGTTTGCAGGTCCGACCGGTGTTGGTAAAACCGAAGCCGCGCGTCAGTTGGCCAAGGCGTTGGGGATCGAACTGGTGCGTTTCGACATGTCCGAGTACATGGAGCGCCACACCGTGTCGCGTCTGATCGGTGCGCCTCCGGGTTATGTCGGTTTCGACCAGGGCGGTCTGTTGACCGAAGCGATCACCAAGCAACCGCATTGCGTATTGCTGCTCGATGAAATCGAGAAGGCGCATCCGGAAGTCTTCAACCTGCTGCTGCAGGTGATGGACCACGGCACGCTGACCGACAACAACGGGCGCAAGGCGGACTTCCGCAACGTGATCGTGATCATGACCACCAACGCCGGTGCTGAAACGGCGGCACGTGCTTCGATCGGTTTCACCCATCAGGACCACTCGTCCGATGCGATGGAAGTGATCAAGAAGAGCTTCACGCCGGAATTCCGCAACCGTCTGGATACCATCATTCAGTTTGGTCGCCTCAGTCATGAGGTCATCAAGAGCGTGGTGGACAAGTTCCTTACCGAACTTCAGGCGCAGCTGGAAGACAAGCGTGTGCTTCTGGAAGTTACCGACGCGGCGCGCAGCTGGCTGGCGGCCGGTGGTTACGATTCGGCCATGGGCGCTCGTCCGATGGCGCGTCTGATCCAGGACAAGATCAAGCGTCCGCTGGCGGAGGAGATTCTGTTTGGCGAACTGGCCGAGCATGGCGGTGTGGTTCACATCGACATCAAGGATGGTGAGCTGACGTTTGACTTCGAGACCACTGCAGAAATGGCCTGACGGCTGGGTTGGCTGTAAAGCGAAAAGGCGCCTTCGGGCGCCTTTTTTGTTTTGGGTGTTTCCTCGGGTTTTGTTTGTATATCCGTTGCTGCGGTAACGGCTTCTTAGGGTTTCGCCCTTACGGCGAGTCACCTTTTCCAAACGCCGAAAAGGTAACCCAAAAGGCTTTACCCTGACGTACGGCCCTCGCTGTGGCTCGGGTTC
>NZ_JAOEJU010000030.1 GCF_025447595.1 Pseudomonas koreensis | reverse complement strand
GACTAGTCGTCGGCAGCGTCAGATGTGTATAAGAGACAGATTGCGGTGTGTCAGCCAACATCAACATCACTGACAAATTGCAATCGCGAGCAAGCTCGCTCCCACATGGATTCTTTACTGACGAACCAGACGATGGTTCGGCAGTTGCACGCTTTCAGTGCTGCGGTACGGGTTGATGTCCAGCCCGCCCCGGCGCACGTAACGCGCGAACACCGTGAGTTTTTCCGGCTTCAGCAGGCGCTGCAGGTCGAGGAAGATCCGCTCCACGCATTGCTCGTGGAAGTCCGAGTGCTGGCGGAAGCTGACGATGTATTCCAGGAGGCTGGCGTGATCCAGCGCCGCGCCGCGGTATTCCACCACCACGCTGCCCCAGTCCGGCTGGCTGGTCACCGGGCAGTTGGATTTGAGCAGATGACTGTGCACGCTCTCCTCCACCACGCGAGAATCGTCGCAGCGCAGCAGTTCAGGACGTGGATGTTCGTAGTTGCTGACGCTGATATCCAGATCGTCGATGCACACGCCCGGCAGCGCGACGACGCCTTCGGTTTCGACGTCTTTCAGGCTGCGGACCCGCACGCCCACAGGCTTGCCGGCAGCGGCGGATAGATCTTTGACCAGCGTCGCTTCGAGACTTGCGATATCGGCAAACGGCGTCTGGTTCAGCGAGTTCAAGTACAGCTTGAACGACTTGGATTCGATGATGTTCGGCGAGTCCGCCGGAATGCTGAACTCACCGATCGCTACCACCGGTTTGCCCAACGGCAGCAGCCACGACAGTTCGAAGCAGTTCCAGAAATCCACGCCTTTATACGGCAGGGTTTCGGCGGTCAGGCCCAGCTCGGCCCATTTCGCGGTGCGCGGGATCGGGAACAGCAGGGACGGCGTGTACGTGGCGATGTATTCGCTGGATTTGCCCAGCGGCGAATGTTCGGCTGCGGGATGCATGGCGGAAACCTGACTGAAGATTCAGCGGATTCTACCAGCCTTTGCTCCCGCCTTTGAGTGCTTACTGACTGACAGTCAGTTTGCCGACCATTCCGGCCTGGTAATGCCCGGGAATATTGCAGGCAAACTCCAGATTCACCGCTTTGCTGAAGGTCCAGGTCAGTTCGGCGGTCTTGCCCGGCTCCACCAGCACACTGTTGGGGTCGTCGTGTTTCATGCCATGCCCCATCGAGGCATGATCCATGCCCGCCATGTCGTGGGACATTTCCTTCATGCCGGTAGGCGTCAGCATGCCGCTTTGTTGCATCTGCAACATTTCCTGCTGATGTTTTGCATGCATCGTCGCGTCGCCAAGGTTGAATTCGTGCAGCAACTGGCCTTTATTCACCAGCACAAAACGAACGGTCTCACCGGCCTTGATCTCGATCGCCTTCGGATCGAAGCTCATGTCGCCCATCACCACTTCAATGCTGCGGGTGGCCTTGGCCGCCGGGGCTGGCTGGCCGAAGTCATAGGTGTGCGCCGGCGATGCCCACAGCGGCGAACTCAGCGCCAGCAGACATGCGGCAAGGGCCAGACGGTTGCGCAAAAACATAGTCGTACTCCAACAAATCAAGGTTCAGCCTGTGGGAAACTCTAGCCCGCCTGCGCTGGCAGCGACCTGACAGGCAGATTACAACTTTGTCAGGTTGGCGCTCACCGCGTTCGCCCACGGTATAACGTCCTCGTTCCCGCTACCCGAGTCGCCCATGAAACTGCTGATCGTCGAAGACCAACCCAAAACCGGCCAGTACCTGCGCCAGGGCCTGACCGAAGCCGGTTTCAACACCGAACTGGTGGCCGACGGCACCACCGGCCAGCAATTGGCGTTGAGCGGCGACTATGCGTTGCTGATCCTCGACGTGATGCTGCCCGGTCGCAATGGCTGGCAGATCCTGCAAGCGGTGCGCAGCGCCGGCCTGGAAACGCCGATCCTGTTTCTGACAGCCAAAGACACCGTTGAAGACCGGGTGCATGGCCTTGAACTGGGCGCTGACGATTATCTGGTCAAACCGTTCGCCTTCTCTGAACTGCTGGCGCGGGTGCGCAGCCTGTTGCGCCGCGGTAGTTCCACACCTCAGGAAACCAGTCTGCGCCTGGCCGATCTGAGTCTGGACCTGATCCGCCGCCGGGTCGAACGCAGCGGTCAACGCATCGACCTCACCGCCAAAGAGTTCGCTCTGCTGGAGATGCTCCTGCGCCGCCAGGGCGAAGTGCTGCCCAAATCGCTGATCGCCTCGCAGGTCTGGGACATGAATTTTGACAGCGATACCAATGTGATCGAAGTGGCGATTCGTCGACTGCGCCTGAAAATCGATGACGATTTCCCCCACAAGCTGATTCACACCGTGCGCGGCATGGGATACGTCCTTGAAGAGCGTGCCGACTGATGCGCCGACTGTCCTTGAGCAGTCGGCTGGCGCTGTTGTTCGCCGGCTGCACCGCAGTGGTTTCGCTGGTCGCCGGGGTCGTTTTCAATCGAGCCAGCGAGGGCCACTTCATCGAGCTCGACCAGCAACTGCTCGAAGGAAAACTGCTCAGCGTGCGTCAGACGCTGTTGAGTGGTAGCGACGCCGCGCACATCACTGATGAGTTGAGCCAACAAGGCGATGTCACGCTGCGCATCAGTAGCCCTGAGGGGCAGCGCTGGTTCGGTCGCTCGTTGCATGCCCCGGCAAACCTGCCGCAGCAACCCGGTCTGGCCACCATCAACGACAACGGCACCGACTATCGCCTGCTCAACGCCGCGCTTGAGCCGGCAAAACCTGATTCCCCGCAATTGACCTTGCTACTGGACATCACCCACCACCAGCACTTCCTGCAACGCATGCAGCATCTGATCTGGCTGACCGTCGGTCTTTCGGCGCTGGCCACTGCGTTGCTCGGCGCCTGGGCCGCCCGCAGCGGTCTTCGCCCGTTACGCCGCATGAGTGCGGTGGCCCGTGGGATTTCGGCGCAATCGTTGAATGCCCGACTGCCGGAAGCGCGGATGCCCGCAGAACTCGCGGAATTGGCCCACAGTTTCAACGCCATGCTCGGACGTCTCGATGACTCTTTTCAGCGACTGTCAGCGTTCTCCGCCGACATCGCCCATGAACTGCGCACACCACTGTCAAACTTGCTGACCCACACGCAGGTCACCCTGACCCGCCCTCGCCCCCTCGAAGACTATCGCGAGGCATTGCACAGCAACCTTGAAGAGCTGCAATGGATGGCGCAGTTGGTGAACGACATGCTTTATCTGGCCAAGGCTGACCACGGTTTGCTGGTGCCCAAACGTGAACCGCTGGAGCTGGCGGAAGAAGCCGATGCGTTGCTGGAGTTTTTTGCGCCACTGGCCGAAGACGCTCAGGTCAGCCTGAGCCGTGACGGTGCGGGGCGATTCGAGGGAGATCGCGCGATGTTGCGCCGAGCGTTATCGAATCTGCTGGATAACGCGTTGCGGTTTACCCCTGCTAACGGCGAGGTGCGCGTGCGGGTAACCGAGCAGGCAAAGTCCTTGAGGGTGACAGTGGAGAACAGCGGCGAAGGGATTTCTGCTGAGTTGTTGCCGCGCTTGTTCGATCGCTTCTACCGGGCGGACCCGGCACGTCAGGAAGGCAGCAGCGAGCATGCGGGATTGGGACTGGCGATTACTCAGTCGATCATTCGGGCCCATGGTGGGCAGATTCATTGCGAATCAGCTCAGGGCTGGACGCGGTTTGTAATTGAGTTGCCCAAAGTTTGAGGCAAGCAGTGCCGGCCCTTTCGCGAGCAAGCTCGCTCCCACCAGTATCGAGTCGCACCACAAATTTGTGAGCACTTCAAAACACTGTGGGAGCGAGCTTGCTCGCGAAGGCGGTCTTGAAGCTTACGAATATCTCAAGGCATGTGCCGGTTCGATCTTCGCCGCCCGCCACGCCGGGTAAACCGTGGCCAGGAAGCTGAGGATGAAACCCGCCGAGCAGATCAGCAGCACGTCGCCGCCCTGCAATTCCGATGGCAGGTTGCTGACGAAATACACATCCGAACTGAAGATGTGCTGCCCGGTCACTCGCTCGACCCAACCCACCATCTCACTGACATTCAGCGCGGCAATCACGCCCAACACACCGCCGATGATGGTGCCGACGATGCCGATCACCGTGCCCTGCACCATGAAGATCGCCATGATCTGTCGTGGCGTTGCGCCGATGGTGCGCAGGATCGCAATGTCCGCGCCCTTGTCGTTCACCACCATGATCAGGGTCGCGATGATGTTGAACGCCGCCACCGCGACGATCATCAGCAGCAACAGGCCGATCATGGTTTTTTCCATCTTCATTGCGCTGAACAGGCTGCCCTGGGTGTGGGTCCAGTCGTCAGCCTTGAAATCGGCGCCAAGGCCAGTGGCGATGTCCGACGAAACCTTCGGCGCGGCATACAGATCCTTCACCGCCAGACGCACGCTCTGCACCTGATTCGGCTCCCAGTGCTGCATGGTCGCGGCGTCGGAGACGTGGATCAGGCCCATGGAACCGTCGAGTTCGGCACCGACCTTGAACACGCCGACCACGTTCAGACGCTGCATGCGCGGGGTGATGCCGCCCGGTGCGGTGCTGACTTCCGGCACGATCAGGGTGATCTTGTCGCCGACATTGAGACGGAAACGCCGGGCGGTGATTTCACCCAGCACTACGCCGAACTCACCCGGTTTCAAGGCATCGAGACGGCCCTGAACAATGTGCTGGGCAACGATCGACACCTTGCCTTCCTGGGCCGGGTCGACTCCGCTGATCTGGATCGGCTGCATCATGCCCTTGTAGGACAGCATGCCTTCCATCTCGGTGAACGGCACGGCGGCTGTCACTTCCGGATTTTTCATCGCAGCGGCGGCCACTGGTTGCCAGTCGTCGATGGGCTTGACGCCGACGATGGTCGCGTGAGGAACCATGCCGAGGATGCGCGAGCTCATTTCGCGCTGGAAGCCGTTCATCACCGACAACACCACGATCATCGCCAGCACGCCGAGGGCGAGCCCGATCATCGAGGTCATCGAAATGAACGAAACAAAGCGATTGCGGCGCTTGGCGCGGGTATAGCGCGTGCCGATAAAGATCGATAACGGTCTGAACATTCGCTGGGGCACCGTATAAAAATAAAAGACCCGATGCCTTTTCAGGCATCGGGTTTCAACGCGTCAGATTGGCGTCAGGCAGCCTTCATTGAGGTGCAGGACGCGGTCCATCTGGCGAGCCAGGTTCATGTCGTGAGTCACCACCAGAAACGCAGTGCGCATCGAAGTGCTGAGTTCCAGCATCAAGTCCTGAATGCCTTCGGCGGTGTGGGAGTCGAGGTTGCCGGTCGGCTCGTCGAGCATCACCAGGCCCGGATTGTTCACCAGTGCCCGGGCAATGGCCACGCGCTGGCGTTCGCCACCGGACAGCTCTGCCGGCTTGTGTTCCAGGCGATGCCCCAGACCGACCCGTTCCAGCAACGCCGTAGCACGCTGACGGGCTTCCGGGATCGCGGTCTTGCCGATCAGCAGCGGCATGCAGACGTTTTCCAGCGCGGTGAATTCCGGCAGCAGGTGGTGGAACTGGTACACGAACCCGAGGGCGCGGTTACGCAGCAGGCCACGCTTCTTCTCGCTCAGCGCCGACAGTTCTTCACCGTCGAGCCATACACCGCCCTTGGTCGGCGTGTCGAGACCGCCCAGCAGGTTGAGCAAGGTACTTTTGCCCGAACCGGATTTGCCGACGATCGCCACCCGCTCTCCCGGATGCAGTTCCAGTTGCAGGTTGGCCAGCACTTCCACCGACTCCGGGCCTTCCTCGTAGGATTTGCCCAGGTTGCGGCAGCTCAAGATTGCTTTTTCACTCATGCCCGACTCACTCATAACGTAGCGCCTCCGCCGGCTGGGTGCGCGCGGCACGCCAGGCTGGATACAGGGTGGCGAGGAAACTCAGGACCAACGCAGCGGCGCAGACCATGACCACGTCCTGGCTCTGCACCTGCGACGGCAGGTAATCGATGAAATACACATCGGCGTTGAGGAATTTGTGTCCGATCACACCTTCGAGGGCCGAAATCGCGGCGCTGACATTGAGCGCGGCGAAGATCCCGACCACGGCGCCGATGGCAGTGCCGACCACACCGATCACCGTGCCTTGCACCATGAACGTGCGCATGATCGTGCCCGGTGTGGCGCCCAGTGTGCGCAGAATGGCGATGTCGCCCTTCTTGTCGTTCACCACCATCACCAGCGTGGAAATGATGTTGAACGCAGCAACCGCGACGATCAGTAGCAACAGCAGGCCGATCATGGCTTTTTCCATGCGGATCGCCTGATACAGATTGCCGTGGGTTCGGGTCCAGTCGCGGGCGTAGTAACGGTCTTCGCCGAGTCGTTGGGCGATGTTCCACGCCTCGCGCGGTGCCTGGAACAGATCGTCGAACTTCAGACGCAGGCCCTGCACCTGATCAGGCTTCCAGCGGTGCATTTTCGCCAGATCCTGCAGGTTGGTGACGCCCAGGTAACCGTCCAGTTCGCCGGCGCCGACATGGAAGATGCCGACCACGGTGAAGCGCTTCATGCGCGGGAACATCCCGGCCGGGGTCACGCTGACCTCAGGTGCAACGAAGGTGACCTTGTCACCGAGGCCCACGCCGAGCTTGGTCGCGGCCTTGTCGCCGATCACGATGCCGAAGCTGCCCGGCGTCAGATCGTCGAGTTTGCCCTGCTTCATGAAGTTGTCGATGATCGAGACGTTGCGCTCCAGCGCCGGATCGATGGCATTGAGCAATACCTTGGACACCTGGCCGTTGTTGGTCAGCAGCCCCTGCATCTGGGTGAACGGCGCGACGGCCGCCACCTGCGGGTTCTGCTTGACCTTGGCGGCCAGGCTCGGCCAGTCGTTGATGGCTTCACCGGACTCGATGGTCGCGTGGGGCACCATGCCCAGCACGCGGGTGCGCATCTCATGATCGAAGCCGTTCATCACCGACAGCACCACGATCATCACGACCACGCCAAGGGCGAGCCCGATCATCGAAGTCAGGGAAATGAATGACACAAAATGATTGCGACGCTTTGCACGGGTATAACGCGTGCCAATAAATACGAAGAGTGGTCTGAACATGTCGGGGCTTGTTCGGAGGGAAAAGGAACGTCCTTGTGGCGGGGGTCGATAACCAGCTTTACACTCAGACCACCGCCGCTACCATGGGTTCGCCATGTCGACATTAGATGAAGAAGATCGCCGCGAATACTACCGTATCGAGGATTCGATCGCACTGGAAATTCGGCCCCTGTCCGCTGCTGAAGCCGCAGGCCAGGAAGTGTTGCAGGATGCTTCCCCACTATTCAACGTGCTCAGCGAACTGCACCTGAGCGAATTCGAGTCGCAGCACTTGCTGCGCCAGATCAATGAGCGCGACCGCGCCATCGCCGCGTTCCTCAAATCCCAGAACAAGCGCATAGATTTGCTGAGCCAGGTGATTGCCCTGACAGCCCTGGGGCAGATCGGCGAGCCGCAACCGGTGATCATTTCCGAAGGCGGGGTCGACTTCCAGCATCCAACCCCGATTGCCACGGGTGCACGCCTGTCGGTAAAAATGGTTCTGATGCCTCAGGCCCACGGTTTGCTGCTGCGCGCCCGGGTCACCCACTGCGACCGCAAGGGTGACGGCTACGACGTCGGCACCGAGTTCGAACACCTGACCGACGCCCAGCGCCAGTTGCTCGCCCGCTATATCTTGCAGAAGCAGGCTCAGGAACGACGTCTGGCCCGCGAACAGAACGAATCAGGCATCTAAATCATTAAGGAAGAACCGTGACCCTTATCTACGGCCACCGCGGCGCCAAGGGCGAAGCACCGGAAAACACCCTGACCAGTTTTCAGGAGTGTCTCAAGCACGGCGTGCGCCGTTGCGAGCTGGACCTGCACCTGTCCAAGGACGGCGAGCTGATGGTCATCCACGATCCGACCCTCAAGCGCACCACCGACCGGCGCGGCAAGGTGGTCGAGCATACCGCCGCCGATCTGGTGACCTACGACGCGCGCAAGGGCGGTCCGGGCTGGATCAAGCCATGCCCGATCCCGACGCTGGAAGAACTGTTCGAAAAATGCGATTTCGAGCACTGGCAACTGGAAGTCAAAAGCGCTTCGCGTACCCGCGCCGCGACCACCGTGCTGGCGATCCGTGAAATGGCGGTCAGGCACGGACTGCTCGACAAGGTGACGATCACCTCGAGCTCTCGGGAAGTGTTGAAGGCAGCGCTGGATCTGGTGCCCGACGTCTCGCGCGGCCTGGTGGCCGAATATGCCTGGCTCGACCCGTTGAAGGTCGCGCAAAGCTACGGTTGCGAGATTCTGGCGTTGAACTGGACCCTGTGTACGCCGGAACGCCTGCAAAAGGCGCAGCGTCAGGGGCTGCATGTGTCGGTGTGGACCGTCAACGAGCCTGCGCTGATGCGCAGACTCGCAGACTTCGGCGTTGACAGCCTGATTACAGACTTTCCCGGTTTGGCCACTGCCACCCTCGGGAATTGCTGAAATCGGTCTCCCCGGCCGGCTCAGGCCACCGGCCGGAGCCCGTCAAAAAAGCCGGTTGAGGCCGTCGTACGCCGCTACCCGATAGGCTTCGGCCATGGTCGGGTAGTTGAACGTCGTGTTGACGAAGTACTTCAGGGTATTCAGTTCGCCCGGCTGGTTCATGATCGCCTGACCGATGTGCACGATCTCCGACGCTTGATAACCGAAGCAGTGAACGCCCAGCACTTCCAGGGTTTCACGGTGGAACAGGATCTTCAGCATGCCTTGCGGCTCGCCGGCGATCTGTGCACGCGCCATGCTCTTGAAGAATGCCTTGCCCACTTCGTACGGCACTTTGGCCTGGGTCAGCTCCTGCTCGTTCTTGCCGATCGAGCTGATCTCCGGAATGGTGTAGATGCCGGTCGGCACATCATTCACAAAACGCCAGCTGCCATTGTCGACGATGCTGCCAGCGGCCGAACGGCCCTGGTCGTGGGCGGCACTGGCCAGGCTCGGCCAGCCGATCACGTCACCGGCGCCATAGATGTTCTGCACGCAGGTGCGATAGTTCTCGTCTACTTCGATCTGGCCACGGCTGTTGACCTTGACCCCGATGTTTTCCAGACCCAACTGATCGGTGTTACCGGTACGGCCGTTGCACCAGAGCAAGGCGTCGGCCTTGATCTTCTTGCCGGACTTCAGGTGCAGGATCACACCGTTGTCCACGCCTTCGACGCGGTCATACTCTTCGTTGTGACGCACGGTGATGTTGTTGTTGCTGAAGTGGTAGCTCAACGCCTGGGAAATTTCCGAGTCGAGGAAGCTCAGCAACTGACCACGGTTGTCGACCAGTTCCACCAACACACCCAGACCACTGAAAATCGAGGCGTATTCACAGCCGATCACACCAGCACCGTAAACGATCAGTTTGCGCGGGGTGTGGCCGAGGCTGAGGATGGTGTCGCTATCGTAGATACGCGGGTGGTGGAAATCGATGTCCGCCGGGCGATAAGGGCGCGAACCGGTGGCGATGATGATGTGCTTGGCCACCAGCTTCTCGACCACGCCGTTGGCGCAGACCACTTCGATGGTTTGCTCGTCGGCGAAGCTGCCGGTGCCGAAGAACACGTCGACGCGGTTACGGGCGTAGTAGCCGGTACGCGAAGCGACTTGTTTGGAGATGACTTTCTCGGCGCTTTTCAACACGTCCGGGAAGGAGAACCAGCGCGGCTCGCCGATCGCACGGAACATCGGGTTGGTGTTGAACTGCATGATCTGCCGCACCGAGTGACGCAGGGCCTTGGACGGGATGGTGCCCAGGTGGGTGCAGTTGCCGCCGACCTGACGACGGCTGTCGACCATCGCCACCTTGCGCCCTGCTTTGGCGGCGTTCATTGCCGCGCCTTCTCCCGCCGGGCCGGAACCCAGCACCACCACGTCGTAGTTGTAGACAGCCATGCGTACTCCTCAGAACAGGCCGCGGTGCCAGCAGCACCGGCGGCTAAATCACGCCGAACGACGACGCGAAGGAACAATTGGGGGCCAGTAGAAAACCCGGACACAGTCTATAGAAGCGTCAACGCCGCGCACATTAACCCTTGGTCGCGTCGTAGGCTACTTTTGCCTGCACTACAACGCCAGCTTTCGTACTGTTCTCAGTCAACTTTTGCGCCATTGAGCCGCTCGAAAGCGTGACTGGTGCGTGTGACGAAACCTGTATCGGCACGAATCACAAAGAATGCACCAATGTCGTGTTTTTCGGCATAGTCCCAGGCCCTTTCAGGCCCGAGAATCAGCAACAGCGTCGATAGTCCATCGGCCATCAACGCTGAAGGATGAATCACCGTGACTGACGCCAGATGGTGTAGGACCGGCGCACCGGTCCGGGCATCGAAGGTGTGGGAATAGCGCCGACCATCCTGCTGAAAATAGTTGCGGTAGTCGCCCGACGTGGAAAGGCCATAGCCATCGACATCAATGACGCGCTCTGCCACTTGCTGATCGTCACGGGGCTCTTCCAGCGCAATACGCCACGGCGAGCCATCGAGTTTCTTGCCAGATGCCTTGAGCTCGCCAGTGGCTTCAGCGAGATAGTCATGAATGCCCATAGCCTCGAGCCGCGCGGCAATGGTGTCAACCGCGTAACCGGCGGCGATACTGTTGAAATCCACCTCGACCGTCGCGTCCTTGCACAACTGGTCACCATCGATACGCAGGTGTTGATGGCCAACCCGTTGCCGCACTTCGGCCAGCGCCTCCACATCCGGGACTTTTTCTTCACGCCCCTGCGGGCCGAAACCCCATAGATTCATCAGCGGTTCTACCGTGAGGTCGTAGGAGCCTTCGCTTTGTTGCGACAGCTGCTCGCCCACGCGGATCAATTCAAGGATCGGCGCAGGCATGACCTGACAGCGATCAGCCGGCAATGCATTGAAGCGCGAGATATCGGAGTCCGCGCGATAAGTCGACATCTGCCGGTCGACCTCCGCGAGGATTTTTTCCACTTCGACACGAACCTCCTGCGGGGCAGGTAGATTGGCGTGGCGCACGTATTTGATCGAATAGGTGCTGCCCATCGTCGGGCCGCCGAAAGCCTCCAGGGAATCGCCGTTGCCGCAGCCGGACAAAACCCCGGTCAGCAGCACGAGAATCCCCCACCGTCCAGTTAACAATTCTTCATCTCCCCGCAAAACCGCGCCGGCCATTATGGGCTACGAGCGCAATGCTTTCTTACAAGATTTAGAGCGAGTACCTACCCATGTCTTCCACGACCGGCAAAGGCAAGGCGATTTTTCGCGTTGTCAGCGGCAACTTTCTCGAGATGTTCGACTTCATGGTCTACGGCTTCTACGCCACGGCCATTGCCAAGACCTTCTTCCCCACGGACAGCGCTTTCGCTTCCTTGATGCTTTCTCTGGCCACGTTCGGCGCGGGCTTTCTGATGCGCCCGCTGGGGGCGATTTTTCTCGGTGCCTACATCGACCGGCATGGCCGGCGCCAGGGCCTGATCATCACACTGGCCCTGATGGCGGCCGGCACCGTTCTGATTGCCTGCGTGCCGGGCTACGCCACCCTTGGGGTCGCCGCGCCGCTGATCGTGCTGTTCGGTCGATTGCTGCAAGGCTTCTCGGCCGGCGTGGAACTGGGCGGTGTGTCGGTGTACCTGGCGGAAATCGCCACACCGGGCCGCAAGGGTTTCTTCGTCAGCTGGCAGTCCGCCAGCCAGCAAGCGGCCGTGGTGTTTGCCGGCCTGCTCGGTGTCGGCCTCAACCACTGGCTAAGCCCGGAACAGATGGGTGAATGGGGCTGGCGCGTGCCGTTCCTGATCGGCTGCATGATCGTCCCGGTGATTTTCGTCATCCGTCGCTCGCTGGAGGAAACCCCGGAGTTCCAGGCGCGTAAACATCGCCCTACCCTGCAGGAAATTGTCCGCTCGATCGGCCAGAATTTTGGCATCGTCATCGCCGGCATGGCGCTGGTGGTCATGACGACGGTGTCGTTCTACCTGATCACCGCCTACACGCCGACGTTCGGCAAGGCGGAATTGCACCTGTCGGACTTCGATGCGTTGTTGGTGACCGTATGCATTGGCCTGTCGAACTTCTTCTGGCTGCCGGTGATGGGCGCGGTGTCTGACAAGGTCGGGCGCAAACCCCTACTGCTGGCGGCGACGATTCTGGCAATTCTGACCGCTTACCCGGCACTGTCGTGGCTTGTAGCAAATCCGAGCTTCAGCCATCTGCTGATCGTCGAGCTGTGGTTGTCGTTCCTGTACGGCTCGTACAACGGCGCCATGGTGGTGGCGCTGACCGAAATCATGCCCGTGGAAGTGCGTACGACTGGTTTCTCGCTGGCTTACAGCTTGGCCACAGCGACTTTCGGTGGCTTCACACCGGCCGCCTGCACCTATCTGATCCACGTGCTGGACAACAAGGCGGCACCGGGGATCTGGCTCAGCGGCGCAGCCGTATTGGGCCTGATCGCCACGCTGGTGCTGTTCCGTGGCAACCGGCACGAACTGCGCACGGCACAAGCTGCTATCCCCCGCTGAGACAAATCGCGCACAAACAAAAACGCCCCGACCAGAGTCGGGGCGTTTTCATTTGCAGCTAAGGCTTAGCGCGGGAACGCTGGCGGGTTTACACCGGCCATATCTTCCATCACGCGAACCACCTGGCAGCTGTAACCGAACTCGTTGTCGTACCAGACGTACAGAACAACGCGGTTATCCTGAGTGATGGTTGCCTCGGCATCCACGACACCAGCATGACGCGAGCCCACGAAGTCAGTGGAAACCACTTCCTGCGAGCTGACGTAATCGATCTGCTTGTGCAAATCCGAGTGCATGGCCATCTGGCGCAGGTACTCGTTGATTTCTTCGCGAGTGGTGGCCTTTTCCAGGTTCAGATTCAGGATGGCCATCGACACGTTTGGCGTAGGAACGCGAATCGCGTTGCCGGTCAGCTTGCCCTTGAGCACTGGCAACGCCTTGGCAGCGGCAGTGGCGGCACCGGTCTCGGTGATAACCATGTTCAGCGGCGCGGCGCGGCCACGACGGCTGCCCTTGTGGAAGTTGTCGATCAGGTTCTGGTCGTTGGTGAACGAGTGAACGGTTTCAACGTGGCCGTTGACGATGCCGTACTGGTCGTTGACGGCCTTGAGCACCGGCACGATGGCGTTGGTGGTGCAGGACGCCGCCGAGATGATCTTGTCGTCAGGCGTGATGTCGCCATGGTTGATGCCGTGAACGATGTTCTTCAACGCGCCTTTACCCGGTGCGGTGAGAATTACGCGGGCAGCGCCCGGGCACGCCAGGTGCTGACCCAGACCGTCGGCGTCACGCCATACACCCGTGTTGTCCACGATCAGAGCGTTTTCGATGCCGTACTGGGTGTAGTCGACTTCGCTCGGGCTCTTGGCGTAGATAACCTGGATCAGGTTGCCGTTGGCGGTGATGGTGTTGTTTTCTTCGTCGATGGTGATGGTGCCATCGAACGGGCCGTGAACCGAGTCACGACGCAGCAGGCTGGCACGCTTGACCAAGTCGTTTTCAGAGCCCTTGCGCACCACGATGGCACGCAGACGCAAGCCGTCGCCACCACCGGTTTTTTCGATGAGGATGCGCGCCAGCAGACGACCGATACGACCGAAGCCGTACAGCACGACGTCGGTGCCTTTACGCGCGGAAGCGTTCTGCTGACCAACGACATCGGCCAGTTCTTCACGAACGAATTGTTCGGCGGTGCGGCCATTGCCTTCAGCGCGGAACTTGAACGCCAACTTGCCCATATCCACCGAAGCCGCGCCGAGCTTCAACTCGCTCATGGCCTTCAGAAGAGGGAATGTTTCGTGGACGGAGAGTTCGCTGTCGTCGGAAGAGCGGTGGCGAGCAAAGCGGTGGGCTTTGAGAATCGCGATGACAGACTGGTTGATCAGGCTGCGGCCATAGATCGAGCTCACCACGTTGTTGTTGCGGTAGAGCTGACCGATAAGCGGAATCATCGCTTCTGCGAGTGCTTCACGGTCGATCCATTCACCAAGACACTGGTCGGGCTTCTGAGTCACGGTAACCTTCCACATGTAGGGGCAGAAAAAAGGGGCTACATTATGCCGCCGAGAACCTCTTGTAGCAATGCGCGCCTGTCGCGCAATCGGTAACAAAATCCCGTCAAAAAAAATAACCCTCTCCGCCAGCCCAGTAAAACCGGGGCTTCCAGCGCAGCCAGTTTTTCGACGACTGTTAGACGATGTCTGTAACCCTCCGTAACACCGCTCACTTTCGGCACTACATAACCGTAAAAAAAGCGCTGCTTTTTATGGTTACCACTACATTTCTCCCAAACAGCGTAGATAGACGCAGTCTGCAACTGACAGGCGGCACCGGACGCCGCTACAATTACCGACTTTGTCGCAACGCCTGGAGCTCAACCTTCCGTGCCTGTTCTGCGTCTACCGCTTCTCCCTGCTGCGGCAGGTAAACAGCACTGGGGCAACCTCCCCGGTGCCGCCCTGAGCCTGGCGATTGCCGAGGCTGCCAGCGCCGCCAAGCGCTTCACGTTGCTACTGACCGCCGACAGCCAGAGTGCCGAACGGCTGGAGCAGGAGCTGAGTTTCTTCGCCCCGGATTTGCCGGTGCTGCATTTCCCGGACTGGGAAACCCTGCCCTACGACCTGTTCTCGCCGCACCAGGACATCATCTCCCAGCGCATCGCCAGCCTTTATAGACTGCCGGAGCTGGAACATGGCGTGCTGGTGGTGCCGATCACCACCGCCCTGCATCGACTGGCACCCACCAAATACCTGCTCGGCAGCAGCCTGGTGCTGGATGTAGGCCAGAAGCTCGATGTCGAGCAAATGCGCTCGCGGCTTGAATCCAGCGGCTATCGCTACGTCGACACGGTCTACGAACACGGCGAATTCACGGTGCGCGGTGCACTGATTGACCTGTTCCCGATGGGCAGCAAACTGCCGTATCGCATCGACTTGTTCGACGACGAAATCGAAACCTTGCGCACTTTCGACCCGGAAACCCAGCGTTCCATCGACAAGGTCGATTCGGTCAAGCTGCTGCCCGCCAAGGAATTCCCGCTACAGAAAGATGCGGTCACCCGCTTCAAGGCGCGTTTTCGCGAGCGTTTCGACGTCGACTTCCGACGCTGCCCGATCTTTCAGGACCTGAGCAGCGGCATCACGCCGGCCGGCATCGAGTACTACCTGCCGCTGTTCTTCGAAGAAACCTCGACCCTGTTCGATTACCTGCCGCAGGACACTCAAGTGTTCTCGCTGCCAGGCATCGAGCAAGCGGCGGAAAATTTCTGGAACGATGTGCGCAATCGCTATGAAGAGCGCCGCGTCGATCCATCCCGTCCTTTATTGCCACCGGCTGAACTGTTCCTGCCGGTGGAAGACTGCTTCGCCCGTCTGAAGAACTGGCCGCGCGTCGTCGCGAGTCAGCAGGACGTGGAAACCGGCGCCGGCCGCGAGCGATTCCCGGCACAGGTGTTGCCGAATCTGGCGATCGAAGCCAAGGCCAGTCAACCGCTGGCTGCACTGTCCACATTCCTCGACGAGTTTCCTGGACGCGTGCTGTTTACCGCCGAGTCTGCCGGTCGCCGCGAAGTGCTGCTGGAACTGCTGGAGCGCCTGAAGCTGCGCCCGAAAACCGTCGACAGCTGGCCGGATTTCGTCGCGAGCAAGGATCGCCTGGCGATCACCATTGCCCCGCTCGACGAAGGCCTGATGCTGGATGACCCGGCGCTGGCACTCGTTGCCGAGAGTCCGTTGTTTGGCCAGCGCGTGATGCAGCGTCGCCGTCGCGAAAAACGCGCCGACGCCAACAACGATGCCGTGATCAAGAACCTCACCGAGCTGCGCGAAGGCGCGCCGGTGGTGCACATCGACCACGGTGTCGGTCGCTATCTCGGCCTGACGATTCTGGAAATCGATAATCAGGCTGCCGAATTCCTGACCCTCGAATACGCCGAGAACGCCAAGCTTTACGTGCCGGTGGCCAACCTGCATTTGATCGCCCGTTATACCGGCAGCGACGATGCGCTGGCCCCATTGCACCGCCTCGGCTCCGAGACCTGGCAGAAAGCCAAGCGCAAGGCGGCCGAGCAAGTGCGCGACGTGGCTGCCGAATTGCTCGACATTTATGCCCGTCGTGCCGCCCGCGAAGGCTACGCATTTGCCGACCCGAAGGCCGATTACGCGACCTTCAGCGCCGGTTTCCCGTTCGAAGAAACCCCGGACCAGCAATCCACCATCGAAGCCGTGCGCGAAGACATGCTCGCGCCGAAACCGATGGATCGCCTGGTCTGCGGCGACGTCGGTTTCGGCAAGACCGAAGTGGCCATGCGCGCCGCGTTCATCGCGGTGCACGGCGGCAAACAAGTGGCGATTCTGGTGCCGACCACCCTGCTCGCCCAGCAGCATTACAACAGCTTCCGCGACCGCTTCGCCGACTGGCCGGTGACCGTGGAGGTGATGAGCCGCTTCAAGTCGGCCAAGGAAGTGAACGCGGCGGTGGCCGATCTGGCTGAGGGCAATATTGATATCGTCATCGGCACGCACAAACTGCTCTCCGACGATGTGAAAATCAAAAACCTGGGCCTTGTGATCATCGACGAAGAGCACCGTTTCGGTGTCCGTCAGAAGGAACAGCTCAAAGCCCTGCGCAGCGAAGTCGACATTCTTACGCTGACCGCCACGCCGATTCCGCGCACGCTGAACATGGCGGTGTCAGGCATGCGCGATCTGTCGATCATCGCCACCCCCCCGGCGCGACGCTTGTCGGTGCGCACCTTCGTCATGGAGCAGAACAAGAGCACGGTCAAAGAGGCCTTGCTGCGTGAGCTGCTGCGCGGCGGTCAGGTCTATTACCTGCACAACGACGTGAAAACCATCGAGAAGTGCGCCGCCGACCTGGCCGAACTGGTGCCGGAAGCGCGGATCGGCATCGGCCACGGGCAGATGCGCGAACGCGAACTCGAACAGGTGATGAGCGACTTCTACCACAAGCGCTTCAACGTGCTGATCGCCTCGACCATCATCGAGACCGGCATCGACGTGCCGAGCGCCAACACCATCATCATCGAGCGCGCCGACAAATTCGGACTGGCGCAGTTGCACCAGTTGCGCGGTCGCGTTGGCCGTAGTCACCACCAGGCTTACGCCTACCTGCTGACCCCGCCGCGCCAGCAAATCACTGGCGATGCGGAAAAACGCCTGGAGGCGATTGCCAATACTCAGGATTTGGGCGCGGGCTTCGTGCTGGCCACCAACGACCTGGAAATCCGTGGCGCCGGCGAACTGCTGGGCGATGGTCAGAGCGGCCAGATTCAGGCCGTGGGTTTCACGCTGTACATGGAAATGCTTGAGCGTGCAGTGAAATCGATCCGCAAAGGCGAACAGCCGAACCTCGACCAACCGCTCGGTGGCGGCCCGGAAGTCAACCTGCGGGTGCCGGCGCTGATTCCGGAAGATTACCTGCCGGACGTGCATGCACGCCTGATCCTCTACAAACGCATCGCTTCGGCCACCGACGAGGAAGGCCTGAAGGATCTGCAAGTCGAGATGATCGACCGCTTCGGCCTGCTGCCGGAGCCGACCAAGAATCTGGTGCGCATCACGGCGCTGAAATTGCAGGCCGAGCAGTTGGGCATCAAGAAAGTCGATGGCGGACCGCAAGGTGGGCGCATCGAGTTCGCGGCGCAGACGCCGGTCGACCCGATGACCCTGATCAAACTGATCCAGAGCCAGCCAAAACGCTACAAATTCGAAGGCGCCACGATGTTCAAGTTCCAGGTGCCGATGGAGCGCCCGGAAGAGCGCTTTAATACTGTGGAGGCGCTGTTCGAGCGCCTCATCCCGAAATCTGTTTGAAGGACGCCAAATGCGCCTGTTCCGCTCTCTGACTTTGCTGCTGACATTGGTAGCCCCTTCGGTCTTTGCTGATGACCTTTATCAGGTCGAAATGATTCTGGTGCGCCAGAACGCAGTTCCGGCGATTGTCAGCCGCGCCGCACCCGAAGACTGGGCGGCCGGTGCCCAACGTTTGGGCGATGACAGCAAACGCACCCCAGCGCTGAACGACGTAGTGACCAAACTCACCGCCAGCGGCGAGTACAGCGTGCTGATGCACAAGGCCTGGCAACAGACACTCGGCGAAACGCCGGCGAAGGTCGCGGTCAGCGAAGGTCAGGAGCAGTTCGGCCAATTCCCGATCGAAGGCACGATTGAAATGAAGCTCGGGCGCTTCACCGACGTGAACGCCGACTTCTGGGTCAATCAGATCGACGCCAACGGCATGGTCACCGCCAGCGAGCGCCTGAAACAGGACAGCCACACCAAGAACGGCCAGCTCAACTACCTCGACAATGGCCATCTGGCCCTGCTGATCAAGATCACTTCACTGACGGCGCCCGCGCCTCGGGAAGCGCCTGAAGTCGTTCCGGACTGATAGAAGTCCTTATGTCTTCGCCTCTGAGCAAACCGCTGGCATCCTCTTGGGTCAGCCGATTCAAGGAACAAAGTCTGGAGCGTGGCCGCCGCTACGCGCTGGAAAACCGGGTGCGGATCGTGCAGGTCGGCGATGCGACCATTACCGCCAGCTGCGAAGGCTCTGGCGGTAATGTCTACCGTCAGACGATTCATCTACGTGAGTCAGCCAAAGGCACGCTGCTGATGGTCGACGCCACTTGCACATGCCCGGTGCACAGCAACTGCAAACATTGCGCGGCGGTGCTGCTGCAAGTGCAGGAAACCCTCGAATACCCCGCCGCCGCCAAAGACGCCGAACTGCTGGAAAAACTCCAGGCCGTGCTGGAAAACCGCAGCCCGAAGGCGCCGCCGCAAGTGCTGGTGGACAATGTGCAACCAGTGCCGCGCCTGTGGCTGGCGAGCGTCGAGTTCAGCGCGTTTGAACCGCGCAACGGCAAGATGCAGCGTTACATCCAGCACCGTGCGGCGCTGTCCTTCAGCTACCTCGACGAATACGTCAGCGGCCAGAAAAACAGCGACATCCTGATTCGCCAGGAAGCCCAGACCCTGCGGGTCAAACGCCATCCGGATGTCGAGCAAAGCTACCGCGAGCAGCTGCGAATCCTCGGTTTTCGCATCGCCACCCGGCAGAGCAAGGCCCTGCCGGAAAGCGCCGGCGAACTCTACGAGATGGTCAACGACAGCGCCTGGCTGACGTTCACCCTCAACGATCTGCCGAAGCTGCGCACCCAGGGCTGGGAGCTGCTGGTCGACGATGAATTCGGCTTCGACCTGACTGCCGTAGACGACTGGTACGCCACCGTAGAGCAGACGCCGGAGCGTGACTGGTTCGATCTGGAGCTGGGGATCATCGTCAATGGCGAGCGCCTGAGCCTGCTGCCGATCCTGCTCAATCTGATGCGCTCGCACACGGAAATCCTCAACCCGGAACGTCTCGCTCGCCGTCGCGACGATGAACTGATTCTGGTGAACATCCCGCAACGCAACAGCGAGCACGGGCCGTTGCAGGTCGCCCTGCCCCTCGGCCGGCTGAAGCCGGTGCTGGCAACCCTTGGCGAGTTCTATCTACAAGAGCCCGGCGAGACCACCCTGCGCCTGAGCAAGGCCGACGCCACGCGCCTGAATTCGCTGGAAGGCATTCCCCTGCTGTGGGAGGGTGGCGAGCAGATTCGCAGCTTCGCCCAACGCTTGCGCGACATCCGCGATTACAGCGCCAAAGCACCGAAGGGACTGAATGCAACGCTGCGCCCTTATCAGCTCGAAGGCTTGAGCTGGATGCAGTCGCTGCGGCAACTTGAGGTCGGCGGGATTCTCGCGGATGACATGGGCCTGGGTAAAACCCTACAGACGCTGGCACATATTCTCAGCGAGAAGAACGCCGGACGCCTGGATCGGCCCTGCATGGTGGTGATGCCTACCAGCCTGATTCCCAACTGGCTCGATGAAGCAGCGCACTTCACGCCACAGCTCAAGGTTGTCGCCCTGTACGGTGCCAGCCGTAAAAAGCATTTCGAGCATCTGGCCGAATATGACTTGATCCTCACCACTTATGCGCTGCTGCCCAAGGATGTCGAACGTCTGGCCCGGCAGCCACTGCACGTGCTGGTGCTGGATGAGGCGCAGTACATCAAGAACCCGAACAGCAAAGCCGCCCAGGCAGCCCGCGAATTGAACGCTCGTCAGCGTCTGTGCCTGAGCGGGACGCCGCTGGAAAATCACTTGGGCGAACTGTGGTCGCTGTTCCACTTCCTGCTCCCCGGCTGGCTCGGCGACGTCAAAAGCTTCAACGCCGATTACCGCGTGCCGATCGAAAAGCGCGCCAGTGAAGTCAGACTTCAACACCTCAACGGTAGGATCAAACCGTTCCTGCTGCGCCGCACCAAGGAACAGGTCGCGACCGAGCTGCCGCCGAAAACCGAGATCATCCATTGGGTCGAACTCAACGAAGCGCAGCGCGACGTGTACGAAACCATGCGCCTGGCCATGGACAAGAAGGTTCGCGACGAGATCACCCGCAAAGGCGTGGCGCGCAGTCAGATCATCATTCTGGAAGCACTGCTCAAGCTGCGGCAGGTTTGCTGCGATTTGCGCCTGGTCAATGACGCCACCCTGCCCGCTCGCGGCAGCACCTCAGGCAAGCTCGACAGCCTGATGGAAATGCTCGAGGAGTTGTTTGAGGAAGGCCGGCGGATTCTGCTGTTTTCGCAATTCACTTCAATGCTGTCACTGATCGAGGACGAGCTGAAAAAACGCAATGTCGCCTATGCACTGCTGACGGGACAGACCCGTGATCGGCGTACACCAGTGAAGGAATTCCAGAGCGGCAAGCGTCAGATCTTTCTCATCAGCCTGAAGGCTGGCGGCGTGGGTCTGAACCTGACGGAAGCGGATACGGTGATTCACTACGATCCGTGGTGGAACCCGGCGACCGAGAATCAGGCAACCGACCGCGCGTATCGCATTGGTCAGGAAAAACCGGTGTTCGTCTACAAGATGATTGCCCGGGGCACGGTCGAAGAGAAAATTCAGCACTTGCAGCGGGAAAAATCCGACCTGGCGGCCGGCGTGCTGGATGGGCGCAAGGCCGGGGACTGGAAATTGCAGAGCGATGATATCGAGGCGCTGTTTGCACCGCTGCCGGACAAGCTTGAAAAGCGCTGAGATTCTCAGCGTCAGCAGGAAAGCCATCGCTAGCAAGCTCGCTCTCACTGGACTTGCGTAAATCCTGTGGGAGCGAGCTTGCTCGCATCTGACGCCAGACTCAGCCTTTGAGCACCCGCGCCAACGTCGACTTCACCTTGCCCATGCCATCGTGCAACGCCTGCTCGATCTCGGCCATGGTGATCACTTCAGTGGTCTTGCCCGCTGCCGGGTTCACCACCAGCGACAGGCAGGCGTAATCCAAATCCAGCTCACGGGCCAGCGCCGCTTCCGGCATGCCGGTCATGCCGACGATATCGCAGCCGTCACGCTCCAGCCGTACGATCTCGGCCACGGTTTCCAGACGCGGGCCCTGAGTGCAGGCATACACACCTTGATCGCTGTATTCGCAGCCCTCAGCGGCCAACGCAGCAATCAGTTGCTGACGTAGCGGTTCGCTGTAGGGAAAGCTGAAGTCGATGTGTGTGACATGTTCCAGATCATCCGCGAAATAGGTGTGCTCACGGCCGCTGGTGTAGTCCACGATCTGATGCGGCACGCAGAAATGTCCGGTGCCCATTGCAGGATGAATCCCGCCCACGGCGTTGACCGCGATGACCGCTTCGGCTCCAGCCTGCTTCAACGCCCATAGATTGGCGCGATAGTTGACCTTGTGCGGCGGGAAGCGATGCGGGTGACCGTGACGAGCGAGGAACAGCACTTCCTTGCCGGCGTATTCGCCAATCTGAACCTCGGCCGATGGCGCGCCATAAGGCGTATCCACCGCCAGCGACTGACGAATGCTCAGGCCTTCCAGCTGGGTCAGGCCGGTGCCGCCAATGATTGCGTAAACCGTCATAGCGAAAAAATCCTTAATCGATCAGTTGAGCGTCTTTGAGCGCGCCGACAGCGGTCAGCCAGCGCGGATCCTGACGGTATTCGGTGTTGGCGAACGCCTGACCGCACATACGTGCGATCCGCGGGGACGGCTTGACCTTCATGCGCTGCGCGGCGCTCAGGGCCAGTTCGGCGGCTGCTCGGTCGTTGCACACCAGGCCCATGTCGCAACCGGCACTGAGCGCGGCTTCGATACGGCTGGCGGCGTCGCCCACTACATGCGCGCCGGCCATCGACAGGTCATCGCTGAAGATAACGCCGTCGAACTGCAGCTCACCGCGCAGGATGTCCTGCAACCAGCGCCGGGAGAAACCGGCGGGCTGTGCGTCGACTTGCGGATAAATCACGTGAGCCGGCATGACGGCGGCCAGTTGCTTTCTGAGCCTGGCGAACGGCACGAGGTCGTTGGCGCGGATCTCTTCGAGGCTGCGCTCGTCGTTGGGGATTGCGACGTGGGAGTCGGCTTCCGCCCAGCCGTGGCCGGGGAAATGCTTGCCGGTGGCGGCCATACCGGCGCTGTTCATGCCTTTGATGAAAGCACCGGCGAGTAGCGCGGCGCGCTCCGGATCGCCCTCGAACGAACGGGTGCCAACTACAGCACTGCGCTGGTAATCCAGATCCAACACAGGAGCAAAACTCAGGTCGAGTCCGACTGCCAGCACTTCAGTAGCCATGATCCAGCCGCATTGCTCGGCCAGATACTCGGCGTTCGGGTTGTCAGCGATGGCGCGCATGGCTGGCAATCGGACGAAGCCCTGACGCAGACGCTGAACGCGACCGCCTTCCTGATCGACAGCCAACAGCAAGTCCGGACGAATGGCACGGATCGCCGCGCTCAGCTCACGCACCTGACGCGGATGCTCGATGTTGCGGGCAAAGATGATCAGGCCGCCCACTTCGGGCTGGCGCAACAATTGGCGATCTTCAGCCGTCAGCCAGGTACCGGCGACGTCCACCATCAACGAGCCTTGCAGGCCAGCAGTCATAGAGATTCCTTGAAAACGAAAAACCCGTCGCCCACGAAATCACCAGCTGGGGCATGGCCCGGCGGGTTGGTGATTTCAATGAGGGACGGGTTCAGAACGAGAGTCGACATGGGCGGCTAGCTTAGCGGATGTCAGCTGCCGCGCCCACCCATGGACGGTTAAACCTTGGCAGGTGCCGGTGCGGACTTGCTGCGTGGTCGCAACTGCGCAGTGGCCATCGCCGTGTCGGTGACGCCGGTTTCGGCACGCATGCCGGCTGCCAGGAACGGCACCATCAGACGCATCACCTGCTCGATGGAGGTGTTGACGCCGAAATCGGTCTCGGCAATCGCACGCAGGGCCTTGATACCCGACATGCTGAATGCTGCGGCACCGAGCATGAAGTGCACGCGCCAGAACAGTTCGATAGGAGGAATGCGCGGTGCAGCTTCGTTCACCAGCAACATGTAGCGACGGAAAACCTTGCCGTACATGTCCTCCAGATAACGGCGCAAGTGACCCTGACTCTGACTGAATGCCAGACCGAGCAAGCGCATGAAGATCGACAGATCGTTGCCGCTGCGTGGCTGAACCACTAGCGCTTGCTCGACGAGAATTTCCAGCAGCTCTTCGAGCGAAGGCTTGTTCTCTGGTTTGGCCTGGCGGCGCTCCAGCTCTTTGTCGAGGCTGATGCAGAACGGACCGAGGAAGCGCGAGAAAACCGCCTGGATCAGCGCCTTCTTCGAGCCAAAGTGATAGTTCACCGCAGCGAGGTTGACCCCTGCCTTGCTGGTGATCAGACGCAATGAGGTTTCAGCGAAACCTTTTTCCGCGAACAGCTGTTCTGCAGCATCAAGAATGCGTTCAACGGTTTCCGACTGGGCCATGGCTACTCCGCCTGACAAACACTTGTTTGAAACATACGTTTCAGCCTATGCCTTGTCAAGCCTGCCAGTTCGTTTTGGGAATGGTCGGTCAGTTATTTAACCACAACAAGGACGCCACATTAATCAGCGTCGTCACTGACCGTCCGGCGGCATGGCAAAAAACGATCATTGCCAAGACTGCTTCACTGTATATAATCCCAGTCACTGTATAAAAAGACAGAGCGATCAATATGCTTAAGCTGACGCCACGCCAAGCCGAGATTCTGGCCTTTATCAAACGCTGCCTCGAAGACAACGGCTACCCGCCGACCCGTGCGGAAATCGCTCAGGAACTGGGATTCAAATCGCCCAACGCGGCCGAAGAGCACCTCAAGGCACTTGCCCGCAAAGGCGCGATCGAGATGACTCCCGGCGCCTCTCGCGGCATTCGCATCCCTGGCTTCGAAGCCAAGGTCGACGAATCCACCCTGCCGATCATCGGTCGAGTGGCTGCCGGCGCGCCGATTCTCGCCCAGCAGCACATCGAAGAGTCCTGCAACATCAATCCGGCCTTCTTTCATCCACGTGCCGACTACCTGTTGCGCGTCCACGGGATGAGCATGAAGGACATCGGGATTTTCGACGGCGACCTGCTGGCGGTTCACACCACCCGCGAGGCACGCAACGGTCAGATCGTGGTTGCCCGGATCGGCGACGAAGTCACCGTCAAACGCTTCAAGCGTGACGGCAGCAAAGTCTGGCTGATTGCCGAAAACCCCGAGTTCGCCCCTATCGAAGTCAACCTGAAAGACCAGGAACTGGTCATCGAAGGCTTGAGTGTCGGCGTCATCCGCCGCTAAAGGAGGCTTTATGCAGTTCCCACACGTACCTCAGCAAACACAACTGCCGTTGTTCGAGGCATTCCTGGCACAACCGCTTGCCCCCATCCTCAAGGATGTAACCGAGCGTACATGGAATGTAGAACCCGAAGCATTCAGTGAACTGTCACTGCGTGGCGCGGCCGGGAACTGCCTGAACCTGCTGGCACCGATTCTTCGCGAATTGAGTGAGGATCAGGACGCACGCTGGCTGACCCTGATTGCACCGCCAGCCAGCCTGACCCAGACCTGGCTGCGGGACGCAGGATTGAATCGCGAACGCATCCTGCTGTTACAACCGCGCGGCGCTCAAAGCGCTCAGCAACTGGCCTGCGAAGCATTACGCCTGGGCCGCAGCCACACGGTCGTCACGTGGCTAAATCCACTGAGCGCAGGGGCGCGGCAACAACTGATCAGCGCCGCCCGCACCGGGGACGCTCAAAGCCTGAACATTCGTCTGGGGTGATTCAGCAACAATGCGCGCCATGTAAAGCGCTGGGCTTCTCCAGGGATAGAGAAGCCGATCTGGAGCAGTAACTGACAGACAGCGGATCAATGAAGAACCCGCGGCCCCTCATCCTTATCGAATTCGCCTTCAACCATACGCCCTGCCATTTGCACGCCGACGCTCAACATCGCTTTGGCAATTTCAACGTGCTGCCCCTGCAGAAACGCCTTGGCATCCTCGGAGAAATCCAGAGTCACCAGAGAACCCTCGTCCTCGGCCCTGCGCAGTTCGATTCGGCCGTCTGGTAGCTCGACAATTTCTAGAAAGGACGTTGGCATATAGGTCTGTTCTCCACGAAAGGCAGGGATTATATAGACATCATTCAGGCTTCGCTCAGGATCTTGACCAGCAGCACGCCTCTCGTCGCCGCCAGTCCACAGTTCCTCAGCACTCGTTCAAGCCTTCACGGAAACGGATCGCCAGCCCCTTGAGGTTCTGCCGCCAGCTTTCGAGCTCTTCACGGCTCAACTCTTCAACCACCTCTTCCTCATCCAGATTCACGGCTTGAATCAACGGCTGCGTCACATCGCCCTTCGGCTTATGTGGCACCCGTGGCGGCTGAAACAGCGCCGAGTGTGCAGCCAGCAACTTAGACAGCCAGGTCTCCGGATTGCCCGCCAGCTCAATCATCTCCGCCAACTCCGGAATGGCAATCGACTCCAGCACTTCGCGGGTCAGCAGGGATTCCGCCCGCGACGCACTGGCTTGCGGCAGACGGTAGAAGCCGGCGATTTCATGACACAGCCCCAACAACGCACCGTAGAGATGAAACAGTGCGGATTCGCGCCCGGCCTGAATCAGCGCCAGCGAATTCATCGCCCGCCCCTCTTCGGCCCTGGCCAGCGCTTCCAGCGACAAACCCGCGAAATAGATCTTCTGATTGGTACGGGTATAGAGTTCGTGGGCCATGTCGGCACTCTCCACAACGAAATAATTGCTTCACACAGGCCGGACAGTGTCATGGATCAGCCGATCCGACCGCAAGCTTTAAACAAAAAGGCCGCATGAAAACCCGAAGGTTGTCATGCGGCCTTTTGTTGTATTGGGCCGATAACATCAGCCCATTACAAGGTCAGAGTCAGTTCAAGCCTTGGCTTTCGCCGGACGCTTGTCTTCGACCGTCCACTTGCCACCGTCAAAGAACGCTTTCCAACCAGTCGGCTTGCCGTCGACTTCGGTCTGGACGTATTGCTCCTTGGTCTTGCGGCTGTAGCGGATCACGGCTGGCAAACCATCCGGATCTTTCTGCGGCGCGTCGCACAAGAAGTGGTACTTCGGATCGATCTCGTCCTTGTGCGGCAGAATTTCGATCACCAGCGGAGCACGGGTCTCGCGGTTTTTCGGGAATTGGCTGGCGGCCAGGAACAGACCGGATGCACCGTCACGCAGGATGTAGGTGTCGTTGACCTTTTCGCATTTCAGCTCAGGCATCTTCACCGGATCCATCTTCGGCGGCGCCGCATCACCGCTCTTCAGCAGCTTGCGGGTGTTCTTGCACGTCGGGTTGGTGCAACCGAAGAACTTGCCGAAACGGCCGGTCTTGAGCTGCATCTCGCTGCCGCATTTGTCGCATTCCAGGCTCGGACCTTCGTAGCCCTTGATGCGGTAGCTGCCTTCTTCGATTTCGTAGCCGGCGCAATCCGGGTTGTTACCGCAGATGTGCAGCTTGCGCTTCTCGTCGAGCAGGTAGGCGTCCATCGCTGTGCTGCAGATCGGGCAGCGATGCTTGCCGCGCAGTACCAGGGATTCCGACTCACCCTCGTCGTCCGCCGCAATTTCATCGCCCGGCACCAGGTTGACTGTCGCCTTGCAGCGCTCTTTAGGCGGCAGGCTGTAACCCGAGCAGCCGAGGAACACGCCGGTCGACGCAGTACGAATCTGCATTGGACGGCCGCAGGTGGTGCACGGAATGTCGGTCATCACCGGCTGATTGGCACGCATGCCGGCTTCCGGATTCTCCGCCACTTCGAGTTTTTTCTTGAAGTCGCCGTAGAACTCGTCCAGCACGTTTTTCCAGTCGCGCTCGCCTTGGGCGACGTCATCGAGGTTCTCTTCCATGCCGGCGGTGAAGCCGTAGTCCATGAGGTTCGAGAAGCTTTCCGACAGACGCTCGGTAACGATGTCGCCCATCTTTTCCGAATAGAAACGACGGTTGTGCAGGGTCACGTAGCCGCGATCCTGAATGGTCGAGATGATCGCTGCGTAGGTCGAAGGACGGCCGATGCCGCGCTTTTCCATTTCCTTCACCAGGCTGGCTTCCGAATAACGGGCCGGCGGCTTGGTGAAGTGCTGGGACGGATCGAGCTTGATCAGCTTCATCACGTCGCCCTGCGCCATGTCGGGCAGAACGTCATCGTCGCCAGGCTTGGTGATTTGCGGCAGCACGCGGGTGTAACCGTCGAACTTCAGGATGCGGCCCTTGGCGCGCAGCTCGAAGTCACCGGCAGCGACGCTGACGGTGGTCGACAGGTATTGCGCCGGCAGCATCTGGCAAGCCAGGAACTGGCGCCAGATCAGCTCGTAAAGGCGCTCAGCGTCGCGCTCCATGCCGGCCAGCTTGGCTGGCGTGGTGTTGGCGTCGGAAGGACGAATCGCTTCGTGAGCCTCTTGTGCGCCTTCCTTGCTGCTGTAGACGTTCGGCGACTCCGGCAGGTACTTCTTGCCGAACTCGGTTTCGATGTAATCGCGCGCCATCGCCACGGCATCAGCCGAGAGGTTGGTCGAGTCGGTACGCATATAAGTGATGTACCCGGCTTCGTAGAGACGCTGGGCCATCATCATGGTTTTCTTCACACCGAAGCCCAGGCGGTTGCTCGCGGCCTGCTGCAGTGTGGAGGTGATGAACGGTGCCGAAGGCTTGCTGCTGGTCGGCTTGTCTTCACGCTTGACGATGCTGTAGCTGGAGGATTTGAGCTTCTCCAGCGCGGCCGTCGCCTGCGCTTCGTTCAGCGGCTTGAAGGCTTCGCCCTTCTCGCGAGCCACTTCGAAACGCACGGTCGAGCCTTTGGCGGTGCCGAGGTCGGCATGCACTTCCCAGTACTCTTCCGGGTTGAACGCACGAATCTCACGCTCACGCTCGACCACCAGTTTCACCGCAACCGATTGCACGCGACCGGCGGACAGGCCACGGGCGATCTTGGCCCACAGCAGTGGCGAGACCATGTAGCCAACGACACGATCGAGGAAACGACGGGCCTGCTGCGCGTTCACTCGATCGATGTCGAGTTCGCCCGGCTCCGAGAAGGCTTCCTGAATCGCCTTCTTGGTGATTTCGTTGAACACCACGCGCTTGTAGCGGCTGTCGTCACCACCGATGGCTTCGCGCAGGTGCCAGGCAATGGCTTCCCCCTCGCGATCCAAGTCGGTTGCGAGATAGATGGTGTCAGCATCCTTGGCGAGCCGGCGCAGCTCTTCGATGACCTTTTCCTTGCCCGGGAGGATCTCGTACTTGGCTTTCCAGCCATGCTCGGGATCGACACCCATGCGCGAGACCAGCTGCTTGCGCGCCTTCTCTTTCGGCGACAGCGCTGGCGCTTCGCCCGCAGCAGCCTTGCCGCGCTTGGCGGCAGGCTCCTTGCTGGCGCTAGCCGAACCGCTGGTGGGCAGGTCTCGGATATGGCCGATACTCGACTTCACCACGTATTGGTTGCCCAGATACTTGTTGATGGTCTTGGCCTTAGCCGGGGATTCCACAATGACCAGCGATTTGCCCATGGATCAGAAAATTCCTGAATTCTAGAAGTGAAAGGCGGTTGGCGCCTGACGCGGCACCGCTATATATAGTGGCTACAAGGTGAGGTCAAGCGCAGGGTTTTGCGCGCACTCGCCTTACGGCTTCGAAAAAAGGCTCGGTTCGGCTTGCACCAAAGCAAAGCGTGGGACCCGCTCCCCGTCAACCTCGACGGACTCCAGGAACATGCTCAAGGGACGTACCCAAAAGCCGTAATCGCCATACAGGGCTTGGTAAAAGACCACTTCTTCTTCGGTCTCGGAATGCCGCGCAACACTGAATACGCGGTACTGCGGACCTTTGTAATGTTGGTAGAGCCCAGGTTGTATCGGCATGCTTCGGCCCTCACTCAAATTTTTTCAAAATAAAAACAAAAATAAATCCGCAAAAACAAAAACCGGGGCACTTGGCCCCGGCTTCCATCGACGAGACGCTTAAACGCGTTCGAAGACGGTGGAGATGCCTTGGCCGAGGCCAATGCACATGGTGGCCACCCCGAAGGTGCCGCCATTCTGCTTCATCACGTTCAGCAAGGTTCCGGAAATACGGGCACCGGAGCAACCGAACGGGTGACCCAGGGCGATCGCGCCGCCGTGCAGGTTAACCTTCTCATTCATCTTGTCGAGCACTTTCAGGTCTTTCAGCACTGGCAGGGCCTGTGCGGCGAACGCTTCGTTGAGCTCGAAGAAGTCGATATCGTTGATACCCAGGCCGGCACGTTTCAGTGCTTTCTGAGTCGCCGGTACCGGACCATAGCCCATGATCGCCGGATCCACACCTGCCACCGCCATCGAACGAATCACGGCCAGCGGCTGAATGCCCAGGTCCTGCGCACGCTGTGCCGACATCACGATCATGCACGAAGCACCATCGGTGATCTGCGACGAAGTACCGGCAGTCACGGTGCCGCCCTTTGGATTGAACGCCGGCTTCAGAGCCGCCAGACTTTCCAGGGTGGTTTCCGGACGAATGGTTTCGTCGTAGTTGAAGGTTTTCAGGAAACCGTTCTCGTCGTAACCCTGCATCGGAATGATTTCGTCCTTGAACTTGCCTTCCACAGTCGCCTTGTGGGCCAACTGGTGGGAACGCACGCCAAAGGCGTCCTGCTGTTCGCGAGTGATGCCGTGCATTTTGCCCAGCATTTCAGCGGTCAGACCCATCATGCCCGAGGCTTTCGCGGCGTACAGAGACATGTGCGGGTTCGGATCGACACCGTGCATCATGCTCACGTGACCCATATGCTCGACGCCGCCAACCACGAACACGTCACCGTTGCCGGTCATGATCGCTTGCGCAGCGGTGTGCAGCGCGCTCATCGACGAGCCGCACAGACGGCTGACGGTCTGGCCGGCCGAGGTGTGCGGGATCTGGGTCATCAGCGACGCCATGCGCGCGATGTTCCAGCCTTGTTCCAGGGTCTGGTTCACACAGCCCCAGATCACGTCTTCGACTTCGGCAGGATCGACCTTGGTGTTGCGTTCCAGCAGTTTGCTGATCAGGTGCGCCGACATGTCTTCGGCGCGGGTGTTGCGGTGCATGCCGCCCTTGGAGCGGCCCATCGGAGTACGACCGAAGTCGACAATCACGACGTCTCTAGGATTCAAGCTCATAAGTTCACTCTCACTCTAGTTGGGGGCGCTTAACCGAAGAAGCTCTGGCCGTTCTTGGCCATTTCGCGCAGCTTCGCGGTCGGGTGGTACAGCGCGCCCAAATCAGCGTACTGGTCGGCCAGGGCAACGAACTCGGCAACACCGATCGAGTCGATGTAGCGCAGCGCACCGCCACGGAATGGAGGGAAACCAATACCGTAGACCAGACCCATGTCGGCTTCGGCGGCGGTTTCGACGATGCCGTCTTCCAGGCAACGCACGGTTTCCAGGCACAGCGGGATCATCATCCAGTTGATGATGTCTTCGTCAGTGACTTCGCGCTGCTCGTAGACGATCGGCTTGAGCACTTCCAGTACCGACGGGTCGGCGACTTTCTTCTGCTTGCCTTTCTTGTCGGCCTCGTAGGCATAGAAGCCCTTGCCGTTCTTCTGACCCAGACGCTTGGCTTCGTAAAGCACGTCGATGGCCGAACGACGGTCGTCCTTCATACGGTCCGGGAAGCCTTCGGCCATTACGTCACGACCGTGGTGGCCGGTGTCGATACCGACCACGTCCATCAGGTATGCCGGGCCCATCGGCCAGCCGAATTTCTCCATGATCTTGTCGATACGGACGAAGTCCACACCAGCGCTGACCAGCTTGGCGAAACCGCCGAAGTACGGGAACAGTACGCGGTTGACCAGGAAGCCCGGGCAGTCGTTGACGACGATCGGGTTCTTGCCCATTTTCTTGGCGTAGGCAACGGTGGTGGCAATCGCCAGCTCGCTGGACTTCTCGCCACGGATCACTTCCACCAGCGGCATCATGTGCACCGGGTTGAAGAAGTGCATGCCGACGAAGTTTTCCGGACGCTTGAGGGCCTTGGCCAGCAGGCTGATGGAAATGGTCGAGGTGTTGGACGCGAGGATGGTGTCCTCTTTAACCTTGTCTTCGACTTCCGCCAGAACGGCTTGCTTGACCTTCGGGTTCTCGACCACGGCTTCAACGACCAGGTCGACGTGACCGAAATCACCGTAGGACAGGGTCGGACGAATGCCGTTGAGCACTTCAGCCATTTTCGCGGCGGTCATGCGGCCTTTATCAACGCGACCGACCAGCAGCTTGGCGGCTTCAGCCAGACCTTGCTCGATGCCGTGCTCGTTGATGTCTTTCATCAGGATCGGCGTACCTTTGGAAGCCGACTGATAGGCGATACCGCCACCCATGATGCCGGCACCCAGTACGGCAGCCTGCTTCACGTCTTTGGCGATTTCGTCGTAGGCCTTGGCCTTTTTCTTCAGTTCCTGATCGTTCAGGAACAGACCGATCAAGCTCTGCGCGGCAGAGGTCTTGGCCAGTTTCACGAAACCTGCGGCTTCGACTTCCAGCGCCTTGTCACGACCGAAGTTCGCGGCTTTCTGGATGGTCTTGATCGCTTCGACCGGGGCCGGGTAGTTCGGGCCAGCCTGGCCAGCCACGAAACCTTTGGCGGTTTCGAAAGCCATCATTTGCTCAATGGCGTTCAGCTTGAGCTTTTCCAGCTTCGGCTGGCGCTTGGCCTTGTAGTCGAACTCGCCGGAGACGGCGCGTTTGATCAGTTCAAGGGCGGCATCCTGCAGTTTTTCAGGGGCAACCACGGCATCGACGGCGCCGACTTTCAGCGCGTCTTCAGGACGGTTTTCCTTGCCGGCGGCAATCCACTCGATGGCGTTGTCGGCACCGATCAGACGCGGCAGACGCACGGTACCGCCGAAGCCCGGGTAAATGCCCAGTTTGACTTCCGGCAGACCGATCTTGGCCTTGGTCGACATGACGCGGTAGTCCGCTGCCAGGCACATTTCCAGGCCGCCACCCAGGGCTATGCCATTGATCGCGGCGACGGTCGGAACGTTGAGGTCTTCGAAATCGCTGAAGATCTTGTTGGCTTCGAGATTGCCAGCAACCAGCTCGGCATCCGGCAGCTTGAAGTTGTCGACAAATTCGGTGATGTCGGCGCCGACGATGAACACGTCCTTGCCACTGCTGACGATCACGCCCTTGATCGAAGCATCTGCCTTGATGGTGTCTACGGCCTGACGCAGTTCGTTCAGGGTAAGACGGTTGAACTTGTTGACGGACTCACCCTTGAGGTCGAATTTCAATTCGACGATGCCACTTTCAAGAGCTTTAACCGTGATGGCTTTACCTTCGTAAATCATCAACTGATCTCCACGATATGGAAGCTGAACAGTACACGTCGGACGCAGGCAAATGGCTCGGCAGGACGCTTTTTCGTCGATGCTGACACCCATCCACCCGGCACACCCGCCAACGCGATAGTCGGGATTCTGTAGGAGCAGTCTGCAATACAAACGCTCAATTCATACGCCCGTTTGATTTGGGTACGCCACCTTCACGGAATTTCCGACAATTGTCAATCGCCCTAAATGCGGGTTGAAATGCGACTTTGCGGTCATTTCTGTAGGACGCAGCCCGGCCACACACGCTTGCATGTGAGGGCATTCATAAGATTAATAGTTAGAAAAGTCGCCCTAATTCACCGCAAGCCTTGTTTAACAGGCTACGCTGGCTGGACTACGAAGGAAAACAGGCGCAGATTTGCTGACCGGATGACTCCGGTTCAAAGTCAAAAAGAATTTCCGGCCTGCCTGGCCAACCCCGCCCGATGAATCATGTCGGGCTTTTTATTGCACGTCTGCCGGACGTTTCGCACCGTTGCAGCGCGAAAAGTCCGCAAGTCATGCCAGCGCTTTCAGCGTGGCATCAATCTCCAGCAAAACCGACGCATCACCCTTCTCGCCCCAATAGAGGGCGATCATCTGCTTGTCGGCCTCAACCTTGAAAACATTGCCCGGCAATTTTTCGAAATGATTCAGCAGCAGTGGATCCTCACAGACTTCCTGCCACTGATTCACCCAAACACCCGGGGATTTCTGCCAATACGTCCAGCACGCCGGCTGCTTGCCCCGGCGTGGCCGATGGTATTGCGCGCACGGGTTTGGCGGCTCCTGGCTCAGCCAGTGCGGCCACTCCTGGGGCGCCAGTTGCATGGCCAGCCCGATGCGCCGGGCCTCGGTGCGCAAGGCTATCCGGCCACTCTGTACACGGGACGGACGCAACCACGCCAGGGGACTCAACACCACCAGCAGGATTGACACCACCAGCCAGACCGTCATATCTCTACTCCCGAATCTTGATGAGCCCATTGCGTCACTTTGGAACCAATGCGCTTGAAACCAGCCATACTTAACAATATTGATCCCTCACGAGGAGCACCTCATGCCCTACCACCATATCCTGGTCGCCGTAGATCTGACCGAAGAGTGCGACCCTGTGATCCACCGCGCCCGAGAGCTGTCGGTGAGCAATGGCGCCAAGCTGTCGCTGGTGCATATCGTCGAACCGATGGCCATGGCCTTCGGCGGCGACGTGCCGATGGATCTGTCACAACTGCAACAACAGCAGTTCGATCAGGCCAAGGAACGCCTGGAACGCCTGAAGCACAAGTACACCGAGCTCGAAGGCGCCAACTGCCACCTGACCTACGGCCAGCCGCGTCAGGAAATCCACCATTTCGCCAAGGAACAGGAATGCGACCTGATCGTGGTCGGCAGCCATGGCCGGCATGGCCTGGCACTGTTGCTGGGCTCGACCGCCAATGACGTGCTGCACGGCGCACCGTGCGATGTGCTGGCGGTGCATCTGGTCAAACGCTGATCCAACTCTCTTATGAAAAGCTAAAAAAGCCCGGCGTCCATCACTGGACGCCGGGCTTTTTCATGCCTTGAAACAATCAGGCGTCCAGCTCGGCCCAACGCTCCACCAGCGCATCCAGTTCAGCCTGCAGCTGCTCCAGAGAAGCAATCACCTTGGCGGTCTCGGCCGGAGGGCGCTGATAGAAGCCGGCCTCAGCCATTTCAGCCTCGACAGCAGCAATCTGCTGCTCCTTGGCGTCGATGTCTCCCGGCAGCGCTTCCAGTTCGCGCTGAAGCTTGTAGCTCAGCTTCTTCTTCGCAGCCGGGGCCGCAGCGACAGGTGCAGCAACCGGAGCCGGTTCGGCAGTGACCACCGCCGAATTCAGGTCGGCCTTGCCGGATTTGCTCTCGGTCACGCCCAGCAGACGCGGCGAGCCGCCCTGACGGATCCAGTCCTGATAGCCGCCGACGTATTCGCGAACCTTGCCTTCACCTTCGAAGACCAGGGTGCTGGTGACCACGTTGTCGAGGAATGCCCGGTCGTGGCTGACCATCAGCACAGTGCCGTTGAAGGTCAGCAGCACTTCTTCGAGCAGCTCGAGGGTTTCCACGTCAAGGTCGTTGGTCGGTTCGTCGAGTACCAGCAGGTTCGCCGGCTTGCTGAACAATTTGGCCAGCAACAGACGCGCACGCTCGCCACCGGACAACGCCTTCACCGGCGTGCGGGCACGCTGCGGACTGAACAGGAAGTCGCCGAGGTAGCTCAACACGTGACGGCTCTGGCCGTCGATATCGATGAAGTCACGACCTTCGGCGACGTTATCGATCACGGTCTTTTCCAGATCCAGCTGATGACGCAGCTGGTCGAAGTAGGCCACGTCGATCTTGGTGCCCTCTTCCACTTTGCCGCTGGTCGGTTGCAGACCGCTGAGCATCAGTTTCAGCAGAGTGGTCTTGCCGGTACCGTTGGCACCGAGCAGGCCGATCCGGTCGCCGCGCTGCAGCACCATGGAGAAATCGCGGATCAGGAACGGACCGCCCGGATGCGCGAAGCTCACGTTATCCAGCACCATCACCTGCTTGCCGGACTTCTCCGCTGTTTCCAGCTGGATGTTGGCCTTGCCGGTGCGCTCGCGACGCTCGCTGCGCTCCACGCGCAATGCTTTCAGCGCACGTACGCGGCCTTCGTTACGAGTGCGACGGGCCTTGATGCCCTGGCGAATCCACACTTCTTCCTGGGCCAGACGCTTGTCGAACAGCGCGTTGGCGGTTTCTTCGGCGGCCAGTGCGGCTTCTTTATGGACGAGGAAACTGGCGTAGTCGCCGTTCCAGTCGATCAGGCCACCGCGATCCAGTTCGAGGATGCGGGTGGCAAGGTTTTGCAGGAAGGAACGATCGTGCGTGATGAACAGCACGGCGCCCTGGAAATCCTTCAGCGCTTCTTCAAGCCAGGCAATCGCACCGATGTCCAGGTGGTTGGTCGGCTCGTCGAGCAGCAGCAGATCCGGCTCGGACACCAGCGCCTGCGCCAGCAGCACGCGACGACGCCAGCCGCCGGACAGTTCGGCGAGGGTCTTGTCGGCCGGCAGTTGCAGGCGGCTCAGGGTGCTGTCGACCAGGGTCTGCAAGCGCCAGCCATCGCGGGCTTCGAGGTCGTGCTGGACGTGCATCAGCTTGTCCAGATCGGCATCGGTGACGATGTTCTGGCTCAGGTGATGGTATTCGGCGAGCAAGGCGCCAACGCCGTCGAGGCCTTCGGCAACCACGTCGAACACTGTCCGCTCGTCGGCCACCGGCAATTCCTGCGGCAATTCACCGATTTTCAGACCGGGGGCACGCCACACCGAGCCGTCATCAGGCTTCTGGTCGCCCTTGACCAGTTTCATCATGCTGGATTTGCCAGTGCCGTTGCGGCCGATGATGCACACCCGCTCACCACGGGCGATCTGCCAGGACACCTTGTCCAACAACGGCATCGCGCCGAATGCAAGGGACACATCGCTGAATTTGAGCAGGGTCATGAGCTTCTCCAAAAACCGGGCGCGCATTCTACCTGAATCGGGGCCCGAGCAGGCCGGCAATTTCGCCGCTGACGCACTCTGCACAACAATTGTTGCGAACTTGTGCTGCAAGGCCGGCAAAGCTTTCGCCCCCTGCTGGCAAAAGGCTAAGCTACAGACAATTCAGTGCGGGTTTTGGGCCGGCACTTGTCATGATTTCTCTGCCCGGATGTCTCATGCGCAGTCGCCTCTTCAGTGTTTTGTCATGTTTGCTGCTTTCCGCCGCTGCCGTTCAATCCGCCCAGGCGGTGGACCTGTCCACCCAACGCCAGTATTACGATGAAGCCAAGCGCGCCCTGGCCAAGGGCGATAGCGGCCCGTATTTCCGTTACAGCCAGGCCTTGGCCGACTATCCGCTGGAGCCGTACCTGGCTTATGACGAGCTGACCGCCCGGCTGAAAACCGCCAGCAACGCGGAGATCGAAAAATTCCTCGCCGAACACGGTGACCTGCCCCAGGCCAACTGGATGAAGTTGCGTTGGCTGCGCTGGCTGGCCGATCGCGGCGACTGGGCGACATTCGTCAAGTATTACGACCCCAAGCTGAATTTCACCGAACTCGACTGTCTGAACGCGCAGTACCAGATCAGCCACAACAAGAAGGCCGAGGGCTACGCCAACGCCGAGAAGCTGTGGCTGACCGGCAAATCCCAGCCCGCCGCCTGTGACGCGCTGTTCGGCATGTGGGCCGCAGAGGGTCAGTTGACCGAACAGAAACGCTGGGAACGCGCCAAACTCGCCGCCCAGCACCGCAACTATCCACTGGCCAACAGCCTGGTCAACGGCCTGACTACCCTCGCCCCGCGCGGTCGCCTGCTGGTGGACGTGGCGCAAAAACCGGAACTGCTCAACCAGCCGTCGCGCTTCACGCCGGCCGATGAACCGATGTCCGACGTGGTCAGCCTCGGTCTGCGCCGCCTCGCGCGCCAGGATCCGGACAAGGCCATGGCCCTGCTCGACGGCTATGCCAGCAGCATGCATTTCTCCCGCGATGAAAAAGTCGCGATCGCCCGGGAAATCGGCCTGACCCTGGCCCGCCGCTTCGACAGCCGCGCGCTGGACGTGATGACCAAGTACGACCCGGAACTGCGCGACAACACCGTGTCCGAATGGCGCCTGCGTCTGCTGTTGCGACTGGCGCGCTGGGACGACGCCTACCAACTGACCCGCCGTCTGCCGCAGGATCTGGCCACCACCAACCGCTGGCGCTACTGGCAGGCCCGCAGTCTGGAACTGGCGCAACCGCAGAACCCGGAAGCGCAGACGCTGTACAAGAATCTGTCGCGGGAACGGGATTTCTACGGTTTCCTCGCCGCCGACCGCTCGCAATCGCCGTATTCGCTGAACAACAAGCCGCTGGTGCTCAGTCAGGCGCTGATCAACAAGGTGCGCAACACTCCCGGCGTGCGTCGCGCGCTGGAGTTCCACGCCCGTGGGCAGATCGTCGACGGTCGCCGCGAGTGGTATCACGTCAGCCGGCATTTCAGCCGCGACGAAATGGTCGCCCAAGCGAAACTGGCCTACGACCTGAAATGGTATTTCCCGGCCATCCGCACCATCAGCCAGGCACAGTACTGGGATGATCTGGACATCCGCTTCCCGATGGCCCACCGCGACACTCTGGTGCGCGAAGCCAAGGTGCGCGGCCTGCATTCGAGCTGGGTGTTCGCCATCACCCGTCAGGAAAGTGCGTTCATGGACGACGCCCGTTCCAGCGTCGGCGCCAGCGGCCTGATGCAACTGATGCCCGGCACCGCCAAGGAAACCGCGCGCAAGTTCAGCATTCCATTGGCCTCGCCGCAGCAGGTGCTCGATCCGGATAAAAACATCCAGCTCGGCGCCGCTTACCTGAGCCAGGTACACAGCCAGTTCAACGGCAACCGCGTGCTCGCCTCCGCCGCCTACAACGCCGGCCCCGGCCGCGTGCGCCAGTGGCTGCGCGGCGCCGATCACCTGAGCTTCGACGTGTGGGTGGAAAGCATCCCGTTCGACGAAACCCGCCAGTACGTGCAGAACGTGCTGTCCTACTCGGTGATCTACGGCCAGAAACTCAACTCGCCGCAACCGCTGGTGGATTGGCATGAGCGGTATTTCGACGATCAGTGATCGGGGCGTGTTTCGCCGATAGATCGACGTAAACAAAAATGCCCGCATCGAGAGATGCGGGCATTTTTTATGGCGTTCTACTGGGTCGGTTACATGGTCGGTTACTTAGTCGGTTACTTGGTCGGTCGAAGCCTGATGACCATCACTGAACTGCAACGCCGCCAACCGCGCATACAGAGGATTGCTGGCGATCAACTCCTGATGCGTGCCGATCGCAACCAGTTTGCCCTGATCCATCACCGCGATCCGGTCGGCGTTTTTCACCGTGGCCAGGCGATGGGCGATGACCAGTGTTGTGCGGTTTTGCATCAGGCTCGGCAGGGCCTGCTGGATCAGATGTTCGCTCTGGGCATCGAGGGCGCTGGTGGCTTCGTCGAGCAGCAGGATCGGCGCGTCGACCAGCAGCGCCCGGGCGATGGCCAGACGCTGGCGTTGTCCACCAGACAGGCCGAGGCCGCCGTCGCCCAGGTGGGTCTGGTAACCGTCGGGCATCTGTTCGATGAAGTCGTGGGCGTGAGCGATTTTCGCGGCTTCCCGCACCTGCTCCAGCGTGGCGGTCGGGCAGCCGTAGCGAATGTTCTCTTCGACACTGCCGAAAAACAGCGCCGGGGTTTGCGAGACCAGCGCGAAGCAGCGACGCAGATCCAGAGGATCAAGGCTGGTCAGCGGCACGCCGTCGATCAGGATCTGTCCTTCCCGGGGATCGTAGAAACGCAGCAACAAGTCATACACGGTGGACTTGCCCGCGCCGGACGGGCCGACAAGCGCGAGGGTTTCGCCGGCGTTGATCGTCAGACTCAAGCCATCGACAGCAAGGCTTTCGGGACGCGAAGGGTAGGAAAAACGCACATCCTGCAATTCCAGCTCGCCTTTGACTCGCTCCGGCAGCGTCACTAGTCCGGTGGTCGGTGGCTGAATGATGTTCTCCGAACGCAGCAATTCGGCAATGCGCTCGGCGGCGCCAGCCGCTCGCTGCAATTCACCGATGACTTCACTCAACGTGCCAAACGCACTGCCAACGATCAGGCTGTAGAACACGAACGCCGCCAGTTCACCCGCAGAAATCCGACCTGCAATCACGTCCATGCCGCCGACCCACAACATCACCGCGACGGCGCCGAGCACCAGCACGATCACCAGGGTGATCAGCCAGGCCCGCTGGAAAATCCGTTTGCGCGCAGTCTCGAACGCCTGCTCGACGGTGCTGGCGAAACGCTGTTCGTCCTGCACCTGATGGTTGTAGGCCTGCACGGTTTTGATCTGGCCAAGGGTTTCCGAGACGTAGCTGCCAATGTCGGCGATCCGGTCCTGGCTCAGCCGGGAGAGGTTGCGCACGCGGCGGCCAAAAATCAGGATCGGCGCAATCACCAACGGCAGTGCGATCACCACGATGCTGGTGAGCTTGGGGTTGGTAATGAACAGCAGCACCACACCGCCAATGACCATCAGCAGGTTACGCAGGAACAGCGACAGCGACGAGCCGATCACCGATTGCAGCAGCGTGGTGTCAGCGGTCAGCCGCGACTGGATTTCCGAACTGCGATTGTCCTCGTAGAACCCGGGATGCAGGTACACCAGATGGTTGAACACCTGCCGGCGAATGTCTGCCACCACTCGTTCGCCAATCCAGGACACCAGATAAAACCGCGCAAAGGTGCCGACCGCCAAGCCGAACACCAGAAGCATGAACAGGCCGATGGATTGGTTGAGCAGGTGCGGCGACTGGGTCATGAACCCTTGATCGACCAGCAGCTTGATACCCTGCCCCATCGACAGGGTGATGCCCGCCGTGACGATCAGCGCAAGCAGTGCGCCGAAGGCCGGCCAGCGATAAGGGGCAAGGAAATGACTGGTCAGGCGCAAGGCCCGGCGGTGGCGCGAGGAAAGCATCGGGATCATTCAGGTTCACGTCGTGTGCTGATGGATAGGGCCAGCCTACACACTCAAATGGGGTGGAACTCTGCAAATCACAATGAGTCAGGTTAATTATGACCGGCAAGACTACCCCCTAGATGCTATTGGTCTAAGGTCCGGGTTGAGACAGACGGTCATTTCTGTTTGAGTGGAGATGCCGTTCCGGACCGACCGCAGGGAGTTGTCACAGCCTGGTCACCTGACGGTTTTATCTTAGGCACACAACCTGATGAGGAGACAGGCCATGTCCTTGCAAAACAGCAGCGATGACAAGATTGAAGTGATCCGCACCAAGCCCGGCCAACCTCTGGGTTGCTCGATCATCGACGAAAACGGGCGTGAAATCGAGATCACCGAAGACATGATCCAGGATGCCTGCCGCGAACTGGAGAAGCGATTGGTCAAGCCTGCCGAACAAAAGTGATATCGCCACCGTCTTCCTGACCCGGCCCCTGCAGGCCGGGTTTTTTCTGTCCGATATTTAAACGGCCACCGCACCCAACGCCGACACAATCTGCCGCAAGGCTGGTGAATCCCCCTCTATTCTTACTTTCAGTCCTTCAATCTCGCGACGTACCGGATACTGCTTGCGCAACACATCGAACGATGCACGCTGCTCACCGACGCTACCCAGCAAGGTGCGACGAAAATCCGCATCGTCCCGGCGCGGGTCGAACACGCCGCGGCACAACATCGCCAGTGCCCAGGCAGGATCGCTGTCGGCATGCAGGGAAACTTCCGACAACCACGGTGCCGGCAACAGATCGCAAAGCTGAATGCTGGCCGGTTGCCCGATGAAATCGCAGTAAGCCTGATAGATCTGCGCCGTTCCGCGCTGCTTGCCATCGAGGCTATAACCCGCAATGTGCGGCGTTGCCAGTACGCAAAGTTCGGCCAGCGCCACATCAACTTGCGGTTCCGCCTCCCAGACATCGAGCACCGCTTGCAGGTCTTCACGCTCCAGCAGCACTTCGCGCAACGCGGTGTTATCCACCACCGGACCGCGAGCTGCGTTGATCAGCCAGGCACCGGGCTTGAGCTGCTGCAAACGCTGCTCGTCGAACAAATGCCAGGTCGCGCCATCACCGTTGCGGGTCAGCGGGGTGTGCAGGCTGATCACGTCGCACTGCGCGATGATCTGCTCCAGGCTGACATAGTCGCCGCCCTCGGCCGCCTGACGTGGCGGATCGCAGACTTTCACGTTCCAGCCCAGACCTTTCAGAACCTTGATCAGGCGACCGCCGACTTCACCGGCACCGATCACACCGTAAGTGCGCTCACTCAAATCGACGCCTTCGATTTCGGCCAGGGTCATCAGGCTGCCGAGCACGTAATCGACCACGCCCCGGGCGTTGCAGCCGGGCGCGCTGGACCAGGTGATACCAGCCTCGTTGAAGTATTCGAGATCCAGATGATCGGTGCCGATGGTGCAGGTGCCGACAAAACGCACCTTGCTGCCTTCCAGCAGTGCGCGGTTGACGTTGGTCACCGAGCGCACCAGCAATACATCGGCCTGTTCGACCGTGGCCCGGTCGATGGAACGGCCCGGTACCCGGCGGATCTCGCCGAAACCGGCAAAAAAGGCATCGAGCAGCGGGATATTTTCGTCGGCAACAATCAGCATGGCGGGGCTCCTTGGGCGGATCGGCAGTGTAGGCGCTGGGGCTGCGATGAGCCAGCAGGCTGTTCTTTCTTGATCGGTCGAAGGCGATTACAAATCCGCAACAGAGGATTTTTCCTGACCATAACGTCAGCGGCGTAGAATGCCCGGCCTTGCGCATCAACCCCTGTGGACGCTTTGCCTGTGAATTCCGTGACTGACCGCCCCGCCGCCGTTTCCCTCAACCGCCCTGCCCGGGTTCGCCTGGAGCTGAAGAATCTGCTCGGTCTGGCCCTGCCGATCATGATCGCGCAGCTGGCAACCACTGCCATGGGCTTCGTCGATGCGGTGATGGCCGGGCGCGTGGGGCCCAAGGATCTCGCGGCCGTGGCGCTGGGCAATTCGATCTGGGTGCCGGTGTTCCTGCTGATGACCGGCACCCTGCTGGCCACCACGCCGAAAGTCGCCCAACGCTTCGGCGCCGGCACCCACAGCGAAATCGGCCCGATCGTGCGTCAGGCCTTGTGGCTGGCACTGGTAGTGGGCCTGATGGCGACCGGCATGCTGTTCAGCGCCGAGCCGATCCTGCACCTGATGAAAGTCGATCCGGAGCTGATCGGCCCGTGCATGCAGTACCTGCACGGCATCGCCAGCGGTCTGCCGGCCGTGGCCTTCTACCATGTGCTGCGCTGCACCAGTGACGGCCTCGGCCGCACCCGCCCGGCGATGGTGCTGGGCCTGTGCGGTCTGGCGCTGAACATCCCGCTCAACTACGTGTTCATTTATGGCCACTTCGGCGTACCGGCCATGGGCGGTGTCGGTTGCGGCTGGGCCACGGCCATCGTGATGTGGGTGATGGCGCTGGGTCTGGCCGGTTACGAGCGCTGGGCGTCGGCCTACAAGTCGAGCGAACTGTTCAGCCGTTTCGACTGGCCGCAATGGGCGGTGATCAAGCGCTTGCTGGCCATCGGTCTGCCGATCGGCGTCGCGGTGTTTGCCGAGTCGAGCATTTTCGCGGTGATCGCGCTGCTGATCGGCAGCCTCGGCGCCACCGTGGTGGCCGGACACCAGATCGCGCTGAACGTCAGCTCGCTGGTGTTCATGATTCCGTACTCGCTGGGCATGGCCGTGACCGTGCGGGTCGGCCAGGCCCTGGGCCGTGAAGAACCTCGCGAAGCGCGTTTCGCCGCGGGTGTCGGCATGGGCACCGCGCTGGCTTACGCCTGCCTGTCGGCGAGCATGATGCTGCTGATGCGCGAACACATTGCTGCGATCTACACGTCGGATCCGATGGTGATTCACATCGCGGCGATGCTGATCGTGTACTCGGCGCTGTTCCAGTTTTCCGACGCGATCCAGGTCACCGCCGCCGGCGCCCTGCGCGGTTATCAGGACACCCGCGTGACGATGATCCTGACCCTGTTCGCCTATTGGGGCATCGGCCTGCCGGTGGGTTATGCCCTCGGCCTGACCGACTGGCTCGGCGAACCTCGCGGCCCGAGCGGCCTGTGGGAAGGCCTGATCGTCGGCCTCAGCTGCGCGGCGCTGATGCTGTCGATCCGCCTGACGCGCAGCGCACGCAAGCGCATTCGCATCAGCCGCTCGATGGGCTGACCGGCCATAAAAAAAAGACCTGCACATGCAGGTCTTTTTTTCGCCTTCCGATCAACCGGATTTCTTGCGGATCCAGTACAGATAGGTCCCGGCCTCTTCGTGCTGCCCCACCAGTTCGTGGTCGAGAAACACGCAGAATTTGGGGATGTCGCGGCGGGTCGACGGGTCGGTGGCGATCACCTTGAGCAGGCCGCCGGGCACCAGGTCACGGATGTGCTGGTGCAGCATCATCACCGGCTCCGGGCAGTTGAGGCCCGTGGCGTCGAGGGTGCCGTCGACCGGCGTATCAATCATTTCACTCATGATTCACTCCTGAAACTGGCCGGCATTGTCGCCCAATGCCGGGGGTTCGGTCACCTGTCGCTCGCTCAGCGGGCTTTGGCTTTCTTCACGTCATGGCGGCGCAAATGGCAGGTCACTTCCTCGCGGTCGTGGTACAGCTGTTTGCAGCCGATATCGACCTTGATCCCGCGGGCCTTGAAACCGTCGGCGATACGTTCGAGCAAGCGCTTCACTTCGGCGTATCGCTGCTTCATCGGCAACTTGAGATTGACCACCGCTTCCCGGCAATGCCCCTCGCCGATCCACTCTTCGAGCATCGCGGCGTTGCGCGCCGGTTTCTCGACGATGTCGCAGACCATCCAGTCCACCGGTTGCTTCGGTTTGAAGGTGAAACCGTCAGCCATCAAGTGCTGCACCAGACCGGTGTCCATCAGGCTTTCAGCCATCGGGCCGTTGTCGATGGCGGTCACCAGCATGCCGCGATTGACCAGTTGCCAGGTCCAGCCCCCCGGCGCCGCGCCGAGGTCGACGCCGGTCATATCGCTGTGCAGGCGATCTTCCCACTGGTCGCGGGGGATGAAGTGGTGCCAGGCCTCTTCCAGCTTCAGGGTCGAACGGCTCGGTGCCTCGCGTGGGAACTTCAGGCGCGGAATGCCCATCGGCCACATCGCCGAGTTACCGGCATCGGCCAGACCGAGAAACACCTCACGACCGCTTTTGAAAGTCAGCAACAGACGTGGCTTGCTGGCGTCTTCCACCAGTTTGCCGGCGCCGGTCAGCGCCTTGCGCAGTGGGCCTTCGAATTTCTTGCAGAAGTTCGACAGTTCCTTGCCGTCGTTGGTGTCGACGACTTCCAGCCACAGGCTGCCGCACACCGGGAATTCAGCCATGTGCGCGAGGATCACGCTAATGCGGTCGTTTTCCGGCAGATCGATGAAAAAACCGCGCGCCCACTGGCGCGGGAAGATCAGCTCGGCGAAGCGCTGGCCGCGCATCAGGCGCTCGGCACCGTCTTCTTCGGTGCAGACGAACTCGGCGCAAGCGGTGGCCGGTTTGGCCTTGGCGTAGCCGGCCACGTTGAGTTGGGCGGCGAGGTCGGAAATCTCCGAGCAGACTTCGCCTTCGAAGCCTGGCCGGCAATGCATGAATAGGGTGTTCATTCTTACTCCTGGGCAGAGGGCGATCATTCATCCCCTGCGCGATGCCCAGACCCTGCGTTGAAGCAAAGCCTGTCACGAAAACCGGCGCATGATAGCCGATGTCGGAACCTTGGACTTGCCCATAGAGTCCAGTTATTAGCCAGCTACTGAAAACAGGGCTACGTTGATAGCTCTGCCCGTCCCCTCAGTCCGTAGCCGTGCGGACTCAAAGGAGTGATCGTAATGCCGTCCCTCGATAGTCTGAAATCCCTTACAACTCTGAAAGTCGACGACAAGACTTACCACTATTTCAGCCTGCCGGATGCCGCCAAGACCTTGGGCGATCTCGACAAGCTGCCGATGTCGCTGAAAGTCCTGCTGGAAAACCTGCTGCGCTGGGAAGATGAAAAAACCGTCACCGGCGCCGACCTCAAGGCCATTGCCGCGTGGCTCAAGGAGCGCCGCTCCGACCGGGAAATCCAGTACCGCCCTGCCCGCGTGCTGATGCAGGACTTTACCGGCGTCCCCGCCGTGGTCGATCTGGCCGCGATGCGCGCCGCCATGGCCAAGGCCGGCGGTGATCCACAGCGAATCAACCCGCTGTCGCCGGTGGATCTGGTGATCGACCACTCGGTGATGGTCGACAAATTCGCCAGCGCCAGCGCCTTCGAACAGAACGTCGACATCGAAATGCAGCGCAACGGCGAACGCTACGCCTTCCTGCGCTGGGGCCAGAGCGCGTTCGACAACTTCAGCGTGGTGCCGCCGGGCACCGGGATCTGTCACCAGGTCAACCTCGAATACCTCGGCCGCACCGTGTGGACCAAGGACGAAGACGGCCGCACCTATGCCTTCCCTGACACGCTAGTCGGCACCGACTCCCACACCACCATGATCAACGGCCTCGGCGTACTCGGCTGGGGCGTCGGCGGGATCGAGGCGGAAGCGGCGATGCTCGGGCAACCGGTGTCGATGCTGATTCCAGAAGTGATCGGCTTCAAACTCACCGGCAAGCTCAAGGAAGGCATCACCGCCACCGACCTGGTGCTGACCGTGACCCAGATGCTGCGCAAGAAAGGCGTGGTCGGCAAATTCGTCGAGTTCTATGGCGACGGCCTCGCCGACCTGCCGCTGGCCGACCGCGCGACCATCGCCAACATGGCCCCGGAATATGGCGCGACTTGCGGCTTCTTCCCGGTGGATGACGTGACCCTCGACTACCTGCGCCTGTCCGGCCGTCCGACTGAAGTGGTGAAACTGGTCGAGGCCTACACCAAGGCCCAGGGTTTGTGGCGCCTGCCCGGTCAGGAGCCGGTGTTCACCGACAGTCTGGCGCTGGACATGGGCAGCGTCGAAGCCAGCCTCGCCGGGCCGAAACGCCCACAGGACCGGGTCTCGCTGCCGAATGTCGGTCAGGCGTTCAGCGACTTTCTCGACTTGCAATTCAAACCCACCAGCAAGGAAGAAGGACGCCTCGAAAGCGAGGGCGGCGGTGGTGTGGCAGTAGGCAATGCCGATCTGGTCGGCGAAACCGATTACGAGTACGACGGCCACACCTATCGCCTGAAAAACGGTGCCGTGGTGATTGCCGCAATCACCTCCTGCACCAACACCTCCAACCCGAGCGTGATGATGGCCGCCGGCCTGCTGGCGAAAAAAGCCGTGGAGAAAGGCCTGACCCGCAAACCGTGGGTGAAGAGTTCGCTGGCACCGGGTTCGAAAGTCGTCACCGATTACTACAAAGCCGCCGGATTGACGCAGTATCTCGACCAGCTCGGTTTTTCGCTGGTCGGATACGGCTGCACCACTTGCATCGGCAACTCCGGGCCGCTGCCTGAACCGATCGAAAAAGCCATCCAGAAAGCCGATCTGACCGTGGCTTCGGTGTTGTCCGGCAATCGCAACTTTGAAGGCCGGGTGCATCCACTGGTGAAAACCAATTGGCTGGCCTCGCCGCCGCTGGTGGTCGCTTACGCACTGGCGGGCAGTGTGCGCACCGACATCAGCAGCGAACCTCTGGGCAATGACCAGCAGGGCAACCCGGTTTACCTGCGTGATATCTGGCCGAGCAGCAAGGAAATTGCTGACGCGGTGAATCAGGTCAATACGGCGATGTTCCACAAGGAATACGCAGAAGTGTTCGCCGGTGACGAACAGTGGCAAGCCATCGAGGTGCCGCAAGCCGCGACTTACGTCTGGCAGGCGGATTCGACCTACATCCAGCACCCGCCGTTCTTCGACGACATTTCCGGGCCTTTGCCGGTGATCGCCGATGTGAAAGGTGCGCGAGTGCTGGCGCTATTGGGCGATTCGGTGACCACCGACCACATCTCCCCCGCCGGCAACATCAAGGCCGACAGCCCGGCCGGGCGTTACCTGCGCGAGCAAGGTGTGGAGCCACGGGACTTCAACTCCTACGGTTCACGCCGGGGCAACCACGAAGTGATGATGCGCGGCACGTTTGCCAACATCCGCATCCGCAACGAAATGCTCGGCGGCGAAGAAGGTGGCAACACGATCTACATTCCGACCGGCGAGAAACTGGCGATCTACGACGCTGCCATGCGTTATCAGGCCTCGGGCACGCCGCTGGTGGTGATTGCCGGGCAAGAATACGGCACCGGTTCCAGCCGCGACTGGGCCGCCAAGGGCACCAACCTGCTCGGGGTCAAAGCGGTGATCGCCGAAAGCTTCGAGCGGATCCACCGTTCCAACCTGGTGGGCATGGGGGTGCTGCCGTTGCAGTTCAAGCTGGATCAGAACCGCAAGAGCCTGAACCTCACCGGCAAGGAAACCCTGGATATCCAAGGCCTGAGCGGGGTCGAGCTGACGCCACGGATGAACCTGACTCTGGTTATCACCCGTGAAGACGGGCGTCAGGAGAAAATTGAAGTGCTGTGCCGCATCGACACCTTGAACGAGGTGGAGTACTTCAAGTCCGGCGGGATCCTGCATTACGTGTTGCGCCAGTTGATCGCCTCGTAAAACCTGCAGATGCAGAAACACCGCCGATTGGCGGTGTTTCTGTTTGGGCACGGCACTTTTCTACGGGCGAAAAAAAACCCGCCGAAGCGGGTTTTTCCCAAGACCATTATCGACTCCCTGTCGGCAGCGATCCTTGCTAATGGTCGATCATCCGTGATCCTGAAACACTCCCTGTGCTTCAGTTGATGAGGCTAGATTACGCTGTGGATCCAATCGGCAATAGTCGAAATAGCTACCATCGCGTGTAAGACATTCGCCATAGCGGGCCTTCCGAAAACCCTTAGACGTGTCAGGCATCCAGCGCAGAAGCCGCCAATTGCGCGACTTTCAGCTGTCCTTTTGCCGCGGTTTGCTCGTCATCTTCCATGAACCACGCGGCGGACAGTCCGGCGAACGCCAGCACCCATTGCAACAGGCGTTTTCGCTCGATTCCCGCTGCTTCGCAGATCACGTCGACTTGCCGCCGAAAGCGCTCGGGATCAGTTGCCGTCGGCAAATCCGGGTTGCAGATCAGGTTGGCATAGTCGTAACCGCGCTCGCCCTGCACCCGCTTGGGGTCGATGGCCAACCAGCCCCGTGGGCCGAAATCAAGAACGTTGTCGTGGTGCATGTCGCCGTGCAGCACCACTACGTCCTGCGGTTCGGCGAGCAAGGTCTGGGCCGTTTGCAGGCAATTGGCGTAGGGGCCACCGTATCGGGCTGCGGCCATTTTTAATGATGCGAACCACGGCCCCAGCTCCACCAACGGCGGTGGCGGTGTCGGTCGCGGTGCGTGCAGACGAGCCAAGGCTCGACACATGATCCGTGTGGCTTCGTCATCCTCGCCGTTGAGCGCCATGTACATCAACGAACGCTGACCCATCGCCCGCTCAAGCAACAGGCCTTCCTCGTGATGAGCGAGCACCCGGGCGGCACCATCGCCGTCCCACCAGGTCATCAGCAGGTTGCCGTACTTTTCCTCGTCATCCACCGCGAATTTCAGCATGGCCGGCACATCGCCCTGACGCACCGGCAACAGGCGGCTGCCCGGGGTGATGATCGGCTCGCCGTCCGGTGCCAGCGCCCAGCGTTCCAGCCACGGCGTGAACAGGTCGAGATCAGCCACCTTCGCGCTCGCGGGCCCGGTCGCTCTCCGTGAGGAAGTGTTCAAGCCGACTCAACTGTTCCTCCCAGCCACGACTGTCCATGTAGTAGGCCTCTTTCTGGCGCACGTCGGGAATGTGCGCGAAACCTGACTCGGAGACCTTCAGCAGCGTGCCGTTCTCGTAGTCCTGCAGTTCGAATTTGACCAGGGTGGTCGGTTCCTGGGAGTAGTCGATTTTCGGGTTCACCGCGTACGGGTGCCAGCGGAAGGAGAACAGCTGCTGCGGCTCGACCCTCTCCACCAGCACGTTCCAGAGCACATGTTCATAACCGGGGTACGTCACCTGCCCTTGCGTCCATTCGCCCGCGATAAACCGCCGGCCCTCCAGCGCAACGCCGAACCACTGGCCGAACGCCTCGGCATCGACCAGGGCGCGCCAGACATGGGAGCGCGGCGACCTGAGCATGATTTTACGTTCAAAGCTGTTGGGTACTGGTTTCATACGTCACCTCCTGTTTTGAACAGTAGGCTTGTATGACCACATGTCCAATGCGAAGTTGTATCAATCCAGTGCAACGGTCGGATCTGATTGAAATATCCGGCAGTATTTTGCGGCGCCGGTTCGTCAGAATGCGCACGGATCAGCGCTGCGAAACTGATAACGTTCGCAGCGAATTGAACGACACAAGGACGTCATCATGCAGCCCTCCCTCCCCGAACGTTACCGTGGCGCCCTGCTCGGACTGGCCTGCGGCGATGCCGTGGGAACCACCGTCGAATTCCAGCCTCGCGGCAGCTTCCAGCCCCTGACCGACATGGTCGGAGGCGGGCCGTTTCACCTGAAGCCCGGTCAATGGACCGACGACACCTCGATGGCGCTGTGCCTGGCGGAAAGTCTGCTGAACAAAAACGCATTCGATGCCGCAGACCAGATGGGCCGCTATCTGAACTGGTGGCAATGGGGTTATCTGAGTTCGACCGGCGAATGTTTCGATATCGGCATGACCGTGAGTCAGGCGCTGGATCGCTATCAACACACCGGTGAGCCGTTTGCCGGCTCTACTGACCCGCACAGTGCCGGCAATGGTTCGTTGATGCGATTGGTGCCCGTGGTTCTGTTTTATTTCCCCGATGCCCGGAAAACCATGCGATTCGCCGCCGACAGTTCGCGCACCACGCACGCGGCGCCCGAGGCCATCGAATGCTGCCAACTGTTTGCCGACCTGCTCGGCAAAGCGCTGGAAGGCGCATCGAAAGCGCAACTGCGCACTCTGCCGCCAACAGCCTTCAGTCAGCCAAAGGTGGCGGCGATTGCCCGGGGCGAGTACCTGCACAAGACCGAGCGCGACATTCGCGGCAGTGGTTACTGCGTCGAATCCCTGGAAGCGGCGTTATGGTGCTTCCAGCACACCGACAGTTTTGCCGCGGCCGTCCTGCAAGCGGCGAATCTGGGCGATGACGCGGATACCACGGCTGCCATCGTCGGCCAGTTGGCCGGCGCCTATTACGGCGTGCAGGGAATCCCGTTCGGGTGGCTGGAAAAACTGCATGACGGAGAAGAAATTGCGGCGACAGCGGAGCGGTTGCTCAACGCATCAAGACAACACCAACCCTGATGGCGCCACGAAGTCGATAAACTGCCCGGCACGTTCATTCATCAAAGCGAGATGACTCATGTCCCCACGCCTGCTCTTGGCCCTGACACCCTTTCTTTTCACTTCCGTTGCTCACGCTGCCATGGACTGTGCCAATGCCAGCGATCAGACGACGATGAATCAGTGCGCCGCGCAGGAAAACAAGGCGGCGGATAAGGAGTTGAACACGGTTTATCAGCAAATTACCGCCCGGCTGAAGAACAACCCTGATGGCAAAAAACTGCTGGTGAGCGCGCAACGAGCGTGGATCGGGTTTCGTGATGCCGAGTGCAAGTTTTCGGCATCCGGCGTGGCAGGCGGGAGTGTTTATCCGTTGATCTACAACAATTGCATCGCCTCGGTGACCAAGACGCGAACCGAGGCGCTCAAGCAGTATTTGAAATGTGAGGAAGGTGACATGAGCTGCCCGGTGCCCGGGGCCTGATTTTTCGATTCTTTCAGAACCTCTTCGCGAGCAAGCTCGCTCCCACCTTTGGAATGCGGTTCGAATGTGGGAGCGAGCTTGCTCGCGATGGCGTCATCCCTGACGCCGGCAATCAACGGACGAAAATTTGCGCCGTGGTTATCGCCATGTCCCCACCCGGCAACTTGATGCTGCCAGTCTGTTTCATGGTTTCGGCATCAAAGATCGCCACGTCGTTGAAGGTCCCGGCCAGATAGATCTTGCTCCCTTCCTTGTTGAACGAAATGCAGTAGTAGGAATGATCCAGCGTCGCCGCCTGAATCAGCTTCTTCTGCTTGATGTCGTACTTGGCCAGACGATTGAGCACGCCGAACATCAGGTTCGGATCCTTCGGCGAGCGCATGCCGCTGAAGTAGATCTCGGTTAGCGGGCCGAAATCGGTGGTCTCGGTCTTGCCGGTTTTCAGGTCGACGCTGAACAAACCGTACAGGTATTCAGCGGTGGCCGGATCCTGCTTCTTGTCCTTGAACTTGGCGGCGGTGTACAGCAGCGAAAAGTCATGCCGATAAGTCTGCTGGTTCCACACGTAAAGCACGTCCGGCGCGCTGTAGTTCGGGCGCTTCCAGTGACGGCTGGGGATCAGCACGTCGAACTTGCCGCTCTTCACATCGACCTTGTACACATCGGCGCCAGCCACATACAACGTGCCGTCATCGCCGCTCTGCATGATCGTCAACTGTCGTGGCGCCGGGAAGCTGCGCACCGGTTTGGCATTCATTCCGGCATCGGTGGCGTATACGTCCAGACGCGGTTGTTTGACCTCGTAGCGGTCGTTGAGCATCTGGGTCGGGTTGGCGATGGTGTACAACTCCTTGCCGTCATGGCTGACGGTGAATGCGAACATCGACCGCGCCTTTTCCCCCGGCTGCTGGGTGATGCTGGCGTGGAACACCTGCTTGCAGGTGTCCAGTTCGACACCGTAGACATCGGCATAATGGTTGTTCAGCACGTACGCTGTCTTGCGATCCGGCGAAAGCTGCACAGTGCCGGGGCCAAAGGCGTCGGGCATCCTGCAGGTCTTGTACAGGCTGTCGGTCGCCAGATCGATGACGTGCAGGTTGTTCGGGTAGTTGGTGGTCAACATGTACTCGTGACCGTCTTGCAGCGCGGTGTTTTCATCGGCCAGAACCGGGAGCGAACAGGTGCTCAGAACCGCGAGTGCGGCAAGGCCGCAGGCTTTGTTGAGGCTAGGCATGCTGGAATCCTTCTTCTTAGGGATCACTTGTCTTTCGGAAAGACAGTGCCGAGGTTGCGCCAGTTGTCGTTGGACGCCTGGGCATCCTTGTTCCAGTCCGGGTAGGTGCTCATCATGTCCGGCACCTGGGCCGGCCACCAGCACGGATCGGAGCAGCCGTAGAGGTCAGCTTCCATCGGCTGGCACAGCGACGAAACCCCGCCGAACGCATCGATTTCCCAACCCGGGTCGGTGGTCGAGGCGCAGCCCGCGACGGAGCTCATCGCCACCACCTCTTCGATGCGGTTCTCGTCCGCGGCCTGATCCAGCTTCAACGCTTTGTTATTGATTGCCTTGAGATGTTTCATATCAGTGAGCCTTGCGCGGAGTGATGTAGCTGCTGATGAACGCAGGGTTGTTGGCCATGATCCGGGTGTAGACCTCGATGCCGAAGTCGACCCAGTCACGCATCAGTTCGCAGTAGTGATAAGTCGGGTGCGCCGGGTCGCCGTAGCGGGCGTAGCTCTCGTGATAGCAACCGCCCGAGCACAGGTTGCGGATCTGACAGTCATGGCAACCGGTGTTGGTGCGATCCAGGCGCTGGGACAGGAAGTCGTTCAACTCAACCTGCTTAACGCCGCTATGAACATTGCCAAAGGTCGGCAGCGACGAGCCGGTGAAGCGATGGCACAGGTTCAGTTCGCCCTTGTGATCGACCGCCAGCATCTTCAGCCCGGCACCGCACGGCAGGGCCTTTTTGTGGCCTTCGTGAATGTCGGTGATCAACTGATGCAGGTTGGAGAACCCAATGTTGCGGTGCTCCAGCGCGGCTTCCAGATAACGCCGACCGAGGCGTTTCATGCTGGCAAAGACTTCGATCAACTCGTCGTTGGTCAGATTGAAGCTGCTGATATCGCCGGACGTTACCGGAGCAAATCCAACCTCGGCAAATCCCAGTTCGTTAAACAGGTGATCCCAGATGGTTTCAACGTCGGTGACGCCGGTAGTCAGTGTCACCCGCGCTCCGACCGGGCGGCTGTTGTAGCGCGACAGCAGCATTTCGGCCTTGCGCCGCACCACGTCATAGGTGCCCTGCCCGCCCACGGTGATGCGGTTACGGTCGTGCACGGTTTTCGGCCCGTCGATGCTCACTGACAGCCCGAAGCGGTGGGCATTCAGGTAGTCCACGGTTTCTTCGGTAAGCAGCGTGGCATTGGTGGTCATCACGAATTCGACAAACTTGCCGGCCTCGGCAAATCGCTTCTCGCAATAATCGACCATGTACTCGATCAGCTTGCGGTTGCTCAGCGGCTCGCCACCGAAAAACACCACGGTGAAACGTTCTTCGTCGGGGGATTCACGCAACAGCATTTCCACCGAGGCGATGGCGGTTTCGACATCCATCTTCTTGCCCGCGGACGGCTTGTCGAGGTCTTCCTTGTAGCAGTAGGTGCAGCTCAGATTGCAGCCGGTGTTGACGTTGAGCACCACGGTGTTGATCGCCGTGCGCTCGACGCGTTTGACCGCGATGTCCGGCGTCAGCGGCGAGCCGTCGCTGACCAGCTCCAGCGAAATCAGCTCGCGCAGGGTCTCGTTGATTTCCTCGCCGTTGAACCGCGCGCCGAGGCGCTGGATCAGGTCTTCCGAGGAGCAGCCAGGGCCGCGCAACGCATCGATGATGGTGCCGGTCAGTTCATCGCTGGCAAACAGCGAACTGCTGGGGATATGAAACAGCATACGGTCGGCGTCGACGTGCACTTCGTGCAGGTTGCGTTCGACCAGATTCAAGATAGCGCCCATTGCAAACCTCCTGTGCAAGCCCCGTTTGGCGGGACTTGCGATCATTCCGAAAAGTGTCTGAATCGCTGAGGTCCAGGACAACTCATGGAATGGGTGGGTTGTTCCAGCGCTGCACGGTGACGATCAGGTGGCCTTCGCCGGTGAGGGATTTCCCTGCGTCGTCGACGGCGGCGATCACCTTGAGGTTGCCGGCATTGTTGGTGGACATCTTGCGCGCCGGATTCGGCCCGGCATCGCCCGGGGTGAACACGCCCGCGTCGGCCTGCATGGTGCCGGCGAACTTGACGTCCTCATCCTCTTTGGCGCGCTCGTCGAAGGCTTCGACTTTCCATTGCGCCGGGAACACGCCGATGCGATAAGGCTTGCCGTCGGCACTCTTGCCCCAGGCTTCGGCGTCGAAGCGGCCCTGGACTTTCGGCGTCGAACCGCCACCCTCGCCGATTCGTGCCACCGAGAATTCCGGCACCACTTTGACCGAAGCAATCTTGCTGTACACCGACAGACTCGGGCCTTTCAGGCTGCCGACGCTGACCGCGCGCAGGCCCGGCTGGGCATTGGCTGCCGCTTTGACTTTGACCTTGATCCGGTCGGCGCTCTGTTCGACCACTTCGACCACGTCCACGCCTTTGCCGAAGTTCGGCTTGCCGCTCAGACCGCTGCCGATCAGGGTCACTTCGGTTTCGCTGCCCGCCTTCACATAACCCGGCTGTACCGCCAGCAAGCGCTGCGAACCCTGTTTGGCAGCGACGAAGTCCAGACCACGCTCATCGTGCTCGGCCTCGAACATCCGGCCCTGCATGGCGTTGCCTTGTGCAGCGAACACCTGCCGCATGGTCACGCCATCGACGGTCACGTTGCCGCGCCACTCGTAACCGCTGTAGAGAATCGCGCTGCCGTCGCCGTTAAACGGGCTGCCATCGGCGTAATGACCTTTGACGGCGACCTTGAAGGTGTCACTGCCATCGGCGGTGACGCTCATGGTGCCGGCCAGTTCACCCTTGCCCGGCAGGTGGCCGCTGAAACTCCAGTCGCCGACCAAAGCTTCGGCTTTCGGTGCGGTTTTGACCCAGGTCTGCCACGCCGGGTTGTCGAGCGGATAACGCTTGGCCAACAGCGGGACCATTTCCTTGCGGGCGATATCGAACCAGTCACGATCACGGGCCAGCGCCTGATACTCCAGCGACGGCCATTGGCCGAGGTGGAAGTTCACCAGACGTTCCCACTCCTGAGCCGGACGCCGTTGCAGAGCGACCCGCGCACCGGAGTGGCAGCGGCCACACATCTGCGCGGTTTTCTCGTCGAACTGCTCGATGGTGTTCAACCGCCGTTCCAGCGCGTAACGCACGCCGTCGGTTTCGCTGGGCGCCAAGCCCTGGGTGTCGGCGAGGTATTTGACCAGCGTGCGACGATCGTCATCGCTGATCTGCAAACCGTGCATGGTCTGCATCCGGGCGATGCTCATCAGCCAGCCTTCCGGGGTCTTGCGCTGGTGGCTGATGCGGCTCAACTGCTCGCCCGCTTCAGGGGTATGACAGCCCTGACAGGTTTCCTTGAGGATGGTCTGGGCATCGCGGGCCGCCAGGCTGTACGGCGAATGCAGGGCCACGCAAGCGGCCACGGCCAGCAGGCTGGCGCTCATGCCTGATCGGAGTTTTCTCTTCATCAACGTCGAACCTCGCACGGTGCTTTCTTATTGTTGTGGCTTATCGTTTTTATGGTTTCTGCCGTTCGTGGCGCTGCACGAACGGAGGCAAGCGAAACGTCTGCTGTGAGCAATACACGGAGCGTGCCAGCTTGCCGATAAGCTTTTCAATCAAGCAGTTACGTGAAGATCAAGGCGAAGTGGCGGTGTCGGCGGTGCTTGCCGGCGTCCAATTTCGCGACAACTGTTGCAGTCTGAGACAAGCATAGTTGTTGCGGCGTCAGCGACATTGCATCGCGCGACAGATGACCCGGAGCTGACAGCATCCCCCATGAAAAACCTCCAGGAGAGTGACGCCTGCCGAACCCACACGAAAACAAGCCCCGCCAATGACGGGGCTCTTGTATTGGTTGTTGACCCGCGCCTAGCGAACAGAGTTGTCCGGGTGAACCTTGTAACGCCCACAAAACTCGCAAACCATCGAGCATTCACCTTGCGCGTAGGCCTTCGCTGCCAATGAACCGGAATCGCGCCGGGCAGCTTGAATTCGACGCTCCCGGTAAAACGCATACGTGATCAGCAAACTAAAGGCCAATGACCAAAGACACAGAATTAAAGCCGTCATGATTTATCCTCAAGCATGGCAACTGCGAAAGAAGTGGCGATCAAGAAAATACTGCTGGTAGCCATCAAGGCACCTGCCCGAATCGTATCCACATCGGTCAGATCGCCGATCAACAGCGCCGCAAACCCCGTCACCAGAAATCCAGTCCCCACGCCTATCATGAAATTGGTTAGCCATCGAATGGTTAAGTTGTTCATCGACATCCTTGTGAAGACACTGACCCGCCAAATCCATGGCAGGAAAACCCTATACACAAAGCAACTTAGCTCGTACTTCATGCCTCCACCAGTCAGTAAAAACTGTCAGACGCGCGGCTTTTCCTACACCTGAAACGGCCCGATTTCGCCCAGGCCCCGCCACAGCGGCATTGGCTTTGTAGGACGCGTATCTTGCTTCTCAATGGGTGTCGCGTTTTGAGACAAATTCACGCCGGTTAGCACTTAAATTCTTCCTCCGCCAGCCCATGCAACGGGGCTGTACGCCACCTTCGAGCATTTGGCACAACCATTGCGAAAGCCCCTCTCGATCCCATCGAACAACAAGAGGTTTCGCCATGCCCCTGCCCTATCTGCTCCCTGCCACTTCGGCCTTCATCCAGCGCCCGCCACGCATGCTGATCGGCGGCGACTGGGTCGAAGCCGCCGACGGCCAGACCATGCCGCTGCACAACCCGGCCACCGGTGAAGTGCTGTGCGTGGTGCCTCGCGCCACCCCGGAAGATGTCGACCGCGCGGTGCTCGCCGCCCGGCAAGCCTTTGATGATTCAACCTGGAGCCGCACCCGCCCGCGCGAGCGGCAGAACCTGTTGTGGAAGCTCGCTGACCTGATGCAGCGCGACGCCGAGCTGCTGGCGCAACTGGAATGCCTGAACAACGGCAAGAGCGCGGCGGTGGCGCAGGTGATGGACGTGCAACTGGCCACCGACTTCCTGCGCTACATGGCTGGCTGGGCGACCAAGATCGAAGGTTCCAGCGTCGACGTTTCGTTGCCGCTGATGCCCGGCGATCAGTTCCACAGTTTCATTCGCCGCGAAGCAGTCGGCGTGGTCGGCGCCATCGTCGCCTGGAACTTTCCGTTGCTGCTGGCCTGCTGGAAACTCGGCCCGGCGCTGGCCACCGGTTGCACCGTGGTGCTCAAACCGGCTGACGAAACCCCGCTGACCGCGCTGAAACTGGCGGAACTGGTGCTAGAGGCGGGTTATCCGGAAGGCGTGTTCAACGTGGTCACCGGCACCGGCATCACGGCCGGTTCTGCCCTCACTCACAACCCGTTGGTCGACAAGCTGACCTTCACCGGCTCCACCGCCGTCGGCAAGCAGATCGGCAAGATCGCCATGGATTCGATGACCCGGGTCACCCTGGAACTGGGCGGCAAATCACCGACCATCGTCATGGCCGACGCCGACCTGAAAACCGCTGCGACGGGAGCTGCCAGTGCGATTTTCTTCAACCAGGGCCAGGTCTGCTGCGCAGGATCCAGGCTGTACGTGCAGCGCAAGCATTTCGACAATGTGGTGGCCGATATCAGCGACATCGCCAACGCAATGAAACTCGGCAACGGCCTCGATCCAAGCATCGATATGGGCCCGCTGATTTCCGCGCGCCAGCAGGAGCGGGTCTACAACTACATCGAAATGGGTCGGGAAAGCGGCGCGACCATCGCCTGCGGCGGCGAGCAGTTCGGGCCGGGATTCTTCGTCAAGCCGACGGTAATTGTCGATGTCGATCAACAGAGTTCGCTGGTTCAGGAAGAGATCTTCGGGCCGGTGCTGGTGGCGATTCCATTTGATGACGAGGCCGACGCGCTGCGCATGGCCAATGACAGCCCTTATGGTTTGGGCGCGAGCATCTGGTCGAACGATCTGGCGGCGGTGCACCGGATGATTCCGCGGATCAAGTCAGGCTCGGTGTGGGTCAACTGTCACAGCGCGCTGGACCCGGCGCTGCCGTTTGGCGGCTACAAGATGTCCGGTGTCGGGCGCGAGATGGGGTATGCGGCGATCGAGCATTACACCGAGCTGAAGTCAGTGTTGATCAAGTTGTAATGACTGCGTTCATGGCTCAGGGTTTGAAACCCTGGGCCAACAGCCACCCGCGAACCGCCCGCCCCTGCTCAAGCGTCAATCCCGCCAACACCTGATCCGCCGGCTCATCGCGCAAGCGCCGCACCAGCGGAGCCAGCTCGACACCTTGCACATGCCAGATCCCCAGCGGCTGATCCGCCGTGATCACCACCTCGGCTTCATCGACAAACCCGTCACGCAACACCGGCATCCTCTCAATGCGCAAAGCGGCAAAATCCGCTGCCGCATGGGCCACTTCAGCATCAGGCCACTGCCGCCGCGCCTGCCAGAACGGCCGATCGAGCCAGCGCTGTTCATCGGCATAAAAGTCCCGGCCGATTCGCGCAAAACGCAGGAACAACTGCTCCACTCGCTGCCGATGAAAACGCCGGGCCAGCTCCGCACGATCGGGTTTGCGCAACAGCGTGTTGATCACCACCGGTGCCTGCAACGCCGAGGACAGCGACTGAAAAATCCCGTTGCCCGACAGCGGGTCCACCGCCATCGCTGCATCGCCTACACGAATCCAGTTATCACCGCACACCTGCGGCGCAAGGATTGCGGTGCTGCTGCGAGCGTGCAGTTGCAGATCGACTTCAGGCGCTAAGGAAAAAAACGCTTGAGAAAAACCCGAAGCCTGACGCCGAGCGCGACAGTAATCGAGCAACTGCGCCTTGCCCGGCAACCCGGCACTCGCAACATCCACCGTCCATTGCCAATAACACTGTCCATCGTCCCGTCGAGCCATCCACGCCCAGCCGTCTTCAAGGCTTTCCACCGCGCTGGCCGTCACACCTGGCGCACCTTGCCAGCGATTGAGCAGGCTGACTGTCTCCGGCCCTCGCAGACCTTTGCCAGATGCCGGCGCCTGTCGCCCACGGGCTTCCACCAGATAATCAGCCGTTAGCGTCTGACCACCATCGAGCTCGACCCGATGCCCCTCCGGCGAAAAAAGAACATTCAGGACTCGCCCTTCAATCACCTCGACCCCGGCCACCCGCAAGTCTTCCCGCAAGCCGCGATCAAAGGTCGGACGATCCAGCAGAAACTCGATGTTCTGCGCATGTTGCTGGCCGTTCCACGAAACCTGCCTTTGGGACGGCAACGTCGCATTCGCCACCCCGTGATTCAACCCGGCACCGCGCAACGCCTCCAACACCCGTTGCGACACGCCTTCGAGCGCCTCAAACCGCCGCCACTCGCTGACCAGCGTCACGTCGAAGCCCAGTCGTCGCAGCCCCAACGCCACCGCCGCACCGGCCGGCCCGGCACCGAGAATCAGGATCGAAGTCATGGTCCAAAACGCCGTTCCGGGCTGCGATAACGAGCGTGCTGTTTAAGCCAGTCGATGACCTCGGCATTGCTCGCCTGCGGATGCTCCAGCAGATAACCGGCAATATGCCCGCTCAACGCTGCACACCCCAGGCTGGCCCCTGACTGCCCCGGATAGGTACCGCGAACACAGGCGGCAAAATCCGCCTGCGCACTGTCGAGCCATGACCATTGTTCATCGGTGCAACGGGCATCTCCGGTCACCCGCAGCACCTGCGGATAACTCGCCGGAAACACCGCCGCGCCCTGCGCCGGACTCGACGCACACAGCAACACATCACGAGCCACCGCCGCCGCGCAGGCCTCGCGCAACAGGCTGCGATCCTGGCGCAGACCGAGGCTCAGATTGACCAGCCGCACGTCCTGCGCCACCAGCCAGTCAATGGCTGCAGAAATCTGCAAGGCACTGGTGACGCCGCGCTGGTCGAACACCTGAGCCACGCAGATTTGCGCGGCCGGTGCACGACGACTGATCGCTTCGATCACCGCGCTGCCATGGCCAAGTGGGTCGTCGCGCAGATCCGACTCGGCCAGCCCGTCCTCCAGCAACGAGAATCGCCGCCCGGCAACCACCTGCAGGCGTTGCGCCGCCGAGTGCCCGCTGTCGACCACACCAATCCGCAACTCAGGCTTCATGCAGCACCGTTTTCGAAATGAGCACTCCGTCGAGCAATTCGAAACGCAGATCGGCATCGGCCAGGGTCGACGGACGATGGCTGATGAGGATCCGCGTGCGCCCGGCAAACAACCGGTCGATGGCTTCGATCACCTCGCGCTCGGTGGCTTCGTCGACTGCCGACGTGGCTTCGTCGAGCACCAGAATCAGTGGATCCTGCAACAGCGCCCGGGCAATCGCGATCCGCTGTTTCTGCCCGCCGGACAATTGCTGACCGCGCTCGCCCAACGGACTGTCGAGGCCTTCGGGCAGCGACGCGATCAGGCTGTCGAGTTGCGCCAGCCGTGCGACCTCGGCGATAGCTTCGCGGCTGGCGTCCGGTACCGCGTAGGCCAAGTTGTCGGCGAGGCTGCCGCGAAACAGCACGATGTCCTGGCTGACCACGGCGATGTGTCGGCGCAGCTCGAACAGCTCCAGTTCACGCAGATCTACTTCGCCAAGCAGCACCCGCCCGGACTGCGGATCGTGATGCCGTTGCAGCAGATCGATCAGTGTCGACTTGCCGACGCCGGAACCGCCGCTCAAGGCAACTTTCAGACCGTAGGGAATCGTCGCTTCGATGCCGCTCAACGTGCTTGGTCGGCCCGGATGGCTGAAGTGCACCGCGTCAAAACGCAGCTCGCCCGAAGACGGAAACGGTTTCGGCGTGACCGGTGAAAACACCGTGGGTTCTTCGCCGCGCAACTCCATGACCCGACCAAGGCTGACGGTCATGCGCTGGATCGCCACGTATAGCCCCAACAGGCTCTGCACCGGCCCGACCGCCATCCCCAAATAGGTGGAAAACGCGATCAGCGCACCCAATTGCCAGGTGCCCCGCACCACCCAATAACCGCCGATCAAGAACGCGCAGGCGCGGGACAGCGACGTCAACGTACCGGGCACAGCCTGGGTGAAAAACTCGGTGACCTGCAGGCGCAGCAACTGGTTCATGTAGCCCTGCCCGAGGCTTTCCAGACGCCGCGCTTCACGCTGCTGCTGGCCGGCGGACTGAATGAATTTCATCACCGGCAGGGTCTCGACCATGAACGACGACATGTCCGCCGAACGCTCGCGCAACTGCCGCACATCGCGCTCGACCTTGCGCCGCATCCAGCGCAGCCAGAGCACGTCGAGCGGGATCAACACCAGCGCCAGCAACGACAGCTTCCAAGACAGCGTGAACAGCATCGCGATCGCGACCACCAGGCCGATCACACTCGATACCGCCGAGAACAACGAGTCCACGGCGAAGCGCTGAATCTCCGCCACATCACCGTCGAGCCGTGACATCAGATCGCCGATCCGCCGCTGGCCGTAGAAGCTTGGCGACAGTTTCTGCAAATGCCGGTAAAGGTCATCGCGCAGGGCAAACAGAATCCGCCCGGACAGGCGCGTGTGCAGATAGCGGTTGATCCCCGACAACGCCGTGCCGAGCAGCCCGGCGATAATCATCAGCACCGCGATCATTACCAGCATCGGGAAATTGCGCGCCAGCAGCCCGTCGTCGATCAGCAACTTGACCAGCCACGGCTGCACCAACACCAGCAACGAGGCGCATACCGACAGACCGAGCAGGCCGGCAATCGCCAGCCGCTGTGGTCGCACAAAACCATACAACCAACGCAACGCCGCTTGCAGTGCGGCGGGATTCTGGCTGTCGATCAGCCGCACGAACAGGCGCTGCATCACGAACGCAACTGTTTGAGTTTGCGGTACAGGGTCGCGCGGCTGATGCCGAGAGCGTCGGCGGCAGCCGAGACATTGCCCTGATGGGTATCGAGGGACTGGCGGATCATCTCCAGTTCGTTCTTGCGAATGCTGCCGGTCTGGGGTTTCTCGGTGGCGCAGAGTTCGTCGAGCATGCTGTCGGGCAGGTGATCAAGGGTCAGCACCGTTTCACCGGGTTCGCGCATCGCCAGCGCGGTGCGCAGCACCATTTCCAGTTGGCGGATGTTGCCCGGCCAGTGATACGCGCCGAGCAGGCGATTGAGATCGTCGTGCAGCACGGCGTTCGGTGCGTCGAGCTTGCCCAACAGCCGAGCGACCAGCGCGCTGAAGTCCTCACGCTCGCGCAGGGCCGGGAGCATCACGTTGATACCGTTGACGCGGTAGAAAAGGTCCTCGCGAAACTGCTTGTCCTCGACCTGACGTTTGAGGTCGCGGTGAGTGGCGCAGATCAGCGCGACGTCGATGTCCTGCTCCTCCCCGGCACCCAGCGGCGCGACTTTGCGATCCTGCAGAACACGCAGCAAACGCGCCTGCAGGGCCAGTGGCATGTCGCCGATCTCATCGAGGAACAACGTGCCACCGTGAGCCTGTTGCAGACGCCCGATCATCCCGCCACGGCGCGAACCGGTGAAGGCGCCTTCGCGGTAGCCAAACAGTTCCGACTCGATCAGGCCTTCGGGAATTGCCGCACAGTTCACGGCCACAAACGGTTTGTCGCTGCGGCTGCCGGCCAGGTGCAGGGCGCGGGCTATCACCTCTTTACCGGTGCCGGTTTCGCCGAGCAGCAGCACCGGCAGTTCATTGGCCAGGCCTTGACGGGCCATGCGCAGAGCGCGGGCATAGCGAGCGTTGTTTCCGGCCAGTGCTTCCAGATCCGGTTGCGCCTTGGCGGTTTTCCCCACGCTGCGCGGCGGGCCGCCGAGGTTCACCGAGCGCGCCGGGGCTCGCAGGGTCTTGTAGAAAAATTCGCCCTTGGCGGTCTGCACACTGCCGACGCCGCCTTGTTGCAGGCGGGTCAGCAATTGCACGCCATCGACCCCGAGGAATTCTTCGCAACGCCGTCCGACCAGCGCCGAGCGTTCGGCCCGCAGCAACTGGCAGGCCTGGGCGCTGACCGCCAGAATCTGCCCGCCGAGACTGACTGCCAGCAGCCCTTGCCACGGCGATTCCAGATACTGCCGGCGGCTGTGAAAGGCGAGGACGATCTGATCGGGAAAACTGTTGTTGAACACGCGGCTCTCGATCTGGCTGACCGCCATGCTCAGCAGCGCGGTGCTGTCGTGGACGCGGCCGAGAGGGCCTTCGCGGGTCAGGTCGAGGACGCCGAGAATTTCGCCCTGGGGGCAATGGATCGGCACCGAGGTGCAGGAAAAATCCGTGAGGCGATCGAGGTAATGTTCACCGCAATCGATCAGGGTCGGCCGCGCTTCGACCAGCGCCGTGCCGAGGGCGTTGGTGCCACGGGCGGCTTCGCTCCAGCAGGCGCCGAGGGTGATGTCCTGCAGGCCGCTGCCCTTGAGCCGGTCAGCGCGCCCCTCCACCGCAAGGATGGTGGCGTCGGAATTGGCGAGGATGATCAGGCCTTCCTTGCCCTGACGTTCGGCCAGGTAATCGATGGCCGGTATCGCCGCATCGATCAGCAAGCGATTGCTCGCCAGCAACACATCGAGACTCGCGCTCGATTCCAGCGCCAGCTCATGCTTGCCATTGAAATGCACGCCGTGGCTCAGACTGCGCCGCCACGAAGCATCGATCTCCGCACGCAACACGCCATCCGGGACCTGCCCTTCGAGATGGAGTTTTTCCCGGGCCAGCCGGGCTTCGTGGTGAGACTTGGGATCGGTTGTTTTTATAAGAGTCATCAAGCGCTCCGGAGCGGTCCGCTTTGCGCTTTTTTACATCAGCGCCCTGACGCCAATGTTTACGTTAACGTCAGGGCGATGGCAAGCACCGTAGGGCGCTTGTGTTCCGGCAGGTGGATCGGCTCAACATTCTTCGCGAGCAAGCTCGCTCCCACAGGGACTGGCATTGAATACAAATACTGAATTCAAATCGGTCATCTGTGGGAGCGAGCTTGCTCGCGAAAGCGATTGGTCAATCAACTCGACTATCAGGGTTGCCAGACCTCGGCATTCACGAAAAATGCCCGAGCATTGTCTTCGAGACTTTCCAGGTGATAGCCACCTTCCTGCACGATCAGGCATGGCAGGCCCAGGCTGCGAATCCGCTCACCCAGTGCTGTAAAGCCTTCGCGGGTGACGGCGACTTTGCTTTGCGGATCCAGCTCATAGATATCAAAGCCCAGCGACAGCACCAGCACCTCAGCGCCGAACTCACGCACCGCGTTCAATGCGACGTCCAGTTGCCCGAGGAAATCCGCTTCGCTTGAACCATGGGCCATCGGCAAGTTGAGGTTGAAGCCCTCCCCCGCGCCGCTGCCACGTTCGTCGGCGAACCCGGCGACGCCCGGATAGAAGTTGGTCGGATCGCCATGTACCGAGACGTAGAGCACGTCATCGCGGTCGTAGAAAATCTCCTGGATACCTTGACCGTGGTGCATGTCGGTATCGAGCACCGCGACTTTTTCAAACTTGTCGCGCAATACCTGCGCCGCCACCGCCGCGTTGTTCACGTAGCAGAAACCGCCCGCCGCTTCGGCCCGGGCATGGTGCCCCGGCGGACGGCACAAGGCGTAGGCCGCCGGCTCACCGTCGATCAGCGCCTGAGCCCCGGCCACTGCGCTTTGCGCCGACCAGTAGGCCGAGCGCCAGGTCTGCTCGCCGACCGGGCAACTGCCGTCCGCCAGATAGCGCGCCGCCTGGGCAAGGATGCCGCGCAAGGCGTTGGGTTCGTGGACGAAGATGTTCGACATCACCTCGTCGCCCCAGTCTTCGGGGATTTCCTTCCAGCGCGCATGCGCTTCCTGAAGGAACGTCAGATACGGCGCGCCATGCACCGCCAGCAACGGTGCGAGGCCGGCATCGACGGGCTGCTCGACACTGAAGCCCAAACCGTGGGCGGCCTGCACCAGTCGTTGCGCACGCTCGGGCACTTCCTGCGGCGTGCGCATCTGCCCGCGCGAGTAATAGCTGCGTGGATGGTGGAGCAATTGTTCGGGGTGGAAAAAGCTGCGCATGGGATGAACTCCTGTCAGTCAGCATGGTGTTCTACTGTGGGAGCGAGCTTGCTCGCGATGGCGGAGGGTCATCCAACAACTTCGGTGACTGATCGAACGTCATCGCGAGCAAGCTCGCTCCCACACAGGTCCTGTTTATTCAGCTCGACCGGCGCGGGCCAGCACGGCGTTGAGCAATACATCGGTGCCCTGCTTCACGTCTTCGGGCAGCACATCTTCGGCTTCGTTATGGCTCAGGCCGCCGACACACGGGATGAACACCATCGCCGTCGGGCAGTAGCGCGCGAGATGTATCGCGTCATGCCCGGCGCCGCTGACAATCGACTGCTGAGCGTAGCCCAGCGCATTCACCGCCTCTTGCACGGCCGCCACACATTCGGCGTCGAACGGCGTGGCCGGGCTGATCCAGTGCGGGGTGATCGTCAGGTTCAGGCCTCGGCCATCGGCAATGGCCTGCAAGCGGGCGCGGACTTGTTGCTCCATGGCAGCGATGGCGTCGTCGCGGTGATGACGCAGATCGACGGTGAAATTCACCAGCCCCGGAATGGTATTGCGCGAGGACTTGTTGATACTCAACTCGCCGACCGTGGTCAGGCCTTCGGGGGCAAAATCAGCTGCCAGACCTTCAATCGCCTGAATCATCCGCGCCGCGCCATACAGCGCGTCCTTGCGCAGCGGCATCGGCGTGGTGCCGGCGTGGGCGGCCATGCCGTCCACGCGCACATCAAGCCAGCGGATCGCCTGACCGCCCGTGACCACGCCGATGCTTTTGGCATTGTCTTCGAGGATCGGGCCTTGCTCGATGTGCGCTTCAAAATACGCATCCACCCTGCCGCCCAACGGGCGATCACCGGCGTAACCGGTACGCTGCAAAGCTTCTGCGACGCTGATGCCATCGACATCACGCACCGCCAGCGCGGCGTTCAGATCCATGATTCCGGTGAACACCGCCGAGCCAAACATGGCCGGGGTGAAGCGTGCGCCTTCTTCATTGGTCCACACCGCCACTTCCAGCGGTTTGCGAGTCTGGATGTTCAGATCGTTGAGGCAACGCACCACTTCCAGCCCGGCGAGTACACCGTAGACACCGTCGAAACGCCCGCCTTCGGGCTGGGTGTCGAGGTGGCTACCCATCATCACCGGCGCAGCGTCCGGATCGGTGCCGGCGCGACGGGCGAACAGGTTGCCGATGGCGTCTACGCTCAGGGTCATGCCGGCTTCGCGGCACCAGTGGGCGAACAGTTCGCGACCGGCCTTGTCTTCGTCGCTCAATGCCAGACGGCAGCTGCCGCCTCGGGCTGTCGCACCGATTTCGGCCATGGCCATCAGGCTCGCCCACAGGCGTTCGCCATTGATTTTCAACATGAGGTTCTCCTGAAATTCCGGGTTAGGCACGGGCCATTTCCGCGCGATGGGCACTGGCGTGACGACGGGCGAGAGACAGCACGCAGACCAGCGAGATGCCGGCGATCAGGCTGTAGAACACCGCCATCGGCCACCACTGCCCGGTGAACTTGTGCGCGAGCATCGTGCCGATCAGCGGCGTCAATCCACCGGCCACCGCGCCGCAGATCTGATAGGCCAGCGAGATCGCGGTGTAGCGCACACGGGTCTCGAACATGCCGCTGACGTACCCGGCGATCACCGCGTAGAACGAGGCCATGCACACCACCGCCAGCGCAATGCCAAGGATGATCAGCGGCGCCTGGGCCGAGCTGACCAGTACAAACATCGGATACGGCGAGGCCATCGCCAGCAGCGACACCAGGCACAGGAAACGCGTCGCGCCGATCTTCTCCGCCGTCCACGCAGCCAGCGGCTGGATACAGAACTGAATGAGCGCGACAAAGAACAGGCATTCAAGAATCAGCGAACGTGGCAGCGCCAGTTGCTGAGTGGTGTAGGCGATCATGAAGGTGTTGGTGAAATACACCCCGGCGATGCCCAGCGTGTTGGCGCCGATGCACAGAAACAGTGGACGCCATGCGGTTCGCAGGACTTCCATCACCGGCGCCTGTTCTTTCTTGATTTGCTTGCTGGCCTGCTCGCGGCTGGCGAGGAATTCCGGCGACTCGTTCACGCCCAGGCGAATCGCCAGGCCCACCAGCAGCAACAGCGCACTGGCGAGGAATGGCAGACGCCAGCCCCAGCTCATCAGATCTTCTTCCGGCAAACGGGTCACCGCGCTGAACGCCAGCAGCGACAGGATCAAACCCGCCGGGCTGCCCAGTTGCGCGAACGAAGCGAAGAAATTGCGCCGGCCCTTCGGCGCATGCTCGCCGGCCATCAACACCGCCCCGCCCCACTCGCCACCGACGGCGATTCCCTGGACGATACGCAGCAGAATCAGCAGCACCGGTGCTGTCGCGCCGATCTGCGCGTAGGTCGGCAGCAGACCGATGCACACCGTGACCACGCCCATCATCAACAGCGTGATGATCAGCGATTTCTTGCGGCCGATGCGGTCGCCGATATGACCGAAAATGATCCCGCCCAACGGCCGGGCAAAGAAGCCCACGGCAAAGGTGCCGAACGCCGCCATGGTGCTGAACAGCGGATCGTCGGAGGGAAAGAACAGCGCGCCGAACACCAGCGCGGCGGCGGTGGCGTAGATGTAAAAGTCGTACCACTCGATCATGGTGCCGATGAAGGCTGCGGCCGCCGCACGGCGCGGCTGGTTCGAAGCGTGGGGCTTCATGGGGTCGGGCTCCTTTGATTGTTTTTTTGGCAGGAGGAAAACTTAAATCCAAGGCGCTCTGGCGGCGCCTGTCGTGGGGTGATTTATCGTCCCGGTGCTATGATTAGTCAATTTTCTATTTATTATTCCGAGTATTACTTCACCTTATAATCGAGAGCCGCCATGGCCGAACGTGATGTGCAACGCCTGCTCAACGACCGCCTCGACTGGAACCTGCTGCGCACCTTCCGGGTGATCGGCCAGGAGCTGAGCATCAGCCGCGCCGCCGCACGTCTGCACTTGACCCAACCGGCGGTGAGTCAGGCGCTGAAACGTCTGGAGGAACAACTGGGTCGCCAGTTAATTGCCCGACGCGGTCCGCGCTTTGCCCTCACCGAAGTCGGCGAGCAAATCTTCGAACTGGCCGGCGAGATCTACGGGCAGATGTCCCAGGTCAGCAGCCTGTTGGAGCAACCGGCCGACGAAGTGATCGGCAAGGTGCGACTGCTGATCATCAGCCGTATCTTTTCCGAACGATTCGATGACTTCCTCGCTGTTTTTCATCGGCAGTATCCACGGGTCGATCTTGAGGTCGATGTGATGCGCAGTTCGGACATCGTCAGCGCGCTTCAGGAGAAAACCGCGACCCTCGGCCTGAGCCTCAATCGCCGCCCGCAACCGCGTCTGGAGCAGCGTCTGTTCCTTCGTCAGCGCTATGCGTTTTTCTGTGGCAAACACCACGCGTTATTTGGTCGGAAGGACGTCGTCGAGGGCGATCTGCAGCGGGAGAATTTCGTCAGTTTCACCAGTGACCAGATTGGTGGAATGCTCTCGCCACTGACGATTTTTCGCGACCAACAAGGCTTCAGCGGACGCATCGTCGCGTCATCGCCAAGCCTGGAAGAAGTGCGGCGACTGGTGATCGCCGGGTTCGGTATCGGTTGCCTGCCGGAGCACGTAGTGGCGGCGGACGTCGAGGCTGGATTGCTCTGGCGCCTGCCGCCCCACGAAGGGATCGCCGATGTCGACATTCATCTGCTGTGGAACCGCGATCAGCGCATGAGTCGTGCCGAGACGCTGTTCATCGAGCGCTTGCAGGCCTGTCTGGCGGATCAGTAACCGAGCAGCCGATCCGAGCTGTTTAGCAACGGTTCGCCGGCATTCAGACGGCGGAAGTTCTCGGCGATCTGCTCGGCGATGCAGTCGTGGGAGGCTGCCGAAGCCATGTGCGGGGTGATGGTCACGCCTGGGGTTTCCCACAGTGGATGATCGGCGGGCAGCGGTTCCTGTTCGAAGACATCAAGCAGCGCCCCGCGTAGTTTTCCACGGGCCAGCGCCTGTTGCAGATCCTCGATGTTCAGATGCCCGCCGCGACCGACATTGACCAGTGCCGCGCCGTTGGCCAATCGTTCGAAGGTCTGGCGGTTGAGGATGCCGCGAGTCTCGTGAGTCAGCGGCAACAGATTGATCAGCAATTCCACACCGTCGAGAAATGGATTGAAGGCATCAGTGCCGGCGAAGGTCTGCACGCCCGGCAGATACTTGCTGCTGCGCGCCCAGCCACGTACGTCGTAACCGGCGGTTGCCAGATCTTGGGCGATTGCGCTGCCGAGCGAGCCGAGGCCCATCACACCGATCCGGAACTCATGGGCCGGGCGTTGCAGCGGCCTCTCCCAATGCTGTTGACGCTGTTGTTCAAGGACTTGATCGAAGCCGCGATGGTAGTGAATCACCGCCCAGCGCACGTATTCGGTCATGCCCTGGCGATGGCCGGGATCGACCACCCGGCACACCGGCAGGTCCGGGCACGACGAATCGTGCTCCAGATGATCGATGCCGGCGGCGACCGAGTGAATCACTTGCAGATTGGGCAATGCGGCGAGGCTGCCCGGCAGCGGAAACCAGCACGCTGCGATCTGTGCATGCACCGCCCGGGGATCATCGGCCAGCACCACCGAAAGCTGCGGCGCGCGGCGGGCAAACGCTTCCTGCAATTGTTTGAGCAACAGCGAGTCGCGGGACATCAGTGCAACGGTGTTCATGACAGATAGGACTCGCGCTGGGATTCGATCAGGGTCAGTGCGGCCTCCCAGGCCAGGTCGATGATGTTGTCCTGTTCATCTCGGTCGAACTGTTCGGCGGTGTGGGCGCAGACCTCCGACGACGGGAAATGCAGCTCGCAGCCGCCGGCCAGTGCCTGCACTTGCGCCTGGCAGGCACGCTCCAGAAAGTGGATTTCCTGGAATGCCTGGGCTACGCCGGAACCGCCGACCAGCAGGCCGTGATTGCGCAGAATCATCGCCCGGTGCGGGCCGAGATCAGCGATCAACCGCTCGCGCTCATCCAGCGACAAGGCGATGCCTTCGTAGGTGTGATAAGCGAGTTTTCCGTAGAACTTCAGCGCGTGCTGACTGATCGGCAACAGGCCTTGTTTCTGCGCGGCGACAGCCATACCGGCGGCGGTGTGGGTGTGGATCACGCAGTTGAGATCCGGCCGCGCCATGTGGATCGCCGAGTGGATCACGAAGCCGGCGGCGTTGACCCTGTGCCCTGCGTATTCCGGGTCGACGATGCGCCCGTCCTGATCGATGCGCACCAGATCGGAGGCACGCATGCGGTCGAAAATCACCCCGTAGCGGTTGATCAGGAAATGATGCTCCGGCCCCGGAATTCGCAGGGTGATGTGGGTGTCGATCAGGTCGGTCATGCGAAAGTGCGCGATCAAGCGGTACAGCGCGGCGAGCTCGCAACGGGCTTGCCATTCGATCGGGTCAATGTGGGCGGGCTTACTCACGAATACACCTCTTTGTTGGTATGAAGGACGACCGGGTTGGCCCGCAGACGTGCGAGGCCACAGACACCTATCAGAGACAGGGCCGACAACAGCGTGAAGAACACCGCCAACGGCAGCCACTGGCCGGAGAACTTGCTGGCCAGCAGCGTGCCGATCAGCGGCGTGGTACCGCCGGCCAACGCGCAGCTCAATTGGTAGGCGATGGAGATCCCCGAGTAGCGCAGATGCACCGGGAAGGCCTGGGTCATGTATCCGGCGATAACCGCGTACAAGGCCGAGAGAATCACCACCGCGACAGCGATGCCGAGGGTCATCAGCAGGATGTTCTGAGTGCCGACCAGCAGGAACATCGGGTACGGCGTGACCATGCACAGCAACGCCACCAGCATCAGGAATCGCCCTTCGCCAATGCGCTCGGCGAGCAGCGCCGACAGCGGTTGCGAGAGCAATTGAATGACCGTCACCAGAAACAGGCAGTCGAGAATGGTCGCCCTTGGGATGCCTTGATATTGAGTGACGTAGGTGATCATGAAGGTGTTGGTGAAGAAGAATCCCGCCGAACCAATGGTGACGGCGGCGGCAGCGAACAGAATTTGCCGCCAGCACTGACGGATCACGTCTTTCACCGGATATTTCGCGGTTTCGTTGTTGTCCTTGGCTTTGGCGAATTCCGGCGATTCATGCACACCGGAGCGGATCATCAGACCGACCATCATCAGCACGCCGCTGGCGAGAAACGGCAAACGCCAGCCCCAGGCGAGGAAGTCTTCCGGCGACAGCGACGTCACCAGACGGAACGCGATCAACGCCAACAGCAAACCCGCCGGACTGCCGAGCTGGGCGAACGAAGCGTAGAAGGTTTTGCGTTTGGCCGGCGCGTGCTCACTGGCCATCAACACCGCCCCGCCCCATTCGCCGCCGACTGAGATGCCCTGAATCAGACGGAGAACAATCAGACCGATGGGCGCCCAGATGCCGACACTGGCATAACTCGGCAGCAGACCGATACCCGCAGTGGCCAGGCCCATCAGTGCCATGGTCACCAGCAGCATTTTCTTGCGACCGAGACGATCGCCCAAATGGCCGAACACCATCCCGGCCATGGGGCGGGCGATGAAGCCGACAGCGAAACTGCCGAACGCGGCGAGCGTGCTGGTCACCGGGTCGCTGCTGGGAAAGAACACCTGCCCGAGCACCAGTGCGGCGGCGGTGGCGTAGATGTAGAAATCGTAGAATTCGATGGTCGTGCCAATGAAGGCAGCGGCCGCGGCGCGACGCGGCTGAGCGGTGGTGTGCATGCAAGAACCCTGTGTATTTATAGTTTTGGGCAGGTGTCGAGGCGGCTGACGGTCGCGCTCTGTGGCGCTTGTGGGCTTTATCGCTTCCGTGACAGGATTAGTCAATTTTCAAAAACTTATCTTTACTATTAGCGTGTCTACTACATGACTTCTTCCGCTAATCCCTGGGTCGGCCGGCGTTTTCTCAACGACCGGCTGGACTGGAACCTGCTGCGTACGTATCTGGTAATCGGGCAGGAAGGCAGCATGAGCCGCGCCGCTGCGCGACTGCACATCACTCAGTCGGCGGTCAGCCAGGCGTTGAAACGTCTCGAGGAACAACTGGATTGTGTGTTGATTGCGCGCAGCGGACGGCGCTTTGATCTGACGGAAACCGGGGAAGAAGTCCTGCGGATTGCGGCGGATATCTACGGCGATATTTCCCGTCTGGGCACCGTGGTCGAGAACCGCCATGACGACGTGGTGGGCAAGATTCGCATACTCACTGTGAGTGGCGTGCAGGCGCGGCATTACGATGAGTTTCTTGCGGACTTCCACGAAACTCACCCGAAAATCGAGCTGGAAGTCGAGGTGATGGGCAGCTCGAACATCATCAGTTCATTGCTGCAAAAGACCGCTACGGTGGGGGTGGGATTGTGTCGTCTACCGCAGCCGAGGCTGGAACAACGAGTGCTGTTTCGCGAGCGCTATGCGTACTTTTGCGGGCAGCGGCATCGACTGTTCGGGCAGCAGAATCTGACGCTGGAGCAACTGGCGGCGGAGAACTTCGTCAGCTTCACCAGCGATCAGCTTGGCGGCAATCTTTCGCCGTTGACGCTGTTTCGTGACCAGCAGGGGTTTACCGGCAAAATCGTCGCCTCCTCCACCAGTTTTGAAGAGATTTACCGCCTGATCTGTGCAGGGTTCGGAATTGGCTGTCTGCCGATTCACCTGGTGCGACGGGACGTCGAACAGGGTTTGCTGTGGCGCTTGCCGCCGGAGGATGGGGTGGTGGATTTCGATATCCAGCTGCTGTGGAATCGCGAGCAGAAGATGACTCAGGCGGAAATGGTGTTCCTCGACAGCTTCCAGCACATGCTCAGCTTGCGCGAGCCTGTGCTGTGAAGCTGTGGCGGATTACACGTGAGGGTCGCCCGGCGCTTTGGTCGGCGCCGCGTATTGCGGCTTGAGGTGACCGTCCTGGTCGAGTAGCCAGGCGTCCATGATCTGCCGCACCACGGGACCTGCGACGCGGCCACCGGCCTCGCCGTTTTCGATCATCACCGAAATCGCGATCTTCGGATGCTCGGCCGGGGCAAACCCGACGAACAAGGCGTTGTCACGATGACGTTCGAGGGTTTTCTCGCGGTTGTAGCGCTCGCCCTGCTTGATCGCCACCACCTGCGCCGTACCACTCTTGCCGGCGATGCGGTATTGCGCACCGGCCGCCGCCGCACGTGCGATGCCTCGGGCATCGTGCATCACCATCTGCATACCGTGGTTGACCTGCTCCCAGTCTCGCGGATCCTTGAGCAGGATGTTCGGCATCGGGTGCTCGTCCACCGGAGCCACACCGTCGACGGTCTTGGCCAGGTGCGGACGGTTCCAGATGCCCTTGTTGGCAATCAATGCAGTGGCTTGAGCCAGTTGCAGCGGCGTGACCTGCATGTAGCCCTGACCGATGCCGAGGATCACGGTTTCGCCGGGAAACCAGGCTTGTCGGCGCGTGGCGCGCTTCCAGGCCTGGGATGGCATCAGACCGGGCGACTCTTCGAACATGTCCAGCGAGACTTTCTCGCCGAGGCCGAACATCGCCATGTAATCGTGCAGGCGATCGATGCCGAGCTTGTGCGCCAGGTCGTAGAAGTAGGTGTCGTTGGAGCGCATGATCGCTGCGTCCATGTCCACCCAGCCGTCGCCGCTGTGGTTCCAGTTGCGGTACTTGTGGTCGAAGTCCGGCAGTTGGTAGTAACCCGGATCGAAGACTCGGGTTTGTGGCGTGACCACGCCGGCGTCGAGTCCGGCAATCGCCACTTCCGGTTTGATCGTCGAACCGGGTGCGTACAGGCCGCGCAGCACGCGGTTGAACAGTGGGCGGTCGATGGAGTCACGTAGTGCCGAGTATTCCTTGGAACTGATACCGGTCACGAACAGGTTGGGGTCGAAGCTCGGATTGCTGACCATAGCCAGCACTTCTCCGGTCGATGGGTCCAGTGCAACGACTGAGCCGCGACGGTCGCCCAGTGCGGCTTCGGCGGCTTCCTGGAGTTTGACGTCGAGGCTCAGGACGATGTTTTTGCCTGGAATCGGATCGGTGTGTTTAAGCACGCGCAGTACGCGGCCCTGAGCGTTGGTCTCTACTTCCTCGTAACCGACGTGGCCGTGCAGCTGTGGCTCGTAAAAGCGTTCGATACCGGTCTTGCCGATGGATTGGGTGCCGCGGTATTCGACGGAGTCGAGGGTCTTGGATTCTATTTCGTTGATACGGCCGACGTAGCCGATTGAGTGCGCAAAGTGCGCACCCAATGGGTAGTTACGAACGAATTGTGGCTCGACATCCAGGCCCGGCAGGCGGAATTCATTGACTGCCAGCACGGCGATCTGTTCTTCGGTCAGCTCGTAGAACAGCGTTACGGGTGTAAACGGGTGGCGCGACTGCTTCATGGCCTTGTCGAAGACTGTTCGGTCTTCGGCGGGCAGGTGCAGAAGGCTGATGACTTCATCCAGCTCCTGGTTGACGTCAGTCGCGCGTTCTCTTGTGATCGTCAGGTTATAGCTGGGACGGTTATCGGCCAGCAACACGCCGTTGCGATCGTAAATCAGGCCACGTGTTGGCGGGATCGGCAGGACATGGACGCGGTTGTTTTCGGAGATAGTCGAGTGGTAGTCGAACTCGACGACTTGCAGGATGTACAGGCGCACAACCAGGGCGCAACTGATGGCGAAGACGAACAAGGCACAGGCGATCAAGCGTTTGTTGACCAGTCGCGTCTCTTTCTCGTGATCCTTGATAGGGATGGGTTCGGGCATTTCTGCAGCCACTCTTTGACAAAAAATGAGCGCCGATCCTTGGGCGTGACATCAGTCCGTTAAAAAACGAGCTGCACCATACCAAAAACGGAGCGGTCATTTCAGAGGGATTTCCCCAATGGTTGCTGTAACGACGGTCGGATCACTTTCCTGCGGGCAAAACAAAACCCCAACTGCTTTCGCAATTGGGGTTTCGGAATTTAATCTTGACGATGACCTACTCTCACATGGGGA
>NZ_JAOEJU010000003.1 GCF_025447595.1 Pseudomonas koreensis | reverse complement strand
GACTAGTCGTCGGCAGCGTCAGATGTGTATAAGAGACAGAGCAAGCTCGCTCCCACAGGGTTCTGTGTGTTCTCGCCATCGTCGCGCGACGCCGGCATCGAGGCCGAACAGGTCGAGGACGCGGCCGAGGCTGTGGTCGACCATTTGCCCCAGGCTTTCGGGGCGGGCATAGAAGGCCGGCACCGGCGGGGCGATGATCCCGCCCATCTCGGTGACGGCGGTCATGTTGCGCAGGTGGGCGAGGGTCAGCGGGGTTTCGCGGGCCATCAGCACCAGGGTGCGGCGCTCCTTGAGGGTGACGTCGGCGGCGCGGCCGATCAGACCCGACGAGGTGCCGGTGGCGATCTCCGCCAGTGTCCTCATCGAACACGGCGCAACCACCATGCCCAGGCAACGGAACGAACCGCTGGCGATCCCGGCGGCCACGTCATCGGCGCGGTGGTAGTGGCTGGCGAGGGCGGTGACGTCGGCCAGTTTGTAGTCGGTTTCGTGGGCCATGGTCAGCAGCGCGGCGCGGCTGATGATCAGGTGGCTTTCGATGTTCAGCTCGGCCAGCAACTCCAGCAGGCGCACGCCGTAGATGAACCCGGACGCGCCGCTGATGCCCACCACCATCCGCTGACGGTTCACGATGGCAGACCTTCGAGCAGTTGCCGGGCGCGTTCGAGCACGTCTTGATCGAGCTGCGCCTTGATCCCGTCAAACCCCGAGCCGCGTGTGGCATCTAGACCCATGCGCGAGGTGGTGCCATTGACTGAGGACGACGGGTCCAGCGGGCTGCCGGGCAAACCGTCGATGGTGAAAATGTCGAGGTGCGGCTGGAAGTGCGTGGCCAGCGCCCACAGCACCTGGCTGTCGTCGGTGAGGTCGATATCGCTGTCCACCGCGATCACGGTTTTCAGGTACGGATCCCAGCCGAGCAAGGCCAGCATGATCTGCCGGGCTTCGCCGTCTCGGCTCTGGTCCAGCGCCACGTAACAATGAAAATGCGTGCCGGAGTTCGGGTAATGCACGGCGGTGACGGCGGGGAAGCGCGCCTTGAGCTTCTCGCTCATTTCCGCTTCGCGAGGCAGCCGCGCCAGGGTCAGGTGCTCGGCGTAACGCCCGCCCATCACGTCCACCAGCCACGCGTCCTTGCGCCGCAACAGGGTGTCGACGCGCAGCACGTTGTTGGTCGAGCGGTCCGAGGAATAACCGCTGAATTCGCCGAACGGCCCTTCTTCGGCATAGGCCGTCGGGTCTATCGCGCCTTCGAGCACGAACTCGGCGTAAGACGGCACGCCGATGCCGTAGCGCGGGGTCTTCACCAGTTCCAGCGGCGCACCGAACAGCCCGCCGGCCACCGCGCGTTCATCGCTGCCATAGGGCAGGCGTGCCGCAGCGGCGAGCATGAACAGCGGGTGCGCGCCGACCACCATGGCCACGCGCAGTTCTTCACAGCGTTCGCGGGCGGTCTGCAACATCCGCCACAGGTGCCCGCGCGAGTGCAGGCTGGTGGCCAACGCCTGACGCGCATGACGCATCGAACGGTGGTAGCTCATGTTGGCGATGCCGGTCTGCGGGTCCTCGGCGATGATGATCGCGTTGGTGATGTACGGGCCGCGATCACTGTCGAAATGCTTGAGCATCGGCAGCAGTGCGAGGTCCAGCGCTTCGCCTTCGAACACCTCGTCGAGCACCGGGCCGGTTTCGACGTAGCACGGCGCGATTGGCTGGTTGGCGCGGGTCTGGAAGGTTTCGTGCAACTGCGCCGCCGTGACGCCGAACAGCCGGGCGATGCGCCGGCGGGAGGCGAACAGATTGGTCGCCACCGGCACGCCGAGGTTGCCGACGTTTTCGCAGATCAGCAGCGGATCGCGGCCCTGGGCGGCGAGGGCATCGACCAGGGCGGTGACGTCCTGGTCGGCAGAAAGGGGTTGGGTGATGGTCAGCACATCGTCCGGGTACTGGCGGCGATAGGCGTCGATGAATACGTGAAAGTCCTGAGAGTCGCCGAGCGTCGAACGGGTCATGGTTTCACCTCGTAAAAAGCAGGCGCGCAGGGGTGAGGCTGGCGTTCGATCGACAAGCCGTTGGCCTGCCGGTCGAGCGAACGCCGGGTCATCTTCGCGCCTGTAAAGTCGCTGTGTGGCCTGTCGTGACACTGATCCCTGTGGGAGCGAGCTTGCTCGCGATTAGGGCAGCACATTCAAAATCAATATTGGCTGACCCGACACTATCGCGAGCAAGCTCGCTCCCACAGGTTTTGTGTCTATAGATAGGTCGTGGTCAGACGAATGTCCGCCTCGGCCAGATCCTTCGGTGGCGGGGTCGGTTCGATCCCGCACAACCGGGCGATGTTGTTGCCCAGGTAATCCTCAAGGTGATCTTCGTCGATCCCCAGGCCCTGCGGCGCCGGCGAGCACAGCACTTCCAGCTCGCGCAGCCACATGCCCGGTTCGTTCGGCGGCGAGTCGGTGCCGAACACGATCTTGTTGCGCGGCAGTTCCTTGGCGAACTCGACGATCCGCGACTGGAAGCACCAGCCGGATTCGCAGTACACGTTCGGCGTGTCCATCGCCATCCAGAACGCCTCGAACGAGTAGTTGCCGCCGGTCTGGATGCCGAAGTGACCGATGATGAAATTGACCATCGGGAACTCGCGGATGATCGGGTAGAACATCGTCGGAATGGTGTATGGGCCGTCGCCCGTGTGGATCAGCACCACGATGTTGTACTTGGCGCAGACTTTCATCGCCGGACGCAGCCAGTCGAGTGCGCGATCCGGGCGATAGCCGTGCATGTTGGCGTGCAGCTTGAGCATCTTGAAGCCGTATTCCTTGATGTGGAATTCCAGCTCTGCTGCACCGTTTTCCGGTCCCCAGCGCGGGTTGAAGTTGAAGTTGCCGATGAAGCGGTCCGGGTACTTCACGCACAGTTCGGCGACGTACGACATGTAGTCGCGCACGCCCTCGCGGCCACGGCGGTTGCCGTCGCGATAACCGGTGTTGCCCGGTGGCGGCTGGATGAAGCCCATGTCGATTCGGCGCGGCTTGCCGTTGATCATGTACGGGCCGTCCATCAGCTTGAGCATGCGCTCGCCGGTGAACGGTTCGCCGGTGTGGCGCCAGGCCTCGTCGACCAGGTTGGTGGGGTGCAGATGGGTGTCGATGATCATCGGTTCAGCTCCTGGCCAGTTGGGTGGTGACGGGGCGCTTGAGTTGCGCCTCTGCTTCGGAAACGGAACGCGGCGGCGGGGATGGCTCGAGGCCGATCATCCGTGCGGTGTTGTTGCCCAGATAGTCTTCGAGGGTGTCCTCGTCGAGGTTCAGACCCTGCGGCGGCTCGTGGCAGAGCACCTCGAGCAGGCGCAGCCACATGCCCGGCTCGTTCGGCGGGGTGTCGGTGCCGAACAGGATCTTGTGGGTCGGCAGGACCTTGGCGAATTCGACGATCCGCGATTGCAGGCACCAGCCGGATTCGCAGTAGACGTTGGGCAGCTCCATCGCCCACTGCATCGGTTCGAACACATAGACGCCGCCGGTCTGCACGCCGAAGTGGGCCATGATGAAATCGACGTTGGGGAATTCCTTGATCATCGGCACCCATTCCGACGGGATGCTGTAAGGCCCGTCGCCAGTGTGCAGCTTGACCGGAATGCCCAGCTCGGCGCATTTCTCGAAGGCCGGACGGACCCAGTCCAGCGCACGGTCAGGCCGGTAGGCGTGCATGTTGGCCTGCATCTGCACCATCTTGAAACCGTGTTCCTTGACGTAGCGCTCGATCGCCTCGACGCCGTTTTCCACGCCGCAACGCGGGTTGTAGACGAAGCAGCCGATGAAACGGTCCGGGTAGGTCTGGACCATTTTCAGGGTGTAGGCCATGTAGGCGTCGATGGATTCGCGGCCCGACAGTTCGCCGTCGGTCCAGGTGTAGATGGTGTTGCCCTGCGGCGGCTGGATGAAGGCTTTGTCGATGCGGCGAGGCTTGCCGTTGACCATGTACGGGCCATCCATCATCTCCAGCAGACGCTCGCCGGTGAACGGGTCACCGTCATGCCTCCAGGCGAGGTCCACGAGATCCGTGGGATAGCAGCTGATATCGATGATCATTGAAGTCGATCTCCTGATAGCGGGGAAGGGAGCCTTGCGGCTCACAGCATCCACGTCCCGGGCAATCGGCCGTTTCTATGCGCAGCACTCGCGCATTCCCTCGCCTGTTCGCATCCGGCCCGGGTGGGTGGTTGCTTGAGGCGAGTATTGGAAGGCGGGGGAGGGTTCGTACAATATTAATTGGGTGGGGTGGTGATACTTGTTCGATATGGTTTTGGTTTTTTGTGGTGATAGTGATGGCCTCATCGCGAGCAGGCTCGCTCCCACAATTTGACCGCATTTACCCCGTTGGAATGCCGCCACCCGTGGAAGCGCGCTTGCTCGCGAAGGCGTCAGAATTGTGTATGCAAAGCCAGCTGTTTGATCGCATCAACAACAGGCGCCACCCGCTCGGCCTGCCCGTGGGGCCAAACCGCATAAAGATTGTAATGCGCCGCAATCTGCGCCTCGTTCAACGCCACCAACCGCCCACTGCGCAACGCATCGGCAGCCAGCAATCCACGCACCAGCCCCGCGCCGACACCCGCTTCGGCCGACGCAATCAGATTCGCCGCATTATCGAAAATCACCCGCGCCGGCGGTTCGGTCGGTGTCATCCCCGCCGCATCCAGCCACGGAATCCACGACCTTCGCGTATACCCCAACAACGGCAATTCAAGAATCTTCGCCGGGCTCAGCGGGACCTGCAAACCATGCCGCTCAAGCAGTGCAGGAGACGCCACCGCCAACACCCGATCCCCGCAGATCTGCGCCATTTCGCAATCGTCCCAATCGCCATAGCCATAGCGCAGCGACAGGTCCACCCGTTCGAACGTGCTGCGATCACTGCGCGGCATCGACAGGATTGTCACTTCGTAATCCGGCAAGCCGTCGAGCAACTGCGGCAGGCGCGGATTGAGCCAGCTCTGCGCCAGTTCACTGTCGACGTCGAGGGTCAGGCGCTGGGCCACGCTGCGGTTTTTCACCGAGGACAAGGCGCGATCAATCTGCGCCAGACCATCCGACAGCACGCTGGCAAACAACTGCCCCGCGTCGGTCAGGTTGCTGCCGCCGCCCTCGCGCACGAACAGCGGCTGGCCGATGAATTCTTCCAGCGCACGGATCTGCTGGCTGATTGCGCTGTGGGTCAGGTCGAGCTTGCGCGCGGCGCTGGAAAAACTGCCGCTGCGTGCTGCGTGGATGAACGCGCTCATGGACTGCACCGACGGGTATCGCTTGTACATGTTGTTAGTCCTGCTTACACCGGTTGGCAGAAATCGTCGCTGGCCGCGCGTTGCCGGGGGTTCCAATAATCGGTCACCAGGCCCGCACAAAGACGGGCCGCTCTTTTGGAGCCTGACAATGATTGCATTCACGGTAAACGGCGAACGACGCGAGCTGGATGAGGCGTCCCCCTCCATGCCCTTGTTATGGGTATTGCGTGATCAGTTGAAACTCACCGGCACCAAGTTCGGCTGCGGCATGGGCCTGTGCGGTGCCTGCACCGTGCACCTGAACGGCGTCGCGGTACGTTCCTGCCAGTTGCCGCTGGCCGCCGTCGCGGGCCACAGCATCACCACCATCGAGGGCCTGTCGACCAGCGAAAACCATCCGCTGCAACTGGCCTGGGTCGCCGAAGATGTGCCGCAATGCGGCTACTGTCAATCCGGGCAGATCATGTCCGCCGCCGCGCTGCTCAACACCGGCGCACCGGTCAACGACGACTCGATCCGCAACGCGATGTCCGGGAATATCTGCCGCTGCGGCACTTACGGGCGCATCAACAAGGCGATCAAACGTGCGGCGAATGCGCCGAAGGAGGCGTGATGAGCCTCATCGACGGCACTCTTCATGAACCCTCGCGTCGGGTGTTTCTCAAGCAGGCGGTGACGGTGGCGTCCGGGCTGGCGATCGCGCTGTACCTGCCTTCCGGCGCGGCAGCGACTGAAGCGAAAACCACGGCCACTGAATTCGAACCCAACGCCTGGGTGCGCGTGCTGCCCGACGGCACGGTGAAACTGGTGGTGCACAAGCACGATTCCGGCACCGGCACCCAGACGGCTTTGGCTGCGTGCGTGGCCGAGGAACTGGACGTGAACCCGATGACGGTGCAGGTCATCACCCCGGAAGACCCGTTCTTCGAAACGTACATTCATCCGGTCTGGAAAGTATTTTCCACCGGTGGCAGCACCAGCGTGTCACTGGAATACGATCGCCTGCGCATGGCCGGCGCCACGGCGCGGGCGTTGCTGATCAGTGCAGCGGCGCAGCAGTGGAATATCAGCCCCGACAGCTGCTCCACCGAAGAGGGCCGGGTCGTGCATGCGTCGAGCAAACGCAGCCTCGGCTACGGCGAACTGGCCGGCGCGGCGGCGCATCTGCCGGCCCCGGCCAACGTCACGCTGAAGGATCCGGCGCAGTTCAAATACATCGGCAAGTTGCGCCACAAACGCGATGCGGCGGCCAAGGTTTGCGGGCGCTTCAAGTACAGCATCGACGTGCAGTTGCCGGGGATGCTGGTGGCAGTGATTCAGCGAGCGCCGGTGGTAGGCGCCAAGGTTGTTGCGGTAGATTCGGCGGCCGCGTTGCAGGTGCCGGGCGTGCGCAAGGTGATCGCGATTCCCGGCCGTCCGGACGTGCTCGGCGGCAACCTCGAAGGCGTCGCGGTACTGGCGGAAACGTTCTGGGCTGCGCAACAGGGACGCCAGTTGCTGGAGATCAAATGGAGCGATTCCCCGCTGGCCGGTTTCGACAGCGCCGAGCTGGCCAAAGCGCAGATCGCGGCGATCAGCGACCCGGCAACGCAAACCGTCAAAGCCATGGCCCAGGGCGATGTCGCCGGGCAATGGCCGGGTGCGGCGAAGCTGCTCGAAGCTGATTACACCATGCCCTACAAGGTGCAAAACCCGCTGGAACCGATCTGCATCACCGCGCAGGTCAAGGACAAGGCGATCACCTATTGGGGCGGCGTGCAGGTGCCGTCGTCGGCGCTGGAAGCGGCGCAGACCGTGTGCGGCATCGGCAAGGACAAGGTCACCATTCATGAACTGGTGTCCGGCGGCAGCTTCGGTGCGCGGGAAGCCAAGTACTGGCTGTTCGAAGTGGCGTATCTGGCGCAGAAGACCGGCATGGCGGTGAAACTGCTCAACAGCCGCGAAGACGAAATGCACGCACTGTTCAATCACCCGGCAACGCTGCATCGGGTGAAAGGCGCACTGGATGCCCAGGGCAAATTAACGGCGTTGCAACTGCATGCGGTGTCGCCGGCCTCGCCAGAACAGTGGGAACCGGGCTATTTCGAGCGGCCGGATCACATGGATTACAGCACCACCGAAGCGATCACCGCGTGGGACTTCGCCTACCGTCCGCCGCACCTGGAACTGAATTGGGTCAAGCACGAAAGCAACGTGCCCAGCGGCTGGTATCGCTCCGTAAGTTTCATTCCCAACGTGTTTGCCGTGGAAAGCTTCATGGATGAACTAGCCCATGCGGCCGGCAAAGATCCGCTGGCTTTCCGGCTGGCCAACATGCAGGAGCGGCCACGGCATGTGGCGGTGCTGAAGCAGGCCGCCGAGCGCGCCGGTTGGGGGCAGAAACTGCCGCCGGACACGGCGCTGGGGATCGCCACCAATCAGGGCTACACCAGTTTTATCGCCGTGGTGGCGCGGGTCGCAAAAGTCGACGGCAAGGCCCGGGTCGAGAAGCTGACGTGTGTGGTCGATTGCGGTCTGGCGGTGTCGCCCGGCGGGGTCGAGGAGCAGATTTACGGCGGTTTGATGTGGGGCCTCGGGCACGCGTTGTTCGACCGTCTCGACATCCAGCAGGGCAGGGTGGTGCAGAGCAACTTCCACGACTATCGCGTTACACGGATGTCGGACATGCCGCCGGTGGACATCCTCGTGCTCGATGGCCAGCCGGACAAACCGGGCGGCGTCGGGGAGTTGGGCAGCCCCTCGGTGGTCCCGGCGATTGCCAATGCGCTGTTCAGCCTGACCGGGGTGCGTCAGCGTTCCACGCCACTGAACCTGGGGTAAGCCGCCATGGACCTGCGTTTGCTGCGGTACTTCATGGCCCTGGCCGATGAGCTGCACTTCGGCCGCGCCGCCGAGCGGCTGCACATCTGCCAGCCGCCGCTGAGCCAGCAGATTCGCTTGCTGGAGGAAGAGCTCGGCACGCCGCTGTTCGAGCGCAGCCACCATCGGGTCGAGCTGACAGCGGCGGGGCAGATGCTCAAGGAGCAGGCGCCGCTGGTGTTCGAACAACTCGAGCGGGCGCTGGACCTGACCCGCCAGACCGGGCGCGGGCAACTGGGTGAGCTGGAAATCGGCATGATCAGTTCGGTGATGGTCGGCGTGCTGCCCAAGGCGCTGCACCTGTTTCGCGAGCGCTACCCGCAGGTCACCTGGCGCCTGCATGAGATGACCCCGGCGGCGCAGGTCAAGGCGTTGAAGGAGAAACGCATCGACGCCTGCGTGTTCCGCGTCGGTTATGACGACCCGCAGTTGCGCAATGAATTGCTGATCCATGAGCCGATCCATGTGGTGATGCCGCAGGATCACCCGCTGGCCCGGCGCGAGGTGCTGGCGCCGGCTGATCTGGCGCAGGAGCCGTTCGTGGCGCTGGAGTTGAAGCAGTCGCGCTTCGCCAATTTTCTCTATCAGTGCTGCATTCAGGCCGGGTTCACCCCGCAGATCCGCCAGCAGGTGATCGAGGTGCAGACCTTGCTCAGTCTGGTCCGTGCCGGGTTCGGTGTGGCGCTGTTGCCCGCCTCCATCGAGCAACTGGCGCCGGCCGGACTGGTGTTCCGGCGCCTGACCCCGGCGCTGCCGCAAGTGCCGCTGTACGCGACGTATCGGGCGGACGATGCCTCACCGGTGCTCAAGCTGTTTCTCGATACGCTGCGGGAACTGGTCGATATCTGAAACCAACACTCAATCCCTGTGGGAGCTGGCTTGCCAGCGATTGCGGATTTCCATTCAGCTGAAGTGCTGAATGACCCACCGTCATCGCTGGCAAGCCAGCTCCCACATGTGGTTGGGTATGGCTGCAAAAGTGATCGGCACGATCATGGATGCCTGCGGTCGTAATCTTCACATGCGCGAACTTGTGGAGAGCCAATGAGCCGGGACGTCCTGACCACCGAAACCAATCGCCGCCAGTTGCAGCAGATCATCGCCGGTCTGTCCGACGGGGTGATTCTGCTGGAACTCGACCAGACCATCCTCTGGGCCAACGAAGCCGCGCTGGCGATGTATGGCGTCAGTCGCATCGGCGAGTTGGGCAACAATGCCGCAGAGTATGCCGAGCGCTTCAACCTGCGCTATCGCAACAACCACACGCTGACGCCGGAGCAGTATCCGATCAGTCGCGTGGCGGCGGGGGAAACCTTCAGCGATGTGCTGGTCGAAGTCACCCCGCACAGCGATGAAGAACGCACCTGGGTGCACAGCGTGCGCAGTATGGTGCTGACCGATCGCGACGGCGAGACCGAATCGCTGGTGCTGATCATGAGCGACGTCACCGATTGGGCCAACGCCGAGCAGCGTTTCGAAAAGACCTTCAACGCCAACCCGGCACCGGCGGTGATCTGCCGTCTCAGTGACTTGCGTTACATCAAGGTCAATCCGGGGTTCCTGGAGATGACCGGCTACACCCGCGATCAAGTGATCGGCGCCTCGACTTATGAGCTGGACATTCTCGAACAGGCCGAACGCAAGGAACTGGCCATCCAGCGTCTGCGGGATGTCGCGACCATTCCGCAGATGCAGGCTGAGTTGCGTCTGCCGGACGGCGGCAGCAAGCAGGTGATCGTCGCCGGCCAGCCGTTGGTGCTCAACGACGAAGATTGCATGCTGTTTTCGTTCGTCGACATGGAGCTACGGCACAAGGCCGAAGTCGCCCTGCGCCAAAGTGAAGAACGCTTCGCCAAGGCCTTTCGCCTGACCCCGGTGCCGATCCTGATTTGCAGCGCCGACGAGCAGCGGCTGATCGACGTCAATCAGGCTTTTCTCGATACCCTGGCGTACGAGAGCGACGAGGTGCTCGGCAAGACCGTCGCGCAACTGGATTTCATCGATGAGCCGGCGGAGCGCGCCAGGTTGCTGGCGGCGCTGGAGAAGACCGGCCGGGTCGATCGTGTCGACATGCGGATCCGCAGGAAAGACGCCGAATTGCTGGAGTGCGCGGTCTCTGCCGACACCGTCAATATCCAGGACACGGTGTGCTATCTGCTGGTCTTGATGGACATCACCGAGCGCAAGCGCACCGAGCTTGAGTTGGTGGCGGCGATTGAGGAGGTAATGAAGGATGCTTCGTGGTTCAGCCGTACGCTGATTGAAAAACTGGCCAATGTGAAGAAGGTCAATTCGCCGCAACTGCCCAGCGTTTCATTCACCGATCTTACGGCTCGCGAGCGTGATGTGCTGGGGCTGATCTGTGAGGGGCTGGCGGACAAGGAGATTGCTGCGCGCTTGAAATTGGCGCCGAACACGGTGCGAAACCATGTGGCGACGGTGTATTCGAAGCTGGATGTGCACAGTCGCAGTGAAGCGATTGTCTGGGCCCGCGAGCGTGGGTTGTTTTCGGGGGGCGGTCGGGGGCAGCGGTAAGGTGCAAATGCACTAGTTCATGGGGTGCAAATTCGGGTGTTTGATCGGGCGGGGTGTTCTTAGTCTGGTGAGGTGCGATGCATTTTTTTCCCGTGATCGCGTGCCCTTTTGAACCTGCTAATGGATAAGCCCCCTTATGAATGAATTGTTTGTCGTTGAGTCTCGTTGTGCGGAGCTGGCGCGATGATTTATCTGGCGCAGTTGCGGGCTCGGCTTGAGCGTAGTTTTTCGCCGTTGGCTTGTGAGTGTGTGGTGGATGGGGATCATTCGCTTACGGTGAAGCTGTATCACCCGGCTTCCGGGCAGGTTGATCTGGTGATTAGCGGGTTGAGTCTGGATGCGTTGCGTACTCCTGAGGCGGTGGATGCTTTAGTAGATGAGTTGCGGTATGAGCTCGAGAGTAATTCTTTGCGCTCGCCGGGGTGAACTTGGCGGCCTCTGGGCCGACCAGGTTCATGGGTTTTGTGGGTGAATATCCGTTGCTTCGGGGGCTGCTGCTGGCGGTTTCGCCCTTACGGCGAGTCACCTTTTCCAGACGCCGAAAAGGTAACCCAAAAGGCTTTACCCTGACGTACGGCCCTCGCTGTGGCTCGGGTTCCTTCGCTCCGGGATTGATCCGGGGGCATCGCCTACGGTTTGCTTCGCTGCACCTCCTCTCGATGTGTTTGGCTTCGCCAAACGGTCGCTGCGCTCCCACCCCCGGATCAATCCCTCCACTCAGCCTGCCGACGGGCCCTGCGATCAAAAGCTTTACTCGAGCTAACGCTCATCGTGGTGAGTGGGGCGGCTCCGCCGCTTGATCTTCTGTGGGAGCGAGCCTGCTCGCGATGGCGGCCGATCAGTCGACGCATTCACTCGATATTTACTCATCCCGAAAATCGACAGCAAATCCTGCCAGTTCGAGCCATTTCACTGGCACTTGCAGTCCACTGGTCTATAAGGAATGAGTGGTTCGGTTTCCATAACCGGGCGTTGTCCTGCTCGGCGACGGGAGTTTTCTTCCATTCATCGCGGGTCATCCTATGAACAATCCTGGGAAACGCGTGTGCTCTTCGTTGTTGTCGGCTTTTGCTCTGGTGCTGCTCAGTGGCTGTGCCAGTCCTCCACCCCCTCCGCCAGCAGCACCGCCTCCACCACCTGAGCGGACTTGTCAGGTCATGGAAAACACCGAGGTCGCTGGTGATGCCTATGCCGACGGGCAAGTGACTCGACACATCACCAAGACTCGTTGCGTCACTCAATAACGCACGCGCCGTTGAAGGCGCGGGTCGAGTGGATTGTGCTGGTGGCCGATCTGGTCGGCACGGCGGTGTTTGCGGTTGAAGGCGCGATTGCGGCGATGCGCAGTCAGCTCGATCTGCTCGGGGTGATGGTGATTGCGTTCATCGTCGCGCTCGGTGGCGGGGTGACGCGTGATCTGTTGATCGGTGCGACGCCGCCCAAGGCTGTGGCTGATTGGCGATACCCTGCGCTGGCGTTTGCCATGGGCGGGGTGGCGTTTGTTTTTCATGAGCTGGTGCTGGGCTGGTCCGGTTCGACGCTGATCGTGCTGGATGCGGCGGGGTTGGCGCTGTTTGCCGTAGCCGGGGCGCAGAAGGCGTTGAATTTCGGGATCTCGCCGTTTGTGGCCATGCTGATGGGCACGATTACCGGCGTCGGGGGCGGGGTGCTGCGTGACATTGTGCTGGCGAGGGTGCCGGTGGTGTTGCAGGCGGATTTGTATGCCAGTTCGGCGTTTGTCGGCGCGGCGGTGTTGATCGTCGGGCGCAGGCTGGGCGTTTCGCCGGTGGCGGCTGCTTTGCTGGCGGGGGCGGCGTGTTTGTTGTTGCGGTTGTTGTCGGTGCATTTTGGCTGGCAGTTGCCGAAAGTCCTCGATGCCTGATTGAAACACTGACCCTGTGGGAGCGAGCTTGCTCGCGATAGCGGTGGTTCAGCCCATGCAGATCTTGACTGTACTGACGCAATCGCGAGCAGGCTCGCTCCTACAGGTTTGAGTCAGGACAGGAAGCCGCCGTCCACGTTCAGCGAAACGCCGGTGGTGTAGCTTGAGGCATCGCTTGCCAGGTACAGCACCGCACCGGCCATTTCGCTCGGGTCGGCTACGCGCTTGAGCGGGATCTGCGTCAGCGCCTGCTTCAGGATCGCGTCGTTTTTCACCAACGCCGAAGCGAATTTGGTGTCGGTCAGGCCTGGCAGCAGGGCGTTGCAGCGGATGCCAAACTGCGCGCATTCCTTGGCGAAGACTTTGGTCATGTTGATCACGGCGGCCTTGGTCACCGAGTAGATGCCCTGGAAGATCCCCGGCGAAATGCCGTTGATCGACGCCACGTTGATGATGCTGCCGCCGCCGTTTTCGCGCATCAGCTTGCCGGCTTCCACCGACATGAAGAAGTAGCCGCGGATGTTCACGTCGACGGTTTTCTGGAAGGCGCCGAGGTCGGTGTCCAGCACGTTGCAGAACTGCGGGTTGGTCGCGGCGTTGTTGACCAGGATGTCCAGGCGCCCGAACTGTTCCTTGATCCCGGCGAAGACCTGGCTGATCTGTTCCATTTCGCCGATGTGGCAGGCGACCGCTGTGGCCTTGCCGCCGGCGGCGATGATGGCGTCGGCCACGTGTTGGCAGCCTTCGAGTTTGCGGCTCGAAACGATCACATGGGCGCCTTGCTGGGCCAGTAGTTTGGCGATGGCTTCACCGATGCCGCGGCTGGCGCCGGAGACGAAAGCGATCTTGCCGTCGAGGTCGAACAACTGAGTCTTGGACATGGGATTCCCTTGTAGTGAGCCTTGTTATAACGCCGTCATCAGAGGCTGGATTTGGCAATGACCTGCAGGCTCATCTGCTCCAGCAGTTTGTTCATGTGAATGAACTGCGCGAAGCGTTTGTCCTGGGTCTGGCCATGGAAGAAGCGGTAGTAGATCTGCTGCACGATGCCGGCCAGGCGGAACAGACCGTAGGTGTAGTAGAAGTCGAAGTTGTCGATCTGGATGCCCGAACGCTCGGCGTAGTAGTCGACGAATTCGCGGCGGGTCAGCATGCCCGGCGCGTGGCTCGGCTGGCGGCGCATCAGTTGCACCGGTGCCGGGTCGTCGGCCTGGATCCAGTAGGCGAGGGTGTTGCCCAGGTCCATCAGCGGATCGCCGAGGGTGGTCAGTTCCCAGTCGAGCACGCCGATGATCTGCATCGGGTTGTTCGGGTCGAGGATGACATTGTCGAAGCGGTAGTCGTTGTGGACGATGCTGGAGGTCGGGTGGTCGGCCGGCATCTTGTCGTTGAGCCAGGCTTTGACCTTTTCCCAGTGCGGTGCGTCCGGGGTCAGGGCTTTTTCGTAGCGTTCGCTCCAGCCCTTGATCTGGCGGGCGACGTAGCCTTCAGGCTTGCCGAGGTCGCCGAGGCCGCAGGCGTTGTAGTCGACCCGGTGCAGTTCGACGAAACGGTCGATGAAGCTCTTGCACAGTGCCTCGGTTTTGGCCGAGTCGAAACCCAGTTCCGGCGGCAGATCCGAGCGCAGGATGATCCCCTTGACCCGTTCCATCACATAAAACTCGGCGCCGATCACCGAGTCGTCGGTGCAGTGCACGTAGGCCTTCGGGCAATACGGAAAGCCGTCGCGCAACTGGTTGAGGATGCGGAATTCGCGGCCCATGTCGTGGGCGGACTTGGCCTTGTGGCCGAATGGCGGACGGCGCAGGACGAATTCCTGGTCCGGGTATTCCAGCAGGTAGGTCAGGTTCGACGCGCCGCCGGGAAACTGGCTGATCTGCGGCGTGCCGGTCAGGCCCGGAATGTGCGCCTTGAGGTACGGATCGATCAGGCTGGCATCGAGTTCTTCGCCAGAGCGGATACGGGTGGACTGGTCAGTAAGCGCCATGCTTATCCCTTCTGCTTATTTTGGAGGCCAGACATCATTGGCTAATCTAATGGCGCGCTCGGGTCGTCACAAGCGCGGTTCGGTCTTATAGGTTAGCGTGTTGGACGATAATCACCTTTGGGAATGTGCGCGGCGGGCCGCTGGCGACTAAGGTTTAGCGCGTATGCCTTGTTCACGAAGGAGCTTTGAAATGGGCTGCCCGCAAGTCTGTGCCAGCGCCACCCTGCAATGCAGTTTCGGCGCCGCACCGGCGGTGCTCAACGTGCTGCCGGTCAACCGCACGCTGACCGGCGGGATGCCGGCGGCGAACATCATGGATCACATTCCGCTGGTCAACGTCACCACGTTCGGCATGTGCATGAGCATGGCCAACCCGATGGTCGCGGCTGCCACGGCTGCGGCGCTGGGCGTGTTGACGCCGATGCCATGCATTCCGGCGACCGCCACGCCGTGGATCCCCGGCGGCGCACCGACCCTGCTGCTGGGCGGGATGCCGGCGATCGATGCCAACAGCACGTTGATGTGCAACTGGGCGGGGGTGATCAAGATCGTGATGCCGGGGCAGATGCAGATGTTGATTCCCTGATTCTTGCATTGAGTGTGCTGGCCCCATCGCGGGCAAGCCCGCTCCCACAGTGGTCGGTGTTGTTTACACAATTGCATTCACGACGCAGACCCTGTGGGAGCGGGCTTGCCCGCGAAGAGGCCAGTCAATACAACCTTAAAAATTTCAGGCCTGCTGGGGATCCGTCCATTTGCGAAACCACCAGCGCACCCGGGAAATTGGTTTGCCGTCGGCATCCAGCGGCCGCCCGTCCTCGGCAAACCCCTGTTCCGGTTCCATCAACTGCCCATTCAGATAACGCGCATCCACCGCCGGTTTGCCGTTGGGGTGAAAGCGCTGATAACGCCCCTCACGCACACCCTCACGATAGAACTCGGCCTCCGCCACTTGCCCGTCGGGAAAGTAATTGAACGCCTCGCCATGCAACAGCCCGCGCCGGTAGGTGGCCTTGCGCTGCAACCAGCCTTCGGGCGCGTAGAAACTGGCGACGCCTTGCAGCTTGTCACGCACAAACGGCATCTGCGCCGAAACCTTGCCGTTGGGATGATAGAGCAAGGACGTGCCCTGCAATTCGCCCTGGCTGTAATTCAGGTCCGCCTGTTTGCGCCCGTCGTCCTTGATGTTCAACGGGCCATCGAGTTGACCGTCCTGCAAACGCCCCTTGAGGCATTTGTCATCCTGCTGCAGATCCAGCGGTGTGATCGCCATGGCTTCTCCTTGTCAGTTGACCTGCACCAGCCCGCCCTTGATGGTCAGCATGCCGCCGCCGTCCACGGTCTGTGATGCCGCGCCCTTGTTGGTCAGGCTGATGCCGGCGTCGTTGGTCAGCGTGGTTCCGGCCTTGTTGTCCAGCGAAGTGCCGGCCTGATTGGTCATGGCGGTGCCGGCCTTCTGGGTGATCGAGGTGCTGGCGGAGATCGCGAGATCGGCGCCGCTCTTGATCGTGAAACTGCCGCCACTTTGCAGCGTCAGGGTGCCGCTGACCTTGATCGTCAGGTTGCCGTCCACCGTCAGGCTGTAATCGCCGGTGACCTTGTCGGTGTAGTTGCCGCCGGTGCTGTGGTTCTGGTCGGCGCCGACTTTCACGGTGCGGCTGTCCTTCACATCGAGGCTGTCGCTGCCGGTCTGGATCGTCACGCTGCGTTTGCCTTTCTCCAGCGTCACGGTCTCGTCGCCGTCCTTGACCGTGCGGGTACGGGCGTTCTGCACTGTGAGGGTTTCGTCGTGACCGACCGTGGCGGTGGTGTCGTTGAGCACGTTGATCTTCAGGTCTTTCTGCGCTTGCAGGAACACCTCCTCGGCGTCCTTCTTGTCCTCGAAACGCAGCTCGTTGAAACCACCGCCGCCCTTGGACGATTGAGTCTTGATCCCTGACTGGGTCTGGTTCGCCGGCAATGCATAGGGCAGGGCGTTGTCGCCGTTGTACACGCAACCGGTGACCAGCGGCCGGTCCGGATCGCCGTCGATAAACGTCACGATGACTTCCTGACCGATACGCGGCACGAACTGCATGCCGAAACCCTTGCCACTCCATGGCAACACCACGCGCACCCAGCAGGAACTGGTTTCATCGTTCTTGCCGTCGCGATCCCAGGGGAACTGCAACTTGATCCGGCCGTATTCGTCGGTCCAGATTTCTTCGCCGGACTTGCCCACGACGATGGCGGTCTGCGGATGCATGCGTGGCTTGGGCGTGTGGCGTTGCGGGCGAAACGGCGTGGCCTTGGGGATGGCTTCGAAGTGGTTGCGATAGCTTTCGTGACTGACGTCATGGGTCACCCGCGTGACGACCCAGTCGATGTTCAGGCTCGCGTCTTCGTGGCCGTCGAGGGTGAACCAGTGCCCTGGTATCAGCCAGCGACAGTCGCTCTCGCCAACGAAGCGTTTCTCTTCACTGCGCAAACCGTCGACCCGCTGCTTGGTCAACGTATCGCCCCGAGCCTTGGCGTTGTAACCGCCGGGATGCTCATAGATCGAACGCGGCCCGGCCACGGCCTCGGCCTGGCCGTAGAGTGAGGTGGTCGGTGTGGTGAATTCGTAATCCGTCGCCTTGTATACCCCGGCCACGGCTTGCAGACACACCTGGCCTGAGCGGATGCCGTGCAACTCGCGTTCGCCCATTTGCTGGCCCAGATACTTGACCTTCGGCCCGTTGGGGATCTGCACAAAGGCGTCGTTGCTGTCGCCCAGCACCAGCGTGTGCTTGCCGTCCTCGTGGGTGAAGAACCAGAAGATGCCTTCTTCTTCCAGCAGCCGCGAGACGAAGGCAAAATCGGATTCGCCGTACTGCACGCAGTATTCGCGTGGGGTGTAACTGCCGGTCAGCGAGAGTTTGAAATCGGTGAAACCGTGGGCCTTGAAGATCGTGGTGACGATGTCGGAGGTGGCGAGGTTCTGGAATACGCGGTTATTGCTGGCCAGGGTTAGCCACCAGAGCCATGGCCTTAGAACCACATGATAACGCTCGGCGGTGGCGTCGGCGGGGAGCTGGCGGATCTCGGCGACCAGTGCGTCGAAGGGGCGGAGTTGGGCGTCGTTGTGCAAGGTGGTGGTGACGTGGGTAGCGATGGCGCTGGTCAGGGTTAGAGACGTGCCGTCGTTGAGACCGTTGAGGGTTTGTTTACCCAGCACATTGAGCGCTTCATCGCCGGACAATGACTCAGGATAAAGCACCGACAGCGAGGCAGCGGTGAGGGATAGGGTGGTGTTGGAGTCGGTGGAGCGGGGCATCGACGATCCTCTTTGACAGTGCAGGGTGAACTCAACCGGTGACGTCAAACAGAATAGGTCGGTGGTCGGGGCCAGACATATCGAATACTTGCGCCAGCCCGGTGAGGTCAACAGGCGTAACAGTTACATCCGCCGACGCCAGCACCCAATCGAGAATTCCGCCCTTATTCTGCGTTTGCAGGCCTCCCCAGCATTCATAGGCAAGTCCGGCGCTGTCGAGTTCGCCAACGTTCTTGTAGTCGAGGTTCAGATCCCCCGTCGCCACCCACTTACCGCCCAGAGCGGTGCAGGACTTGAGCTGGCTTTTGGTGACCCCGCTTTGTCCGGATTTGAAGTGCGCCAGGAACACGTAACCGGTATAGCCCCCGACACCATGCACTTCCACGGCGATCAGATCCCTGTTGAGGGCAAACAGGCTGCCTTGGCTGATTACACGCAGTTCTTCAAAGCCTTTGACCATGACGATATAGCCGTTGGAATAGCCTCCCGTGAAAGAGTAAACGTTGTAGGAAGGGTATATGGCCGCAAGGTTCTGTCGGTAATTGTCGATTTGCGCCGAATGTATTTCGCACAGGAAAACAATGTCGGCGTTCCAGCAATTGCTTGAGCAACAGTTGTAGACAAAAACATCGACCTGAGTCTGTTTGTCCAACGTTGAGGACTTGCCGTTTTTTTCGACATTGAAGCTTCCGATTCTCATGACAAGGACCTTCTTTGCTGCAAAGCGTTTGTCATCCGGCTGATTTATTTCAGGCGTGGTTGTTCAACGTTTTCAATGTCTCCTTGGTAGGCCGCAGTTGGTTCATTTCGTTGTTGATGGTGGGGCAACGGGTGAACGCCACATGTTTTTTTCGCCCGGCATGGCTGTCGATCGTAGACACCGAGAAGCGCAGGCCTGAGAGATCGGCTCCATATTCGGGAACCTGAAACTGGTTGTCGGTGATGTTGAACGACCATGTCGAGCCGTTGTAGTGACTGAGCCAGGATTTGGCATCGAACGGGAGCACTGTGGTGTTGAACCCGGGGGTGACCAGTGTTCTGAGGTGAGCGAAAATTTCATCGTTGAAATGCGCGTCAGTGAGTTTGAACTTCACCTTGTCGCCGTAACCGGCGCTCTTGATGTCCTTACAGCCATTTCGCTCGTTAGGTGCCCAGTAACTGGACAGTTCGAGTTTTGCCCCGATGGCCTGGAGCGCCGCCCACCAGGTGGCATCGCCGTTGAAAGGTCGGTTCTTTTCCATGGTTGATTCAGGATCGTCGTTGCGCTGCTTGCCCTCCATGCCTGGAAAACCGCCGAACACCGGGCTGGTGCATTCGACGAACAACCTGGAAATATTGGCGGAAACGGTTTCCGTGGCCAGTCGATCAGCCACCCCGTTGGATGTCCGCGCGAGACCATTGAGCAACCTCTGTGCCTCAACCATACCCAGCAGACTTTTCACCAAGGTGATCTCGTTATTGCACTGGACGATGTCCTGGAACTTGGTGTTGAGTGTCGTGCGGTTGGCTACAGCGGGGGGACCATCGGTCAACTGGCTGTAGTTGAGGATCACCGCCGTCTGGTAATACCCGAGCAGGCTGCCAAGGCAATAAAAATATTTCCACGGCAGCACGTGGTGGAAGGTCCATTTATCGCAATCCGGTGTTCCGCCACTGCGAGCGGCTGGCAACTTCACGGTAAATACATACTCGGCCACGTCACGCACTCCCTTGAAAGCCTATCTCTTGAAAAGGGGACTGAAAAGGGGACGGATTTATTTGTCTGGCAAACGGCCAACATTCATCCGTCCCCGTGGATACGTCCCCTTTGACTCAGTCACTTCCCAGCATTTTTAGCCTCAGCCGCCTTGGCCTGCTGCCACATCGGAATCGCCTTGAACGCCGTCACCATGTCGTAATCCAGCGCCACCGGTTTCGCGCCTTGTGCGGTGTTCGGCCCCATCGGGGTCTTGCCGTCGCGGCTCTGGAACCAGCTCATCCAGAGTTTCGACCCGGGTTCGGCCATGACCAGTGCCGCGTCAGGATCGCTGCCTGACAGTGGCGGATCGATGGTTTGCGGTGGGTAGCTGGAGGTGGGCAGCAAGAAAGCGGTCATCGGATACTGGGCGCTGCTGTGGCAGCCCAGGCATCCAGCGCTGGCCAGTCCGGCCGGGAAGTAGTGCGATCCGGTCCAGGCGGGAGTCACGACGGCGCCGTCATTCGGGCCTGACAATCGGCCGTCCCATCCCAGGGTGGAAACCGAATAGGCCGGCGATTTGGGATTGACCCAGTTTTCGCTGAGTTTCTGATTGACCGTAACCGGCGGCGTCAGCGCCGTAGGCGCTGTGTTGATGACGTCCGGGTTGCCGCCCCAGGTGGCGCCCAGCGGAATCATCTTGTCCCAGGCGTCTTTACCCGGCGCGTTCTTGTCGTAGACCAGCGTCGAAAACACCCAACCGGTTTGCGGGGACGCGACGCTGTCCTTGACGATGATGTCGAACTGCATCAGCGACACATTGGTCATCGCCGGTTGCGTGGTGGTGCCCTTGAAGTCTTTGCCGACGCACTGTGTTTTATTCAGCGCGCTGCCGTTGCTGGTGTTTACCGGTGCGTAGATTTCCCATTGGGCGGCACCTTCCATGGGGGGCCAATCGCTGCCACAGGCACTGACCATCGCGAATTTGATGATGACGCTGCCTTCGGCAAACTGCGTGGTGCTCGTTTCCAGCACCGGATTCATCGCGCGTTCAGGGGTTTTGCCCCAGATATCGCCGAGGGTTTTCGCCGCGCGGGTGTCGTACAGCGTCAGCACATACGTGGTCACGGGCAGGGTCTGATCCGTCAGCGTGCCGGCGGGAAAACCTGACCCGACATACACACCACGAATGGGCTCACGCTCTATGCCCAGCCAGATCGAGTCGTACCAGCCGCTACCCTTGTAGTTCCAGTTCGCGTAGTCGTAGACGATCTTGCGCATGTCAGGCGAGACGTAGTCTTTGAGTGCCTGAACGTAGGCACCGGCGTTGGCCTGGGTGATCTTGCCGTTGCCGGTGGTCTTGCTCCACGGGAATGAAGTGCCAGTCGGCAACTTATCCGGATAATCATGGCTGAGCGTGAACAGCGGCCCCTTGTAATCCGGCGGCGGGGAAATCGCCGAGGTCAGAAAGGGGTCGATCTGCAGGTTCGCGTCATTGAGCTTTTCGACCGTGGAGGTCAGGAAGGACACCTTGCCCACCAGTTCGTCTTCCGAATGTCGAGTGTCCGCTTGAGCGGACAACGGTATTGCGATACAGGCGCCCAGCAGACTCATCGGGTATTTCAGGCTTTTTTTCATGACATTATCCTTGTCAGTTTTGGAAGAACGCCTTCCTTTCATCACGGTTTTCGTGCACTTGCTGCGGACGCGGGGCGTTACTCCAACACCCACTCCGCCAATTTCCCTGTCACCTGCGTCATCAACACGTTCTCGACATCCCTCGCACCCGCCGCGCTGCATTTGGCGAGCACGGCCTTGACGATTCCCGAATCAAATTCGAACTGCTTGCCGGTCGCAGCCTTGTAACGACCGCGCAGTTTTTCCAGCTTGGCGAGCACAATCCCTTCCAGCGTCGCCTCATCCAGCGGCCGATACGCAACCACCGTCATGCGCGCCAGAAACGCCGGGCGGAAGGCTTGCAGCAAGACTTTATGCAGCGCTTCGTTGAACGCCTCGGAACCAAGTTGTGCAACCGGCGTATCGAGTAAAAGCTCAGCGCCAACATTGCTGGTCGCGAGCATCACGGTGTTTTTGAAGTCGACCACCAGCCCGGTGCCGTCCTCCATCAAGCCCTTATCGAACACGTTGTAAAACGCTTCCAGCACATCCGGATGCGCCTTCTCGATTTCATCCAGCAACACCACCGAATACGGTTTGCGCCGCACGGCTTCGGTGAGCACACCGCCACTGCCGTAACCGACGTAGCCAGGCGGTGCACCCTTGAGCTGGCTGACGGTGTGGGCTTCCTGATATTCCGAAAGATTGATGCTGATCAGATTGCGTTCGCCGCCATACAGCGCGTCGGCCAACGCATACGCGGTTTCGGTTTTGCCCACGCCCGTGGGGCCGACCAGCAGGAACACACCGACCGGTTTTTGCGGATCGGTGAGCCCCGCGCGATAGGCCTGCAAGCGTTGCGCGATGGTGTTGAGCGCGGTGCTCTGACCCATGACGCGCTGGCCCATGCGTGTGCCAAGGGTGCGCACGGCGTGGGCTTCGTCGGCGAGCATTTTGCCGACGGGGATGCCGGTCCAGCCGGCGATCACGGCGGCGACGGTTTTGCCGTCGACCTGTTCGGGCACAAGCGGGTCGTCCTGGCGAATCGCATCGAGCCCGGCTTCCAGGCGCAGCAGTTCGGCGGCCAGATGATCGATGCGACTGTCGGTGGCTTCGTCGGGTTTGTCGCTGTCGGCGCGTTCACTGAGGTCGAGCAATTCGCGGCGGGTATCGAGCAGTTCGCGCACGGCGACGCGCTCTTCCCCCCAGCGGGTTTCCAGTTCGCGGATGGCCTGGACGTTGGTCTTCGATTCGCTTTCCAGCAGGGTGATGCGCTCCCGGTGATCGAGCCCGGTGGCCTGTTCCCGGCGCAGCCGTTCGACTTCTTCTTTCAGGCTTTGCTGACGGTGGCGCAGGCTCTCCAGCGGTGGCGGCACGTCGTGTTGGCCGAGGGCGACCCGGGCGCACGCGGTGTCGAGGACGCTGATGGCTTTGTCCGGTAGCTGGCGGCCGGAGATGTAGCGATGCGAGAGTTTCACCGCTTCGTGGATCGCCGCGTCCAGCACTTGCACGCCGTGGTGCTGTTCGAGTTTGGCTGCCACGCCGCGAAGCATTTCCACAGCGGTGATTTCGTCGGGTTCCTCAACCTGCACCAGTTGAAAACGGCGGGCGAGGGCCGGGTCTTTCTCGAAGTATTTCTTGTATTCCATCCAGGTTGTTGCGGCGAGGGTGCGCAACTCGCCTCGGGCCAGCGCAGGTTTCAGCAGGTTGGCGGCATCGCTGCCGCCCTCAGCACCGCCAGCGCCGATCAGCGTGTGGGCCTCGTCGATGAACAGAATGATCGGTTTATCGGCGCTGCGAACCGCGTCGATCACACCTTTGAGCCGCTGTTCGAATTCGCCTTTGACCCCGGCCCCAGCCTGCAGCAAACCAAGGTCGAGCACCCGCAAACTGACTTCCTGCAACGACGGCGGCACATCCCCGGCGGCGATGCGCAGCGCCAGGCCTTCGACTACGGCGGTTTTGCCTACGCCCGGCGCACCGACCAGAATCGGATTGTTTTGCCGGCGTCTTAAAAGAATGTCGATGCACTGACGAATTTCGCCGTCGCGACCGACGATCGGGTCGATGCGCCCGGCATGGGCGTCTGCGGTCAGATCCTGGGTGTATTGATCGAGCACCGAGTCCTGGCGTGTCGTTGGACTCCCCGAAGACACAGAGCGCGGGCCAACGTGCTCGCGTGAGTTTTCCGTCCACTCCAGCAGGTTTGCGCGCAGGGCTTCTTTGGGAATTCGCAGCAACGACGACGCACTGTTGAGCAGCAGGCTGCGGCGCTCGTCACGGTCGATCAACGCCAATAAAAGCAGCCCGGAACGAATGCTGTCGATGCCCAGCACACTGGCCTGTACCACTGCGTCTTCCAGCAACCCGAGCGTGTGCGAAGACAACGCCGGTGTGCGCGTGCTGCCAGCCTTGAACAGATCCAGCGCCTTGTTGATCTCCGCCGTCAGCGCATCCCGTTCCAATCCAAAACGCGGCAGTAGAAACGCAAAATCGCCGCCCTCGATATCCAGCAGTTCCAGCAGCAGATGCTCGATCTCGACAAAGTGATGCCCGCGCTGCAAGCACCGTTGCGCGGCACGTTCGAGGGCGCGGCGGTTGTCCGGGTTGAGGCGCCCGATCAGGCTGGCCAGTTCCATTTCAGGTGATCTCCAGCTGACGCAGGCGGGTTTCGATCCGTTGCACGGTCAGGCTGGTCTGACGTTGCAGGCCACCGTTCCAGCTCAACAGGGCCGGGGTTTGTCGGCCGAGTTGCAGTGGCCCCGCACCGCGCACCAGCAACACCAGTTTCACGTCCAGATCCGGGCCGAAATACAGCGCAGCGAGACTCGCCAGTGCCGGATGCGCCTCACCGTCCGGCAAGAAGCGCGCGGCCTGCGTCGATGGTAGCGGCCCCAGCGTCAGGCGAATCCCGGCATGTTCATCCCAGACCCGAGTCCCGGCGACAGCGCTGCGGCCGAGTTGCAGATTGCGTCCGCCAGCCTTCATGACGCTGCGGCTGGCGTGTGGGATTTCACGCCACGCCCCTTCATAGGCGCTCAGTTCCACCGGCACGGAAAACTGCTCGCGGACAATTGCCGCGAACCCCGCCAACGACCGGCGGCCATCGGCGTACAACGCCGTGCAGGCCAGAACGGCACAGTCGGGAATCGCCTGACGTTCTTGCAGGGATTTGGGCAACAACCCGGTCAGCGCCCGCAATTGGGCCTGCACCGGCGAGGCGCCGGGCGTGATAAACCCGAGGGCGATCCGGTGTTTGCGCATCACCTTGTACAGCAGGCTGAGCAACCGATGCTGAAACAGGTCGAGGAACTCGGCGGGCGCGTGATCCTTGGCCCGCGCACGCTGTTGCAGCCATTCCTGATAAGCGTAAGGCAGTGGGCCGTCGGGGCCGCCGAGGCCGAACATCGGCGAGTTCAGGGTCAGCGGTTCACCGGGGTTTTCCTCCAGGCTTTCGATCTGGCTGGCGGCGAACAACGGCGTCAGCGGCCCGCGCAATTTCAGCGCTTCGGCCTGTGGCGATGTGCCCGAACCGAGGGCGTCGGCCTGGGGCTGTTCGCGCTCCAGCAACAGCAACGCCTGCAACCATTCGAATGCCTGCGGATCGCGGCGCAGGCGCTGGCTCAGGGTCAGAGCGACAGGGGCATGCCGGCTTGGGGTTGCCATGCCTTGACCTCCTTGTCTGCCTGCATGAGTACCGTGCGCACAAAGCGATTGGCTGTGGCGTACACCGAAAAGAACTGCGCGAGCACTGCTGAAAACAACACGGCGCTGCTGCCAACGAAATGCTGCGGATCAAGCTGCAATTGCACTTCAAGTCCGTTGCGCCAACCGCGCCAGGCGTCGGCGCCGACATGGCTGATCACCCGTTCGCAACCGAGGCTCAGCAGGCCTTCAATCTGACGCAGGGCGCTGGCCTCATCGCGCAGGTTGTGCAGGGTCAGGATTTCCTTCAGCGCATCCAGCGCCTGGGGCCCTTCGACCAGCGACAGATGATTGAGGGTCAGTTGCGACACCAGCCGCCAGCGCGAATCACCGTCCAGACGCGGCAGGCTTTGCGGACTCGGCGGATTGCGCAGGCGCGCCCACGCCACCGGGCCCGGCCGTTCGAAACCCAGCGGTGTACCGGCGGGCAGGCTCTGGGCCAGATACCGATTGGTGCAGAGCAGTTCGGCGGTGAGGCTGTAATCGGGCAGGTCGGTCTGCGGTTCGAAACGGGTGTCGACGACGCTGACCAGAAGGTCGCTGCCGAGCCGGTTCGGTGTCTGTCCGCTGACCCGTCGCGCGTGCCAGTAACGTTGCCGGTCACCGCTGCTGTGCTGGCTTCCGAAATACGCCGGCAGCCGCTGCACACCGCTGGCGGAGCTGGCGCGTACGCTGCGGATGCTGTGGATCTCGACGCTGTTTTCCCGGTGGCTGTCGGCGATCAAGCGGTATTCACTGCGGGTGCCGTCCGGGCGCAGCGGCTCTGAAGTGCGCGGGAACAGGTTGATCACCGGCGCACAGCCGAGGGCTACATCGCTGGCCTGCAAGTGCAATCGGCCGGCCGGGGCCCGGTCAAAAACGATGTACAGATACAGCATCTGGCTGTCACTCGACACGCCGGACAGTGGCAGATCAAAGAAGTGGAATTTGTCCGGGAACGCGAAGTACTCGGCCAGCAGACGCATGCCCGGATGCACGCCGTCTTCGTCCGGCAGCAGCACTTCGTCGTCGGCGAAACCGACGATTTTCGGCAGGCCCTTCACGCTGGCGGGAATGCTCCCTGGCGAGCCTGCGAGCACTTGCACCGCATGGGCACCGAGCAAGTCATAGAGGCTGGCATTGATTACCGGTGATGCGGCCAGGTGAATGCGCAAATGTTCGATGCCAAGCTCGGACCACTGGCTGTCGCCGAGGCAACGCAGACTCAGCCGCAGCGCCGAACGGGACTGCGCCACACCGGTCAGGGCCTGCGCTTCATCGCTGCCCAACAACAAGGCCTCGCTGACTTCGACCGGCCACAAGCGCACGGCGGCGCTGGTGCGAAAGTGGATGCTTTCGCCCTTGCTGGTGGTGACAAACAACGGCGTGTCCCGGGGCAGGGGATAGCCGCCGTCGAGGTTGCCTTTGCTCGGGTCCGGCTCGAACTGGACAATCGCGCACGAAGGCAACGGGCGCATGGCCAGGGGATAAAGCTGTTCGAGCAATGCGTCGCTGAATTCGGCGTAGTCGTCATCCAGCCGCCGTTGCAGGCGTGCGGCGAGCAGGGCGAAACCTTCCAGCAAACGTTCGACGTGCGGATCGGGGCATTCGCCGGGGGAGAGTTCCAGCCGTCGCGCGACTTTCGGATAGCGCTCGGCAAACTGTCCGCCGGCATGTCGCAGCCAGGTCAGTTCGCGCTGGTAATAGTCGAGCAGTTGCGGGTCAATCGAGTCGCTCATGGCGCACCTCCAGCCCTTCGTTGCCGGGCTCGATGACAAACGCCACCGGCCAGTGCTGCGTGCCGCTGCGCAACTCGCCGAGCAGGCGAATGCTCAGGCGCTGCGGGTGCTCGGGCAGGGGATTGACCTGAACCTCGCCAAGCAGCAGGCGCGGTTCGAAATGGGTGATGGCTTCGCGAATATCCCGCGCCAGACGGCGACGGTCATCGCTGCGCTGTTGTTGCAGGGCGCTCCAGTCCGCGATGCCGTAGTCGATGACGCTGGGCGGGGAGGTCAGGGTGCGCGGGCCACGGCGGGTGTTGAACAGGCGCGCCAGTTCGGTGTGCACCGAGTCGAGCAGGCCCTGGCGATCGAACGCCTGCACGCCATCCGCCTCGCTGGACGCGAGGCGTTCGAACAGCGGCGGGAGAATCCCCGTGCCTGCCATGGCCGTTGCGTCCGGTTACTTGCTGGCCTTGTTGGCTGCAAGGTCCCATACCGTGCCGGCAGTGCCTTCCTTGGTGCCGTCGTCCTTCTGCGCGGTCAGCTCCCATTTGATTTTGGTGAAGTTCAGGGAAATGGTTTCCACCGGTTTGCCACCGGTGCCGCCGCTGACGCTGACGTTGGACAGCACCACATTGGTCAGGGTGTAGATGATGAACGGCATGATCTGCCCGCTGCCTTCGGCGGCGTTGCGGCCGATGGTGATCTTGGCTTCCGGGATCGGCTTGCCGGCGCAGCAGTATTCGTTGAGGGAGGGCGTCGAGCTGTCGACGAATTTGGTCAGGGTGAACTCGCCGATGTGCGGCCGGCCAGAGGTTCGCTCCGAGTTGCTGACGTCGTTGGTCACCTGCATCGCCACGTTGTGGCTGTAGGACATGACTTCGATCTTGTCCTTGTAGCCCTCGAGCAGGCTGTCGCCTTTGATGTCGCCGCCGAGGTCGAGAATGATTGCATCCATCGCTTGAAACTCCTGAAGGTTGTCGCGCTAGACAAACGGGGGAGCGCCCGCAGGAAATCCTGCGGGCACAGGCAGGTCAGGCTGCTACCGGAGGCGGCAGGGTGGCGACCAGGCGGATCGATGCGGTCAGCTCTTCGAGCTGGAAGTGCGGCCGCAGGAACACCGTCGCGCGATAGGCGCCGGGCTTGCCGGCGACTTCGGTGACGTCCACCCGCGCTTCACGCAACGGGTACTGCGCCTTTATTTCCTGCGGTGCGTTGTCGTTGATCAGCACGTAGTCGGCGATCCAGTTGTTGAGGTAGGTCTGCACGTTGTCGCGGGTCATGAAACTGCCGACCTTGTCGCGCATGATCACCTTCAGGTAATGGGCGAAACGCGAGGCCGCGAGCACGTACGGCAACATCGCCGATATCCGTGCGTTGGCGTTGGCCTCGTTGGTGTTGTAGACCTTGGACTTGTTGGTGGTCTGGCCACCGAAAAACACCGCGATGTCGCTGTTCTTCTTGTGGCACAGGGCGATGAAGCCGAGGTCGTTGAGTTCCTTCTCGCGGCGGTCGGTGATCGCCACTTCGGTCGGACATTTCAGCGACAGATCACCGGAGCTGGTGCGGAAGGTATGCGCCGGCAAGCCTTCGACTGCACCACCGCCTTCAGCGCCACGGATCGCCGCGCACCAGCCGTATTTAGCAAAGGCCTCGGTGATGCGCTGCGACAGCGCCCACGCGGCGTTGCCCCACAGGTATTTGCTGTGGTCGGTGCCGTTGGTGTCTTCGACGTAGTTGATGCCTTCCACCGGCGACGTGTCCGGGCCATAGGGCAGGCGCAGCAGGAAGTGCGGAAGCACCAGGGAGACATAACGCGAGTCTTCGCTTTCGCGGAACGAGCGCCACTTGATCAGCTCCTGGCTCTCGAACACTTTCGACAGGTCACGCGGCACCGCCAGTTCGGTGAAGCTGTTCATGTCGAACAGGCGCGGGCTGGCGGCGGCAATGAACGGCGCGTGGGCGGCTGCAGCGACGTTCGACAGTTTCTCCAGCAGACCGATGTCCTGCGGGTGGCGGCCGAAGGTGTAGTCACCCACCAGCAGGCTGAACGGATGGCCACCGAAGGTGCCGTATTCCTCTTCGTAGATCTTTTTGAACAGGGCGCTCTGGTCGAACTCGACGGCTTTTTCCAGATCGTTCTGCAGCTCTTTCTGGGTCACGTTGAGCAGGCGCAGTTTCAGCCGGGTGCTGGTTTCGGTGTTCTGCACCAGCATGTGCAGGCCACGCCAGGACGCTTCGAGTTTCTGCAGGTCCGGGTGGTGCAGCACTTCGTTGAGCTGAGCGCTGATCAGCTCGTCGATCTGGCTGATGCGGTCGTTGATCATCGCCACGGTGTCCTTGTCGATGGCCATGCCTTCGTCGAGCACCTGGGTGGCGAATTCCGCGAGCATGTCGCGGGCGTAATCCTGCTGACTGTCGTCATGGGCCATGCGGCCCTCGGCGATGATCCGGTCGAGCAGGGATAAAGTCTCGGCAGCAGCATTTTCGCTGGCTTGATTCTGGGCGGCGGCGGGCATGGCGAATTCTTCCTCGGTCAGGTGGACGATCAGGCTTGCGGTTCGGCCGGAGCTTCGGCGTCAGCGGCCGGGACAGCGGTGTCCGGGCGGGCCGACTTGATCTCTTGCAAGCCTTCGGTGTTGGCGATGACGTCGCGCAGCAGCTTGTCCAGATCGTCATTGCCGTCGAGTTTGGTCAGCAGGTCGCGCAGGCGCTGGCGGGCTTCGAACAGACGCCGCAGCGGCGTGACTTGCTCCACCACCTTGACCGGGTCGAAGTCATCGATGTGCTTGAAGTTGAGTTCGATGTTGAGCTTGCTGTCGTCGCCGCTGAGGGTGTTGTTGACTTGCAGCGTGGCGCGGGGAGCGATGGAGGCGAGGACGTCGTTGAAGTTGTCACGGTCGATTTCGGTGAAACGGCGTTCGGTCAGTTTTGCCAATGGTTCGAGCGGCTTGCCCGAGAGGTCGGCGAGGATGCCGACCACCAGCGGCAATTCCTTTTTCTCGATGGCGTTGCCGATTTCGACGTCATAGGTGATTTGCACTCGGGGCGGGCGAACCCGGTCGAGCTTGTGCTGGGTACTTTCTGCCATGTCGGCGGACTCCGATGCGATGAGCGGGCGCAATGCATCGGGGAGGCCCGTTCATCGCTTTCCCTTGCTGGACCACAGGTTAGAAAGGGTGGCAGATGACCTGTCGTTCCTTTGACAAACCTTCCTCATTCGGCTGTAGGAACCGAACTACCCAAGACGCTAGAACAGGTCTATAAAAATGCAAGCGAAAAACTTTTTTGGACTGACTGGCGAAAAGGAAAATTCATTTTGTCTGCACGACTTTTTCTAACGATCGGGTTTGCGCTGCTCGCCGGCTGTTCATTTTTCGGGCCGAGAGTGGATCTCGACAGCCTGACCCTCGACGTCGCGCCCAAGGCCAATGACGACACCCCGATCGCCGTGGATTTCATCGCGGTCAACGATCCGGATCTGCTCAAGCAACTGTCGGGCATCAGTGCCCGTCAGTGGTTTGCCGAGCGCGAGCAGTATCAGCGCGACTATCGTCAGCTGATGAGCGTGTGGGGACTGGAGCTGGTGCCGGGGCAATTCATCGACCGCCAGCCGTTCCCGCTGGGGGGCAAGCGGGCGGCTGGACTTTTGGTCTTCGCCAGCTATAACACTCCCGGAGCGCACCGCCTGCGGCTGGACGATCAGAGCGACGCATGGCTCAAGTTCGACAGTCGCGAGATGAGCCTGGTCAGCAAGGAAAACTGAAACACACCGTCCGCCGCCGGTTCGCGGTGCAGTCGAAGGGAGTCGTATGAGTCTGCTACCTGACGCGGTCTGCTGGCATGAAGGCATGCAATTGCTGCCACAGCATTTTCAGTTACAGGGCCTGCGGGCCGAGGCGCTCGGCGCGCATCTGGCTCAGGCGTGCAATCCGTGGTTCTTCGGCGTCAGCTACATGGAGTTCGATCCGTCGGCGATGAGCGCCGGGGTGGTGCGGATGCTGTCGTTGCAGGGGACGATGCCGGACGGTCTGCCGGTCAATCTGCAAGTCGGCGTCGACCCGACGCTGGAGCTGGACGTCGCTGCCGCGATCGACGCCACGGATGATGCGACGGTGACGGTCTACCTGGCGATCAGTCCGCTTTGGCGCGCGGGTCAATTGCTGCCGCTCAAGGGACGTCTGCAATCGGTGGTCGGCGAAGCATTGCCGGATCTCACCAGTGGCGAATTTCCTGAATCGATCACGGTGTGGCGTCCCAATCCACGGCTGTGCACACAACTGAACAAGGCCGATTCAATCTGCCTGCCGCTGCTGAAAATCCGCAAGGAGGGTGGCGGTTTCCTGCCGTTGCCTTACACGCCGCCGACACCGGTTCTATTGCCGGAATCGCCACTGGGTCGGCGGGTAGCCGGGCTCTGTGCGCGGGCTCGGGAGAAGTGCCTGTTTCTCGGCGGGCGATTGCGCCAGGCACAGCAGGCCGGCAATCAGGATGACGCGCTGGAAATCCGTCGGCAGATGACGGCGTTGTGGGCGCGGTTGCCGGAAGTGGAAGGGGCGCTGATCAGTCGTGTCGCTCATCCGCAAAGCATTTATGTGCAACTGCTGGGACTCGCCGGTGCGTGGTCGGCGCTGGATCCGCTGGCGGGTGTGCCGGCTTTTGCGCCACTGGATTTTCTCGAATTGCAGCGCGGTTACGAACCACTGCTCGACTGGCTGGAAAACACCCTGGAACTGATCCGCGCCGGTTACCGCAGCATCGCATTCGAGCGCGGCGAGCAGAGTTTTTCCATTCAGTTGCCGGACGAGCAACCGAGCCAGCGGCTGGTCATCGGCCTGCGCATGCCCAACGGCGCCAGCGAGCAGGCGGCCGGCGAATGGTTGCGGGGCGCGATCATCGCCTCGGCGCCGCACATTGCCTTGCTCAGCCGCCAGCGCATGAGCGGTCTGACGCATCAGGCCATGAGCCGCAGCGAGCAGGTGGCTTACAGCGTCGGCGACGACACCCCGCTGTTCGTGGTGGCCGCCGAAGGCAGCTGGTTCGACGCGCAACTGCCGCTGATGATCGCAGCGCCGGCCACCAAACTGACCAGCAGTCCGTGGCAAGTGGTGTTGTTTGTCGCCCAGAACAGTGAACGTGCCTGACCATACAAGGAACGTCGTATGTCGCAAGGAAGTGCCGCAAGCCTCGGGTTGCAGGACGCTCCGCTGAGCAGTGCGTTCCGCCAGACGTGGCAGCAGTGGTCGCAGGACTGGAGTCAGTTGCCCAAGGACAGCGAGGACGAAGCGGCGCTGGTCGAAACCGTGGTCGAGCTCTCGACCCAGACTTCGCAACGGCTGTGGCGCACCGCGTTTGCGCGGGTCGGCGACTCGGCGACCGAACAGGTCAAGGCGCTGGTGTATGCCTTTGTCGCGTTGGTTGATGAAACCCTGTTGTTCAGCCCGTGGCCGGGCCAGAGCGCCTGGCAGGAAAAACCCCTGGAGTCGCGACTGTATTCCAGCCGTCAGGCCGGCGAGCAAGTGCCGGCGGCGATCCAGACTTTGCTCGATGAACAGCAGCCCACCACCCGCGATCTGGCCAACGTGTATTTGCAGTGCCTGATCCTCGGTTTCCACGGACGCCTGCGCGGTGAGCAGGGTCAGGTGCAACGGGAAAAATGGCGGCGGGCCCTGTTCACGTTTGCCTGGCAGGACGAGGCCGATTACGCCGCTGTCAGTCAGCGACTGGTACAGCCTTCGCTGGCGACACCCTTGCAGTTGCCGGTACGCACGGCGTTGCCCGATGGCTTTCGTCTGGCGCTGGGCATTCTGGCGATGATTCTGCTGCTGACCGGGCTCGGGCAGTTTCTGTGGCGCGACATCCGTCAGGAACTGGAGCCGGTGTTGCAGGCGCCCGACACGCTGACGGCGTCGGAGCATGACTCATGAGTACCCTGACGATCGTGGCCTGGGTGGTCGCCATTCTTTTGCTGCTGGTGATCATCGCGGTGGCGGTGTGGTGGCTGCGTACCCAGAGCGGCGCAGCGATCCGCAGTTTCTACGCCGCCGTGCGGCACATGGAACAGGAGCAGGGCGCCCACGACCGGTATCAGATGCCTTGGCTGTTGATGCTTGGCGATGAAACCCAGGGCGCGCAACTCGCCACTCAGTGGCGTTTGCAACCCACCGATAAACCGGCGTGGTTCGGTCGCTGGTGGTCGGATTCCGAAGGCGCGGTGCTGGTGGTGCCCCAGGCGCTGTTTCTGCCGGAAGACGGCATGCACCTGCAACGCGGCGGCTGGTGGCGCCTGCTCGGGTTGATCCTGCGCCTGCGCAGCAAGCGTCCGCTGGACGGGGTGATCTGGACGGTACCGGTCAGTCGGTTGAGTAATCTGGAACAGGCCACGCAACTCGGTCTGGCGGCGCGTCGGCGTTTCATCGATCTGTTGCAGCGTTTTGGCTTGAGCCTGCCGGTGTATGTGGTCATCACCGGGCTGGAAGAACTGCCGGGGTTTCAGGAGCTGATCAGCGCCTTGCCGGACGAGGCCCGCGATCGCACCTTGGGCTGGTCGTCGCCCTATGCCCGCGATGCGGTGTGGCAGGGGCAATGGAGCGATCAGGCGCTGGATCGGTTGCATCGTGCGGTGGCGGAAGCGGTGATCGAAATCGGCACCTTGTCCGGGCATTTGAGTGCGGATCTGTACGCCTTGCCGGAACGACTGGAAACCCTGCGCCGTGGTTTGCAGAACGTGCTCGAACCGGTGTTTCAAGGCAACGCTCAGGGCGAGGCGCCGTGCTTTCGCGGGGTTTACCTGACGGCCAATCAACCGGCCGACGATGCGCTGGACGGTTTTTCTGCCGATGACAGCGGCCTGCAGCAAAGTGCGTTTGTCCGGCAGTTGTGGCGCCAGCGAATCGTCGGCGAACGCGGGCTGGCCCAAGGCGTGCCGCGCCTGTTGCGCCTGCGCCAGCGCTGGCAACGAGTGACTGCAGGGGTGGCGCTGGTGGTCGGGGTGGTCTGGGCGGTGGCGATGCTCTGGGTCTGGCAGGCGTCGGTCAAGGACGCCCATGAACTGGCGCGGCTGCTGCAAGGCGCGCAGAAGAATTACGTGGCGGTTACCGACGACGAACATCGGGTCGAGCCGACCCGGCGCAACGTGCAGAACTTCTGGCGGGTGCTGGAACGGGCACCGCACTGGCACTACGTTTCGCTGGCCTTTCCGACATCGTGGTTTTCTTCGCTGGACGGACGCCTCGAACAGGAAGTGTTCAGGTCGACCCAGCGCCACATGCTGCAACCGCTGCACGATCTGCTGGTCGCGGAGCTGGCGAAAATCAAGGCGATCCGCGCCACCGACCGGCGCACCAGCGTCGAAAGCGAAGACCCGGCGCAGTGGCAGAATTATCAGAAGGCCACGGATCTGGTCGAGCGAGCCTTGCGTCTGGAACAACAGAATCAGTTGTTCGCCCAGGTGCAGAACAATCAGCGGGCGCCGCTGGAAGACTTGGCGCAACTGAGCAACAGCGCGCTGTCGCTCAACCTCAACGCCGCAACCTTGCCCCATGCCGCCTACTACAACCGTTTACTGGCGGTCAGTGATGGCGGTGACTTGCAGGCGCTGGATCTGAGCGTCGAGCGGCCGCTTATCGTGAGCAATTTCACCGGGCTGATGGAGCGCTGGCTCGATCAGTATTTTCTGGCCGATAACTTCGTCAGCAAGGCCGGCTACCTCAAGTTGCACCTGGAACAACTTGAAGCCGGAAGTGGCAACAGCCTGCCCGAACTGGAAGACCTGCGTGCGCTGATCGATGACCTGCAAGCGGCGATCGCCCTGACCAACTCGACGTGGAGTCGCGGCAAGGGTCAGGAGCTGGTACCGGGTTACCGCGAGTTTCTCGACAAGGTGCGCAAGAGTTCATTGCTCGGCCCGGCCGTCGAACAGCAGCTTGATGCACAGGCCGGCAAGTTGCAGCAGAGTTTTCGCGATCAATGGATTGCCCAAGTGGGCTCGCGGGGCAATCTGCTGGTGCAGCAGGGCAGCGGGCAATTGGCGCTGCAGGAACAGGTGGTCAAGCTCAATAATGCGGTGCAGGCGCTGTTCAAGCGTGACTTCGTCTCGACTGCCCTGCGCGCCAGCCAGGACAGCGTCAACCGGCAAGGCCAGACCGTGGACGGCGATGACCTTAACGAGTCGCTGAATTATTTCGCCAGTTACAAAAGTTACGTCGCCGAAGAGTTGCCGCGCATTCCGCCGGCCTATCGCGAAGCACTGCTGAAAGCAGCCGAGACCGCTGCCGCGCAAGCGATGTGGTTGAGCCTCAAGGATCACGATGACCAGACTCATCCCTATGAGGTGTTCAACGTGCAGGCCGTGCAGGCGATGAACCTGCAAAAGGCCTTTGTCGAGGTCCATCGCGGTGATCTGGCGGCACGTCTGCAAGGGGCGTTGAACCGCCGGGCGATGGCGCAGATTGTTGGCGGGCTGGATGAAATCACCGCGCAGCCGCTGTTCGGTGGCCGCACGGAAATCAGCCAGTGGGACGGCTCGAAAAACCTTGGTCTGCAACTCTACGGCGCCAGCGATGTGCAGGATTTGAAGCTGAGCCTCAAGCAGCAATTCAACACCATGCTCGGCATCACCGAGCGTCGCGCACCGGCCCTGGAATGGCTGAAGACCCAGCAGGGTAATTTGTCGGCGCTGGATTACGAGCGTGTGACCCAGTTCAGCGCACTCAACGACGAATTGCTCAAGTACAAGGATTCCAACCCCGCCAGTTCGCCGGCGCAGATCGAGCAACTGGTCAGCCGCGATTTCATTGAAATGGACACCGGCTCCTGCGTGCAGGTGTTGCAGACCGCCAATCTGACCGGTGGACGCGGCACTCTCGCGATGCGGGCGGTGGAGTTGCAACAGTCGGCCCTGCAACGCTGCCAGTTTCTGCAACAGCAACAGGCGGCGGCTGCGTGGAACGAACTGGCCGGCTACTTCAATCAATACCTGGCCGACCGCTTTCCGTTTGCCAATGGCGTGCAGGCGCAGGATGCCGATCCGGCAAGGGTCCAGCACTTTCTGGAAATCATCGACAAGCGCTTGCCGGTGGCCCAGGCCGGACTGGTTCTGAGCCAGACCCCGGAACGGCTGGCGGCAGAAGATTTTCTCAACCGGGTGAAGCAGGCCAGCGTCTGGCTGACGCCGCTGTTCGTGCGCGACAAGAGCGGCATTCTCGGCGTCGAGCTGGACGTGCGCTGGCGCACCGATCGTGAAGAAGAGAAGGGCGCCGATCAAGTGATTGCCTGGGGCATGCTGGCCGGCAATCAGCAGATCAGCTATCCCGCTGCCGATCAGCCAAACCTGCGCTGGATGCCCGGCCAGCCGATTCGTCTGACCCTGCGTTGGGCGCGCAACGGCAAGGAGCGTCCGGTCAACGATCCGCTGCAACCGAACCTGGTGGTGCGTGATCTGGAGGCCGGTTGGGAGTATGGCGGGCCGTGGTCGCTGTTGCGCCTGATGCGCGCACACTTCTCGGTGCAGCGCCAGCCGAGCATGGATTACACCGACTTTCCGTTGAGCCTGCGCCTGCCGGTCACTGCGCAGAACGACAGCGTCACCAGCGAATTCACCCGGATGTTCGTGCGCGTGTCGCTGATGAGCCAGGGCTCGAAGCTGCCGTTGTCGATTCCGCCTTTGCCGACCCGCGCGCCGCGTTCACCGTTCCAGGTGACCGGCACCACCGCCGCCCTTGAAGCGCAGAAGGAGGATTTGTGAGCCTGCCCTCGACCCCGTTGCCGGACCTGATCGATCAGTTGCTCGCGCCCATCAGCGACGATGCACCCTGTGGTGCGGATCTGCGCTATGAGCGCGAGTACGACCAGTTGCGCGATCTTCGCCGCGAGGACGACGCGAGTCTGCCCACGGGCGTCTGGCAATCGACCCTGAAACGGGCCAACTGGCCGGAAGTCGAGCGGCTCACCACCACGTTATTGCTCGAACGCAGCAAGGATCTGATGCTCAGCGCCTGGCTGGGCGAGGCCTGGCTGCACTTGCAGGCACTCGATGGACTGCCGGGCAGTCTGGCGCTGATCGCCGGTCTGTGTGAGCGCTATCCCGAACAGTTGCATCCGCAGGCCGACGACGGTGACCAGTCGTGGCGGGCGATTCCGCTGGAGTGGCTGGTGCGTCGTTACAGCGAAGTGCTGCTGACCCGGGTGCCTTTATTCGGCGCGAACAACAGCGATTTTGAGGGTTACACCCTCGAAACCTGGCGACGGATTCAGGTGCAGCAGGTACAGGCCAATGACTCCAAAGGTGCCAAGGCGTCGGCCGAAACTGCGCGTAGCGAACACAAGAAACTCATTGAGCAGGTGCGGGCCACGCCCATGGCGTTCTGGCTGCGCCATCAAGGCAATCTGCTGCTGAGCCTGCAACACCTGCAGCGTCTGGATGCCTGGTGCGATGCGTTTCTGGGTCATCAGGGGCCGGGGCTCGGGCCGTTGCAGGACACCCTTCAAGCGTTGTTGACACTGGTTCAGGAGTTCATCGCCATGCACCCACAACAACCGCTGTCGGCACCGCCGCCTGCGCCGGTCGCGGTCTCGCCGGTTGAAGCGGCGGTCACGGTCACGCCCGAAGCCGCGCCAGTGCCGCGTGAACCGGCCAGTCGTGAAGAGGCTTATCGGCAATTGCTGCTGATCGCCGAGTACCTGGCCCGTACCGAACCCCACAGCCCGGTGCCGTATCTGATCCGGCGCGGGGTGGAGTGGGGCAACAAGCCGTTGAGCGAATTGCTCGGCGAGCTGATTTCGGCGGACGCCGAATCCCGGCGTTTGTGGACTTTGCTCGGCGTGCTTTAGTGCACGCGCTGGTTATTGAGTCTGGGCGGCAGCTGGAGCGGCGTCAGTACCGGTTGGCCGGAGAAGAACGCCACCAGATTCTTGCCCACCAGCTCAACGGTGCCTTGGGTGGCTTCAGGTGACAGTCCGGCGACGTGCGGGGTCAGAAGCACATTGCTCAGGCCCTTCAGCGCATCGGGCACTTGCGGCTCGTGATCGAAAACATCCAGTGCTGCGCCGGCGATTCGACGTTGCTCCAGCGCGCTGATCAGGTCAGCGGTGGCGATCACGCTGGCGCGGGCAATGTTGACGATAAAACCATTGGGTCCCAGGGCATCGAGCACCGGGCGGGTCACCAGATGCTGGCTGCCGATGCCGCCGGGTGTGGCGACCACCAGAAAGTCCGAGGCCCGTGCCAGTTCGGTCGGGGTCGAGCAGAACGCGTAAGGCACGTCACTGCGCACTTGACGGTTGTGGTAGCTGATCTCCATGTCGAAGCCCAGGCCCGCGCGTTTGGCAATCGCCATCCCCACCGCACCCAGCCCGAGAATCCCCAGGCGTTTGCCGGCGAGCGACGGGCGCATGATCTTCGGCCATTCGCCCCGACGCACCGCCGCATCGCAGCGCGGGATGTCCCGCACCAGCGCCAGCAGCATGGCCATGGCGTGATCGGCCACCGACGAAGCATTGACCCCGGCGCCGTTGGTTACGGTCAGCCCACGGTCGCTGGCAGCTTGCAGGTCGACCTGTTCGTAACCGGCGCCGATCACGCAGATGATTTTCAGCGCGGGCAACGCGGCGATTTCTTCAGCATATAAACCCAGCGGGCCACGGGTCAGCACCGCGTCGATCCGTGCCCCGTGGGTGGCGATGGCTTGCGCGCGTTCGGCAGGCGTCGGCGCAAGAATCAGGTGAAAACCCTGACGTTCGAGAATCGGCAAATAGTCATTGATGGTTTCAACCAGTACCAGAACGGTGGCGGGCATTGCTCGGCTCCTGTGATCGTCGGTCTTCGGGCGCAAAAGTCGGTTCAGAGTGCTGATTCCAGAGCGGTTTGGCAATGGCTGGCACGGCCCCGCATCAGGCAGTGTAGGAGCTGATGCGGGGAGCGCGCGGGTGCTTCGTCAGAAGGTGAGGTCGGCGCTGGCAGTTACAGAATCAGGTCACGTACTGGGCGATGCCGTTGCCGAACGACCAGTTCTCTTTTTTCACTTCCACCAGATTGATGAACACGTCTTCCTGACGCACGGCCAACTGCTGGTTCAGGTTGCGCGCAATGGTCTGGAACAGCCGTTGTTTCATTTCCACGGTGCGACCTTCGCTGATGGTCAGCTGGATGAACACGATGCCGTCGCTGCGCTGGATCCCCAGGTATTGCGGGTCATAGACGAAGTGCTGGTCGTCGTGCTCGGCCAGCACCTGGAAATTGTCGTGTTCCGGCACATTGATCTCGCTGCGCAGGGCAGCGTAAATCACTTCGCCAATGCGTTTGGCGAACGTCGGGTCCGGGTTTTTCTTGATGTCGACGCGGACGAGAGGCATGGGATGGCTCCACAGGCGAGGGGACTGGACGGGGATGTCAGTCAATTCGCCATTGGGTATAGCCGAAAAATGCCAGACGGTGAGGTTGTTTAAAAACGTTAGGAAATGGACGCACCGTCCTGCGGGATTTACGGATGTTGCCTACGAGTGTTGCCGGATTCATCCGCTATGCGGCGGGGTGAGAAGCGCGAAACCATAGAGAGCAGGATGGGATGCGCTCTTCAGGACGGAGCGGCAACCCGGACGGAAATTGCCATCAGCCAAGGAAGGCCAATGCTTCATAACGATCGTGAAAGCCTGGAACTCGACAGGTTGGAACATGAGTCACGAAAGCTCGTGGCTGAAAGACAAAAGCTGCTGGCGGAGGAAAAGAAGCTGAGGTGGGAGGCGAACCTGTATCCAGTCGCGGTATTTGGTGGGGTGTTGACCGCATTCACTGCAGTAGCAGGATTTTTTTTCAAATTTTAAGTGTTCGCCTTTCAAAACAGTCAGGCCCATGAACTTCAAAGGAAGATCAACATGAGTACATATGACCGCAAGGCCAGAATGGAACGCTCAGAGCGAGAGCACGATGAGTGGGTCGAAAGAATGCGCATCAAACACAAAGGTGAAATGCTTCCGATGTTGGGGTTGTTTGGCTTCGGCATCTTCTGCATGTCCCTTGGCTTCATATTGGCCCGATCGATCTGATCGGGCTTTCCCATGGCTCATTTGGCGCCGGTACATGCCATAAAACGACATGTGGCGTATCTGGCGCCGACAGAGTTTTTCCCAAAAACGACAAGCCTCCAATCTGCTCCGTACAACCATTCCTCAGCTAAGTCTTTGCTTCTGCTCATTTATCGCGGAGAATCGCGCCCCTGTTTCGGCCGGAGCATGTCTGTCGGTTTTTTCCGACGCGTCCTGACCGAGTGGCAAGTGACCGGAATGCGGAGATCCGACCGGATGAATGATCAGGCCAATAGCGTCGAACAACGCTTTGAAGCGGCAGCACCAGCCGAACTGTCGAGCTGGAATCGCCATGACACTACCTGGATGTTGGGACTGTTTGGGACGGCCATCGGCGCCGGTACCCTGTTTTTGCCGATCAACGCAGGTCTGGGGGGCTTCTGGCCGCTGGTGATCCTCGCGCTGCTGGCCTTCCCGATGACGTTCTACGCACACCGCGGTCTGACCCGCTTCGTGCTTTCCGGTCGCGAAGGCGCCGACATCACTGACGTGGTGGAACAGCATTTCGGCATCAAGGCCGGTGCGCTGATCACTCTGCTGTACTTCTTCGCGATCTTCCCGATCCTGCTGATCTACAGCGTCGGCCTGACCAACACGGTCGCCAGTTTCCTCGAACACCAACTGCACATCACGCCGCCACCGCGCGCGCTGCTGTCGTTCGTGCTGATCCTCGGCCTGCTGGCTGTGGTGCGCTGCGGCGAGCAAGTGATCGTCAAGGCCATGAGCCTGATGGTGTATCCGTTCATCGTCGCGCTGCTGTTCCTGGCGGTGTACCTGATTCCGCACTGGAACGGCGGCATCCTGACCACCGCTTCGCAGGTGCCGGCACCGTCGGCGCTGCTGCACACGTTGTGGCTGGCGATTCCGGTGATGGTGTTCTCGTTCAACCACTCGCCGATCATCTCGGCGTTTGCGGTGGATCAGAAGCGTCGTTACGGCGTCCACGCCGACGAGCGTAGCTCGCAGATCCTGTCCCGCGCCCACCTGCTGATGGTGGTGATGGTGCTGTTCTTCGTCTTCAGCTGCGTGCTGACCCTGTCGCCAGAGCAACTGGCGGAAGCCAAGGCGCAGAACCTGTCGATCCTGTCGTACCTGGCCAACCACTTCAGCAACCCGACCATCGCGTTCGCGGCACCGCTGATTGCGTTCGTGGCTATCTCCAAGTCGTTCCTCGGCCACTACATCGGTGCCAGCGAAGGCCTGAAGGGGTTGATCGTCAAGAGCGGCAAGCGTCCAGGCGCCAAGGCTCTGGATCGCATCGTCGCAGCGTTCATGCTGGTGGTGTGCTGGATCGTGGCGACCCTGAACCCGAGCATTCTCGGCATGATCGAAACCATCGGTGGCCCGGTCATCGCGGCGATCCTGTTCCTGATGCCGATGTACGCGATCCGCAAAGTGCCGGCGATGGCCCGTTATCGTGGGCAGATGTCGAACGTGTTTGTCACCGCAGTGGGTCTGGTGGCGATTTCGGCGTTGATCTACTCGCTGACTGCTTGAGGTTCAACACAAGATCCCGTTTGATCTTGTGAAACAGAAAGGCCGATCTGCCTCGCAGGTCGGCCTTTTTTGTGCCGGTATGGTTTGTAATTGATCGTTCAGCAGGCATAAAAAAACGCCGCACATCTCGCGATGGGCGGCGTTTTTCATTGCGTTGCAGCGTTAGGCTTGAACGACCGGAATGTTGGCGTTCGCAGCAGCTTCACGGAACTCGGCAATCTGGTCGAAGGACAGGTAGCGGTAAACATCGGCCGCCATGCTGTCGATCTTGCCAGCGTATTCCATGTACTCCTCGACGGTCGGCAGGCGACCCAGGATCGAAGCAACGGACGCCAGCTCAGCCGAAGCCAGGTAGACGTTCGCGCCGTCGCCCAGACGGTTCGGGAAGTTACGGGTCGACGTCGACACCACGGTGCTGTTCGGCTCGACGCGTGCCTGGTTACCCATGCACAGCGAGCAGCCTGGCATTTCCATGCGCGCACCGGCCTTGCCGTAGATGCCGTAGTAGCCTTCTTCGGTCAGTTGGTGAGCGTCCATCTTGGTCGGCGGCGACAGCCACAGACGGGTTGGCAGCTGACCCTTGACCTGATCCAGCAGTTTACCGGCAGCGCGGAAGTGACCGATGTTGGTCATGCACGAACCGATGAACACTTCGTCGATCTTCTCGCCAGCAACGCTGGACAGCAGACGGGCGTCGTCCGGGTCGTTCGGCGCGCACAGTACAGGCTCGCTGATGTCGGCCAGATCGATTTCGATGACTTCGGCGTATTCGGCGTCTGCATCGGCTTCCATCAGCTCAGGGTTGGCAACCCAGGCTTCCATCGCTTGAGCACGACGTTCCAGAGTACGCGCATCGCCGTAGCCTTCGCCGATCATCCAGCGCAGCAGGGTAATGTTGGAGTTAAGGTACTCGGTGATCGACTCTTTCGACAGCTTGATGGTGCAACCGGCAGCCGAACGTTCGGCCGAGGCGTCGGACAGTTCGAACGCCTGTTCCAGGGTCAGACCTTCCAGGCCTTCGATCTCCAGGATGCGGCCGGAGAAGGCGTTTTTCTTGCCTTTCTTCTCGACGGTCAGCAGACCGTTCTGAATGGCGAAGTAAGGAATGGCATGAACCAGGTCACGCAGGGTGATGCCAGGTTTCATTTTGCCTTTGAAGCGCACCAGGATCGATTCCGGCATGTCCAGCGGCATGACGCCGGTGGCAGCGGCGAACGCGACCAGACCGGAACCGGCCGGGAACGAGATGCCCATCGGGAAACGGGTGTGCGAGTCACCACCGGTACCCACGGTGTCCGGCAGCAGCATACGGTTCAGCCACGAGTGGATGATGCCGTCGCCCGGACGCAGGGAAACACCGCCGCGGGTCATGATGAAGTCAGGCAGGGTGTGGTGGGTGGTCACGTCGATCGGCTTTGGATACGCCGCGGTGTGGCAGAAGGACTGCATCACCAGGTCAGCGGAGAAGCCCAGGCACGCCAGGTCTTTCAGTTCGTCACGGGTCATTGGACCGGTGGTGTCCTGAGAACCTACGGTGGTCATCTTCGGTTCGCAGTAGGTGCCAGGACGGATGCCTTTGCCTTCTGCCAGACCGCAAGCCTTGCCGACCATTTTTTGCGCCAGGGTGTAACCCTTGGTGCTTTCGGCCGGTGCTTCAGGTTTCTTGAACAGGTCGAACGCTGGCAGACCCAGTTCGGCGCGAGCCTTCTCGGTCAGGCCACGGCCGATGATCAGCGGGATACGGCCGCCGGCGCGGACTTCGTCCAGCAGGACCGGGGTCTTCATTTCGAAGGTGGTGATGACTTCGTCGGTACCGTGCTTGCAGACTTTGCCAGCGTGCGGGTACAGGTCGATCACGTCGCCCATGTTCATGTTCGATACGTCGAACTCGATTGGCAGTGCGCCGGCATCTTCCATGGTGTTGTAGAAGATCGGAGCAATTTTGCTGCCGAAGCAGAAACCGCCGCCGCGCTTGTTCGGCACGTAAGGGATGTCGTCGCCGAAGAACCACAGAACCGAGTTGGTCGCCGATTTACGCGAGGAACCGGTACCGACCACGTCACCGACGTAGGCGATAGGGAAGCCCTGGCCGCGCATTTCTTCGATCTGCTTCATCGGGCCGGTCTTGCCTTGCTCGTCCGGAACGATGCCGTCACGGGCCATTTTCAGCATGGCCAGGGCGTGCAGCGGGATGTCAGGACGCGACCAGGCGTCTGGAGCAGGGGACAGGTCGTCGGTGTTGGTCTCGCCGGTCACCTTGAAGACGCGCAGGCTGATCTTGTCGGCCAGCACAGGGCGCTTCTTGAACCACTCGCCGTCAGCCCAGGATTGCAGCACGGCCTTGGCGTGAACGTTGCCGTTCTTGGCTTTTTCAGCCACGTCGTGGAAGGCATCGAACATCAGCAGGGTGTGCTTGAGTTCTTCGGCAGCCACTGGCGCCAGCTCGGCGTCGTCCAGCAGTTCAACCAGGGTCACGATGTTGTAGCCGCCCTGCATGGTGCCGAGCAGTTCTACAGCGCGCTTCTTGTCCAGCAGAGGGGAGGAGACTTCGCCCTTGGCCAGTGCGGAGAGGAAACCGGCCTTGACGTAGGCGGCTTCGTCCACTCCTGGTGGTACGCGATTGGTGATCAGGTCAACGAGGAAAGCTTCTTCGCCAGCCGGAGGATTCTTCAGCAGCTCGACCAGGCCTGCAGTTTGTTCGGCGTTAAGCGGCTGGGGAACGATACCCAGGGCTGCACGCTCTTCGATATGTTTGCGGTAGGCTTCAAGCACAGTTATTACCCTCATCAGTGGTCCCAAATGGGTGTCCGGGACGCTCATCCCGAAATTGCCGTACTCATGCTCCTCACGACGTTGTGGGTCGTTCGGCCAGAATTACCGGCAATTCCTTACAGAAGCTGCTTTCAAAGTTTTACGCCTGCAGAACGGGGAGCTGATGAGGGTTGGCGTTTGGCTTTTCCCCGCTGGAAAAACCTTACGCCAACACCGCTCTGAAGGAACGACTGTGCTCGTGACGCTTTGAAAACAGCTTCTAACGGACATTGGCGCCTAAAAAGGCTGGCTGATTCTACGGCAAAAAAAATTTAAAGGTAAGTCGCGCTCTATTGGACTTTGGTGGCGTTGTGTACGGGTAGGGCAAACCTTGATCCAGCGCTTGTCCCTGACGTTTGAGGGGTGATGAATGGCGGACAAAGGGCTAACATGCCGACCTGTTCCGCGTTTCAAGTGTTTTGCCCATTCTATGCCCAATCAGACCATCAAGACCCCCTGCGTCGGCCTCTGCTCCACCGTTTACGGTGATCTGGTGTGCCGTGGCTGCAAGCGTTTCCACCACGAAGTGATCCATTGGAACGCTTACAACGAGGAAGAAAAGCGCGCGGTCTGGCTGCGTCTCGAGCAATTGCTGTCACAAGTGATGGCGAGCAAGGTCGAGGTCTTCGATCCGGCGCGCCTGCGTCTGCAACTGGAACAGCGCAAGATCCGCTTCGTGCCGCATCAGTCGGAATATTGCTGGGCCTATCAGCTGATCGCCCGGGGCGCGCGGGTGATCATTAATCTGGAAGCCTACGGAATGGTGCTGCTGCCGGAATTTCGCGACTGGAACCTTCCGGAACTGCGCGATGCCATTGATCGGGAATTTTTCCTGCTGTCGGAAGCGCACTATCAGCGTTACATCGCGCCCGGTTTCCTCAAGGATGCCCTCGGCGACTGAAGGTCAAAAGCTTCGCGAGCAAGCTCGCTCCCACATTGGATTAATGTCGTTCACAAAACCACTGTGGGAGCGAGCTTGCTCGCGAAGGGGCCGGTTCAGGCACCGCAGGCCTTAATGCTTGACCGCCAGCTCTACCAGATGATCCTCGACCTCCTGCGGTTTAAGTACCAGCACATCACTCTCCAGCTGATCCAGCACCTGTTCGGCCGTATTGCCGATCAACGCCCCCGATACCCCGCTGCGCGCCACGGTGCCAATCACCGTCACTGCCGCCTGCAGCTTGTGCGCCATGAACGGAATCAGCACATCCGCCGGGCCTTCCTCGACGTGCAGGTGAGCGTCATCAATGTCGAACTCAGCCTGAAACGCCCGGCATTGCTCGCGATAGCGCGCCTCGATGGTTTCCTTGAGCTGGAACGTCGGGTCCGCCGCCGACAGCATCGGTGACGGATGAGCGGTAATCACGTGCAGATGCCCCTTGGCCAGGCTGGCGATGTCGAAGCCATGGTCGATGATGGTGGTATGCAGATGACGGTGTTCGCCATCGGCATTGCCGACGTCGACCGCCGCCAGAATCACCTTGTCCTTCCATGAACCGGCGGTTTTCACCAGCAGCACCGGAGTAGGGCAGTGGCGCAGCAGTTTCCAGTCCGCCGGGGTCAGCAGGGCCTTTTTCAGCGAGCTGTCGGGGAAGTGCTGCTTGATCACCAGCCCGCAGCCTTCGGCCTGCTGCACGTCGATGATGGTTTCGTGCAGGCTCTCGTTCCACGCCTGTTCGGTGGTGACGCTGTAGCCGTCCGCCAGAAGCGCGGCCTTGAGCACGCTGAGCATGCCGGCGTGATCGTGCTTCTTGTCGCAGACCAGCAGGTGCAGATGGGCCTGGGTCACCCCGGCGATCAGCTTGGCGCGCTTGAGCGCCAGGCTTTCCGCGTGTTCGGGTTCGATGACCACCAGAATGCTGCGAATGGCTTGCATGAGTGAGTCTCCAGCAATGAAAAGGCACGGCGTTGCACAACTATAGTTGCTGCTGATGCGCCTGCGACTTGATGCATATCAAGGGCTGGCGCTGGTGGTCTGCGGGCAGGCCGGTATAATCGGCGCCCTTCGCTCGAACACCTTTGACCGTGAGCCCCATGATCCTTCCCGAAATCCACGAATTCCTTGGTTGCCGCACGCCTGACGCCTGGGTTGAAGCCGCGCTGGCCGATCAGGAGACCCTGCTGATCGACCACAAGAACTGCGAGTTCAAGGCCGCCAGCACCGCGTTGAGCCTGATCGCCAAGTACCATTCCCACGTCGATCTGATCAACATGATGTCGCGTCTGGCCCGGGAAGAACTGGTGCACCACGAACAGGTGATGCGCATCATGAAGCGGCGCAAGATCGAACTGCGTCAGCTCCACGCCGGCCGTTATGCCTCGAGCCTGCGCAAAGTGGTGCGCAGCCACGAACCGGTGAAACTGGTCGACACCCTGGTGGTCGGCGCCTTCATCGAAGCACGCAGTTGCGAGCGTTTCGAAGCGCTGGTGCCGCATCTGGACGAAGAACTCGGCAAGTTCTACTTCGGCCTGCTGAAAAGCGAGGCCCGGCATTTCCAGGGTTACCTGAAACTGGCCTACCAATACGGTGATGCCAAGGATATCGCCCAGGTGATCGAGAGAGTCCGCGCCGCCGAACAGGATCTCATCGAATCGCCGGACGAGGAATTCCGTTTCCACAGTGGCGTACCCGTCGCGGCATGAATTGTTAAAAACTCTTAAGAGTATGAAAGATCAACGAAAACCGGCCCCAGAGGCCGGTTTTTGCTGTCTGGCGTAAACGACTCGCCATTGAATGCCCGCATAATGTCGCCCACTTCACAAAGCGGTTGGCGGCGGTTGTTATGGATAACCTGGGTTTTGGCAGAGTCCTGCTGGTGGAAGACGATGAGCGGCTGGCCGCGCTGATCGCCCACTTTCTCGAACAACACGGCTTTGATGTGCGCACGGTGCATCGCGGCGATCTGGCCGTGGCCGCGTTTCTCGAATTCAAGCCCAAGGTGGTGGTGCTCGACTTGATGCTGCCGGGGCAAAGCGGCCTGCATGTGTGCCGGGAAATCCGCAGCGTGTCGGACACGCCGATTGTCATCCTGACGGCCAAGGAAGACGACCTTGACCATATTCTGGGTCTGGAGTCCGGGGCCGACGACTACGTGATCAAGCCGATCAAGCCGCCGGTTCTGCTCGCACGCCTGCGTGCCCTGCAGCGTCGCCAGTTGCCGGACAGCGGCGTGGTCAGCATGCTGGAGTTCGGCAACCTCATCATCGACCGCAGTTGCCGTGAAGTCCGACTGGCGGGCGAACTGATCGAGCTGACCACCATGGAGTTCGAATTGCTGTGGCTGCTGGCCAGCGCCGCCGGCAAGATTCTCTCGCGCGATGACATTCTCAACCGCATGCGCGGTATCGCGTTCGATGGACTCAACCGCAGCGTCGACGTGTACATCAGCAAATTGCGTAACAAACTCAAGGACAATCCCCGTGAACCGGTGTGTATCAAGACCGTGTGGGGCAAGGGTTACCTGTTCAATCCGTTCGCGTGGGAGTTGTAGATGCTGCGGTTATTCTTCGGGCTGTTTCTGGTCATGACGGTCGGACTGGTACTGGCGCTGCAAACGGTCGAGCGCACGTTTGACGCGTTGCTCGATTATCAGATGCAGGATTACAACCGCGAAGCCGTGCGCGGTCAGGCCTGGACCCTGGGTGAGCAACTGCGCGATCTGGACGGCCCGGCCCGGGAGCGACAACTGGAAGCAATCCGCCCGCACTATGGTTTGGGGCTGTCACTGGTTCAGGCCGATCAACTGGCCCTGAACGACAAGGAAAAAGCCGAGCTGGCCGAGGGCCTGCTGGTGATTCGCGACAAGTACACGCAATACATCGCCTCGATCGACGGCGGTCCGCAACTGCTCAGTATCAAGCTGCCGGCCGAGCCGAGCCTGATGCCGTTCTACATCGCCGGGGCGTATTTGATGATCGCGGTGATGATCGGCATCGTGCTGTTCTTCTGGGTGCGTCCGCACTGGCGCGACCTGGAAAAACTGCGCCTGGCAGCCGAACGATTTGGCGACAATGACCTTTCTGTTCGGATCCAGCTGTCCAAGCGTTCAAACATCCGCGACCTCGCCGGACACTTCAACCTGATGGCGGCGCGCATCGAAGGCCTGATCGCCAATCAGCGCGAATTGACCAACGCCGTGTCCCATGAACTGCGCACGCCAATTGCTCGGCTTTCGTTCGAACTTGATCAGCTCAAACAGCAACCGGATGCCAGTCAGAATCGCGAACTGATCGCCGACATGTACGCCGACCTCGGCGAGCTGGAGGAAATGGTTTCCGAACTGTTGACCTACGCCAGCCTCGAACGTGGCGCGACGGTGATAACCCGCGAGAATATCCAGGCTGCCAACTGGCTCGACAGTGTGGTCGGCAGCGTGGCGCTGGAGGCTGAGGCGGCCGGGGTGCAGCTGTTGATCGTCGATTGCCGGGTCGATGAGGTGCGGATCGAACCGCGGTTCATGGCGCGGGCAGTGATCAATCTTTTGCGCAATGCCATTCGGTATGCCGAGCACCGGGTCGAGGTGTCGCTGGTGCGCATTGATGATCAATACGAAGTGCAGGTCAACGATGACGGGCCGGGGGTGCCGCTGGAGGGGCGGGAGAAAATCTTCGAACCGTTCTCGCGCCTGGACGCCAGCCGCGACCGTCGCACGGGCGGCTTCGGGCTTGGTCTGGCGCTGGTGCGGCGAGTGTCGCAATCCCATGGCGGGCAGGTCGAGGTCGGTGATTCTGCGTGGGGTGGAGCGTCGTTTCGCATGACCTGGGCGCATCTGGACTGACCCGATCCAGAAAACACCACATGCCCTTTGTGGGAGCCAGTGGTGCATCAGCTTCAGCTGAGTATGTAATCGACTGGCTTGAGTGCCGGTGGCAGCGTCTCGGTCCCCAACTCCGCCAGAATGTCCCGTTCGATGCTGCGTACCAGCGCATCGGTCGGCAAATCGTTTTCATCCCGGCCGAAAGGGTCTTCCAGTTCATCGGCAATCGCATCCAGCCCAAAGAAGGTGTAGCTGACAATCGCCGTGAACAGCGGCGTCAGCCAGCCCAGCGGCTCGGCCATGGCGAACGGCAGCAGGATGCAGAACAGGTAAATCGTGCGATGCAGCAGCAAGGTGTAGGGGAACGGCAAAGGGGTGTTCTTGATCCGGTCGCACACCGCTTGTGCCTGCGTCAGGCTGGTCAGGTGATTGGCCAGCAGCATATAGCGCCACTCGTTGAGTTCACCGGCCTCATGCAACTGCGAACATTGCTGGCCGACCGTTTGCAGGATCCGACTGCTGTAGTCCGGCACCTGAGCATCGTGCTGCGGCGTGATCCATTCGGCACTTGCAGCCGCTTCGTCTTCCCGACGCAGCCGCGCATTCAGGGCATGAGCGAAACCGCAAAGGTTGAGCAGCATGGGCCGCCGTTCGCTCGATTCGCGGATGACATGGGTTTCACGGATCACCGAACGCACGTGCACGATGATTTCGCCCCAGGCCTTGCGCGCTTCGTACCAGCGGTCGTAGCAGGCGTTGTTGCGAAAACTCATGAAGATGGACAGTGACAGGCCGAGCAGGGTGAACGGTGTCGCGTTGACCTTGGTGAAATTGCTCGGGTGAAGCATTTCCACCAGCACGATGGCCGACGCCAGCAGCGTGACCATCAGGGCGCGCAGGGCAATGCGTTTGGCAATCGAGCCCTTGAGGGTGAAGAGAATGGCGAATTGATTGACCTTGGGCCTGATGATCATGCGGCTCTGCCTTGAAAACGTGGCGGGTCAGCCACCGGTCATGTTCATGAAACGCACCACTTGCACGTCGTCGCTCACTTCGAAGTTGTGCCGATAGGGCTTGAGCTTCATGGCTTCGATGATCGCTTTCTCAAGCCGTTCCGGTTGCCCTGGATGTGCACGCAACACGGCCTTCAGATCGACGGAGTGTTCGTTACCCAGACACAGTAGCAAACGCCCCTCGACCGTCAGCCGAACCCGGTTGCAAGTGCCGCAGAAATTGTGGCTGTGGGGAGAGATGAACCCCAGGCGAATGTGCGGCGCTTCGGCCAGCCGCCAGTAGCGCGACGGGCCCTGGGTCGATTCGGCGGAATCGACCAGGGTGTAGCGCTCGGCGATCCGCTCGCGCACCTGAGTACTGGAAAAAAATGACTCGGCGCGGCTGTGTTCGCTGATGATCCCCAGTGGCATTTCCTCGATGAAGGAAATGTCCAGATCCCGCTCGATGGCAAACTGCACCAGATCGTTGATCTCGTGATCGTTGCGGCCTTGCATCACCACGCAGTTGAGTTTAGTGCGGGTGAATCCGGCTTTGCGTGCCGCGTCGATGCCGTCGATCACCTGAGCCAGGTCGCCAGTACGGGTCATTTGTTTGAAGCGTGCGGGATCGAGGCTGTCGAGGCTGATGTTCAGGCGTTTGACCCCGGCATCGAACAGCGGGGCGGCCAGTTTGCCGAGTTGCGAGCCGTTAGTGGTCAGGCACAGTTCGCGAAGGCCGGGCAGGGCCGCGATCTGTTGGCACAACTTGACGACGCCGGGACGGATCAGCGGTTCGCCGCCGGTGAGGCGAATCTTGCGGGTGCCCAGTGCGACGAAGCTCTGCGCCAGTTGGTAGATCTCTTCGAGGGTCAGCACCTGTTGGCGTGGCAGGAACTGCATGTCCTCGGCCATGCAATACACACAGCGAAAGTCGCAGCGGTCGGTGACCGACATGCGCAGGTAGTCGACGCGCCGGTTGTAACCATCGATCAGCACGCGCTCTGACATGGCAGCCTCAACGGGATGAAAAGCCGACATCAACGGCAGGGGACGGCGCAGGTTATGGGCAACTTTCAGGGGTGTCCAATCACTATTAATGACCGGCTGATTGATGCTGTCGATGAGGTGTTCATCTTTAGCGATCAGACACCTTTGACGGGCGGTTGCCGAACCGGGCCCCACCTGAAGATTTCAGCGACTGCCGGCGGTTTTGCGCGGCGAGCATTACTCGGCGCCAAACATTGCCGTCCAATAGATGCCTGCGCTGCTTTTCGGATCTACCGCATAGGCCGCGCCCAGTTCGCGGTATTGCGGGTTCATCAGGTTGGCGCAATGGCCGGGACTTGCGAGCCAGCCGGCGACGACTTTCTGCACCGTGTCCTGCCCGGCGGCGATGTTCTCGCCGACTTGCTGACCGCTGTAACCGGCCAGTTCGGCGCGGTCGCCGGGGGTGCGGCCGTCTCGGTCCTTGTGGTCGAAATAATTGTTGTTGGCCATTTCGCGGCTGTGTTCCTGGGCGACGCCGCCGAGCACGGCATTCCACGCCAGCGGCGCAGTCGCTGCGAACGCCTGACCGCCGCACTGGCGCGGTTGGGCGCGGGCAGCGTTGAGTTGTTCGAGCAGCTTCTGGCCTTCGGCTTGCCCATCGCCCAGACGGGCGGACAGCAGCGGTCGCGCCAGGGTGATGCGCCAGTCACGATCAGCCCGGCTGACGCCGATATCGACGAACTGCGGATCCAGCACCACCTGACAGAAACTTTCCTGAATCGCCTTCATCGCCGACGCCGCATCCCGTGGCCCGTTCAGAGTAATCGCCTGCACGTTGACCATCGGGTAGCGTGCGCTGGACATCGCTTGCTGCAAATCCACCACGCCGCTGGCCGGCAGAATCAGGCGCGGATCAGCCGACAGCGGCGGCAGTTCGCTCGACGCTTGAGTGCCACAGCGCTGCGGCTGGCTGCGGTAGCTGTTGATCGATTCAATCAATTGCGACTCGTCGGCGGCCATGGCCGAAGTGGCCAGCGCGACGCCCATGGACAACGCGGCGAGTCGCAGAACGGATGGCATGAAGCGCATGGAAATCTCCCTTGGGCTGAGTGCGCACATCATGCGCGAAAGGGCCCCGGTTCGTGCAATGTCTTTTTCTTTATAACGCGGATTTCAGTACGGAACGTTGCTGGGGTTTTTGCCGTCTACACTCTGCGAAGCCCCCGTAATCCGGGCGTTTCATCCACATAACACTTTGCCCGCGACGGGCGCTGCCGGAAGAATCGATCATGGGATTGAAGGCTTTGTTTTGTTGCCTCGTGTTTACCTTGGTGAGTGGTGCCGCATCAGCGACCGAGCAAGCTCCAATCAAGGAGAAGGCCGAAGAGAAAGCTCAGGTGCTGGAAGAAAAAGCCGCCGATAAAGTCAGCGCAGCACCGGCGCCGAGATCCGAAGCGATCACCCCGACCGAAGCGCAAGCGGTCGACCCGGCCGGCGCCGCGCCGCTGGACGATCCGATCACCTGTCTGGCGCGCAGTATCTATTGGGAAGCCAAGGGCAAGGACAACCCGGAAATGGAAGCGGTGGCCAACGTGGTGATGAACCGGCTCGGCCATGAAGGGTTTCCGGACACCGTATGCGCGGTAGTCAAGCAGGGCTCGGAAACCAGGAGCTGCCAGTTTTCCTGGTGGTGCGACGGGCGTCCGGATCAGGTCAAGGAAGACGCTGAATACGCGCTGGCCAAGGAAATCGCTGGCAAGGCGCTGAACCGTCAGCTCACTGACCGCACTCACGGCGCGCTGTATTTCCACGACCGCAACGTTCACCCGAGCTGGGCCAAGGAATACACCAAGACCGCCGAGACCAAAAAATTCCTGTTCTATAAACCCGTCGGCGGGGATGCGCGTTAGGCGCAGACTTCCCGCACGCAATTGCGCAACCAGCGGTGCGCCGGATCGGCGTCCATGCGCGGGTGCCAGAGCATAGACACGCTGATGTCCGGCATCCGGAATGGCAGGGCGAAACTGTGCAGACCCGTTCGCAGTTTGCTGGTGTGACGTTCCGGGACGGTGGCGATCAGGTCAGATTCACGGACCAGGGTCAGTGCCGCCGAAAACCCGCCGAACGAGGTGACGATGTCCCGCGTCAGCCCCAAGGCAAGCAACGCCTCGTCCACCGGTCCGCTGCTGCGTCCGCGTCGTGACACCAGAATGTGCTGGCCTGCGGCAAAGCGTTTTGCGCTGACTTTGCCGCTGCTCAACGGATGCCCCTCGCGCACCACACCGATCCATTGATCGCGGAACAGGATGCGGCTGTGCAGCGTCGGGTCGGTGCTGTCGTCGACCACGCCGGTTTCCAGGTCCACCCGGCCTACGCGCAGCAGCGTGCTGTCCTTGTCGGCTTTCTGCACAAAGCGCAGGCGCACGCCGGGCGCCTCTTCGGCGATGCGGGCGAGCAGGGCGGCGGCGAAGGTTTCGACAAAGCCGTCGGTGTTGCGCAGGGTGAAGGTGCGCCGTAACTGGCCGGGATCGAGCACTTCTGCCGGGCGCAAAACCGCTTCGGCTTCCTGCACCAGGTAACTGACCCGGTCGCGCAGCTCCAGCGCGCGCGGGGTCGGCACCAGTCCTCGCCCGGCGCGCACCAGCAGCGGATCCCCGGTGGTTTCCCGCAGCCGGGCCAGCGCCCGGCTCATGGCGGAAGGGCTCAGCCGCAGGCGCTCGGCGGCACGGGCGACGCTGCCTTCGCTCAGCAACACGTCGAGGGTGATCAACAGGTTCAGATCCGGTGCATTCATGACATGGCGTTCCATGCAGGTATCAAGTGCAAAGCATGCGTCTTGCGCCTCGTATTGTCGAGGCTCAGGCTATGCCCCATGACTTCTGCCCTGTGAGCCCCCATGCACCGAGAACCCCTGAGCCCTTCAGCCCGCTGGGCGCTGACCAGTCTGGCGCTGTCGATGTTGATGCCGTCACTCGACACCAGCATCGCCAACGCCGGATTGCCCACGCTGGCGGCGGCGTTCGATGCGACGTTTCAACAAGTGCAGTGGATCGTGCTGGCCTATCTGCTGGTGGTGACCACGTTGATTGTCAGCGTCGGGCGGTTGGGTGACGGCTTCGGTCGGCGGCGCTTGCTGTTGATCGGCATCGGCATCTTTACCGCAGCTTCGCTGGCCTGCGCACTGGCGCCGAACCTTGCCTGGCTGATCGGTGCGCGGGCGGTTCAAGGCCTTGGCGCGGCGATCATGTTCGCATTGACGGTGGCGCTGGTCGCCGATGCGGTGCCCAAATCCCGGGCCGGCAGTGCGATGGGGTTGTTGGCCACGATGTCGGCGACCGGCACGACTCTCGGGCCGTCGCTCGGTGGGCTGTTGATGGCGCATGTCGGCTGGCAGTCGATCTTTGTGATCAACGTGCCGTTGGGATTGCTCAATGCGTGGTTGGTTTATCGCTATTTGCCGAAGGATCGAACCGCACGCTCGGGTGTTGCATTTGATTATCCCGGCACCGCCGTGCTGATGCTGACGCTGGCGGCCTATGCGCTGGCGATGACAATCGAAGGACTAACCCCGACGTTGTTGTTGCTCAGCCTGTTGGGCGTGGGCTTGTTCATCCTGGTCGAGAAACGGAGCAAGGCGCCACTGATTCACCTGTCATTGTTCACCGACACGCGAATCAGCAGCAGTCTGGCGCTGACCTTGCTGGTCACGACAGTGATGATGACCACGCTGGTGGTTGGGCCGTTTTACCTGAGCCGAGGCTTGGGCCTCACCAGCACGCAGGTCGGACTGGTGTTGTCGATCGGGCCGTTGCTGGCGGCGTTCAGCGGCGTACCGGCCGGGCGTCTGGTGGATCGTTTCGGTGCGCGGCGGATGGTGCCGGGTGCGTTGCTCGGCCTGGCCTGCGGATGTGGTCTGTTGGCGCTGTTTCCGGTGAGTTTCGGAGTGCTTGCATACGTGCTGCCGATCACGGTGGTGGCCTTGAGTTATGCGCTGTTCCAGGCTGCCAATAACACCGGGTTGATGTCCGGCGTTGCTCAGGATCAGCGCGGCGTGGTCTCGGCCATGCTCGGGCTGTCGCGCAACCTGGGGCTGATCACCGGGGCGGCGGCGATGGGTGCGGTGTTTGCACTGGCCACGGACGATCCGACTCAGGCATCGACTGAAGTGATTGCCAGCGGATTACATGTCACTTTTGGCGTTGCCACGGCATTAATGATCGCTGCCCTCGGCCTTGGCTGCAGCCCTGTGGGAGCGAGCCTGCTCGCGATGCGGAGTGTCCGGCGCTGATTAAGCTGGCTGATCCGACGCTATCGCGAGCAGGCTCGCTCCCACAAAGGGCACTCAATCCCGAAGTTGTCGGGCCGGAAAGAACAGTTCAAAGCAGGTAATGCCGTCGGCACTGCTGACGCTGTAGCGACCCTGATGCAACTGCATGATGGTCGCGACAATCGACAGGCCCAGTCCGTTGGATTGGGCCGAGCGCTCGCGGGACGGATCGACACGGTAGAAGCGCTCGAACAGTCGCGACAGATGCTCGGCAGGAATGGTCGCGCCCTGATTGCGTACCCGCAGGTAGCTGCCGTCCGCTTCGGCGATGGCTTCGACCTGCAACGTCGAATCCGCCGCGCCGTACTTGATCGCGTTGGCGCACAGATTGGCCAGGGCCCGACGCAGCAGCATCGGCTCGGCCCAGATCACACCGCTGCCACTGGCCTCGATAGTGACGCCGACGTCCGCCGCCAATCCCTCGAAGTAATCGGCAATGCGCTGCATCTCATCGCCGGCGTCCAGCTCCTGCCGCTGGCTCAATGCGCTGGCAGGGTCGGTGCGGGCGAGAAACAGCATGTTGTCGAGCATCCGCGCCAGCCGTTCGAGTTCTTCGACGTTGGAGGCGAGCAACTGTTGATAGGCGTCGACGCTGCGGTTCTGTTGCAGGGCGACCTGGGTCTCGCCGAGCAGGTTGTTGATCGGCGTGCGCAGTTCGTGGGCCATGTCGGTGGAGACCTGGCTCAGTTGCGCAACCCCTTTGTCGAGCCGGTCCAGCATCGCATTGAAAGACTCGATCATCGGCTGCAGTTCCCGGGGCGTGCCTTGGCTGTCGAGCCGTTCGCCAAGGTTGGCGATGCCGATGCCGTGGGCATGCCGCGCAATCCGCCGCAGCGGCAGCAAGCCGCGATACACCAGCAGGCAGCCGACCAGCGCCAGCACAATCGCCGCCAGTGACGCGAGGCCGTACACGCTGAGCCGGTAATTGGCGAGCATCGCCGTGCGCTCGCTCATCACCTTGGCGATGAGTACCTGCAGATTGCCCTGGTCGCCAGAGTCGATACTGGCCGCCACCGCCGAGAACGGCACGCCGTTGATGCTTGGCAGGTGCTGCACGTCGTTGAGCGCCATGACATGGTCGACCGGCACGGCGGGCACGCTCGGCAGTGCCAGGTCGCTGGGGTTGACCACGAACAAGGGTGGTTGTCCCGGCGCGCTGATGGTCAAGAGCGCTTCGCGGTTGCCCAGCATGTTCTGAAACAGCGCCGGTTTGGTCTTGATCAATTCCAGCGTGTTGCTGTCGTTGAGGATGGTGCGCAGTTGATCGATGCGGCTGACCAACTGGATGTCGTCGCGGCGAGTCAGTTGCTCTTCCAGCTGGTTGTAAAGTGCCGCGCCCAGGCCAGCCAGTGCGGCGAAGGCGAGCACGGCGAAGACCAGCGCCAGACGCAAGGTCAGGGAGTACGTGCCGGCGATTTTCATGGCTGGGTATCGAAGCGGTAGCCGATGCCGCGCACGCTGTGGATCAGCTTGAGCGGGAACGGATCGTCGATCTTCGCCCGCAGGCGGCGTACGGCGACATCGACCACGTTGGTGTCGCTGTCGAAATTCATGTCCCACACCCGCGAGGCGATCAGCGAACGCGACAGCACTTGCCCGGTATGGGTGGCGAACAGTTGCAGCAACGCGAATTCCTTGTTGGTCAGGGTGACCCGGTTGCCGGCGCGAACGACCCGGCGCTTGAGCACGTCGATCTGCAGATCGGCCACTTGCAATTGCTCTTCTTCATGGATCGGCCCGCGCCGGGTCAGGGTGCGCAGGCGCGCCACCAGTTCGGCGAAGGAAAACGGCTTGATCAGGTAATCGTCAGCGCCCAGTTCCAGACCCTTGACCCGGTCGGCGATGTCGTCGCGGGCGGTGAGGAACAGCACCGGCGTGTCGGTTTCCTTGCGCAGCCGGCGCAGGACTTCCCAGCCATCCATTTTCGGCATCATCACGTCCAGAACGATCACGTCGAAGTCGAACTCCAGCGCCAGGTGCAGACCGTCGGCGCCGTCTCGCGCCAGGCTCACGCTGTAGCCCAGTTCCTGCAAGCCGTTGAGCAAGTAATTGCCGGCCTTGGGTTCGTCTTCGACAACAAGGATATTCATGGGCACTGTGCCTCAATTGTCATTGATGCAGCCGCTGCCTTGCACTTGATAGTCCAGCACATGTTCACGGCCCTGGTGGTCGAGGTAGTTGAGCTGCGCGGGGATCACGCCGCAAGCCTGGGAAATATCGGTGCTGGAGATGACTTTGTCGACATCCAGGTGCACGAAGAAGCCGGTTTTGTCATGAATGACGGCAGCGTCCGGTGCTGGCGCGGCGAACACGGAACCGGTGGCGAGGAGGGCGGTGAAGGCGAGGATCAGGGTTTTCATGATGGGTCACTCGAGTCGTTGAAGTTGATCGGCGTTCTGGCCGGGATAACTTCAAGCTACCGGGCGATCCGCTCGGCAAACCGACAACTCGATGACAAATCTGTAATAAACCGAACCTGTGGAAGCCAGCGCACTCCCACAGAGTATTCAGCTGGCGTGGGTGCTGAGAATGCTCGCGATCTGTTGTGGCTGGCAGTTGAGGTACGGCGAGGATTTCAGCCACTGCTGATCCGGGTACCAGGAGAACATGAATTGGCCATTCTTCAGGCTGTCGATCACCCGTTTGGCGACCTGTGGCCGCACGGCCGGGCAACCCTGGCTGCGGCCCAGGCGGCCCGTACGTTTGCTCCAGAACGGGTTCACGTAGTCGGCGGCGTGGATCACGATGGCGCGGTCACGGGCCATATCGTTGACGCCGGGCTCCAGACCGTCCATGCGCAGCGAGTAACCGTGAGTGCCCTGGTAACTTTCCTGGGTGCGGAACAGGCCGAGGCTGGATTGAAAACTGCCTTCACGGTTGGAGAAGCGGGTGGCGAAGTTTTCCCCGGAGTTCGAACCGTGGGCCACCAGGTCGCGCAACACCAATGTCTTGCGTGTCAGGTCGAAGATCCACAAGCGGCGTTCGGTGGACGGCTGCGAGTAGTCGATGATCGCCAGATGACGGGACTGCTTCGCGCCGTTGTTGATCGCACATTGCATGGCGTTCAAGGCACCTTTCAGCGCCTGGGGATTGAGTTCCGGAGCGGCGTGGGCGAGGCTGGTGTACAGAACCGGCGAAGAGGTGCCGGCGGCAAAAACGGGGCTGGTCAGCACGCCAATGGCGGTGGCAGTCAGCAGAAGTCGGCGCAAAAACGTCAACATTTAAAGTGAGTCTCCACTTGCTACTTGTTTGGCACTTAGGCTCCTGACGTCCAGTCGTCCCCGGCAGGCCCGCGAATCGGGCCTGACTGTTCACCGCACCTGAGGTAAGGTTGACCGTCAATCAGGACGGCCATGGATTGGAGTAAAGCAGTTGTTCAAAAAGTATGCATGCTACTTGAGCATTTGTTTGCTCGCTGCGCCGTTTGTCGCTTGCGCCGAGGAGCCGCTTGCGCCATTGCCGGTGCCGCCGGCTGAAATGCCGGTCGAGCCGCAAAGTCCGCTGCAGGCCGTTTTGCTCGATCTGCCGTTGGCATGTCCGGCAATCGGCACCCGTCTCAATGGACCGGCGCTGGATCAGTTGCGGGCGTTCTATCAGCAACAGGACTGGATGCCGGTGTGGGCGGATGGCGGGCAATTGCCGGCCTTGCATGCGCAATTGCAGCTGTTGGCCGACGATGGCTTGAACCCGACACGTTATCCGGTGGCGCTCACCGCGCCGCACGACGGCGAGCTGTGCGCCGACATCGAGATCAGCCGCTACTACCTCCAGGCCTTGCAGGATTTGCATTACGGGCGCCTGTTGCAATCACACTTCGAACCCTTGTGGCATTCCGACGAAACGCCACGCGACCGTCAGGTTGAATTGCTTGCCATCGCCGTGCCGGGCATGCGCAACATTCCAGCCGCCTTCGATCTGGCCCGTCCGCGTCTGGCGCAATATCAGAATCTGCGCCACCTGTATGCGGCGCAGCGCCTGCAAGCCTTGCCCCAATGGACGTCGGTGGGCAACGGCCCGTTGCTGCGTCCGGACATGGAAGACAAGCGTGTGCCGGAACTGGCTCGGCGGCTCCACAGTGAAGGTTATCTGAGCAGTGCAGTCGCCACGCCGGACAACGCCTATCACGGCGCACTGGTCGCGGCGGTGAAAAGTTTTCAGGCCACTCACTCATTGCAGGCTGACGGGGTGGTGGGGCCGGGGACGATTGCCGAACTCAACATCAGTCCGCTGACCCGACGCGAACAGCTACGGGTCAATCTCGAACGTTTCCGCTGGATGGCTCAGGACATGGAGCCGGACGGTTTGCTGGTCAACGTCGCCGCTGCCGAATTGACGCTGTATCAGGGTGGCCTGCCGGTGTGGCAGACCCGTACCCAGGTCGGTCGCGCCGAACGCCAGACCCCGTTGCTCAAATCCCGGGTCACGCGTCTGACACTCAACCCGACCTGGACCGTGCCGCCGACCATCTGGAAGGAAGACAAACTGCCGGAGATCCGCAAGGACCAGACCTTCCTCAGCCGTCAGAATCTGCAAGTGCTCGACGCCAACGGCCAGCCGCTGGCCGCCGCCGACATCGACTGGGACAACCCCGGCAACATCCTTCTGCGTCAGGACGCCGGGCCGCGCAACCCGCTGGGGCAGATGGTCATTCGGTTCCCCAACCCGTTCTCGGTGTACCTGCATGACACGCCGAGCAAGGCGCTGTTCGACAAGGGGCCACGGGCGTTCAGCTCCGGCTGCGTGCGGGTCGAGCATCCGATGAAGCTGCGCGACTTCCTGTTAAGCCCGGCGGAGATTGCCCGCACCGACACCTTGCTCGCCACCGGCACCACTCACGAGTTCCGGTTGAGCAACCCGGTGCCGATCCTGATGACCTACTGGACGGCGCAGGTCGACAGTCAGGGCCGCGTACTCTACGCGCCGGACATCTACAGCCGCGACAGCGCGTTGCTGGCCGGGCTGGACCGGGCGCATTGATCCTCAGCGGCTGGCGCGTTTCCAGAAGAACCGCGCCAGCCACGCATCCACGCTCAACTTGCCGGCCCCGGCAAACACCAGCGGCACCAGCGCAGCCAGATAGATTGCCGGCAGCTTGAAGTTGCCGAAGCCCTTGTTGGTGATCGCGTAACCCTGGGCCAGCTCACTCAACGATGACCAGTCCGCCGGCCAGTGGACGGCTGCGGTGGCGACGACGGTTACGACCATCAGCGAAATCGCCGAAATCCGCGTGCCGAATCCGATCAGGATCGCCAGCGCGCAGATCAGCTCGGCCCACATCGACAGCTCCCAGTTCAGCGTCGCCGGCAGGCGATCGAAGGGAAACGGGAACCGCTCCTGGATGTCTTCGAACCAGTTCTGGCCGTTGAGTTTCTCCAGCCCGGATTCGAAGAATTCCCAGGCGATGAACAGGCGCAGGGTCAGCGGTGCGAGCCACTGGCCGGCGCGGTCGAGGTTCAGGTGCAGGCCTTTGACGGCCGACGAGAGAGCTGTGGTCATGGGAAGGCTCCATTCATTCAAAAGAAAACGGGGCACCAACGTGCCCCGTGAAAAGGGTTACTCGCCAGCGCCGCACTTGCCTTCGCCGCATTTGCCTTCCGAAGTTTTTTCCGCCGTGTCGGCCTTGGCCTGGGTCTGGCTGTAGCCGTGATCCAGTTGCTTGACGCTGAACGCTTCGGAAGCTGAAGCGGCGTTGGACAGGGCCAGGCCACCGGCAAGCAGCAGGCCCAGAGTCAGGGAGGTTTTCGAGCGCTTGGTCATGGTGAATCTCCGATGCGATGTGTGAGTTCAAAGGCTTGATCGGGGCTGCCGATCGACAGGTTCATTTGAACGCCGGGCTGTATCGGTGATGTGTCGCAGAGGGCCGGATTTGTGCGCGGGATGTGTCGGGCGTCGGGCCGTACACACTGCGATACACAGCATGCGCAAAAACAGTGGGAGCGAGCCTGCTCGCGATAGCGGTGGGTCAGGCACCGAGGCTGCTGGCTGTGCTGGCCTCATCGCGAGCAGGCTCGCTCCCACACTGGATCTCCAATTATTCCGAATGTGTGATTTGCCTCAGACCCGCAGCGTCTAGCCACGGTGTCCCCGCAATCCCATGGGGCGAGACTTCGGAACCCGGCATGCAAGCGCTGTTGAACGAGATCCTTGACGCTGTCCGGCCCCTGATCGGGCAGGGCAAGGTGGCTGACTACATTCCCGCCCTCGGCACCGTGCCGGCCAATCAATTGGGCATCGCCGTGTATGGCAACGACGGCGAGATGTATTGCGCCGGCGACGCCGAGACGCCGTTCTCGGTGCAAAGTATTTCCAAGGTGTTCAGCCTGGTGCAGGCCATTGAACATTCCGGCGAGGCGATCTGGGAACGCCTGGGCCACGAGCCGTCCGGCCAGCCGTTCAACTCGCTGGTGCAGCTGGAGTTCGAACGCGGCCGTCCGCGCAACCCGTTCATCAATGCCGGCGCGCTGGTGATCTGCGACATCAACCAGTCACGCTTTGCGGCGCCGGCGTTGTCGATGCGCGACTTCGTGCGGCGGCTGTCGGGCAACCCGCAGGTGATGGTCGACGGCAAGGTCGCCGACTCCGAATACCAGCACCGCGCGCGCAACGCGGCGATGGCGTACCTGATGCAATCCTTCGGCAATTTCCACAACGATGTCGAAGCGGTGTTGCGCAGCTATTTCAGCCACTGCGCGTTGCGCATGAGCTGCATCGATCTGGCCCGGGCGTTCTGTTTCCTGGCCAACGACGGGTTCTGCAAGCACAGCGGCGAGCAGATACTTACTCGCCGCCAGACCCAGCAAGTCAATTCGATCATGGCCACCAGCGGTCTTTACGACGAGGCCGGTAACTTCGCCTACCGCGTCGGCTTGCCGGGCAAGAGCGGCGTCGGTGGCGGCATCGTCGCAGTGGTGCCGGGGCAGTTCACGGTGTGCGTGTGGTCGCCGGAGCTGAACACGGCGGGCAATTCGCTGGCGGGGATGGCAGCGCTGGAAATGCTCAGTTCGCGGATTGGCTGGTCGGTGTTCTGAGGCCATGTTGCTTTGAGGGAGGCCAACCTATACATTTTCCGGCCGCCCTCAATATGGTGAATCCGCTCCATGTCTCTCGCGCTCGAACGTCTCGTCGCTGGCACGGCTATCCCTTTCGCCGGTAACCGCGTCACCGTGGTCAGCCCCGAACTGGCCGAGCGTTTCCGACCCGGCGACCATCTGTTGGTGGAGCAGGTGAGCGGCGAGCTGTTGCTGATTCCGGTGGTGGATCAACAGGCGGCGTCGGTGGCGATAGAGCGCGCAGCGGCGGCGTTTACCGCGTTGTCCGCTGTATCGGATGAGGCCATCAGCCGCTTCTTCGATCTGTTCGCCCAACGCCTGGAAAACCCGGACGCCTGGGCGCTGATCGAAACCGCCAACCTCGCCGACATCGAGCGGGCCAAGGCTCGCGGTCGTTCCACCACCCGTTTGCTCGCCGACGAGCGCATGCGCCGCGACATGATCGCCGGTCTGCGCGCCTGGCGTGATGCGCCGGCCACCCGTGGCAAAGTAATCAGCAGCGTCGAGCATGACGGCTGGAAGGTCGAGCAAGTGGTGTCGCCGCTGGGCATCGTCGCGTTCGTGTTCGAAGGTCGACCGAATGTTTTCGCTGACGCTGCTGGCGTACTGCGCACCGGCAACACCGCCGTGCTGCGGATTGGCAGCGATGCGCTGGGCACCGCGCAAGCCATCGTTACCCACGCCCTGAACCCGGCGCTGGCCGATGCCGGTCTGCCGGCGGGTGCGGTGTCGCTGGTGGAGAGCGTCAACCACGCCGCCGGTTGGGCGATGTTTGCCGACCGGCGTCTGTCGCTGGCGGTGGCCCGTGGTTCTGGCCGTGCTGTCAGTCAGCTGGGCAGCATCGCCCAGCAGGCCGGCACCGCCGTCAGCCTGCACGGCACCGGTGGTGCGTGGCTGATCGCTGATCGTGATGCCGACGCCACACGCTTCGCCGCTGTGGTGCGCAACTCGCTGGATCGCAAGGTTTGCAACACGCTGAACGTCTGCCTGATCCAGCGTGACCGTGCTGCCGAACTGGTGCCGCTGTTCCTCGACGCCTTGCAGCAGGCCGGTGCCGCGCGCGGTCAGGGCTGCAAATTGCACATCGTCGAAGGCAGCGAAAGCTATCTGCCGAGCGACTGGCGGAACGCGACGGTCGAGGTCTATCGCGCCGAGGGTTACCAGACCGAAGCCCTGGCCGAACCTTTGCCGGAAGCTCAACTGGGCCGCGAGTGGGAATGGGAAGAAACCCCGGAAACCAGCCTGATGATCGTCGACGATCTGGATCAGGCCATCGCGCTGTTCAATCGCTACAGCCCGCAATTCACTGTATCGCTGATAAGTGAAGACGCGGCGGTCCAGGAGCGCTTCTACAGCGCGGTCAACGCGCCGTTCGTGGGTAACGGGATCACCCGTTGGGTCGATGGTCAGTACGCGCTGAACAAGCCGGAACTGGGCCTTTCGAACTGGGAAAGCGGCCGGTTGTTTGCCCGCAGCGCGATCCTTTCCGGCGACGGTGTGTTCACCGTACGCAGCCGCATGACGCAGATCGATCTGGGCGTAAAACGCTGAACAGAACAACGCCGCGCCCGTCGCAATGACGGGCGCGGCGTTGTGTTTTCAAGCAGCATCGACTGCCTGACCGTACACCGCGCACGTTGACGGTTGCTCCGCCAGCGAGACGAAGGTACGGCGGTCGGCACTCAGCGCGTCGATGGAACCGGTCTCGATGTCGTAGACCCAGCCATGCAGATTCAGCAGGCGTTTCTCCTGGGCCAGGCGCACGCTCGGGTGAGTCTGGATGTTCGCCAGTTGCGCGATCACGTTTTCCCGCACCATTGAACTCAGCTTGGCCGCATCATTGGCGTGCGGCCGCGATTCGTTGACCACTTTCGCCGACTCGGCGTGTTGCAACCAGCCGCTGACGGCGGGCAGATGATCCATGCATTTGCACTGAGCGATGGCAGTCATGGCGCCGCAATCGGAGTGGCCGCAGATCACGATGTCGGTCACGCCGAGCACGGCTACCGCGTATTCCACCGTTGCCGAAACCCCACCCGGATGCGGGCTGTAGGACGGCACGATATTGCCGGCATTGCGGATCACGAACAGCTCGCCAGGTTCTTGCTGGGTCAGCAGTTCCGGGACGACGCGGCTGTCGGAGCAGGTGATGAACAAGGTGCCCGGGGTTTGGGTAGTCGCCAGGTGTTTGAACAGCTCGGTGCGTTGTGGAAACGCTTCGTTCTGGAACTTCAGGAAGCCTTCGATCAGGTTTTTCATGGTGTGTCCTCTCAGTTCGAACAGCCGGTGCCGAATTCGCTGTATTGAAGAATGTGTTTTGCGCCGTGGCTGTCGAGGTAGGTCATCTCGACCGGCACCACGCCGCAGATGTCGGCGACCGGGGTGATGCTCACGACTTCAGCGATGTCCAGAGACATGCCGTAGCGATAGGCGACGGCCTCTTCATCAGCCTGGGCCTGGGCGGCAAGGCCGGCGAGCAGGGCCAGGGTCAACAGAATTTTTTGCATGGGGCAGCCTCCAGACAGATGTGGTGACGACTTGGCGATTCAGGTTTGGAGGGGCCCGCACGCGGGGTGCGGGCCCGGGATGGATCAGAACGGACGCAGCGGGAGGAACTTGCCGTCGAGGGTGACCACGGCGCGGGAACCGCCTTCAGGGTCTTCGACTTTCTTGATGTCGAGCTTGAAGTTGATCGCGCTGATGATGCCGTCGCCGAACTGTTCGTGAACCAGGGCTTTGAGGGTGGTGCCGTAGATCTGGATCATCTCGTGGAAGCGGTAGATGGTCGGGTCGGTCGGCACACCGTCGAGGCTGCCGCGCAGCGGGATGATTTGCAGGGCGGCGACGTCTTCGGCGCTCAGCTCAAGCTTGTCGCCGACCACTTCGGCCGCGGCTTTCGGCAGTGGATGCTGGCCGAGAAGGGCGGCGGTGACATAGGCCAGGCTCAGGCCGGTGCCGTCGGCCAGATCCTGCCACGACAGGTTTTTCTGAGCCTTGGCATCCAGGGCGCGGGTGGTCAGGGCGATGCGGCTGTCGTTGTAGGCTTGGGATTGCATGGTGCTTCTCCTTTCGGGGTTGGCTTGCTGTGTGGGATTCATCTTCTGCCGATTGATCCATAGCGTCCAAGACCGATATACAATGCAAAGCATAAGCACTGCCTATAGATGGAGCGTCCCATGCTGCTGCGACATTTGCGATACCTGCTGGCCGTGGCCGATCACGGCGGCTTCACCCGGGCGGCCGAGGCGCTGCACGTGTCGCAGCCGACCCTGTCGCAACAGATCCGCCAACTGGAAGAAAGCCTCGGGGTGGATCTGTTCGATCGCACCTCGCGCTCGGTCAAACCCACTGATGCCGGTCAGGCCTATATCGAGTGCGCACGGCGGGTGCTGGTTGAGCTGGAGGCGGGCAAGCGCGCGTTGCATGACGTGAAAGATCTGTCCCGAGGCTCGTTGCGGCTGGCCATGACGCCGACGTTCATGGCGTACCTGGTCGGGCCTTTGGTGCGCGATTACGTGATTCGGTATCCGGGGATTCACCTGGAGATTTTCGAATTGTCGATGGATGACATCGAGGGCGGGCTGGCGGATGACTCGCTGGATATCGCGATTGCCTTCACGCCGGTACGCAATCCGGACATTGAGTGCATTCCGGCGTTTGTCGAGATATTGGGGGTGATGGTCGGGCGTGAGCATCCGTTGTATGACAGCGATTCAGTGCTGACGCCGGGTGACATCGCGCAGCTGGATTTTGCCTTGCTGGCGCCGGACTTCATCACGCGAGTATCGATTGACGAATATTTCCGTCAGCACGGGATTACTCCCAAAGTGCAGATCGAGGTGAATTCTGTAAGCACGTTGCTGGAAGTGATCCGGCATGCGCCGATCGCGACCATGTTGCCGGAAGCGATTGCGACCGAGGATCGGGCACTGCGCCGGTTGTGTGTCGAGAGCGAGGCGCCGCAGCGGGGAGCGGCGTTGTTGCGGCGCCAGAACAACTATCACAGTGCGGCGGCGGAGGCGTTCATGAAGCTGGTACTTGAAACTCGTTTATGAGCATTGTTTGCGAGCAATAAAAAGGGCCTGCTTCGTTTCCGAAGCAGGCCCTTTGTCTAGTGAAGTTTTAACTTAGCAGAACCGATCAATCACCCGAACTTCGTTGTTGTTCTGCATCGAGTCCCACGCCTGTTTCAGCGTTTGCAGAACATTACCGATGAAGTCCTTGTCGGCTGCGGCTTTCTTGCCGACATAGCCGTGGCCGCGGCGGTACATCTTCAGGCGGGCCAGCAGGTTCTGGTTGTTCCGGTCGAACTCTTCTTCACCAGCATGGGGCGACAGGCAGTCGATATGGACCTGACCCGACTTGCTGATCCACAGAATATGGCTGTCGTGGCTGTCTTTTTGCGCAGCGAACATACGAGCCAGTTCTTCGATAGTAGGTTGATTGTTCAGATTCATGATATTGCCCCTTGACCAGTCTGGTGATCTTTCAAAGTTGATTCGCTAATACAGGTAGCCCATCGGTTAGTTGATCCCTGGCACCGGAACCAGGACGTCAGCGGTCGCCCGTGTGAAGTACGGGGTCATGCGTCTGTTGCATGTAGTCGTGTTGAATAACTGCTACGCAATAGCGTCACAACGAGGAGAAGCAGCGAAAACCGGGAGGCTCCTTGACGACGTTTTCAGGGTCGACCACAAGCGTCTTGAGAATTTTCGCCAGCGCTTCTCGTCCTTGTACTGGACGTTCAGGCCAGGTCAGCTTCTTCAATCTGCCTTGTGGGCAGCGTGTATCCGGAAAAAACAGCTCGGCGGTCAGACGAGCTTGCTCAAGCGTGTTGCCAGTGCTCCCGATCGGGGAGACGTCTGCATCATGCAAAAGCAAAACGACGCCGTCAACGGTTTTGTAGTGATTATTTTTGGTCACTACATATTGTCGGACAAAGTCATTCTGGAATGAAAAAAGCGGCGTTCAGGCAGCGGGAGAAAGGCTGCGCAGGCAGTAGAACGTGCAGGGATAGCCGTCCACTGTTTTGGTCTGGCGGGTAAAGTCGCCGCCGCTCAGCTCGGGGATGAGCCGGGCCCAGAATCGCTGTGCAGGCAGGTTGGCGTCGACATGGAAAATCTGCCATCGACCGGGCAAGTGGCTCAAGAGGGCAGAGGCGACAAACTGCGCGACACCTTGGCCACGCCAGCGTCGGCTGACGAAGAAGTAGCCGATGTTGTAGTCGGCGCCTTCGATGAGGAGGTGGTCATCCACGGTCACGAATCCCGCCAGTTCGCCGTCCACATGGATCAGGAATGGCTGGGTCGCCGGCTGGCGCCAGTAATCGTCTTTCAACTGGATCGGGAAGAAACCATGCCCGCCAAGCTTCAGCGGCAGCCACTCGCTGAAGTCATAGGTGTAGAACTGCATCAGGTTCTCGAGGGTTTCCAGTTCGTCGCGCCGGGCGATGCGCAGTTCGATGACAGACATGCCGCTGCCTCCTGACCATCACTGCAGAAACAGTAGCGCGCAGCGGGCTATTTGGCTGCCGGTTTCGCCGAGCGCTTGCTGGTTCCGGTGGTTTTGCGCCGAGTGGTCTTGCGCTTGTTCTTCCACGGCGCAGCGGCCTTGCCGGAAGGCGGCGGACCGCTGATGGTCAGGCTCAGCCCGGCACAACGGGTCACTTGCTTGCTCATCCACGCCGCCTGTTTGGTGACGAACTCTTCCAGACTCATCTCGCCACTCTGCACCATGTCCAGCGCCTGTTCCCAGATCCCGGTGGTGCCGGGGTCGGCAATCGCGCGCGGTACGGCGTCGATCAGGCTGAACGCGGCGGGCGTGGCGGACAGCGCCTTGCCGTTCTTCACCAGATAACCGCGATCCAGCAACCCTTGAATGATCGAGGCGCGGGTGGCTTCGGTGCCGATGCCGGTGGTGTCCTTGAGTTTCTGCTTGAGCAGTGGATCTTCCACCAGTTTGGCGACGTTCTTCATCGCCTTGATCAGGTCCCCCTCGGTGTAGGGCTTGGGTGGCTGTGTCCAAAGGTCCTTGAGCTTCACGTCCGCCACGGCGCATTCGGCACCTTGGGTCAGTTTCGGTAGCGTCTGTGGCGCGGGGGCTTCACGACCCTTGGCCGGGGCCAGCGCTTCGGGCAACGCGCGTTTCCAGCCCGGCTCGATGATCTGCTTGCCAACCGCCCGCAAGGCTTCCCCGGCGCAATCGAAATCGGCCTGGGTGCGGTCGTATTCGTGATTGGGCAGGAACTGCGCCAGATACCGCGCGCGAATCAGCGTGTAGACCGCGCGGTGCTTGCCGGTCAGGCGTTCCAGATTCTTTGCGGCAGCGGTCGGGATGATGCCGTGGTGAGCGCTGACCTTGGCGTCGTTCCAGGCGCGGGAGCGGCGTTGCGGCTCCAGATGCTCGCGAAGCGCTTCGAGGCTCGGGTCGGCCTGACGCAGCGCCGCAAGAATCCCCGGTGCCTCGCTGTGCTGGCTCAGGGGCAGGTAGCCGCAATCGCTGCGCGGGTAGGTGATGACTTTGTAGGTTTCGTAGAGGGCCTGGGCGATGTCGAGGGTTTCCTGGGCGCCAAGGCCGAGCTTCTTCGAGCAGACTTCCTGCAAGGTGCCCAGATCGAAAGGCAGGGGCGCCACTTCGCGCATGCGCTCGGTGCGCAGCTTGACCACCCGGGCGCTGGCAGCGCTGCTGATTGCGGCGGCCGCTTGCTGGGCGAGGGCCTGATTGAGGCAGCGATCCTGATCGTCACAGGCATCCCCCGGTGCACGCCATTGCGCGGTGAACGGCGTGTCGTTGTGCAGCAGTTGCACATCGATGGCCCAGTACGCCACCGGCACGAAATCGGCGATGCTGCGGTCGCGATCCACCACCAGCCGCAACGTTGGCGTCTGTACCCGGCCCACCGGCAATACGCCTTGATAGCCCGATTGCCGGCCGAGCAGGGTGAACAGGCGACTCATGTTCATCCCGATCAGCCAGTCCGCCCGCGAGCGCCCCAGTGCCGAGTGATACAGGCTGAAGGTTTCAGCCCCCGGTTTGAGCGCCGCCAACGCCTTGCGGATCGAAGCTTCGTCCAGCGCCGACAGCCACAAGCGCCGGATCGGCCCACGATAGCGGCAATGCTCCACCAGCTCGCGGGCGATCATTTCGCCCTCACGGTCGGCGTCGGTGGCGATGATCAACTCGCTGGCCTCACCGAGCAGGCGTTTGACCGCCTTGTACTGGCTGGCGGTACGCGGCTTGACGGTCATTTTCCATTTGTCCGGGATGATCGGCAGGTCGGCCAGCACCCAGCGCTTGTATTTGGCGTCGTAGGCGTCCGGCGGGGCGGTTTCCAGCAAGTGGCCGATGCACCAGGTCACCGTGACGTCCGTTCCCAGCCAGCAGCCGTCGCCCCGACGCTTTGCGCCGAGCACGGCCGCAATATCCTTGGCCTGGGAAGGTTTTTCACAGAGGTACAGCCGCATAACCACCGTCGTCGATCATTACCCGAAGAGGCGCACAGGATGGCCTGACTCGGGCGATCGGGCAACTTTTATCTGTATGGATATACAGATAAAAAGATTGCCGGTCATGACAGTCCGCGTCGGGGCAAACCGGGACGCTATCGAGAAATTGATTAGCGCCCCCGTTGGCGGCTGTGGCAGGTTCAATCTGCCTAACAGGGCGAGTGACAGGACGATCTCGCCAGAAGATCGCCGTTTTTCTGTCTGACACTGACTTTTTAGAAACAAGGACGTACACCATGTCTCAACCTTCCTCCCAGGCCAGCAGCGCCTTCACCGCCGTCGACACTTTCAGTCACCTGTATGACCGTGGCACCGGGACCGTCAACGGCAAACCGTCGTTCACCGCCGACCAGGCTGCCGACGAAATCCTGCGCAAGGGCATGTCGTGGCAGGACAAGAATGCCGACGGCAAGATTGATCTGACCTACACGTTCCTGACCGACAAACCGTCGAACTACAACCCCAAACTTGGCAACTTCAGCGAGTTCAGCGCCCAGCAGAAAGCGCAGGCCGTGCTGGCGATGCAATCGTGGTCGGACGTGGCCAACGTGACCTTCACCGAAGGCAAGGGTGGCGACGGTCACATGACCTTCGGCAACTACGACGTCAGCACCGGCGGCGCCGCGTTCGCCTATCTGCCGCAGGGCAGCAGCTACGACGGCCAGTCGTGGTACCTGATCAACGATCAGTACCAGGTCAACAAGACCCCGGACACCAACAACTACGGGCGTCAGACGCTGACCCACGAAATCGGCCACACCCTCGGCCTGTCGCACCCGGGCGCCTACAACGCCGGCAATGGCAACCCGACCTACGGTGACGCCAAATACGCCGAAGACACCCGTGGCTATAGCCTGATGAGCTACTGGAGCGAAGCCAACACCGACCAGAACTTCAGCAAGGACGGCAGTGGCGCCTACGCCTCGGCACCGTTGATGGACGACATCGTCGCGGTGCAGAAACTCTATGGTGCCAACTTCGAAACCCGCGCCGATGACACCGTGTACGGCTTCAACTCCAACGCCGATCGCGATTTCTACAGCGCCACGTCGAACACGTCGAAAGTGGTGTTCTCGGTGTGGGACGGCGGCGGCAACGACACGCTGGATTTCTCCGGTTTCAGCCAGAACCAGAAGATCAACCTCAACGAAGGCTCGTTCTCCGATGTCGGCGGTCTGGTGGGCAACGTGTCCATCGCTCACGGCGTGACCGTGGAAAATGCCATTGGCGGCTCGGGCAATGACCTGCTGATCGGCAACGCGGCGGCCAACGACCTGATTGGCGGTGCCGGCAACGACATCATTTATGGCGGTGGCGGCGGTGATTCGTTGTGGGGCGGTGAAGGCGCAGACACCTTCGTGTTCGGCGCGGCCAGCGACTCGACCATGAGCGCTCCGGACTGGATCATGGATTTCACCAGCGGCCTGGACAAGATCGACCTGTCGGGCATCGCCGGGTTCGCCACCGGCGCGGCCTCGCTGAATTTCGTCAGCGGCTTCACCGGGCACGCGGGCGATGCGATCCTCACTTACTTCGAACAGACCAACCAGACCAGCCTGATGATCGACCTGACCGGCCAGGGCTCGGTGGACTTCGCAGTCGGTGTGGTGGGGCAGGCCGTGGCGACCGATATCGTCGCGTGATCTGAAAACGGAAAACCGCAGCCTTCGCCGGCTGCGGTTTTTTATGGGCGGATAAAACCGTTCGGCTGCGAACCCGACGAGATCCGGCCGCATGGGTTATACCTGAAGCGCTCCCTTCGCTGCTGTCAGGAGAAACCGATGAAAACCTCCGGTCCCAGTCCCGTCATCACCATTGCCGAGCAGCCAGGCTGCCTGCTGGTGAAATTCCATGGCATACAAGTCGCCGCCTCGGCCCGAGCACTGGTGCTGCTCGAAGCCAACTACCCGCCGGTCTACTACATCCCCCGCGAAGACATCGACGAAAAATACTTTGCCCGCACCGACCACACGAGTTATTGCCCGTACAAGGGCGACGCCAATTATTTCAGTTTGCAAGTGCCCGGGCATGAGGGCGCGAACGCGGTGTGGACGTACGAACAACCGAAGATCTCGGTCAGCCAGATCAAGGATTACGTTGCGTTCTATCCCGATCAAGTGAAGTTTGAATTGCTGGACGTGGAGGTCTGACCCCCGGGCTTTCTACCCAGCCTTGCAGGTGGGCTTCGAAGTGGAACTCGAACTATTGTGGCGAGGGAGCTTGCTCCCGCTCGGCGGCGCAGCCGTCGCAAACCATGCAATCCTGGTCAGCGCAATTGCATCTTTGAGGCCGCTTCGCGACCCAGCGGGAGCAAGCTCCCTCGCCACGGGTGATGACTTTCAGTGTTCGTGCTGACTTCGCCTCTCAGTTCTTGTCGAGATCAATATTCTTCGTCTCACGCAGACAGATCATCCCCACCACCAGGCTCACCCCGGTAATCAGCACCGGGTACCACAGCCCATAGAAAATATCCCCGGTGTACACCACCAGCGCAAACGACACAGTCGGCAGGAAACCTCCGAACCAGCCGTTGCCGATGTGATACGGCAGAGACATCGAGGTGTAGCGGATGCGGGTCGGGAACAGTTCGACCATCAGCGCCGCGAGCGGGCCGTAGCACATGGCGGAAATGATGATCAGGCCGACGATCAGGGCCACGATCATCGGTTTGTTGATCTGCTGCATGTCAGCCTGTTGCGGGTAGCCGGCGAGGGTGATGGCGCCGCGCAGTGCCGCCTCGTCGAAGCCGTCGAGTTTCACATCGCCGACGCTGACTTGCACCGCGCTGCCCGCCGGGGCGGCGACGCTGGAGTAGGGCAGGCCTTGCTTGACCAGGAAGGTCTTGACCTTGTCGCACGGGCTGTCGAATTTGGCCTTGCCCACCGGATCGAACTGGAAGGTGCAGGTAGCCGGGTCGGCTACCACGGTGATCGGTGCCTGTTGGCTGGCATGGTCGATGGCCGGGTTGGCGTAGTGGGCCAGGGACTTGAAGATCGGGAAGTACAGTGCCGTGGCCAGCAGCAGGCCGAGCATCAGCACCGGTTTGCGCCCGACCTTGTCCGACAGCCAGCCGAAAAAGATAAAGAACGGCGCGCCGATCACCACGCTGATGATCAGCAGACTGTTGGCCACCGCCGGGTCCATTTTCAGGAACTGGGTGAGGAAGAACAGCACGTAGAACTGCGCCGCGTAGAAGGTCACCGCTTGCCCGGCGTTGATGCTGAACAGGGCGATCAGCACGACCTTGAGGTTTTCCCATTTGCCGAAGGATTCGCGGATCGGCGCCTTGCTGGTTTTGCCTTCCTCTTTCATTTTCAGATACGCCGGCGACTCGTGCAGGCTCAGGCGAATCCAGGTGGAAATCCCCAGCAGCACGATCGACAGCAGGAACGGAATGCGCCAGCCCCAGACTTCGAACTGGTCACCGGTGAAGTAGCGACAGCCGAGCACCACCAGCAGCGACAGCAGCAGACCGAGGGTCGCGGTGGATTGAATCCAGCTGGTGTGGAAGCCGCGCTTGCCGATCGGCGCGTGTTCTGCCACGTAAGTTGCGGCGCCGCCGTATTCGCCGCCGAGGGCCAGGCCCTGAAGCATGCGCAGTATCACCAGAATGATCGGTGCGGCGATGCCAATGCTGGCATAGGTCGGCAGTAGGCCCACGGCGAAGGTCGCCACGCCCATCAGAATGATGGTCGCAAGGAACGTGTATTTGCGCCCGATCATGTCCCCCAACCGACCGAACACCAGCGCCCCGAACGGCCGCACGATAAAGCCTGCGGCAAACGCCATCAGCGCGAAGATGAACGCCGTTGTGTCGTTGACCCCGGCGAAAAACTGCTTGCTGATGACCGACGCCAGGGCGCCGTAGAGAAAGAAGTCATACCACTCGAACACCGTCCCCAAAGACGAGGCGAAGATGACCTTGCGGGTATCGGGGCTGGCGTCCGTGCTGCTCGCGGCGTCCAGCGGCTGAACGTGTTCTGACATATCGGTATCCCTCACAGTGATTGTTTTTGTTGTTTCCACTGGTGTTGCGTGTCCGGGTGATGCGCGATGTCCTTGAATCTGATGCGGGTCATTTGTGGGAGGGAGCTTGCTCCCGAAGGCGGTGTGCCATTCAACTCACTGCTGAATGATCCGCCGCTTTCGCGGGCAAGCCCGCTCCCACAGGGATCGGTGTCGCTTGTAAAGCGTTGAGGATCAGCTGTGCCGCTTTTTCAGCAATCATCAGCGTAGGCGAACAAGTGTTGCCGGAGGTAATGCGCGGCATGATCGACGCGTCGGCAATCCGCAGCCCCGGCACGCCATGTACCCGCAACTGAGCATCGACCACCGCGTCCGCGTCGTTGCCCATCCTGCAAGTGCCGACCGGATGGAAAATCGTCGTGCCGATCTTCGCCGCCGCTTCGTGCAGTTGTTCTTCGGTTTGCAGGCTCGCGCCGGGCAGGTATTCCTCCGGGTTGAAGGCTTGCAGGGCGGGAGCGCTGACGATACGCCGGGTGAGGCGAATCGCGTCGGCGGCCACGCGCAGGTCTTCGGGATGGCTGAGGTAGTTGGGCTGGATCAGCGGGGCTGCTTGCGGATCGGCGGAGCGGATCTCGACCCGGCCCCGGCTCTGCGGTCGCAAATCACACACCGACGCGGTGAACGCAGGGAAGCTGTGCAGCGGTTCGCCAAAGCGCTCCAGCGACAGCGGCTGCACGTGGTATTCGAGATTGGCCGAGGTCTGTTCCGGCCCGGAACGGGCAAACGCGCCTAGCTGACTCGGCGCCATCGACAACGGCCCGCTGCGGTCGTACAGATAACGCAGGCCCATGCCCATCTTGCCCCACACGCTGCCGGCGATCTGGTTGAGGGTGCGGGCGTTTTCCAGTTTGTAGATCAGCCGCAATTGCAGGTGATCCTGCAGATTGCTGCCGACGCCCGGCAGCTCATGCGAGACGCCGATGCCGAGCTTTTCCAGCAGCGGACGCGGCCCGATTCCGGAGCGTTGCAGAATGCTCGGCGAGCCAACGGAGCCGGCGCATAACACGATCTCCTTGCGCGCCTTGAAGCTCTTCTGTTGACCCTGCCAACGGGCGCTGACCTTCGAGGCGCGGCCGTCCTCGAACAGCACGCGATCAACCTCGACTTCGGTGAGCACCGTGAGATTGGCCCGATCGCGAATCGGCTTCAGAAACGCCTTCGCCGCATTCCAGCGCACCCCGGCCCTCTGATTGACCTGAAAGTAGCCGCAACCTTCGTTGTCGCCCTGGTTGAAGTCATCGATGCTGGCGATTCCGCTCTGTTCGGCAGCGCTGCGGAAGGCATCGAGAATCGGCCATGACAGGCGCTGGCGTTCGACTCGCCACTCACCCTTGTCGCCATGAAAGTCCGCCGCGCCGGCAAAGTGATTTTCGCTCTGTTTGAACAGCGGCAGCACGTCATTCCAGGCCCAGCCCGGATTGCCTTCGGCGGCCCAGCTGTCGTAATCGTTGGCCTGGCCGCGCATGTAGATCATGCCGTTGATCGACGAACAACCGCCCAGCACCTTGCCGCGCGGATAACTCAGCGCACGGCCATTGAGACCCGGTTGTTCTTCGGTCTTGAAGCACCAGTCGGTGCGCGGGTTGCCGATGCAGAACAGGTAACCCACGGGGATGTGAATCCACGGATAGTTGTCGCGCCCGCCGGCTTCCAGCAACAGCACGTGCTGCTGCGGATCCGCCGACAGTCGATTGGCCAGCAAACACCCGGCCGGCCCGGCGCCGACCACGATGTAATCGAATTCATCGAGGGAAGTCTGCATTCCCTGACCTCGCTTATTGTTTTTGTTGTCGGTCATCCTAGTTGTTAGCTTTCGTCAAAAGAATGTTAGTTTTTGCGCAGCCGCTGTGCGTTTTCAAACAGCGCTCCCTGACGATAGCCGACAAGGACAAGCCATGTTCGACTGGAACGACCTGCGGTTCTTTCTTGAGTTGCAACGTAGCGGCAGACTGCTCACCGCCGCCCGCCGCCTGAACACCACCCACGCCACCGTCGCCCGGCATATCGAGGCCATCGAAAAAAGCCTCGGCACCGCGCTGTTCGTGCAACACGCACAGGGCTACGAAATGACTCCGGCGGGGGAAGCGTTGCTTAAACATGCCGAAGCCATGGAAAACGTCGCGCTGCTCGCTCAGGAAGAAATCACCCAATCGACGGCACCGTTGGGCAAGATCCGCGTCGGCGTAACGGAAGGGCTGGGCATCATGTTTTTGGCCAGTCGCATGATCGGGTTGTTCGAGCGCTATCCGGGACTGGAAGTGGAACTGGTGGCGGTGCCGCGCTTCGTCAGCATCCTCAACCGCGAGGCGGAAATCAGCATTCACCTGGAACGGCCGGCGGCGGACATGCTGGTTACCCGCAAACTCACCGATTACCGACTCGCGCTCTATGCCAGCCGCGCCTATCTCGACAATTCGCCGCCGCTGCGCAGTCGCGAAGATCTTGGACGGCATGCGTGGATCGGGTACGTCGATGATTTGCTGTTCAGTCAGGAGCTGATGTTTCTCAACAGCTTCTGCCGCAATCCACGGGTGGTGTTTCACAGCACCAGCGTGATCGCCCAGCAGCAGGCGGCGCGTTCCGGACTCGGTATCGCGGTTCTCCCTTGTTACATGGCCGCGTCGGACCCGGATCTGGTGGCGTTGCTTCCGGATGAGAGTATCGAGCGCAGTTACTGGATCAGCACGCGGCGGGAGTTGCACAAGTCGGTCAGACTTCGAGTCGTCTGGGATTATGTCGTGGGCCTTTGCGAAGGCGAACGCCAGTTGTTGATGGGTTAGAAGGGAGCGCTGGTCACTTCAGAAGCTGCCGATACTCTTTGGCGGAGTCTTGCTGAAGGCGAGCACTACGTGATTATCAGAGCCAGGCTGCCACATTTGTACATAGGTTGGATCGGTCTCGTTCCGAACGATACATTTCCATGCCACGTCATCACCGGGTTTCGCACTGGTGAAGGTTATCGTGCCGGTCCATGACGGATAGGAAGTGGGGGCGAGTTTTACGGCTTTGGCCGGATCCCAGCTGCCTAACTCGGGCTGCGCGCCCACCACATAGACGCTGTAACCCTGTGTTGTAAGGCCGTTATCGCACTGAAAAGCCACATAGAGGGTGTATGGGAAGGTGGCGCTCTGTGCAGCACTGAGCAGGCTCAGCATTGCCAGCAAGAGAACGCCTTGTGGCAGTAGATGACGAATCCGGAACATGTTGAACGCCTCGGTTCACTGTCGTTGAGGTCAGCGTAAACTGGGCCAGACGGCAAGTAACCTGACAGAACTGACAGTTCTTTAGAGCGCTTGGCGATAGTGTCACCAGGATCTCGTCAATTCTTCTGCAATGCACTGCCTTTGGGGCAAATTCGCCCCGCCAATCCATGCAACTAAAACGCCCGGCAAAAGGTCATTCGATTTGCGGAGGTTGAGTCATCTCGCAGAACCTCGACAACGAAGACGTTACCCGTGGCCACTCACCTCGATCGCCGCAATAGCCTGTCCCTCGACAGCCTGAATTTCTTCCTCGCCGACGTGCGTGACGGGCTCGGTCCCTATCTGGCGATCTACCTGCTGGCGGTTCACCACTGGGAGCCGGCGAGCATTGGTCTGGTGATGACCATTGCCGGGATCGCCGCGCTCATTACGCAGACACCGGCAGGCGCGCTGGTCGACAGCACACGCTTCAAACGGGCGCTGATAGCGATTGCCGCGTTGGTGGTCACCGGAAGCTGTCTGCTGCTGCCGTTTGTGACGTCGTTCAGTCTGGTGGCGCTGACGCAAGCCATCAGCGCCGCTGCTGCTTCGATTTTCGCGCCGGCCATTTGTGCGATCACCCTCGGCATTGCCGGGCCTCGTGCCTTCACGCGAAGGACCGGACGCAACGAAACCTTCAATCACGCGGGCAACGCTTGCGCCGCGTTGTTGGCCGGTTTGTCCGCGTACCTGTTCGGCCCGGTCGCGGTGTTTTATCTGATGGCAGTGATGGCGTTGGCCAGCGTGATTGCCGTTTCGTTCGTATCGGCCGACGCGATTGACCACGATCTCGCCCGAGGTCTGGAGCCCAGCGCAACGGGGCAGGGCAAGCAGCCTTCGGGCTTGTCCGTGTTGCTCACCAACCGACCGCTGCTGATGTTCGCGATTTGCTGTGCGCTGTTTCATCTGGCGAACGCGGCGATGTTGCCGCTGGTGAGTCAGAAACTGGCCCAGGCCAATCTGCAGATGGCCACGCCACTCACGTCCGCCTGCATCGTCGCGGCGCAACTGGTGATGGTGCCGGTTGCGCTGCTGGTGGGAGCGAAGGCCGATCTGTGGGGACGCAAACCGTTGCTGCTGGCGGGGTTTCTGATCCTGCCGTTGCGCGGCATGTTGTATGTGCTGTCTAACGACCCGTGGTGGCTGGTTTCGGTGCAGTTGCTCGATGGCATTGGCGCGGGGATTTTCGGCGCGCTGTTTCCGGTGGTGGTGAAAGACCTGACGCTGGGCACCGGGCATTTCAATGTCAGCCTTGGGGCGATTTCGACGGTGTTCGGTTTGGGCGCAGCGTTGAGCAACAGCCTGGCGGGGATTGTGGTTCAGGAGGCGGGGTACAGCGCTGCATTCCTGACCTTGGCGGGGGTGGCCATGGCGGCGCTGGTGCTGCTTTGGGTGGCGGTGCCGGAGACGGTATCGCGGTCTGGTGTTGAACCCGCCGGGATGCAAACTCCCGTGCCGCCGGTCATTGCGCCCTGACGTCCTGGCATGTCTGTACTGGACTGCGTGAATGTTCTGGCCTTCAATCTGTGGGTCATGAAATTCCATCGCAAACAGGGAGCTTGCAGCATGAGCGAAGACGCAAAAGTAAAAGGCCCGGCATCCTACTTTCCTTCAATCGAAAAGAAGTACGGCCAACCCATCGACCACTGGCTGAACCTGCTCGCCAGCATCACCGACAAAAAACACATGGAGCTGGTCGCCTGGCTCAAGACCGAGCACGGAATGGGCCACGGGCATGCGAACGCGCTGGTCGCCCATCATTTGGCCAGTGGCAAGAAGTAAGGGCACACGTGATGGGCCGCCCCCACTAACGCTTGTGCATCGGCTTGCTTCAGCCCTGACAGATTGATATTCAGGTCGATAACCAAGCCAAAGCCGCTCGCGCGCTAGTGGTGCGTTTCCCTTTCAGGCAACGGCCTGAATCGGGCTGATCGCTCGTTGCTGCCAGGCTTTCGGTGACATGCCTTCGGCTTTCACAAATGTGCGGCAGAAGTGAGATTGATCGCAGAAGCCGCATTCCAGTGCGATCTCTGTCAGCAGCATCGTGGAATCCTTCAATAGCGCTCTGCTTTTCATGACCCGCTGTTCACGCAGCCATTGCTGCGGGGACATCCTGGTACTTTCCTTGAACATGCGGGAGAAGTGGCTGCGCGACAATGCGCAGGCTTCGGCCAGTTCAGTCACGGTAATACCGGAATCCAGCCTCTCCAGCATCAGTTGTTTGGCCGTTCTGATCTGCCAGGGTTTGAGCTGTCCTGTCAAAGCCAGTGTGAGAGTCGCCACCACGGTAGATTTGTCCATGATCATACACATCCCTGAACGCTGAAGGCCATCTGAGGCGGGTGGTCGATGAAGATCAGTCGGCTCGTGAGTGGAGTCAGGACTTCAGTTTCAGGATTGTTCATTGTTGTTTCCTTTCGGCTCGATGCTGTTCAGTCGCACAGGTCTCGGGTCCCTCAAGTATCCCCGTAGCCACGAGTGCGCTCCCCAGCGTCATTGCTGAGGGCGAGCAAAAGATAACGAAACAAAATGTTTATCGGTGGGGCATTTATGCGCTCCTTTGGGCTCATTTATGCGCCATCGGAGGCGTGATTTCATTGCTAGCATTCGCCCACTCATACGGATCAGCCCGATCCTTGATGTGCAGGAGAATGCAATGGCAGCTTCACAACCGTTCGACAAGCAGACCGCCTACTGGGGCGTCCCCTGGGAAGAAGCCTATGGCTATCCGCAGGCAAGGCGGGTAGGAAACGAGATCTACGTGTCAGGTCAATTCAACCATGATGAGGAAGGAAATCTGGTCGCCCCGGCGCCGCTGGACGCCGACGGCAAGCCTAGTGATTTCTCTTCGATGGGAGAGCAGATGCGAGTCTCTTACGACAACATTTCGAAGTTGCTCGCCTTGTATGGCGCAACCCTGCAAGACGTCGTCGAGGAAACGCTCTACGTGCTGGACATGGATGCTGCGTTCGCGGTTGTCGGCAAAGTGCGCAAGGCGGCCTATGGCACTGAGCGACCCCAGTGCGCGAGCAACATCATTGGAGTGTCGAGACTTGCCCAGCGTCCGCAGCTGATCGAGATCGTGTGCAAGGCCGTGATCGGCGCCCGAAACATCTGAGCGACACTCCCGGTTTCGATCTAGGTGACCGGGAGTACCAACTGCCCCTCGACCAAGGGCTTCTGACTGGCCACGGCAGCGGCGCAGAAGGTCATGAATGCCTTGACTCGCCAGGATTTTCGAATGTCCTGGTGAGTCAGCAGCCACAACTCATCCTGAAGTTCAGGCACCACCGGACCGGCGCGTACCAACCCTGGGGTGGTGTCGCCCAGCATGCAGGGAAGGAATCCAAATCCCAGACCCGCCGCGATCGCAGCACTTGCCGCCGCAACGGAATCGGTGCGGTACGCTATGCGCTCGGCAGCGACCCTGCTTTCGACATAACTTGTCGCCCTCAAACCGCAGAGCGCTGCGGAGTAGGACACCCATGCCTGGCCCTCTTCGAATAGCGGCGAGGCGGTCATTTGTCTGGCAGAGCAGTAAGGTGCCCAGGCAATGTTTGCCAGTTTGCGGCCCACCAGGCTTTCCGCGGGTTTTCTTGTCGCCCGAATGGCGATATCCGATTCATCGCGGGCGAGGCTGAGGGTTTCATTTCCTACCAGCACCTCGATGGTGATCCCCTCATTGAGTGCCTTGAAGTCCGCGATGATGGGGGTGAAAAAATACAGCAACAACGAATCGCTGGTAGTAATTCGAAGTTTTCCGAGGGGGCCCTGGCCCGCACGTGAAACACGCCGCGTGACACTGACAATATCCAGCTCCACTCGCTCGGCGAGCGCCCGCAATTCAGCACCCTCGGCGGTGAGCAGATACCCTGATTTGCGGTGATCGAACAGCGCGACGCCGAGCGTGCGCTCAACTTGAGTCACCCGGCGCGAAACGGTGGATACATTGATGCCAAGCTTCTTGGCCGTAGCCGCACGATTGCCGCAGTCACTGAGCGTCTTGATGATGCGCAAGTCGTCCCACGAGAGCTGATTGGCAGCCTCGCTAGCGTCCCACTTCGTTCCGTCAGGGGTAGCCAGAGCTTTTTCAGTTGGCGATTTCACACAGTTCGTTCCAGATGCGAAGGCGCTGATGATACGAGAAGAGGTTGGGTGAAGCAGCCACTTGTTCCGGCGACAGGTTGAAAACGATTTTTGCGCTGGCTGCCATGGGCCTGATCGCGCCATCGGTTTGACCGTCCGGGTTGCGCTTACTACGCTGCTGTTCATGGAAGTTTCATCTCGCGCGACAAGGAGTCGTCGTCATGCATGCAGCCATTCGTTCGTCCTTCATTCTGTCCGTTTTCCTGCCTCTGACGTTCGGCGCGGTCGCAGCTCCCGCACAGCTCGACCCGGTCGAAACCGTCAACCGCATCAACCGCAACTACAACACCCTCAAAGATGCCTGCCAGGAGCCCGACACCGGCGCCGCTCGCGGGCTCTATTACTGCAGCGGCGTGACGTTGCGCATGGTCAACGACGGGCCGTTCAACCCGTGGGACTACAGCCCTTACGCGATCAAGATTGGCGCGACGTCCTACTCGTGGATCCGCAAGGACCTGAGCACCCGCATCCTCATTCACCCGGCCGGTTTCATCCTGCGCAATCCCACTGATGCGGTGGCGTTGAAATTGCCGGTCAAGGAGCAAGGTTTCACTTGCATCTACGCCTTCGATGGCGGCACCGGGCCCGAGCGCAAGTGGTATGGCTGCGGCTTTTTCGACAGCCGCGAGCCGCCGCGCAACGCTCAGGGAACGATGAACAACAAAAACGCCGCGCTGGCTTATGGCACCTGCGCGGAAGCCGGCGTGACCACCGCCGAACAGTGGACCAACAAGTACACCGGCCTGATGAAAGGGCCGATCCAGTACGGCCAGTGCTCCTGGAACGCAGAAAAGCCCAGCGACTGGAATGCGATGATCCGCGTCCACGAATCGCGGGTGAACACCACCAACAAAGACCCCTTCGCCTTCAGTGCGCAGGTCAACGAATTCATGCTGAAGAACGCTTCGTCGACCAACGACGGCAGCGAAAACATGAAGTACATCGATGCCTTCATCTACAACGTCAACAGCACGCAGAACTTCGCCACCCGCGGCGATCAGGCGCCGCCGAAACCGGAAAACGGCTTGAACAGTGCGCGCAACTTCCAGAAGAAACTCCAGGCTCAGGGGTACAGCGTGCCGGTCCTGCGCCTGGACTTCACCAAACCACCGGAGCAGCGTTTCAGCTACGTCGCGGCGGATCAGGCGATTGATCTGGCAGCCGCTGGCAACGGGCAAACCACGCCGGCTCCGGCGCCTCGCTACATCGCCTCGGCCAACTGGGTCGAACGCCACGACCCCGGCACAGGCAAGAACGAGTGGACCCTGAATGTCACGCCCACCGCTCAGGGCAAGGCGATTCAGGTCAGCGATCAGGAGGCTCTGTACAAAGAGTTGTTCGCGCTGCGCGGTGCCGACAGCCAGTGGCGCGATAACGAAAAATCCGCCGGCAGCATGCGTCAGCAACTGAGCTGCCTGGTGCAGAACTACCCCGGCAAGACCGAGTGGAATCTGGAGCCGTTTCGCCCCGTGGTCACCCCTCAGGAAGCGGCGAAAGCCGGTTGCAACCCGCTGCCGGTCAAGGCGCCGCAATACATTGCATCTGCCGACTGGGTCAAACGCTACGACCCGGGCACCCGTCAGGATGAATGGACCTTGAGCGTCGTGCCGACAGCCGCCGGACGTGCCTTGCCCAACGAGCAGATCGACGCCTTGTACCAGCAGTTGTTCGCCCTCAGAGGCGCCGATGGCAACTGGCGTGACAACGAGAAATCCGCCGGCAGCATGCGCCAGCAATTGAATTGCGTACTGGTGAATTACCGCGCCAAGACGCCGTGGAATCTTGAACCGTTCCGGCCTGCGCTCTCGGACAGCGAAACTCGTGCGGCAGGTTGCAACCCGGTTCCGCGTTAAGCCCGCCCGATGCAGCAGGACGTCGCATCGGGTTGAGCAGGGAAGGTCAGAAGCACCATCAGGGAGAAACACGTCATGAAAGAGCGCTGGAACAGGATCGTCCCGTTACTCGCAGTTCCATTGTTTCTGCACGCGACATCGGCCAGTGCCGAGTCCTGTGAAGAAACCCTCAAGCGCGTTGAAGGCTTGTACAACAACACCGTCGCCAGTTGTGGCAAAGACCCGGCGTCGGACTGCTCCGGATTGTTGATCCGGGGCACCCACCGAGCCGATCCGGCGAAAGGGCAGAAGTGGGATGTCTGGAACCCCAGCCCCAAAGCCGTAGAGCTGGGTACGTTTGCTGCGTCCTACATGCGTGCCGACAACATCAGCTACGAAGACCCCGGCATGAGCACGCAGAACGGCTACATCATCACCCCGGTCGATATGGTGCGCGATCCCGAAAATCCGGTGCATGTTTACTGCGCATTTCCCAACGATGCCTGGACTGACTTTCGCGATGATCGCGGCTGCGGCAACAACAAAAACACCAGCCCGACCGAAGCGGTCTGCCAGGCCATGGCGCCGCCGATCACCAACGTCAACGCGTGGGTCGCGCACTTCACCAAGTTCAACAACAACCGTCAGCAGGATCAGCTGCAATGCGGCTTCAACATGCGCAACCCGATGAGTAGCCAGGATCGGGTCACAGCGTTCCAGAACTTCATGGGTGCCCGGCGCGTCATCAACACCCGCGAGTTCCAGACCCAGACCGAACTGCGCCTGGGCAACCCGAAAACCGATGAGCTGCCAATCCTGGCGTTTTTCTACAGCGACTCCCGGGGTTTGAACGATGCGCTGGCCAACCAGCGCGACTACAAAAACAAAACCGGCAAGGACCGCAATATCGTCAAGATCGACTTCCCGAGAACCCCGACCGCCAAGGCCACGTTCTCGTGCATCCAGACGGCAGCGCCACCGGCGCAACAGTTCTGCGACAAGTACATCGAGTCCAGCACCTGGGTCCAACGGGACGACCCGAAACTCGGGCCGGAAACCTGGTCACTGGAAGTCGTGCCCACCGCCTGCGGTCGCACGATCAAGGATGACCAGACCGACCGCATGTTTGCCGAGCTGTACAACAAACACAAAAACGACGAGCAATGGCGCCAGTACAGCGTCAACGGCGGGTCATTGCGTCGGCAGCTGGTTTGTCATCTGGCAGCGACGTTTGATGGCAAGCCTGTGAGGAACAAGCCGGAGTGGAACCTTGAACCGGCGCGGCCGTATGTGGATCAGGCGACGGCGGTGGCGCAGCGGTGTAATCCGTACTGAGGTTTTTTTGCGATGAAGTCCGGTCTGCTGATGCCGTGGGTGTCGGCAGACCGTTCTGTTTTCCGCTGGTCAATCAGCGTATTGACATATCGAATAATCTCGATATTCTCGCCGCATGGACCTGATCGAAGTATTCAAAGCACTCTCAAACCCGGTACGGCTTGAAATCCTGAAAGGCTTGAAAGACCCCGTAAAGAATTTCCCCCCGCAGGATGAGGGCGACGTTCACACGGTGGGCGTGTGTGTGAGCAGTATTCAAGAGGGCATCGGACTCTCGCAGTCAACGGTGTCCGGTTATCTTGCAACGCTGCAGCGCGTGGGCTTGGTTGAAGTCAGGCGCATCGGTCAGTGGACCTATTACAAGCGCAATGAAGCCAACATCAGCGCTTTGGCCGAGGTCATAGGGAAAGAGCTGTAAAAAAATTTACCGCATGATATCGAGATATCTCGATATCCCTTATTGTCGATACGAGGATTTACCATGAAAGCGATGCTGCTTGAATCATTTGGCAACCCGGAATCGTTCACACTCTGCGACGTACCCAAGCCCGTGCCGGAAGCGGGACAGGTGCTGGTCCGGGTACACGCCACCTCGATCAATCCATTGGATTACCAGGTCCGACGCGGCGACTATCCGGACTTGGTGCAACTGCCAGCCATCACCGGACATGATGTCTCCGGCGTAGTCGAAGCGGTCGGCCCCGGCGTGACGGCTTTCGCCCCCGGAGACGAAGTCTGGTACACGCCGCAAATCTTCGACGGCCCCGGCAGCTATGCCGAATACCACGTGGCGTCCGCCAGCATCATCGGCAAAAAGCCTTCCTCGCTGAGCCATCTCGAAGCGGCCAGTCTGAGCCTGGTGGGCGGGACGGCGTGGGAAGCCCTGATCGTGCGGGCAGCGCTCAGAGTGGGGGAGAGCATTCTGATCCACGGCGGCGCGGGAGGCGTCGGACACGTCGCCATCCAGCTCGCCAAGGCGATGGGCGCCAAAGTGTTCACCACCGCGCGCGAAGCAAACGCCGAGTTCGTCCGGCGCATGGGCGCCGATGTGATCATCGACTACGAAAAGGACGACTACGTCGACGCCATCTTGCGGGAAACCAATGGCCTCGGAGTGGACGTGGTGTTCGACACCATCGGCGGCGACACCCTGTCGCGCAGCCCAGATGCTCTTGCACAACTTGGCCGCGTGGTCTCGATCGTCGACATCGCCCAGCCACAAAACCTCGTTCAGGCCTGGGGCAAGAACGCGAGTTATCACTTCGTTTTTACTCGCCAGAACCGCGGCAAGCTCGATGAGTTGAGTGCCCTGGTGGAACGCGGTCAACTGCGACCATATGTTGGTGCGGTGTATTCGCTTGCGGAGATTTCGCTTGCCCATGCGCGGCTGGAGAGTCGTGACAATGGTCTTCAAGGGAAAATTGCGATTGCGGTCGAACCGTCGCTTCGGGCGGGTTCTGTGGGGGATGCGTCATGATTTATGAGATCGCTTTGTTGCCTGTTCACGCGGAACGTGTTGATGAGTTCCGGCGTGCATTTGCCGAGGTTGCGCCTCTACTTCGCCGCGCGAATGGGTATGGCGGGCACATGCTTGCGCAGGGGATTGAAACGCCGGAGCGGTTCAATTTGATCGTGCGGTGGGAGTCGCTTGAGGCTCACACGGATTTTGAGGCGGGGGAGGATCACAGGGTCTTTATGTTGGGGTTGGAGGGGTATTTTTCGGAGGAGCCGCAGGTTTATCACATTGAGGGGGCGGCTTTTACTGCGGGTGAAGATGATGGGGGGCTTTGGCCCCGAAACTGAAACACGCTTTTGTGACGAGGGAGGGCCGGACTGGGCGACAGTCCGGCTTTTGTCCGGAGTTAAACGTGGTGCGCATGGGGTGTTTAAATCAGTCCTACTGTCACGCCCGGATGCCCACAGTGCCTTGCGCCGTCCCCTACACCTAAGACAGAATCCGCCGGCTTGTGCGTCTGGACCTCCGACCGTAACTTGATTCCCGTCACTGCCCATCAGTGATCGGGTCTGCAAGCCCGCCGGAAAAACCAGTCGCACAGCCTGCCAAAAGGACGCTCGTTCGCGTCCGCTCAATGGCGGCTTTGTGCGGGAGACCCTTGGGTCTGCCGGGTGCCTGGTTTCCCGGTCTTGCAGACCCGCACATGGCTGCCACCCATCATCTGCAAGTGATGCTGGTAGCTCCTAATCAAAATCAGGAGTTTCACCATGATCAAACCTACACCGAATCCCCCGGAAACCGATCCGGTTTCCCCCTACAAATTCCCCGATTCCCGAACCCTGAACGAGGCAGCCGAACGCGCGCTCGACCATTACCTCACTCCGCAGCAACGGGTCATGGGGAGTCATCACAAACACGATCCGATGTACCTGGCCAATCCGGCGTATGACACCGAATCACTGCTCGCCAATGCCAGCGAATCCCTAGGTTCGGCCAGCGAAATGCTCAACAACTTTGCCGCTACGCTGGAGCCCGCTCACCGTAAGACCGCGATAGGGATTGCGCAGATTATGATGCTCGGGGAATTGGCGGTGAATCAGGCGTTGGATAACGTCGAACTGAAAACTTAAGGCTGTACTTCAGTAAAAAGGGAGCAGATTCATTACCTGAATCTGCTCCCTTTTTTTTATTGAGTTCAGCCGTTGGCGTTTGCTCTCTTTTCCGCCGTCACGATGCAAGCCTTGTAGAAATTGGAATGGAAATCGCTGATCGCTTTCTGCTGCAAGCTCTCGCTTGAGTACTGCGGAATCGCGTACGCCTCGCGGATCAACGTCTTGAACACTTCACCTATATAGTCGTTCTGCTTACCTGCCGCTTCGGCCAGTTCCAACACCGAAGCCATGGGCACGCCTTGCTGCCTGGTTTTCATGACCTGTTTGGCCGAGTTTTCTATTCGTTGGCATTCTTCGAGCTCTTCCTGCGGCACAGGAGAGGCAAGAGCGGAAAAACTGAAGGCGAAGGTTACTGCTGCTGCAAGGCATTGTTTGTGCACGAGGTGTCGTCCGTGATTTTGAGGCTGAACATTATCATTCGGCACTCAGTGGCACCAAGGCAGGCGAGGGTAGAGCGCAAATGTATAGCTTTTTCCTGGTCTCCAGTGTCTTGGAGCAGGCTCAAACCGGCTCCAGGCCCCGTGGCCTATCCTGCACTAAGCGACCGGTTGCGAGCGGGGCGTCAAGATTGCCAAGGCAATCGCCACGATGAAGAGCGCCGGCACATCACCTGCCAAGTGTCCCATTTGGCCCGGCTGGGTGGCCGCCTGGACGGCCATGATTGCTCCGTGCGCGGCGCTGGACCACACGGTGAACCAGATCAGGCTCAGATTGGCTAACGGATCACGTGCGGCCAGGATCAAGAACACGCCCAATGTGGCGTAGATGCCAACGATCATCAGCGGGTAGTCTGAGTGACCGATGTGCCAGGCCCAACCAGACGGCCAGAACACCATGAGTGGATAGAGAGCAAGGCACGCGAGGCCGGCCAGAACCAGAACGACGCGCAAAAACCTGAAGCGATCGACTACGGTCATGGAGGAATCCTCTTTGGGTCTACCCCTGACCAGCCCGGGCTTCGCTACAGTCGGAGGAATATAGAAGGGATTTACACGCCATGGACGCAACGCCCGATTTGTTCGATTTGGCAGTACATCTAGCATAGCTACTCAATTGGCAAGCGATCCAAGATAGCCAACCGTATGAGGCAGAAAACTGGGCCGAATCCCAGAAGGGCCGTTCATTACTATTTCGAACAGCCAGGCCCACAAGGTCCGGCGAGGCGAAGAAAGTAAATGGTTTCAATGCCACGCATCCTCAGATGCGCGGCAGGATATTGTTTCGATACTCACGAAACTATTGCGAGACGAGTTTCGCTTTTACAACGCAAACGTAGTCCCACGAGTATTCACAAAAAGCGAATAGATCGAGTGACTACTGGCCATGAACAACCGATTCCCTTCGCGCCCCCCGAAGCACAAATTCGGGCAACGCTCTGGAAGCGAAATGTGTCCTATCGCCTTGCCTTGCGGATTGAAAACGCGCACACCGTCGAGTTTTTCCAGGTCGGCTTTTGGGTCACCATTGCCGCCCCAGCCACACCACAGATTGCCCGCTTCGTCGCATTTGATGCCGTCGATTGCGGCATAGTCGAGCCCCTCGATGTGCTTGCGCCGTTCGCCAAGCGTGCCGTCGTCATTTACGGTAATCGCCCAGATCAGACGATTGGGCTTGGCGCGACCTTCGACGACGTACAGGTTTTTTTCATCGGGAGAAAAACACAGGCCGTTGGGACCGTTGAGGTCGTCGATGACCCGACTGACTTTTTTGCTCTCGCCGTCAATTCGATACACCGCGTGGGGTTGGGTCGGAGTGATTTTGTGGCCTTCATAGTTGTTGCTGGTCTGGAATGGCGGGTCGGTAAACCAGATCGATCCGTCACTTTTGCAGACGATATCGTTGGGCGAGTTGAAGGGTTTGCCGTCGAAGCTGTCGGCCAGAACGGTGATCGTGCCATTGCGTTCGGTGCGCGTGACACGGCGCCCTTCGTTGGTGGTGGTGGAGCCTTCGCAGACGATCAGACGACCTTGGCGATCCCGGCACATACCGTTGGAAAAGTTTGAGTGTTCGCGGAACACGGTAAAGGTGTCGGTGATTTCGTCCCAACGCATGATGCGATTATTGGGAATGTCGCTGACCAGCAAATAGCGGCCATCTCCGACCCACACGGGCCCTTCGGCCCAGCGCATACCGGTGGCAAGTTTTTCAACACTGGCGTTGAAAATACGCAGCTCGAGGAAGCTGTCGTCGAGTATGTGAATCAGCGGATCAGGATAGCGCTGACTCAAGGGTTCTGCAGCCTCGGAGAGTCGGGTCAGTGCAGTGCTGCCGATGGTAGCGAGCGTGGCCGAAACAGCGAGTGACTTTTGCAGGAAGCTGCGGCGGGTATTGCCCTTCGCTCGCTCAGCGTTTTCAGTCCTGGCGGACAGGGATGAGTCCATGTAGCGATCTCCGTAATCTTATTTTTTTTGGGAGACTTAGTAATACCTCGTGGTAGGACATCGTACAAGTTATTCGTTGCGTACGGACCGTATGCAGTGGTGAGCGCTAGTGAACGGCCAAGCCATTCTGTTGCATCGACCGGTGGATTCACAGCGGTAGCAGACGTTATGACTATACGAACGCCTTTCAATTTGTAGATGGGTAACCAGCCGGTTTTGACGCTATGAAGTGATTATTTCGACGGCAGAACTCGCCAACTGCTCCCCATTAACCATCACATGCACCGCATGCACCCCCGCATAATGCTTGCGCGTGGTGAAATCCCTGATCACCTGCCTACGCGCCACAACCTCATTGCCAAACCCTGCCAACGCCAACGTCTTCAACTTGAAAACCTTGGCCGAAGTCCCGCCATTCGCCTTCACATAGTCAATCGCATAATCAATCACCAACCGCTGTTCAGCTGGCACCAACGATCGCACGGTAAACGACAAAGTGATCGTCTCCCCAAGCCGCACAACCGCCGGTTCCACCTTCACGTCCAGCAACTCAACCTCAGCCTTTCCCCCCGCGCCGATAACCGTGAGCGCCCGCGAATTCCCCTGTTTGATCAAACTCCGCAACGCATGTTTGGCAATCCACGCCGTGTGTTTGTTCTCCAGCGACCATCCCTCAACCGTATTCAGCACCCACTCCGGATGTGACTTGGTCACATCATTCAAATGATTCGCCACGGACTTGCGCACGTACAAACTTTCATCGGCCTTCAACCGGTCAAGAATCCCCGCAGCCAACAGCGGATCAGCCTGCACCGGTTCCAGCCGAAATGACCACGGCAGGCGAGGGCGGCTGCCTTCGCTGGCGAGTCTTCGGACGTGGTGGTTTTCGTCTCGCGTCCAGTCGTGCATCAGTTCCAGCGAGCGTTCCAGGTCGTTGCGCAGGAAGTGGCGGATGGCGAATTCGGAGGAGCCGAAAGTGGTGAAGTACTTGAGGGCTTCCATGGAAGTGTCGAACGCGTGCGCGCCGTAGCTCGCGACGTAGTGCGGCAGGCACATGCTGACGAAGCCGCTGTTCAGGCGTGGAGCGAGTTCGCGTAGTACGTCGAGGGAATCGGCGTAGTCCAGTGGCAGCACGGCGTGCAGGCTTTCGCTGACGCGGGCCATGCGTTGCATGACCGAAAGGTCGGCTAGGCCGTCGTTGGCGTGCTTGAGAAAGGCCTTGGCCTTGAACGCCGGGTACACGGCGCTCATTTCTGTGGCGATGTGTTGCAGCCGTTCGGCATTGAAGATTTCTTTGAGGGCCGGGGCGGCGGTTTCGGTGGTGCTCATTGTCAGGTCATCGGGGTGCTGATGAACGCCTGGGTGCTTTCGGCGTACGCGGTGTATTGGGCAATGCGCGGGAAGCGTTCGGCGTCTATCTGGTCGGGGACGACGAGCCCGGTAAAGCTCCAGGCGACGGCGAGGGTGATGCCGTCCTGTTGGAGCGGGCCGTCGGTGGCCAGCGGGTGTTTTTCGAGTTCGTGTTCGAGGGCGGTAAACGCGGCGGCGAGTTGGCCTTCGACGCGTTCGACCCATGGTTGATATTGAATGTCGGCCGGGCGCAGGTTGCGCTCGTAGTAAAGCTGCACGGCTTTTTCGCAGGCGGCGAGGCCGAGACCGATCAGGCGCAGGGCTTTTACCCGTTGCGACAGGTCGACGGGCAGCAGGGTTTTGCCGATCAGGGCTTCGAGGTAGTCGAGGATCAGGGTCGAGTCGATCAGCACTTCGCCGTCATCGAGCACCAGAGTCGGCGCCTTGACCACCGGATTGATCTGCTGGAAGCGTTCGAAGTGACGGAACACCGACACCGGATCGTGTTCCAGTTCGATCCCCAGGCACTTGGCGGAAATCGCCACGCGGCGCACGTAAGGGGAGTCCAGCATGCCGATCAGTTTCATGACACGTTCCTTCAAGTCGAACCGGGGAGGGCATAACGTAGCTGAGGTAGGGGGGATTTGTCAGTCTTTGGGAAGAGCTGGTGTCGCCGTCAACGACCGTAACGAATTGCGACAAAGAGCCGCTCGTCCACCGTTTGTCTTCTATATACAGCCGCTCGACTGAATTTCTTGCTATAAACGCACTCCGATGAGCGCTGTGAAGCCTGTGTCAGAGCAGTTTCCGGGCCTTGTCGGACAAATTCCCGGTATTTACAGTTGCTGAGGCCTCAAACGGGCCTTAGACTGCCGCCCCTTCGTAAATTGAGTGCCGGGTGGCGTTTGCAATAAACGATGCCTTTCCGATGACCGCAGGCGGTTCGCCGGAACGCTCCCTAATTCGCCTTAATGCACGTTTTTTATAGAGATATCAATGACAAAGGACAAGTTGCTGGCCATGCCGGCAGATGACTACATGAATGCCGAGCAACACGCTTTCTTCAACGAGCTGTTGCAGAACATGAAAGTCGAAACCCATGAGCGCATTGAGCAGAACCGTATTGCCATCGAAAGCCTGGACACCCCGGCTGACCCGGCGGACGCCGCATCGGTGGAAGAAGAGCGCACCTGGCTGGTGAACGCGATCGATCGCGACCAGCGCATGCTGCCGCAACTCGAGCAGGCCCTTGAGCGCATCAAGGAAGACAGCTTTGGCTGGTGCGACGACAGCGGTGAGCCTATCGGCCTGAAACGCCTGCTGATCAGCCCGACCACCAAGTACTGCATCGAAGCTCAAGAGCGTCACGAGCAGATCGACAAGCACCAGCGTCAGGCCTGATTCCTGAGGCGACCCTTCAATGCGGGTCGTCGCGAAAAGATCGCAGCCTTTTGCAGTTTCTCCGGAAGCTGCAAAAGGCTGCGATCTTTGCTTTTTCTCGTCTGTCAGAAAATCCCCGCACTATTCCATTGACCTGCCACAGACCCACGACTAACGGACCATGGATAATGGCGTTGTAGTGGCGTTTAATGCACTCACAACAATGAGAACAAGCGTGGGGTAACGAAATGACGAGAGATGGATCTCTGGTTGCGGCTCTGCCTGCACCAGTTGTTTTGCCAAAGAATCGCTGGCTGGCGCCGACCCTGCAAAGCATTGCCCTGGTGCTGTTGCTGGCCGGGATGACTCTGGGCGAATGGCCCTTGTACGTCGGCATGCCGCTGGCGATGCTGATTATCTGGCTGCCGCGCCTGCGCTCCCGGGCGATCCCCGATGTTCAACCAGTCGATAGCAACAGCGCGATGTCCGAGCTGACTCGCGATCTTTCCTACACCACCAGTCATAACGCGCTGTCAGCCGCTGGCGTGGCTTTCTCCGTCAAAGAGCTGGCCGGCAAGCTGCAATCGCAACTCGACGCCGCCGCACAGATCGTCAACAACGCTGAAGTCATGATCGCCACTGAGCAGGCCACTTCACAGCTCAGCCGTGAAGCGTTGGGCGCTGCCAGCGAAGCCCATCACAGCAGCGCGGCGGGGCGCACCGAACTGGTGGATTCGATCTCGCGCATGCATCAGCTCAGCCAGCGCGCCAATGCCAGTCGCGAACTGATCGAAGCCTTGAGTCAGAGAAGCGATGACATACAACGTGTGACGCTGGTGATTCAGTCCATCGCCAGCCAGACCAACCTCCTGGCATTGAACGCCGCCATCGAAGCGGCCCGAGCCGGAGAGCACGGTCGTGGTTTTGCGGTGGTGGCGGATGAGGTGCGCGGTCTGGCGGCCCGTACCGCGACGGCCACCGGCGAAGTGGGCGAGATGGTTGCCGACATCCAGCAACGCACGGCGCAGGTGGTGGAGCAGATTCGTCAGCTCTCCGACGATTTGCACACGGGGGTGGAGCAGGTTGAACACACCGGTCAGCATCTGGAGAACATTGCGCGACTGGCTGCCGGGGTGGAAACCCAGGTTGGCGAAATTGCACGGGGTGCAGAAACCAATCGAGAGCAGCTAGACAGCCTGTTCACTGCCATCGAGCAAATGCGCAGCGATCTGGCGATCAGCGACCAACAGACCCGACGCCTGGCCGACGCCGCGGTGCAGATGGAAGGGCAGGCAGAAACTATCAGCGAACGCCTGGCCGAAGTCGGGCTGGATGATTATCACCAGCGCATCTACGATCTGGCTCGTGAAGGGGCCAGCCAGATTACCGCGCAGTTCGAGGCCGATGTCGAGCAAGGGCGCATCAGCCTTGAAGACCTGTTCGACCGCCAGTATCAGCCGATCCCCGACACCCAGCCGGCCAAGTACCAGACCCGTTTCGACCGTTATACCGATCAGGTTTTGCCGGCGATTCAGGAGCCGTTGTTGCCGCGCCACGAAGGCCTGGTGTTCGCCATCGCCTGCACGCAGCAGGGTTATGTGCCGACCCACAATCAGGCGTTCAGCCAGCCGCTGACCGGGGATGCACAGGTCGACACCGTCAACAATCGGACCAAACGCAAATTCGCCGACCGCACCGGCATCCGCTGCGGCAGCCATCAGCAACCGGTGCTGTTGCAGACTTACACCCGCGATACCGGCGAGTTGATGCACGACCTGTCGGTGCCGATCATGGTCAAGGGTCGCCACTGGGGCGGGTTGCGTCTGGGCTACAAACCGGAGAATCCACGCTGAGGCATTGTTGCCGGAACTGCAATTAAGCTGTGCACTGGCGTCGCTGTTTCCTCTTGATCCAAATCCTTAACATGCCTACATAGTTAGGTGGCTAATGAAATTGGGAGGTCAGCATGCAATGCAGGGTCGATGTCGCGGTGATGATCGGTAGTGGCGTACCCGCCGGACTGCGCGCGATGGGGCAAAGTATTTGCTGGGTAGTGCTGCTCAATGGTGAGCAGCGCGGCACCGCTTTCGCCAGTCGTGACGAAGCCGAGGAGTGCAGGGCCGCGTGGCTCGCGCAGTTGGGCGCCAGATCCAGAGACAGCCTGCACTGATCGCTTTTATTTTCCGCGGTGCAGGCGCACGTTCAACTCATCCACCATCACTGCTTCTTCTCCGTCGGCACGTAACCACTCTTTGAGCAACTGTGCCTGTTGCGGGCTCCAGAAGTCGGCGTCGATCAGTTTGGTATCGGCTTCCAGCGGATGGGCTTCGATGAAGTCGTCGATGGCGGTTTCCTCCGAAGGCAGCCCTAATTGATCGAACAGGGTTGTCAGGTTGTAGGCAGGCAGTTCCATGGTGTGCTCCTTGAAATGGGGACGATCACTCTCTTTATATGAGGGGGGGCACTGGCCAGGAGTTCGATTCGTGATTCGAGCAAGCGGGCAAGCGCACAGGCTGCGTTGTGATTCTCACGGAATCCTCTGACACGACCTGTCGACTTTTCTCTGATATGGAAAAACGAGTTGCCCGCCGGGATCACCTGAAACAGTGGATCTTGCCCAGATACTTGTGTCGCACATGAAACGCACAGGCTCGGTGCATTCAAGACAAAGGGCTGGTCGTGGGCAGCGGCAAAATGCGTCAAAGTGCACATATGAAGTCCTTTTCATGGATTGACCCGCATTTACAGACGGTTGCGGGTAGTCGCGAACAGCGTCGCTGCTCTAGAATCGCCAACACCTGTTGACGGCATGGCGTTATCTAAAGCAATTTTTTGCGTGCGATATGTCGGAAAGGTGCTTTTCTTGGTGAGATTTTTCCCTAAAGTTCGTAGTCAGTTTTCTTCGGCCGACCTCAAGGCGTTTTCCTTCAACATTTGGAGAATCTCTTTGCAGGTTTCGCGAGTGGCATTCCAGTAGTCTTGAGAACCTCGCGTTGAATGAGCACTTTGCTCGCTCAGGTTTTATTCGAGTCTTTGCGCAGTACCATCGGCCAGTCCGTATTTATGGTCGTGCGCGCTTTGCGCGTGCGGCACTCTTTTCAAGTGTGGGGATGTTTCTTTGGCAGTCAGTAACCTCGATATGCATGCTTTGTTCGTGCTGGGTGATTTGCGGGCAAAGCTGGTCAAGCAGTTTCAATCGCGTTTTGTTTACATCACCGAGCAGAATGCCGAAGGCATTTACGTCGCCGAAATCGACACGGAGTCGGCGTTGGTTGTCGACGACAAACCCGGCCTGAAGCTCAAGGTCGGTGACCATTTCAGTGCCTCGGTGCTGCCCAGCCGCGAAGGCGGCAAGATGGACATCCGTTTTCGCGAAATAAAAATGACCGTGTACGGTCTTGGCGACTACGCGTTTGTCACCACGGCCGACGGCCATGCCATCGTGTTCAAGGAAGGCCACAGTGCGGTCACCGTATTCGCCGCCAACGAGCAGTTACAGGAAGGCCTGACTAAAACCCTGAAGGCCGTCACCGCCAAAGCCGCCAAGTGGCGCAAGGGCGAACTGGTGACGTTCAAGGCCAGCGAGTGAGTCGCGCCGATTTCCATTTGCAGAACCTCGACAGCGCCCGCGAGGAAGCCCTTCGGTTGTTCGCTGCAAAGGCTGAATTGAAGGGGGCCTGGCTGGGGTGGGTCGCGTCGCAGATCTATACCTTGCAGCCGGCGGAATACGCCAGCATGGTCAGACGCGAGCTGAAGAGCCTGCAGGAAATTTCTGAAAAGTAGCCTCGTCCGTGTCATGCCCCTGAAAAAGCAGGAACCTCGTCTACAGTCAGTTGACTGAGTATTCAGAGGCTTGCGGTCTTCTGTCAGGCCATCCTGCTATTGCTGTGAACAGCACGAGGTGCAAAAGCATGAACGGATTTCGACGGTTGCTGGCCGCTGGCCTGACCACCTTCGGCTTGATGACGGCGGTGCCTGCGGTGAGCGCGGCACAGGCGCCGATCCACTTCGCCGACCTGAACTGGGAAAGCGGCAGCCTGATCACCGATGTCCTGCGCATCATCGTCGAGAAGGGCTACGGCCTGCCGACCGACACCTTGCCGGGCACCACGATTACCCTGGAAACCGCGCTGGCCAACAATGACATTCAGGTCATTGGCGAAGAGTGGGCCGGGCGCAGTCCGGTGTGGGTGAAGGCCGAGGCTGAAGGCAAGGTCGCCAGCCTGGGCGACACGGTCAAAGGCGCCACCGAAGGCTGGTGGGTGCCGGAGTACGTGATCAAGGGCGACCCGGCCAAAGGCATCAAGCCACTGGCACCGGACTTGCGTAGCGTCAGCGATCTGAAGAAGTACAAGGACGTGTTCAAGGACCCGGAAACCCCGAGCAAGGGCCGGTTCCTCAACAGCCCGATTGGCTGGACGTCAGAGGTGGTGAACAAGCAGAAGCTCACCGCTTACGGTTTGCAGGATGATTTCGTCAATTTCCGCAGCGGTTCCGGTGCGGCACTCGATGCCGAAATCAGCTCATCGATCCGCCGGGGTAAACCGGTGCTGTTCTATTACTGGTCGCCGACGCCTTTGCTCGGCAAGTTCAAACTGGTTCAACTGGAAGAGCCGCCGTTCGATGCCGAAGCCTGGAAAACCCTGACCGACGCCGATAACCCTAATCCGAAACCGACCCGTTCACTGGCTTCTAAGCTGTCGATCGGGGTGTCCACGCCGTTCCAGAAACAGTATCCGCAGATTGCCGAGTTCTTCAGCAAGGTCGATTTTCCGATTGATGACCTGAACAAGGCGCTGGCGGAAATGAGCGAGAAACACACGGCGCCTCGTGACGCAGCGGTGGCGTTCATGAAGGCGCATCCGGATGTGTGGCAGGCGTGGTTGCCGGAAGACGTGGCGCAGAAGGTTCAGGCAGGTCTGTAGCGGTGTGGCGAGGGCATCAGGCCCTCGCCGAAGTGGGTCAGAACCGCGTCTGCACTGCCAGCTCGAATGTACGCGGTGTGCCGAGGTAATACGCCGGCGAAACATGGGCGAACTCGGCGTATACCTCATTCGTCAGGTTGCGTACCCGCCCGGTCACGGTTGTGTGCGAATCCACCTTGTAGCTGAGGAAACTGCCAAACAGCGTGTATGACGGCACGGTCATGGTGTTGGCAGTGTCGGCGAACACCGACGCCACGTATCGCGCATCGAGCCCGCCCTGCCATTGTGGCGAGAAATCATAGGTCAGCCACAGATTGCCGACCCGGTCCGGCACGTTGGTCGGTGTGTTGCCCTTGCGGGAAACCACTACACCGGCGGCGTTCTTCTCGTTGAACTCATCGTATTGCGCGTCGACCCAGGCGAAGTTGCCTTCGGCCAGCAACTTGTCGGTGATCCGTAACGAGTTGGCAATCTCGATACCCTTCGAAGTCTGCTGGCCGACCGGAATGCTGCTGGTCGGGTCCAGTGGATCCGTCACCGCGAAGTCCTTGCGCTCGATGGTATAGGCGGCCACTGTCGCCGAGCCGCGCCCGTTCAGGTAGTCGAACTTGCTGCCGATTTCCCATTGCTTGCCGGTCGAGACATCGAAGTCCTGGGTGCCATTGGGTTGCTCGGCGGCGGTGCTGTATTGCACGTACACATTGGCTGATGGAATGAATTGATACGTCAGGCCGACGCGCCCGGTGACCGGTTCCCAGCTGCGCTTGAGATGGCGCGGGTTGCTCGTGGTCACCGTGCGATGGTTGGTCACGTCGAGGTCGATGTCGTCATAGCGCAGGCCGGTGAGCAACGAAAGTTTGTCGGTCAGTGCCAGGCGGTTTTCGGCAAACAGCGCCTTGGTCGTGACTTCGTTGGTCTTGTCGCTGACGAAACCCGGCTTGGTTCCGGGAATGTCATAGAAATGCCCCGGTCGGTAGTTATTCGGGTTCACCGTGCTGGCGCCTTTCACGTTCAGCGGCGAGTTGGTGGTCTGGTTGACCTTGTACTCGAAACCGCCGGACCAGGTGGTGTCGAGGCCGAACAGGGTGTTGTCGTGACGCAGCTCGAACTGGTTGCCGTTCTGCTCGCCCTGGTGCCGTACCTGATACGCGGTGGAGCGGTTCACCGCGCTGTTGTCGGCGTTGTATTGATAGGTTTCCAGGTTGCGGTAATCACGCTGGCTGTCGAGGTGATAGAGGGTGTTGCGCAAGGTGGTGCTGTCGTTGATCCGGTAATCGATGATCGAGCGCACCCAGATCGTCCGCTGCTCGTACCGGCCGTCCTCGACGTTGTAGTTGTTGAAGCGATTGTGCTTATCGATCTTCAATTCGCCGGCTTTGGGGTTGAGCACCGGTGTGCCCCAGTACGGGCTGTCTTCGTGTTCATCCTGATATTCCAGGGCCAGGGTGTGCGACAGGTTTGGCGTCAGGTCGCTGAGCAACGAGAACGCCACGCTCCAGGCATCGCGTTCCTGGCGGTCGATGTAACCGTTGCTGGTATTGTGGCTGACGTCGAGTCGCGCGTAGTGCTGCACGTCGGCACCGGGTTCGGTCAGCGCGTGGTTGAGGCCGAATGCGGTTTCGGTGGTGTCGTAGGTGCCGTAGCTGACCCGACCTTCTGCGGCCTGCTCGTCGCGGGTGGCCAGTTTGGTCACGTAGTTCAGCGAGCCACCGACCGAGCCTGCGCCGTTGATCAGCGACGACGGGCCGCCGACGAGTTCTACCCGGTCATAGATCCACGAATCCACGGGGCGCGCCAGTCCGCCGGAAACGTTAACGCCGTTGAACATCTGGGTGATCTGGCTGCTGGTGAAACCGCGATAGGAGACGAACCCGCCAAAGCCCGGCGGTGCACTGGCGTTCACACCCGGCAAGGTGTTGGCAGCGTCCTGGAAGTTTTGCGAGCCGTGACGTTCGATGTCGTTGCGGTTGGCAATGGCCACCGAAGCCGGGGTGTCGCGCACGCTGAGGCCGAGGCGCGAGGCCATGCCGCTGGACTGGTCGAGGCTCAGGCCCGGTTCGGCGCCGGATTCGCCGTCAATGGTGATCGGCGCCAGATCTACGGTGGATTGCGCCCAGACGTTGACGGACAGGCAGCCGCACAGGCTCGCCAGCAAGGTAAGTTGTTTCATCGATTGAATCCTGAAGGCTTGTCTAGGAGTCAGCGCACAGGCGAACGCCGCGCGTTGGCGCAGTGGGCTGGCAAATCAAAAAGGCAAGGACACTCAGGCGAGCGGCGGGGCGCGAGGGTTGGCTGAAGGCCAGATAAAGCGGGCAGGGAGGTCGGCGCTGACGATGACCGGCAGCGGCGGGCTGTGTTGTTCCGGGAGGATCGCCAGGGTCAGGCTGGAGTTGAACGCCGGGCCCATTCCGCCGGTGGAGCACAGCGGGCAACCGAAAGCTTTGGCCAGGGTCGGCAGTTTTTCTTCAGCGGGATTCGAGGCGAGCGGCGCCTGGGTGCTTGGGTCGACGGCGCAGAACTGGCCACCAATACCGTTGAGCTGCATGCCGACCATTTGTCCGTGACCGATGCTGCAGGCGAACACGTTGAACAGGACGCAGCAATAGAGCATCCAGGCCAGCAGTGAGCGATCGGTACGGGTGAATTTCATGGGGCGGCACTTTACCGCACCGCCGACCGGTCGTGCACATGGAAAAATGCCGACTAGGATATTTTGTTCAAATCCCTTTCAAGGATTCTCGACCATGACCTTTGTGTTGGCTCAATGGCTGGTGACGATATTTGCGGTGATCAGCCTGATGCATGTGTATTGGGCGATGGGTGGGCAGTGGGCGGCCGTGGCGGTGGTGCCGCAGGTTCCGGTAGATAGCGGCGGGCTGACGCTCAGGCCGGCGTTCAAGCCTTCAGGCTGGATCACGTTGATTGTGGCTGCGGCCCTGCTGCTGATCGCCGCACTTGTATGTATGAGAGTGGGGTGGTGGTTGCCCGCAGTTCATCATTGGACACTGCAGTGGGTGATCAGCGCGATTGCGCTGTTGATGTTTGCAAGGGCAATTGGCGATTCGGAGCTGGTGGGTTTTTTCAAGGAAGTGAAGGGATCGCGGTTCGCCCGGCTCGACACTTGGGTTTACTCGCCGCTGTGTCTGATGTTGGGAGCCGGGCTGTTGGCCGTCGCCTGGATCTAGTTGCCGATTTCGGTGCGCCGGCTGCTGACCTCGGCCGGCACGTCATCCCCGGCCATGCGCTTGCGGAACAACGCCGCCCGCGCCAGTAGCAACGTGGTGACCGGCACGGTGATCGACAGCAGGATCGGTATCAGCCACGCATGCAATACCGGCCCGGACTTGAGCGCGGAAAAACAGATGATCGACGCCAGCGCCACGCACCAGGCGCCAATCGTGGAGGCCAGCGCCGGAGGGTGCATGCGTTGAAAGTAATCCTTCATTCGCAGCAACCCGGCAGCACCGATCAGGGCGAATACGCCGCTGAGTACCAACAGGATCGCCACCGGGATTTCCACCCACAGAGACAGTTCAGCATTCATTCGATCACCTCGCCACGCAGGAGGAATTTCGCCAGTGCAAACGAGCCGACAAAGCCGAACAATGCGATCAGCAGCGCCGCTTCGAAGTAGGTGTCACTGGAATAACGAATCCCCAGAGTCAGCATCATCAGCATGGCGACGATGTACAGGTAGTCCAGCGCCAGTACCCGATCCTGCGCTGACGGGCCTTTGAACAGCCGGATCAGCGTCAGGACCATCGCCAGCGAGAACAGGAACAGCGTCAGAAGAATCGCGTTCGACAGCAGCGGGCTCATTCGAAAATCTCCATCAACGGCCGCTCGTAAGTGACCTTGAAGTGCTGGATGAATTGCGCCTCGTCATCCAGATCCCAGACGTGCAGCAACAGAATGCTGCGATCCAGCGCCAGCTCGGACCACACCGTGCCGGGCACGACCGTACAGATCATCGACAGCGCCGCCAGACCGTTGGCATCGCGCAGGTCCAGCGGCACCTTGATGAAGCGTGAACGTAGTGGCCGACGACCGGCGTTGAGTACGCCCCAGGCCACCTGCAGGTTCGAGACGATCACGTCACGCCCGACCAGCAGAAACAATCGCAGGATGGTGCCCGGGCGGCGGATGTGGATCCGCTGCGGGCGCAGTTTGCGCATCATCAGCGGGGCGCAAAATCCAAGTACGGCGCCGAGCAGCAGGTTGCCCGGGCTGACCGACAGGTTCAGTACCAGCCACAGCAACCACAGCGCAAGCGACAACCACGGAGCAGGAAACAGACGCTTCATGGTTGCACCTCCAGCAGCGCGGCCTTGGCTTCCGGGCTCGGCACGGCTCGGGTGCCGAGTACCGCCATCACGTATTGTTGCGGATTGTTCAGGGCGTCGGCCGCTGCCTGGGTATAGCGCATGAGCGGTTCAGCCTTGAAGGTCAGCGCAATGCTCAGACCCAACAGCAGGAAAATCGGCGTGCATTCCAGTTTGCGCAGCAGCGGCGACGGGCGCTCTTCAGGCGACCAGAAACGCTGGATGCCCAGACGCGAGAACGCCATCAGCGAGCCAAGCCCGGTGAGGATCAGCAGGGCCAACAATGCCCAGGCGGCGTTAGAGACCGGTTCGTTGGCCCCGAGGCCCAGCGGATTAAGGAGCGCACCGATCAGGCTCAGCTTGCCGATAAACCCGGACAGCGGCGGCATGCCGATGATCAGCAGCGCGCAGGCAATGAAGCTCAGGCCGAGGAACGCCATGGTCCACGGGATCACCTGACCGACGACGGCTTTCTGATCGTCATCGAGGTTGATGCCCTTGACCGGTCGTTGCCATTCCTGCGGACGTGGTAGCAGCTCGTTTTCGTCTTCCAGCGGCACTTCGATGGCGGTGCGCGAGCGTTCGATCAACTCGGCCAGCAAGAACAGCGCGCTCAACGCGAGGGTCGAGCTGACCAGATAGAACAGCGCCGCACCGATCAGGTTCGGCTGGGCGAAACCTACGGCTGACAGCAAAATCCCCGCCGACACCAGAATGCTCAGGCTGGCCATGCGTTCCAGGCGTTGCGCGGCGATGATCGCCACACCCGCGCCGGCCATGGTCGCCATGCCGCCGTAGATCAGCCAGTCACCGCCAAAATACGCTGAAGCGCCGGCCTGTCCCGAGAACAGCAGTGTCCACAGACGCAAAAGGGTGTAGACGCCGACCTTGGTCATGATCGCGAACATCGCCGCCACCGGCGCGCTGGCTGACGAGTAGGCCGGCACCAGCCAGAAGTTCAGCGGCCACATGCCGGCCTTGGCCAGGAAGGCCACGGCCAGAATCCCTGCGCCGGCGTGCAGCAGGCCACGGTCGGCCTCCGGCACCAGCGGGATCTTCAGGGCCAGATCCGCCATGTTCAGCGTGCCGGTCACACCGTAGATCAACGCCGCGCCGATCAGGAATAGCGACGAGGCCAGCAAGTTGATCGAGATGTAATGCAGCCCCGATGACACCCGCGCCCGACCCGAACCATGAAGCAACAGGCCATAGGACGCGGCCAGCAATACCTCGAAGAACACGAACAGGTTGAACAGATCCGCCGTCAGGAACGCGCCGTACAGTCCCATCAACTGAATCTGGAACAGGGCGTGAAAGCTCGACCCGGCGCCGTCCCAGCGGGCCATGGCGAACAGCAGGGCGCTGACGCCGATGATCCCGGTCAGTACCAGCATCAATGCCGAAAGGCGATCGACCACCAGCACGATGCCAAACGGCACCTGCCAGTTGCCCGGCAAGTACACGCCGATGGAGCCGGGCACGCCGGTGGTCTGGGTCCATTGCAGCAGCATCACGGAAATGCCCAGGCCGAGGAGGCTGGAGAACAGGTTGATTTTCGCCTTCAGCGGACGGTGCTTCTCGCCGAGCATCAGCATGATGGCGGCGGTCAGCAGCGGCAGCAGGATCGGTGCGGCGATCAGGTGAGTCATCGCCGTCATTCCTTGGGCTCCCTTCCGTCAACGTGGTCGGTGCCGGTCAGGCCCCGTGAGGCCAGCAGCACCACCAGGAACAATGCGGTCATGGCGAAGCTGATGACGATGGCCGTCAGCACCAGCGCCTGGGGCAGCGGGTCGGTGTAATTGAGCAGATCCTGCGGCACGCCGTCCTTGATGATCGGCTCCTTGCCGATGAACAGGCTGCCCATGCTGAAGATGAACAGGTTGACGCCGTAGGACAGCAGGCACAGGCCCATCACCACCTGGAACGTCCGTGGCCGCAGAATCAGCCAGACCCCGGATGCGGCGAGCACGCCGATGGCGATTGCGATGACTTCTTCCATCAGACGGCTCCTTTGGCGGCAGCGGTTTTGTGGCCCCGGACCGATTGGTGGGCGAGGGCGGTGAGGATCAGCAAGGTCGAGCCGACCACCACCGCGTAGACGCCGATATCGAAGAACAGCGCGCTGGCGATATGGATGTCACCCAGCAGCGGCAGGCTGAAATGCCAGGTATGGGTGGTCAGGAACGGATAGCCCACCGCCATCGCCCCGAGGCCGGTGACGGTAGCGAACAGCAGGCCGGTGCCCATCCAGCGCAGCGGCCGCAGGCTCATTTGCGCCTCGACCCACTGGGTGCCCGCGACCATGTATTGCAGGATGAACGCCACCGACATCACCAGACCCGCGACGAAGCCGCCACCCGGCTGGTTGTGCCCGCGCATGAACAGGTAGAACGACACCACCAGCGCAATTGGCAGCAGCAGGCGTACCAGCACCGCCGGCACCATCATGAAGCCGAGCGCTGTGTCACTGGCCGAACGCGGGTTGACCAGGTCGGTGACCACGTCGGGGGCGAGCAGTCGCTGCTGAGCCGGAAGTTGCAGGCTTTCTTTCGGCGGGCGGAAACGACGCAGCAGGGCGAACACGGTCAGTGCCACGGCGGCGAGCACGGTGATTTCGCCAAGGGTGTCGAAGCCCCGGAAATCCACCAGCATTACGTTGACCACGTTGCTGCCGCCGCCCTCGGGCAGGGCTCGGCTCAGGTAGAAAGAGGAAATATCGTTCGGCGTCTGCCGGGTCAGCATGGCGTAGGACAACAACGCCATGCCGCCGCCAACCGCAATCGACAGCAGCAAGTCGCGCAGACGCCGTACACGCGCCTTGCGCAGGCTGCTTGGCAACGGCGAAACCTCTTCGATCCGCCGTGGCAGCCAGCGCAAGCCGAGCAGGATCAGCACCGTGGTCACCACTTCGACCACCAGTTGCGTCAGGGCCAGATCCGGCGCCGAGAACCAGACGAAGGTCACGCACGTCATCAGGCCGCAGACGCTGACCATGGTCAGGGCGGCGAGACGGTGATACTTGGCCTGCCATGCGGCGCCGAGGGCGCAGGCGATTGCCAGCAGCCACAGGGTCACGAACACTATGGAACCGGGGATCTTCGGCCGGTCGCCCCAGCTCAGGCTGCTGTGCAGCATCGGGATCAGCCCGGCGAGCACGGCCGCCAATACCATCAGGAACAGCTGGGTTTGCAGGCGCTTGGTGCCGATCCGCCGCTCCAGCCGTCGGGCCAGACGCATCATTGCTACCAGACTGCGCTCGAACATTCGCTTGCCGTTGAAGCGCCCCGCCAATGGCGGGTACTTGAAGCGCCCGCGCTTGAGCTGATTGCGCAGCAGCAGATACAACACGATGCCGCCGGACATCGCGATCAGACTCATGATCATCGGAGCATTAAGGCCGTGCCAGATGGCCAGGCTGTATTCCGGTAGCACGCCACCGACCACCGGTAATGCCGCAGCGGCGAGCAGCGGGCCGACGATTTGAGCCGGGAAAATGCCTACCAGCAGGCAGGTGAAGACCAGCAGTTCAACCGGCGCCCGCATCCAGCGTGGCGGCTCGTGCGGTGTGTGCGGCAGATCGGTGGCAGTCGGGCCGAAAAACACATCGACGGTGAAGCGCAGCGAGTAGGCCACGCTGAACATGCCGGCGATGGTCGCGACGATCGGCAGACTGGTTTCAACCCAGGCAGTGGCATTGATGAACACGGTTTCGGCGAAGAACATTTCTTTTGACAGGAAACCGTTCAGCAGAGGCACGCCAGCCATCGAGGCGCTGGCCACCATCGCCAGGGTGGCGGTAAACGGAATCAGCTTGAACAGACCGTTGAGCTTGCGGATGTCGCGGGTGCCGCTTTCATGGTCAATGATCCCGGCGGCCATGAACAGCGAAGCCTTGAAGGTCGCATGGTTGAGAATGTGGAACACAGCCGCCACGGCGGCCAACGGACTGTTCAGGCCGAGCAGCAGCGTGATCAGGCCAAGGTGACTGATGGTCGAGTAGGCCAGCAGTCCTTTGAGGTCGTTCTGGAACATCGCGCAGTACGCGCCGAGCAACAGCGTGGCGGCGCCGGCACCGCTGACGATGTAGAACCATTCTTCGCTGCCGGATAGCGACGGCCATAACCGTGCGAGCAGGAAAACCCCGGCCTTGACCATGGTCGCCGAGTGCAGGTATGCCGAAACCGGTGTGGGTGCCGCCATCGCGTGGGGCAGCCAGAAGTGGAACGGGAACTGGGCGCTTTTGCTGAGAGCGCCGATAAGAATGAGGGGAAGCAGGATGGGGTAGAGGGCATGTGCGCGAATCAGATCGCCGGCGGCCAGGACCTTGTCCAGGTCATAGCTGCCGACGACATGGCCGAGGATCATGACCCCCGCCAGCAGGCACAATCCCCCGGCACCAGTGACCATCAACGCCATGTAGGCGCCGCGGCGCGCGTCGTGGCGGTGGTGCCAGTAGCCGATCAACAGGAACGAAAAGAGGCTGGTCAGCTCCCAGAAAAACACGATCTGGATCAGGTTGCCGGAGATCACCAGCCCGAGCATGGCGCCCATGAACGCCAGAAAGAACGCGAAGAAACGCGGCACCGGATCGTCCGGCGACATGTAATAACGGGCATACAAGGAAACGAGGGTGCCGATGCCCAGCACCAGCATCGAGAACAGCCAGGCGAAGCCGTCCATGCGCAGGACGAAGTTCAGGCCCAGGCTGGGCAGCCACGTGAATTCTTCGCGGATCACGCCGCCGTGGGCGATCTGCGGGTACAGCATCGCGACCGAGACTGTGCCGATCAGTGCGACCAGACCTGCCAGCAGGGATTCGGCGTTACGCGCGTTGTGCGGCAGCACGGCTGCCAGACAGCTGCCCAAGAAAGGCAGAAGCAGTAGAACTATCAGGGACATAGGCTTCTAATCTGCGGAAGTTTGTGAAGCATCATACGTGCCAGCTCCCGGATCGCCAAACGCGAGGATGTCTCTGAATCCTACAAAGTAGCTGCTAAATCCATGTTCAGCCTTCGGTTTCGCGCTCCAGTTCTTCTGTGACCGGTTGTGTCTCCTTACCCTTGGTCTTCAATTCACTGACGATCACTGCCGCCACGATCAGCCCCGCACCCACCAATGCAATCGCTGGCAGACGCTCTCCCGCGATGCGCCCGACAATCCCGGCCCACACCGGCTCACCGGCATATATCAAGGTCGCACGGGTCGGCGAAACGCTTTTCTGCGCCCAGTTCATCGCCACCTGAATCGCCGCGCTCATCGCGCCCAGGCCCAGGGCGGTGCTCAGCAACAGCCACGAGAAATCCGGAATCGCCTCGCCGGTCGGTACCACCATCAAAAACGACAGCACCGAAGTCGTCGCCAGTTGCACCACGGTTACGCGACGCACATCAACCTGGCCGGCATAGTTACTGATCAGGATGATTTCGGCCGCTATCGCAATGGCGCTGATCAGCGTGGCGATTTCACCGGGGCTGAAATTCAGCGAAGCGCCGGACGGCCCGGAAAGCAGCATCAGCCCGGTAAACGCCAGCATGATGCCGATGCTCGGCATCAAACCCGGGCGCCGACCGAGCACCAGCCATTGCAGCAGCGGCACGAATGGCACGTACAACGCGGTGATAAACGCCGACTGGCTGCTCGGGATACTCTGCAAACCGACGGTCTGCAAGCCATAACCGAGCATGATCGCCACGCCGATAAAAGCACCGGCCTTGAGTTCGAACAGGGTCAGTTCACGCAGGTGTTTCCAGGAGAACAGCGCAACGATGCTCGCCGCTGCGGCGAAGCGCAGACCGACGAAAAACATCGGGCCGCTGACGGTCATGGCGTGTTGAACCAGCAGGAAGGTGCCGCCCCAGAGCATGGTGATCAGCACCAGCACGCACTCGGCTTTGCTGAACCGGGAAAACCGCAGGGGAGTTTGAGGGGAGTTGGCTGACGTCATGACCTTGCGCACTTTTGAGGAGGGGACGCACAATGCGCCAAATGTTGCGCAGTATACTGCCCAACCCCAGCCAGTGAGCAATATAGTGCACAAAGATTCCGTTCAGCGGGCTTCGGTCCTGCAACACGTCAGCCAGAACGTCCGGCGCTTGCGACACGCCGCCGATATGAGCCAGACAGCCCTCGCGGAAAAGTCCGGGGTCAGCCGGCGGATGCTGGTCGCGATCGAGGCCGGCGAGAAAAACGTCAGCCTGACCACCCTCGACCGCGTCGCCGAAGCCCTCGAAGTGGCCTTCAGCGATCTGATCCAGGCCCCGGACAATCGCGATCCGGGCCGCATTAACGAACTCGCCTGGGCCGGCAGCATTCCCGGCAGCAAAGCCGTTTTACTGTCCAAGGCCAACGCCACCCGCGCGGTGGAGCAGTGGGAATGGTGCCTGCAACCGGGCGAGGTCTATCCCTCGCAACCGGACGCCGAAGGTTGGAGCGAGCAGATTTTCGTGTTCGAAGGCTGCCTGACGCTGATGCTCGGCGACCAACCCCATCACATTTCAGCAGGCGAGTTTTTCATGTTCGCCAGCAACCAGCCGCACACCTATCGCAATGACGGGGAAGTGGCAGCGCGCTTCGTACGTAATGTGGTGATCTGACTGTTGCGGGGCCGACAGCGGATAAACAGTTTGCTCTATTCTTCCTGCAGATTGCTTTAGGTTGTTATCTCAATCTATTGATAAATAAAGGAAATATATTCGGGCATGACTTCTGCTTAGAGATCTGGATCCTCATCCGGAAACCACGGAGTCGCCTCACATGACCGCATTAAATCAAACCTCTAAACGCCTCCTGAACATCGGGAGTGCCGTCTGATGGCTCGTGAAATCCGTCTCAACGCCTTCGACATGAACTGCGTCGGCCACCAATCACCTGGCCTGTGGGCTCACCCTCGCGACCGTTCCTGGCAGTACAAGGACCTGGAGTACTGGACCGATCTGGCGAAAATCCTCGAGCGCGGCAAGTTCGACGGTTTGTTCATCGCCGACGTGCTGGGCATCTACGACGTGTACAACGGCAACGGCGAAGCGGCCATCCGGCAGGCGGCGCAGGTGCCGGTCAACGATCCGTTGCAACTGATCCCACCGATGGCGCTGGTCACCGAACACCTGGGTTTCGGTCTGACGGCTTCGTTGTCCTTCGAGCATCCCTATCCCTTCGCCCGACGCCTGTCGACTCTCGATCACCTGACCAAGGGCCGTGCGGGCTGGAACATCGTCACCTCTTATCTGGAGAGCGGCGCGAAAAACATCGGCCAGCAAGCCCAGACCGAACACGACGCGCGCTACGACTTCGCCGAGGAGTACCTGGAGGTCTGCTACAAACTCTGGGAAGGCAGTTGGGAAGAGGGCGCGATTCTGCGGGATCGCGAGCGGCGGATTTTCAGTGACCCGAACAAGATCCACGAGATTCGCCATCACGGAAAACACTTCCAGGTGCCGGGCATTCACCTCTGCGAACCGTCGCCGCAGCGCACGCCGGTTCTCTATCAGGCGGGCGCGTCCAGTCGGGGCAAGCAGTTTGCCGCCGAGCACGCCGAGTGCGTATTTGTCGCCGCGCCGTCGAAGGTGCTGCTGAAGAAAACCGTGGCTGACATTCGCCGCCGCGCTGCAGAGGCAGGGCGCGATCCGTCGAAAATCCTGATATTCAACCTGCAAACCGTGATCCTCGGCGAAACCGACGCCAAGGCCAAAGCCAAGTTCGAAGAATACAAATCCTGGGTCAGCTACGAAGGCGCGATGGCATTGATCTCGGGCTGGACCGGCATCGACTTCAGCCGCTTCAAACCAGACGAACCGCTCAAGCACGTACACACCAATGCAATCCAGTCGGCAGTCGAGGCTTTCTCCACGGCCGATCCGAACAAGGTCTGGACCCCCAACGAACTCGCCGACTGGGTCGGTATCGGCGGTTTCGGCCCGTTGTTCGTCGGCAGCCCGGAAACCGTGGCGGACCTGTTGCAGGAGTGGGTCGACGAAACCGACGTCGACGGCTTCAACCTGGCCTACGCGCTGACCCACGAAACCTTCATCGACGCCGTGGAATTGCTGGTGCCGGAGTTGCAGAAGCGCGGTGTCTACAAGACCGAATATGCGCCGGGGACCTTGCGCGAGAAGCTGTTTGGCGAGGGGCCGAGACTGCCGGAGATTCATCCGGGCAGCGGCTATCGGAACCTCGGCGAGCTGCATCGGCAGGAGAAAAAAGTCGCGTCCGTCTAGACGCCTTTGCGGCGTCTGAATGACACTGGCCCGAGCATATCCTCAGCTGCGAGAACGGCATGACTCAAACCGATACGACCGCCCTGCGTCACGCCGACATCCTGATTGTCGGCGGTGGGCTCAGCGGCACGATGCTGGCGGTGCAATTGCTGCGTTTGCCGGGACGGAGAAAGATTCTGGTGATCGAGCCCCGCGCCGAACTGGGCCGGGGCGAAGCGTACAGCGCGGTGGAGTTGGGCCACACGCTCAATGGCAACGCGGCGCGGATGAGCGTTGACCCGGACAATGCCGATGACCTGACCCAATGGCTGACCGATCACATCGCCGGCGGTGGCTGGCCGGAGTCGGATCAGCAACATGTACCGGTCAGCGAACTGTTTCCGCCTCGGGGGCTGTTCGGCGTGTACGTGCAGCAGCGTCTGGCCGAAGCGCAGCAGGTGGGCGCGCAACAGGGGGCGACGGTCGAGCATGTGCGTGCCGAAGTGGTCGATGTTCAGGCTTCCAGCGATTCCGTACAGCTCACCTTGAGTGACGGTCAGCAATTGCACGGCGGTTTTGCAGTGCTGGCGACGGGCATGTTCCCGGCGGCGCGCACACCGCAAAAGCAGTCCAGCGGCCTCAACGCGGCGGCGCTCGATCCGTGGGATGTCGCAGCCATGCGTAAGCTCGATCCGCAATCCACGGTGTTGATCATCGGCTCCGGCCTGACCATGGTCGATGCCGTGGTGTCGCTGGAGCAGGCCGGGCATCGCGGGCCGATCGAGGTGTTTTCTCGCCACGGGCTGCTGCCCCATGTGCGTCGTCAACCGCCCGCGTGGGTGGACTTCCTCGCCGAGGATCACAGCATCCGCACGCCACGCCAGTTACTGCGCGAATTGCGCCGGCATTGCCGCGACGCCATTGCACAAGGCATCGACTGGCAGGCGCCGCTCGACACCGTGCGCGCGCACATCGGCCGGTTATGGAGCCAGGCCAGCGATGTGCAGCGCCGGCAGTTCGTGCGCCATGTGCGGCCGTGGTGGGAAAGTCATCACCATCGTTCGCCGCCGCTGAGTGCGGAGCTGGTCGAGCGTCTGCACCGGGAAGGACGGTTGTGCATTCATGCGGCGTCTTACAAGGGGCTTGAGCCGGCGTCGGGCGAGGGCGTGAGTATCCGCATTCGCCCTCGCGGTGAGGCTGAAATCCGCGTGGTGCAGGGCGCGGCGTTGATCAACTCCAGCGGCATCGAATACGACTGGCGCCGTGTTGCTCGGCCTCTGCCGCAGCAACTGCTGGCCCATGGGATGGTAAAACCGGGGCCGTTGGCGCTGGGAATTGCGGCGGCGGCGGATGGCGCGGTACTCGATGCACAGGGGCGGGAGTCGGAACGGTTATTCACCATGGGCCCGCCGTTACGCGGCATGTGGTGGGAAAGCACCGCTGTCACCGACGTGGCGTCGCAGGCCAAGGCACTGGCAGCGCGTCTGGTTCGCTGACGCCCAAATGCAAGAAACCCCGCTTCGGCGGGGTTTCCTGTTTCTGGCAGCTCAAACCGATCACTCAGTAGCGCTGATATTTAGAACCGAATTCCGGACGGTTTTCTGCGACGTACAGTTTGGTCTGTTCGGCGTTCTGTTGCAGGTTGAGGCTGTCTTTGTGTTCGGCATCGATGCTGACGGTGTCGACGTTCAGGGTGCCGGACTGGCCAACGGTCGCAGCTGCGACAACCGGGGCGCTGGCGTGTGGGGCGGCGATGGCAGAGGTGGCGCCGATCAGGGAAACGATGAAGCCCAATGCGATGATGTCTTTCATGATGTTGCTCCAGAGAGTGGGGAGAAGATGGAGCCCACTCTAGTGCTGGAGGGTTTTGATGTGAAAACACCCTTGCGCATAGTCGTTATCGAAGGCGTTGATGCCCGATCAGCGCGGTAAAGTATCGCTCAGCCAGCGTTGGCGCAGCTGCTCCAGACGGCCGTCAGCCCGCAATGTATCCAGCGCCTGCTGCCAGCGCGCGACCTGTTTCGGATCGGTCTGCGGCGAAAAGGCAATGTAGGTGTTCTGTTTCATCAACGGGATCTGGTACTGCAAGCGTCCCGGCTCCATGCCTTGTTCGCGTGCAAGGGCGGCCTTGGACCAGGTATCGGAAACCACGAAATCGGTACGCCCCAGACTGAACAGTCGCATCATCTGCTCCGGGGTTTCCACGCCGTAGAGGTTGTTCAGGTCTTGCCCTTGCAGATAGCTGTAGACCAGCCATTTGCGCGGCACGGTGATCCGGCCCAGGTGATCGGCTTCACGCAGACTGTGCACGGGAGGCTGGAGATTGTCGCGGGCGTACAGCGCGGTTTCGACTTCGATCAGCGGCCCGACCCATTGATAGCGATTATCGCGGTCGTCGGTACGCAGTACGGTGAATACGCCGGTGTCGGGGGTGTCGCTGGCCATGTGCAGGGCGCGCAACAGCGGGACTTGCTGCAGATGGATGCGGTCGCCGGTCTGGGTCGCCAGGGCCTGCACCACGTCCACCCCGAATCCTGCGAGCTGATTGCCTTGCATGAAATGCAGGGGCGGATGGTTGTCGGTGAGCAGTTGCAGATCCGCCGCGGTGGCCGATAGGGCCAGCATGGACAGCAGACAGGCGGCAAATCGTTTCATGGATCATCCCTGAACAAAACTGGCGCCAGCTTATTACGGTGAGCAGTGGCTGTCGTGAGGAATCAGCGGGGCTTTTGTGTCAGAGAACAAGGCTTATCGGTAGTGATTGCTGCGGGGGCAGAACACCCCCGGCAGGAATCGATATCGGCTGTGGCTGGCGATCAGTAGCGCTGGTATTTGGAACCGAACTCAGGACGGTTCTCGGCGACCAGTACGCTGCGGGCCGAACGTTCACGCAGTTCCTGCAAGCGATCGGCACCACCCTCGGCGACGCGTTCACGCAGTTCCTGCAAACGGTCGGCGCCACCTTCAGCTACACGTTCACGCAACTCTTGCAAACGGTCAGCACCGCCTTCAGCCACGCGTTCACGCAGCTCCTGCAAACGATCCGCGCCACCTTCGGCTACGCGATCCTTCTGCAGGTTTTCCGAACCGTATTCGGCAACCAGTGGCTGGGAGCTTGCGGACGCCAGATCGGCGATAGCCAGGCCGCCGAGCAGGCTGAGTGCGAGTACCAGGGATTTCGAGGACTTGAACATGGTGCTTCTCCTTGCGTTTGATGATGAGTGAACCAGTGCTTTCTGGTGGGTTCATTCAAACGCGAGGGTGTATCGCTGATATGTGGTGTTGCGGCCCGAAAACACGGGTTACGTATCTGCGCGGCGAATTTATACAGAGCGATACAAATCCATCAGGATTCGGCGAGCATCTCCACGGCGAAAGAAAAGACATACCCCTCGTTGCGTACGGTTTTGATGTAGGTCGGCTCGCGGGAGTCGTCCAGCAGGCGCTGACGCAGGCGGCTGACCAGCAAATCGATGGAGCGGTCGAACAGGTCGGCGTCGCGGCCCTGGGTCAGGTTGAGCAACTGGTCGCGGCTGAGCACCCGTTGCGGATGGTCGAGAAACACCCGAAGCAAGCGATACTCGGCGCCGCTGAGGGCAACCATGGTGTCGTCTTCATCGAGCAGGTGGCGGGCAGTGGTGTCCAGGCGCCAACGGCCGAAGGCGAGCAGACGTCCGGTTTCGGTGATCAGCAGATTGGGCGGCAGCATTCGCGTGCGGCGCAGCACGGCGTTGATCCGCGCCAGCAGTTCGCGGGCGGCGAAGGGTTTGGTCAGGTAATCGTCGGCGCCCATTTCCAGGCCGAGGATGCGGTCGGTCTGGTCGTCGCGGGCGGTGAGCATCAAGATCGGCGTGGCCTTGTGCTTGCCGGCGCGCAACTCGCGGCACAGCACCAGCCCGTCATCGCCGGGGAGCATGATGTCGAGCACGATCAGATCGACGGTGTTGGCTTCCAGAAAACTGCGCATCTGCCGGCCATCGGCGACCACGGTGCTGCGCAGGCCGTTCTTTGTCAGGTAATTGCCGACCAGCTCGCGGATCTCGCGGTCATCGTCGACGATCAGGATGTGGTTGATGTGATCCATGGTTCACACTCTTTTTGTGGGAGCGAGCCTGCTCGCGAAAGCGGTCTGTCAGTCAACAATGATGCTGAGTTCGATGGCCCCTTCGCGGGCAAGCCCACTCCCACAGTGTTATGGGATGGCCTGAAGAACGGGTCTCCAGGCTTATGCATTGATGGTGTCAGGACACCACGCGATAGCACGGCACATACGCCGCGCCGCCCGGCAGTTTCATCCGGTGCTGGGCGACGAAGGCTTTGAGCAGCAGGTCGAGCGGTTGCATGATCGCGGCGTCGCCACGGATCTGATACGGCCCGTGTTCCTCGATCAGGCGAATGCCCTTGTCCTTGACGTTGCCGGCGACGATCCCGGAGAACGCGCGGCGCAGGTTGGCCGCCAGCTCATGGGGCGGTTGGTCGCGGTGCAGCTTGAGGTTGGCCATGTTTTCGTGGGTCGGGTCGAACGGGCGCTGGAAGCCTTCGTCGATCTTCAGCAGCCAGTTGAAATGGAATGCGTCGGCGCGTTCGCGGCGGAACTGCTTCACGGCCTTGAGGCCCGCCGTCATCTGCCGTGCCACTTCGGCCGGATCGTCGATGATGATCTCGTAGTGCTTCTTCGCCGCTTCGCCGAGGGTGGCGGTGACGAAAGCGTCCAGTTGTTCCAGGTACGGCGCAGCGTGTTTCGGCCCGGTCAGAATGACCGGGAACGGCAGGCCGGCGTTGTCCGGGTGCATCAGGATGCCCAGCAGGTACAGGAACTCTTCGGCGGTGCCGGCGCCGCCCGGGAAGATGATGATGCCGTGGCCGACGCGGACGAAGGCTTCCAGACGTTTTTCGATGTCCGGCAGGATCACCAGCTCATTGACGATCGGGTTCGGCGCTTCGGCGGCGATGATGCCTGGCTCGGTCAGACCGAGGTAACGGCCACCGTGAATCCGCTGCTTGGCGTGGGCGATGGTCGCGCCTTTCATCGGGCCTTTCATCACGCCGGGACCGCAGCCGGTGCAGATGTCGAGGCTGCGCAGGCCCAGTTCGTGGCCGACTTTCTTGGTGTATTTGTATTCTTCGGTGTTGATCGAGTGGCCGCCCCAGCACACCACGATTTTCGGCTCGACGCCCGGACGCAGGGTGCGCGCGTTGCGCAGCAGGTGGAAGACGTAGTCGCTGATGCCCTGGGAGGTGCTGAGGTCGATACTCAGGGCGTCGAGTTCGTTTTCGGTGTAGACGATGTCGCGCAGGGCGCTGAACAGCATTTCCCGGGTGCTGGCGATCATTTCGCCGTCGACGAAGGCGTCGGCCGGGGCGTTCAGCAGTTCCAGGCGAACGCCGCGATCCTGCTGGTGGATGCGGATTTCGAAGTCTTTGTAGGCTTCAAGGATGGTTTTTGCGTTGTCGACATGGGCGCCGGTGTTGAGGATGGCCAGGGCGCACTGGCGAAAAAGGGTGTAGGTGCTGCCGGTTCCGGCCTGGCTCAGTTGCTGAACTTCACGTTGGGAAAGGGTTTCGAGGCTGCCTTTTGGGCTGACCGAGGCATTGATTACGTGTCGTTGGGTCATGCAGTGATCCTTAAAACGATGTCATTGCCGGCATGGCCAATGGCATCCGAATAGTGTGTATCCATGAATGAAGATGGCACGATCTGCGTGGTATCGCCATGTCCCCGTTGGACGTTGAAAAGATGAAAAGGCGCTCCAGCATAGCTAAATCCGCCTCAGAGGCGATAATGCGCAGCCTCTTTTTAACTCAAGCCATGGAAGCCTGTCGCGATGTTCGAGATTCAACCGATCGATGCCATCACTTATCGCCAGCAGACCCGGCGCAGCACGCTGATCATTGCGGTGCTGTTTCTGGTGCTGGCGATGGCATTTTCGACGGCGGCGGTGGCGCTGTTCGGCGAGCCGGGCGGGGATAATCTGCGATTCAATGTCGGCGGAGTGTTCGGCGCATTTCTGCTGACGGCGGCATTACTGCGCGGGCGATTCTGGAATCAGACCTGGATGGCCCCGGCGGTGTACGGCTGGCGGCTCAAACGCAGTTTGATGAGCGTCACCAACGTCATGCATCAGGTGACGGCGGCGGTGGAGAAGGGTGATCCGGTGGCGATGAAGGTGCTGCGCTTTTATCACCTAGGGTTGACCCAGATGCATGAACTGGACGGCAACTCCAGCGATCATGCGCAACTGCACCGGGAAGTCGAAGCACACAAGGCGCGGATGGAGGCGCTCGGTCTGGACACCGATCAAACGCGCCTCGATCCGGCCTGGCTGGAAACCCTGAAAGCTCGTTAAAACGGAATGCGCGCGGCGCGCCGCAGTTTCCAGCGGCGAATCAGGCGCCCAAAGACCAACAGGTTGACCACCAGCACCACGCTGCCCAGCACCAGCTGGATCTGCGGCGTCAGGCCGGCCGGGTAGATGATCGGCCAGACGTAATGTTCGATGAAGCCACCCGCGTATTCGGTCTGCCCGGCAGCGTGGCGCATCAGGTTTTCCCAATAGGTCAGCGGACACGTCAGGTGCAACACCTCGACCGCCACGCCCCAGGCCGCCGCCGGTAAATGCAGCCAGATCAGCCGCGGCCACTTGAGCACCAGCAGCCCGCCGAACAGTACGAACAGAATGAACAGCAGATGAAACAGCACCAGCCCGTCGGCGGCTATTCGATACAGCATGTCGTCTCCCTGACGCGTGTGTGAATGGCTGCCATGTTACGCCGGTAAACGACTGACCGAAGGAAGGATTTGCGCCAACTGCGCAAGATTGTTCAAGCCATGAACGGGCGTTTGCTGGCAGAGTCCGGGGTCTTGTCTCACGGTTGAAGAGTGTTATGTCTGACTCATTAATGCCGCGCAGTGCCTTTCTTCGCGGAGCCGCGGCGATCATGCCGTTATCCCTGGCCACCGCGCCGTGGGGGCTGCTGGCCGGCTCCATGGCGATCGAAGCCAACCTCACGCCGCTGCAAGGGCAGGGCCTGTCGAGCATCGTGTTCGCCGGCGCTGCGCAATTGGTGGCGATCGGCATGCTCAAGGGCGGCGCGGGAATTTTCTCGATTCTGCTGACCACGCTGTTGCTGACTTCGCAGCATTTGCTTTACGGCATGAGCATGCGCCACGTGATTTCGCCGTTGCCGGGTCGCTGGCGAATCGGTCTGGGCTTTTTGCTCACCGATGAGCTGTTTGCCCTGACCAGTCAGCATGATCGTCAGCAATTCAACCGCTGGTACGCGTTGGGCGTCGGCCTGACGTTCTACATCGCCTGGAACCTCTTCACCCTGGCCGGCATCGTGCTTGGCAGCAGCATTCCGGGGCTTGAACACCTGGGGCTGGACTTCTCGATTGCTGCGACCTTCATCGCCCTGATCACCCCGGTGGTGCGCAATGTGCCGACGGTGGTCTGCGTGGCGGTGTCGCTGTTCTGCTCGGTGTTGTTCAGCTACTGGCAATGGGGTTCGGCGCTGGTGCTGTCGGGCCTGGCCGGCATGACTGCCGGGTTTATCTGCAACAAGTTGTATCGGGAGCGCACATGATGGTCTGGGCAGTGATTGTCGGCATGGGGATTCTGGTGTTCCTCAACCGTTACGTGTTTCTAGAACCGCGCTTGCCGGTGCGTTTGAGCAGCAACGCGCGGCAATTTCTCGGTTTTGCCGTGCCGGGCATGTTGACCGCGATTTGCGGGCCGATTGTATTCATGCCGGACAAACAACTGAATCTGCAGTGGGATAACCCTTATCTGCTGAGTTCACTAGTGGCAATCGGCCTGGTGATCTACACGCGTAATACATTGCTTAGCATGCTATTGAGCATGGCGTTCTTCTTTCTATTGCGCTGGTGGCTTTAAGTTCTACGCTTAATGGATGAATTCCATTAGCGAGGTGAACATGGCAACCGAGCAGAAACGTCCTGAAGAAGATGACGAACCGAGTGAAGAAGAGATCGAGCGGGAGAAACACAAGGAGCAGACCTGGAAGCATGACGACAGCCGCGAGTTGTCCGACCGTGATCAGGAACGCCCGCTGAAACCCTGAACGCCACAACGAAAAAGCCCCGCGATTGCGGGGCTTTTTCGTTTCATCAAAGATCTTCCAGCTGCGTGAAATCGGGGTGGGAGGCCCGATAACCCAAGGTCTTGTCGATCCAGGCATTCAGCTCGTTGACCATCACCGGCGGGTGGCAGGGATAGTTTTCGAGGGTGGCGCGCAGGATGCGGTCGATACCGGGTACGTCACGCAGGTTTCGAGTCTTTATGTAGTGGCCGATAAAACAGTCGAGTTGAAAGCGTTCTGTCGAGGACAGATGAATACACTCCAGGCCGCTGACCTGTTTGATTGCAAAATCGTCGCGCAACTTAGTTCTCTGCAAGGCTTGTAAAGTTTGTGGGGATATTCCTGGTTTTGCTGACTCTTTGGTCAACTGGTATGCCAACTGGAAATGCGGCGCGCATGCTATCCGTTGAGTTTGCAAATGTATGTATGACGATTGAAATGTCAGACAGGCGGTTAGTTCGCTCGAACGTACGTTTCAAAATAACTGTCTCGTCGTTGAAACACTGTTTGTAACGCAAAAGATTCACATCTTGTGAATCTTATTCCTGATAACGCGCCACCGACGCATCTATTTAAAGGACTTTTTCAATCAGTTCGGCGCCCTGATTTCGGGAGTTCCCTACTGCTTTGCTGACTTTGTGCCACTGAAACGTTTCACTGGGCTCGCCTTCGAACAGCAGCATTTGTTCGGCGCGCTCTACGGGCGTCGCGGGATCGAGCCATTCTCGCGCGCTTGTGGCAGACAGTACGATTGGGCGTCGGTCATGGATGTCGAGCATGCCGCCTTCGCTGTCGGCGGTAATAATGACAAAACCGTCGTCGTCCCTTGCCTGATTGGTAGGTGTCGGAAATTGTCCGATCGCCGCGCAGAATACCGGTTGGCCGTCGGCCCTACGTATCAACCATGGTTGTCGGCTATTGTCCGGTGCGTCGACCCATTCGAACCAGTTGTCGACCGGAACGATCAATCGGCGTCGCCAGATCGCGCGGAAAAACGGACTGTGAGCGACTTTCTCCTGCCTGGCGTTGATCGGTGCGGCGCGATCCGTGGCCCAGTGCGGGCGCCAGCCCCAGCGCAAATTGTCGGCATATATACGCGCGTCATGCTGATGCAGGATCGCCAGCGACGTAGTGGGGGCGGCGTTGTAATGGCAAAGCGGCGCCTCGCCGACGTGATTGATCAGCGCATCGGGAATGCTCAGCACCGCGACGAAGTCATGGATGCCGCGATATTGCGAAAGTCTTCCGCACATCGACCGAACCTCCGGCGAACACTTGCCTGAAGGTTTCAGCTTAGTTGCGCCGATCAATCCTTGCTGCCCTGCCCGGTGAACGCATCGCGCCAGACCAGCCAGCGACGCTCCAGCACCGCAAGCAAACCGTCGCTGAGTTTGCCGAGCAGCGCCAGGACGATAATCGCGGCCAGCACGATGTCCGGTCGCGAGGTTTCGCGACCGTCACTGAGCAGATAACCCAGACCTTTGGTCGCAGCGATCAATTCGGCCGCCACCAGAAACATCCATGACAGACTCATGCCGCTGCGCAATCCCGTGAACAGACCGGGCAGGGCGGCGGGCAACAGAATACGTCGCACCAGTTGCAACGGGCTGAAGCCGTAGATATGCCCGACTTCCACCAATTTGCGGTCGATGTTGCGGATCGCCGCGACCACGTTGACGTACACCGGGAAGAACGCGCCGATGGCGATCAGGACAATTTTCGAGGTCTCGTCGATCCCCAGCCACAGCAGCAACAGCGGCACCCAGGCCAGGCTGGGAATCGAACGCAGCGCGGCGAAGGTCGGTTCCAGATAAGCCTCGGCTTCGCGGCTCAGACCGACCCACGCGGCAAACACCAGCGCCAGACTCGCGCCGATGGCGAACCCCAACAGCACGCGAATCAGGCTGGCGCCGATGTGTTTCCACAAGGCGCCTTCAGCGAGATCCGTGAGGGTCAGGGCGATCTCGCTCGGCGCGGGCATCTGGTAGGACGGCAGCCAGCCGATGCGTACGATAAATTCCAGGGCGATCACAATCAGCAGCGGCAGGGTCAGGCCTTTAAGGCGCCGGCGCCAGAGCGGATTCAGCTGTGGGAGTTTTCGTCGTGGTGCCGACAAGGCGATGCGGGTGGGCAAATCGTTGCTCATGGACGGTTCTCCGCTCACGACAAATCCGCGACGGGCGCGGAGTTGTTGTGAGCCTGATCGATTACTGGGCGGTGGCGACTTGCTGGAAACCGGTGTCGATCAATTGATCGATCACCTGATCGACATTCACCCCACGGCGCACCAGTTCTTCGGAGACCAGAATCGGCGCGGCGGCTTTCGAGGCCAGCACGTCCCTCGCGGTCAGTTGCGGGCTGCTCAGATCGGTGCGCGACAGTTGTAGCTTGGCCACGTCCAGTGGCAGGCCGGATTCGCTGGCGAGCAATTTTGCCAATTCGTCTGGGTTCTTCACCGACCATTCGCGGGCCTGCTCATAGGCCTTGATCACGGTGTCGATGGTTTGCGGGTGTTCCTTTGCGTATTGCTCGGTGACGCTGACCACGCCGTAGCTGTTGAAGTCGCGATTGCGGTACAGCAGGCGCGAACCGGCCTGCACCTGACTGGCGGCCATGTGCGGATCGAGGCCGGCCCAGGCGTCGACATCGCCTTTCTCCAGCGCGGTGCGGCCGTCCGGGTGTTGCAGGTGCACCAGTTCCACGTCGTCCTTTTTCAGCCCGGCCTGTTGCAGGGTGCGCAGGGTGAACAGGTACGGATCGGTGCCCTTGGTGGCGGCAATTTTCTTGCCCTTGAGGTCGGTGACGGACTGGATCGGCGAGTCCTTGCGCACCACCAGCGCGGTCCACTCGGCGCGGCTGTAGACGTAGACCGATTTGATCGGGCTGCCATTGGCGCGGCTGAGCACGGCAGCGAGGCTGGCCGATGAGGCGAAATCCACGCCACCGCTGTTGAGGTATTCCAGTGAACGGTTGCTGCCCTGGCTCAGCACCCAGCTGACTTTGCTCTGGGGCAGGGCTTTTTCCAGGTAGCCCAGATGTTTGAGCGCCAGGCTGACCGGCGAGTAGTAGGCGTAATCCAGATGCACCTCGGCCGGCGGCGTTTCAGCGGCGTGGGTGATCGGTTGCAGACTCAGGGCTACTGCGCAGGCCGCGAGCAGGGTTTTGACGCGGGAAAACGGTAAAAGGGATTTCATGGGCACGCTCCGGCAAGGCAACAGATTCTTATGTCCAAAAAGATATTTTTATCGAATGCTTCCTGCATGAATGGAATATTGCAGGCTCTGTGCCATGTGCGCTTTGTCGCGTATTTACGGGGTTTGACGCCGGTTTTGCAGGTTTGAAGTGTTGCAGGGAAAACACTGTGCCGAGCCACTGTTGCTCGGCCAACAGTGCGGCGGGAAGGTGCTGAGCTTATGCGCTAATCGAATTTCAAATCTGATTTGTAAGAGCGTTATGGTCTATAAAAATCCCTTCTGCAGGACTCGCCATGAAGCTCACACGTTTCCTACGTGCCGCGTTGACCAGCGCACTATTTGCCACGCCATTGACCTACGCTGCCGAACCTTTGGTCCTGCACGTCGGCGACCAGAATTACTACAACATCCGCGCGTCCATAGAGGCGTCCGGCGTGTTGAAGGACGCGCCTTACACGGTTGACTGGAAACACTTCCAGGCCGCCGCGCCATTGGCCGAGGCGTTGCAGACCGGTTCACTGGATCTGGGTTTTCTGGGGGATTCGGGATTTCTGTTTCTGGCCGCCAAGCAGACGCCGGTGAAGTTGATCGGTGTTTCGCGACAGAACCCGGACACCATCGCCCTGTTGGTGCCCAAGGATTCTCCGGTGAAAACCATCGAGGACCTGAAGGGCAAAAAAGTCGCCTATTGGCCAGGTGCCTGGAGTCAGCAATTGACCTTGCGGGCGCTGGAGCAGGGCGGTTTGCCGGAAAATTACGTAGACTTCGTCAAGCTGATGCCGATTGATGCGGCGGCGGCGCTACCGCAAGGCAGCATCGACGCGTTCCCGGTCTGGGAACCTTACATTTCCCAGCAGATCGTTTTCTCCGGTGCACGACCGATTCTCACGGCGAAAAACCTGATGCCGGGCTTGAGCGCGATTGCGGCATCGACGCCGTCCATCGACAGCAAGCGCGAAGCGATCGCCGATTTCCTCGGGCGCCTGAAGCAGGCCCGGGCCTGGGTCGACAGCCACACCGACGAATACGCCGACCTGTGGGCGAAGAAAGCCAACCTCGATCAGCAGGTTTCGCGACACTGGTTGCGCCAGGCACACATGACGGTCGGCCCGGTGGATCAGCAAGCCGCGGCGGACCTGCAAAGCACCGCCGACTTCCTGTTCAAGGTCAAGGCGCTGCCGGCTCCGCTGGCCACGGCAGGCATCATCGACACTTCGTTTCAACAGGCGCTGGCACGCTGAACGAGCGCCGGAACCAAACCCTGTGTATCTTTATCCAACCTCGGCCCATCTCATTGGGTCGCAGGGAGGCAGCAGCGGCGAAGGAGTTTTGCCAATCGACAACATGACCGCAACGGTCGGGCTCAAGGCAAAACATGAAACAGTGGTTCAAGCTTCTCTGCGCGATGGCGGTTGCCGTCGGGTTGGCCGGATGCATCGCCGCTCCCATCGAAATGACCGCGCAGACCGAGGCCCGGCTCAAAGAGCAGGCGCCTGTGCGCTTTCTGTTGACCTTCGATGACGGGCCCAGCGCCTCCAGCTTTTTCAACCCCACCGACACCGTGCTCGACAGCCTCAAGGACAACCCTCTGCAACCGGGCATCAAAGCGGTGTTTTTTGTCCAGACCGGCGCGCCCCGAGCGGGGAATAGCGACATCGGTCGGCGAGTCATGCGCCGCGAGCACGCTGAGGGGCACATTCTGGGCTTTCACACCGCCACCCATTGGCACACCAATCATCGATTGCTCGACCCGGATGAGCTCGAAACCTCATTGACCAACGGCTCGGCGGACATCGCGGCGATCACCGGCGCGCCGCCGACGTTGCTGCGTCCGCCATTCTGGAACTACGACAAACGCACCTTCGCCGCCTATCAGCAGCACCACATGCAGGTGTTGCTGACCGACCTGAGCGCCAACGACGGCAAGATCTGGGGCTTCAACGCCAGCCCCCGGCGGCGGGCGAACATGCTGCGTCAATTGTCGGAAGTCCGGGAACGGATTGCCCTTGGCGAATTGCCAACGGTGGACGGGGCGACTCCAGTGGTAGTGACCTTCCACGATCTCAATCGCTACACCGCCCGTCACGCCCGCGAGTACCTGCAGATTCTGCTTGATAGCGCCGCCGCCACCGGTGTGCGACTGGCAGACAAACCGTTCTATGACGATCGCGCGGCGCTGGAAAAAGCCGCATTGGCGCGGACGGTGGGCGAGTCGTCGAAACCGGTGAATCTGCCGGGAATCTGGAACTGGATCTGGGACCATGACGCCCACTGAGTGCGGCGAATTGAAGATGTGATGCCGTTGGCAAATTTTTCAGTGGGCGGCGGGAGCAGGGCGACAAGAGCTCATCTATGCTCAACGGGTCGCCCGAGCCAACACCCGTGAGGCTAGTCCCCATGATTGCCATTGCCGACATTTGCCGCATCGTCGAATCCGGCTTTTCGCCGTTGTATTGCGATTGCACCGAAACGGCGCAGGGGCTCTTGCAGATCAAGGTTTACGAACCCGGCAGCGGGCGTGTTGACCTGTTGCTCAACGGAGTTTCTCCGGAGCATCTGGTCACCATTCGTGACATCTCCAATTTCATTGGTGAGCTGCGCACGGAAATGAATGCCGGGCGCCGGGCGTTTGCCGGCTGAGGGTCAAAGGCGTCGCTGAAAGGCGCGGACGATGCTCAGCGTGGCGTCACTGACGTTCAGATTCTGCACCGCATCCAGCGGGTGCCAGAGACAGTCGACGATTTCATTCAGCGGCCGAACCTGATCGATGTTCAGCACCGACGCCTCGTACACGTGGTGGCGGGTGCTGCCGGTTTGTAATTCCATCAGATAAAGCATGTCATCGCTGTCCAGCCCGGTTTCTTCCTGGAGCTCACGGGCGGCGGCTTGTGCGCGGGTTTCTCCCGGTTCGACGGTGCCTCCCGGAAGCGTCCAGCGGCACCTGGGTTTGCGCACCAGGAGAATGTGTCGATCCTGCTCGCAGATGACGGTTGCTCGTACTTTCATGTGTTACCCGATTGCCGGTTGTCATAAATCTGTCATGAATTAGCAATATTTGGGCCGCTACCGGTTTAGAGCTTCTGAGTGCCTGGCAGCGGCAAAAGTGCCGGAGACTTGACGCGGCCACGGTGCGACGTCCGGTCGGCACGGCAGCGCGTTGCGGGTGTAAGGTGGAAAAGTTCGTCAGCAAACAGGAGGTGCCTATGAGCATGGCGATGCTGAACAAAATGCACATGAATGGCTACGACGTACTCAGCGTGAACAACGGACCGTGGCGGGTCTGCACGCAGGGTGACCGGCTCGCTTCGTTTGCCAGTCGCGAGGAAGCGCTGGCGTACGCCGCCGCGCTGCCGGGGTACAAAAGCCGCGCACGCGGTCGTAAGGCAGACTGAAGGTCTGTGAAGAAAAAGCCCCGGTTGTCCGGGGCTTTTTGCTGTGGGCAGGGTGATGCTCAGTGGACTTTGGTTCGGCTGATGGCGCGGGCTTTCACTTCCCGGGCATACAGTTGCAGGCGTTCTTCATCGCTTTGCAGCACCTCGCAGGATCTGAGCACCGCCTGAGCGTCCGCTTCGTTGCCCGATTTACGCAACTGATCGGCGATGCGCTTGAGATCGACCGCCGACCATCTCAGGTCCGATGCAACGCTTTGCAAGTCACGCTGAAGTTCGTGTTCGTATTCATTGAGCCGCATGATCACCTCCGGAACATTCTCGGTAAAACAGAGTAGCCGCATTTTTCCGGTGTGGGGCAAGGTCTTCTGTCAGTGAGCTGAATGGCCCGGTTTTCGGGGAGTACAGGCAGAGCGCTACGATGGATGTCCGAACAGTTACAGGGTACATTCGCGTTTTTTCAGAAGAAGGAATCACCATGCGGATGTTGATCGGGGGGATGCTGATGGCGGCATTGGCCGGTTGTTCGCTGCCTGCGTCACTGGTGCCGGGCGAACCGAATGTCAGCAAGATCAGCGGCAAGACTCCCAAGGACTACGCCGCGTGTGTACTGCCACTGTGGCAGCAGGACGTTGCCAAGACATCCCAGACAGCGATTTCCAATGGCTACCGGATCACCGCGCCGAGCATCGTCACCGCCGACGAGATTCTGGATGTGGTCAAGTACAAGGACGGCAGCCGCGTTTCCCTGTATCAGGGGCCGCCGTGGGCGAAGTCCGGGTCGTTGCGCAAAGCGGTGCGCGACTGCCTGTAAGGTCGAAATAAAAAAAGCAGAAACCGGTGATCGGTTTCTGCTTTTTTTTGCCTGCTGGTCGAGTTCAGTCCGAGATGTCGGTGAGCGGAATGCCGGCGCCACCGGTCTTCTTTTCCCGGCGATCCTGCATCCAGTCTTCCACCTGGCTGTTGAACCCTGCCGGCGCCTTGCGCCCGACCTTTCTGGCGATGTCGAGGATGGTCTGCTGGGCGAGGGCTTCTTCCATGCGCTTTTGCGCGGTCATCATCGCGGCGTGAATCGAGCAGGTGCCTTCCAGCGCCCAGTCCGGCGGCGAGCCGTCAAACAGCGCGCAGCGTCCGCGAATGTCCCGGCATTCGAAAATGTTCTTGCGACCATCGATGGCATTGACGATGTCGAGCAGGGTGATTTCATCCGCCGGTCGCGCCAGGGTAAAGCCGCCGCGCACGCCGCCGGTGGATTCCACCAGTTTGCCTTTGGCCAGTTTGGTGAAGATTTTCGCCAGGTAATCCAGTGGCACCCCTTGCAGCTCTGCCAGATCGCGCACGCTGGCTTCTCGGCTGTCACCGCCGCTGCCCACCAGAAAGGCCAGGCAATGAATGCCGTATTCGACCCCCGCACTGTAAAGCGACATAGCTATCTCCGACTGTATTTGTCGCCGATGTTATCAGGATTGTTGGTAGCAAACAAATCGAGAGCACCTTTATCGTTTTGCCCGGATAGTCCACGTTTTATTGGTTGTTAGCTAGATCAATGGGCTGTGTAGTTCATTGAACACTGGTTTTAGTTATCGAGTTTCTCGATGGTAATTATCAGATAATCTGACTTGTCGAAGATAACGGCGACCAATACAGTCGCCGTTATCAGGTGAGCAGCCCTCCGCGTTCTTGAAAAAATACAGACGTGTCCGCTCCCGATGATGTGAATCCTTCAACCTCATTCAGTGACTTGGCTTCGTGCCTGGAGAGAACAATGAAACAGCACATTCTGGTAATCGGCGCAGGTTTCGGTGGCATGTGGACGGCGTTGAGCGCCACGCGTCTGGTCGACATTCACAATCGGGACAACATCGACGTAACCGTGTTGGCGCCGCAAGCCGAGCTGCGCGTTCGCCCACGTTTCTATGAGCCTAATGCCCACACGCTGGCAGCGCCCTTGGGCGATCTGTTCGACGCGGTCGGCGTCAACTTCATCAAAGGCGCGGCGAACACCATCGACGTGCAGGCAAAAACGGTGGGCTACACCGACGCAGCCGGTGTGCAACAGGTGTTCAACTTCGACAAGCTGGTGTTGGCCTCCGGCAGCGGTCTGGCCCTGCCGGATACCCCGGGCGTGGCGCAATACGCGTTTGACGTCGATCAGATCGAAGCCGCCATCCGCCTGGAAAGCCACCTGGAGTCGCTGATCGGTCAGCCTGAAAGCAAGGCACGCAACACTGTGGTCGTCGCCGGCGGTGGTTTCACCGGGATCGAAACCGCCACTGAAATGCCGGCGCGTCTACGGGCCGTGCTGGGTAACGATGCGGACATTCAAGTGATCATCGTTGACCGTGCACAGAAAGTCGGCGCCTCCATGGGTGAAGCGATCAGCGTGTCGATTGCCGAAGCAAGCGAAGAGTTGGGCGTCGAATGGCGACTGGGTGTGTCGGTGCTGTCGGTCGATGAAAACGGCGTGACCCTGTCGGACGGCCAGCGCATCGAGGCAAAAACCGTGGTCTGGACCACCGGTGTGCGTGCCAGCTCCCTGACCGAGCAGATTCCTGCCGAGCGTGATCGCCAGGGCCGTCTGCACGTTGATGCCAACCTGAAAGTCATCGGCCAGGACGACATCTTCGCCACCGGCGACGTGGCTTACGCGGCTACCGACGACATCGGCAACTTCGCCCTGATGACGTGCCAGCACGCGATTTCCCTCGGTCGTCACGCCGGCAACAACGTCGCGGCGCAGATTCTGGGTGTCGACCCGACGCCGTACAGCCAGCCGAAGTACGTGACCTGTCTCGACCTCGGTGCCTGGGGTGCGGTTTACACCGAAGGCTGGGATCGTCAGGTGAAACTGGTCAAGGAGGAGGGTAAATCGCTCAAGACCCAGATCAATACCCAATGGATCTACCCACCGGCGGCTGACCGTGCCATCGCGCTGGCCGCTGCGGATCCGATGATCCCCGTCGTCGCGTAAAACGGCGTGTTACAGAAAATCCCGCCCGGTTGATGCCGGGCGGGATTTTTTTCGTTCAGATTCCGCAAACCCCTCCGGCAAGAACCACCCGACCGAACTCGGCGTTGGCCTCCTGAGGTGTGATGGCGAGTAGTTGGTCCAGGCGAATTTCCTGTTGCGCGCCGTGTTGCTCGATCACCAGGAATTCTTCCTTGTCACTGCTGGTTCGCGTGGTCACGGCCCGGGCCATCAGCCGATGGCCGTCGACCAGCTCGATGTCCAGCTGATAGCCGCGCAGGCAGGCAATTTCCAGGTAGTCGTGCAGATCACAGTTCAACGGCTGATAACGGGTCACGGCGTTACTCCTCGAAACCTTGCAGGGTGATGATGAAATAGCCGTCTTTGGCGATTGCCTCGGCGACCTGCGGATTGGCCGGCTCGCTGTGACAGAACAGGCACTGGCTCTGGGAAATGTCTTCGTCCTGCAAACCGTTGTCCATCAGGAACTGCCGGGCGTAAGCCTTCGCCGCTTCGGCTTCGCGATCGGTCAGCACGTCGAAATGAAGATAGCGGCCATCTTTGGTACGCACGTGGGTATCGAATACTTTGACGAACATTATTGGCTCTCCTGCATTTTCCAGGTGCCGGGCAGCGAGAGGTTGCCCGAGGCGATGTCGTAGACGCTGCTGACACACAGCAACGGGTTGTGCAGGTCGGCATTGACCTTCAACGCTGCGGTGACGCCGTCATAGTTGAAGCTTTGCGGGAAACCGACGGCAGCCAGCGGCACGCGGATCTGCGCGGCGTTCTGTTTCACGCTCAGGTCGTAGCCGGGGGAGTCGATGTAAATCGGCGCGCCGGGCCAGGTCGCAGGCAGTTTCGGTTTGGCGTCCTTGGGGATATCGCGCACTTTCAGGCCGCCGGGGCCGCAGCTTTCATCCTTGCTCAGGACCACCCAGTGCGAGTGCCAGAGGCCACCATCGTTGTCCTTCTTGCCGTCCTTGTTTTCATCCAGCTGCGGGGTGTCATCGAAGTCCGGGTGTGAGGTCAAGGCGAGGGCGAGGATGCCGGAGTTCGCTTCAAAACCGACGGCGCCGCTGTCGAGGCTGGTGGGCCAGACGTAGCTGTAGACCTCGGCGCCGGCGAATGAACCCTTGGCGGTCGGCACGCGGCTGCCGGCCTTGCCATCGACCAGTTGTTCGAAGACCAGGGTGTTGCCGTCCTTGAAAACACGAGTGTGAACCAGGTCGAACGCGGCCTCGGTTTTACCGGGTTCGCTGTGAATGCCTTCTGGTCCGTGGGCCCAGGCTTGTGTTGCCAGAAGCGTGCTGATGGTCAATGCCAATGCGCTTTTCATGGGATGCCTCGATGTGCGGTTTAAGTTTCGAATCGACACCGCAATCCTAAAGTGGCACTGTTTTTTGTCAATAAGGTTTTTAAACGATACTATTTATCGATCCCATTGAAACAGGCGATGACCGTGTTGTTTGACCTGCTGGAAAGATTGTCGAGCCTGACCCGCGTGTGGTTTCGCGAGCACCCGTTGCTGGCCGAACTGCAACCGATTCAACTCAGCGCGCTGCTTTACCTGGCGCGTTGCAACCGCTATTCGGATACGCCGCTGGCGGTCACCGATTACCTCGGCCTGACCAAGGGCACCGTGTCGCAGTCGCTCAAGGCGCTGGAGACCCATGGTTTTCTGACCAAGGTTCCGGACGCCCGAGACAAGCGCAGCGTGCATCTGGAACTGACGACCGCTGCGCGCGAACTGATCGACGCAGTGATGCCGCCGGATTTCCTGAGCAATGCCGCGCAACGCATGGGCGCGCGTGCCGGCGATCTGGAGGGCTTGTTGCTGGAGTTGCTGCGCAACATTCAACGCAGCGAAAACGTGCCGAGTTACGGGCTTTGCCGGACTTGTCGCTTCCACCAGACATCGACTGCCGGTGCCGTCTGCGGATTGACCGGCGAAGCGTTGGCCCCGCCGGAAATCGAACTGATCTGTCGCGAGCATCGCCTGCCCGACGAAACCTCCGCCTGAATCCTCTCCCGCCGGGGCTATGACTAAAAGTCATTGCCCCATGATTTTTAATGGTTACGGCCGGCCCGATCCCCGGTGTTAAAAAATCGCAAACACAGCTCATCAATAACAACCAGAGAGCGTTTGCAGCCATGTCCCGATTCTCCCTTCGCGTCTCCCCACGTCCGTTATTGATCCCGTTGGCCATTCGGTCCGCGTGAGCTGTCGATCACCCCAAAAAATCCCTCTGCATCGCAAAGAGTAATGACTGATGAAAGAACTCGACCTGTACATCGGTGAAGGTTTCGAAGGCCCGGGCGTGAACGCCGCGCACATCAATATCCTGATCGGCCCGCGTAATGGTCCGGCGGGGCAGGCGTTCGCCAACAGTCTGGCGTCGCCGAGCCAGGGCCATTGCCCATTCATGGTGATCGCCCAGCCGAACATTCCGGTCAAGCCGATGACCCTGTACGTCAACAAGGCCGCCATCAGCAGCGACTTGCACGGCAATGCAACGTGGGGCGCTTCCCAGGCCGGCATCGCCAAGGCTGTGCTCGAAGCGCTGCTCGACGGCACGTTGCCACCGGAAGCCGAAGACGAATGGGCGATCGTCACCGCCAACTGGGTCAACCCGGCCTGCGACGACCTCGATGCGGTCTACCTGAACAACTACAACGCCTGCCGCACCGCGATACGCGCCGCCCTGACCTGCAAGCCGGAAACCGCGCAGCTCAAGGATGTGGTCAACCACATCAGCAACCCTTTCTACACGCCAAAAGCCTGAGGTCCGCGCCATGCAATACATTCGTTTGGGCAACTCCGGCCTGCAAGTCTCCCGCCTGTGCCTGGGCACCATGAACATGGGCACCCCGGACTGGAAACCGTGGATCTTCAATGAAAAACAGAGCGAGCCGATCGTCGCTCACGCGCTGAACAACGGCGTGAATTTCATCGACCTGGCGGACTTCTATTCCGCCGGTGTCGGCGAGGAAGTGGTGGGGCGCATCGTCAAGCGTCTGGCCCGTCGTGAAGACCTGGTGATCACTACCAAGGTCGGCTACGGCACCCGCAACGGCATCAATGCCAGCGGCCATTCGCGCAAGCACATCATGGACAGCATTGATGCCTCGCTGAAGCGTCTGGACATGGATTACGTCGACGTGTTCATGCTGCATTACTTCGACGTGAACACCCCGGTCGAGGAAACCATGGGCGCACTGAATGACATCGTGCGTTCCGGCAAGGCGCGCTATATCGGCGTCTCGACCATGCTCACCGGTCAACTGGCGAAAATCCTCATGGCCTGCGAGCGCAACGGTTGGGTCAAGCCGATCAACATGCAGCTGCAACTGAACTGCGCCTACCGCGAAGAAGAGCGCGAGATGATTCCGTTCTGCCGCGATCAGGGCATCGGTGTTTCGGTGTTCAGCCCGTTGGCCCGTGGCCTGTTGACCGGTGATGTGCAATCGACTCGCAACCAAACTGACTTCTTCACCCAGCAGATGTACAGCGACGAAGCCTCGTTCGAAATCGCTCATTCGGTACAGCGCGTGGCCCGTGCCCGTGGAGTGTCGAACGCGCAGATCGCCCAGGCCTGGGTCGCCAATCACCCAGGTGTGGACTGCATGCTGGTCGGCGCCGACACCACCGCGCAGTTCGACAGCGCACTGGCGGCGTTGGAAACCAAACTGGATGCCGAAGAGCTGCACGAGCTGGAACGCAACTACACCCCGTGCGACGTGATCAACGATTACACCGCCGGCAAACGCATCCTGCGCACCGCCCGTCCGGGGCATGAGCGCTTCACGTTGCAGGGGGCGGTGGCATGAGCGGGTTGATTCGTCACGGCAACTTCATCGACGGCCAGTGGGGCAGCGGCGGCGCGACTTATCCGGTGCGCAATCCGGCCAATGGTGAGTTGATCACCGATGTTCAGAAGGCCGGTACCGAGGAAACCAACCTCGCCATTGAAGCGGCCAATCGCGCCCTGCCGGCGTGGCGCAAACTCACCGCCAAGGAGCGCAGCCAGCGCCTGAAACGCTGGAGCGATCTGATGCTCGCCAACCAGCAGGAACTGGCGACCTTGCTCAGCCGCGAACAAGGCAAACCACTGGCCGAGGCGAAGGGCGAAGTGGTCTACGCCGCCAGTTTTCTCGAGTGGTTCGGTGAAGAAGCCAAGCGTGCGTACGGTGATGTGATCCCGAGCCACAAGGCCGATGCGCGGATCATCGTGACCAAGGAAGCCATTGGCGTGGTTGCGGCGATTACTCCTTGGAACTTCCCGCTGGCGATGGTCACCCGCAAGGTCGGCCCGGCGCTGGCGGCGGGTTGCACGATGATCCTGAAACCCTCGGAAGAAACGCCACTGTCAGCGTTTGCTCTGGCGGTGCTGGCCGAGCAGGCCGGGATTCCGGCCGGTGTGTTCAACATCGTTTCCGGCGACGCGGTGGCCATCGGCGGCGCGCTGCAAGCGTCCAGCGTGGTGCGCAAGCTGTCGTTCACCGGCTCGACCCGCACCGGCAAACTGCTGATGCGTCAGGCCGCCGACACCCTGAAAAAGGTCTCGCTGGAACTGGGCGGCAACGCGCCGTTCATTGTCTTCGACGACGCCGACATCGACGCGGCCGTGAAAGGCGCGATGGCCTCGAAATTCCGCAACACCGGGCAGACCTGCGTGTGCGTCAACCGCTTCTTCATTCAGGACGGCGTCTACGAAGCCTTCACCGGCAAACTCGCCGAAGCCGTGGCGGCGATGCGCGTGGGCAGTGCATTGGACGGTGAGACCGAGCAAGGTCCGCTGATCAACGCCGCCGCGTTGGCCAAAGTCGAAGCCCACGTCAGCGATGCGCTGGAGAAGGGCGCCACGCTGTTGTGCGGCGGTCGTCGTCATGCGCTGGGCGGCACGTTCTACGAACCGACCATCCTCACCGAAGCCAACGGCGACATGCTCATCGCCCAGGACGAAACCTTCGGTCCGGTGGCCGCGTGCTTCCGCTTCAAGGACGAAGCCGAAGTGCTGGCGCGGGCCAATGACACGCCGTTCGGTCTGTCGGCGTACCTCTACAGCCGCGACATCGGCCGCGTATGGCGCGTGGCCGAAGGGCTGGAGGCCGGAATGGTCGGCATCAACGAAGGAATCATCTCCACGGAGGTGGCGCCGTTCGGTGGCATCAAGGAATCGGGCCTTGGGCGTGAAGGTTCGAAGTACGGTCTGGATGACTATCTGGAGATCAAATACCTGTTGATGGGTGGTTTGTAAGCCTGCCCGAATCCTGTGGGAGCGAGCTTGCTCGCGATGGCGTCGGGTCAGTTGGCACTTCTGTCAGCTGACACTCCGCTTCGCGAGCAGGCTCGCTCCCACAATGAACTGCAAGAGCTTTCCGTTTCTCCGTCAATAACAACAATTGGAGACGAACATGTCCGCTCAACCCGTAAAGATCGATGACCTGCCCATCGGGCGCTTCCATATCAAGATCGCTGGCCTGACCTTCGGCGCGCACTTCACCGACGGCTACATCCTTGGCCTGATCGGCATCGCGTTCACCTTGCTCAGCCCGCAGATGCAGCTCGATGCGTTCTGGCAGGGCCTGATCGGCGCATCGGCGTTGATCGGCCTGTTTCTCGGCAGTCTGTTTTTCGGCTGGATCTCGGACAAGGTCGGCCGGCAGAAAATCTTCCTGGTCAGTTTCGTGCTGATCACTATCGCTTCGGTGATGCAGTTCTACGTCGAAACCGCCATGAGCCTGTTTCTCTGCCGGGTGCTGATCGGCATCGGTCTGGGCGGTGATTTCAGCGTCGGCCACGCGATGCTCGCCGAGTTCGCGCCGAAGAAACATCGCGGTGTGCTGCTGGGTTCGTTCAGCGTGATCTGGACCTTCGGCTATGTTGCAGCGACCTTCGTCGGCACCGCCATGCTCAGCCTCGGTGACGATGCCTGGCGCTGGATGCTGGCGTCGTCGGCGATCCCTGCCGCGTTGATTCTGATCGCCCGCATCGGCACGCCGGAATCACCGCGCTGGCTGGTCAATCAGGGCCGGGTGGCCGAAGCCCGCGCCATCGTCAAAAAACACCTGGGCGATAACGTCGAGCTGGATGAAACCCGCTCCAGCGAAACCCGCTCGGGCTACGCGGTGCTGTTCAGCCGCGAATACCGCAAGCGTACAGCGTTCAACTGCCTGTTCTTCGTCTGCATCGTCATGCCGTACTTCGCCATCTACACCTTCCTGCCGTCAATCCTGCAGAAGATGGGCCTGGCCGAAGGCTTCGGCACCGAGCTGATGCTCAACATGCTGCTGATCCTCGGCGCGTTGATCGGCATTTGGTGCACGATCAAATTCACCCGGCGCGGGTTCCTGATCAATTCGTTCATCATTCTGGCGGTGGCGTTGTTTCTGCTGGCGGTGTTGCCGGGCAGCGCGGCATGGCTGATGGTGCTGGTGTTCGGCGTGTTCACCCTGGTGCTGTCGGCGGTAAGCAACCTGGTGGGTGTGTTCCCGGCGGAGAGCTTCCCGACGGAAGTGCGGGCCAGCGGAATTGGCCTGGCGACGGCGGTGAGTCGTCTGGGTTCGGCGGTCAGTACGTTCCTGTTGCCGGTGAGTGTGGCGGGGATTGGCTTGAGCCCGACGATGGGGATTCTTGCGGCGATCCTGGCGATTGGCGCGTTGCTGTCCTGGGCGTGGGCGCCGGAGACCAAGTCGTTGACGTTGAGTCAGGCGTGCAAGGCGCAGAGTCCGGTGGAGGGATCCATGGTCGTAGCTACCAAGGCTGCTGTTCCGATTTAAACAAATAGCATAAGTCCCTATTGGGTGAGCTTGCTCGCGAATGCAGTGCTTCAGTTGACGGGATACTGACTGACACACCCTTTTGCGGGCAATTTCACTGCTGCAAATCTGCACCGTTCGTGGAACTCGTGATGATCACAAAATTCAACTGCAAGGGCTGCTCATAAAGGCGTAACGTTGGCACCGTCGGATTTCAACGCTTTGCCATTCGCAGGAGTTATGTTTTGGACGGAACCATTGCTCGAATTAAAACGTCAAGGGAAGCGAAAGTTTTTGCCGCAAATGCCAAGCGTCTTGGCGATTCTGTCGCTGAAGCTAAGGCGCTCGACCGCGCACTGGAGCTACAGGCGCGAGAAGATGGATATTCCACGCCTGCTGAGATTGCCATCGCACTAGCTCTCTATGCCTATGAAGATCAGCAAGGAAAGGTGAGCGGTAAAGTATATCGGGCGAGTCGAACCCGGAAGATGATGCGCGATCATGGGGCTCTGCTTGCTGCCGAGCGCATGGTGCTCGCCCCAAATCCATCCATTGGATATACGGTGCTATCGGAGGCAGGGCTTGGAGCGCAAAGTTTCGAAGCTATTATTGATCGATTTCCGCAAGAGTTTTCTGATCGGGCCGTCACCGCAGCAAGAGCTCGGCTTGCTGGCGTCAGACGCGACTGGCACGGTCCCGTCAATGGGGGTTCAATCAGCACGGGTATGCCTCTTCCTGACGCCGAAGCGCTCATGCTTATTGAAGGTTTCAAAGACCCTGCAAATAGATTTCAGAGTGTTTGGCGACCGCATTACGCCAACACGATCAGCACTATTCGGCAGGCGTTGTTGAGCGGGCAAGTTGCAGATGTGGTCGATCTGATTTGGTCTGAGGGAGACAACGGCGTCAGTAACGCGGCTCAGGGCGTACTTGGATTACCGGTGATTCATGCTTTGCGCGCGCAATTTGAGGCACTGACTCATGACATTGCAATGGACGGCAGCCCTGAGAGTTTTTACAGGGTGGTGACCATGATGGAGGAGTGGCGTGATGAAAAGATGATTCCAAAGCTGCCAATGTTGCTGATTGCCCGAGCATTTGCGGCTATTCATCCAGAGCGTTATCCCACATTGGTCGTAGAGGAAAAGCTGGAAAAGGTGCTTGGATGGTTCAGCTTCCATACCGGATTGACCATGCCTGGTGGGAATTGGGCATCAAAAGCTCAGGCACTAATGTCCCATATGAATCTGATCGATACCTTTGACGGTGAAAACATTTTTCGTAGCATGTTTCCCTGGTTTGTCTATGAGCAACTGGGTGATGCGAATCAGAGAGTTCCGTTCACTCCAGGCCATCGAGAGCGTCCTGAGTCGACAATAGTCGACTTGCCTGCCACTTCGCGTCAGGTTCTGTTGCGCCACAACCGGCTTCAAACGCACCTGTACGGCTTGTTGTCTGCGCAGTATGGGCGGGGCTTCGTCAAAACGGAGCAAGCAACCGGATCGGGCGGATATGCGGATGCCTTAGTACGCCTGAGCGACAGTCAATGCATCCTGTATGAAATCAAAGTCGCGTTGACCGCCGCCAGCGCCGTTCGACAGGCGATGGGACAGCTACTCGAGTACGCCTTTCGGTCCGGCAGATTTGAACCGGAAAAACTGGTTATTGTCGCCGAGCCTGAACTTGATCCGGTCACTGAAAAATTTCTGCAGCGATTGAATGATGAGTTTCGATTGAGGCTGGAATACCTGCGGATCGAACTGCCGGGCGATGAGTAACACCCAGCTTTCAGATTTCGAGAGACATCGGTTTGTGTGTCAAGGATTGCTGACGAGGCTCAACCACTCGGTAAACAGCCTGACTTTCGACAACCCCTGCTTGTCATTCGCCACATCCAGCCAATACCCGTAAGGGCCGATCACCTCAATCGGGGTGATCGGCAGCAGGCTGCCGTTGGCCAGTTCCTTTTCGATCATCTGCCGGTCGATTACCGCGAGGCCACCACCGGCCAGTGCGGTATGGATCACCTGATCCAGGGTGCTGAATTCCAGCCCTTGCCCGGCATCGATGTCATCCCGACCCATGGCCGCCAACCAGTTCTCCCAGACCTTCAAGCGCTTGCCGTCGTGCAGGATGTGCAGCATTGGAAATTGCCGCAGGTCCGGCGGTTGATCGCCGTTGAACAGCTCCGGGCTGGCCACCGCGATGTGCCGTTCCATCACCAGCAACTGACTGGCGCAGTGGGGCGCTGCCGCGAGGCCGAAGCGGATGTGGCAATCGACTTCCGTGAGGCTGTCGTGGCCGATCTGGTTGGTCACGCTGAGGTTGATGTCCGGGTAACGCTGGCAGAACGCACGCAGGTGCGGCGACAGCCAGCGCGTGGCCCAGGTCGGCGGTGCGAGCACTTTCAAACGCTGGCGCAGATTGGGCACGCGCACGGCCTGCAAGGCGCGTTCGATGTGGTCGAAGGCTTCGGCCAGGTGCGGGGAGAGATTGCTGCCGGCTTCGGTCAGCGACAGCCCTTGAGGCGTGCGCACGAACAGCGCAACGCCAAGGTAGTCTTCAAGCTGTTTGATCTGGCGACTGACCGCGCCCTGGGTGACGTTCAGCCCGATGGCGGCCTGGCTGAAACTGCGATGACGGGCGACTTCTTCGAACACGCGCAGGGTGTTGAGCGAGGGCAGTTGGCGCATGGAGGCGGGACTCCGGATCGGGCGGTTTTTTGTTGTTTTGAGATGGGCCTATCTGACTATCGGTGATGGGCGGATGCAAGTGTTGTTTGGGCAGGCGCATTCGCGAGCAAGCTCGCTCCCACAGGTTCTGTGTACAACACAAATCCACTGTGGGAGCGAGCTTGCTCGCGATAGCAATTTGAAGGGCGAAAACGAAGCTGGATCAGAAGTAGTAACCGACGTTCACATATAACTGGTTTTCCCACTGATCCAGCCCACCCGCGCCAAGGCTCTGGGTGTAGCTGCTGCCCCCGATGTACGGATCGTTCTTGCCGAACAGCCATTCCGTGGCAACCCACAATTTACTCACGGAAAACGAGGTGCCAAGGATCATTCGTTCAGACGTCTTGAACCCGCTGGCAGACTTGTCGAACGCGCTGTAGTTGGCGTACAGCTTGATCCCGCTGATCTGGTCGAACAGGTATTTTCCACCCACGTCGTAACTCAGATCAGCCACATACAGATTGCCGCGACTGGCGACGTTGTAAGTGCCGTCGTAACCGCCGAGCGTCACCAGTTCATCGGTGCCGGCGTTGCGTGGCGACATCTGCTGCCGCGCCGCCTGCAACTGCACGCCCCACGGGCCGTTCTTGCCGAGGTAATGCACGGCCACGGCGTTGCGTCGGCCATCGTTGTCGGTGTCCTTGTTTTCGAGGGTCGAGGTCAGGCCGGAGATCCCGACTTCGGATTTCCACGACCCCAGATCCAGCGACCTGGCCACGCGCAGCACCACGGTGTTGCGTTCCTGGTTGTCACTGCCGTCGGCCACGTAACTGTCGGCACCCGACACGACGCTGGAGTAGGTGACGCCTTTGCTGGTGCCTTTGCCTTGCCAGGCCGGACGCAGGTAATAACCGGCCTGAAGGTTCCAGTCGCCGCTTTGCTGGATGTACTTGGCACCGACCTGTTGCACGTCTTCCAGACCGATGACATTGCCCAGGGTTTCGTAGAAGGTGCTGCCGAAGTACGGCTGCAAGCCGAACGGCACGGTGTTCAGCCCCACTTGCACTTGCTGATCCGGGTTGAGCTTGTAGCCGACCCACGCGAACTTGGCGAAGCGGATATCGCCGTAGTCCTTGGTGTACTGGTACGGGTAGGAGCGACCGTAGAAGCGGTATTGCGCTTCGCCGATCCAGGTGTCGGAGTTGTATTTGGCGCTGAGGAACACCGTGTCGAGGCCGAACTTCTGAATATCGCGATCCGGGTCCACGTCCCAACGGGCACGAATGGCGCCGCCAAGGTCGAGATTGTCGGTGACCTGGACCGCCATGGCCGGGGCGGCAAAGCTGCAGAACAGAGCGATGGAGGTGGTGCGCAGGCGCAAAGATGCAGGGAAGGGCATGGAGCGGCTCTCGATTGTTTTTATTAGAGATGCCGCGCAGTTTTGCCATCCGCCGCAGGTTGAACAAACGATAAAAACGGTGGGGAAACCTGCATCGAATGCATGTTACTCGGAAAATCCTGTAGGACAATTCGCCAATGTCGTGGGATGCTTTGCGCCTTGTCAGTGGTTTTCGAGTGCCTTGTATGAAACGCAAAATGCCCGGCCTGAATGCACTCAAAGCATTCGAAGTGGCCGGCAGCACCGGCAGTTTTACCCGCGCCGCCGAGTTGCTCAATGTCACCCAGAGCGCGGTCAGTCGTCAGGTGCGGCAGCTGGAAGAACAGCTCGGCGAGAGCCTGCTGGAACGCCGTCATCACCATCTCGAACTGACCGGTGCCGGCAAGATTCTGCTGCGGGCGCTGCATCAGTCGTTCGACAAGATCGAGCTGACGGTGCGCAGCATCCAGCAGAAAACCCACGCCAATCGCCTGCACATCAATGCGCCGCCCACCTTCACCAGCCGCTGGTTGATGCCACGCCTCGGGCGCTTGCGCGAGCAGCATCCGGAACTGGAACTGAGCATCACCACACGCTTGCAGGACAGCCTCGCGGAAACCAGCACCCTCGATTGCGCGATCCGTTTTGGCGACGGCGAGTGGGACGGGCTCGACAGTTCGCTGCTGATTCAGGAACGGCATATCGCGGTGTGCGCGCCGACTCTGTATGCGCGGGAGGGCGGCGAGCAGGGCATCGACCTCAATCGCCTGACCCTGCTGCATGTGCTGGCCCGGGAGGATCAGCGCTACCTGACCTGGAAGCACTGGCTCGACGCGGCGCGCATCACGGGTGTCGATACCCAGGGCGGTTATGAATTCGACCTGCTGGACCTGGCCATACAAGCGGCGGTCGATGGTCTGGGGATCACCATTGCTGACTGGCACATGGTCGCCTCGGAGCTGGCCAGCGGGCAGTTGACCCAGGTGCATAACGTCCACGTCGAAGGGCACCAGTCCTACTGGCTGGTGACTCGTCCGGAACAGACGCAGATGCCGCAATTACAGGCGTTCAGTCAGTGGTTGCAGGAAGAAATCTGGCTGGCGCAGCGCCAGCTTGAGCCTTCGAAGGCGATTTTCTGAGTAACGTGCCTTTTTCGAATGTTTGATCGCCGGATAAATCGTTTGTTGAACCCGCTGTCGATGACAAGACTGGCGCCATCGATAAAAACAAACGATGGGCGATGCACATGCGAGTCGAGCGAAATTTTGTTAACGGCCACTTCATCGAGCCGGCCAGCGCGGCGCTGATCGCGGTCTACAACCCGGCCACCGAAGCGTTGATCGGCCAGGTATCGGCCGCCACTGCCGAAGAGGCCACGGCGGCAGTCGATGCCGCCGCAGCAGCGCAGAAAGTCTGGGGCAAACTCACCAGCATCGAACGCGCCGAGCACCTGCGAGCGTTTGCGGTGGCCCTTGAAGATCGCGCTGAAGCCATCGGCGCCGCCCTGGCCGCCGAGTCCGGCAAAAGCCTGAGCGACGCCAGCAACGAAGCTCGTTATGCCGCGCAGATCACCCGTTACCACGCTGAATGGGCGCGCCGCATCGAAGGCGAGATCATTCCCAGCGACAGCCCTGACGAAAACCTGTTCCTGCACCGCGAGCCGATTGGCGTCGTTGCGTGCCTGATTCCGTTCAACTATCCGGTCTACACCCTGTTGCGCAAAATCGCGCCGGCGCTGATTGCCGGCAACACCGTGGTGGTGCGTCCGAGCAACAACACCCCGACGTCGGCGTTCGAAATTGCCAAAGCGGTGGAGCAATCGGGCATGCCGGCTGGTGTAATCAATATCCTGACCATGGATCACGCCACCGCCGCAGCGGTTTGCACCCATAAAGCCGTGGGCCTGATCACCCTGACCGGCAGCGTCAACGCCGGGCGCATCGTCCTCGACTACTGCAAGGCCAACATCGCCAAGCCGTCGCTGGAGCTGGGCGGCAAGACTCCGGCAATCATCGAGGCCGACGCCGATCTTGAAGCCGCCGCCAGCGCAATCATCGCCTCCAAGACCACTCACTGCGGCCAGTTGTGTACGGCGGTGGAGCGGGTCTACGTGCAGGAAAGCGTTCACGACCACTTCCTCGCATTGCTCAAAGCGAAGATCGCCGCCGTGAAGTTCGGCGACCGCGCCACCGACGCGAGCCTGATGGGCCCGCTGGTCAACGCCAGTTCGCAGAAGAACATTCACGCCATGGTCGAGCGCGCGATTGCAGAAGGTGCCGTCCTCGAAAGCGGCGGTGTGCTGCCCGAAGGCCCGGGACATTTCTACCCGCCAACGCTGCTCAGCGGTTGCCGCCAGGACATGGAAATCGTCCAGGAAGAAATCTTCGGCCCGGTGTTGCCGGTGCTCAAGTACCGCGACATCGACGAAGCGCTGGCCATGGCCAACGACCACCAGTTCGGCCTGTCGTCGGTGCTGTACACCGAGAACTACCGCACCGCGCAGAAGGTCGCCAACGCCATCGAAGCCGGCGAGTTGTACGTCAATCGCACGCCGGCCGATCCGTACCAGGGCTACCACGCCGGCTGGAAACGCTCGGGCCTGGGCGGCGATGACGGCAAGCACGGCATGCTCGAATTCACCCAGACCCGACTCGTGGTCATGAAGTACTGATCCACCGCATCACGCCTCACGCTACACCTATAAAAACAATTATCAGGGGCGCCCGGAGCACGGGTCGCCCGAGGTCACTTCAATGTCCAAGCATGCATCCTCTGCTGCCGCTGTTCAGGGTTCCAACTCGGCTTCGAAAAGCCGGAGCGACAAGGGAAGTCGCTATTTCCAACTGATGTTGCTGGTGCTCGCCGCCGGTGCGATCTATCCGATTCTGTATCTGCGCCAGGTCTATCAGACCACCATGCTCGAGGTGTTCCAGATCAACCACAGCGAGCTGGGTTATCTGTACTCGATGCTCGGGACGATTTTCCTGCTCAGCTACTTGCCGAGCGGTTGGCTGGCCGACCGCATCGCGCCGCGTTTCCTGATTTTCTTCTCGCTGGTAGCCACTGGCGCGCTGGGCCTGTGGTATTCGACCGCGCCGTCGATGACCGGGCTGATGATCATCTTCGGTTGCTGGGGTCTGACCACCGGCCTGACGTTCTGGGCCTCGGTGCTCAAGCGCGTGAAGATGATTGCCCATCACACCGAACAGGGCCGTTTCTTCGGCATCCTCGATGGCGGTCGCGGACTGGTCGAAGCGCTGTTGGCAACGGTTGCGCTGGGGCTGTTCGCCTATGCCACTGAAACCCGTGGCGAGTCCACCGCCGAAGGTTTCAGGCACGTGGTTTACCTCTACGCCTTCACCTGTATCGCCATCGGCTGTGTGCTGGTGCTGATCAAGGACCCGAAGTCGATGGAGGACACGCCGCCAGTGGAGAAGGGCAAGTTCAATCTGTTCACTGATCTGGCGACCCTGGTGAAGATCCCTGAACTGTGGCTGGTCACCGCGATCGTGTTCTGCGGTTATCACATCTTCTGGGCCACCTACAGCTTCTCGGACTACCTGCAAGGCAGCGGCCTGACCGCCGTCATGGCCGGCACCATCACCACCATCAAACTGTGGATGCGCCCGATCGGCGGCATTGGTGGCGGTTGGCTGGGGGACAAGTTTTCGAACATCTCGGTGCTGATCGTTGCGCTGTTGCTGGCGAGTCTGGCGATTGTCGGCCTGATCGTGTTCCCGGCGCTCAACAGCATGGGGCTGCTGATCGCGACAGTGATTTTCATCGGCCTGATGACCTACGCGATTCGCGGTCTGTACTGGGCGATCCTCGACAGCTGCAACATTCCGCTGCGCATCACCGGACTGGCCATCGGCATCGTCTCGGTGGTCGGTTACATGCCGGATGCCTTTATCCCGTTGATCAACGGCTACCTCACTGAGCATTTCCCCGGCGCCCTCGGCTACAAGCTCTATTTCGGCTACATCGCCGCCATCGGTCTGATCGGCACCCTGGCTGCCGTGACCCTGCGTGCCCGGATCAATCGCAAATCTTTGAATAAAGCAGGTGCCTGAGATGAAAATCGTCGCCCTTGAAACCCATATCGTCGCCGTACCGCCACCGCACATCGGCGGCATGTACTGGTTGTTCGTCAAGCTCAAGACCGACTGCGGCATCGAAGGCGTCGGCGAGATCTACGCCGCGACATTCGGCCCCAAAGCCATGCTGCCGATCATCGAAGACGTGTTCGAACGCTACCTGCTGAATCAGGACCCGCACCACATCGAGCGCTTCTTCCGTCAGGCCTATTCGAGCGGTTTCACCCAGCGTCCCGACCTGACCATGATGGGCGTGGTCAGCGGTCTGGAAATGGCCTGCTGGGACATCATCGGCAAGGCTGCGAACAAGCCGGTCTACGAACTGCTCGGTGGCAAGGTTCACGAACGCCTGCGTTCCTACACCTACCTGTACCCGGTCAACAGCCGTGGCGAGTACGACTACGACGACCCGGACCTGGCGGCTGAATGCGCCGTTGAAAACATGAACAAGGGCTTCACCGCCGTTAAGTTCGACCCGGCCGGGCCGTATACCGCGTACTCCGGGCATCAGATTTCGCTGGAAGTGCTGGAGCGCTGCGAAACCTTCTGCCGCAAGATCCGCGAAGCGGTGGGCAACAAGTGCGATCTGCTGTTTGGCACTCACGGGCAAATGGTGCCGTCCTCGGCGATTCGTCTGGCCAAGCGCCTCGAGAAATACGATCCGCTGTGGTTCGAAGAGCCGGTGCCGCCGGGTCAGGAAGAGGCCATGGCGCAAGTCGCGGCCAAGACCAGCATTCCGATTGCCACCGGCGAGCGCCTGACCACCAAGTACGAGTTCTTCAAGCTGTTGCAGGCGGGTGGCGCGTCGATTCTGCAGATGAACGTGGCGCGCTGCGGCGGTCTGCTCGAAGGCAAGAAAATCGCCAGCATGGCCGAGGCCTATTACGCGCAAATCGCCCCGCATCTTTACAACGGGCCGATTGGTGCGGCGGCGAGTTTCCAGCTCGCGGCCTGCACGCCGAACTTCCTGATCCAGGAAAGCATCGAGACCTGGGGCGGCTTCCATGCCGAGGTCCTGAAAAAGCCGTTGCAGTGGGAGGACGGCTACATCATTCCGTCCACCGAGCCGGGCCTGGGCGTGGAGCTGAACATGGACGTGGTGCGCAAGCATTCGCCGTACACCGGTTCACGCCTGCACCTGCAAATGGCCCCGACTCCGGCCGACGTCAAAGACACATCGCCGGCCAAGGGCTGACGAGGTTTCTAACCCAACCGCAAGACCTGTGGGAGCGAGCTTGCTCGCGATAGCGTCAGTTCGGTCAGCATCGATGTTGAATGCGGCACCGCAATCGCGAGCAAGCTCGCTCCCACAAGGATAGTGCCTGGCTGACAGGCATTCTTTGTACAACGACTTACGCGGTAACCGTGCATGACATACGACTACATCATCGCTGGCGCAGGCGCCGCTGGCTGCGTGCTGGCCAATCGGCTTTCGGCCTCGGGCCAACACACGGTGCTGCTGCTGGAGGCGGGCGGCAAGGACAGTTCCCTGTGGTTCAAGATCCCGGTCGGCTTCGCCAAAATGTATTACAACCCGACCTTCAACTGGATGTACTACAGCCAGCCGCAGAAGCAGTTGGGCAATCGTGAAATCTACGCCCCGCGCGGCAAGGTCCAGGGCGGTTCGGGCTCGATCAACGCGATGATCTACGTGCGCGGTCAGGCCCATGACTTCAACGACTGGGCGGCGAACGGCAACGATGGCTGGGGCTTCAAGGATGTGCTGCCGTACTTCCGCAAACTGGAAAACCATCCGCTGGGCGACAGCGAATACCACGGCGGCAGTGGCCCGATCAGCATCACCCCGATGGCCGGCCAGACCCACCCGATCTGCGACGTGTTCCTCAAGGGCTGTGATGAACTCGGCTACCCGCGCAGCGACGATTTCAACGGGCCGAAATTCGAAGGCGCGGGCATCTACGACGTCAACACCCGCAACGGTCAGCGCAGCTCCAGCAGCTTCGCCCATTTGCACCCGGCGCTGAGCCGGCCGAACCTGACGGTCGAGCATTACGCGCTGGTTGATCGAGTGCTGTTCGATGAGACTCAACAGCGCGCCACTGGCATCTCCATCACCCAGCATGGTGTGGTGCGAACGTTCACGGCGCGCAAGGAAGTGATCCTGTGCGCTGGTGCGGTCGACACACCGAAGATCCTGCAACTGTCCGGCGTGGCCGATCGCGCCTTGCTGGCCAAGCATCAGATTCCGGTGGTGAAACACCTGCCGGCGGTGGGGCAAAACCTGCAGGATCACCTGTGCGTCAGCTACTACTACAAGGCCAATATTCCGACCCTGAACGATGAGCTGAGCTCGCTGTTCGGCCAGTTCAAACTCGGCGTGAAATACCTGCTGACCCGCAAGGGCGCGCTGGCGATGAGCGTCAATCAGGCCGGCGGATTCTTCCGGGGCAACGCGGAGCAGAGCCATCCGAACCTGCAGCTGTACTTCAACCCGCTGTCGTACCAGATCCCGAAAAACAACAAGGCCAGCCTCAAGCCCGAGCCGTATTCAGGCTTCCTGCTGTGCTTCAATCCGTGCCGCCCGACCAGTCGCGGGCACATCGAAATTGCCTCGAAGAATCCCCGTGATGCGGCGCTGATCGACCCGAACTACCTGAGCACGCAAAAGGATATCGACGAGGTGATCCAGGGCAGTCGCCTGATGCGCAAGATCATGGGCGCTCCTTCATTGAAGGGCATTACGGTCGATGAAGTTCTGCCGGGGCCGGCAGTGGAAACCGACGAGCAGATGCTGCAGTACTTTCGCGACAACTGCGGCTCGATCTATCACCTGTGCGGCTCCTGCGCGATGGGCTCGGACGAGCAGAGTTCGGTGGTCGACAAACGCCTCAAGGTGCATGGCCTCGAGGGGTTGCGGATCGTCGATGCGTCGATCTTCCCCAATGTGACGTCGGGCAACACCCATGCGGCGGTGCTGATGGTGGCGGAGAAGGGCGCGGATCTGATTCTGCAGGACGCGTAATGTGCAGTGACACTTGATCGCGGGCGGTTTTCCAGCGTGCACTAGGCTTTGAATGCCGGCCCGTTACGGGCCGGCATTGCTGTTTCTGGAGGATTGTTTTTCTGATTCAAGGAGCGACCGATCATGGATGATCTGGTGAAAGAAGTGATTCCGCTGTTGCAGTACCTGATCCCGGGGTTTGTCTCGGCCTGGATTTTCTACACCCTGACGGCGTTCAAGCGGCCGGATACGTTCGGGCAGATTGTGCAGGCGCTGATTTTCACGTTTGTGATTCACGGGATGGTGCTGGGGGTTGGGGCGGTTTGTGTGTGGGTGGGGGAGAAGGGATTTTCTGTAGGAAAGTGGGATGCGAAGGCGGAGGCTTGCTGGGCATTTTCTGCTTCGTTGCTGCTAGGTTTGATGGCTTGTTGTCTGGCAACCAATGGCAAATTGCATAGGTGGTTGCGCAGTAGAAACGTAACGAAACAATCTTCCTATCCCAGTGAATGGTTCTGCGCTTTCGCTCAATATGACCGATTCATCACCCTTCATCTGGAGGATGAAAGGCGCGTTCTAGGCTGGCCAGTCGAGTGGCCACCGGAGTCGAACACCGGACAGTTCTTGATGAGGTTTCCACGCTGGCTCAACGAAGATGGCAAATTGGATCCTATTGGCGCCGAATTTTTGCTGATAGATTCCGCGAAGGTTAAATGGGTTGAATTCAGCCCGGCATCAGAGGGTTCATCATGACCGCCAGAGCACCGCAACCAATGCCACAACATCTGGAGCGACTTTTCGTAGGGCCCGACGGGAAGCTGTTGGAGAAACCATTGATCACGGGCCCAAAGGCACCCCCACCGCTGAAGTACCCCCCATCCCCGCAAGCCCGCTAACCCCATCCATCCTTCACCGCCCGGCGAATGCCCTCCAGCAGCATCGCAAACGCCGGGTTGTCGTTGTTTTCCCGCCAGATCAGATGCAGTTCGCTCTGCACCCCTTCGCCCAGATCAATCTCGCGAAACACCACATTCCTGAACACCACGCTGGTCGCGCAACGCGGCACCAGCGCCAGACCCATGCCCGCATTGACCAGCGCCAGAATCGTCAGCGAAGACCCCAGCCACTGCACGTAATCCGGAGCGACCCGGGCCGAGCGCAGCATGCCGGTCAGCAGTTCGTTGAACGGCGGATAGGCCGCGTGGGAATACATCAGGAACGGCTGCCCATCCAGATCCTTCACTGACACATCGTCAGCCTCGGCCAGTCGATGGCCGCTCGGCACCGCCAGCACAAACGGCTCACGCACCAGGCATTCGGTGGCGTAACCCGGCTCCAGCAACGGTGCGCGGACGATGCCCAGGTCGATGCGGCGGGCGCGCAGGGCTTCGTGTTGCTGATAGGTGTTCATTTCGGTCAGGTCGATCTTCACCTGCGGCTGCTTGAGGCGCGCCTCGGCGATGACCTTGGGCAGGAATTCATACACCGCGCTGCCGACAAAACTGATGTTCACCGAACCGATATCACCCTCGGCAAAACGCCGGGCGGTGACGGCGGCTTGCTGGGCGCGTTCGAGCAGGTTTTGCGCCTCGATGAAAAACGCCCGGCCGGCCGCCGTGAGCGCCACACTGCGCGTGCTGCGGGTAAACAGTTCGACGCCCAGGTGATGTTCCAGCAACTGGATCTGCCGGCTCAGTGGCGGCTGGGTCATGTTCAACCGCTCGGCGGCACGGCGGAAGTTGAGTTCGGTGGCGACGGTGGTGAAGCAGCGCAGTTGGGTCAATTCGAACATTGATCTAATCCGGGTATCAATCGAATGCCAAGTTAGATTAGACGGGATCAATTGCCCCGTCCATGATCGCTTTACGCCTCAAAGGCCACTGCTATCCCTACAAAAACAAAGAACGGGAGTCGCCCCTTGAATACCCTCCAGAGTCCGCCGGACATCACGGTACTCGCCCGCGCCGCCGCCAAGGTCAAGCGCCATGTGCTGCCGCTGTTCGTGGTGATGTTCATCGTCAACTACATCGACCGGGTCAACATCGGTTTCGTGCGCAGTCATCTGGAAACCGATCTGGGTATCGGCGCTGCCGCTTACGGCCTCGGTGCCGGTCTGTTTTTTATCGGTTACGCCTTGTTTGAGGTGCCGTCCAATATGCTTCTGCAACGCTACGGCGCGCGCGCCTGGCTGACGCGGATCATGTTCACCTGGGGCGCCGCCGCAATGGCCATGGCGTTCGTCAAGGGTGAAACCAGTTTCTACGTGTTGCGCTTCATCCTGGGCGCTGCCGAGGCCGGGTTCTTTCCGGGGATCATTTATTACTTCACCCAATGGCTGCCGGCTTCTGAACGTGGCAAGACCATGGCGGTGTTTCTCAGCGGTTCGGCGATTGCTTCGGTGATATCCGGCCCGGTGTCCGGCGCGCTGTTGCATATCAGCGGCCTGGGCATGCACGGCTGGCAGTGGATGTTCCTGATCGAAGGTGCTGCGTCGGTGGTGCTCTGCGGGTTTGTCTGGTTCTGGTTGCAATCCCACCCCCGTCAGGCCAGGTGGCTGAGCGAGGAGGAGCGTGAAGCGCTGGTGACGGCAATCGCCGAGGAGCAGCGTGCCCGGGAAGCAACTCACGTCGCCAGACCATCGATGTTCAAACTGTTGGCGGACCGGCAGATCGCGCTGTTCTGCTTCATCTACTTCTCCATCGCCCTGACCATCTACGGCGCCACGTTCTGGCTGCCGAGCATGATCAAGAAAATGGGCAACCTCGGCGACTTCCAGGTCGGGCTGCTCAACTCGGTGCCGTGGATCATTTCCATCGTCGCGATGTACGGCTTTGCGGCGCTGGCCGGCAAGTGGAAATTCCAGCAGGCGTGGGTCGCGCTGACCCTGGTGATCGCCGCGTTCGGCATGTTCATGTCCACCACCGGCGGGCCGATTTTCGCTTTCGTGGCCATCTGTTTTGCGGCCATCGGCTTCAAGGCGGCTTCGGCACTGTTCTGGCCGATTCCGCAAAGCTATCTGGATGCGCGTATCGCAGCGGCGGTGATCGCGCTGATCAACTCCATCGGCAACCTCGGCGGCTTCGTTGCGCCGACCGCGTTCGGTTTTCTGGAACAGACCACCGGCTCCATTGAGGGCGGTCTTTATGGCCTGGCCGCGACTTCGCTGGTAGCGGCGGTAGTGATTTTCTTCGCCCGCATGGCGCCCGGCGCCAAAGGCAAAACCCCGGCAAAGCCTGAACCCGAGACCGCCGTTGCGCCGACGGCCAACCCGGTGGCGAGCCACTGATTCCGACAACAGGAGCGTCATTTTGAAAATCACTCGCGTAACCGTCACTCCGATCGCTTTCCGTGATCCGCCACTGCTTAACGCCAGTGGCATCCACGAACCGTTCGCCCTGCGTTCGATCATCGAGATCGAAAGCGACAACGGCTACATCGGCCTCGGTGAAAGCTATGGAGATGCCCCGGCGCTGGCGATCCAGCAACAGTTGCAGTCGCAGTTGATCGGCCTCGATCCGTTCAACCTCAATCAGTTGCGTCGGATCGTTCAGGCCACAGTCGCTGCCAACAAACCGGCCAGTCTGGCGGGCGCTGAACTCGCGCCCGGTTCCCACGCCAGCAAGGCTGTGAGCAACGCGTATTCGGCATTCGAAGTGGCGTTTCTCGACTTGCAGGCTCGCTATTTGAATGTGCCGCTGGTGGACCTGCTGGGCGGGGCGGTGCGCGATGAGGTGCCGTTCAGTGCCTACCTGTTTTTCAAGTACGCGCAGCACGTCGATTCACCGTACAAACCGGATAACTGGGGCGAGGCGCTGAACGAGCAGCAGATCGTCGCCCAGGCCGCGCGAATGATCGAGGCTTACGGCTTCAAGAGCATCAAGCTCAAGGCCGGCACGCTGCCGCCGGAGCACGAAGTGGCGTGCATCAAGGCGCTGAAAAAGGCCTTTCCCGGTTATCCGCTGCGCATCGATCCCAACGGCAACTGGTCGCTGGAAACCTCGATCCGCATGGCCGAGTTGCTGGGTGATGATCTGCAGTATTACGAAGATCCGACCCCGGGCCTCGACGGCATGGCCGAGCTGCACAAACGCACCGGGTTGCCGCTGGCGACCAATATGGTGGTCACCGATTTCGACGAGTTCCGCCGCAGCGTGGCGTTGAACAGCGTGCAGATTGTCCTCGCCGATCACCATTACTGGGGCGGCCTGCGCGACACCCAGACCCTGGCGAAAATGTGCGACACCTTCGGCCTCGGCGTGTCGATGCATTCCAACTCACACCTGGGCATCAGCCTGATGGCGATGGCTCACGTGGCGGCCGCCGTGCCGAATCTGGATTACGCCTGCGACACCCATTACCCGTGGCAGGAACCGGATGAAGAAGTGATCAAGGGCGGCAAGCTGCCGATCGTCGACGGCTGCGTGAAGATCACTCGTGCACCGGGATTGGGATTGGAACTGGATCACGATCAACTGGGCAAGCTGCATGACCAGTACCTGACCTGCGGCATCCGCCAGCGCGATGATGTGCGGCAGATGCAGCGCTACAAACCGGACTGGAAAGCGCTGAAGCCGCGGTTCTGAGTTCACCGATCTGGCGCAATCGCGAGCAGGCTCGCTCCCACAGAGATAAGTATTCCAATGTGGGAGCGAGCCTGCTCGCGATGGCAATTGATCTGGCGATGTAGAAACTCAGAGCGTGCGCATCAGCCAGTCGCGAAACGCCTTCAGCGACGCCAGCGACTCATTGCGCGCCGGGTACACCAGGTAATAGCTGCGCCGGCTGCTGATCGGTTCGCCGAGTTGCAGCAGCTCGCCGTTGTGCAACTCATCCTCCACCAGAATCCTCGGGACCAGCCCGATACCGATGTTGGCGCGTACGGCCTGGATCAGGTGCGAGGTCATCTCGAAACTCGGGCCGATGCGCATACTGCGATGGGGCAGGGCGTGATGGCTGAACCACTCGGACCAGGCCTGAGCATTGCTGCTGACGTTGAGCAGCAATTGCCCGGCGATGTCCTTGTCGGCCGCACGGCGTTCGGCATCGGACAGCTGCGTGCTGGCGATCACCACCAGTTCTTCGGTGTGCAGGCGGTGTGCTGTCAGCCCCGGCCAGTCGCCGCCACCGACGCAAATCGCCGCGTCGATTTCGCTGGTGTCGAAGTCGATGGTTTCGATGCGTGAATGCAGGTGCACCGTCATGCCGGGGTGCGCGGTGTAGAAATCCTTCAGGCGTGGCAGCAGCCATTTCGAGCCGAAGGTCGGCAAGGTCGCCAGGCGCAGGCTGTGAATCCCCGAGCCAAACGCCATGGCCTGCAACGTCGCGCTGCGGATCTGGCCGAGGGCCTCGGACAGTTCGCGCTGATACATGCGTCCGACGTCGGTAAGGATCACCCGCCGGCCTTCACGGCTGAACAGGCGCATGCCGAGCATCTTTTCCAGAATCTGCACCTGACGACTGACCGCGCTTTGGGTCAGCGACAGTTCGTGGGCGGCGCGGGTGTAGCTTTCATGGCGTGCGGCGGCTTCAAACGCCAGCAGCAACGACATCGAGGGAGTGAGGGTTCGCGGATTCATTCGTTTTAGTCATGGATTGCGGATCGATTTTACGGTTGTCCCGACATCACTCTGCACTGAACATAAGGCCTATGAGATGGCGGGAGCGTGACGTAATCATTCATTGCTTACAACTGTTCACCGCCACACGGCCCGTTTTTGACCGAGATTGCCCTTCCGATGATTGCCCAGCTGTCGCCTTCTACCGCGTTGAACACCGATTACCAGCAGTTTCTCAAAGCCCTTGAAACCGGCGGTTTTCGTGGCGAAATCAGTGCCGACTACGCCAGCCGCGTAGTGCTGGCCACGGACAACTCGATCTATCAGCGCTTGCCGCAAGCGGCGGTGTTTCCGCGCGACGCCGACGACGTGGCGCTGCTCGCGCGCCTGATCGCCGAACCGGCTTACCAGAAAGTGGTGATCACCCCTCGCGGTGGCGGCACTGGCACCAACGGCCAGTCGTTGACCGACGGCATCGTCGTCGACCTGTCGCGGCACATGAACCGAATCCTCGAAATCAACGTCGAACAGCGTTGGGTGCGGGTGCAGGCCGGTGTGGTGAAGGATCAACTCAACGCGGCACTAAAATCCGCCGGGCTGTTTTTCGCCCCGGAACTGTCGACCTCGAACCGCGCCACCGTCGGCGGCATGATCAACACCGACGCCAGCGGCCAGGGCAGTTGCACCTACGGCAAGACCCGCGACCATGTGCTGGAGCTGCACATGGTTCTGCGCGGTGGCGAGCGCTTGCACGGTCGTCCACTGGAAGAAAGCGAGCTGGCAGCGGAATGCGCCCGTGAGGGCCGGGCCGGCGAGGTGTATCGCTGCGCGCGGCAGATCATCGATGAGCAGGGCGAGTTGATCCGGGAAACCTTCCCCGACCTCAACCGTTGCCTGACCGGTTACGACCTGGCGCACCTGCGCGAGGCCGACAATCGTTTCAACCTCAACAGCGTGCTGTGCGGCGCAGAAGGTTCGCTGGGATTTGTGGTCGAGGCCAAACTCAACGTGTTGCCGATCCCCAAGCACACGATGCTGGTGAACATTCGCTACGCCGGCTTCATGGATGCCTTGCGCGATGCCCGCGCGCTGATGGCGCTCAAGCCGTTGTCGATCGAAACCGTCGACTCCAAAGTGCTGTTGCTGGCGATGCAGGACATCGTCTGGCACGGCGTCGCCGAATACTTCCCGGAAAGCGCCGAGCGGCCGACGCTGGGGATCAACCTGGTGGAATTCTGCGGCGACGATCCCGAGGAGCTGCAAGGCCGGGTCGAGGCTTTTGTCCAGCACCTGGGCACCGACGCCACGGTCGAGCGCCTGGGCCACACGCTGGCCGTCGGGCATGCGGCGGTGAATCGCGTCTACGGCATGCGCAAACGCGCGGTGGGCCTGCTCGGCAACGTCGCCGGTGAAGCGCGGCCGCAGCCGTTCGTCGAAGACACCGCCGTGCCGCCGCAACACCTGGCCGAGTACATCGCCGAGTTGCGCGACCTGCTCGACAGCCACCAATTGCAGTACGGCATGTTCGGCCACGTCGATGCCGGCGTGCTGCACGTGCGGCCGATTCTCGACATGAAGGATCCGCAACAAGCTGCACTGGTGCGCCCCGTTTCGGACGGCGTCGCCGCACTGACCCAGCGTTACGGCGGCCTGCTGTGGGGCGAGCACGGCAAAGGCCTGCGCTCGGAATACGCGCCGGCCTTCTTCGGCGCGTTGTACCCGGCGCTGCAAGCCTTGAAGGCAGCGTTCGATCCGTTCAACCAGTTCAACCCCGGCAAGATCGCCACACCGAATACTCCCGGCGCGGCATTGCTGAAGATCGACGAAGTGACCCTGCGCGGCGAGCTCGATCGGCAGATCGACGAAAAGGTCTGGCAGGACTACGGCGCGGCCATGCACTGCAACGGCAACGGCGCCTGCTACAACTTCGATCCTGACGATGCGATGTGCCCGTCGTGGAAAGCCACTCGCCAGCGTGCGCAATCGCCAAAGGGTCGTGCTTCGCTGATTCGCGAATGGCTGCGGTTGCAGGGCGAGGCGGGTGTTGATGTGTTGGCCGATGCCAGCCGCCGTCCGCCGTTCTTCAGCACGTTGCTGCAGCGCTGGCGCAACAGCCGTGCGCAGGAACAGGACTTCTCCCACGAGGTGTACGACGCCATGGCCGGCTGCCTGGCGTGCAAATCCTGCGCGGGGCAGTGCCCGGTGAAGGTCAACGTGCCGGACTTCCGCTCGCGGTTTCTCGAGCTGTACCACACCCGTTACCTGCGGCCGGCGCGGGATTATCTGATTGCCTCGCTGGAGTACACGATTCCGTACATGGCGCGGATTCCGTTGCTCTACAACGGCTTGATGGGCGCCTCGTTCAGCCGGCGCTTGATCGAGCGTCTTGGTGGCATGGTCGATGTGCCGTTGCTCAGTCGTTTCGATTTCCATGCGGCGATGCGCCGCTGGCAGGTTCAGCCGGCGTCGGTCGAGGTGTTGTCGGCGCTGACCCAGGCGCAACGCGAGCGTAGCGTGGTGCTGGTGCAGGATGCCTTCACCCGTTACTTCGAGGCGCCGCTGCTGGCGGATCTGATCGAGCTGATTTCGCGCCTCGGCTATCAGGTTTATCTGGCGCCGTTCAGTGCCAACGGCAAGCCGCTGCACGTGCAGGGTTTCTTGTCGGCGTTCAATCGCGCGGCGTTGCGCAATGCCGGGCAATTGCGCGCACTGGCCGAGATCGGCGTGCCGTTGGTGGGACTCGACCCGGCCATGACCCTGGTCTATCGCCAGGAATATTTGAAAGTGCCGGGGATGGAGAAATGCCCGGAGGTGGCGCTGGTGCAGGAGTGGTTGCTCAAGGTCATGCCGGAGCAGACCGATCAGCGCCGCAACGACAGCTTCCGCCTGCTGGCGCACTGCACCGAAAAAACCAACGCCCCGGCCGCGACCCGGCAATGGGAGCAGGTGTTCGAGCGTGTCGGCCTGAAGCTGGCGACCCAGGCCACCGGTTGTTGTGGCATGTCCGGCACTTACGGACACGAAGCGCGCAATCGCGAAACCTCGGCGGTGATCTACGAGCAATCCTGGGCGAAGCAGATCGAGGCGCCGGTGGAGAAGGGCGAGGCGCTGGCCACCGGTTACTCCTGCCGCAGTCAGGTCAAGCGCCAGGCCGATCAACTGCTGCGTCATCCGTTGCAGGTTGTGCTGGAAACCCTGCGTACAGCGTGATCGCTGGTTGAGAACCGCTAGCGATTGGATCGGTTTTTTGTGTTATAAGGTAACGCAAATTATGCGGCCGCTTTCGGGCGGTCGCATCGATCAACCTTTCGATTGCGATACCTCCATGACGATTGCGGTTTCCCGTTCTGCCCCCTCGGCGACTGGCCGGTTGCTGTCCATTGATGCGCTGCGTGGCCTGGTCATTCTGTTCATGTTGCTGGACCACGTGCGCGAAACCTTTCTGCTGCATCGTCAGGTGACCGACCCGATGGACATCGCCAGCACCGAGCCGGCGCTGTTCTTCAGCCGCACTTTGGCGCATCTGTGCGCGCCGGTGTTTGTGCTGCTGACCGGGTTGTCGGCGTGGCTGTTCGGCGAGAAGTACGACGGCAAAGCTGACGTCAGTGCCTTCCTGTTCAAGCGCGGACTGTTTCTGGTAGCGCTCGAATTCACCCTGGTGAATTTCGCCTGGACGTTCCAGCTGCCACCGACCGTGATCTATCTGCAAGTGATCTGGGCGATCGGCCTGAGCATGATCGCGCTGTCGCTGCTGGTCTGGCTGCCACGCTGGCTGCTGTTGACCCTGAGCCTGGCGATCATCGCCGGGCACAACCTGCTCGACGGACTGCACTTCGCAACCGAGTCGGCACTGCACGTGCCGTGGGCGATCCTGCATGACCGCGGCTGGATCGAGGTGGGCGAGACCTTGCGTCTGCGCACCTCGTACCCGCTGTTGCCGTGGATCGGCGTGATCGGTCTGGGTTACGCGCTGGGGCCGTGGTTCGGCCGCGCTGCCGATGCAGGCGTGCGCCAGCGCCGCTTGTTGATCGGTGGTGTCGCCGGGCTGCTGGGGTTTGTGGCACTGCGGCTGGTCAACGGTTATGGCGAGAAGTACTGGGCCTTCGGTGACAGCGGTCTGCAAACCCTGATGAGCTTTTTCAACATCACCAAATACCCGCCGTCGCTGTTGTTCATCACCTTGACGGTGAGTGTGGGGCTGCTGCTGTTGCTGGTGTTCGAGCGTGCGCAGGATCGGCGCTGGATTCGCTGGCTGACGGTGTTCGGTTCGGCGCCGATGTTTTTCTACCTGCTGCACCTGTATGCGCTGAAGATGTTGTACCTGATTGGCGTGGCGTTGTTCGGGCTCAATCAGGGCACCTATTTCGGTTTCTCGTCGGTGACGGCGGTGTGGCTGGCGGCGATGGTGCTGGCGGTTGCGCTGTTCCCGGCGGTGCGCTGGTTCTCCGCACTGAAGGCCCGGCGACGGGACATCGCCTGGTTGAAGTATCTGTAACTAGCCCGTTTTACCCTCGCGAACGTTGCGGGCAAAGTCGATGAAAGCCTTGAGCGGCGCCGGTACATGGCGCCGACTCGGGTAGTACAAATGCAGGCCAGGATAGTACGGACACCAGTCCGCCAGCACCTGTACCAGCCGCCCGCTTGCCAAGTGCTCGCGGGCCATGTCCTCGAATACATAGGCCAGTCCCAGGCCCTGCAACGCCGGGCCGATCATCAGGCTGACATCGCCCAGGGTCAGCGGGCCGTTGACCTCGATTTCCTGTTCTATACCACCCCGTTCGAATTCCCAGCGATACATCGAACCGCTCGGGAACCGATGTCGGATGCAGGGAAGGGCATGCAAATCTTCAGGTTTTTGTGGTGCGGGATGTCGTTCGAAAAAGCCGGGTGAGCCGACCACCACCGAGCGCAGATTCGGTCCGATGGGCAACGACACCATGTCCGCCTCCAACCGATTGCCGAAACGTACGCCTGCATCGAATCCGGCGGCGACGATATCAAGCAGCGCATCGCTTTCGACCACTTCCAGGCGGATGTCCGGATAGGCCTGCAGAAATGCTCCGGCAATCGGCAGCAGCACCAGTTCGCATGCCTGACGCCCGGCAGTGATGCGCAGATTGCCGGAAGGTTTGTCGCGAAAGTGGTTGAGGTCTTCGAGGGCGTCGTCGATGTCGCGAAACGCCGGTTTCAGCCGCGCATATAACCGCTCACCAGCCTCGGTCAGCGCCACGCTGCGGGTGGTGCGATTGAACAGGCGTACGCCGAGGCGATTTTCCAGCGCTCGCAATGAATGGCTCAATGCCGACGGTGTCAGGCCCAGATCCACCGCCGCACGGCTGAAATTCAAATGCTGGGCAATGCACAGAAAGATCGACAGATCCGCCGTGGAAGGGTTTTTCATTTGTGAACACCTTTCACAAAGTCATGCAAATTTGTTGGGATTATCACATCAGTAGCACGGCTTTAAAGTCGACTCAACTCATCAAGAAGGCCCGGCAATCTCGCCAGGGTCACCGACAGGAGGAGTTGATATGCGTACCTGGCTGATTACCGGAGCTTCCCGTGGTTTTGGCACCCTTATCGCCGAGCAGGCCCTGCGTGCCGGTGACGCGGTGATTGCCACCGCCCGCAACCCGCAAGACATCACCGACCGCCTCGGCGATCACCCGAATCTGCTGGCCGTGCGGCTGGACGTCACCCGCGAAGAGGAAGCCCACCAAGCAGTGGCAGAAGGCATCAAGCGTTTCGGTCGCATCGACGTGCTGATCAACAATGCCGGTTTCGGCGTGTTGGGCGCCGTTGAAGAAACCAGCGCCAGCGAAACCGAGCGCCTGTTCGCCACCAACGTGTTCGGTCTGCTCAACGTCACCCGCGCTGTCCTGCCGCACATGCGCGCCCGGCGCAGCGGGCGGGTCATCAACATCTCGTCGATTGGTGGTTATCAGGCGTACATGGGTTGGGGTGTCTACGGCTCGACCAAATTCGCGGTAGAAGGCATCAGCGAAGCACTGCATCAGGAACTGGCACCGCTTGGCATTCATGCCACGGTGGTCGAACCGGGGTTCTTCCGCACCGACTTCCTCGACGAACAGTCGCTGATCAAGACCGCACTGGTTCTGCCGGACTATGACGAAACCGTCGGCAAGATGCGCACGTTTGCCGAAGCGGCCAACCACGCGCAACCGGGTGATCCGCTGAAGTTTGCCGAAGCGATGCTGGTGCTGGTGAACGCGCCGAACCCCCCGCAACGGCTGGCTTTGGGTAGCGACACGATTGTGCGAATCGAAGCGAAGAACCGCGTGGTGGCGCAGGAGTTGGCCGAGTGGAATGAGCTGGCGCTGTCCACGGATTTCAAGGACTGACACAAAAACTGTGGGAGCGAGCCTGCTCGCGATGTCGGCCTGACATTCAACATCAATGTTGATTGTGAAGGTGTCATCGCGAGCAAGCTCGCTCCCACTTGGTTTTTGGGCTATTGGATTATTTGCGATCCAGCCACACCGTCTGCGCATTGCAGAACTCACGCACGCCGAAGTGCGACAGCTCACGGCCGAAACCGCTTTTTTTCACGCCGCCAAAGGTCACGCGCGGATCGCTCGCGGAGTAGCCGTTGATGAACACGCCGCCGGTTTCCAGTTCGCTGGTCAGTTGCTGGGCCAGGGCGACGTTGGCGGTATAGATCGTGGCGGTCAGACCGAACTCGCTGTCGTTGGCCAGTGCCACGGCGTGAGCGCAATCGCGGGCGGTGATGATCGATGCTACCGGGCCGAACAGTTCCTGCTTGAACGAGGTCATGCGGTCGGTGACGTCGGCCAGTACGGTCGGCTCGTAGTAGTTGCCCGGCCCCTGGGCCTTGCCGCCGCCGAGCAGCAGGGTGGCGCCTTCTTCGAGGGTGTCGCGCACTTGTTGGTCGAGTTCGTCACGCAGGTCGAAACGGGCCATCGGGCCGATGTAGTTGTCGGCGGACAACGGATCGCCCATCTTCAACTGGCGGGTAGCTTCGACGAATTTGCGGGTGAATTCTTCGACCACGCCTTCTTCGATGATCAGGCGTTTGGCGGCGGCACAGACCTGCCCGGAGTTCTGGTAACGGCCGATCACCGCCGCTTGCACAGCTTCATCGATATCGGCGTCGTTGAGCACGATGAACGGATCGGAGCCGCCCAGTTCCAGTACGCATTTCTTCAGCGCGGCACCGGCCTGTGCGCCGATGGCCATGCCGGCGCGGACGCTGCCGGTCAGGGTTACGGCGGCAATACGCGGGTCAGCAATGGCGCTGGACACGCCTTCCGGGGTGACGTTGATCACTTCAAACACGCCATCGGCAAAACCGGCGCGGGTGAAGGCGTCGCGCAGCAGATAGGCGCTGCCCATCACGTTCGGTGCGTGCTTGAGCACGTAGGTGTTGCCGGCGATCAGTGCCGGAACGGCGCCGCGCAGTACTTGCCAGATCGGGAAGTTCCACGGCATCACGGCGAGGATCGGGCCGAGCGGACGGTATTCGATGCGCGCCTTGCCGCCTTCGACCAGGGTCGCCTCGGCGTTGAGCATGGCCGGGCCGTGTTCGGCGTACCACTCGCAGAGCTTGGCGCATTTCTCGATTTCGCCACGGGCCTGGGCGATCGGCTTGCCCATTTCCCGGGTGATCATGGTCGCCATGGCTTCGCTGCTGTCACGCAGCGCACCGGCCAGCGCGGTCAAGGCGCGGGAGCGGTCTTGCAGTGGCTTGCGTTTCCACTTGCCGAAACCGAACGCGGCACGGGTCAGCGCGGCGTCGAGCGCTTCGGCGGATTCGAAAGCGTAGTGACCGATCTGCTCGCCGGTGGCGGGGTTGATCGAGATGGCGTGGGTCTGGCTGGAAATCGGGCTCATGGCATCGTCCTGCGAGGTCAGTGGATGTGCTCAGAGTAGGCTGGTGTTTTTTTTCTGGAAACTGAATAATAAAGAGCGTTTCTTTCACGATTGGAGAATGAATATGGATCTGGTGCAACTGGAAATCTTCAAGGCCGTTGCCGAGCACGGCAGCATCAGTGCTGCGGCGGCGCAGATCCATCGCGTGCCGTCGAACCTGACGACCCGCATCAAGCAATTGGAAGAAGATCTGGGCGTCGACCTGTTCATCCGCGAGAAAAGCCGCTTGCGCCTGTCGCCGGCCGGCTGGAGTTTTCTTGAATACGCGCGGCGGATTCTCGACCTGGTACAGGAAGCGCGAGCCACGGTGGCCGGCGAGGAGCCGCAAGGCGCATTCCCGCTGGGCTCGCTGGAGAGCACGGCGGCGGTACGCATTCCCGGTTTGCTGGCGACCTATAACCAGCAACATCCGAAGGTCGATCTGGACCTGTCGACCGGCCCGTCCGGGACAATGATCGACGGTGTGCTTTCCGGTCGCCTGGCGGCCGCGTTCGTCGACGGCCCGGTCTTGCACCCGGCGCTGGAAGGCATTCCGGCGTTTGAAGAGGAGATGGTCATCATCTCGCCGCTTCATCATGGGCCGATCCAGCGCGCCGCAGACGTGAATGGCGAGAACATCTATGCGTTCCGCTCTAATTGCTCCTATCGCCATCACTTCGAAAAATGGTTTAGCACCGACGCTGCGGTACCGGGCAAGATTTTTGAAATGGAGTCCTATCACGGCATGCTCGCCTGTGTCAGCGCAGGTGCCGGTCTGGCTTTGATGCCGCGCAGCATGCTGCAGAGCATGCCCGGTTGCGCGACGGTGAGTGTCTGGCCGCTGACGTCGGATTTCCGCTATCTGACGACGTGGCTGGTATGGCGGCGGGGCACGGTGTCGCGCAGTCTGAGCATGTTTGTGCGCTTGCTTGAGGAGCGCGGCGTGGTGCGTGCAAATGACCCGGTCGCGTGATCCGACTGTTTGAAACCTGTGCTTCAAGCGTTTGTGGGGCTTGGACTTAAGTCGTGCTGGCAAAAATCAAGGCTAAAGGCCATCATCGCTCCGGTCTTTTCAGTAGCGAGCCAAGGGAATGTTGCACGCCTTCAACCAAGGAAAAAGCTCTCTGTACAGACGTTACCTCGGACATCGCGAAGTCGGAGAGAAACGTGTCTGCGCAGAAGACGAAATCACCGCCCTGATCATGGGCCCTCTGGATTACCTGCCTGCCGAAGCCGCTGGTCTTTTCTGGCGCAGCCTGATTGAACGAGGTCGTCACATTGTCCATCCGGCGTTTCCAGCGGGGCCGGTAGAAAGCGCGCGGATGCGTTTTTGGCCACGCAAGGGAATAGAGCCGGACCTGGTGGTCGACTTGGGTTGGCCTAACGGTGAGCGGCGCATTCTATTGATCGAATTCAAATGGGAAGCGCCGTTGAGTGGCAAAGACCAATTGCACCGTCAATGGCAGGAGTTCCTGACGCCCGCTGAGCGGAAGGTCGCTTATCACCTCTTTATCGCCCCCGAAATCAGTGCGGGTCTCAACGCGCTGAGTGAGCAGGACGTCTGGAGCGGTCAATTGATACTCCACTCCTGGCTCGGTGTGCTGCACATTGTGCGGAGCATGAGTGTGTCAGGATTCACCGGACTGGAGATGTGGAAGTCCCAAGTGGCGTGTTTTCTTGGCAAGCTCGGGATTTTCCGGTTTCAAGGATTCGATTCACTTTCAGCTCCCCCGGTAGTGGCAAGCTCAACGGTGTTCTGGAGTCCGTTGAATGGATTCACCAAGCTGCAGCCCCCCACCATTCCTTCACTGGATAACCCGTCATCCTCCTGTTTTTGGAATCCTGCATCATGAACAATCCTTCCAGCATCGGTAAGGCGATTACCGAGAACATTCGATTCGTGTCCAGGTTGGGTGCGGAATGTGATCATCTGGCCAAGTTGATCCGGGAGGAAGTGAGCAGCGCGCTGCTGGCGCCCGACATTGCCCAGCGCTACCGGGCAGGTGGCGAATGGATCGAAACATTCGCCAATGATGAACACGGTTGGGTCTACACCGAGATGGGTTTCTCCCTGCCGGTGATTGTTAAACCGAAGCGTTCTGTCGGTGGCTATATCGTGGTGCAAATCAGTCTCACGGGGGCAGGGATCGAGGCGAAAGATAATCACGAACCGTTGGTCCATATCGGCTGGTGGGGAGCACCGATCGATTTTGAAGAGTTTCTCATGTCATTCCCGATCGGGCTCGACAGCGGATTCAACCTCACGCTCGAAGGCGATCGGCAGTTTCATTGGGCTCATTCTCAGTATGACAATGAGTGGACCTATAGCCTGTACCTGGCCGAGATCAACAGTCCGGCGGATGTTCAGGCATCCATTGTCAAGCCGTTGAAAGCTTTGTTGCTGGGGCATGATGCAGCGAAGACACTCGCTGGTACACGTGCAGTGCGTTACGAGAAAGTCGGTGATGAGGGCCAATACCGGGTTCTGCCTCGTTGAAATCCGTAGATGCCCGGACGGCTACGGGCATCCTTTATCGCACCAGAGCCGAGGATACGGATATGCATCGCCAACAGTATTTGCACAGCGTCAGCGACTTCATTGACTGGTTCGCCAGCCATCTCGACCATGCGTCCCTTTTTGCTCATTCATACATTGATCGGCGGGCAGACAGCACGCTGAAGTTCTCCACGTTGTTTGATGCCTGCGAGCGGTACCACTGGAAACATAAAGGCGCATTCGCAGCGCCGGCAGGCTCATGCCTGCAAAGCAACGATGTTGCGCTGAACTCGCTTCGCAATGCCCTGCAACGGGGGATCAACTCGGGAAACGACAGCCAGACGCTCGAAGCCAGCATTGAGGTGATGGCGTGGGGTGGTGTGCAGGCGGGAAATGTCCGTTGGTTGGCAGCAAATGCCAAAGGACTTGCGCAGACGATCGCTTCGGTCTGCGCCGCGCTGGCCAGCGATAATTTGAGCCACCCGTTACTGAACGGTCATCAGCCATTGCGTTTCAATGCGGGCATGACCAAGGTCTACTCGTTGCTGGTTAATGACTTCATCATCTACGACAGTCGCGTCGCGGCGGCGCTGGGATGGATTGTCGTGAAGTACTGCCAGGACAGAAAGTTATCGGCCGTGCCCAGAGAGCTTGCTTTTCCTTGGGCTCCGGCCAAGGAGGGTGCAACGGCGCGGCTCCCGAAAAACCGCGACCCTGGCCTGGGCAACTATCACTTTCCGCGCTTGATCTCCGGCGAGCTGCATGCAATCTGGAATCTGAAGGCTGGCTGGATACTCGCCGAGGTATTGGCGGGTGCTGCGCACAATTCGTTCGAAAACACTTCCAGCGTACCTGCGCTTCGGCAGCTGGAGGCGGCTTTGTTCATGATTGGTTATGACTTGCCTCTGAACGGTCACCGACTCCGTGAGGGCGCTGAATTGAATGTCAGCCCTGAAGGAGACTGGACGGAGTGCTACACGGTAGCGAAGGGCAAGCTGTTTCATTATCGGATCGAGTTGGCCGGAATTCGCCTCCAGGACGGTCGCTTTTTTCCGCTGGACGTCATCAATCGAATGCTGGGGATTCTGATCGAACGGTTCGGTGCGGGTGCGTTCCCGTTGGCTAACAGTGCGACAGGCGTTCGCGCCAGAAAAAGCCGTCACGGAATCGGCACCGCCTATTTTCAGGCGACTGACGAACGGGGAAATCCCCCTGCATCCAGCGCACTCGCGGCGGTGTTGCATGAGCTGGGGGTGTTCAGCTGCATTCCGGGCCGGCACGAGCCATGGACCCTGAACTTCAGTGAGTTCGTGCAAGCTGAACGGATCGATATGGCGGCGCTGCTCAAGGGTGAAGTCGAGAAACAGGATGGCCTTTAAGCGCTGGTCGCAAGGATCATTGGCGTTTCATTCTGTGATGAGTGCAGTCGTACAAGTCCACGTCTATCGCTTTGTTATGGGATATCGCAATATACATTCCTATATAGCGACTGCGTCTGCTGGATGCCGAGAGGAGTAAGGGATGAGTGCCACTTTGAGCGGGAAAGAAGCGGTAGGTGAGCGTTTTGTGCTGGAAACCATGCGCCATGCCCAGCAATTGACCTGGAAGGCGGTGGATGAGATCGCCAAGGTGATCAGACCCGGTATGCGTGAATCCGAAGCCCATGCACGGGGCAAGGAAATCCTCGTCGAACTGGGCATGGACCGGATCTGGCATCCGCTGCTGATCCGCTTCGGCGCCAACACGTTGAAGACCTTCAAGGAGCGTTCCGACGGCGATCCGGTCCTGGGCGAAAGCGACATTTTCTTCATCGACATGGGCGTGGTTTGGGAAGGCCACGAAGGCGATGCCGGGGCGACGTTCGTTACCGGTTCCGATCCGCAAATGATCGCCTGTGCGGCGGCCTCCAAAGAGCTTTTCGACAAGGTCGAGGCCTTCTGGCGTCAGGGCGTGACCGGTGTCGAACTGTACCGTTACGCCACCGATCAGGCTGAGGCCATGGGCTGGAAGCTGAACCTGGATATCAAGGGGCACCGGGTCAGCGATTTTCCTCACGCGATTTATCGCGGTGGCAATCTCGGTGACTTCGATCAGGCTCCGAATGCCGGAGTCTGGATTCTGGAAATCCAGATCGAACACCCCGAGCTTCCGTACGGTGCGTTCTATGAGGACTTGTTGATCTAGAGTCAGGGGGGGCAATGTTCATTCAGGTGCAGCGCTATAGTTGTAACTACATAGCGCTTGCTCCGATGATGTGCGCCGTTTCCTAACTCCAAAGTCAAAAAAAAGGACGTCCATCATGAAAGTCAGTGCCCGCAACGTTTTTAAAGGTCAGGTCAGCCAGGTTCAGGAAGGCTCGGTCAATGCGGAAGTCGTATTGACCCTGCCGGGCGGCGAGAAGCTGGTTGCGGTCGTGACCCTGGCGAGCCTCAAAAGCCTGGGCATCGCGGTGGGCAAAGAAGCCGTGGCCTTGGTCAAGGCGCCTTGGGTGATGCTGATGACCGAATCCAGCGACATTCGCCTGTCGGCCCGCAACTGCCTGCAAGGCAAGGTGCTGAGCGTGACCGATGGCGCCGTCAACGCTGAAGTGGTGATCGAGCTGGCTGGCGGTTCGAAAGTTTATTCGATCGTGACCCGCGACGCGGTGAACGAACTGGGTCTGGCGGCGGGCGTCAGCGCGACGGCAGTGATCAAGGCTTCGCACATCATTCTGGGTGTGCCGGCCTGATCAAACCCGTGACTCGAAAAAATGCCCGGTTCGGTGATTTGCCGAACCGGGCATTTTTTATTGGCCGTCGATGCTGCGAGGCAAATCGAGTGGATTGGCATCGCGCAACACTTGCGGCAGCAACGCATCGGGAAAGCCCTGATACGCCACGGGCCGCAAAAAGCGCTCTATCGAGGTCATGCCGACCGAGGTGAAGCGGCTGTCCGAGGTGGCCGGAAACGGCCCGCCATGTACGGTGGCGAAAGTCACTTCCTGCGGATGGGCGAAAGCGTTGACCACAATGCGTCCGGTGCGGCGCTCGAGGATCGGCAGCAGACGCCGGGCCAGATCCAGATCGCGGTCTTCAAGGTGAATGGCTGCGCTGAGCTGACCCTTGAATGAACGGGCAACTGCCAGTAACTCTTCCTCATCGTTGACCGCCACCAACAATGCCGCCGGGCCGAACACTTCATGGGCCAGCGCCGGTTCGGTGAGCAGGCGTTGACCGTCAACTTCCAGCAACGCCGGGCGCCCCTCAAACTGACCCTGCGCCGGCGCGCCGACCGCCACCCGATTTGCCCCCAGGCTTTCCATTGCCGCCAGTCCGTTGACGTATGAACCGTGAATGCCCGGCGTCAGCATCGTACGCGCCGGCGCTTCGCTGACCCGCTTGATCATGGCGCTACGTAGCGCTTGCAGACCTTCGCCTTCGACCGCAATCAGAATCGACGGACACAGACAGGCCTGACCGACGTTGACCAGCATCCGCTCGATAAATCCGTCGCCGATCTTGTCGCCACGTGCGGACAGCGCTGCGGGCAAGATGAACGTCGGATTGACGCTGGTCATTTCGGTGAAAACCGGAATCGGATCAGGCCGCAACTGCGCGCGACGATAAAGCGCCATGCCGCCCACCTCCGAACCCGTGAACGTCACCGCTTTAATCAAAGGATGATCGACCAGTGCCTCACCGATCGCATTACCGCCACCGCGCACCATGGAGAAAACCCCTTCGTGCAAACCATGCATCTGCACCGCTTTACGGATGGCGCGAGCCTGGATTTCCGAGGCCCCGGGATGCGCGTTATGCGCCTTGAGAATCACCGTCGCACCGGCCGCGAGTGCCGATGCGGTGTCGCCGCCGGCCACCGAATAGGAGATCGGAAAATTGCTCGCACCGAAAATTGCCACCGGGCCGATGGCGACTTTCTGCAAGCGATGATCCATCCGCGGACGTGGCTGGCGATCAGGTTGCGCCGGGTCGATGGCCAGTTGCAGGAAGCGCCCCTTGCGCACCACCTCGGCGAACTGACGGAACTGGGTCGCGGCCCGGGCGGCTTCGCCCTCGAGCTGCGCCTGAGGCAGACCGGTTTCAAGTGCGGTGCGGGCTGCAAGCTCCTCGCGCACGGCGTCGAGGTTGTCGGCGATGCTTTCCAGAAACGCCGCACGTTCGGCCAGCGAAGTGTGGCTGTAGCTGTCGAACGCCGCGTCGGCGAGGGTTGCCGCCTGATCGACTTGCTTTGCACCGCCGAAGGCGAATTCCGGTTCGATCAGCGTATTGGTTGCCGGATTCAGCGCCTTCATCGTGCCCTCGGAAGCGGGCACCTCAGCGGCGCCGATCAGCAGGTGGCCGGTCAGACTCATTTCGCGTCACCTTGCGACTGAAGGTTGGCGATCAGTTCGTTCGTGGTGGTGATGACATGGGCGAACGTCGGGCCGTTGAGTTCGTGGGCGGCGTGCATCATTTCCTCTTTGAATGCGGCGGTAGCGTCGCGCACCAGCGTGACGTGATAGCCGAGTTCCGAGGCATAACGGGCGGTGGCTTCGATGCAGGTATTGGCCAGCAGGCCGACGATGATCACGTGGGTGATGCCTAGCTGCTTCAGGCGAAAATCCAGGTCGGTATTGGCGAATCCACTGGACCCCCAGTGCTCCTGAACCACGATGTCGCCGTCCTTCGGCGCAAAATCCGGGTGCCATTCACCGCCCCATTCGCCGCGCGCAAAGTGGTGCATGTGCATGATCTTGCATTGGGTCGGGCTTGGGTTATCCCAGTTCTCGTAGTCGCCTTTGACCCAGCGGTGATGGGGTACGATGACGACCGGAATCGGCAGGGCCCGCACGGCGTGATCGAGTTTGCGCAGGTTGTCGAGCAGGCCGTTCTGCTCGGCCATTGGCTTGATCAGCGGAAAGATCTTGCCGCCGTCGGAGAGAAAATCGTTGTACGGATCGACCAGCAGGTAGGCGGTTCTGTCGAGCGGATAGAGAGGTTTCGACATGACGATGTACTCCGGCAATGAGAGTGATCGATGCTCAGGGCTTGTTCCCGCATCGTGTTGATATGATAATCATAGTAACTGTGAAAGAGGCAAGCCCTGATGGCTGTAAACGATAGTCTTCCCGATACGCTGTGCCCGATTTCCCGGGCCGAGTCGATCGTCGGCGACCGCTGGACGGTGCTGGTTTTGCGCGAATTGTTCATGGGCAGCCATCGTTACGACGAGATCCTGGCCCAGACCGGCGGTACGCCGCAGATGGTTGCCGCCCGTCTGAAAAGCCTGGAGGCGGACGGGCTGGTCGAGCGCCGCTTGTACAACGAGCGGCCGAAACGCTACGAGTACCACCTCACCGCAAAAGGCGAGGCGTTTTACCCGGTGGTGATTGCGTTACGCGCCTGGGGCGAAACCTGGTGCAAGTCGTCGGAGGAAGGGCTGGCCGTGAACATGACCCACAAGACCTGCAACCACAGCGCGGGCCTTGGGCCGTTGTGCGATCACTGCGGTGAAGTGTTGCGTCGTGAGGATCTGATCAGCCAGCCGCAGGAGGCATACGCCGCCGAACGACAGGCGCGGCGTGAGGCTTTCAAAAACAAATGACCGGCATCACGGGGTGCCGTTGCGTCCGTGCAACCGGTAAGCGGGGCGCTGGCTCAAACGTTCGTAATAAGCGCTCACCGCCGGCAAGTGCGGATGTTCCAGCGGCGTCTCGAACCAGCGATTGACCGACAGGCCGATCGGGATGTCGGCGAGGGAAAACTGCTCGCCGCTGACATAGGCGCCGGTCTTTTGCAGCTGCCGGTCGAGAATCTCCATGTGCCTTGTCCACTCCCGGCAACCGGCCGCAAGAGCAACGCTGTCCTGATGCGCGGGTGACTTGCGTACCAGCGACATGAACGCGTAAGACCAGGACTTGTTCAACTCCGAAGCCTGCCAGTCGATCCATTGATCCACCCGCGCTCGGGCGCGTGCCTCGATTGGGTAAAGTTGTTCGCCGGCATAACGCGACGCCAGATAGCGAATGATCGAGTTCGACTCCCACAGCGTGAAGTCATCGTCCTGAATCACCGGCACCATCGCGCAGGGATTGAGTGCGAGGAACTCCGGCGTCGACGTCGATTGAAAACCTGAGCCCCAGTCCTCGCGTTCGAAGGGAAGGTTCAGTTCAGCACAGGCCCACAGCACTTTGCGCACGTTGATCGATGAGGCTTTGCCCAGAATTCGCAGCATTGGATTTCCATCTCCGGTTGTCGTCGGGCGTAAAGAAATAGCACAACGCAAAGCAGAAGGCCCGCACAGGGCGGACCTTGGTGGTGCATCGAGTCAATCTCAGAGACTGCCCGCCAGTTTCCCGGATGTCAGCCGCCGACGATAAGCACTGTCACGACTGGCCAGCCAGAAATACAGCGGCGAAGTCACCAGCAATCCAACCACCCACGAAAGGTCCGCGCCGTTGATGTGCGCCGACACCGGCCCGACATACAGCGGCGTGTTCATGAACGGAATCTGCACCGCGATGCCGATCGCATACGCCAGCAAGGCTTGCGGGTTGTAACGGCCGTAGATGCCGCCGTCGACTTTGAAGATCGAGTCGATGTCGTACTTGCCTTTGTGAATGGCGTAGAAGTCGATCAGGTTGATCGCCGTCCACGGCACCAGCACCACCAGCAGCACCAGCACCATGTCGACGAAGTGGCCGATGAAGTCTGACGAGGCGCCGACCGCAGCGAAGCAGCAAGCCAGCAGGACGATGATCGAAATCACCGCGCGGCTTTTGGCAGTCGGAATCCAGCGGTAGGCGAAGGTCTGCACCAGGGTGATCAGCGACAGCACCGCGCCGTACAGGTTGAGCGCGTTATGGCTGATCACGCTGAGCAGGAACAGCACCAGCATCAACGGGCCGATGGCGCCGGTGGCGAGTTTCACCGCGTCCATGGTGTCCATGCCCACCGGGGTTGCCAGCACGGCGACGGCCCCGAACACGAATGACAGGCTCGAACCCAGCGCCGAACCTAGATAGGTCGTCCAGAAAGTTGCCGCCACCGGCACATTCGCCGGCAGGTAGCGCGAGTAATCCGAGACGTAAGGCGCAAACGCGATCTGCCACAGTGCCGCCAGCGACACCGTCGCAAGCCAGCCCGAGATGTTGAAGCTACCGCGAGTGAGGAAATCATCGGTCTGGATGTGGGTGAGGATGTAGCCGAATCCGACCACGATGCCGATCCCCAGCACCCAGGTGCCGATGCGGTTGAGCACGTGGATGAAGCGGTAACCGATGATGCCGATGATCCCCGAGCCCAGCGCACCGATCACGATGCCCACTGGCACCGGAACGCTGTCGACCACGCCATGCAGGGACTTGCCGGCGAGCACGATGTTGGAGGCAAAGAAACCGATGTACATGACGCCGGCAATCAGCACCACCAACAGCGCGCCGAGGGAGCCGAACTGCGCACGGCTCTGGATCATCTGCGGAATGCCCATCTGCGGGCCCTGCGCCGAGTGCAGCGCCATCAGCACACCGCCGACCAGGTGGCCGACCAGAATGGCGACGATGCCCCACACCAGATTCAGGTGAAACAGCTGCACGCCGAGGGCGCCGGTGACGATGGGCAACGGCGCGATGTTGCCGCCGAACCAGAGGGTGAACAGATCCCGAACCTTTCCGTGGCGATCTTCGGGCGGCACATAGCCGATCGTGTGTTTTTCAATAAGCGGTGCGGACGTTGTTGCAGAGGTGGCCATGACGAACTCCAAGGCAAGGACGAGTACGTGGACGTACTTCAGTGAGCGCCGGCACGGACGGCGCATTTCTTGTTGGGATTGATCATGGGCAAGGAAAGGGGAGAGATAAATTAGTAGTTTTGTTGCTTCAGGCGTTAAAAAAACGAAGCTCTCCGGTCAGCTGGAAACGCTCTGTTTCGGGTGTTTCAGCGCCATGAGCGACAACGCAGCTGACCTCCATTGGAGCAGCTGTCGGTCGGTGTTATTGCGGCTCGGCTGCGGATTTGAATCCGGCAGCCAGACCGTTTTTTAAAGGCGAATAGACGCCAGCATCCGTTGTAGCATCGCATCGCAGGCCGTGAGCTGATCGACGCTGACGAACTCGTCCGGCTTGTGGCCCTGATCCATACTGCCGGGGCCGCACACCACCGTGGGAATCCCCACCGCGTCGAACAAACCGCCTTCAGTGCCGAACGCCACAGTACCGAAATCGTCCGAGCCACAGAACCTGGCGATCAGTTCCGCAGCCTGGCTTCGGGCATCCGTCGCCAGCCCCGGATACGCCGACAATTCGCTGAAGCGGATATCGCTCTGCTCACTGACCGCCCGCATGCGCGGCAGCATCTGCTGCTCGGCGTAAACCTTGAGTTGCTGGGCGACGACAGCCGGATCCTGCGACGGCAGGGCGCGGATTTCGAAGTCGAAACGGCAATCGGCAGGGACGATATTCAATGCCTTTCCACCACTGATCACACCGGTTTGCACCGTGGAAAACGGCGGGTCGAAACGCGGGTCGAGGTGTTCATCCTTGAGTTGCCGACCGATGCGCCCCAACTCGCCGATCAGCTCGGCGGCGCATTCGATGGCGTTCACTCCAAGCGGCGCGTAGGCCGAGTGACAGGCGTGGCCCTGGACATCACAGCGCATCGCCAGTTTGCCCTTGTGCCCGAGCACCGGTTTGAGTTCGGTCGGCTCGCCGATGATGCACAGCAGCGGTTTGACCGGACGTTGCTCCAGCACCTTTAGCAACGAGCGCACGCCGAGACAGCCGACCTCTTCGTCATAGGACAGGGCAATGTGCACCGGCAGGCGCAACGGCGCTTCGATCAACGACGGCACCAGTGCGAGCACGCAGGCGATGTAGCCCTTCATGTCCGCCGTGCCGCGACCGTAAAGCTTGCCGTCGCGCTCACTGAGTTCGAACGGCGGCAGCGTCCACGGTTGGCCATCGGCCGGTACCACATCGGTATGACCCGACAGCACGATGCCTGGCTGATGCGACGGGCCTATCGTGGCGAACAGGTTGGCCTTGCTGCGCTCATCGTTGTAGATCAACTCGCACGGCACATCGAAACCTTCGAGGAAGCTGCGTACGAAGTCGATCAATTGCAGGTTGGACTCGCGGCTGGTGGTATCGAACCCCACCAGCGTCTTGAGCAACGCGACGCTGTCGCTCATCGGTCGTCTCCGGCAACTCCGTAGCCCGGCGCCTTGGCCGGATCGAGGGCGCGGTCGATGTAGTCCTGCAGCTGCGGGCGATAGGCGTCCCAGAGTTTTTGCAATTGACCGATCGGGTCTTCATCGGCCCAGTCCACCCGCAGGTTGACGATGGGCCAGGTCAGTTCACCGACCACGACCACGGCTGCCGAATGCACCGGGCCTGCTTCACCGCCCAGGGCCTGGGCGGCGTGCAGGGCCTTGATCAGGCGATCGGCCAATTGACCTTCGCCTTCTTCGAACGCGCTGACCATGGCTTCGATCACTGAGCGCCCGGCGAGCATGTTGCCCGCCGCCACGCACTGCTCGCCGGACACGGCGTTGTGCACGCCCAGAGTTTGCGCACCGCTGAAATGCGCGGTCTGGCCGAGGTGATTGATGGCCGTGATCTGCCGGTACTGGCTGTAGCCGTTACGGGTCAACACCTTGTCCAGCGCCGCCTCGGGCGCCAGGCCTTGCTCCATCAAGGCGAGCACTTCCGGGCCGAGCGACGGCAGGGTGATGTTCTGGCTCGACACCGCGCCGACACCCGGCAGCAGCCACGGGCAGCGGGCGCCGACGGCGATGCTGGAAGAGCTGATGGCGATGCCGAACTGACCGGTTTCGGGGCAACGGGCGGCGATGGAAAATGTCATGTCTTTACTCCTTGTTTGTCTGAGCTGGCCTCATCGCGAGCAGGCTCGCTCCCACATTTGGAACGCATTTCCCTGTGGGAGTGAGCCTGCTCGCGATGGCCGCGACTCGGTCTGCCGACTTATTCAGGGATCACGGCCACCACATCGATTTCCATCAGCCACTGCGGCTGACCCAGTGCCGACACCACCAGCCCGGTGGAAATCGGGAACACGCCCTTCAGCCATTTGCCGACTTCCTGATACACCGGCTCGCGGTAGCGCGGGTCAATCAGGTAAGTGGTGGTCTTGACGATATGGCTCAGGTCGCTGCCGGCCTCTTCGAGCAGTTGCTTGACGTTGCGCATCGCCTGTTCGGTCTGCGCACGTGGGTCGCCGAGGCCGACCAGTTCACCGTCGAAATTGGTCCCGACCTGACCACGGACATACACGGTGTTGCCGGCACGCACGGCCTGGCACAAATCGTTGTCCAGGGTCTGGTTCGGGTAAGTGTCCTTGGTGTTGAACATGCGGATGCGGGTGTGGGTTGGCTGACTCATGTGCGGCTCCTGACGAAATCGAACCCGGCGCGACAGGCGCCGGTATGGAAGAGGGAAATCAAGCGTCGACGGTGTCGACAGCGTTGTTGTGCAGCGCGGTTTCGCGTTGTTCGGCATCGCGATAAGCGAGGTATTTGCGCTGGGTGGCGATGTGATCGGCCACGTGTTTGGCGTCATGCCACACGCCCCAGATGAACGACGAGCCGCGTCGCGACTGCCACGGCAGACCGAGGAAATACACGCCCGCTTCGCTGGACACGCCGCGCTGGTGTTGCGGCTTGCCGTTGTCGTCGAACGCGGCGACTTTCAGCCACGAATAGTCCACGGCAAACCCGGTGGCCCAGATGATCGAGGTGATGCCGGCGGCGGCCAGATCGAGATCGGCCAGCGGGTTTTTCACACATTCAGGATCCGGATACGTTTCACGGGCTTCCGGTTCCAGCGGCAGATCGAGGCCGTTGCGTTCGATGTAGGCGTCGGCGGCATCCAGCAGCGCGAGGTAGTTCTCGTCGCCACGCTTGAGGTTGTCGCGCAGGTCCTGTTTGAAGGTCACCACGCCGTCGCTGAACGATTCGGTGACGCCGACCAGGGTCATGCCGCGATGGGCCAGGCCACGGAAATCGATGGTGCGACCGCCGTGGGCGCCGCTGACGGCGATGGTCACGTGCTCGCGGCCGGGTTTCATCGCGGCCTGATCCCACTCGCCGAGCACGCCGAGCCACCAGCAGAAATCACGATTGCGGTAAGCACGAGGAGGGCGGTCATGGGCGCCGACCGAGAGGTAAACCTGCTTGCCCGAGCGCTGCAATTCATCGGCAATCTGCACGCCCGACGAACCGGCACCGACCACCAGCACTGCGCCGGCCGGCAGTTGTTGCGGGTTGCGGTAGTCGGCCGAGTGAATCTGCAACAGGCGTTCATCCTTCGGCGCAATGGCCGGGATCACCGGACGCTGGAACGGGCCAGTCGCAGCGACAACCCGGGCGGCTTCGATCACGCCTTCGGATGTCTCGACGGTGAAGCCCGGACGACCGACATTGCGCACCACGCTCTTCACGTCCACGCCGGTGCGGATCGGCGCGTTGAATTTCTTCGCATAGGCTTCGAAGTAATCGGCGACGCGCTCCTTGTGGGCGAAACCGTCCGGATCGACGTCATCGAATTCCATCCCCGGAAACCGGTCGTGCCACGCCGGACCGTTGGCCACCAGCGAATCCCAGCGCCCGGTGCGCCAGCGTTCGGCAACGCGGTTGCGCTCCAGCACCAGGTGCGGCACTCCGAGTTTGCTCAGGTGTTCACTCATGGCCACACCCGCTTGACCGGCGCCGACAACAAGCGTGTCTGTTTTTATTATTTCAGTGGTCATCTCTGATCCCTTCTCACGAGGCCGTTGGATTCAGGTCGCTGTCGACCTGTTCTCTGTGCTTGGGATCAGACTAGGGAGGGGGTGGTTATCGGTAAAATATTATTAAGCTGGCATGTGAAGATAAAAACGTGATGCAGAGGCCTGAAAGGCCCGTAAATACGGGGTTTCGTCCTGGCACCATAATCTGGGACAAGGAAAAAAAGGACCGCCGACAGGGTTGTCGACGGCCCTTTTCAAGGCGCGTTCAGATCAGCAGGACTCAGCGATCGAGAAACGCCAGCAGGTCTTCATTCAATTGCTGTGCATGGGTGACCGCAAAGCCGTGTGGCGCGCCTGCGTAGACTTTCAACTCGGCGCCCTTGATCTGCGCGGCCGCTTGTTTGCCGGTAGTCTCGAACGGAACGATCTGGTCGCCATCGCCGTGAATCACCAACGTCGGCACATCGATTTTCGCCATGTCCGGGCGGAAGTCGGTTTCCGAGAATGCGGTGACGCAATCCACAGTGCCTTTGAGCGAGGCCAGCAGGGCGATGTTCAGGGTTTGCGTCAGCACGCCATCGGAGACTTTCTGGCCCTGATTGGTGCCATAGAACGGGGCGTTGAAGTCAGCGATGAACTGCGCGCGGTCCTTCAGCAGGCCGGCCTTGATCCCGTCGAATACCGACTTGTCGACGCCTTCGGCAAAGTCCGGTTTCTGCCCGAACAGCGGGGTTACCGCGCCCAGCAACACCAGTCCGGCGACGCGCTCGCTGCCGTGGCGTGCAATGTAACGGCTGACATCGCCGCCGCCCATGGAGAAGCCGACCAAGGTCACGTCACGCAGATCCAGGTGTTCGATCAGTTGCGCGATGTCATCGGCGAAGGTGTCGTAGTCGTAACCGGTCCACGGCTGATCGGAACGGCCGAAACCGCGACGGTCGAAGGCGATGGTGCGATAGCCACGGCTGCTCAGGTATTCCATCTGGTATTCCCACATGTCAGCGTCCAGTGGCCAGCCGTGGCTGAACAGCACGGGCTTGCCGCTGCCCCAGTCCTTGAAATAGATCTCGGTGCCGTCTTGGGTCTGGAATGTGCTCATGAAAACTCCTTGGGTATGGGCCTGCGTGGATGCCGTGATGGCAGCGTTCACTATCGCGACAACGGGCATTGGCCACTTGTACGCAGGTGCTAAGTTTCGTGGTGCAAGCGTTAACGGTTTGGCGGCATGAGTTGTAAGATGCAACCGCATTGAACCTGCCGTTTTGCCGGAGATACCCGAAATGAAGCGCAAAAGCCTTGCGGGCAATACCTGCCCGATCGCCCGGACACTCGACCTGATCGGTGACTGGTGGTCGCTGCTGATCATCCGCGATGCGCTGGAAGGCATTTGTCGTTTCAGCGATTTCGAGAAGAGCCTGGAGATTGCCAAGAACATGCTGAGCACCCGGCTCAAAGGGCTGGTGGAGCGCGACATCCTGCACCTGGTGCCGGCGTCCGATGGCAGCGCTTACAAGGAGTACGTGCTGACTGAAAAGGGCCGGGCGTTGCAAACTGTGATCGTTGCGTTGTCGCAGTGGGGTGGGGAGTTCATGTTCGAGCCTGGCGAACCCGGGTCGGTGATGGTCGATGCGCAAAAGCGCCAGCCGATCAAAAAACTTGAGCTGCTGTCGGCCGATGGTCGCCATTTGGCGCCGGAAGATATCGCGACAACTTCGACTGCTTACTGACACCTGCGTCAGACGAAAAAAAAGCGCCCCGACGTTCTGTTCGGGGCGCTCTGCATTCAGGGGCGCTTGGCGTATTTAACGAAACGCCGGCACCACATGCTTGATAAACAGCTCCAGCGACTTCTTCTTCTCCGCATGCGGCAAGCTGTTGTCGCACCAGAAACTGAACTCATCCACCCCCAGTTCCTGGTAGTACGTGATCCGCGGAATGATTTCTTCCGGCGTACCGATCATGGCGGTCTTGTGCAGGCTCTCCAGCTCAAACTCCGGCCGCCCTGCAAATTTCTCTTCCGGGCTCGGGGCGAGGAAGCCGTTCACCGGAGTTTCCTTGTTGCCGAACCACGCATCGAACGTGCGATAGAAACGTGAAATGGCTTTAGCGCCCACCTTCCAGCCGTCCGGGTCATCCGCCGAGTGCACGTGGGTATGACGCAGTACCATCAATTGTGGACGCGGCACCTCCGGGTTGTTGTCCAGCGCAGTCTGGAACTTGTTCTTCAGGTCGAGGACTTCTTCGTCGCCCTTCATCAACGGCGTGACCATGACGTTGCAGCCGTTGGCCACGGCGAAGTTGTGCGAGTCCGGGTCGCGGGCGGCGATCCACATCGGCGGGTTCGGCTTTTGAATCGGCTTCGGCACGCTGGTGGAAATGGGGAATTTCCAGATATCACCGTTGTGAGCGTAGTCGCCTTGCCACAGCGCGCGCACTACCGGGACCATTTCCCGCAGCGCCTGGCCCCCAGATGAGGCGGGCATGCCGCCGGCCATGCGATCGAATTCCACCTGGTAGGCGCCGCGCGCCAGACCAACTTCCATCCGGCCATTGCTGATCACGTCGAGCAATGCGCACTCACCAGCGACTCGTAGCGGATGCCAGAACGGCGCGATGATGGTGCCGGCGCCCAAGTGAATGGTGGTGGTCTTGGCCGCGAGGTAGGCCAGCAGCGGCATCGGGCTCGGCGAGATGGTGTATTCCATCGCGTGGTGTTCGCCGATCCACACGGTGCTGAAACCACCGGCCTCGGCCATCAGCGTCAGTTCGGTCAGGTCTTCGAACAGTTGACGGTGGCTGACGCTTTCGTCCCAGCGTTCCATGTGTACGAACAGGGAAAATTTCATGACGCTACCTCGAATCTCTTGTGGTCGGCCGGTCGCTTGCCGGCCTGTTTAAGTGCAATCGTGCGGATCAGGCGAAGGCGGGCAGGGCGCCCATCTTGCCGTGGCAATACACCAGCGGGCCGGCGTCCTGCTGAGGGACGATGAGGTTTTTCACCGCGCCGACCATGATCGCGTGGTCGCCGCCTTCGTATTCGCGCCACAGCTCACACTCGATGATAGCTGTCGCGTTCGCCAGAATCGGGTTGCCCAGTTCGCTCAGCGTCCACTCGATGCCCTGTGCCTTGTCCTTGCCTTTGCGGGCGAAGGCGTAGGCTTCGCTCTGCTGGCCGCCGGACAGCACGTGAATGGCAAAGCGTTTGTTTTTGATCAGGACGGGATAGGAGTCGGAGCTGTAGTTGGGGCAGAACAGTACCAGGGCCGGGTCCATCGACAGCGAACTGAACGCGCTGGCGGTGAGGCCGACGATCTGGCCGTCGTCATCCAGCGTGGTGATGACGGTAACGCCGGACGGGAACGAGCCCATGACTTGTTTGTAGACGGCAGCATCGATCATTGGTCAATCCTCGAGTGCGGTGAAGCGTGTTTTTATTCGTTTGTTGGCCTGATGGTATACCGTAATACATCGATTGCAAGTGCTTTTTTGGTGAAACGATAAACGTGGTGCATTCGTCGGAAACTCAGCATTTACGGGGCTTTTCTATAGTCGTGAACGTGGCCTATCAGTGAGGATGCCGGATCAGATGCCGTCGCAAACAGCGGATCAGTCTTGTGAAAATGTTGGAATACCATAATATGGTCTTCATCTGAGGGGTGGCCACGAAGCGCCTCCGGTTTGGCTTCATACAACGATAAGAACAGACCCAATCGAGTTCATTCATATGTCCCAGATGTCCCGGCAAGATCCGTTGATCGAGAATCACACGGTCGACTACGTCCCACTCGCGGAACGCCACGGGAAGGCCCGCGACCTTTTTACCCTTTGGTTCAGCACCAACATTGCGCCACTGCCCATCGTCACCGGCGCCATGGTGGTTCAGGTGTTTCATCTCGATCTGTTCTGGGGGCTGCTGGCGATTGCGCTGGGGCACATGATCGGCGGCGTGGTGATCGCCCTGGCGTCGGCGCAAGGCCCGCGCATGGGCATTCCGCAAATGGTGCAGAGTCGTGGCCAGTTCGGGCGTTATGGTGCGCTGCTGATCGTGTTCTTCGCGGCGATCATCTACATCGGTTTCTTCATCTCCAACATTGTGCTGGCCGGCAAGTCCATCGTCGGCATTGCGCCGTCGGTGCCGGCACCATTGAGCATTTTGATCGGTGCCCTGAGTGCCACAGCCATCGGCGTGATCGGCTACAACTTCATTCATACGCTCAACCGCATCGGCACCTGGGTGATGGGCAGCGCGCTGCTGGCCGGGTTCATCTACATCTTTGCCCACGAGTTGCCGGCTGACTTCTTCACCCGTGGCAGTTTCAATCTGTCCGGGTGGCTGGCGACGGTATCGCTGGGAATCATCTGGCAGATCAGTTTCTCACCGTATGTATCCGACTATTCCCGTTACCTGCCGGCGGACATCGGGATCGGCAAGCCATTTATCGCCACTTATCTGGGCGCCACGCTGGGCACGATTCTGTCGTTCACGTTCGGCGCGGTGGCGGTGCTGGCGACCCCGGAAGGCACCGAAGCGATGGCGGCGGTCAAGCAGTCTACCGGTTGGCTGGGGCCGATTCTGATGGTGCTTTTCCTGCTCAATATCATCAGTCACAACGCGCTGAATCTGTATGGCGCGGTGCTGTCGATCATCACCTCGATCCAGACGTTCGCCAGCCAATGGACGCCGAGCATCAAGGTGCGAGTGATCTTGTCGAGCATTGTGTTGACGGGTTGCTGTGTGGTGGCGCTGGGCGCTTCGGCGGATTTCATTTCCGAGTTCATCGGTTTGATTCTGGCGTTGCTGCTGGTGCTGGTACCCTGGGCGTCGATCAACCTGATCGACTTCTACCTGATCAAGCGCGGTCACTACGACATCGCCTCGATCTTTCGCGCTGACGGTGGCATCTACGGTCGTTTCAATCTGCACGCGATCATTGCCTATTTCATCGGCATCATCGTGCAACTGCCGTTCGCCAACACATCGTTGTATGTCGGGCCGTACGCCAATCTGGTGGAAGGCGCGGACCTGTCGTGGCTGGTCGGGCTGATCGTGACATGCCCACTGTATTACTGCCTCGCCACCCGTGGGCAGACGCAGCAGAGCAGGGCGGCGCGGTTGGGTTTTACCGACTGAGCGTTCGCAGGCTGTTCAGACAATGCCCGGCACTTCGCCGGGCATTGTTGTTTCCGCATCCCGGCGGTCACGCAAGTTGGCCATTTCGATCCCCTTTTGGCCAGTCGTCTACTGTGCTGCGTCTACGCTGTCAGCAAGAATCAAAGTCACAACTAAATGCTGCACCTTCCTTGCCCTTGGCTGATTTGCAAGCCGCTGCCGTGTACAGAACATAAAAACCATCGACTCACGCTGCATTCGGGGAAACACAACATGGTCACGATGAAACGCATTCTGGGCGCCACTGTATGTGGGCTGACGCTGCTGGCCAGCGCCGTACAGGCCGAGCAGCGCGAACTGCGGGTATACAACTGGGCGGATTACATCCTGCCGTCGGTGCCCAAGGACTTCGCCGCCAAAAGCAACATCAAAGTGACCTGGGACACCTTCGACACCAACGAATCCCTGGAAGCCAAGCTGCTCACCGGTAACTCTGGCTATGACCTGGTGGTGCCGTCGAACCAGTTCCTCGAAACCCAGATCAAGGCCGGTGTGTTCCAGAAACTCGACAAGTCCAAACTGCCGAACTGGAGTCACCAGGACCCGACGTTGCTCAAGTTGCTCGATGCCAACGATCCCGGCAACCAGTACGGCGTGCCTTACATGGTCGGCACGGTGCTGATCGGTTTCAATCCGGCCAAGGTCAAGGCTGCGCTGGGCGAGAATGCGCCGGTGGACAGTTGGGATCTGGTGTTCAAGCCCGAGAACATGGAAAAGCTCAAATCCTGCGGCGTGGCGATGCTTGATTCACCTTCGGAAATCCTGCCGCTGGCCCTGCATTACCTGGGCCTGGACCCCAACAGCCAGAACCCGGCCGACTATGAGAAAGCCAAGGACCTGATGCTCAAGGTTCGTCCTTACGTGACTTACTTCAACTCGGCCAAGTACATGACCGACATCGCCAACGGCGACATCTGCGTGGCCATCGGTTATTCCGGCAGCTTTTATCAGTTCGGCAACCGTGCCAAAGAGGCGAAAAACGGCGTAGTGGTCGACTGGCGTTTGCCCAAGGGCGGCGCGCCGATCTGGTTCGATACCTTCGCCATTCCGAAGAGCGCGAAGAACGTCGACGAGGCACACGAATTCCTCAACAACTTGCTCGAGCCTAAAGTCATCGCTTCGATCAGTGATTTCCTTGGCTATCCGAATGCCAACAAGGATTCGTTGCCGCTGATCAACAAGGAAATCACAGACAATCCAAACCTGACACCGACCAGCGAGGCCTTGAAGGAGTTGTACGTGGTGCAACCGTTGCCACAGAAACTGGAGCGGGTGCGGACCCGGGTATGGACCAGCATCAAATCCGATAAGTAGCAGTTCACATCACTGTGGGAGCGAGCTTGCTCGCGATAGCGTTGTGTCATTCAACAGATTAGTTGGCTGACATGACGCCTTCGCGAGCAAGCTCGCTCCCACAAATTTTACTTCGCCTGACCTTCCTGCGTTTCGCTCCCGGGCGACTTGTCCTTCGTCAGCATCAGACTCAGCAACACCGACGCCAGAATCAGCCCGCCGACAATCGCCAGCGACCACTCCACCGGCATGTGAAACCACGGCATCACTGTCATCTTCCCGCCAATGAACACCAGCACCAGCGCCAGTCCGTACTTGAGCAGATGAAAACGGTCGGCCATGTCCGCCAGCAAAAAGTACAACGCTCGTAGACCCATGATCGCGAAAATGTTCGAGGTGAAAATGATGAACGGATCGGTCGTGACCGCGAAGATCGCCGGGATGCTGTCGACCGCGAACATCAGGTCGCTGGCCTCGATCAGCACCAGCACCAGAAACATCGGGGTAGCCCAGCGCACACCGTTCTGCAGCACAAAAAAACGCTCGCCGTGAAAACCGTTGGTGATCCGCAAATGCCCCCGCACCCAGCGCAATAGTGGGTTGTTATCGAGGTCCGGTTGCTGCTCGGCGAACATCAGCATCTTGATCCCGGTGATGATCAGGAACACGCCGAACACATACAGCAGCCACGTGAACTGCGACACCAGCCACACCCCGGCGAAGATCATCGCCGCGCGCATCACGATCGCCCCCAGCACGCCGTACAGCAGCACCCGGCGCTGCAACTCAGGCGGTACGGCGAAGTAGCTGAAAATCATCACGAAGACGAACATGTTGTCGATCGACAGCGACTGCTCGATCAGATAGCCGGTGAGGAATTCCAGCGTCTTGACCTTGGCGATTTCGGGACCGAATTCGCCGTTCAGATACCACCAGAGCAACCCGGCGAAGACCATCGCCAGCATGCACCAGGCGATCACCCAGGATGAGGCTTCACGTACCGAGACCCGATGCGCCTTGCGTCCGCCGAAGACAAACAGGTCGACGGCCAGCATGGCGAGGACAAAAACGATGAAGGCGACCCACATCCAGGGTTCGCCGATGTTGATGGGGTGCATGCCGTTCTCCCTGTCTTTATGTTTTTCGGGGTAGACGGGGCCATGCTAGTAGGAGCCTTCCGACAAAGAAAAATCGTTTATTTCGTGGGTATTGTTCGTTAATAGCGAAGTGTCGGACGACATGGGCAGGGCGCGGGTAATACTTCATTCAACACTTCTTTGCTAACCTCGCTGTCGAGTCAGTCCACCACACCGGGAGCTACGATCATCGACACGCCAGATCCTCAAGCCGTCTGCAGCCCGATCACCAGCGCCGCCATATTCATCGTGGCGACCCTTAACGCCGAGGCCGAGGCCGCCGAAAAAGTCCGCGGCTGGTGCGCCGATATCGCCGGCCTGACACGTTCGGTCGGCAAGCGCGTCCCTTCTGGAAACTTGTCCTGCGTTTGCGGGTTTTCTTCCAGCGCCTGGGATCGTCTGTTTGGCAGTCCGCGACCGGCGTCCCTGCATGATTTTCGCGAGTTCGGCGTAGAAGGGCGGCGCGCCGTTTCCACGCCTGGCGACCTGCTGCTGCACATTCGGGCCGATCAGATGGACCTGTGTTTCGAACTGGCGACGCAGTTGATGTCGGCGCTGGAAGGCGCTGTGACGGTGACCGACGAGGTGCAGGGTTTTCGCTATTTCGACATGCGCAGCATCATCGGATTTGTCGACGGCACGGAAAATCCGGTCGGTCGCAAAGCCGAGCATTTCACCCTCGTGGGCGATGAAGATCAGCCGTTCAGTGGCGGCAGTTATGTGCTGGTGCAGAAGTACCTGCACAACATGAAGGCGTGGAACGAATTGCCGGTCGAAGCGCAGGAGCGGGTGATCGGGCGCACCAAGCTGTCCGATATCGAGCTGGACGACGCGGTCAAGCCGAGCAATTCCCACAGCGCGCTGACGACCATCACCAAGGACGGCGAAGAGGTGAAAATCCTGCGCGACAACATGCCGTTCGGCCGGCCCGGCGCGGGCGAGTTCGGCACTTATTTCATTGGCTACGCGCGTTCGCCGGAGCCGCTGGAGCAGATGCTGGAGAACATGTTTGTCGGCAAGCCGCCGGGCAACTACGACCGGTTGCTGGACTTCAGCACGGCAGTCACGGGCAGTTTGTTTTTCGTGCCTTCGGCGGACTTATTGGAAGAACTGGCAGAACGATAAAAAACGGCGGGATCGAATGATCCCGCCGTTCTGCATTTACTTGCCTGCCGCCAGTGCTGGCGTGCGTGGCGGCACCAGTCGTTTCGAACCGGTCGCCTCGAACGCCGCCGCCAGGCGCAGCAACGTCGAATCGTCATAGGCCCGCCCTGCAAACGTCAGCCCCACCGGCATGCCGATGTCGGCCATCACGCCCATCGGCACGGTGACGGTCGGCACGCCGAGGTGGCGGATCGCGAGGTTGCCGTTGGCGACCCAGATGCCGTTGCTCCAGGCGATGTCCGCCGAGACCGGGTTGACGTCGGCGTCGGCCGGGCCCACGTCGGCGTTGGTTGGAAAAAGAACGGCGTCGAGCCCGAGGCGATCCATCCAGTCTTCGAGGTCGAGCTTGCGGGTCTTCTCCAGGCCGCGCAGGCCGTCTGGCAGCGTCGGGATCTGATCCCACGGGGTGATGCCGCGTTCGGCCATGCGCACGTATTCGTCCATGCCGGCGGCGAGGTCGCCTTCACGGTTGGGCAGCGTGCCCGGGTCGTGCGGAAAGATTTTCGGCCCGTCGACGTCTGCCAGACGGTTGAGTTTCGGGTCGCCGTTGGCGCGCAGGAAATCATCGAAGGCCCAGGCCGACAGGTCCCACAGTTCGTGGTGCATGAACTCTTTGGAGACGATGCCGCGATTGAACACGGTCGGCGCGCCCGGACGATCGCCTTCGCAGTTGGAGACCAGCGGGAAATCCACTTCGATCACTTCGGCGCCGGCGGCTTCGAGGGCCTGACGCGCCTGTTTCCACAGATCGATCACCGAAGGGCGGGTGTTGATGCGTTGCCCGGTCGGGCCGCCGATGCCCGGCTCGTCGCTGGTGCCGGCTTCAGGGTCGGCGTTGATGTACATGCGCGGCACGCCCAGGCGTTTGCCGGCCAGCGCATCACTTTTCACGGCGAGTTCAAGATAGGAAGCAGGGCGCACCGAGGCGACGCTCGGGATCGGCACCCACGGTTGCAGGCGCCACAGGTCACCACGGGTGTCGGCGTCTTCGGCAACCACCACGTCGAGCACTTCCAGCAGGTCGGCCATGGTGCGCGCGTAAGGCACCACCACGTCCATGGTCGGCGTCAGCGGCCAGTTGCCGCGTACCGAAATCACCCCGCGCGACGGCGTGTAGGCGCACAGGCCGTTGTTCGACGCAGGGCCGCGACCGCTCGACCAGGTTTCTTCCGCCAGACCGAATGCCGAGAAGCTGGCAGCGGTGGCGGTACCGGCACCGTTCGACGAGCCGGAAGCAAACGGCGCGGTCAGGTAATCAGCGTTGTACGGGCTTTCGGCGCGGCCATAGACGCCACGCTGCATCCCGCCATTGGCCATAGGCGGCATGTTGGTCTTGCCCAGGCAGATCGCACCGCCAGCACGCAGGCGTTCGATGGTGAACGCGTCGCGCTGGGCGACGAGATCGGCGAAGGCCGGGCTGCCGGACGCGGCGGTCAGGCCTTTGACCAGATAGCTGTCCTTGGCGGTGTAGGGGATGCCGTCCAGCGGACCAAGGGTTTCGCCCTTGGCGCGACGGGCATCGGAGGCCTGCGCTTCTTTCAGCGCTTCAGGGTTGCGCACGATCACTGCGTTCAAGGCAGTGGCGGTGTCCGGGCCGTCAAAGGCGTCGATGCGCGCCTGGTAGGCCTGGACCAGTTCAACCGCCGTGGTCTGGCCGGATTCGAGCGCCGCGCGCAATTGGGCAATGGAAACTTCAGTGACTTCGATCATGCTGTTACCGCCGACAGGTTCGCTAAAGGGTGGTTGATCATTGTTATCGTCGAAAGATGTCAAAGATTCTTGATGGGCGAAACTCTACCCTGAAATTTGCCCAATGGCATGTATAAAGTCGATAAATATCGGTTAATTTCATCGGAAAAACTCCCCCGGTGTCTCGCCGAACTGTTGGCGAAACGCCGCGATAAACGCCGACGTCGAGTCATAACCACAGGCCAAAGCCACGTCGGTGACGCGTTCGCCGCGTTCCAGCGGTGTCAGCGCACCCAGTAGACGCAAGCGCTGGCGCCAGGTGCGGAAGGTCAAGCCGGTGTCGCGCAGGAACAGCCTAGTCAGAGTTTTCTCGGTCACGCCGAATTTTTCACTCCAGTGCGCCAGGGTGGTCTGCTGTTCCGGATGTTGCTCCAGACTCTGATAGATCTGGCGCAAGCGACTGTCCTGCGGCAGTGGCAGCATCAGATCGATGGTCGGGGCATCGGCCAACTGATCGAGGATTACCTGCGCCAGACGTCCGTGCGGACCGCTCTGGTCATATTCGACAGGAATCTGACTGAAGGCCCGAATCAGCTCTCGCAAAAGATCACTGACTCCGAGCACATGGCAACGCTCCGGTGCCCAGTTGGCGACGCTGCAATCGATGTACAGACTGCGCATTTCGGTGTGCGGCGAACTGAATACCCGATGCGGCACGCCCGCCGGAATCCACACCGCCCGCTCCGGCGGGGCCACGAAACGACCGACGGCGGTCTGTACTTCGAGCACGCCCTGGATCGCGTAGGACAACTGCACCCACGGATGACTGTGACGGCGGGTCAGCGCGCGATTGGGCAGCGATTCGGTGCGCCCGTACAGCGGACGCGGCAGGCTGGGCAGCCCGGGAATGCTGCGTCTGACGCTCTTGTCGTGTCTTTTTGGCGGCATCTGTGGGTTCTTCGGCGTTAGTCGGTAATTTCCAGTCACGTTAGAGTCGCTTCCACGTACTGGCAACCCCCCGGATGAGCAAACCATGACGCGCCCACGATTTTTGCCCGATAACTTCACCCTGACCCTGGTCGGTGTGGTGCTGCTGGCCAGCTTCCTGCCCGCCAGCGGTCAGGTCGCAGTCGGCTTCGGCTGGCTGACCAATATCGCCATCGCGCTGCTGTTTTTCCTGCACGGCGCCAAGCTCTCGCGCGAGTCGATCATCGCCGGCGCCGGCCACTGGCGCCTGCATTTGCTGGTGTTCGGCCTGACGTTTGTCCTGTTCCCGCTGTTGGGACTGGCGCTCAAGCCGCTGTTGTCGCCGCTGATCGGCGATCAGCTGTACATGGGCATGCTTTACCTGTGCGCGCTGCCGGCCACGGTGCAGTCGGCGATCGCCTTCACTTCGTTGGCACGGGGCAATATTCCGGCGGCGATCTGCAGTGCGGCTGCGTCCAGTCTGTTCGGGATTTTCCTCACGCCGCTGCTGGTGACGCTGCTGCTCAACGTCCACGGCGACGGCGGCTCGACCCTCGACGCGATCGTGAAAATCAGCGTGCAATTGCTGCTGCCGTTCATTGCCGGTCAGATCGCCCGTCGCTGGATCGGCGCGTGGGTCGGTCGCAACAAGAACTGGCTGAAATTCGTCGATCAGGGCTCGATTCTGCTGGTGGTCTACGGTGCGTTCAGCGAGGCGGTTAACGAGGGCATCTGGCACCAGATCCCGGTGATCGAACTGCTGGGGCTGGTGGTGGTTTGCTGCATCCTGCTGGCGCTGGTGCTGCTGGCGTCCACGCTGCTGGGCAAACTGTTCGGTTTCAATCTGGAAGACCGCATCACCATTCTGTTCTGCGGCTCGAAAAAGAGTCTGGCCACCGGTGTGCCGATGGCGCAGGTGTTGTTTGCCGGCAGCACGATTGGCGTGCTGATTCTGCCGCTGATGCTGTTCCATCAGATTCAGTTGATGGTCTGCGCGGTGCTGGCGCAGCGGTATGCGAAGCGGCAGGAATCGGTGCCTGAACTGATGGCCCAGGTTGATCCTTGATCCCGATTTTGCGAGCTATCCCACGCCTGAATACTTGACTGCCGCCGCCGCTCGCGACGGCACATTCAACGTACGCAGCAACGACGACACATGAATCCGCACCGTGAACGGCGAAATATCCAGTTCACGGGCGATTTCCTTATTGGTCTTGCCTTGTGCGATCAGCCGCAGGACATCCTGCTGGCGCGGGGTGAGGGTGGTGCCCGACTCCAGCGGCAACAGGCCTGACGGCGTAAACCTGACCAGCACCTCACCTTCACGGATGGCCAGAATGGCCTGTCCGATCTCGTCCGGCGCGATGTTCTTGCCGATAAAACCATCGATGCCAGCCGCCATGACTTCACTGATCAGCGCCTCGTCATCGACCATCGAAACCACGATCAGGGTGGTTCGCGGCAGGCGCTGTCGCAACCCGGTGAGCTGGCTGACGCACGTCAGTCCGGGAAAGCGCAAATCCAGAATCAGTGTGTCCGGCTCTTCACCGGTCAGCAGTGCGAGTACGGCGTCGAGATCGCCCGCCTCATCGACGCACGCCTCAGGCAGCAGACGCTGAACGGTCCGCAGCATCGCCTCGCGAAACATTGGGTGATCGTCGGCTATGATGATTCGGCACGTCATGGTCGAACCCTCCCTGGGTCAGGCATTCTCAAGGCATGCACCTTAGCACCGGGCGAAGGCATTGCCTGTTGTTCGTGCTGAATATGACGACCACCGCACAAGGACGTTCCACCATGAAGTTCGAGAAAAACACCGAACTCGATCAGGCCAATCTGCGCATCATCATCGCCAGTATCGCGGTGGTTTACATCAGCGTCCTCGGGTTTCTGCCCGGCCAGCGTTTCGATACCTACCTGCCGGTGGTTGTTTACATCTTCCTGTTTTTGCTGGCCTCGATCGGGTTGCGTCAGGCCATCGTGCGCTGGCCGGGGCATTACCCTGCGCGACGGATTTTCGGCATGGTCCACGATTACACCGGGACGTGCTTCGGGATGGTGGTCGGCGGTGAGGCCGCATTACCACTCTACGCGGTGATGGTCTGGGTCAATCTCGGCAACGGTATGCGCTACGGTTCGCGCTACCTGGCGATTGCCACGGCACTGGCGTTGCTGGCGCTTTTGGCGGTCTATCGGTTGACGCCGTACTGGCAGGCGCAACCGTTCATGGTGCTGATGCTGATGATCACCAGCACGGTGATTCCGTTTTACGCGCATCTTTTGCTGGAGCGCACGCGCAAGGCCTCGGAAGAGGCGGTGGCCGCCAATCTTGAAAAATCCCGGTTCCTGGCTCAGGCAAGCCATGACCTGCGTCAGCCGATTCACTCCATCGGATTGTTTACCGCATGTCTGCGCGAGTCGCGGCTGGGTGAGGAGGAGCGGCGGCTGGTGGACAGCATCGACCGTTCGCTGTTGAACGTCTCGCAGTTGTTTCGCTCGATTCTGGACCTTTACACCCTGGATAACGGACGGATTCTGCCCCGATTGCAGACACTGGAACTGGGTAAGTGGCTGACGGACCTGATCCGTCAGAACGCCGAGGCCGCTCGCTGGGCCGGGGTAGAGTTGCGCTTGCGGCCGTGCGAATACTGGGTGCGCACCGATCCGGCCCTGCTGGCAACCATGGTGCAGAACGTGCTCTCCAATTGCTTCAAGTATGGCGCCCAGCGGCCGGTGCTGATCGGTGTGCGCAAGCGCGGCGCGGGGTTGGCCATCGCGATCTATGACCGCGGCAACGGGATCGCCGAAGAGCATTTGCCCAAGGTGTTCGAGGAGTTTTATCGGGTTCGCCAGCTGCGCGACAAGGACGTTGAAGGCGTGGGCTTGGGGCTGTCGATTGTCAGGCGTCTGGGGCAGTTGATCGGTGTCGACGTTGCGATCCGCTCACGGCTGGGACATGGCACGGCGGTGACCTTGTATGGGCTGCCGCTGGCATCGCCGCAAATGCCGGTCAATCGTGAGGAGGCTCGGCAAGTCGGTTTGCTGACCGGGTTGAAGGTGTGTCTGGTGGAGGATGACCGTAACGTTCTGCTGGCAACTTCTGCGTTGCTCGAGCGCTGGGGTTGCATCGTGCAGGCCGAACTCAGCGGGCATGATCTGGTCACGGACTGCGACATCATCGTTGCCGACTATGACCTCGGTTCGCACAGCACCGGCATCGAGTGCATCGATGAAGTTCGTCGTCAGCGGGGTTATGCGGTGCCGGCCATGATCATCACCGGCCATGACATCGAAAAAATCCAGGCGGCCCTGCATGACCGCCAGATTGCCATTCTGTCCAAGCCGGTACGGCCAGCCGAGCTGCGCGCGACCTTGCGTGCGCTGCGCGACCGGCAGACCGAAGTGGTCAGCGCTTACACAGATAGTCTTGCGTGATGGTGGTTTGCAGGCAGTTGTACTGACCCATCGTGCGGCAGATGTTTTTCTCCGAGCCCGACACTTCGGCGCTCTTGTAACCCCAGACCTTGCAACGGCCTTCAGCAGTGGCCAACCCTTGGGCGGCGGAGGTCTGCCCGCTCTCGAACTGGCCCAGTTCATAGGAGACCTGGACAACACCGTCGGTCTTGCTGCCGCCGGTGGCTTCCCATTGTTTTGGGGTAGCACAACCGGTCAGCATGACGGTTGCGAGGGTGAGGGTTGCGATGAGGGTTTTCATGGTTTAACGAAGTCCTTTACCGGGTGAGATAAATCGTTGGCGTTTGATGGGTCATTGCACCGGAATCGGCGATGCACCTTTGGGCAGGCAGGACAAAGGAGGTGTCATGATGCCCATGCTGGCGACGGCCATGATTACGCCGCTGGGCTGCTCGCAGTTGTATTCGCCGGCGGCGGTGTAGGCGGTGTAATAGGTGAGGGTGCTGTCGTTTCGCACGTTGGCGATTTTGCTGACGGGTTGACCGATGACCGTCTGCGCACGTTCTTTCATGCTGTCTTCGGTAGGTTTTACGGTCTGGCAACCGGTGGCGCCGATGAGCAGTGCGCCAAACACGGTGAGTCTGGCGAGGAGCTGGAGCTGTTTCATGGTGTTCTTCCTTGGTGTTGTTGTTTTTCCAGGCGCAACGATCCCGTGCACGGCTCAGCGGCCATGTTCAAGTGCGTCGGGGGTTGCGAAGGAATATAACGCCAGGGAACGGGGTGGTCGATTAGCACAAATGTGCTAGTGCGGCGCAATCAGCGGTTAACTGATTGCGCCGATAGCGGTCATTGAGGGCTGTTGAACTGGTCGGAATAGCTGCCGCTCATGAGGGCGGAAGCCACCTGGTCCGAGCCGACGCCTGCGCGGGAATAGGCAAGTCGGTTGGCACCGACCTTGTCTGCGCCATCGGCGGCGACGGCGCCTGCGCCGACGTGATCGGCCCCGTCAGAAGCAACTGCCCCGGCGCCAACATGATCGGAACCGTCAGAGGCGACGGCGCCTGCGCCGACGTGATCGGCCCCGTCAGAGGCAACGGCGCCTGCACCGACGTGATCCGCCCCGTCAGAAGCAACTGCCCCGGCGCCAACATGATCGGAACCATCAGAAGCGACGGCGCCTGCACCGACGTGATCGGAACCGTCAGAGGCGACGGCGCCTGCACCGACGTGATCGGAACCATCAGAGGCGACGGCGCCTGCACCGACGTGATCGGAACCGTCAGATGCGACTGCACCGGCACCGACGTGATCGGAGCCGTCAGAAGCAACGGCACCGGCACCTACGTGATCGGAGCCGTCAGAAGCAACGGCACCAGCGCCGACATGATCGGAACCGTCAGAGGCGACAGCGCCAGCACCTACATGATCCGCGCCATCAGAAGCGACTGCACCGGCGCCAACATGATCCGCACCATCAGAAGCCACCGCCCCCGCACCCACATGATCCGCCCCATCCGACGCCAATGCCTGCGCCTTCGCCGCCCAGACATTGGGCATTGCCACCGTTGCCGCAACTGCCAGGACGAGGCCCGGCCAAAGCGTGTGCTTCATGATTTTCTCCACGCCCCATCAGCCACACAGCAACCGAGCATTACCCGTCATTCGTTGCTTGACGGAAGGCTCGTCGGCCCGGGGTCAATCAGATTGGTGAGTGGCACGGGGGCACCGGAGGGTGCTCGGGTGTCGACGGTTTACATGAAATCTGGACAGCGAACTGAAAAGTATAGTTCGCCCTTGGCGGGGGGCAGGGTGAAGGGCTTGGAAGCCGATAGTCGGTTAGCTTCCTTGGAGGCCCGTGCTAGAAAACAAACAGTCTAAAAACCGCGTAGCGCAAAGCGGCGTGTTTGCTAGGCTCAAGAATGTAGGCGAAGACGCAGACTGATGCGCAAGCGGATAGCGAGGAAGCGTTGGGCGCGTTCCGAAGGGTACACGGTTAGAAAGAACCCCGCGCTGGGTTCCAGCCCTTACGCCGTGTGAAGCAGCAGAGCACATTGCCTGTACTGTGGGAGTCCTGAGAAACCTCGTAAGCCAGAGACCAGCACTGGCCGCCTACTCAAACACCAAAGCCCGCCTCGTGCGGGCTTTGACGTTTTCGGACTTTAGATACTGGCCAGCGCCTGCGCCAGATCCGCACGCAGGTCTTCGATGTCCTCGACGCCTACCGACAGACGCACCAGACTGTCACCGATGCCGAGTTTGGCACGGGTTTCGGCCGGAATGGTCGCGTGAGTCATGATCGCCGGGTGCTCGATCAGGCTTTCCACACCGCCGAGGCTTTCTGCCAAAGCGAAGATCTGCACGTTCTCCAGGAAGCGACGAGCGCCTGCCAGATCACTGTTCAGATCCAGGGAAATCATCCCGCCGAAACCACGCATCTGACGCTTGGCCAGTTCGTGCTGCGGGTGGGATTCCAGACCCGGGTAGTAGACGCGTTTGACCTGCGGCTGCTGTTCCAGCCAGCGCGCCAGATCCAGCGCGTTGCTGCAATGACGTTCCATACGCAGCGCCAGCGTCTTCACGCCGCGCAGGGTGAGGAACGCGTCGAACGGGCCGGAGATGGCGCCGACAGCGTTCTGCAGAAAGCCCAGGCGCTCGGCCAGCGCAGGATTGTCGCCAACCACTGCGATCCCACCGATCACGTCGGAGTGACCGTTCAGGTATTTGGTGGTCGAGTGCAGCACGATGTCGAAACCCAGTTCCAGCGGACGCTGGATCCATGGGCTGGCAAAGGTGTTGTCGGCCACGCAGAGGATCCCGCGCGCCTTGCAGATGCGCGCGATGGCAGCGAGGTCGGACAGACCCAGCAGCGGGTTGGTCGGGCTCTCCACAATCACCATGCGCGTGTCGTCCTGCAACGACGCTTCGAATGCCGACAGATCCGCCAGATCAACGTAGCTGAAACGATGCCCGGCACTGCGCTGGCGCACCTTGTCGAACAGGCGGAACGTGCCGCCGTACAGGTCATTGCCGGAAATGATGTGCGAGCCGGCGTCGAGCAGTTCGAGCACGGTGGAAATCGTCGCCAGCCCGGACGCGAAGGCGAACGCCTGGGTGCCGCCCTCCAGATCCGCCACGCAACGCTCCAGGGCAAAACGCGTCGGGTTGTGCGAGCGGCCGTAGTCGAAACCCTTGTGCACGCCGGGGCTGTCTTGCAGGTAGGTGGAGTTGGCGTAGATCGGCGGCATCAGCGCGCCGGTGGTCGGGTCCGGCGTTTGCCCGGCGTGGATCACGCGGGTGGCGAAGCCCTGTTGACGGGCGTTCTTGTCATGCTGGCTCATGCCAGGGATCTCCGTAGTTGATTGAGCATGTCGACGCGGGTGATCAGGCCGTGGAAGCCTGAAGCGTCGGCGATGATGGCCACCAGGCCGCTGCTGAGCACGGCTTCCAGTTCAGCCAGCGTGGCGGCGGGGGCGAGGGTTTGCAACTTGTCTGTCATCGCTTTGGCGACGGGTTTGCTGAAGAGCGAGGCGTCTTCGTGTACCCGCACCAGAATGTCCGATTCATCGATCACACCGACCAGTTGCTTGCCATCCACCAGCACCGGCAGTTGCGAAACGTCTGCCAGGCGCATGCGCTGGAACGCGGTCATCAGCGTATCGTCCGGGCCGACGCTGACGACTTTGCCGTCTTCGAAACGTCGGGCAATCAAGTCGCGCAGGTCGCCGTAGCGCTTGCGCTGCAACAGGCCCTGATCGGTCATCCACTGGTCGTTGTAGACCTTCGACAGATAACGGGTGCCGGTGTCGCAAACGAAGCTGACCACGCGTTTGGGCTCGGTCTGTTCGCGGCAGTAACGCAGCGCGGCGGCGAGCAGGGTGCCGGTGGACGAACCACCCAGAATGCCCTCGGCCTTCAACAACTGGCGGGCGTGATCGAAGCTTTCTTCATCGCTGATCGAGTAGGCGCTGCGCACGCTCGACAGGTCAGTGATCGACGGAATGAAGTCCTCGCCGATGCCCTCCACCGCCCAGGATCCGGCGGTGCCCAAGTGCTTGCTGCGGCTGTATTCGGCCATCACCGAACCGACCGGGTCGGCCAGGACCATTTCAAGATCCGGTTGTACGCGTTTGAAGAAACGGGTCAGGCCGGTCAGTGTGCCGGCCGAACCGACACCGACCACGACGGCGTCCAGGTCATGCTCGGTCTGGGCCCAGATTTCCGGCCCGGTGCTGCACTCGTGGGCCAGCGGGTTGGCAGGGTTGTTGAACTGGTCGGCGAAGAACGCGCCGGGGATGTCCTTGGCCAGACGCGCGGCGACATCCTGGTAATACTCGGGATGGCCCTTGCCGACATCGGAGCGGGTGATGTGCACTTCGGCGCCCATGGCCTTGAGGTGCAGGACTTTTTCGGTGGACATTTTGTCCGGCACCACCAGCACGACGCGGTAGCCCTTGGCGCGGCCGACCAGGGCCAGGCCCAGACCGGTGTTGCCGGCGGTGGCCTCGACAATCGTGCCGCCCGGTTGCAGTCGACCATCGCGCTCAGCGGCGTCGATCATGGCCAGACCGATGCGGTCCTTGATCGAACCGCCGGGGTTCTGTGATTCGAGTTTGAGAAACAGGGTGCAGGGACCGGTATCGAAGCGGGTGACTTGTACCAGCGGCGTATTGCCGATCAGCCCAAGTACGGCAGGGCGTGAATCCTTTGACATCTCTTCACCTCTTTGTGGTGTTGATCGCGTTCCATTCGCGGGGAAAAAGCTCGCGTGCAACATAGGCTCAGACCTGAGCTGTCGCAACCTTTAAACGGCCGGAAATACAGCCATTTCGATCTAACGATAGAACGAAACCGGAGAGGGGAAGGAAGAGATTTGCAGGGGTTTATACGCAGGCGTCATCGAGTATTGAAAGGGCGTCTTCAGCGTCACGAAGCGCTTGATCCGGCAGTGAAAATCCTGCAGCGAAAACTGCTCAGTGATTGCTCATCAGACCGTGCAGCACGCCCAGTCGCAAGCCGGGTTCGGATGGCACCATTTGCGAGATGCCGAACACTTTGAACGCTGCCAGCATGACCACCAGGCCGCCGGGCAGGATGCTCTGGCGATGGGGTTGCAGGCCGGCCAGTTTGAGGTGTTGAACGTTGCTCACCTCCAGCAAGCGCAGGGACAAGCGCAACAGACCGCCGTAGGTGATGCCGCTCTCGCCATGATCGTTCAGGCGATTGGCCTTGAGCACTTTGGCGAGCATCCGCGCGGTGCCTGAAGAACCGATGGTCTGCTGCCAGCCTTGGGCGCGATAACGCCGGGCGACTTTTTCGAATTGCAGAATGGCTACCCGTTCGGCTTCTTGCAGCGCACCGGGGGAAATCTCACCGTTGCGGAAGAAACGTGCGCTCAACGTACCGCTGCCAATGGCGATGCTTTCGGTCAGCAGCGGTTGCGCGCCCTGGCCGAGAATCAGTTCGGTGGAACCGCCGCCAATGTCGACCACCAGACGCATGTCATCGGCGACCGGCAGGGTGTGGGCCACACCGGCATACACGAGACGCGCTTCTTCATGCCCGGAGATCACATCGATGCGAAACCCCAGATGCCGTTCCGCGCTGGCCAGAAACAGCTGCGCATTGTCCGCCTCGCGCACCGCGCTGGTGGCCACCGCACGCACGCGACCGGGCTCGAAACCGCGCAATTTCTTGCCGAACCGCGCCAGCGCCTGCCAGCCACGATCCAGCGCCATTTCATCCAGTGCCCGACCGTCGAAACCTTCCGCCAGCCGCACCGGCTCGCGCAAAGTTTTGACCTCCTGAATCATGAAGCCCTTTCTGCTGCGCACCGACTGGCCGATCATCATGCGAAAGGCATTGGAACCGAGGTCGATGGCGGCAAACAGCGAGGTGTCTTCTTTCATGGGAATCCTTGCAAATCATCCGTCGGGAGGCGCGGGACGGTTTGCGAGGATTCTGCCGTGGGTTCGATGACAACCTGATGACGCGGGCGCGGCGGTTCAGTGAATTCATCGCTGTCATGACACTGTCATTATCGGCTGCCCATACTTGGTCCCAATACATCGCGTGCTTTTCATGATTCGGCTGCCTTCCGGGCAGCTTTTTTTTGCCTGCGATTTACCGGATGCGCAAAATTTGCAATCCCGAACGATGCGCGATTAATATACGATCCATATACACTTCGTATCGGATACTGCCATGGGCATCGTAAAGATTTCAGAGGACATGCACGAGAATCTGCGCATCTCCAGCAACGCACTCAGCCGTTCGATCAACGCGCAGGCCGAACACTGGATGCGCATCGGCATGCTCGCCGAGCTGTATCCCGACCTGGATCACCACGCCATCTGCCGGTTGCTGATTCGCGCCGAGCAGTCGGGCGGTCTGGATCTGCAGCAAGTCTGCGCACTCGCGGATGCCGCGCAGAACGCCTCGGTCAAAGAGGCGGCAAAGGCATGAGAAACCCGATCAAGATCAACACCCAGGCCGAAATCGCCCAATCGCGCGAGGCCGGCAGGCTGGCCGCCGAGGTGCTGGCGATGCTGGTGCCGCACGTCAAGGCTGGCGTCACCACCGATCAGCTCGACCAGTTGTGCAACGATTACATCGTCAATGTGCAGAAGGCGATTCCGGCCAACGTCGGTTACCACGGCTTCCCGAAAACCGTCTGCGCGTCAGTCAACGAAGTGGTGTGCCACGGCATTCCTTCCAAGCGCGTGCTGAAGGACGGCGACATCGTCAACCTCGACATCGCGGTGATCAAGGACGGTTGGTTCGGTGATACCAGTCGCATGTACGTGGTCGGCGAGTCGACGCCCGAGGCGCGGCATCTGATCAAGACCACTTATGACGCCATGTGCGCGGGCATCCGCGTGGTGCGGCCGGGCGCTACGTTGGGTGACATCGGGCATGCCATCCAGACGTTGGCGGAGAAGGAAGGTTTCAGCGTGGTGCGCGAGTATTGCGGGCACGGGATCGGCAAGGTTTATCACGATGAGCCGCAGGTGCTGCATTACGGTTATCCGGAGCAGGGCTTGAAGTTGAAGGCGGGGATGATTTTCACCATCGAACCGATGCTCAATGCTGGCAAGCGTCATGTGAAGAGTCTGGCGGATGGCTGGACGGTGGTGACCAAGGATCAATCGTTGTCGGCGCAGTGGGAGCACATGATTGCGGTGACGGAGGACGGGTTTGAGGTGTTGACGGCTTGGCCTGATCAGATCGAAGGCTATCCGCCAGTCAACTGACTGGTGCAAGACTTGTGGGAGCGAGCTTGCTCGCGAAGGCGTCAGCATATTCAGTATTGATGTTGAATGTGCCGGCCTATTCGTCGGATCGCCGCCCGGGGCGAGCCCGCTCCCACAGGGTTCCGTTGTTTTCTGAAGAACTTAGTGTGATCCGGCAGCTTTGTTCAAGTCGCTTTCGGACCACTCGGTGTAGACGCATGCATCCGCCGTCGCCCAGCGTACTTGCACCGGATCCCCAGCCTTCAACGGCATCCCGGCCGCCGATAGTGCCTTCACCGTCATGGACGTGCCACCCGACGTGACCACACTGCACGTCAGGCTCTCACCCAGAAACAACACCTCAACCACCTTCGCCGAAACCTCGTTCCAACCCGCCGCCAACGGCTCGTCAATCGCTTGTTGCACGCTCAACGCCAACGCCTTTTCCGGACGCACCATCAGCAAAACATCCTGCCCGGTCTGCAATCCAGAGGTGAGACGGATCGACAGCGACTGTCCTTCAAAACTAGCTGCAGCGTTGCCTTGTGCCTTGAGCTTAAGGAAGTTCGAATTGCCGAGGAATGACGCCACAAACGCATTCGGCGGATTCTGATAAAGGTCATACCCGCTGCCGAGCCCGACAATCTTGCCGTGACTGAAAATCGCGATGCGCTGGGACAGGCGCATGGCTTCTTCTTGGTCGTGGGTCACGTAGACGATGGTGATGCCGAGGCGACGGTGCAGCTGGCGCAATTCATCTTGCAAGTCTTCGCGAAGCTTCTTGTCCAGCGCGCCGAGAGGTTCGTCCATCAGCAGAATGCGTGGTTCGTAAACCAGAGCGCGAGCGATGGCGACCCGTTGCTGCTGGCCGCCAGAGAGTTGCGAAGGGCGGCGATGGGCAAATTGTTCGAGCTGCACCAGTTTCAGCATCGCATCGACGCGTTTGTCACGTTCAGCCGCAGCGAGTTTGCGGATCGCCAACGGAAACGCGATGTTGTCGCGTACCGACAGATGCGGGAACAGCGAATAACGCTGGAACACCATGCCGATGTCGCGCTTGTGCGGCGGCACATTCACCAGCGACTGGCCGTTGACCAGGATCTCGCCGCTGCTCGGGGTTTCGAAGCCGGCGAGCATCGACAGTGTGGTGCTTTTGCCCGAGCCGCTGGAGCCGAGGAAGGTCAGGAACTCGCCGTCCTTGATGTCCAGCGAGATGTTGTCCACGGCCGCGAAATCGCCGTAGTGCTTGTTCAGGTTGCGCAGGCTGACCAGAGGTTTGTCGTTCTGCTGGGATGCGTCTTTGATCACGGCACTCATGTCGTACTCCTGGGCGCTCAGGCGCTGATTTCGTTGCGCCGGCGCAGGGCGGCGGCGATCACCATGACCAATACCGACAGGCCGATCAGCAGCGTCGAAGCGACGGCGATCACGGGCGTCAGGTCCTGGCGCAGGGTGGTCCACATTTTCACGGGAAGGGTTTGCAGGGTCGGGCTGGCCATCATCACGCTGAGCACCACTTCGTCCCACGAAACCAGGAAGGCGAAGAGGGCGCCGGCCACCATCCCCGGGCGAATCGCCGGAAAGGTCACCTTGAACACCGCTTGCAGGCGTGACGCACCGCAGATCACCGCCGCGTCTTCAATCGACTGATCGAACAGCTTCAGCGAGTTGATGATCGAGATGATGGTGAACGGCAGCGCGACGATCACATGGCTGACGACGAAGGCGAACATCGTCCCGGTGTAGCCGAGCTTGAGGAACAGCGCGTACACCGCCACCGCGATGATCACCAGTGGCACGATCATCGGCAGGGTGAACAGACCGTAGAGCACTTCCCGGCCGGGAAAGCGTCCACGGACCAGCGCAAACGCCGTCGGCAAACCGAGGGCGACGGCGCAGATTGTGGTCAGCACCGCAACCTTGAGGCTGGCCAGTGCTGCGCTCATCCAGTCGGCGTTGGAGAAGAACTGCACGTACCATTTCAGCGTCCAGCCCGGTGGCGGGAACACCAGCCACTGGGACGAGCCGAACGACAGCAGGACGATGAACACGATCGGCAACAGCAGGAACAGGCCGATCAGCCCGGTGGTGAAATACAGGCCGAAGCGCATCCGGCGACTCATGGCATTGGGCGTCAGGAGCATGTCGGCTTACCTCGCGTTACTGGCGCCAACCGGGGATTCCGGCTGCAGCTTCAGGTAGACGTAGAACAGCACCAGCGTGATGACGATCAGCAACGCGGCGCCGGCGCTGGCCAGGCCCCAGTTGAGGAACGACTGCACCTGCTGAATGATGAATTCGGGCAACATCATGTTCTGCGCCCCGCCCAGCAGCGCCGGGGTGACGTAGTAACCGAGCGACATCACGAACACCATCAACCCGCCGGACGCCAGACCCGGCCGGCACAGCGGCAGGAACACCCGGAAGAAGTTGGTCCACGGGCTCGCGCCACAGATCGAACCGGCCTGCAGGATCATCGGGTCGATGGCCTGCATGGTCGCCTGCAACGGCAGCACGATGAACGGGATCATGATGTAGCTCATGCCGATCACCACGCCGGTCAGGTTGTGCACCATTTCCAGCGGCTGATCGATGATGCCCATGGCCATCAAGGCTTTATTGATGACGCCCGAAGCCTGCAACAGCACCAGCCACGAATAAGTGCGGGCGAGGAGGCTGGTCCACATCGACAGCAGCACGATGTTGAGGATCCAGCGGCCCCAGCCCCGTGGCACCAACGTGATTGCCCAGGCCAGCGGGAAGCCCAGCAGCAGGCTGAACACCGTCACCAGTCCCGCCACCGAAAAGGTGTTGAACAGCACTCGGGCATACGCCGAGTTGGCGAACAGTTGCTCATAGTTGCCAAGGCCCGGCACCGGTTCCAGCACGCCGCGCAGCAACAAGCCAATCAGCGGTGCGAGAAAGAACAGACCGAGGAACAGCAGCGCCGGCGCGAGATTGCCGGCGCCGCGCCAGCGTTGCTTGAGGGGCGGGGCTTGCGCCATTGCACTCGCCTTGCCGGATGCCAGGCCGGCAGCGCTCGCGGCGCTCCCGGTGGCAGTGGAGGGACGGGACGCGGTGGCCGCCATTTTCATTTGACCAGCCATTCGTTCCACCGTGTCGCGATGGCCGGACCGTTCTTGGCCCAGTACGCGAAATCAAGAGTGATCTGATCCTTAGCGTAGGCAGTCGGCAGGTTCGGGGCCAGCGTCGAGTCCAGACGCGCCACGCTGTCGACGTTGACCGGGGCGTAGGCGGTCAGGTTGGAGAAGTCGGCCTGGCCTTTGGCACTGCTGGCGCTGGCCAGGAACTTCATCGCCGCGTCCTTGTTTTTCGCACCCTTTGGTACGACCAAAATGTCGGCCATGACCAGGTTCTGTTTCCAGCTCACGCCGACCGGTGCGCCGTCTTCTTGCAGGGCGTGGATCCGGCCGTTCCAGAACTGGCCCATGCTCGCTTCACCGGAGGCCAGCAGTTGCTGCGACTGCGCGCCGCCGCCCCACCAGACGATGTCTTTCTTGATGGTGTCGAGTTTTTTGAAGGCGCGATCCAGGTCCAGCGGGTAGAGCTTGTCGGCGGGCACGCCATCGGCGAGCAGGGCCAGTTCGAGCACGCCGGGGCTCGGCCATTTGTACAGGGCACGTTTGCCGGGGTAGGTCTTGGTGTCGAACAGTGCGCTCCAGTCCTGCGGCTTGTTGGCGCCGAGCTTGCCCTCGTTGTAGCCGAGGACGAAGGAGAAGAAGAACGAGCCGACGCCGTGGTCGCTGACGAAACGCGGGTCGATCTTGTCGCGCTGGATCTGTTTGAAATCGAGGGGTTCGAGCAGGCCTTCGGAGGCGGCGCGCAGGGCGAAGTCGGCTTCGACGTCGACCACGTCCCACTGCACATTACCGCTTTCGACCATGGCCTTGAGTTTGCCGTAGTCGGTCGGGCCGTCCTGCACGACGGTGATGCCGCTGGCCTTGCTGAACGGATCGGCCCAGGCCTGTTTCTGCGCATCCTGGGTGCTACCGCCCCAGCTGACAAAGTTCACACTCTCGGCGGCCATCGCGGCCTGACCGGTCACGCTCAGCAGTCCCGCGAAAAAGATCGCGGTTGCAGCTTTGTTCAACACCATTTTTACGCCCTCATTGTTGTGTTTTTGAGCGGGCTTGCGTTGTTGCCCGCCTGTCGGGAGCAGTAGCTGGACGGTTTTTCAGGTCGTTCGGCCTATGGAATATCATATTATGGTATTCCAAACTTTGTGCAAGCACTTTGCCGTACCGGCTATCTGGCAAACGGGGTTATTCGGTGAACGGAATGCTCTCGACCACCTCAAGATCGTAGCCGGTCAAACCGGCATATTTCAGCGGCGGCCCCAGGTGGCGCAGCTTGCCGACGCCCAGGTTCTGCAGAATCTGCGCCCCGGTGCCGACCTCCGAATAGATCCGCGATTGCGAACGACTGAACTGCCGTGGCGGTTGAGTCAGTTGCGGAATGCGCTCCAGCAGCGCCTGGGAAGATTCATGATTGGCCAGCACCACCACAACCCCATGCCCCTCGGCAGCGACCCGTTGCAGCGCCGCCCACAACGTCCAGTTCGTCGGCCCGCTGTACTCGGCGCCGACCAGATCGCGCAGCGGATCGATCACATGCACACGCACCAGCGTCGGTTCCTCACGGCGCAATTCGCCCATGACCATCGCCATGTGCACGCCGCCCTCGATGCGGTCTTCGAAAGTGATCAAACGAAACGTGCCATGCACCGTCGGCAGTTCCCGCTCGCCGATGCGCTCGATGGTGTGTTCGGTGCTCAGGCGATAGTGGATCAGGTCGGCAATGGTGCCGATCTTGATCCCGTGCTTGCGCGCGAAGACCTCAAGATCCGGGCGGCGAGCCATGGTGCCGTCGTCGTTCATCACTTCGACGATCACCGAGGCCGGCGTAAAGCCCGCCAAACGCGCCAGATCGCAACCAGCCTCGGTATGACCTGCACGGGTCAACACGCCACCTTCCTTCGCGCGCAGCGGGAAGATATGGCCGGGCTGCACCAGGTCTTCTGCGCGAGCATTGGGCGCCACCGCAGCAGCCACCGTGCAAGCGCGGTCGGCAGCAGAAATGCCGGTAGTGACGCCGACCGCCGCTTCGATGGAGACCGTGAACGCGGTGCTGAACACGCTGCCATTACTCGGCACCATTTGCTCTAGCCCCAGACGCTGGCAATGATCGTCAGTCAACGTCAGACAAATCAGCCCCCGAGCTTCACGGGCCATGAAACTGATCGCCTCGGGCGTGCAACGATCAGCGGCCAGCAACAGGTCGCCTTCGTTTTCCCGATCCTCGTCATCGACCAGCAACACCATTTTGCCGAGGCGATAATCTTCGATGATTTCTTCGATGCTGTTGAAGGCCATGCTGTACTCTCGATGTGGATGAAATTCGTGGTATACCATAATACAAAATCAACCAAGAGGTCACTATGAAGGCATACTGGATTGCTCACGTGGACATCACCGATCCCGATCACTACAGCCAATACACCCAGCGCGCGCCGAAAGCGTTCGCCGAATTCGGCGCGAAATTTTTAGCCAGAGGCGGGCGCAGCGAAGCGATGGAAGGGCGGGCGACGCCACAGCGCAGTGTGGTGATCGAGTTCGACAGCTATGAGCAGGCGGTGGCGTGCTATCGCTCGGCGGCGTATCAGGAAGCGAAGAGCTACCGCGAGGAATGGGCGCGGGCGGAGATCATTATTGTTGAGGGAGTGCCGTCACTTTAAGAGACACCACCACGCCCCTGTGGGAGCGAGCCTGCTCGCGAAGGCGTCGTATCAGTCGATGCAAATGTTGAATGAACGACCGCTTTCGCGAGCAGGCTCGCTCCCACAAGTGGGCATGGGGTCTTCAACGCATGAAATGAATCTTGCCGCTGTCGTCATTGCCCATGTACATGCCATACACCCCGGCCTGGCGTTCCTCGATGTAGCGTTCGAGGATCTGCCGGATTGCCGGGTAGTAGATTTGCTCCCACGGAATGTCTTCCGGGGCGAAGAATTTGCAGTCCTGGGTTTCCGGGCCGTACTGGCCGGTGATCTCAAGCGCGAGGGCGCGGAAGATGATGTAGACCTCGCTGATCTTCGGCACGCTGAAGATCGAGTACGGCGAGACGATTTCCGCGCGTACGCCGCTTTCTTCCCAGACTTCGCGCAAGGCGGCCTGTTCGGTGGTTTCGCCGCTTTCCATGAAACCGGCGGGCAGGGTCCAGGTGCCCGGGCGCGGGGGAATCGCCCGTTGGCACAAGAGGTATTTGCCGTCCTGCTCGATGATGCAGCCGGCGATGATTTTCGGGTTCACATAGTGGATGTAGCCGCAGCCGCGGCACATCAGGCGCTCGTGCGTATCGCCCGGCGGCACTTGCTGACCGAGGTCGGCGCCACCGCATTTCGGGCAAAAGCTCGGGCTGAACATGTCAGTGACCTATGCGCGGTTCTTTCAGCGCGATGGGCAGGGTGATCGGCGGTGTGGCGCCGGTCTCTTCCTGTTTGCGCTTCAGATAATCGAGGGCCACGGCAGCCGCAGCGCGCACGTGATCGACGCACGCCTGATGCGCCGCCAGCGGATCGCCGCTCTTGATCGCCTCGACCATTTTTTCCATTTCGTGATTACTGGCGCCGCGGCGGTTTTCCTGGGACACCGACGTCGCGCGCAGGTAGCTGATGCGCGCCTGCAACTGACGCAGCTGAGTGGCCGCGACATGGTTGCCCGAGCCTTCGAGCAGCACGTCGTAGAAACCCTGCACCGAGTCGATCACCTGCTGCAGCTCGCCGTCCTTGAGTGCCTTGCGGTTCTCGTCGAGGGCTTTTTCCAGGGCCTTGATGTCCTTGGCTTTGGCGCGCAGGGTGAACAGTTGGACGATCAGGCCTTCGAGTACGCAGCGCAGTTCATAGATGTCGACCGCATCGGCGAGGGTGATGATGGCCACACGTGGACCCTTGGCGTCGGCGAACTCCACCAGGCCTTCGGATTCCAGGTGACGCAAGGCTTCACGCACCGACGTACGGCTCACGCCCAGGCGATCACACAGATCGCGCTCCACCAGGCGATCGCCTGGCAGCAGCTGGAAGTTCATGATGGCGCTTCGCAGTTTATCCAGCACGATTTCGCGCAGGGTGACGGGGTTGCGATTGACCTTGAAGCTGTCGTCGAGTGGCAGGCGTTTCATGGGGTCCGCTCTTTAAGGTGGCTGTCCATGCCAGACGGGCATCAAAACAGCCGAGGGGTTAACTGGAGGCCTCGGCGTCGGCTTCGGCGAAGGCTTCACGGGCAAGCCGGAAACTGTCCACGGCTGCCGGGACGCCGCAATAAATACCGACCTGAAGCAGAATTTCGCGTATTTGCTCACGACTCAGGCCGTTACGCAAGGCGCCGCGCACATGCAGTTTCAGTTCGTGCGGGCGGTTGAGCGCCGAGATCATCGCCAGGTTGATCATGCTGCGCTCCTTGAGCGACAGGCCGTCGCGTCCCCAGACGTGACCCCAGCAGTATTCGGTGACCATTTCCTGCAACGGGCGGGTGAAGTCGTCGGCGTTCTCGATCGAGCGCTGCACGTAGGCTTCGCCCAACACCTGTGTGCGGATCTTTAAACCCTTTTCATACTTGTCGTTGTTCATCATTACCCCTCACACGACCATTCCCCGTGGGAGCGAGCTTGCTCGCGATAGTGTCAGCACCTGCACATTGATGTCGACTGACACTATGTCTTCGCGAGCAAGCTCGCTCCCACAGGGTTTTGCATTGTTCCGTCAGGCCAGTGTCGGCAACGCGCCGAGCTTGCCCTTGTGATAAATCATCGGCGTCACCGGTTGCTCCGGCAGGATCAGGTTCTTCACCGCGCCGACGATGATCGCGTGGTCGCCGCCGTCGTACTCGCGCCACAGTTCGCACTCGATGATCGCCGTGGCTTTGGCGAGGATCGGGTTACCGAGCTCGCTCAAATGCCACTCGATGCCGTTGGCCTTGTCCTTGCCTTTGCCGGCGAAGGCGTAGGCCTCGGCGGTCTGGTCGGCGGACAGCAAATGGATCGCGAAACGCTTGCTGTCGCGCAGCACCGGGTAGGTGTCGGAGGCGTAGTTGGGGCAAAACAGCACCAGCGCCGGATCAATCGACAGCGCACTGAAGGCGCTGGCGGTGATCCCGACGATGGCGCCATCCGGGTCGAGGGTGGTGACCACCGTGACCCCGGACGGGAACGAGCTCATGACGTCTTTGTAAATGCCGGGTTCGATCATGGCGCAGGACTCCTAACGCATCACAAACGGATCAGGCATCGGCGCCTGAGAGAGGTTGATCCACACCGTTTTCAGTTCGGTGTAGGCCAGCACCGAATCGATGCCGCTTTCGCGTCCATAGCCACTGTTCTTGAAGCCGCCAATAGGTGCCATCGCCGACACCGCGCGGTAGGTGTTGACCCAGATGATCCCCGAACGCACGTCCCGGGCCAGGCGATGGGCGCGGCCAAGATCGCGAGTCCAGATGCCGGCGGCAAGGCCGAACTGCGAGTCGTTGGCGATCGCCAGCGCTTCGGCTTCATCCTTGAAACGGATCACCGAGGCCACGGGACCAAAGACTTCCTCCTGCATGATCTTCATCGAATTGCGGTCGCATTCGAACAGCGTCGGTTCGTAGAACCAGCCATCGCCCACACCGTTTGGGCGCTTGCCGCCCAGACGCAGACGCGCACCTTCGGCAATCGCATCAGCCACCAGACCTTCGACCACCGCCAGTTGCTGCGCGGTGGCCATCGGGCCCATTTCGCTGCTGTCGTCCTGCGGGTTGCCGATGCGGATGCGCTGGGCGCGCTCCACCAATCGGCTGACGAATTCGTCGTAGATTTCGTCCTGCACCAGCAGTCGTGAACCGGAGACGCAACTTTGCCCGGACGCCGCGTAGATCCCGGCAATGGCGCCATTGATTGCGCTGTCGAGATCGGCGTCGGCGAAGATGATGTTCGGTGACTTGCCGCCCAGTTCCAGCGACAGCTTGGCGAAGTTCTCGGCACTGCTGCGCACCACATGCCGGGCCGTAGCCGCGCCGCCGGTGAAGGCGATCTTGCGGATCAGCGGATGGCGGGTGAGGGCAGCGCCCGTACTCGGGCCGTAGCCGGTGACAACGTTGACCACGCCCGGTGGAATCCCGGCTTCGAGGGCCAGACGCGCCAGTTCGAGAATGGTCGCCGAGGCATGTTCCGACGGTTTGATCACGATGGTATTGCCCGCTGCCAACGCCGGCGCCAGTTTGATCGCGGTCAGGTAAAGCGGACTGTTCCACGGAATGATCGCGGCAACCACACCCATGGCTTCGTGCACGGTGTAGGCGAACAGATCGGGTTTATCCAGCGGCAGAGTGCCGCCTTCGAGCTTGTCGGCGAGGCCGGCGGTGTAATGGAAAAACTCCGGCAGATAACCGACCTGACCCCGGGTTTCGCGGATCAGTTTGCCGTTGTCGCGGCTTTCCAGCTGCGCCAGTTGTTCCTTGTTCTCGGCGATCAGATCACCGAGACGACGCAACAGTTTGCCGCGCGTGGTGGCGGTCAAACCACGCCATGCCGGGCTGTCGAAAGCGGTCTGTGCGGCTTGCACGGCGCGTTCAACGTCGGCTTCATCCGCGTCGGGCAGTTCGGCCCAAGGCTCGGCCAACGCCGGGTTGAGGCTTTCGAAAGTCTTGCCGGAGAGGGCGTCGACCCATTCTCCGCCGATGCACATCTGGAAGCGTGCGAGCGTCATGCAACGATCCCCTTTATATGGTTTTGTCGGGCGTGTGCGGTGTCGAGAAATTCCAGCAGCGTCTGGTTGACCAGCCGTGGCGACTCTACCGGCATCATATGCCGTTGCTCGGGCAGCACGGCAACCTTCGCACCGGGAATGCGCGCGGCCAGTTGCTCGGCCATTTCCGGGGTCGATCCGGGGTCCAGTTCGCCGGTGGCGATCAGCGTCGGCGCCTGGATGCTGCCCAGGTCGTCGGCGCGGTACATGTCCTGGGTGGCGAACAATTCGTAGGTGGTCAGGTAACCCTGCGGATCATTGCGGGCCAGGGTCTGGCGGATCGCGGCGATCTGCGCCGGGTTGGCCGCCTGATATTCGCGGCTGAACCAGCGCGACAGCGCCGCTTCGGCATTCGCGTCCGGCCCGTGCTCGGCGGCTTGCGCGGTGCGGGCGATAACCCCGGCGCGCTGTTCTTCGCTGCGGTTGAACACGCTGTTGAGCACCACCAGGCTTTTCAGGCGTTCCGGGTAATGCAGGGCAAACGCCCGGGCCACCAGACCGCCCATGGAAAAACCGATCACCGATGCCAGCGGCAATTGCAGGTGGTCGAGCAGCTCCAGCAACTGATCGGCATAACCGAGCAGGGCGGTGCCGCTGGCCGGTCGCGGGCTGGCGCCATGGCCGAGCATGTCGTAGGCGATCACCCGGTATTGCGTGGCCAGGCCGACGATCTGGCCGCCCCACATTTCTTTGTTCAAGCCCACGCCGTGGATCAACACCACGGGTTGGCCTTGGCCGGTCGCCAGATAACTGGTGCCGGCCGGGGTGAGTTCAGCGGTGAGCCGAATCATGGAGCGCTCCTGCAATGCCTTTTTTTATTGTGATTACTGGGCTTTTTCGGCGGCCAGTTCTTCCAGATCGATGTAGCGGTTGCCGATGCGCGGGTGCAGGCGACCACCGTCGGCGCAACCCAGCACCACAACGATTTCGTCGGCGCGCGGGGCGTCTTCGATCTGCATTTCCAGGGTGATGTAGTGCGAGCGCAGGCCTTCGTCGTCCTTGTGCATCATCGGGATCTGGATCGAAGTGCCCGGACCGCCGCGTTTGTTGGTGAAGCTCAGGTAACTCTTGGCCTTGACCGCTTCGCGATAGTGGTTGCCGAAGCGCAGGGTGTGGATCACCGCTGACGCGTGTTCGATTTCGCCATCGGCGCCGACCACCGCGGCTTTGCCGTAAGCCTCGATCTTCTCGGCACCACCGATGATGCCCACCAGGCGCTCGACCATCATTGCGCCGAGGTCCGAGCAATTGGCGCGGATCTGCGGCTTGAGGTCTTCGACAAAGCCATTGCCGACCCACGGGTTCTTCATCACGACAGCCAGACCAACCATGGTCACCGGGGTGTCGGACGCCTTGCCGCCTTCGATGAAGGTCTCTTCGACATAGCTGACGATCTTGCGAATTTCGAAACTCATGAGCTGCTCCGTAGGGGATAAAAAGTGACTGTGCGTCTGATGGTATACCATAATACCGATCGTGCAAGTCCCCCTCGCAAGAATCCCTGCCATCAGTCGGACGAATGCCCGCGCATTCAGCTGCCGCTGTAGTCCCTTTCGGTTAACAAAAGATAACGTTGCGCCGATTGTCAGACGTTTCGAATGCCCGATAGGATGAGCCAGCTTCCGAAGGGGCTCTGGATGGCGGGTTTCAGGACTATGCTGTGACCAGGCAGTCACCGTGAGCACCCTTGCGGCGCCCTTTAAGGTCCATGACCAACAATAATAAACAGGGGAAGGTCTATGAGTCGTTGCCGCCCGCCGGCGTTACGCAACACCGCGTTGCTGGCCACAGCACTCTCTCTGCTGGGCTTTGCCACATTGTCGGCGCCGGTTCTCGCCGCCGAAGCGCCAGCCGATGTGGTCTATTCCACCGAATCGGCCAAGGCCTCGAAAAGCCTGATGCTCGATGTCGTTCACGCCGGAACCCGGCTGGTGGCGGTCGGGGATCGCGGGCACATTCTCTATTCCGACGACCAGGGCAAGACCTGGACTCAGGCCAAAGTGCCGAGCCGCCAGTTGCTGACCGCCGTGTATTTCGTCGATGACAAGCACGGCTGGGCCGTCGGCCACGACGCGCAGATCCTCGCCAGCGAAGACGGCGGCCTGACCTGGACCAAACAGTTCGAAGACCTCAAGCGTGAATCGCCGCTGCTCGACGTCTGGTTCAAGGACGTCAACAGCGGCCTGGCCGTGGGTGCCTACGGCGCGCTGCTGGAAACCACCGACGGCGGCAAACACTGGGAAGACGTCAGCGATCGCCTCGACAACGAAGACCAGTTCCACCTCAACGCCATCGCCTCCGTAAAAGACGCCGGCCTGTTCATCGTCGGTGAGTCGGGCAGCATGTTCCGCTCCGCCGACGACGGCCAGACCTGGGAAAAACTCGAAGGCCCGTACGAAGGTTCGCTGTTCGGCGTGATCGGCACGGCGCAACCGCAAACCCTGCTGGCCTACGGTCTGCGCGGCAACCTTTACCGCTCCACCGATTTTGGCAGCACCTGGGAGCAGGTCGAACTGAAAGCCGCGCGCGGTTCGCTGGAGTTCGGCCTGTCCGGCGCCACACTGCTCGAAGACGGCTCCATCGTCATTGTCGGCAACGGCGGCTCGGTGGTCAGCAGCAGTGACAACGGCGAAACCTTCAGCGTGTTCAACCGTCCGGATCGCATCTCGTTGTCGTCGGTCACCGCCGCCGGCAACGGCAATCTGATCCTGAGCGGGCAGGGTGGCGTTCGGGTTACGACTGCGAACGGCGCCGAGCTGGGCAAATGAGCCGAATCAATAATAAGAAGGCGGGGCTATGACTTCCTTGAGCACTCATCATCAGGACAAGGCGACGTTTCTCGAGCGCCTGATCTTCAACAACCGCCCGGCAGTGATCGTGATCTGCCTGCTGGTCAGCATTTTCCTGTTCTGGCAGGCCACGCTGATTCGCCCGTCCACCAGTTTCGAAAAGATGATCCCGCTCAAGCATCCGTTCATTGAAAAGATGATGGAGCACCGCAACGATCTGGCGAACCTGGGCAACACCGTGCGTATTTCGGTGGAAGCGAAGGACGGCGACATCTTCTCCAAGGAGTACATGGAGACCCTGCGTCAGATCAACGACGAGGTGTTCTACATCTCCGGCGTCGACCGTTCCGGCCTCAAGTCGCTGTGGAGCCCGAGCGTGCGCTGGACCGAAGTGACCGAGGAAGGTTTTGCCGGCGGCGAAGTGATCCCGCAGAGCTACAACGGCTCCCAGGACAGCCTCGATCTGCTGCGCAACAACGTGCTCAAGTCCGGTCAGGTCGGGCGTCTGGTGGCCAACGACTTCAAATCGAGCATCGTCGACATCCCGCTGCTGGAGTCCTACCCGGACCCGCAGGACCAGGGCAAGTTGCTGGCGCTGGACTATCGCAAGTTCTCCCACGAACTTGAAGACAAGATCCGCAACAAGTTCGAAGCGCAGAACCCCAACGTCAAGATCCACATCGTCGGTTTCGCCAAAAAGGTCGGTGACCTGATCGACGGCCTGGTGATGGTGGTGATGTTCTTCGGCATCGCCTTCGTCATCACCCTGATCCTGCTGCTGTGGTTCACCAACTGCCTGCGCAGTACCGTGGCGGTGTTGAGCACCACGCTGGTGGCGGTGGTCTGGCAACTCGGGTTGATGCACTTCTTCGGGTTCGGCCTCGATCCGTATTCGATGCTGGTGCCGTTCCTGATCTTTGCCATCGGCATTTCCCACGGCGTGCAGAAAATCAACGGTATCGCCCTGCAATCCGGTGAGGCGGACAACGCGTTGACGGCCGCACGGCGGACCTTCCGTCAGTTGTTCCTGCCGGGGATGATCGCGATTCTGGCGGACGCCGTCGGCTTCATCACGCTGCTGATCATCGACATCGGCGTGATCCGCGAGCTGGCCATCGGCGCTTCCATCGGCGTGGCGGTGATCGTGTTCACCAACCTGATCCTGCTGCCGGTGGCGATTTCCTATGTCGGCATCAGCAAGCGCGCTATCGCCAAGAGCAAGAAGGACGCGCACCGCGAACACCCGTTCTGGCGCCTGCTGTCGAACTTCGCCAACCCGAAAGTCGCCCCGATCTCCATCGCCCTGGCGCTGGTCGCGTTCGGTGGCGGCCTCTGGTACAGCCAGAACCTGAAGATCGGCGACCTCGATCAGGGTGCGCCGGAACTGCGTCCGGATTCGCGCTACAACAAAGACAACAACTTCATCATCAGCAACTACTCGACCAGTTCCGACGTGCTGGTGGTGATGGTCAAGACCAAGTCCGAAGGTTGCTCGCGCTATGAAGCCATGGCGCCGATCGACGAGCTGATGTGGAAGATGCAGAACACCGAGGGCGTGCAGTCGGCGATCTCGCTGGTGACCGTGTCCAAGCAGATGATCAAGGGCATGAACGAGGGCAACCTGAAATGGGAAACCCTGTCGCGCAACCCGGACGTGCTGAACAACTCCATCGCCCGTGCCGACGGCCTGTACAACAACAGTTGCTCATTGGCGCCGGTGCTGGTGTTCCTCAACGACCACAAGGCCGAAACCCTGGATCGCGCAGTGCATGCGGTGCAGGACTTCGCCAAGGAAAACAACAAGGAAGGCCTGGAATTCATCCTCGCCGCCGGTAACGCCGGGATCGAGGCAGCCACCAACGAGGTGATCAAGAAGTCCGAGCTGACCATCCTGATCCTGGTCTACATCTGCGTGGCGGTGATGTGCATGATCACCTTCCGTTCATGGGCGGCGACCTTGTGCATCGTGCTGCCGCTGGTGCTGACCTCGGTGCTGGGCAACGCGCTGATGGCGTTCATGGGCATCGGCGTGAAAGTGGCGACGCTGCCGGTGGTGGCGCTGGGCGTGGGGATCGGCGTGGACTACGGCATCTACATCTACAGCCGCCTGGAGAGTTTCCTGCGTGCCGGCCTGCCGTTGCAGGAAGCCTATTACCAGACCCTGAAATCCACCGGTAAAGCGGTGCTGTTCACCGGTCTGTGCCTGGCCATCGGCGTGTGCACCTGGATCTTCTCGGCGATCAAGTTCCAGGCCGACATGGGCCTGATGCTGACCTTCATGCTGCTGTGGAACATGTTCGGTGCGCTGTGGCTGCTGCCGGCACTGGCGAAGTTCCTGATCAAGCCGGAGAAACTGGCGGGGCAGAAGGGCAATTCGCTGTTTGCTCACTGATCCGGGCGTCTGAAACGACAAAGCCGCAACCTTAGGGTTGCGGCTTTTTTTGTGGGGCAAGATCAAAAGCCCCCTCACCCTAGCCCTCTCCCAAAGGGAGAGGGGACTGACCGAGTTGTGCTTCGTCAAACATCGACCTGAAAAACCGAGTCGATTATGGATTCAAGGCAGATCGTTCAAGTCGGTGTATCTCTCCAATATCCCCCAATCGGTTCCCTCTCCCCTTGGGAGAGGGCTAGGGTGAGGGCCGGCGGACTAACGACCTACGAAATATCCGCCCCAAGCACAACACTCAAGGCACTCCGCGCATCATCCAGCTGCACCAACGTCGCATGCCGAGCCCCCAGCGCATCCCGATTCTCGATCGCCGTCAAAATCGCCTTGTGCCGAGGCAGCGCCAGTTCATGCAGGTTCGGCCGCTGGTTCGAATGCTTCAACGCCTCGGCAATCGCCACCGACAGCATGTTGCACAGGTTCGCCAGCAAGTCGTTGTGGGTCGCGTCGGCAATCCGGCTGTGAAAATCCAGATCCGGTTGCAGCAAGGCCTCCGGGGTCGGCGCCGCTTCCATGCGTTGGTAAGCCTCGGCAATCGAGGCGATGTCGGCATCGGTCGCGTGCTGGGCGGCGAGGGCGGCGGCGGCCGGTTCGATGATGCTGCGCACGCTGGTCAGGACATTGAAGAACTCGTTCTGCGGGCTGCTTTGCATCAGCCAGTGCAGCACGTCCGGGTCGAGCATGTGCCATTCGCGGCGCGGCTTGACCACGGTACCAACGCGCGGTTTCGAATACACCAGGCCCTTGGCGACCAGCACTCGGGTGGCTTCGCGCAACACCGGTCGACTGACCGCGTACTCCTCGCAGAGCAAGGCTTCGGCGGGCAGCTTGTCGCAAGGCAAAAAGCGTCCGGAAACAATCTGCATGCCCAGTTCCTGGACGATGCGCGAGTGCATGCTTTTACGGTCGGAAGGTTTGCGGTAATCCATGGGGAGCGGCGCGATCCTGAGCGATGGAGATGCCGCGCATCATAGCAGGCATGGCTCATTCTTGAGGGGGATACACAAAGCAAATGTGGGAGCGAGCTTGCTCGCGATAGCGGAGTGTCAGCCAACCTGGATGTTGAATGATAAATCGCAATCGCGAGCAAGCTCGCTCCCACAGGGGCGGCGGTTTTAGTGGGAATGGCGCGGCACTTCAGCCCCTCGGCAACCGACCAGGAAGTCGAAATCACACCCCTGATCCGCCTGCAGCACATGGTCGATATACAGCTGACGATAGCCACCCACCAACAATTGCTGCGGTGGTTGCAGATCCGCCATGCGCGCCGCCAGTTCAGCGTCCGGAATGTCCAGGTGCAAACGTCCGCTGGCGCAGTCCAGCTCGATCCAGTCACCTTCCTTCACCGCCGCCAAAGGCCCGCCGGCTGCCGCTTCCGGGGCGACGTGCAACACGACGGTGCCGTAAGCGGTGCCGCTCATGCGCGCGTCGGAGATGCGCACCATGTCGGTCACGCCCTGTGCCAGCAGCTTGGCCGGCAAGCCCATGTTGCCGACTTCGGCCATGCCCGGATAACCCTTCGGCCCGCAGTTCTTCATCACCAGAATCGAGTTGGCATCGACGTCCAGTTCCGGGTCGTTGATTCGCGCCTTGTACATGTCGAAGTTCTCGAAAACGACGGCGCGGCCACGGTGCTGCATCAGCTCCGGCGTGGCGGCTGATGGCTTGAGCACCGCGCCCAGCGGCGCCAGGTTGCCGCGCAACACGCAGATCCCGCCGTCGGCGCGGATCGGGTTGTCGAGGGTGCGGATAACTTCGTCCTCGCCGTAGATCGGCGCGTCCTTGGTGTTCTCGCCAATGGATTTGCCGTTGACGGTCAATGCGTTCGGATTCGGAATCAGATTGGCCTCGCCGAGGCGCCGCAGCACGGCCGGCAAGCCGCCCGCGTAGTAGAACTCTTCCATCAGGAAACGCCCGGACGGTTGCAGGTCGACGATGGTCGGCATGCCGCGACCGATGCGGGTCCAGTCGTCCAGATCCAGCTCGACGCCGATGCGCCCGGCGATGGCTTTGAGGTGGATTACCGCGTTGGTCGAACCACCAATCGCCGCGTTGACCCGGATCGCGTTTTCGAAGGCTTCCTTGGTCAGGATCTTCGACAGTTTCAAGTCTTCACGCACCATTTCGACCGCACGCATGCCGGACATGTGCGCCAGCACATAACGCCGTGCATCCACCGCCGGAATCGCCGCGTTGTGCGGCAGCGAAGTGCCCAGCGCTTCGGCCATGCAGGCCATGGTCGACGCGGTCCCCATGGTGTTGCAGGTGCCGGCAGAGCGGGACATGCCACCCTCGGCTGCGAGGAAATCGTCAATGGTGATGGTGCCGGCCTTGACCTGTTCGCTGAGTTGCCAGACCACGGTGCCGGAACCGATGTCCTTGCCCTTGTGCTTGCCGTTGAGCATCGGCCCGCCGGTGACAACGATCGCCGGCACGTCGCAACTGGCCGCGCCCATCAGCAGGGCCGGGGTGGTCTTGTCGCAACCGGTCAGCAGCACCACGCCGTCAATCGGGTTGCCGCGAATCGCTTCCTCGACGTCCATGCTCGCCAGGTTGCGGGTGAGCATGGCGGTCGGGCGCAGGTTCGATTCGCCATTGGAAAACACCGGGAATTCCACCGGGAAACCACCGGCCTCGATCACCCCGCGTTTGACGTGCTCCGCGATCTGGCGGAAGTGCGCGTTGCACGGGGTCAGTTCCGACCAGGTGTTGCAGATGCCGATGATCGGCTTGCCGTGGAACTGATGGTCGGCGATGCCCTGATTCTTCATCCAGCTGCGGTACATGAAGCCGTTCTTGTCGGCCGTGCCAAACCATTGGGCGGAGCGCAGGGTGGGTTTCTTATCAGACATGATCCATTCTCTTATTGTAAGACTATTGTTTGCGAGCTTCGTCTAAACATAAGCGCAAAATCGACTGTTTGGAAGTGTTGTTGCGTAATTAGTATTACTATATAGTCGATTTCGATGGAGGGATGGCCCTGGCGGTTTTCCGCGAGAGGCGTCCCCCGAGGTTCCATAAAAACAACAATCGGAGACCGATCTCATGAGCCAGGAACTGCGGCTTGTCCGGCGCATCACGCTGAAACTGATTCCCTTCCTGATCCTGCTGTACCTGATCGCCTATGTGGATCGCTCCGCCGTCGGCTTCGCCAAGCTGCACATGGGCGCCGACATCGGCATCGGCGATGCCGCCTACGGCCTCGGCGCCGGGCTGTTTTTCATCGGCTACTTTCTGTTAGAGATTCCCAGCAACCTGATGCTCGAACGCTTCGGCGCACGGCGCTGGTTCGCGCGGATCATGATTACCTGGGGCGCGATCACGATCGGCATGGCCTTCGTCCAGGGCCCGCACAGTTTCTACGTGATGCGCTTTCTGCTCGGCGCGGCGGAGGCGGGGTTCTTTCCCGGCGTTCTGTACTACATCACTCAGTGGTTCCCGGTGCGCCATCGCGGCAAGATCCTCGGGCTGTTCATCCTTTCCCAACCCATCGCGATGATGATCACCGGCCCAGTCTCGGGCGGTTTGCTGGGCATGGACGGCATCCTCGGCCTGCACGGCTGGCAGTGGCTGTTCATCGTCATCGGCACCCCGGCGATCCTGCTGACCTGGCCGGTATTGCGCTGGTTGCCGGACGGCCCGCAGCAAGTGAAATGGATGGATCAGGCCGAGAAAGACTGGCTGACCGGCGAGCTGAAAAAGGACCTGCAGGAATACGGCCAGACCCGTCACGGCAATCCTCTGCATGCGCTGAAAGACAAACGCGTGTTGCTGCTGGCGCTGTTTTATCTGCCGGTGACCCTGAGCATTTATGGCCTGGGCCTGTGGCTGCCGACCCTGATCAAACAGTTCGGCGGCAGCGATCTGGTGACCGGTTTCGTGTCATCGGTGCCGTACGTTTTCGGGATCATCGGCCTGTTGATCATTCCGCGCAGTTCCGACCGTTTGAATGATCGTTACGGGCATCTGGCGGTGCTTTATGTGCTGGGCGCGATCGGCCTGTTCCTCAGTGCCTGGCTGGCGCTGCCGGCGGCGCAACTGGCGGCGTTGTGTCTGGTGGCATTCGCGCTGTTTTCCTGCACGGCGGTGTTCTGGACGCTGCCGGGTCGCTTCTTCGCCGGCGCCAGCGCGGCGGCCGGGATCGCATTGATCAACTCGGTGGGCAACCTCGGCGGCTACATCGGCCCGTTCGTGATCGGCGCGTTGAAGGAATACACCGGCAACCTCGCGTCGGGCCTGTACTTCCTGTCCGGAGTGATGGTGTTCGGGCTGATTCTGACGGGCGTCGTCTATCGCTTGCTGGAGCGTAAACACGTATTGCCGGTGGATCAGTTCGCCGCCAGCGCCCGTGGTGCGACCCGTACCTGAATGACTATCACCGACCCTGTGGGAGCGAGCTTGCTCGCGAAGTGGTCGGCACATTCAATATTTGTCGTGACTGATGCACCGCCTTCGCGAGCAAGCTCGCTCCCACAGGGATCAGCGGTGTTTTTGAGGTAATAGGAGAAAAACATGCGTCTGGTTCAATTCGAATTGAGTAGCGGCGAGCGCCGTGTCGGGGTGGTCGAGGACGGTCTGGTGCGTGAAGTACAGGATGCGCGCACGGTCCGCGATCTGGCCCTGGCCGCGATCGAGGCCGGCAGCACCCTCGCGCAGCAAGTGCAAACCCTCGGCCTGGGCATCAGTCACGATTACGCCGAACTGCTGGCCAAACTGCGCATCCTGCCGCCGCTGGATCACCCGGACCCGGCGCACCTGCTGGTCAGCGGCACTGGCCTCACGCACTTGGGCAGCGCGTCAGCACGGGACAAAATGCACCAGCAGGCCGGCGACGAAGCTGCGATGACCGACACCATGCGTATCTTCAAGTGGGGCGTGGAGGGCGGCAAACCGGCGGCGGGGCAGGCGGGCGTGCAGCCAGAATGGTTCTACAAGGGCGACGGCAGCATCGTCGTGCGTCCCGGTCAGCCGTTCCCGCTGCCGCCGTTTGCCGAAGACGCCGGCGAAGAACCGGAGATGGCCGGCCTCTACATCATCGGCCACGACGGCAAGCCGTATCGCCTCGGTTTCGCGGTGGGCAACGAGTTCTCCGATCACGTCATGGAGCGCAAGAATTACCTGTACCTGGCTCACTCGAAGCTGCGCAGTTGCAGCTATGGCCCGGAACTTCGTGTCGGTGAACTGCCTCAACATCTGGCCGGCACCAGCCGCATCCTGCGCGACGGTGAAGTGCTGTGGCAGAACGAATTCCTCAGCGGCGAGGCCAACATGTGCCACAGCCTGGCGAACCTCGAATATCACCACTTCAAGTACAGCCAGTTCCTGCGTCCCGGTGACGTGCACATTCACTTCTTCGGCACCGCGACCCTGTCGTTCGCCGATGGCATCCGCACTCAGCCGGGCGACGTGTTCGAGATCAGCCAGGCCGAATTCGGCGCACCGCTGGTCAACGGCATCGCCCCGGTCGCAGCGGCATTCGAACCGGACAGCATCGGCACCCTTTAAGGAGATCCCATGACTCAGATTCTCGGCCACAACTACATCGGCGGCCGTCGCAGTGCGGCAGGAAACGTGAAGCTGCAAAGCGTCGACGCCACCACGGGCGAGGCACTGCCTCACGATTTCATTCAGGCCACGGAAGCGGAAGTGGATGCAGCCGCCAAGGCCGCTGCGGCGGCGTATCCGGCGTATCGAAGCCTCAGTGCCGAACGCCGCGCGCAGTTTCTCGATGCAATCGCCGATGAACTGGACGCGCTGGGCGATGACTTCGTGGCCGTGGTCTGCCGCGAAACCGCATTGCCGGCAGGGCGGATACAGGGTGAAAGAGGGCGCACCAGCGGCCAGATGCGCTTGTTCGCCAAAGTCCTGCGACGTGGCGATTTCTACGGTGCGCGGATCGACCTGCCGCTGCCGGATCGTCAACCGCTGCCACGTCCGGATCTGCGCCAGTACCGCATCGGCCTGGGACCGGTGGCGGTGTTCGGCGCGAGCAATTTTCCGCTGGCATTCTCCACCGCTGGCGGCGATACCGCGTCGGCGCTGGCGGCCGGTTGCCCGGTGGTGTTCAAGGCCCACAGCGGTCACATGGCCACGGCCGAGCTTGTCGCCGATGCGCTGATTCGTGCAGCAGAGAAAACCGCAATGCCCGCTGGTGTGTTCAACATGATCTACGGCGGCGGTGTCGGCGAATGGCTGGTCAAACATCCGGCCATTCAGGCCGTGGGCTTCACTGGTTCGCTGCGGGGCGGACGGGCGCTGTGCGACATGGCCGCCGCACGGCCTCAGCCGATCCCGGTGTTCGCCGAGATGTCGAGCATCAACCCGGTGATCGTGTTGCCTCAGGCGCTGGCTGAGCGCTCGGAAACCGTTGCCCGGGATCTCACCGCATCGGTAGTGCAAGGCTGCGGCCAGTTCTGTACCAACCCGGGTCTGGTGATCGGTATCCGTTCGCCGCAATTCACGGCATTCGTTGAGCAAGTCGCGGCGCTGATCGGTGATCAACCGGCGCAAACCATGCTCAATGCCGGCACCCTCGGCAGCTACGGCAAGGGCCTGGAAAAACTCCTGGCGCACACCGGCATCGAGCACCTGGCGGGCAACCCGCAGCAGGGCAATCAGGCGCAGCCGCAGTTGTTCAAAGCGGATGTCAGCCTGCTGATCGACGGCGATGAAGTGCTGCAGGAGGAAGTGTTCGGCCCGACCACGGTGATCGTCGAAGTGGCCGACAAGGCGCAGCTGAGCGCGGCATTGCAGGGCCTGCATGGGCAACTGACGGCGACGATTATCGGTGAGCAGGCGGATTTTGAACGCTTCCCGGAGCTGACGCCGTTGCTGGAACAGAAGGTCGGACGGATCCTGCTCAACGGTTATCCGACCGGTGTGGAGGTGTGCGATTCGATGGTTCACGGCGGGCCGTATCCGGCAACGTCCGATGCTCGCGGCACCTCGGTCGGCACCTTGGCAATCGATCGGTTCCTGCGTCCGGTGTGCTTCCAGAACTACCCCGACAGTCTGCTGCCGGAACCGCTGAAAAACGCCAACCCGCTACGCATTCAGCGGCTGGTCGACGGCAAGCCATCGCGCGACGCCCTCTAAGCCACACCGAGATCCCTGTGGGAGCGAGCTTGCTCGCGAAGGCGGTCGTCCAGTCACTTGTTGATTGCCTGACACTCCGTATTCGCGAGCAAGCTCGCTCCCACAGGAGCTCAGCGGCCACATTGAGCTATCATTGGCCCTTTCCCCCTGAAAGACATGATTGCCATGACTGCCGTAACCGACACCCTTCTCAACGCCCTCGAACACTGCGGTATGGTCGAAATCGACGGCCTGCACGCTTTCGAATTCGCCCTCGACGAAGACGACAACCTGCACATCGAATGCATCGATGGCCGGGCAGCCAAGCATTGGGAGTTCACCCCGGCCCAGGTTGCAGCGGCGACGTTTGATGAAGATCTGCAGAGCTGGCTGATCGTCGGTTTTGCCAGCGACACCAAAACCGTTGGCGAACACCGTCTGGTCTGCCTCGGTGATGTACTCAGCAGCGCCGATGACGATGATGAAACCGAATGAACATGCGTAAACTCTGGCCATTGCTGATGGCCGGCAGCGTCGGCGCGATGGGTCTTTCCAGTGCTTCGGCCGAGAGCTTCCAGTTTTTGGTGGGCTCCTACACCGCCGGCACCAGCGAAGGCATCTACCGGATGAACTTCGACAGCGCCACCGGCCAGATCGACGCCAAACCGCTGCAAGTGATCAAGAGCGAAAACCCGTCGTGGCTGACCCTTTCGAAGGATCAGCACCGGGTGTTCGTGGTCAACGAAAACGGCTCTGGCCAGAAAGATCCGGTCGGCCGCGTGAGTAGCTATTCCATCGATCCGAAAACCCACGCCTTGGCCCTGATCAATCAAGTCCAAAGCCTGGGCAACGAGCCGACCCATTCGAGCCTCAGCGGCGACGCCAGCCATCTGTTCGTCAGCAACTACTCGGTGGTTGAAGACCCGGGCGGCACCCTCGCGGTATTGCCGGTCGGCAGCGATGGCAAGCTCAAACCGGTGGTGCAGATGAGTGCGCACCCGGCGAGCCGGGTCAATCCCGAGCGGCAGGCCTCGAACCATGTGCACTCGACGGTCTCTTCGCCGGACGGTCGTTATGTGTTCTCCAATGACCTGGGCGCCGACAAAGTCTTCATCTACCAATTCGACCCGAAAGCCAACCCGGACCTGCCGCTGACCCCGGCGAAAACCGCGTCGGTGCAACTGCCAGCCGGCAGCGGCCCGCGTCATCTGCTGTTCAGCGCTGACGGCAAACATGCCTGGCTGACCATGGAAATGAGCGCCCAGGTCGCGGTATTCGACTACAAGGACGGCGTGCTGACCCAGACGCAAATGGTCGATCTGGCTGCCGGCCAGCCGACTGCGGACAAAGCTGCCGCCGCGCTGCACGCGTCCGCCGACGGCAAATTCCTCTACGTCAGCAACCGTGGCACCGCCAATCAGCTGCTGGTGTTCGCTATCGATCCGGCCAGCGGCCAGCTCAAGGAACTGCAACGACGTTCGGTGGAAGGCGATCACCCGCGTGAGTTCAGCCTCGATCCGAGTGGCAAATTCCTGCTGATTGCCAACCAGAAAAGCAACCAGATTGTCGTGGTCGAGCGCGACGGCAAGACCGGTCTGCTGGGAAAAACCGTGCAAAAGCTGTCGATGGATGCCCCGAGCGACCTCAAGTTTCTCGTGCGTCAATAAGCCGCAGGCCCCGGTCTACGGGGCCTGAAGCTTTGTATTAATCCTGCTGATAACAGGTAATGTTGCAAAGCATTTCAAGCGATCAACCCTCGAGCGTTAAGTTTGCTTCACGGCCCAACCGGGCAAGCAAGCCAATTGAACACGAGGGTTACCGCCATGAACTTCAATCTCTTCTCGATCATCGCCGCTTCCGCCATCTCAGCCACCGTTGCGTTGCCAGCCAGTGCCAACGTTGAAATCAGCGACAAAAAATCCCACACCCAGAGCTACACCCAGAAATACCTGCAACAAAGCGCCAACTTCTACGCCGCGCTGGATCACAAAGCTCAACACTGAAATTTCCGTCACGCCCTGGAACTGCCCAAGGCTGCGATCCTTTGATCTTGTTTCCCAAAAAGCAAAATCAAAAGATCGCAGCCTTGGGCAGTTTTTTGCCTACGTAATGACCGGCGATAGCTATTTTCAAACGGCGAGATAGACCGGCTAAATAATCAACGAAGCTGATGGTTACTATGGAAAACCCTGAGTGGTTACTCCGGCTTTTTTGATCGATTCTGTGGACCTCGAAACATTGTCCACGGAGCACACATCATGGCCACTTCAATCATCACTTCCGCCAAACGCGGCGCCTACGTGGCCATCGGTCTGTACCTGGTCATGGTGCTGTTTGTCAGTCTGGCGTCGCAGTCGCAACACAGCTTCGAAGCACCGATCGACGTCGCACATCCCGGCATCCAGTTCGAACTTCGCTCGCAGAGCGCAGCGGTGGATTCAGCTGAACTCGCGGGAGTCGGCGGAGCATGAAAGGCTACAGATTATGGGTCATTGCCGGGCTCGCGTTCATGACCAACGGTGCTTCGCTTTTGGGATTCGGTCAGGGCTCGGTCGGAGGACTGGCCCGGGCCATAGAGGCCAATCACAGCATCGCTCACAACATCGAACGGGCCAATGCGCTGGGGCTGTTGGCCGGCAATCCGCCAGTAAAAACCCCCAGCGGTTTTCTCGGCCCGTTTGAAGTGGATTGCTCGGCCATCGGCATGTGTGAAGTGCTGGCGTAACGCGCCTACTTTTTCATGATGCCGGTGAACAGTTCCGATTCAAGAAACTGCTGTAACCAGGCCTGCAACCGCACGTAAGGCGTCTGGGCAAACCAGTCGCGATCAACATGGGCGAACTGGCGAACGAACGGTAACAGCGCGACATCGGCCAGGCTCGGATGATTGGCCAGCAAGTATTCGCGACCCTCCAACAAGTCATCGAGCTTTTGCAAGAACAACGCACCTTCCGCGCGATGAGCCTCCATCGGTTGTTCCGGATAACGCTCGGCGTACTTGTAGCGATTCAGGTGAATCTTGAACACTTGATCGTTGGCTTCAATCAACTCGGCGATTCTCGAATCGCCACCCAGCAACCAGTCATCCGGATCATTCTGCGCCAGCGCCCAGCGCATGATCTCCAGGCTTTCATCGATCACCTGACCGCCCGCATCCAGCACCGGCACCGTGCCCTTGGGCGAGATCGCCAGCATCTCCGCCGGTTTGGCTTTCAGGCTGACTTCAACGATCTCAACCGGCACACCCGAATACCGCAGGGCCATCCGCGCCCGCATCGCGTACGGGCAGCGGCGGAAGGAATACAGCGTGTTCATTTCACCTCCAGTGTGCTCAAACCGTTGCCCTGGCGCTGTACCTGAATCTGCACCGGAATCCGCTCGTGCATTTCCTGCACGTGGGAAATCACCGCGACCTTGCGGCCTTGCGCCTGCAAGCCGTCGAGGGCGTCCATGGCCAGTTGCAGGGATTCCGGATCGAGGCTGCCGAAGCCCTCGTCGATGAACAGCGATTCGATCTTCAGCGTGCTGGACGCCATCGAGGCCAGGCCGAGGGCGAGGGCCAGCGACACGAGGAAGGTTTCGCCGCCGGACAGCGAATGTACCGAACGCAGTTCGTCGCCCATTTCGGTGTCCATCACCAGCAAGCCGAGCATGCTACCGCCGCGCTTGAGGCGATAGCGCTTGACCAGTTGCCGCAGCTGCACGTTGGCGTGATGCACCAGCAGGTCGAGGTTGTAGGCCTGGGCGATCTTGCGGAACGTGTCGCCGGTGGCCGAGCCGATCAGCGCATTGAGCCGCGCCCAGCGCTGATACTCGGCATAGGCGTCGGCGATCTGCTGCGCGAGCGCCTGATTGGCGTTCTGGCGCCGCTGGTCTTCGGCTTGCTCGGCGCGCAGTTCGGCGCATTGCTGTTCGCTGGCCGTGCACTGGTGTTGCAGATCGGCGAGGGCACTGGCGAGTTGTTCGGCATCCAGATGGCCGTTGTGTTGGGCTTGATGGTCGAGCAGGCGTTGCTCGCGTTCCTGCAACAATACCTTTGCCTGCTCAACGGCTTTTTCGTTGCGCTGCAAGCGCTCGCGCAGTTCATCGACTTGCGCATCATCGACCCGCAGCAGGTCTTCGAGGCCGCCGTCATCCAGCTCCGGATGGCGCGCGCGCCAGTCGGCAATCTTGCCGGCCAGATCGCGGTCTTCGGTTTCCAGCGCTTGCAGACGCTCCTGCTGCGCTTTCAGCTCGGCGGCGATTTGCACCCGTTGCGTACGCGCTTCCTGTAGCGCCTGAGTCGTCGTGGATTCGGCGTTGCGCGCCTGTTCCACGGCCTGCTCCAGTTGCTGCTGCCAATGCTCGGCGCAGGTGTGATCGCCCAGCAATTGCGCCAGCTTCTGCTGGCTGGCGAATTGCTGTTCGGTCAGCGTGTTGAGTTGCTGCTCAGCGTTTTGCAGCTGCTGCACACGGCCCTGTTGGCGATCCTGTTCTTTCTCAAGTGTCTGCTGGCGTTGTTGTTGCTCGGCCAGTTCTTCCTTTTGCAGATCGACTTGCGCCAGACGCTCGGCGATCTGTCGGTCAAGCTGCATGAAGGTCGAGGCCGGTTCGGCGCGCAAGGCATCAAGGGTGTCGCTCGGCAGCAGTGTGGCGAAGGCTGCCAGTTCCTCGTCCAGACGCTGGCGGTCAGCGCTCAGTTCGCGTTGCTGATTGCTCAGGTGCTGGGTGGCTTGCTGGTGTGCCGTCTCGGCCTGACGCAATTGCTGGGTCAGCCGAGCCGCATCCTGTTGCAGTGTGAGCAGGGCCGTCTGGCGCTGTTCGTCCTGGGTGATGCTCTGGTTCAGTTGCTCATTCTGGCGGGTCAGCCACGCTGCGCGCTTGTCACTGTCCTGATTCAACAACGACGCAGCCAGCGGATGCGCTTCGATACTCGGCGTCAGCGTTTGCTGTTGTGCCGCCAGTTGTTCCTGCTGTTGCAGCAACTCTTTCTGTTGGGCAATCACGCCACCGACACTGGCACGTAGCTCGGTCAGTTTCTCCTTCAACTGATCGACCGCTTGCTGCGCGCTGGCCTGCTCGTTTTCATCGTGACGGCCGAGGCTTTGCAGCAGGGCTTCCGGCTGGTGATACGGATGTTCGTTGCTGCCGCAAACCGGGCACGGCTGGTCGTCCTGCAACTGCGCGCGCAGCTCTTCGACACTGGCACTGCGGGCCAGACGCTGACGCTCGAGCAGTTCTCGGGTGACGTTGAGGGTCTGCTCGGCGACGGTCAGCTCGGACTTGGTTTTCACCCCGTCCTGGATCAGGCGCTCACGCTCCTGTTGCGCATCGAGCTGACGCTGTTGCAACTCGGCACTGCGTTTGTCCAGATCCTGCCGACTGGTCCACAGACGCGTCAGGTCTTCGATGGCGCGTAGTTGCTTGCGGTTGTCCTGCAACAGATTGCCGAGGATGCCGATCTGTTCGGCGACCGCGTCCGGTTCGGCGCCAGCCTCCTTGAACAGCACTTCCAGCTGCTGCTTTTGCGTGGCAAGCGCATCGGTTGCGCGGGTGGCGTTTTCTTCGAGAGAGGCCAGTTCGCTTTGGCCTTTGTTCAACCGATTGCCGATCAGCATCAGTTGCTGCAAGCGGTCGCGGTAGGCATTCCACGCTTCGCTCAACGGTGCCAGATGAGCGCTTTGCTCAAGATCGGCGGCGATACGTTGCAAGCGGTCGGCGACCTGTTTTTGCTGATCAAGCAGGGTCTGAATTGTGCTCTGGCCCAGGACGCAGGCTTGCTCTGCCGCGTGCTTCGCTTCGGTGCCGGACGCGACGTCCTTGGCGAGGCGAGTGAGGGTGCTTTGCTCCTCGAAGGTTTGGCGCAACAGCGGTGCGCTTTCGCTTTGCTGCGTTTGCGCCTGGGTCAGGGCGATCTGCGCCGCGGCGAGATCCTGTTCCAGGCGCGTCTGGCGCTCAGCCAATTCGCCTTGCTGTTGGGTGTGCGCGTGGATCTGTGCAGCGAGTGGCGTCAGCAGTGCATCGAGTTCGGTTTTGCGGGCGAACTGGTGTCGTTGCGGAGCGAGCTGTTCCAGGCGGGTGAGCTTCAGACGCTCACCGGCCAGCGACTCTCGCTCGTGCTCGGCGCTGCGCAGTTGTTCGGCGGCGGCTTGTTGCGAGTCTTGCAACCGCAGCAGTTCCTTGAGCCAGTCGTGCTGTTGCTCGATCTGCTTGAGCTGCGCCTGCTGCAACTTCAGTTGTTGCTGGGCGGCATTGAAGCGCTCGTCGAGTTCGGCGCGAGCCTCGGGGGCCAGCGGGGTCACGCCGGTGGCCTGATCCTGCAATTGCTTGTGGGCTTCGCGGGCCTCTTTGGTCTTGTCGAACGCGCGACGTCCGAGGCGGGTGTAGAGCGCGGTGTCGGTGAGTTTTTCCAGCAGTTCGCTGCGGTCGTTGTCATCGGCCTTTAGGAAGGCACTGAACTCGCTCTGGGCCAGCAGCACGGCGCGGGTGAACTGTTCGAAGTTCAGGCCCAGCGCGGCTTCGAGCTGAGTCTTGTACTCGCCTTTCTGGCTGGCGAGCAGTTGGTCCTGATCGATGTCGCGCAGGCTCTGACGGCTGGCCTGCAACTTGCCGCCGGCCTTTTCCCGGGCGCGGTTGGCTTCCCAGCGCGCGCGATAGCGGCGGCCGTCGACGCCGACAAAATCCACCTCGGCAAAACCTTCGCCGGTGCCACGACGCAGCAGGGTGCGCGGGTCGCCGGTGGCGATTTCACCGTCGGCGTCCGGCACCTTGGCGTCACGCCCGGTGTTGTTCAGACGCGGCACTGCGCCGAACAGCGCCAGGCACAGCGCATCGAGCAAAGTACTTTTGCCGGCGCCAGTCGGGCCGGTGATTGCGAACAGTCCAGCGCTGGCCAGCGGTTCGGCGGTGAAATCGATCTCGAACGGGCCGGCCAGCGACGCGAGGTTCTTCAAACGAATGGCGAGAATCTTCATGGCTGCTCGCCCTCCATTTGTACGTCTTGCAGAAGCTCGGCGAAGTCCTTGAGGGTTTGCTCGTCGACCTCGCTGCCGTAGTTGTCGAGCCAGGCGCGGCTGAACAATTCCTGGGGCGTGAGCTGGTCCAGTTCGATCAGCGCGCTACCGTCCTCGGCGCCGTCAGCGCCACGGTTGCCCGCATATTCGGCGGCGATTCGCACCAGTCGCACAGCCTTGCCTTGCAGGGCGCTTTCGACCTGATGGCGCAGATCCGGCTGTGGCTCATCGAGACGAACACGGACTTCCAGCCACGGCTGGCGCTGGGTTTCGGCCAGCAGGTCGATATTCGGCAGGTCGGCCAGTTGCAACAGGATTTCCGCCAGCGGTGCAGGGCCGAGGCGTTGCAGATTGACGGAGCGGGGGATCAGCATTGGCTCGACGCTGACCAGGGTTTCGCCGTCGAGCACGATGTCGAGAATCTGATGTTGATAGGCGATTTCCGAGAACGACAACGGAATCGGCGAGCCGCTGTAGCGAATCCGTTCTTCACCATTGACCTTCTGCGGCTTGTGCAAATGGCCGAGGGCGACGTAGCTGATGCTCGGCCCGAACAGACTGGCAGGCAGGGCTTCGGCGTTGCCGATAATCAGGCTGCGCTCGGAGTCTTCCGACACCGAGCCGCCGGCCATATGCGCATGACTGATGGCGACCAGCGCCTGGCCCGGCTGGCGCTTGGCGTTGGCCGCTTCGATCAGCCATTCATGCACCTGGCCAATGCCGCGCAGATAGTTATCGCCCAGATGTGCGCCGGTCACTTCGGCAGGCCGCAGGAACGGCAGCGCCAGGCACCACGCGGCGATCTCGCCGGACGCATTCGGCAGCGGCAGCAGCAGACGCTCAGCATCCAGTTGGCCGTCATCCAGCCACAACACCCGACCCAGCGCATGGGTACGCAAACGCCGCATCAACGGCGCGGGCAGCTCGATCCGTGAACCGGAATCGTGGTTGCCGGCGATCATCACGATGGTCAGCAACGGCTGCTGTTCATGGGCGCTGACGATGAAATCGTAGAGGCGTTCCTGGGCTTTGACCGGCGGATTGACCGTGTCGAAGATGTCGCCGGCGATCAGCAGCACGTCCGGCTGCGCCAGCTTCAATTGGCGCAGCAGCCACTCGAGAAAACAGGCGTGCTCGAAATCGCGCTCCTGGCCGTGCAGGTTCTGCCCAAGGTGCCAGTCGGAGGTGTGAAACAGACGCAAGGCTGACTCCGCAATATAAAGAGGTGATGGCCGCCGGGATGGGAGGGCGGCGAAAGAGGGGAGAGTTTACAGATTATTGCGACCGACAGGCTTGTCCGGGAGGTGGCGGGTGCGATCTCGGTGAGCCCGTTAATTGACGCCCCGGCACCGGTTACCTACCATCGCGCCACTATATTGATATCGCTTTTGGGGGCTGGCGACTCGTCGTGCTTCAACCTGCTCGCCACGATAGCTCACAGAGACATAGAGTCTGGAGCAAGCGCAATGAAACGGGTTAATTCGATACCTTCCGTTACTGACAATCCAGCGTATTGTTCCTGGAAAAAACAGTGGTCGAATCAGGAAGGACTGGACGTTTATTCGTACATCTTCGATCAATGCCAGCCCGAACATATTCTGTTGTTTTCAAAAATGCTCTTCCCGGATTTTGTGGTGAAAGAGGGTGGCATATTTTTAGCGCGGAATTTCTCGACTGAAGTGTTTGATAGGTGTTCTGGCCTTGCCTCTGGTGATATTTCAAAGACTGAAAAGTTTTTGAATGTTGTGAGAATCTATGACGTCTTTGGCCAGGTTGCTGCTGGTGTTTCGGATGACGTGTTTCTTCAATTGTGCAATGTGATGGGTTTTGCGTGGCGCATGGTGCTGAAAGAAAAATTTCCAGAGAAGGTGTTTTGTGTAGAGGTGTCGAACTCGGAGCAGAACTATGGCCCGGATATTACTTTCTACCAGGTTGAATCGTTGAGTCCGGGAGCCGAGGCATGAGGTTTCGGGATCTGGAGCAAGGACCGGATGTTTACGGGACCCCGGGAAAGCTCTCGTCGTTGGATGAATGGTATTTGTCCGTGCGCGATACGCCCTTGGATTGCTTGAGTGTGGGAGATGTCTGTCGTGCATTGAGGCAGGATTTGCATGTGCGGGAATTGTTGCCCATCGGCATCGCTTTACTGACCAAAGACGTTCTGGAAGGCGATAAATATGACGGGGAATTGCTGGTTGCGCTGGCGGGTTTGAGAACTTTGTATTGGCACGAGAACGTCGAAGCATCCCGCAAGGCTGTTGTTGCAGTGGCCGAGGTGAATGGCTTGAGTGCTGACGCTGGGGCTGTTAAAGGCTGCTTCAGCCCTGACAGGTTGCTTGATATGACTATGATTTTTAGCTTGATGGGTCGCGGTGATCTGGGATTGATTCGCGTTGGTATGACGCGAGACCAGTCACGAGCGACCCTTGGTGGAAAGTTTGAGGAATTTTTCAAGACTGAAGATTCGGCAGTACCGACGGATGCTTATGACGGTTTAGGCGTTCACATGTACTTTGATGAAAGTTTTATTGTCGTTGGTGCTGAGTTTTTGAAGTGGAGTGAGCTTGTCTGGGGAGATCAGAAACTGGTCGGTGAAGATGCCCTGGTGGTTCAGCAGTTTCTGAAAAGACGAGGAGAAACGCTGGTGTTCAATAACTCGGGTTTTGATGTTGTTGATATGGGTTTGAAGTTTTACGTGCCTGACTTCGAAGAAGATGACGCCACCGTCGAGGCGGTGTATGTAGAGCTTTGTCGCGCCTGATGAAGACGTCAAAAGTAATTAAGGTCGCAGAGTTCCTGAGTGTTGTGTTGATTGATCGACTTGGGCAGGATGCACTTTTCGATGAGGCTGAGTGTTCGAGAAATATCTATTTAATAGATGAAGCCGGTCGTAGTGTTTGGCAAGTCTTTTCTGACTTTGACACCCATGCAGGTCCCTTCACAAATATCATCTTTAATGAGGGGTTACTTAACATTCAAAAGGGGGCAGATTTATTTGATTAAATAAATCTGTCTCCTTTGTATAGTCCCCTTTGTATACGAAGAATTCCAGAGGTAATAGAGTGATTACGGAAGATTTAGAGATCGTGAAAAAGATTTTTCAGATGGTCGAAGGCGGAATGGTTCATGGCTATGATGCATTTCGCTACGAGGTGGAAGTGGGTGAAAGCTATATGGAAGCCGAACTGGCAGTGGAAAAGGATGGTGTCAGTGTGATAGATGCGGAAATTGATTTTGATATTTCAGATCTGTATTTTTTGGTGAAAGAACTAAAAGCCAATGCGGTTCGGCGTGGTGAGCCATGGTCGTCTTTTGTCATGTCCTATCGTGAAGGTGGGCAAGTCACAACTAAGTTTAACTATGAATGATGCAGGGATATAAGAAGCAGGTGTTTTGTTTAGGCTAAAAAAGGGGGGGCGGATTTATTTTGATCTAATAAATTTGTCCCCTTTTTAATTTAAATCTGTCCCGCTTTGTATGGTCCCGCTTTGTATGGTTCGTTGAGGCTGAGCTACACAATTGATGACAAGGTTAAAACCGTAGTGTTTAAAAATGAAGCCAATCAAATTCCGGAGATCATAAATTGATTGCTGAAGACTTCGAAATTATCAAAGAGGTTTTTGAGATCGTTGAGGCTGGAATCGTTCAAGGATATGACGCATTTCACTATCATGTCGAAGTTGGTGAAAGCCATATGGAGACAGAACTTTGTGTTGAGAAAAATGGTTCAGAAAGCTGGAGTGCGGAAGCCGATTTTGATGATTCAAAGGTCTATTTTTTGGTGGAGCGATTAAGGGCGAATGCAATCAAGCGCGGTGAGCTATGGAAGTCTTTTATTCTGTCTTATCGTGAAGGGGAGCAGGTGCGGACGAAGTTTAATTATTGAATGAGTAGAAAAGGGGGGCAGATTTATTTAATTAAATTGTCCCCTTTTTGGTCCTTAATGCTGACCTGCGATGAGGCGAGGTCAGCATTTGAAGCCCTCTTTTTGAGTCTTTTCAATTGCCGCCCTCAGCGATACTTATCGCAATCCTATTTCGGATAAAGCGGCGGCAACCCACTATCCCCAACTGGATCCTGCACCCGTTCCGCTGTCGGAATCGTCCGGATCGCCCGCCACAGATCTTCACCCTGCCAATGCAGCCCTGTCTCGCTGTAGAGCGCGCCATTCAGTCCGTCGAGCGCATCCGACAGCGGCACAAACCGCGCCGCCATATCCGCCAGGGTTTCCGGCTGCTGACGGGCCCAGGCGTCGAGGGCCTGGCGGGTGGCGTGGGGGTCGTTGGCCTGGCTGGCGCGCTTGATGTCGTCGAGCAGGGTGCGCGGGCTCGGGCCGGTTTGTGCGGCGCGCAGGATTGCCGGTTGCCAACGGGCGCGCCACCAGAGGCCGAAGCCGAGCAGGGTGGTACAGGCGAACGCGAAGGTGCTGAGTTTCCACCACCACAGTGCTTCGCTGTCAGCGCCGTAGAGCGGTTGTGTATTGCCCGCCGGGGTGTCGACTTGCAGGCTCGGGTTGTTCGCCACTTGCAGGGTGCGCGCCGGCAGGCTGGTGTGTTCCAGGTGATCTTCGAAGGTGTTCCACCAGACCACGTCCACCGTTGGCAACTCGATCGAGCCGCTGCGACTGGGCACCAACGCTTCGCGCTCCTCACGAATGCCGATCAGGCCGCGGTCGCTGCTCTGATTGTTCAGCACCGGTTGATCCGGATAGCGACGCAGGCCGTTGGCTTCGGTGGCGGGCAGGGCAGGCAGTTGCGAGCTGGCCAGGCCTTCGACCTTGAGGGTCAGGCTGCGGGTCAGGGAATCGCCGACCTGAGTGTGCTCCGGCTCCGGGTTCCAGCTTTCGCTCAGGGTCAGGCTGCGGGCCGGCAGCCAGGGCGCATCGCTGGGATAGGTCATCGGTTTGGGTTTGACCGTCAGCGACGTCGCTGCGGAGCTGACCCGCATCAGTTTGCCGGGTTTCGGTCCCTGCGCTGTGGCGTCCTGCGCAGGCTGGGTGTCGACCAGCGTTGCGCTGAACGTCTGCGGGGCGATGGTCAGCAAACCGCTTTGCTGCGGATAGATCGCGTAGCGCATCTCGATCACGCCATGGCGCACACCGTTGATGTCTTTTTCGTAGGTGCGCATGTCGCCCAGTTGTTCGATACGGGCATCGGCGATCTGCAACGGTGTCAGGCTGCTGTCGTCGTACAGCGACACCGAATGGTAGATGCGCAAAGTCAGGATGGCCTGGGCCTGTACGTACACGCTGGTCTGGTCGAGGCTGGCTTCGATGAACACCGGTTCACCGGCGCTTTTTTCTTCACGGGTATCGCTCTCGACCACCTGTACGGTGATCGGCTGGCTCTCGACTTCACCCAGTTTCAGCGGCGGGATTTCCACGCTTCCGTTCTGTTTCGGCAGCAGGGTGATGATCCAGCGAGTAGTCGCGCGGTTGTCACCGTTGAGCGTATTCAACTGGTTGACCTGACGTGTGCCGCGCACCTCGAATAGCGGCTCCAGCGGGCTCAGATCCGGTTTGCCAAACTGCGTGACATCGTTGGATTCGAGGGTGAGTTCGACCGTCTCGCCGGAGTTCAGGCGACTGCGATCCACACTGGCTGTCAGCTCGGCCGCCTGGGCGGTGGCCGTGCAGATCAGCAGGGGCAGCAAGAGAGCGGTGAAACGGGTCATCGAATGTTTTCCTGATCCTGATGTTGTTGCTGTTCGTACCAGAATTTGCGTCGCAACAGTTCGCCCGGATCGTCCGGGATTTTGCCCAGCCATTGTTCCAGCGCCTGTCGTTGCTCGCCTTCGAGGTTGCTTTCGTCAGGGTGCAACTGGGGCTCTGTGTTCTGTTCCTTGTCCGCGTCGCTGTCCGGCAATTCGTTCGCACCCGGTAACGGCGGGGTGGTGGGCGGTGGTTCGCCGGGCGACTCTTGCGCTTGCGTTTCGCTGTGGGTCTCGCTTTTGACGGCGGGCGGCGGAGCCGTCGGGGGCGGTGGTTCGTCGCCCGGCAGGTTCTGCTGCGCCGGCTTGTTATCCGGTTCAACTGGCGGCGGGGCGTTTTTCTGTTTCAGCAGGTTTTCCAGCAACGCCTTGTTGGTCTGCGCGGGGCGCAAATCCGGTTGCAGTTCCAGCGCCTGCTCATAAGCATCGATCGCCGCTTCCAGCTCACCGCTTTTCGCCAGGGCATTGCCGCGATTGTAATGGGCGCGGGCATCGCTACCTTCGGCAAAGCGCTGGGCGGCGCCACTGTAGTCGCCGGCCTCGTACAACGCCACCCCCTGCCATTGGTGATCGTCAAAATGTCGTGCAGCTTCAGCCGGGCGCTTCTGCTTGAGCAGATGCAGGCCCTGTTGATCCGGACGCAACCACAAGTCCTCAAAATCAAAAGCGTAGCCGGGTTGCGGCAGGCACAGCAGCAAGGGCAGGCAGAACAACCAGCCGCGGCGCCCGGCGCACGCGGCAAGCAACAACAATGGCAACAGCAGCCAGTAACCCTGATCGGCCCACGTATCCAGACGCACGGTCTGGCCGTCGTCGCGCAGGCTGCGCGGACCGTTGAGCAAGCCGAGGGCGCCGAGATCGCCTTCGTCCAGGCGGGCAGGGTGGTATTCGCCACCGACGCTGTTGAGAAACGTTGCCAGGCCCGGACTGTCGAGTTGCGGTACGCGAATCGCGCCTTGCTCGTCCTTGAGGAAACTGCCGTCCTCTTGGGCAATCGGCGCACCTTCGGCGGTGCCGACGCCGAGCATCAACAGTTGTGCCGATTGGCCGCCAAGTGCGCGGCGAATGCCTTGGCGCTCCATTTCGTCAAGCGAGGAGCCGATCAGCAGAATCCGGCCCTGACCGAGCGCACCCTGTTTCAGCAGGGCCAGCGCTTTGCCGACCGCCAGGTCGGCACGATGGCCACTTTCCGGCATCAGCGACGGTTTCAGCGCATCGAGCAAATTGCGGCTGGTCGCCAGGTCATCCGACAGCGGCACCAGCGTGTGGGCGCTGCCGGCGTAGACGACGATGGCGGTTTGCGCATCGCTGCGCGCCTGCAACAGATCGAACAGTTTGCGCCGGGCCTGTTCCAGTCGCGTCGGCGGCGAGTCGGTGGCGAGCATCTCCGGGGTCAGCTCCAGCACCACCACTAATGGATCGGCAGGTTTCTGGCTGGTCTGTTCAACCCGCTCCCAGCTCGGCCCGAGCAGCGCCAGAATCGTCAGCAGCCAGGCCACGCTCAGGGCGACCCACGGCAACTTGCTGTCGCGACCGCTGCCGCCACTGAGCAACGTGGCATGGAAGGCCGGAGGCAAAATCATCTGCCAGCGCCCGGCACGTTTCTGCCGGTGCCAGAGCTGCCAGATCAGCCAGCCGAGCACCGGCAGCAGCAGAAGCCACCAGGGGCGGAACCAGTGCGGCCACAGGGCGATCATCGACGCCTCCGCAAGCGCAGTCGCTTCAGGCGGTCGCGCCAGTCAGGCAGGGGGCTTTGCAGGTACAGCTCATTGGTGAACAGTCGTTGCAGCGGGTTGTCGGGCCATAACACGCGGGCCACCAGCAGCAGGCTCAGCAGCAGGGCGAACGCCAGTGGCCACTGATACAACGCCTGTGCCGGGCGCGCCTGGGTGGGTTGTTGTGTCACGGGTTCGAGCTGGTCGAGTGTGTCCTTGATCGCCTGCAGTTCCTTGCCATCGCGGGCACGGAAATAGCGGCCGCCGGTGACGTCGGCAATAGCCTTGAGCGCCGGTTCGTCGAGATCCAGGGTCGGATTGGTGCCGAGCAGCGCCGTGGTGCCGCTTTCTTCGGGATCGGCGCCGATACCGATCGGATAAATTTTCACGCCCTCGCTGGCAGCCAGTCGGGCGGCCGTCAACGGGTCGATCTCGCCGCCATTGTTAGCGCCATCGGTGACCAGAATCAGCACCCGGCTCTGGGCCGGACGCATGCGCAGGCGCTTCAGAGCCAGGCCGATGGCGTCGCCGATGGCGGTGTTCTTGCCGGCGATGCCGATCCGCGCTTCATCAAGCCAGACCCGAACGGTGCGTCGGTCAAACGTCAGCGGCGCTTGCAGGTAAGCCTGACTGCCAAACAGGATCAGGCCAACGCGGTCGCCATCGCGACTTTCGAGAAAATCACCAAGCAAATGCTGAACCAGCGACAGGCGACTGACGTCTTCGTCGTTCCATTGCATGTCCGGGAAATCCATCGAGCCGGACACGTCCACGGCCACCAGCAGATCACGACCGCTGGCGGCAATCGGCAGCGGTTCACCGAGCCATTGCGGGCGCGCAGCCGCGATCAGCAGAAACAGCCACAACAACAGGAACGGCGCCTGCTGTCGCCAGGCCGGCAGATTGGCGCGGGCGCGACGTCGGGCCAGGCCTTCCAGATCCGCCAGAAAACTCACCTTCAGCGCCGGTTCGCCGCTGTCAGCCACCGGCAGCACAAGACGCATCAGCCACGGCAGCGGCAACAGCAGAAAAATCCACGGCCAGGCGAACTCAAACATGTTTGCGGATCCAGGTGTCGACTGCCTGGGTCAGGCCGGCGATGGCTTTGTCGTCGAGTTTGCACTCGGGTTTGTAGGCACCTTCGACGAGCACCATCCAGCGGGTCAGGCCGGCGGCGGGGCAACGGTTGTCGAGAAATGCCAGCCATTTGCGGCCGTTGAGGGTATGGCTCTGGCTGTAGGGATAGTGGTTGCGGCACAGGCGCTTGAGCAGGCCGTTGAGCTGCTGCAGCCAGGCCCCGGCCGGGGCGCCGTCGTAGGGTTTGGGCATCTGCGCCAGTTCGGCGAGTGCGGCGATGCGCACCGGGTCGAGCGGCAGTTCGGCGCGCACGATCGGTTTCTTCTTGATCGGAATAAAGCGCCGCAAGCGCCAGGCCACGAAGCCGAGCACCGGCAACAGCAAAAGCAGCAGCCACCAGCCCGGCGCCGGCGGCCAGAAGGGAATCGGTGGAGGGGAGATCAACGGTTGCAGTTGTTCGAGGCCGTTCATCGACCTTTCCCCGGGCGTTGCGGGTTAAGGAACTCGCGCATTTGTTCGACCATTTCGCTCTGGGTACTCAGCGGCATCAGCAGCACGCGCAGCTTCTGCGCGAGCAATTCCCAGCGGGCGATGCGCGCTTCGGCCTGGGCGCGGTAGGTCTGGCGCAGATCGAAATTAAGGGTGTCGAGTTCCAGCTGCGCGCCGCGCTCGGCGAATCTCAGCAGCCCGGCGGCAGGCAAGGCGTGATCGAGCGGATCGGACAGCGGCAGCATCAGCAGATCGCAATGACGCGACAGCAGGCTCAACTGTTGCTCGGCGCTGTCGGACAGTGCGCGTTCGTCGCAGATCACGATCACCAGACTGCCCGGTCGCAGTACTTCGCGGGCCCGGCGCAGCGCTACGCCAAACGCATCGCGATCCGGCTCCCGCTCGCTGTGCAGCGACTGATTGACCTTCACCAGCCGGTTGAGCAGTTGCAACAGGCTCTGCTTGCTGCGGCGCGGTTTGATTTCGTAATGCTCGTTGTCGCCGAACACCAGCCCGCCGACCCGGTCGTTGTGACCGAGCGCCGCCCAGCCGATCAGCGCAGCCACCTGCGCCGCCAATACCGATTTGAACATCAGCCCGGAGCCGAAGAACAGCCGCGTGCTTTGCTCGACCATGATGAAAATCGGCCGTTCGCGTTCTTCATGAAACAGTTTTGTGTGGGGTTCCTGAGTGCGCGCGGTGACGCGCCAGTCGATGGTGCGCACGTCGTCACCAGCCTGATAGACCCGCACCTGATCGAAGTCGACACCACGCCCGCGAAACTTGGAGTGATGCAGGCCGATCAGCGGGCTGCGCTGGCTCGGCGTGGAAAACAGCTGCACTTCGCGCACACGGTGACGCATCTCGATCAGCTCGGCGAGGCTGATGCGGATACCGGGTTCGGATGACAAAGAGGCGTTCATCGGGGTCAAGCGACGGCTACGACGTCGAGAATCCGTTGCACCACCCGATCCTGATCGATACCAGCGGCTTCGGCTTCAAACGACAGAATGATGCGGTGACGTAGCACGTCGAAAAGCACCGCCTGGATATCTTCCGGGCTGACGAAGTCGCGACCGGCCAGCCAGGCGTGGGCACGGGCGCAGCGGTCGAGGGCGATGGAGCCACGCGGGCTGGCGCCGTAGGCGATCCATTCGGCCATTTCCGGGTCGAACTTGGCCGGGTTGCGCGTGGCCATGACCAATTGCACGAGGTATTCCTCCACGGCGTCCGCCATGTACAGGCCGAGGATTTCCTTGCGCGCGGCGAAGATTGCTTGCTGGCTGACCCGGCGTTCGGGCTTGGTTTCGCCATTCAGCGCTTCACCACGGGCCTGTTGCAGGATGCGGCGTTCGACGGCAGCGTCCGGGAAACCGATTTTCACGTGCATCAGGAACCGGTCGAGTTGCGCTTCCGGCAGCGGATAGGTGCCTTCCTGCTCGATCGGGTTCTGCGTGGCCATCACCAGAAACAGCGGCGACAGCTCATACGTGCTGCGTCCGACACTGACCTGACGTTCGGCCATGGCTTCGAGCAAGGCTGATTGCACCTTGGCCGGGGCACGGTTGATTTCGTCCGCCAGCACCAGGTTGTGGAAGATCGGGCCTTGCTGGAACACGAAGCTGCCGGTTTCCGGGCGATAGATCTCGGTGCCGGTGATGTCGGCCGGCAGCAGGTCAGGGGTGAACTGGATGCGATGGAACTGGGCTTCGATGCCCTCGGCGAGCTCTTTGATCGCTTTGGTCTTGGCCAGGCCCGGAGCGCCCTCGACCAGCAAGTGGCCGTCGGCGAGCAGGGCGATGAGCAAACGCTCGATGAGTTTTTCCTGGCCGAGAATCTGCGTTGAAAGAAAGGTTCGCAGCGCCAGCAGCGCTTCACGATGTTCCATCGATGACTGTTCCTGGAAAGGGTGGCCACAGGCGTTCGGATAACGCCGGGGCTGGGGGCGTTACTTTAATCCATCGCAGGGGGTGGCGACTAACGGCATTTTGCGCAAAGTGCGGGAAATGACCGGGGCAATTGTTGGAATTTTGTAGGGCGGGGGAAGTGCGCTGTTCTTTCGGGCCCTTTCGCGAGCAAGCTCGCTCCCACAATGAACCATGTTCTCCTGACAGAACGCGGTCACTGTGGGAGCGAGCTTGCTCGCGAAGGGGCCAGTGCCGACACCATCAAATCTGGCTGATGTAAGTGCCAGTACCATCAAGAATGTTCTTCAGGGTTTCCTCGACCTCGGCCAGATCCACCATGTCCGGATTGAAGGTGATTTCCAGCACATCATCGCCATTCAGCGCATCGGCATCCGCCGCGCCGATTTCGATCTTCAACAGGGTTTTGCTCAGGGTGACCTTGACGCCATCAAGGGTCGACGGCTCGCCATCCAGCGTGATCTCCAGCTCGTCCTCGTCCGGGTAGCGGCTCATCAGAAACATTTCGCCCTTGTCGCTGTGGCAGCAGAGCATGGCCATGTTGTCTTCTTCGTCGTCGCACGGGTTGACGATCAAAAGGGCGGTGGTCATTTGCATGGGGAATTCCTGCCTCGGCGGGCTTGTTGGTCGCAATTGGGCGCGATTCTGCCAGCCCCCGGGAATTTCTGCATGTGAGAGTGTCAGAGGATGTGTCGTGAACGCGACACAGGTCAATGGTCATTCCTGGCACGCATGTACCGTAAAAACGGGGATTCAGACCGGCATTCTGCCCCATGAATGCTAGTGTTTATCGATGCGCAAGCCTTCGTTTACGTGCCAATGACCGAATATGTCGCAGCACCGCAAGCAGACACATTGTCGCAGCCATTAAGCTGCGCAACGGATGGGCACCCGTAAAGGCATTGCCGCAGGCCCCGAAGCGGCCCCCGGCAGTCGTTTTTGCAGATGCCCATTCATGGAAGGTGAATGTGACCCGAGTGTCTCGTCCAGCTTCACCCACCTGTCACCCTGTTTCCTCTGCCCGAGATTCAGGAACAGGGCGACAGGACGCCCCGAAAGGGGTTTTGCATGCGACGCTTTCCATCAATAACAAGCCCAAGCGGAGTACCACAGATGGCGTTCTTCACCGCAGCCAGCAAAGCCGACTTCCAGCACCAACTGCAAGCGGCACTGGCGCAGCACATCAGTGAACAGGCACTGCCACAAGTGGCGCTGTTCGCTGAACAATTCTTCGGCATCATTTCCCTGGACGAGCTGACCCAACGTCGCCTCTCCGACCTCGCTGGCTGTACTCTTTCTGCGTGGCGCCTGCTTGAGCGCTTCGATCACGCGCAACCGCAAGTGCGCGTCTACAACCCCGATTACGAACGTCACGGCTGGCAGTCGACCCACACCGCGGTCGAAGTGCTGCACCATGACTTGCCGTTCCTGGTGGACTCGGTGCGTACCGAGCTGAACCGCCGCGGCTACAGCATCCACACCCTGCAGACCACAGTCCTGAGTGTGCGTCGTAACGACAAGGGCGAGTTGCTGGAAATCCTGCCAAAAGGTTCGACCGGCGAAGGTGTGCAACACGAATCGCTGATGTACCTGGAAATCGACCGCTGCGCCAACGCGGCCGAACTGAATGTGCTGAGCAAGGAACTGGAACAGGTTCTGGGTGAGGTCCGCGTCGCGGTCGCCGATTTCGAGCCGATGAAGGCCAAGGTGCAGGAAATCCTCACCAGGCTCGATAACAGCGCATTTGCCGTCGATGCCGACGAGAAGACCGAAATCAAGAGCTTCCTGGAATGGCTGGTGGGCAACCACTTCACCTTCCTCGGTTACGAAGAGTTCACCGTTGTCGATCAGGCCGACGGCGGCCACATCGAATACGATCAGAACTCGTTCCTCGGCCTGACCAAATTGCTGCGCACCGGTCTGACCAACGAAGACCGTCATATCGAAGACTACGCAGTGAACTACCTGCGTGAGCCGACACTGCTGTCGTTCGCCAAAGCCGCACACCCGAGCCGCGTACACCGCCCGGCGTATCCGGATTACGTGTCGATCCGCGAAATCGATGCCGACGGCAAAGTCATCAAGGAACACCGCTTCATGGGCCTGTACACCTCGTCGGTGTATGGCGAAAGCGTGCGGGTCATCCCGTTCATCCGCCGCAAGGTCGAAGAAATCGAGCGCCGTTCCGGCTTCCAGTCCAAGGCTCACCTGGGCAAGGAACTGGCCCAGGTTCTGGAAGTGCTGCCGCGTGACGACCTGTTCCAGACGCCGGTCGACGAACTGTTCAGCACCGTGATGTCGATCGTGCAGATCCAGGAGCGCAACAAGATCCGCGTGTTCCTGCGCAAAGACCCGTACGGTCGTTTCTGCTACTGCCTGGCCTATGTGCCGCGCGACATCTATTCCACCGAAGTCCGCCAGAAGATTCAGCAAGTGCTGATGGAGCGTCTGAAGGCTTCCGACTGCGAATTCTGGACGTTCTTCTCCGAGTCCGTGCTGGCCCGCGTGCAGCTGATCCTGCGTGTAGACCCGAAAAACCGCATCGACATCGACCCGCTGCAACTGGAAAACGAAGTCATCCAGGCCTGCCGCAGCTGGCAGGACGACTACGCCGCACTGACTGTCGAAACTTTCGGCGAAGCCAACGGCACCAACGTGCTGGCGGACTTCCCGAAAGGCTTCCCGGCGGGCTACCGCGAGCGTTTCGCCGCGCATTCGGCCGTGGTCGACATGCAGCACCTGCTGAACCTGAGCGAGAAGAAGCCGCTGGCCATGAGCTTCTACCAGCCGCTGGCCTCCGGCCCGCGCGAGCTGCACTGCAAGCTGTATCACGCCGATACCCCGCTGGCCCTGTCCGACGTACTGCCGATCCTGGAAAACCTCGGCCTGCGCGTGCTGGGTGAATTCCCGTACCGTCTGCGTCACACCAACGGTCGCGAGTTCTGGATCCACGACTTCGCGTTCACTGCCGCCGAAGGCATGGACCTGGATATCCAGCAGCTCAATGACACCCTGCAGGACGCGTTCGTCCACATCGTGCGCGGCGATGCCGAGAACGATGCGTTCAACCGTCTGGTGCTGACCGCCGGCCTGCCATGGCGCGACGTCGCACTGCTGCGTGCCTACGCTCGCTACCTGAAGCAGATCCGCCTGGGCTTCGACCTCGGCTACATCGCCAGCACCCTGAACAACCACACCGACATCGCTCGCGAACTGACCCGGTTGTTCAAGACCCGTTTCTACCTGGCCCGCAAGCTTGGCAGCGATGATCTGGACGACAAGCAACAGCGTCTGGAACAGGCGATCCTGACCGCGCTGGATGACGTTCAAGTCCTCAACGAAGACCGCATCCTGCGTCGTTACCTGGACCTGATCAAAGCGACCCTGCGCACCAACTTCTACCAGACCGACGCCAACGGCCAGAACAAGTCGTACTTCAGCTTCAAGTTCAATCCGCACGCGATTCCTGAGCTGCCGAAGCCGGTTCCGAAGTTCGAGATCTTCGTCTACTCGCCACGCGTCGAAGGCGTGCACCTGCGCTTCGGCAACGTTGCTCGTGGTGGTCTGCGCTGGTCCGACCGTGAAGAAGACTTCCGTACCGAAGTCCTCGGCCTGGTAAAAGCCCAGCAAGTGAAGAACTCGGTCATCGTGCCGGTGGGTGCGAAGGGCGGCTTCCTGCCGCGTCGCCTGCCACTGGGCGGCAGCCGTGACGAGATCGCGGCCGAGGGCGTTGCCTGCTACCGCATCTTCATCTCGGGTCTGCTGGACATCACCGACAACCTGAAGGACGGCAAACTGGTGCCGCCGGCCAACGTCGTGCGTCATGACGACGATGACCCGTACCTGGTGGTCGCGGCGGACAAGGGCACTGCAACCTTCTCCGACATCGCCAACGGCATCGCCATCGACTACGGCTTCTGGCTGGGTGACGCGTTCGCGTCCGGTGGTTCGGCAGGTTACGACCACAAGAAAATGGGCATCACCGCCAAGGGCGCGTGGGTTGGCGTACAGCGCCACTTCCGCGAGCGCGGCATTAACGTCCAGGAAGACAGCATCACGGTGGTCGGCGTGGGCGACATGGCCGGTGACGTGTTCGGTAACGGCCTGTTGATGTCCGACAAGCTGCAACTGGTTGCCGCGTTCAACCACATGCACATCTTCATCGACCCGAACCCGAACCCGGCCACCAGTTTCGTCGAGCGTCAGCGCATGTTCGACCTGCCGCGTTCGGCCTGGTCCGACTACGACACCAGCATCATGTCCGAAGGCGGCGGCATCTTCTCGCGCAGCGCGAAGAGCATCGCCATCTCGCCACAGATGAAAGAGCGCTTCGACATTCAGGCCGACAAGCTGACCCCGACCGAACTGCTGAACGCCTTGCTCAAGGCGCCGGTGGATCTGCTGTGGAACGGCGGTATCGGTACTTACGTCAAAGCCAGCACCGAAAGCCACGCCGATGTCGGCGACAAGGCCAACGATGCACTGCGCGTGAACGGCAACGAACTGCGCTGCAAAGTGGTGGGCGAGGGCGGTAACCTCGGCATGACCCAACTGGGTCGTGTGGAATTCGGTCTCAATGGCGGCGGTTCCAACACCGACTTCATCGACAACGCCGGTGGCGTGGACTGCTCCGACCACGAAGTAAACATCAAGATCCTGCTGAACGAAGTGGTTCAGGCTGGCGATATGACCGGCAAGCAACGCGATCAGTTGCTGGCAAGCATGACCGACGAAGTCGGTGGTCTGGTGCTGGGCAACAACTACAAGCAGACTCAGGCCCTGTCCCTGGCGGCCCGCCGTGCCTACGCACGCATCGCTGAGTACAAGCGTCTGATGAGCGATCTGGAAGGTCGTGGCAAGCTGGATCGTGCCATCGAGTACCTGCCGACCGAAGAGCAACTGGCCGAACGCGTTGCCGAAGGCCATGGCCTGACCCGTCCGGAGCTGTCGGTGCTGATCTCGTACAGCAAGATCGACCTCAAGCAGCAACTGCTGGACTCGCTGGTGCCGGACGACGACTACCTGACCCGCGACATGGAAACCGCGTTCCCGCCGACCCTGGTCAGCAAGTTCGCCGAAGCCATGCGCCGTCACCGTCTGAAGCGCGAAATCGTCAGCACCCAGATCGCCAACGATCTGGTCAACCACATGGGCATCACCTTCGTTCAACGACTCAAAGAGTCCACCGGCATGACCCCGGCGAACGTGGCGGGCGCTTATGTGATCGTGCGCGACATCTTCCACCTCCCGCACTGGTTCCGTCAGATCGAAGCGCTGGATTACCAGGTCTCTGCTGACGTGCAACTGGAGCTGATGGACGAGCTGATGCGTCTGGGCCGTCGCGCTACGCGCTGGTTCCTGCGTGCCCGCCGCAACGAGCAGAACGCTGCCCGTGACGTCGCGCATTTCGGTCCGCACCTGAAAGAGCTGGGCCTGAAGCTGGACGAGCTGCTGAGCGGCGAAATCCGCGAAAACTGGCAAGAGCGTTATCAGGCGTACGTCGCCGCCGGTGTTCCGGAGCTGCTGGCGCGTATGGTGGCGGGTACAACCCACCTCTACACGCTGCTGCCGATCATCGAAGCGGCCGACGTGACCGGTCAGGATCCAGCCGAAGTGGCCAAGGCGTACTTCGCCGTGGGCAGCGCGCTGGACATCACCTGGTACATCTCGCAGATCAGCGCCTTGCCGGTTGAAAACAACTGGCAAGCCCTGGCCCGCGAAGCGTTCCGCGACGACGTCGACTGGCAGCAACGCGCGATCACCATCGCCGTTCTGCAAGCAGGCGGCGGTGATTCGGACGTGGAAACCCGTCTGGCACTGTGGATGAAGCAGAACGACGCCATGATCGAACGCTGGCGCGCGATGCTGGTGGAGATCCGTGCCGCCAGCGGCACCGACTACGCCATGTACGCGGTGGCCAACCGCGAGCTGAACGACGTGGCGCTCAGTGGTCAGGCGGTCGTGCCTGCTGCGGCGACTGCGGAGCTTGAGCTTGCTTGAGTAGCCGTTGAATGAAAAAGCCCCGCTCTCGAAAGAGGCGGGGCTTTTTTATTGAACCGCGACTATCGTTTCAAATCGAACGCACCTTTCAAACTTGTCGAGGGTTCTTGAGCCCCGTTTTTTTTAACAATGAGATCAAAATTTCCTTTAACTGCGTCGCGTCCTGAAAGTGACGTGTAATCGAAAGTCAATGTCCCGTCAGTCACGTCGTAGGTCGTTTGGTTTCCTGTGGAGTGATCAGTCAAGATGAACACTGGTGAATTTATTTCGTTGTGTGAATATTTATTTTGTCCAATTTGTGGGTGAGTTTTCATCACAAACTGTAATTGAGTGTGGTGAGGATTTTCTGTTTTGCCGCATCCAATGGCAAAGTGGGGAATGATATTTTCAATGAATTTTTTGTCCGGAACAAAATCCGTCGTGTCTAATTTGACACTGAACGTTCCTGTTGCGTTTTTCGGATCGATGATATTCATGTTTACTGGTTCCTGGTTTTTACAAGGGTTGGAAATCTTTCTCCGTGCATCAAAACTGCCAGGTCATCAATAAAGTCAGCAGGTGGGGTCGTCAACTGTCAAAATTGACAGTTGACATTTAAAGTGGATTGAAAATGTGCCATTCGTCGGTACTGTCAGTTCTGTCAGTAGGCACGCGTTAAGGATACGGTTGAAGCTGGGGGAGTCGTAAAACAACCGCTTACGTTTTCAAGGGAGTGAACTTATGAATGCTCAAAGCTTTGCGCCTGGTCCACTGGATCCTGCTTTTGGCCAGAACGGTTGGACTGATGTACCTAATAGTCTTGGTGCAACGGCTATCGGTGTGTCATCCATTGCCCAGGATACGAACGGAAATACCTATTATGGATGCACCGCATTGTTAACCAGTACGTGGGAGTTCGGATGTTTTTGTTTGACTCCGAATGGAAGTCTGGTGACGAAATTTGGAAACGGCGGATTTGCTTCGGGTCAGTTTTCCAGTATTGGCGGGAGAGATCACTCCCGTGTCGAGAGTATTCTGTTACAACCCGTTCAAGGTGTTCTTCATATTCTGTTGGCAGGTGAGTACAAAGTTCCAGATGTCTCTGCGCCGAAGTTGGCAGTGGCCCGACTTGATAGTAATGGCGATCTTGATCTCCGGTTCGGAAATAAAGGGACGATTGTGCATGACTTACCTGCATCGCCAGCAGGAAGGGGGAGCGTGCGCCCGCCAAGTGCGCGTAAGTCAAGTAGTGAAAGTGCTGGAGTTCAAGCGATCGTGCTGCCAGATGAAAAGGTCTTGCTCGTTTATCGATCCGGGAATGTTTCTTACGTTGTGCGGCTGGAGCCGGATGGTGCGCTGGATACGAAGTTCAATGGTGTTGGCTATATTGAAGTTCAGGAAACAGGTGGAGAGTTGGCGTTGACGAGTGTCATGCAGACTACGGACGGTCGTTATTTGTGTGCCGGGGAGGTGTGGGACTCAGCGGGTGTAGGCCACGCCTTGTTTGTCAAGTTCGATCAAGCTGGAAAACCCGACAACTCCTTTGCGGTCAGCGGTCGACTTGTGGTCAGCGATCCGAATGGCAGAAATTTTGCTGTTTCTCATCTTGCTCAACAAGGCAATAACCGTATTTTTGCAACGGGTGGCAGCTTCGACGGGACATCCCTTCGCGCCTTGATGTTAAGTCTCGAATCGGACGGCAAGTTTAATATTCAGTTCAATTCAGGCAAGCCTCAGGAGTACCAGGTAAATTTCGGCAATACGGACGCGCATGCTGGATACATGCAGCCTGATGGAAAGCTTTTGGTTGCCGGCTCCGTAGACAGTAGTTCAGGTAATGAGCTCAATGCAGTGTTCCTGCGCTTTCTGCCAAACGGGTCACTCGATAAGAGCCTTGGGGGGGACGGGGTATTGCAATATACAGATAGCAGTCATGGTTCTTTTGCTACATTTTTTATGCCTGGCAAGGTGTTGTTTCATAACTATTCGAGCTATGCAACAAACCGTATAAACAAGATCTGGAGCGGGTTGATCGCTTGAGGTTTTTCAATTTCGGTTGAATGAAGCCCCCGCCTCAAGAGGAGGCGGGGGGCTCAAGGTAGTCAAGATTTCGCTTGTGCCTATTCAGGAACCTTACATTGTATTTACTGTTTTACTGTGCTCCATCGAAATGCTCACAGAATCGCTGGATACCAATTCGTTCAGCGACTGGTCAAACTTCTGCAGCGCCCGGACTTGCACATTCTGTTGTTCATTAATATCTGCCACGATATCTTCCGAACGTTTGTAATCTGCCCATAACGGACTCAAGGCTCTGGCGTCCGTCCCCTTGGCCGTACCGATATAGTTGAACTTCCCGTCATAAAAATCCGCACTCACATCCGCCTTGATGTCCGAACTGCGCGAGGTAATCAACTGGCTGTGAGTATCAACGATTGCCACCACGTCCGGATTGGCTGCACGCAAGCTCTGCATGTCCGGGTACACCGTCACCGAGCCGAACTGGCGTTGCAGCGAGGCTTTCACCCAATCCACCGCCATGTCCGGTTTCGAGGTGGCGACGTAGGCGTCGTGGATCGGCTGCACCAATAAACTCTGGCCGAAACCGGTGCCGGCGTTGGCCTGATACTCGCGCAGGTATTCGCGGTTGGTCTGGGTGCTCGGGCTGTAGACCACGCCCAGCGAGACACCGGGGCCGCTTTTGACCTGAGTGGCGCTGCTGCGGCCGACCGGTTGGGTGAGCAGCGTGTCGAGGGAGGAAACCGCTTTTGGAGCGGTAGGAACGGAGCAGGCTGACAACGCTAAAACCGATATCGCCAAAGTACTGGCAAAGGCAAGTTTCATGGTGAGTCTCCCGTGAAGCAACTTCAGTCGGAAAGTCAGAGGTGTCGGGGTTGATTAAATGGAACCGGCGACAGTTGCCTCAGACTACTCCCGCCAAACTGAAAACAACCTGACAATTTGCTGAATGACTGTCATGCAATAGTTTTATTGGCTGTAAGCATCTTTGATTAATTGCCGCGAGCAATAAAAAAGGCACAAATCAGTCATTTGCGCCTTTTATTTATGGCTGGTTAAACAACCATCAGTTTTTCAATGGGATCAGCACTTGCTCGTCCGGCGACAGCACCATGAACACCAGCAACTTGGCCGGCTTGCTGTTGCTGGCGTTTTTCGAGATCAAATGCTCGGAACCGGCCGGCTCGTACCAGTACTGGCCCTTCTTGTAGGTGACCGGTTGCTCACCTTTGACCTGGGAAACGATCTCACCTTCAAGCACGTAAGCCATGGCCGTGCCGTCGTGTTTGTGGGCGATCGAGGACTGGCCGGGCTTGTAGTCGACTTCGATCATCATGGCTTTTTTGCCGGGGACGTTTTTCAGCACCTGATCCTGCAGCACCGAGATTTTCTCGGACGGGGAATCGGTGCCGTGGGCCAGTGCCGAAGCGCTGATGGTGAGGGCCAGAGCGGCGAGCGGGGCGGCAAGCAAGTGCAGGGGTTTCATGGTGATCACCTGTTCAAGTGGGGGAGTCGGTAATCACAGTAGTCCGCGGGCCGGGGTATTCAAACGGCCAATATTCGGGAAGTTCGGGTGACCAATCTGGGGGATTCTGCGCTTTCGAGTACGCCTTCGCGAGCAAGCTCGCTCCCACAGTGTTCTGTGTCGTTCATATTATTAGTGAACTGCACGAAACCCTGTGGGAGCGAGCTTGCTCGCGAAGGCGGCGGATCAGACGATAGGAAAGCTGTTGAAATCCACGCTATTGGCCAGACGACTGTCGATCAGGTCGATGAAGCCCTGGGCTTCCGGGCGATTGAAATGTGCCTGCATCGCTGCTTCCGATTGCCAACGGGCGCTGACCGTCCAGCGCTGACTGTCCTCGGGGCAGCGGTCGACCATGTAGGAATCGCAGCCCGGCGTTTCGCGCAGGGTTTCGACGATCTTCTGCAACTGCTTCCCCAGCTCCTCCGATCGGCCGGCTGCAGCCTGCACCTGTACGGTGTTGATCACTTCGTTGGACATTGCTCACACTCCTGAATCAGGCCGGACGAATCCTGCTCATTGAGGGATAACGCCTGTGCAGAATAGGCCTGCACCCCCGGATCACCAATAACCAATCGGCGGGTAATCCGTTAGACCAATCTATCAGGCGACCTGTTGCAGAATGTCGCGCAGGCGATCCAGCGCGATGTCGATGTCCAAGGTCTCGATGGCGCCGAAACCGAAGTACATTCCGCTTCTTGCAGGCTGCTGGTAATAGAAGCCATCGATGGCGTACAGCCCGACTTCGACCTTTTTCGCCAGTTCGATCACCAGCGGCAAGTCGATCGGCACCTTGCAGAACACCGCCATGTGAAACCCCGCGCTGGGCGGCACGGCCTCCAGCCACGGCGACAGGTCGGTGGCCATGCGCGCCAGGATCCGCTCGCGGCGCTGCGCATAAATGGTGTGGCAGCGGCGGATGTGCTTGAGCAGACACCCTTCGGCGATGAACTTGGCCAGCGCCCATTGCGGCAGGGTGGATGCGTGTAAATCTGTGAGCTGCTTGGCGCGGATCACCGCTTCGAGGATCGCTGGCGGCAGGATGGCGTAGCCGAGGCGCAGCTCCGGCAACAGGGTTTTCGAGAAGGTGCCGACGTAGGCGACGATGCCGCGCTGATCGAGCTTGTGCAGCGAATCGGTCGGGCGGCCCTTGTAGCGGAACTCGCTGTCATAGTCGTCCTCGATGATGATCGCGCCTAGCTCATGGGCCCGCTCAAGCAGGGCCTCGCGCCGCGCCTGACTCATCGGCATGCCCAGCGGAAACTGGTGCGACGGCGTCACGTAGATCAGCCGCGTGCCCTCGGGAATCCGCTCGACCTGAATGCCCTCGGCATCCACCGGCACGCCGACCACCGTCGCCCCGTGAGTGCCGAACAACAGCCGCGCCGGCGGGTAACCGGGATCTTCCATCGCCACCAGACTGCCGGGGCGAATCAACACGCGGGTGATCAGATCAAGCGCCTGTTGCGCGCCGTTGCACACCACGATGTCTTCGTCCTGACAGTTCACGCCACGGGAAAACGCGATGTGCCGGGCAATCGCATTGCGCAGCGCCGGCAGGCCTTCCGGCACGCTGTAGAAGCCTTTGGAATTGGCCATCTGCCGCAACGCGTGAGAGACGCAGCGGCGCCAGTCATCCTGGGGAAACTGGCCCTTGCTGGTGGCGCCGCCGATGAAGTCATAGCGCAGCGAGCCCTCAAGCGTCGGATGCCGCAGAAACACCGGCAGATTGCGCCAGCTCTCGATTACTTCGGAACTGGCCAGCTCTGAATGGCTTTGCTTGCGCTGGACCGGCGTCGAGCGGGCGTTGACGTAAGTGCCTTTGCCGATCACGCCGGTGAGGAAATTCTCGTAGGTGAGTTGCGCGTAAGTGTCGGAAATGGTCTTGCGCGAGATCCCCAGTTGCTCGGCGAGCAAACGGCTGGGCGGCAACTGGGTGCCGGCGGCCAGACGCCCGGATTCAATGGCGCCGCGCAGTTGCTGGTACAACTGACCGGCCAGGTCTTTGCGGCCATTGATCACGACATGAAGTTCCATACCGAGGGGGCTCTCCGGGCGATTGAGTGTGCCGGCCAGATTACTCCCGAATGCGGTACCGGCAGAAGTTGCGCAGTGCAAATCCCCAAAATTGGCATAGGGCCCTGTGGGAGCGAGCTTGCTCGCGAAAGCGGTGTCTCGGTTGACATCAATGTTGAATGTAATGCCCCCATCGCGAGCAAGCTCGCTCCCACAGGTATCGTGTTTGGCTCGGTTCAGTGGTCTGCCGTTTTTTCGTGAAATTGGGGCTGTAACGTTGCCGAGCCAGCGCTTACCGTGAAATCACTCTTCTGCTGCCCGAGACCCGCCCATGTCCCCGCGTCTGGATTACTACAGCGCTTCACCCAAAGCCATGAAAGCGATGATTGCCCTGGAAGCGCTGACCAGCAGCCTGAGCATCGAGCCGCCGCTGCTGCACCTGATCAAGATCCGCGCCTCGCAGCTCAACGGCTGTGCGTTCTGCACCGACATGCATTCGGTGGAAGCGCGGCGGGCAGGGGAGACGGATCGGCGGCTGTACGCGATCGCGGTCTGGCGCGACAGCGGCTTTTTCAACCTGCGCGAACGGGCGGCGCTGGCCTGGACCGAAGCGGTAACGCTGCTGGCGGACAGCCGGGTGCCTGACGATGTTTACCAGCAGGCGCGGGAACAGTTCAACGAGACGGAACTGGTGGACCTGACCATGGCCATCAGCACCATCAACAGCTGGAATCGGTTGGCGGTGAGCTTTCGCCAGGTCCCCGCAGACCATTGATCAATGCCAAACACAAAACCCTGTGGGAGCTAGCTTGCTAGCGATGGCGGCTTGTCTGCGCGATCGATGTTGACTGACAGGGCGCTATCGTCGGATCGCCGCCCGGAGCAGGCTCGCTCCCAGAGGAGATCAGTCAGTTCGGTGGCCGCTGCGGTTTCACCGACGTGCCAAACGTGTTGCCCATCCGCGTACTAGTGGCCGCCGGCGTCGCCAGCCCCACCTGATTCGGCGGCCGCTTGTTGACGGGCACATTCATCGCTTCCTGATTTTTCTGCGCAGCCGCCGCGCCGTCGGGGTTGTTGCCCATTTGCTGGCTCAGGCAATCGTAATTCGGCGCCTTGTAACCACCTACTGTCACCTCGACACAGCCCAGCGGCTCCTCCGCGTGTGCACCGCCCAACACCGTCAGCAACAACCCGCCGAAGACGACTTTCCAGACTGATTCCATGCCTGCCTCCTGGCCGGCCCGAAGGGGCCGCTCTAGCTCAAGAGTCTAGTGCAACGGCGGCGCCGATCCCGTGATGGTTTTTTTGCAGTGGCCGTCACACCAGATTCATAAACAGCCCTCAGGATGACGGTTTTCAGGGATACATCAGCCGTGCAGCGAGGCCGTGCCAGGGAGGATGTTGTGCGCTCAGCGCTCATGCGCCAGCTCTGTCTGGGGCTGCTGCTTGGCTTGTTTCTGAGCCGCGCCGGCGCCGACCCGATGCCGGCGACGATGCGCATGACGCTGCACATCCCGGCCCAGGAACTGGCCCGCGCCCTCGATCAGTTCAGCCGCGCCACCGGCATGGCGGTGCTGGTCGACAGCCAGTTGAGTCGCGGTCGACGTTCGTTGGCGGTGGATGGCGAATTCACCGCCGCCGAAGCGTTGCGCCGGATGCTCGGCGGCAGCGGCTTGATGGCCAAGTACAGCCGCGACGACGCGTTCACCTTGCAGGTGGCGCAAGTCGAGGAAGTGCCGTTGCCGGCGGAGAAACCGACCCCCGCCAGCGCAGCCGTCAACCGCAGTTACGCCACGGCGGTGCAGGCCGCGATTGAACGCAACCTGTGCCGTTCGCCGCTGACCCGGCCCGGCAGTTTTCGCGCGGTGTTGCAGCTGTGGATCGGCCGCGACGGCGTGGTGCAGCACAACCGGTTGGTCACCACCACCGGCGATGTTCGGCGCGATGCAGCGCTGGTAGACAGTTTTCACACGCTCAAGATCGACCGGCCCACACCCGGCGCATTGCGCCAGCCAGTCACGTTGCTGTTGTTACCCGAATCGTCAGGAAAGCGCATGGAATGCACACAATGGGAAGGAGTTTCCGGGGGATGAAAGACGCCGGACAAAGTTCGATGGTCCAGCTGTTCCTGACGTCCTACGAGGACTTTCGGGTGCGCCTGCGCCGCCGTCTCGGCTCGGAGGACCTGGCCAACGACGTGCTGCACGAAACCTACCTGCGGGTGGACCGCATGGAGGCGCCGCCGAACCTGCTGCGGCCCAACGCCTACCTCTATCGCATGGCCCTGAACATCGCCGCCGACCGCCGCCAGGCCGATGCGCGGCTGCTCACTGGCAGCGAAGTCGAAGAACTGCTGCAAGTCAGCGACGAAGCGCTCGACCCGATGCGCGTGGTCGGCGGCCAAAAGGAAATCCAGTCCCTGCTCAGCGCCCTCTACGAACTGCCGGCCCGGCGGCGTCGGATCTTCATCGCCGCACGGCTGGAAGAAGCGCCACACCTGGAAATCTCCCAGCGTTTCGGCATCTCCACGCGCATGGTCGAGAAGGAAATCAAGGCTGCCCTCGGACACTGCGCGGCCAAACTGGAAAGAAAAGTGTTTCAGCGGTTCGGTCGCGGGGCCGGAAAACCGTCTAGTGAATGAAGCTCCCGATCAACCCGTCGAGTACCTGCGCGTTTGAACATCTTCCGTCTGACACCTGCCGAGCCCACGCCTGCCGAGCGTCTGCAAAGCGAAGCCCGCGACTGGCTGATCCTGCTGACCTCCGGCCGCGCCACGGTCGCCGACGCCCGAGCGTTGCGCCAGTGGTGCGTGCAAAGCCCCGAACACGCCCGCGCCTTCGAAGAGTGCAAGGCGTTGTGGCACCTGCTGCAACCGGCGGCCGAAGCGACGCAAGCGCCACGAAGGTTTGGACGCCGGGCGTTTCTCGGCGGCGCGATTGCCGCGTCGGCCGCATTCCTGGTGGTGCGCGGTACGATTCCGGGCGGATTCTCCGGGCTCGGCGCGGATTACATCACCGAAGTCGGCCAGCAACGCAGGGTCGAACCAGCCGATGGCTTGAGCCTGGAATTGAACACCCAGACCCGCATCAACCAGCGTTCGGTAGATGAGGGCGTGCAAGGCTTTGAACTGGTCAGCGGCGAAGTCGAAGTGCAGACCGCACGGTTGCCCATGGCGATGCAGGCCGGTGGCGGCTGGTTACGGGCGAGCAGGGCGCGGTTCAACCTGCGCAACCTCGATCAGCAGGTGTGCGTGACGTGCCTCGATGGCGCGGTGGATGTGGAAGTTGAAGGTCGCAGCCTGCGCCTGGAACCAGGCCAGCAACTGACCTATGACGCGCAACAGGTCGGCACCGTGCAAAGCGTCGACACGGCCGCAGTAACCAACTGGCGCCAGCAAATGCTGGTGTTCAACGGCGCGACCCTCAGCCAGATGATTGACGAGATCAACCGCTACCGCCCAGGCATGTTGCTGCTGCTCAACCGCGAACTCGGCCAGCGCCGCGTACAAGCACGTTTCTCCCTCGATCAACTGGCCGGCGTAGGCGCCCTGATCCGCGATGCCTACGGCGTCAAATGCACCGAGTTGCCGGGCGGCGTAGTCGTCCTCAGCTAACCCAACACACTATTCAAAACCACCTCAGAACCCTGTGGGAGCGAGCTTGCTCGCGATGGCGGTAAGTCAGGCAATGAGATGTCGGATGTGAAGGCCCCTTCGCGAGCAAGCTCGCTCCCACAGGGATCTCAGTGACTTCAATTACTGCAACGGCCCCATCACCTGCCGATACTTCTCCACCCCCTGCGCCGTCTCCCGAGTCAACCGCACCTCCAACCCCAACGGATCCTCCCGCCGATTCCCGCTCAACTGCCGCCACCCCTTATCCATCTCCCAAACCCGCACCTGCAAATCACTCACCTCACCCAAAACCGCAACCCCCGCCGTAGGCGCCGGCAACGGATACCGACTGCGCGCCGGCGCCACCGCGCGATACAACGTGTCCCCCTTGAGCCACCAGCGCACCCGCTGCAACGCCCCCGGCTGATCCGCCGCACTCCGAATGATGTCCAGCCGAAACCCCTTGCTGTCACTGCTGCGCACCGTAACGGCAGGCGGAGCCGTCGCCGGTTCATCCTCGGTGCCGACCTTCTTCGGCTCCGTCAGCTCGATCCCGGCGCGCATCTCCACATCCCGCTGCATCTGATTCAGCGCCCGCAACAGGCTGTCGCTCTGCTCACCACTGGCCTGCAAATGGCTGTCGGCGCGCGTGACACTGTCCAGCCCCTTCCAGGCAATCAGACTGACCACCGCCATCAACAGAATCGCGACCATCACCTCGATCAGCGTAAAACCTTGTTGTCTGTTCATTGCACGCTAATCCGGCCCGAAGCATCGCGCAGCACACTCAACCGATTGAGCCCGTCAGACAGCGTCAACTGCAGCGGCGGATTGATCCACTCTGCGTTCAGCACCACTTTCTGCTTCGGCTCCACCCGCACCTCCAGCTTCGGACTCTGCCAGGGACGCGGCCGCAACTGCGGGTCCCGATCGAAATGATCAAAGCCCTTGCCACTGTCACTGCGCCGACTGAACCGAAACCCCTTGCCATCGCTCAACCACGCAATCGGCCGGCCATCGGCGCGGGCCTCAGCCTGGGCAATCTGCAGCAACTGCGCCACGCGCTCGGCGTCCTTGCGCAGCAACTGCAACGGATCGGGCTTGATACTCAGACTGATCGCCGCACTGGCGATGCCGATGATCACCAGCACCACCATCAACTCGATCAGCGTAAAACCCTGCTGCCTGCACCGGTTCATCGAATGCGCACTCCCTTGCGTCCAGCCCCGTCCCAAAAAACCATCCTGCACGGCCAACATGTAAAGCGTGTGAAATAAAACCGTGAGAATTGCCGCGTAGTCTGGTCACCGGGACTAAAAGGAGATTCAGCCCATGAGATTCACCGCACGCTTTTCACCCCCCCAAATCACCCAGGCCGCCGCACTGCTGGCCGCCCTGGTCGGCATCGCCACCTGGTCATCCCTGCTCCTGACCACCGCCGAATCCCACACCCCGGCGGCCACCCCGCAACTGCTCGCTGCGCGCAGCGATAACCCGGCGTTGCAATGGTTTTCCAACCGCACGGCGCCGGTGGAGATCAAGGTCAGCGGCGTGATCGCGGGGAGTCGCGGGGAGGTGGCGATACTCAGCCTCAACGACGGACCGCCGAGGAGTTTTTTGCAGGGGGAGCGGGTGAGTCCTGGGGTGAGGTTGGTGGCGGTGGAGGGGGATGGGGTGGTAATTGAGCAGGGTGGGGAGCGGGTGCGGTTGGGGGTGGAGAGGTTGGGGGAAGGGGTGGAGATGCCTAGGTTGGTTAGGCCGTGAATTATAGGTAGTGAGGCGGTCATTTCAGCGTTTTAGTGGGGTAACGGGTTCCTGAATGCCGGGAATGCGCTTGAGTTAATTTTTGGTCGGTTGAACCCATAGTCAACAACTGCTGTTTGTTGTGGGCATATATCTGCCAAAAGTAGTCGTTTGAAGGGAAGTTATTGATTTCTCAGACAAAGAAGCCGAAAAAAGGGCTTTCTAGATTGGTCGTGCTGGAATTTTCTCGAATCAGTCCCAGTCGTGCTCCATAGCCTAACGCCATTATGTCTGCTAAACCATGCAAATGAACCCGCCGACGTCACCAGCAAGGAAGCATCATGTCTCAGTTACCTATTATCATCGCTCAAGGTCAAGTCTCGAATGGGGTTGACCAATTCACTAATGCTCTAGTGGCGTATTTAGATCACTTGGGATTACCAACGAACAACGTGTTGGTTTCGACCCAAGAGCGTCAGCGCGTTATTGCTAACTTGCCAGAGGTTGTAAATAGTATCGAGTTGGCCCAGAGAGGTGAATCCCTCTATATATCAAAATTTATAGCCGCTTGCGGAGCAGGACTTTTTGACGCTGCTTTGAATTTTATTTGGGATGAAACGGTAGTAAACCTTCGAAGAAAAGTAGCAAGATTCGACCTGGAGTATTTTTACGATAGTGTTGTTACTGATACGGCTCGCAGATCTAAACTAAAGGGTGAGGAGGACCTGGTTAAGATTGATGAGTGGGAACTTGTCCGTGGATGTCATTTGACCGGGATTTTATCGGATATTGGATATCGTCACCTTGATTACATTAGAGATATGCGCAATTGGGCTAGTGCCGCACATCCTAATCAAAATGACCTTTCAGGTCTGCAGCTAATTTCTTGGCTTGAGACATGTATAAGAGAAGTTATTGCTAGGGAGCCTGAAGGAGCCGCAATAGAAGTTAAGCGGTTTCTGCATAGTATACGCAATGCGTCTCTTAGTGAGCAAGATGCGCAACATATTAGAGCGGGAATGGAGCATCTACCAAATGATATTATAAAGTCTTTGCTGCGCACAATTTTTGGTATGTATACTTCGGAGGCGACCTCTGTGCAGATAAAGTCAAATATAAAACTAATCGCCTCAAAGTGCTGGGCTCTAGCGTCTGATGACTCTCGCTTTGAATGCGGGGTACGTTTTGCAACATTCGCAGCTAACGGGGAAGCAGCCAGACGGTCTTTAGCTCACGAGTTTTTATCAGGTGTCGGCGGACTTGGATATCTTCCCTCAGATAATCTTGCAGTTGAAATGTCGGAAGCTATCAATTCACTTTTTAATGCACATAATGGCTATAATAACTTTCATAACGAACCAGCGCATGCAAAAATCCTTGTTTCTTATCTTCCTAATAATGGAAAAATTCCTGAAAGTATTCGCCAGAAATATGTAAAGACCATTGTAATGACTACTGTGGGGAATGGTTATGGAGTTTCCGAAATCGCTGTCCCGCATTATAAGCGTATGACTTCTAGCTTCTCAGAGGAGGAGTTCAAAGAATTCGCGCGTCTATTACTTGAGCGCGAATTTTCAGCGCGCCTTGCACTGCGAGGCTGCGGCCCGGCATTCAGGCAATTAGCCCAAAGTTTTATTCCAATGACCACCAATCAAGTGACGCTAGCCGCTTTCAATATCATCTGTGCAAGCACGGACTTGCAACTGCCCAATCTAGGCAAAGATAGCAATTATTTGAGAGTTGTAAACTCCTATTAGTAAAAGGCAGAAGTCAAAGGGCGTGGCTCCTGAAATGGGGGACTAGTTTGTTTGCAGAAAATAAATCAGTTTCCTTTTTTGTTAAATGCTGGGTTGTGATTAAGGACGCTCTTGGAATTACAAAGAAGTATTGCCGATAGTATTTATTGCAAAGGTTAGGTTAGGCATGGAAGATATCACGGATCTGGCTGCTGAAATTGAAAAAAATAATTTTATGTTGGCCGCGCTTCATCATAAATCGGCTAGGAAATGTGCTTCGGAAAAATTAAAGGAATACAATTTAGATGATCGAATAATTGATGCGTGGGAGTCGCTTGGTAAATCAATTATAAGCATGTATTCAGCTTGCCGAGCAATGGATGTCGCTGATAAAACCTCTGGCGCATGCTCTTTAATACAAAGAAAAATAAAATTCTATATGTATGAGCAGCTAAGCGAAAAAATTAGACTTACAAATAAAGGAAAATTTGGTCGCGGAGTTGCAGTGCATGAAAAGGAATCAGCTGAGGTTAATAACTCGCTAACCAATCAGTTGGTCGGAGCAATTCACCATAATTTTGGCTATAAAAAATTGAAAGGTGAGTTTCTAGATAAGTTTTTGTCCTTGCAGTCAATAGACGTGGCTCCTGAAAAAGACAGCAAGACTAAGCTGCAAGAGTATTGTCAAAGTGTTGGAAAAAAGTTGCCAATTTATATTTTACTTGAGGAGACAGGTCCCGCACACCTACGGGTTTTTAGAGTCAAGGTGGAAGCTCTAGGCGTTCAATGTGAAGGTGATGGGACCTCTAAGCGAATAGCCGCGCTTAACGCGGCAGAGAATTTTATAGAAAAGTACTCCATTCGCGTGCAGTGTAAAAATAAGTCAATTAGCGCAAACAAGAAAATTGATTATATTTTAGCAGCCAAGTCAATGCCGCTACCAAATAATTCTTATAAAGTTAGGGGGGTCGTAGAAAAGTTGGGGCTGCCAATTTGGTCTGTTTCCTTAGTTGGATTGGCGCTAACTCATCGAAGCTATACTTATGCAAAAAGAAATCCCACTCTAGGTAGTAATAATACTGTCCTGGCTTTTTTGGGAGCAAGTGTTATTGAGTGGATAGCATTCGAAACGGTCGTCAGAAGCCTAAGCATGGATGATCTCTCAAAAGCCGGTGGAATCCGAGAAGTGGTCAGGGCATTGGTCAATGAATACAGTATTAGTGATATTTATGAAAAACTGCTGACGTCTGATGTGATTCTTATAGGAAACGGAGAAAAAAATTTAACACAGGCAATTAAGGGTGAGTTTGTTCAGGCTCTATTCGGTGTGCTCTTCTTAATTAAAGAAGAAGGGGTGAGTGGTGCGGGTGATTTAATTAAAGATATTCCAGTATTTTTAGATCATTTTGTAAATAAGACTAAAAGCATGGATTTGTCCCGAGATGAGATTGCTCCAGTAAAATCGGTATTTCAAGAGAAATGTCAAGCTCTTGGGTTGAAAGTTAAGTTTACAACGGATGCTGTATCTCACGATCAACAGCGATGCGCAACGCCATATATAACCTTAGTGTCAGAGTATCTCGATGCTGCGCTAAGTATTCAAGGGGATGCGAAGGTCTCCAGAATTAATGAGGCAAAGTCTAACGGTATACTAGAGTCTGAACTCGCTAGAAAAAACAAAGCTATATTTGATGTGGCTCTACTTGGTGAGGCTTCTCCTGTTTTTGAAATCTACCAAGAACCTTATTTGAAGTGGGTTGTTGCACACTCTATTAGTTTGGCGGGGAACGCAGGGGAGAAAGGCGAAACACTTAGAGTTTCGAGGCTTATAAACAAAAATTTTCTAGGTGTTCATCTAGTTAGAGATATGAGCTTTTTAGGTTTTGAGCAGTTTATTAGATCGGTAAGTGGTTTTGTTGATCTTGGAGTCGGTTCGAATAAGTCTGGACTTGTGAAGTATTACGGTCATGCTGGAAGGAACTTGGAGTCAAACAAAAATAATAGTTTGCTAAATGCTATTGCGGATCTTGAAGTGGAATTATCTGCTGCCGACCCACTTGAGGAATCGAATGATATACGTAATCGGAGCGCTTTCAAAAAATTGATTTCCGAGGCTACTATTTATCGGTTGAAAAGTGGAGATGTAACCGTCACTACGATAGGAGAAATTGTAGAGGAGTTCAAGCTGCTTCGGAGGGGTGAAGCAAACATTATTCGTTATGCAGATCCGCTTGCTGAAGTCTTTGAAATCGATGGGGCCCATCTGTGTTTGTTCGATGTTTTTAGAACCATATGCGCCCAAGGCAACGCGATCCATATTGAAGTCGATGTCGAAGATGGCGAGCTATGCATTAAGATCAAAGGTCTTACAGATGTAGAGCAGGGCGACGTGCTCTCGTCGACATTGTGGTCTGATTTGAAGGTGGTTCTTGCTGTAACTAAAGTTGTTGTATCTGAAGAGTGTTTCAAAATTTCTATAGGTTCTCTTGTACAAAATGAAGTTAGGAAAATTGCCTTAGAGTTTTGGTGGCAGTATCATTTTAAGGATCCTTATGAAGCGGCGGCAAATGATCAAATAGCGTCCATACTGCACGATGTTAAAAATAGCATATTGGGTTATTGTTTTACGTCGGAACATGCAAGAAATAAAAGCACAGGAAGAGAGCGTTATTTGCTTGCTGCTGATGCTAGTGGTCATTTAGATAAAGCTAATGTTGCGCTAAGAGTCGCAAAAAGTCTATCTAGGGAAACTGGTTCGGCAACAATTTGCCCAGTGAAAATAAGTGTATTCATCAAAACGTTGATAAGCGAACTGTGGTCGTGGGTGCCGAGCTCGGTTAATTTGATTTTTTCACCTTGTGATTCCGAAGTTGAAATATGCACCGATGAGCTTCGTTTGCGGTCGCTAATAAGTAACTTGGTTAAAAATTCTGTAGAGGCAATGGCTGGTAGTGGAAATATATATATATATCGTATGGTGTAGAGGAGGCGCTCGAAGGCGTGGAGTTTGTTATAAAAGATGTGGGGCCCGGATTCGAAGAGGAACAGCTCGTCGCGCTGAGAAATGGTATTCCTCTGAAAACATCTAAAAGTACAGGCCATGGTATTGGTCTGATGGCAGTAATGTTAACTGCTAAGGAGCTAGGCGGGAACATAGTTTTTTCAAATGATAAAAATTTTGGGGCGGCTGTTAAATTGTGGATTCCGTCAATTCAAAATAATGAAGAGCTAAGTGGTGGTGAACTTTGATGAAAAGTATTCTTTGGGCGGACGATCAACAAGAAGTAATTGCTAGCATAGTGCGCATTTTGGGATTGGATGATGTAAATTTTGAGTTTACAAATAACGGCGAGGATGCACTGATCAAAATGCAAGAAAAAGATTATGATCTCGTGCTAATCGACTTAGCCATGCCTCCAGGTCGTTGGGGAGGGCTATGGCTTCTGGAGAAAATAAACGAATTGAAATTTGACCTCCCTTCAATAGTTGTATCTGGGGAAGGCAGTCAGGCAGAGACAATAAAAGCACTTCGATTGGGTGCTGTAGATTATGTCACAAAAGAGAATTTGATAGCTGAGCTTCCACAGCAACTTAAGCGCGCCATGGATAAAGATTCTAAAGTACAAGAAGGTTTGTTGTCTATAATTAATGGTGGTGAGACAGATATTGTCGAGTTTAAATCCACCCTGAGAATGAATCTGCGATCTGGTGCAAAGGATCGTGAAATGGAACTATCGGTGCTTAAAACTATTGTCGGATTTTTCAATTCTTCAGGAGGGACTTTGCTAATTGGCGTTAATGATGAAGGAGAGTTATTGGGTGTTGGTAGTGATTTGTTTCCTAATAATGATAAATTTCAACTTCATTTTTGGAATATTTTTAGAGAGACGGTTGGCGTAGAGTATTCTGAGTTTGTGAAGTCGGATTTAGTAGAGGTTGATAATAAGTTTGTGTTTTCCGTGCGATGCCTCCCCAGCAATCGGCCCGTGTTCCTGAAGTGGAAAACTGCTGGGCAAAATAAGGCTGAGGAACTATTTTATGTGAGGGTGGGCCCGCAAACAGATTTGCTCGGCATACGGCAGGCAATTGCTTATATTGAAGACCATTTTTGAATAAGTAAAAAGGGGCTGATTTACTTTCTGGCATTCAATTAGTCTCCTTTCATGCTAGAACCCTTCAGCCTCTACCACCGGCACCAATGGAATGAAAAAGCTTTTAATCGCAGCAATCCTCACCGTAGTAACCGTGCTCTACGTCGGCTACTACGAAGCGCTTGAGGACGGGGATATCGAGACCATTGTCTTCATCAAAAAGCACCCGACGTTTCAGATGAAGTTCTACAACATCCACGCCAACGATGGAGAGATTAGGAAGGTAGAGCGCCTGACAGCAGAGGAGCGGGGGTGGATTATTGATTACTGCAGGTATCGCTTGGGAATCGACACTGACCTGAAGACTCAGGATGACGTCGAGATGTGCCGCAAAAAATAGAAATGTTCACTTGGCCGAGGTCGTCAGTTACACCTGACAACCTCGGCCATTTTCCGGCTATGGATCTACAGCGCTCAGCCGCTTACGTCTTCACCTCAACATGATCCAGCGCCTGATTCACCGCCAACTCGCTCAACATCACCAACTGCGCAATCCCTATCGCAGTCTTGCGATGGGCAGGCTCCAGCGTGGCGGCAAAGTTGTTGAGCATTTCGCTGGCCGATCCCAGTGATTCGCTGGCGTTGGCCAGGAGGGATTCGCTGTTGTAGGCGGGGTTGGCCAGGAACATGGGATCGTGCTTGGTGTGACTGCCCATGATGCGTTGTTGTGGGGTGAGGTAGTGGTCGAGGGCGCGTTCGGCGGCTTCGTTCAGGGTTCGGGAATCGGGGAATTGGTAGGGGGAAACTGGGTCGGTTTCTGGTGGGTTGGGTGTTGGCTTGATCATAGATGTAACTCCTCATGCTTCAAAAAGGGAGGCCATCCAATTTCGCTACCAAACGAAGGTGGCGGCCATGCTCAGGTTGGTAGACCGGCACATGAGGAACCCGGCGCACCCGAAGGTGCCCTGTGCATGACCACCATAAAGCCGAGACGAAACGACGCCGCGAATGGTGATGCTGTGCAACTCTCATGTGCGGGCTACCAAACCCGATCACTGTTTTTCAGTGACCCGGAAACGATAAGGCCCGCGCATTAGACGCACAAGCCGGCGGATTCTGGCGTAGTCGTAGGTAATGACGCAAGGTTGTGTAGCCTTGGGGAAGTAACGGTGGGTGTCTTTTAAACGGGGATTTTTGGGGGGGGTAAACGGGTGGTTCAACAAGCGGCCCTCACCCCAGCCCTCTCCCGGAGGGAGAGGGGGCCGACCGAGGTGTCTGGCGTTGTACATCGACCTGGGCGACCGAGTTGATTATGGGTTTGGAGGCGGGCGTTTGAGTTGATTATGGGTTCAACGCGGTGTGTGCGTGGTGGTGAAGATTTTCAGGTGGTTGTCGGAAATATCTCTCGGTCGATTCTGCTGCATACCAGCGGTCTGACGTTTCGGGAGGGCTAGGGATTTTCGGGGCGGCTGAGTAACGTCTCCAGCCGAGCCAGCGGCGGCGCTTCCTGGCTACGATCAAACACCTGCACCCCCACCTTCAACAACCGCCCATTCTCCGCCCCCCCAATCACCTGCTCACACCGCAACAACAACCGCCCCTGATCACACTCCATCGCCTTAACCCCCATCGGCAACCTTCCCTCCAACCGCAATTCCGCCATCCGACTCTGCGCCGCAATCATCGCAATCGAACGATCCCGCAAAACCCCGCTGCTCTGCGTCATCAACCCCGCCACACGAACAGCGGCGGACATGGCGACGGCGATGATCGCCAGCGCGACGAGCACTTCAATCAGGGTGAATCCGGCTTGCGGGGAGGGGGTGCGCATCGGGGGCTCGGGCAGTCAGGCAGCCCTTGACGCTAACGCCCGTGCTTGACGGCTTGACGACGAAAACACCCGAGGATTTTCAACATCCCTGACATATCTTCTTGCAACACTGCGCGTCGAATCGAATCAAGCCAGGGAATGACGAGATGGATATCGCGCAGTTCAAACAGCCCAATCGACCGAGCCGGATGCCCCGTGGGCAGCAGGGTTTCACGCTGATCGAGATCATGGTGGTGGTGGTGATTCTCGGGATTCTGGCGGCGATGGTGGTGCCCAAGGTGCTCGACCGGCCGGATCAGGCGCGGGCCACGGCGGCGAAGCAGGACATTGGCGGGTTGATGCAGGCGCTGAAGCTGTATCGCCTGGATCACGGCACTTACCCGAGCCAGAGTCAGGGTCTGAAGGTGCTGGTGGAGCGGCCGGCCGATGCGAAGAATACCAACTGGCGCTCGTACCTGGAGCGCTTGCCGAATGACCCGTGGGGTCGTCCTTATCAGTACCTCAATCCCGGTGCCAACGGCGAGATCGACATCTTTTCCCTCGGCGCCGACGGCCAGCCTGACGGCGACGGCGTGAATGCCGACATCGGTTCCTGGCAGTTGTAAGGCCGGTCATGAACAGCCAATCGAACCAGCAGGGGATGGCGATCATCAGTGCGCTGCTGATTGCGGCGGTGGTCGCGGTGATCGCCGCCGGCATGCTGACCCGCCAGAGCGTTTCGACCCGGGCGCTGGAAGCCGAACAACTGCGTGTGCAGGGCCGCTGGGTGTTGCACGGCGGGTTGGAGATCAGCCGGCAATTGTTGTGGGACGCGCGGCAGCGCGATCCGTTGACCCGCCTCGATCAGCCGTGGGCGCAGCGCTTGAACACCCAGGGTTTCGAAGGGCGGCTGGAGGACGAGCAGGGCAAGTTCAACCTGCGCAATCTGGTGGCCAACGAACGGATCGATGACGCGCAGGTGCAGGCGTTCGAGCGTTTGTGCGAGTTGATTGGCGTGAGCAGCGGCTTGAGCCGGCGCATCAGTCAGCGGGTGATCGGCTCTTATCCGCACCTGTTGAATGCGCAAGTGGTGGACAAGCCTGTGGCGAAAAACACCTTCGACAGCGGGCGCGCCACGTCGCCGTCCGCGTCGCGCAAACCGCAACCGCCGACCTTGCCGATGCTGCGTACGCTTGATGATTTGCGCAGTGTCGACGGGGTCAACGATGCGGTGTTGGCGAAACTCGCGCCGTACCTGACGGTGATTCCGGCGACCACCTGGCTCAACGGCAACACGGCCACGGCGCCAGTGCTGGCGGCTTATGTGCCGGGGCTGTCGCTGGAGCGGGCGCAGGCGTTGATCAATGAACGTGACGCCGGGCGCTGGTTTATCAATCGCGGGGATTTCGTCAATCGCCTGCGACTGCCGCAACTGGAGATCACCAGCGTCAAGGTCGGCATCACCAGCGACTGGTTCCGGCTGCGCGGGCAGTCGCGGCGGGATCAGCGGCGGGTCAGCCTCGATGCGTTGTTGCATCGCAGTCAGGATCGTTTGCCACAAGTGATCTGGTCGCGGGTGGGCGTATGAGCCAGTTGCGCGTGAGTTTGCCGCCGCTGGCGGAGCTGAGTCTCGACAGTGAAGTGGAGTGTGCGTGGCTGGATCGTCAGGGGCAGGTCACTCGCCAGGAGCGCGTGCGGCTCGGCGCACTGCCGAAACAACCGCTGGTGTGTTTTCTGCACCCGTCGGACAGCCTGCTGGCGAGTATCGATCTGCCGCCGCTGCCCGCGAACAAAACTGCTGCCGCCGTGCAATGTGCGGCGCAGGCCTTGATGCTCGGCGACAGCGCCGAGATGCACATCGCCCACAGTGCTCGCAATGAAAGCGGCCAGGTGCAGATTGCCTGGGTAGCACGCAAGGATTTGCAGCACCTCGGGCAATTCGGTTTGAACCTCAAAGGCCTGTACCCGGCGCCCTACAGTTTGCCGGTGATGGCGGGCGGGGTCGGCTGCCTGCACGACGATCATCTGTTGCTGCGCCACGGCCCGAATGCGGCGCAGGTGCAGCCGATGATCGATGAAGCGTGGCTGCTGGAAACCGGTCTGCCGGCGCACTGGATCGGTGACGGCGCGCCGGAAGCGGTGCAATCGATATTGGCCGACTCGCAGCGCTGCTCCGGCCCGTTGCCGAATTGGGGTTTGCACGGCGGCCTTCAGCAACCGGGCACCGAACATCGCGGTTGGGGCAGGGCGCTCGGTTGCTGTGCGCTGGCATTGGCGGTGTGGGTGATCGGTTTGAACCTGTACGCCGCCCGCGAGGCCGGGCAGGGCCAGCAGCTCAAGGCCCAGATGGCGCAGCGGGTGAAACAGGCGTTTCCCGAGTTGCCGGTGATCCTCAATCCGCTGCAACAGGCGCGTCAGCAAATCGCAGCTCGTCAGCAGGGCGCGGTGGATGCGCCGGGTCAGGATTTCACGCGGCTGGTGTCGCAGGCCGGCAGTGGCATGCCGTCCATGGCCGGGACGGTGCAGCGGCTGGAGTTCGTCGACGGCGCCTTGCAATTGAGTCTGCTGCCCGAGGCCCGGCGTTCGGGCAACGACAAGGACTGGCAAGGCACGCTGGCCCAGGCCGGCATCAGCATCAGCCCGAATGATGACGGCTGGGTCCTGCGCCCGGCCGGCGAGGCGACCGCTGCCACCGACAACGACGACAGCAGCGGAGCCGAAGATGAATAGCCCATCGCTTGCGAAATACCGCGCCGGTTGGCAGCGCTTCAATGCTCAGTTGCAGGACCGTTGGCAGCCATTGGCGTTGCGGGAAAAACGCATGGTGGGTGGCATGGCGGCGCTGTTGCTGGGGCTGTTTGTGTGGGTGGCGCTGGTTCAGCCGCCGCTGAAGAAGATCGCCGCCTCGCAAGTCGAAACCCCGAAATTGCGCGCCCAGGCCGAAGCGCTGGAAGTGCTGTTGCGCGACGTCAGCGTGCGCCCCGACGGGCAGAACCTGGAGCAGTCGCTGCAACAAACCTTGCAGGCCAGCGGACTGGGCGGCCATTTCCAATTGGCGGCCGCGTCCGCCGGCTGGCAGTTGACCTTTGACGCGGCACCGGCCGACGCCGTGCTCGACTGGCTGCTGAGCCAACCCCGGAATTTTTCACTGCAAGTGGTCGAGGCCCGTCTGCAACGTGCAGACGACGCCGCGACCGATGACACCGCCGGCACTCTGTCGGGCACCGTACGCATGGATCAGGCGCTGGGCGCTAAGGAAGCTTCATGAAGGGGTCAGGGTCCAAACGCATGGCGTTGCCGATGCTGTTGATGGCATTGAGCGCGTGCAGCAACACCACGCCACCGAATCAACCGCCGCTGCTGGTGGACAGCGAACTCGGCCGGCCGCTGGCCAACACCCAGCGCAGTGGCGACGCGGTGCTCGACCGCGAGCGGGCGCAGGCTCAGGTCAAACCCGCGCCAAAGCAATTGCACAACATCACCGAACGCGCCCGCAGTGGCGGTTCGGCGCGGGGCACGACGTTGCCGGCCAATCCGTTGGGCGATCAACCGGTGACGCTGAATTTTGTCGATGCGGATATTCAAGCGGTGGTGCGGGCGTTGTCGCGCTCCACCGGTCAGCAGTTTCTGGTCGATCCTCGGGTCAAGGGCAACCTGACGCTGGTCTCCGAAGGCCAGGTGCCGGCGTATCAGGCGTACGACATGTTGCTGGCGGCGCTGCGCATGCAGGGTTTCAGCGTGGTGGATGTCGGCGGTGTGGCGCAGGTGGTGCCGGAGGCCGACGCCAAGTTGCTCGGCGGGCCGATCTACAGCGCCGACAAACCGGCCGGCAACGGCATGCTCACCCGCACGTTCCGCCTGCAATACGAGAACGCGGTGAACCTGATCCCGGTGCTGCGCCCGATCGTGTCGCCGAACAACCCGATCAACGCCTATCCGGGCAACAACACCATCGTCGTCACCGACTACGCCGAGAACCTGACGCGGGTCGCGCAGCTGATTCAGGGCATCGACACCCCGAGCGCCATCGACACCGACGTGGTGCAGATCCAGAACGGCATCGCCGCCGACATCGCGCCGATGGTCGCCGACCTGCTCGACGCGCCGGGCAATGATCCAACCCAGAAAATCGCGGTGATCGGCGACCCGCGCTCCAACACCATCATCATCCGCGCCGGCAGCCCCGAGCGCACGGAGCTGGCGCGCAACCTGATCTACAAACTCGATAACGCCCAGAGCAATCCGAGCAACCTGCACGTGGTGTATCTGCGTAACGCCCAGGCCGGCAAACTGGCTCAGGCACTGCGCGGATTGTTGACCGGCGAAAGCGACAGCGGCACCAGCGACAATGCGCGTTCGGTGCTCAGCAACATGGGCAGTTCCACCAACTCGGGCGGTGGGCAGAACGGCCAGGGCGGCACGCAAACCAACGGCAGCACGTCGACAACCAACAGCGGCAGCACCGGAGGCAGTTACGCTCAGGGCAGCAGCGGCACCAGTGGCAGCGGCAATGCGCAAAGCAGCGATCAGAACGTTGCCTTCAGCGCCGGCGGCGTGACCATTCAGGCGGACGCGACCACCAACACCTTGCTGATTTCCGCGCCGGAGCCGCTGTACCGCAACCTGCGCGAAGTCATCGATCTGCTCGATCAGCGCCGCGCCCAAGTGGTGATCGAGAGCCTGATCGTCGAAGTCGGCGAGGACGACGCCAGCGAATTCGGCGTGCAATGGCAGACCGGCAACCTCGGCGGCAAAGGCGTGATCGGCGGCGCCAACCTTGGTGGTTCGGGGATCAACGTCAACGGCAAGACCAGCATCGACGTATTGCCACAAGGGCTGAACCTCGGCTACGTCAACGGCACCGTCGACATCCCCGGCATCGGCAAGATTCTCGACCTGAAAGTGCTGGCCCGGGCGTTGAAGAGCAAGGGCGGCACCAACGTGCTGTCGACGCCGAACCTGCTGACCCTGGACAACGAAGCCGCGAGCATTTTCGTCGGCCAGACCATCCCGTTCGTCAGTGGCAGCTACGTCACCGGCGGCGGGGGCACCAGTAACAACCCGTTCCAGACCGTGACCCGCGAAGAGGTCGGTTTGAAGCTCAACGTGCGGCCGCAGATTTCCGAGGGTGGCACGGTGAAGCTCGACATCTATCAGGAAGTCAGCAGCATCGACGAACGCGCCTCGGCAGCGGCCAATTCGGCGGGGATTGTCACCAGCAAACGCGCGCTCGACACCAGCATCCTGCTCGACGACGGGCAGATCATGGTGCTCGGCGGTCTGCTGCAGGACGGCTACAGCCAGAGCAATGACGCGGTGCCTTGGTTGTCGAGCATTCCGGGGCTGGGCGCGCTGTTTCGCAACGAACGCCGCTCGATCACCAAGACCAACCTGATGGTGTTCCTGCGCCCGTACATCATCCGCGACAGCGCGGCGGGCCGCAGCATCACCCTCAACCGTTACGACTTCATGCGCCGCGCTCAGGGCGGTCTGCAGCCGGAGCGCAGTTGGGCGATGCCGGACATGCAGGCGCCGCAATTGCCGACCGCTGCGCAGGGCGTGCCGGCGTCGCTGCCGGGGACGGGCCCGCGCGCGACCATCAAAGCGGTGCCGATCCAATGAACGTGGCGAGGGAGCTTGCTCCCGCTGGGTTGCGCAGCAGACCCAAAAACTGCCGCCTCATTATTCCAGACACACCTTGCATGCCGGGTGTGCGGGCGCTTCGCACCCGAGCGGGAGCAAGCTCCCTCGCCACAGAGGTCAGGAGCGACACTCGGGAGGGCATGAGATGAGCGCATTGCCTTACGCCTGGGCCAAGGCGCAGCGGATTTTGCTGCGCGACGGCGTGCTGACGGTGTGCCCGTCGACGCCGGGCTGGTCGATCAGCGAAGTACGGCGGCAGTTCGGCGCGGCGAGGCTTGAGCGGGTGCGCGATGACGAACTCGACGGCCTGCTCGCCACGGCTTATGCCGACACCGGCAGCGCGGCGGCGGTGGTCGGTGCGGCGGAGAACGAAGTCGACCTCGACCGCTTGATGCAGGACATGCCGGAAATCACCGACCTGCTCGACACCCAGGACGGCGCGCCGGTGATCCGCATGATCAACGCCTTGCTCACGCAAGCGGCGAGGGATGAGGCCAGCGACATTCATATCGAACCGTTCGAAACCCATTCGGTGGTGCGCTACCGGGTCGACGGCACCCTGCGCGACGTGGTCTCGCCGCGCAAGGCGTTGCACGGTGCGCTGGTGTCGCGGATCAAGATCATGGCCCAGCTCGACATCGCCGAAAAACGCCTGCCGCAGGACGGCCGCATTGCGTTGCGCGTAGCGGGGCGACCGATCGACATTCGCGTTTCCACCGTGCCCACCGGCCACGGCGAGCGGGTGGTGATGCGTCTGTTGGACAAGCAGGCCGGGCGCCTGCATCTCGAAACCCTGGGCATGGACGCGCAGGTGCTGGCCAAGCTCGATCACCTGATCCGCCAGCCCCACGGCATTGTGCTGGTCACCGGTCCCACCGGTAGCGGCAAGACCACCAGTCTGTATGCGGCGCTGGCGCGACTCGATGCGAGCACCAGCAACATTCTTACCGTGGAAGACCCGGTGGAATACGACTTGCCGGGCATCAGCCAGATTCAGGTCAACGCCAAGATCGACATGACGTTTGCTTTGGCCTTGCGCGCGATTTTGCGGCAAGACCCGGACATCATCATGATCGGCGAGATCCGCGACCTCGAAACCGCGCAGATCGCGGTGCAGGCTTCGTTGACCGGTCACCTGGTGCTGGCGACGTTGCACACCAACGACGCGGTGTCGGCGGTGAACCGCTTGATCGACATGGGCGTCGAGCCGTTTCTGCTGGCGTCGTCGATGTTGGGCGTTTTGGCCCAGCGCTTGGTGCGACGGCTGTGCAGTCAATGCAAACAGGAAGACCCGGCCACGCCCGGCACTTGGCGCCCGGTGGGTTGTGCGGCGTGCAATAACACGGGTTACAGCGGGCGAACTGGTATTCACGAATTGTTCTGCATCGATGACGACATCCGCACGTTGATTCACCAAGGGGCAGGGGAGCAGGCGTTGCGTGCGGCGGCGAGCAAGGCCGGGATGTTCAGCCTGCGCGAGGACGGCGAGCGCTGGATCCGCAGCGGTGCCACGGCGCCGGAAGAAATCCTTCGTGTGACACGGGACGCCTGATGAATCGCTATCGTTTTGAAGCCGCCGATGCCAGCGGCAAGATCGAATCCGGGCATCTGGAAGCGGACAGCCAGGGCGCCGCGTTTGGCGTGCTGCGCGGGCGTGGTTTGACCGCGTTGTCGGTGGAGAAGGAAAGCAACGTCTCCCAGCACGGCGGCGGTGGATTGTTCAGTGCCAAACTCTCGGACAACGATCTGGCGTGGGCCACTCGGCAACTGGCGAGCCTGCTTGGCGCCAGCCTTCCACTGGAGGCCGCGTTGAGCGCCACGGTCGAACAAGCCGAGAAAAAACACATCGCTCACACCCTCAGCGCCGTACGTGCCGACGTGCGCAGCGGCATGCGCCTGGCCGAAGCGCTGGCGGCGCGACCACGGGACTTTCCGGAGATCTACCGGGCGCTGATTGCGGCGGGCGAAGAGTCCGGCGATCTGGCGCAGGTGATGGAGCGGCTGGCGGATTACATCGAAGAACGCAACAACCTGCGCGGCAAGATTCTCACCGCGTTCATCTATCCGGGCGTGGTCGGGCTGGTGTCGATCGGCATCGTGATTTTCCTGCTCAGCTACGTGGTGCCGCAGGTGGTCAGCGCGTTTTCCCAGGCACGGCAGGATCTGCCGGGGCTGACGTTGGCGATGCTCAATGCCAGTGATTTCATCCGCGCCTGGGGCTGGTTGTGCGCGGGCGTCATGGCTGGCGCGTTCTGGAGCTGGCGCCTGTATCTGCGCAACCCGGCAGCGCGCTTGAGTTGGCATCATCGGGTGCTGAAGCTGCCGCTGATTGGTCGCTTTGTGCTGGGGCTGAACACCGCACGTTTTGCCTCGACGCTGGCGATTCTCGGTGGCGCCGGGGTGCCTTTGTTAAGAGCATTGGAAGCGGCACGCCAGACCTTGTCGAATGATCGTCTGAGCCTGAGCGTCAATGAGGCCACCGCCAAGGTGCGCGAGGGCGTCAACCTGGCGGCAGCGCTGAAAGTGGAGAACGTGTTTCCGCCGGTGCTGATTCACTTGATCGCCAGCGGCGAGAAAACCGGCGCGCTGCCGCCGATGCTTGAGCGCGCCGCACAAACCCTGTCACGCGATATCGAGCGCCGGGCGATGGGTATGACCGCGCTGCTTGAGCCGCTGATGATTGTGGTGATGGGCGGGGTGGTGCTGGTGATCGTGATGGCGGTGCTGTTGCCGATCATCGAGATCAATCAGTTGGTGCAGTAGGGGGTGTGTCTGTTGGTTTGATGTTGTCTGTGCTGGCCTCTTCGCGAGCAAGCTCGCTCCCACAGTGGTCGGTGGTGCATACAGAATCTGTGATCAGCTCATACCCCTGTGGGAGCGAGCTTGCTCGCGAAGAGGCCGGTCAGAGCAATAGATAATTCATTTTTTTTCAGCAGCCTCAGCATCACCCGACCCTCATTCCCCCCATCCTCGGGTTCTCCTTTCTGTCATCTGCAACGGCCCTTCAAGGGCTGTGGCCGATTCCCTCGAAAAGCTTGCCGTAGACACTCCGGATAACCAGCAGAACACCCGAGAAAATCCCTCGAAAATCACCTCGCACCTCCCGAGGTTTTTTCCTTTATCTGTCACCGGAAACTGCGAATTTCTCAGTGCGACTTAACCACGGACCCCGCTTGCGAAGGTCGGCGGTGAGTCTTCCCAGTGTCATGCAAGACCCCTGAAAACCTGTGTTCACAACCAACGTTGAAAAGGAGATTCTTCATGTTCAAGCGCACTCTGATCGCAGCTTCCCTGACCGTCGCTGCCCTGGCTTCCGCCCAGGCCATGGCCGCCAACGTAACCGGTGGTGGCGCGACTCTGCCTGCCGCTCTGTACAAAGGCTCTAGCAACAGCATCCTGCCAGCCAACTTCAGCTACCTGGGTACCGGTAGCGGCACCGGCAAGACCGCTTTCCTGACCAACAACTCGGCACTGTTCAACACCACCGGTTCGGTTCACTTCGCCGGTAGCGACTCGATCCTCAGCGCTTCGGAAATCAGCACCTACAACACCAACTTCGGTGCTTCGTACGGCCCGCTGATCCAACTGCCTTCGGTGGCCACTTCGGTTGCCATTCCGTACAAGAAATCCGGTCAGACCGCTCTGAACCTGACCAGCGCTCAGCTGTGCGACGTGTTCTCCGGCACTGCCAAGACCTGGGGTCAACTGCTGGGCAACTCGGATGCCACCCCGGTTCGTGTGGTTTATCGCACCACGTCCAGCGGCACCTCGGAAATCCTCACCCGTCACCTGAACAACGTCTGCTCGACCAAGTTCTCGGTCAACTCGACCTTCGCCAACTCGCTGCTGCCAGCCGGCACCACATTGCCATCGAGCTTCGTCGGCGTTGCCAACACTGCTGACGTCGCTGTTGCAGTGAACGCGGTTGACGGTTCCATCGGTTATGTCGGTCCGGACGGCGTGAACGCCAGCAGCAACGCCGTGGTGTCCCGCGTCAACGGCGTGCAGCCGACCCCGGCCAACGTGACTACCGCGCTGTCTTCGGTTGCACTGCCAACCACTCCGTCGAACCCTGCCCAGTGGGCACCGGTTGTCGCCAACCCATCCAGCGGTTACCCGATCGCTGCCTACACCAACCTGATCTTCGGCCAGTGCTACAAGGATGCAACCGTGGCCGCTGACATCAAATCCTTCCTGACCACTCACTACAGCGTGCCGGGCAACGCTGCAGCGACCATCAACCACGGCTTCAGCGTTGTTCCGACCAACTGGAAAAACGCCGTCACCGCCAACTTCATCACCAACACCAGCGGTAACAACCTGGACATCAACAACGCCAGCGTGTGCAACGCTATCGGTCGTCCTTTGTAAGCTTCGCGTTAGTCCGCAACACGAATGGCAGCCCTTCGGGGCTGCCATTTTTTTTGCTCGTCACGGATGGCCGGGGCGGGCAGTTACACCTCATTCATGAAGTTTGTGTGACATCGGTTCGGTCGCGTCCCTCGCCAACCGCCTATGTCGTAACAGCAGGTTGTCGCCGACCTGCGGCAATCAAAAGGACTCGTAGTGATGCTCGCTCGCCCATCCCGTCGCCATACCCGCGCTCAGTCGTTAAAACGTGATGCCATAGACCCGGCGCTGTGGCTGCTCAAGCCGCTGGCCCAGGCCGTGGCGTTGTGTCTGGTGGCGGGCGGCGCGCAGGCGCAGACGGCGTTCAGTTCGAACTGGTTCGCCGCCAAGGGCGCTGCGCAGCAAGCGGCGGCAGCCCGCCCGAGCAGCGGCGGTTTGCCGGGCATGACCCCGCCGCTGGCGCAGCAGCAACGGGCCAACCAGCAGCTACAGCGTTCGATACAGACCTTGAACAACACGGTCGCGGCGATTGCCGCGCAACAGGCTGCGCAGGCGGCCGGGCGCGCAGCGGCGCTGGGTTCGGTGCAGGTGGTGCCGGACGGTCTGGGCGCCGGCGGTCTGCAAGTCGATAACAGCCTCGCGCAAGGCTGGCAGAACGCCAAAGGCCCGCAGCAGACCCAGGCCGACGGCAAGACCAACGTGCGCATCGAGCAGACCGCCGACAAGGCGATTCTCAATTGGGAAACCTTCAACGTCGGGCGCAACACCACTGTGGAATTCGCCCAGCAGGCCAATTGGGCAGTGCTCAACCGGGTCAACGATCCGGCCGCTCGCCCGAGCCAGATCCAGGGCCAGATCAAGGGCGCCGGCACGGTGATGCTGATCAACCGCAACGGTATCGTGTTCAGCGGCAGCAGCCAGGTCAACGTGCGCAACCTGGTGGCCGCCGCGGCGAACATCACCGACATTCAGTTCCGTGATCGCGGCCTGTATTTCGACAGCAGTGGCAGCCAGCCGACGTTCACCGACGCTGCCGGCAAGGTGCTGGTCGAGCGCGGCGCATCGATCCAGACCGCCGGCCCCGCGACGTCCACCGATGCCGGCGGCTACGCACTGTTGCTCGGCAGCGAAGTGCAGAACGACGGCAGCATCAGCACCGCCAAGGGCCAGACCGTGCTGGGCGCCGGTGACCGCTTCTACATCCGCAAAGGCTCGGGTACCGAGGGCAACGGCTTTTCCACGACCTTCGGCAGCGAAGTGATTCCCGGCTTCAACAGCGGCAGCAGTGCCGGCAAGGTCAGTAACAACGGCTTGATCCAGGCCGCCACCGGCGACATCACCCTGACCGGCCACGAAGTCGTTCAGAACGGCGTGCTGCTGGCCAGTACTTCGGTGGCCACGCGCGGTACCATTCACCTGCTCAACCCGGCGACCGATACCAGCGGCAGTGTCACGCTGGGGCAGGGCAGTGCCACGGCGATCATGCTCGATAGCAGTGATCTGACCGCACTCGACAGCCAACAGAAAGCCGCGCTGACTGGCGTCAGCCCCAACAACAAGGTGCGCAGCGATCAGTCGCGCATCGAGATTCAAAGCGGCGGCAGTGTCGAGTTCCAGAACGGCTCGATCACCCTCGCCACCGGCGGCCAGGTGGCCGTGGCGGCAGGGCGACGCAGCCTGGTACGCGACGGGGCGCTGATCGATGTGTCCGGGGCCATCGGCGTGAAAGTCGCGATGGAAGCCAACAACATCAAAATCAACGTCCAGGGCAATGAGCAGCGCGACGCGTCGGTCAACCGGGAAAAAGGTGCGCTCAACAGCAATGACGTGTGGGTCGATGTGCGTGAGCTGGTGTATGTGCCGGCAGGCACCAACGGCTATGCGACGGATCGCTGGTACACCGCCGGTGGCTTGCTTGAGGTCGGCGGCTATCTCGGCACTCAGGGCCACAGCATCGGCGAATGGATGGCCCAGGGGGGCGCGGTGAGTTTTGCCGGCAACGATGTGGTTACCGAGAAGGGCTCGTTGATCAATCTGTCTGGCGGCACGCTCGATGTGCAGAGCGGCGAGATCCGCCAGAGCTGGCTGCGTGGCGCCGACGGGCGCCTGTACGAAGTCTCGCGGGCACCGGGGGACATGCTCTACACCGGCCTGTACAAAGGTTATGAGGACAGCAGCGAACGCTGGGGCCAGACCAACTATTACTACAGCTCGTTGATTGCCCCGCGATCGCGCCAGGAATCCGGCTACACCGTCGGCCGCGATGCCGGGCAACTGGTGATCGGCACGACCAATGCGGTGCTCGACGGGCAGTTGCTCGGCGAGGTGTATCAGGGTGAGCGCCAGACCCAGGCCCCGCGCGCGCCGCTGGATGGCTATGCACAGAGCCAGACCGCGCTGGCGCGTCGGGCCCAACTGATCGTCGGCAGCTATGACCCGGCGTATGTGGCGGCGGCCGGCGGCTTGCTGTACGGGCTGAATCCTTTGCTCGATCAGGTGCAGATCGGTGGCGAACCGATGCTCGCGGACGCTGACCGGGATCTGCTGACGGCGGTCTCCGACACGCGCAAGGGCAAGCTGTTCCTCGATGCCGGGCAACTCAACGGCTTCAAGCTTGGCACGTTGAAGGTCGCGACCAAGGATCGCATTAGCCTGGACGCCGCGTTGCAGGTCGATGCCGGCGGCGAGATCACCCTGTACGGGCCGGATGTCCAGGTCAATGCCGACCTGAGCGCCCGTGGCGGCAGTATTCGCCTGGGTAACGTGCTCAATCAATTGCAGGCCAGCAGTGTCACCGACACCCGAATCACCCCGGCCGCTGGCCATCCGGAACGGGTCACCGTGGCCCATGGCGTGCAACTCGATACTCGTGGGCTGTGGAGCAATCAACGCAGCAACCCCGACGACGGGGCCAGTCTGGCGTGGCTGGACGGAGGGTCGATTTCGATCCGCAGCAGCGGCGATATCGATGTCCAGAGCGACAGCCTGCTCGATGTGTCTTCCGGCGCGGCGATTCTGGCCAGCGGCAAGACCCGCGGCGCCAAGGGCGGCAGCGTCACGCTGGAGTCGGCAGCCAACAGTGCCGCCGGCACTTCGCAACTCACACTGGATGGCGAGCTGCGCGGTTACGGCGTGACGGGCGGCGGCACGCTGTTGGTGCAGGCCAACAAAGTGATGATCGGCGCGGCTGACGAAGCGCTGGCGAAATCGACGCTGCAACTGGCGCCGAGCCTGTTCAGTAAAGGTTTTTCGGCCTACAGCGTGATAGGCCTGAACGGCCTCGAAGTGGCCCGTGACACGCAGGTCGATGTGACCACGCCGGTCTATCGTTTTACCGACGATGCCGCGAACCAGGTCAGTGGCGGCGATCCGCGCACGGCGCTGGAGCTATGGACACCGGCGCTGTTTCAAGAGAACCCGACCAAAGCGCTGTTGACCCAGCGTGCCGGCGCAAGCCTGTCGCTGCAGGCCGGTCCCACCCTTGTGGGGCTGATCGACCCGCGCAACGCCACATTGAGCCTCGGCACAGGTTCACGTCTGAGCGTCGATCCCGGGCAACGTATCAACCTGCGCGGGGCAGGGCAGATCACTGTTGACGGTACGCTGCAGGCCTGGGGCGGCACGATCGATATTCGCCAGCAGCAGTTCGGCAACATTGACCCGGCTCAGAGCCAGCAGGAAGCGCCGATACAGGCGCACAACCGATCAATCTGGATCGGTGAACACGCGGTGCTCGATGTGGCGGGGCGCGCCGCCACGGCGGCCGATGCCTTGGGAAGGGTGTATGGCCAGGTCGGGAAGGGTGGCAGCATCATCATTGGCGGTGAAATCGATTCGAAGAAAGCCACGGCAACTTCGGCCGACGCTTATGTGATCGTGCGCCAGGGCGCGCGGCTTGACGCTTCGGGCACCCAGGCGGTGCTGGACATTGCCGGGCAGGGCCCGACCACGGTTGCCACCGACGGCGGGCGTATTTCCCTGAGTTCCTACAACGGCCTGTTCATCGACGGCGACCTGCGTGCCGCAGCCGGTGGTGCCGGCGCTGGCGGCGGGCGGCTGGACATCGCCCTGGAAACGCCGCTGTACCGCCTCAACACCGCCAGCAACGAGGTTCGTCGGCCACGGGAAATCATCATCGGCCAGGGTGTCGGCAAGACCACCCTGGCGACCGGTCTTGAGCCAGGCGAAGCCGCGCCCATGCTGACTTACGGCAGTGCCCGGCTGAGCGCCGATGCCTTGATGGCCGGCGGCTTCGATCATCTGGGGCTGCTGAGCAATGGCCTGGTTTCGTTCGATGGCGACGTCAACCTGCATCTGAATCAGAGCCTGAGCCTGTATGCCGGCGCGATTTCCCTGGCCGAAGGTTCGAGCGGTAATGCGCGAATCAATCTGTCTGCGCCTTACCTGCGGTTGCTGGGTCCGGGCGCGTATTACGACTCCAGCGCCTTTATCCGGCCTCGGGTCATGCACGCGCCGACGCCCGATATCTCGGCGGCGCAGTTCACCGCCAGCGCCAACCTGCTGGATATCGGTAACAGCCTGTCGTTCGGCACCAAGGGCAATATCCTGCAACTCAATGCGCCGGCCCTTGAGGTCGGTCGCCGCAGCTTTGCCGACGTCACGCTGGCCAGTCAGGGCGACCTGCGGTTCATCGGCTCTACCACGCAAACCTATGCCGACCTGTGGACGGCGGGTGACTTGAACCTTGGCGCCGCGCAGATTTATCCAGTGAGCGGGATCCACGCCCGGGTCCGCGCCGGCTTCCAGCAGCAGACCGATCCTGGCGACGGCACCTTGCGCATTTTCGCTCAGGGCGGCACGCCGACGGCATTGCCTTACTCGGTGTTCGGCGAGTTGATCCTCGCCGCCAGCCACATTGAGCAAGGCGGGGTGGTGCGGGCACCGCTCGGCCTGATCACTCTGGGTGAGAGCAGCAAGTCGGTGCAGACCCGCGAGGTTGTGTTGTCGCCCGGCAGTCTCACGTCAGTCAGCGCCGCCGGACTGGTCATGCCTTATGGCGGCACGACTGACGGCATCGACTACCGCTATAACGGCAGTTCGGTGCTGTTGAGGGGCATCGTCGGCACCACGACGGGGGTGGCCGTGCAGTCGCAGTATCTGGATGTCGCGCAAGGCGCGGTGATTGACCTGTCGGGCGGGGGCGATCTGCGCGGTGCCGGTTTCATCTCCGGGCGTGGCGGCTCCACCGATGCCCGCTACAACCCGCTGGTGCGCAATGCCGCTGACGGCACGTTCAGCCTGCCGGGCCTGGCGAGCAATCCGGTCTACGCAATCTTGCCGGGCAATCAGAGTGTCTATGCCCCGTTGGTCGCCGAGGCTGGCGCGGTCGATCCGCGCATCGGTCAACAGGTCACGATCGGTGCGGGCGTGCCGGGTTTGCCAGCCGGCACCTATACCTTGCTGCCTTCGACGTTTGCCTTGCTGCCTGGGGCGTTCCGGGTCGAGGTCAACGGCCAGGCGGCGCCGGCGGCCATGGGTGGCGCGCTGCAAATGCGCAATGGTTCATGGACCAGCAGCGGCCGGATGTCGATTGCCAATACCAGTGTGCGTGACAGTCTGCCGAGCACGCTGACGTTGACGTCAGCCGATGTACTGCGCCGCTATTCGCAATACAACGAAACCAGCTACAGCCAGTTCATCACCAGCGACGCGGTGCGGCGGGGAGTACCACGCGCACTGGCACCGATGGACGGCAAAACCCTCGAGCTGAACCTGCAGCATGGCGAAGAACATGCCATTGCCCTGGATTTCAACGGGCAGGTGTTGTTCAAGCCCGCCGAGGGCGGCGTGACGGGCACGGCCGTTGTGCGCGATCCGTCTTCGGGCATTCTCGAAGTGCTGGGCGCCGGCCATGAGCCGACACCGGATTTTCGCGGTGTCTCGCTGTCTGCAGACAGTCTCAACCGGCTGAATGCCGGACGTCTGGCCATCGGCGCTGCGCCGACCGTGGACTACGGCGCCGGCGGTAATATCGTGACCTTCACCAGCGGCGGCTCGGGCAACGACATCTTCTTGCGTGAGGGGGCGATCCTCTCGGCGCCGGAAGTGCTGCTGCACACCCATAACATCGGTGGCGGCATCACCGTCGAGGCGGGGGCAGGGATCAACACTCTGGGGCGCGGCGAGGTCTCGTTCGACTCCACCGACGGCTTTGTCTATCAGCCGGGACAAGCCAGTCTGTTGCTGGTTTCCAATGGCTGGAACAATGTGCTGGCACCAGAGAAAGCCGTCGACCGTACCGGTTCCGGCAGTATCCATATCGGCACTTGCACGCTGGCGCCGTGCAGCAACCCGGCGATCCTGTATTCCAACGGCAGTATCACCGCCGCCACCGACAACCACTTCGAACTCGATGAGGCGGTGCGTTTCGGCACCCGCCATCTGACCCTGGCGGTCGGCGCGGTCAATGTCGGCAATACACAGGCACTGAGCGATGCGGCGAATCGCGTGCCGGTCGGTCTGACCCTGAGCCAGAACGTGCTCAACCGTTTGCTGCAGGGCGACACCCGGTTCGGGGCACCGGCCCTGGAGTCGCTGAACCTGACCGCTCGCGACTCGTTCAACTTCTTTGGCACCACCACACTCGACACGCTGGATCCGCAAACCGGCCAGAGCAAACTGCAGAATCTGATCCTGACGACCCCGGCGATCTACGGCCAGGGCGGCAGCGACGACGTAGCCACCTTGCGTACCGCCAACCTGATCTGGAACGGTGCCACCCAGGCGCCGGGAGCATTGGTCAGCGGTGGCGCGGGCTCCGGACGCGGCACCCTGCAGATCGAGGCGCAGCGCATCGAATTCGGCTACGGGCCGAATCCGCAGCCTAGCGGTCTGGATCAGAATGACCGTTTGGCGCTAGGTTTTGCCAACGTCAACCTCAGCGCCAGCGAGCGCATCACCGCCAACCACAAGGGCAGTCTTGCGGTGTATCAGGAGCAGGGCGTGTACGACCCGGTGAAGGGTTACGCCTACAGCGGCGGCAACCTCACGCTGCGCACGCCGTTGCTGACGGGTGAAGCCGCGTCGATCAATACGTTCAAGGCGGGTAATAACCTGACCCTGACCGGCAGCGCTACCGGCGCGGCAGCCGATGCGCTGGGCGCGGAACTGACCCTGGATGCCCGCAATGTCGTCCTCGACAGCCGGATCGCGCTGGCCAGCGGCAAACTGGTGGTCAAGGCTGAGAATGACTTGTCCCTGACCGGCAATGCGCAGCTGGATCTGGCCGGACGCACCTTGCCGTTCAACGACGTCAACAAATACAGCTGGGGCGGCGACGTGTTGCTGTTCAGCAACAGCGGCAATATCCGTCAGGCGGCCGGCTCGCGCATCGACCTGTCGGCGCAGAACAATCAGGCCGGCAATCTCAGCGCAGTGGCGCTGGCGGCGGGCGCCGGGGTGGTCGATCTGCAAGGCCGGATCCTCGGCGCCAGCAGCGGTCATTACGATGCAGGCGGCACTTGGGTGCCGTACAAGGCCGGGGGCGTGGAGATTCGTGCGCAGCAACTGGGGGGTGATCTGAATCAACAATTCGCCGCACTCAACCAGCGCCTGAACGACGGCCAGGTGTTCGGCAGCCGCAGCTTCCAGTTCAAGCAGGGCGATCTGCTGATCGGCGATGGTTTGCGCGCCGGCGAGGTCAATGTCTCGCTGGACAATGGTCACCTGAGCGTGGCCGGCACCATCGACGCCAGTGGCGAGCGGGTCGGCAGCATTCGTCTGTCCGGCAAAAACGGTTTGACCCTGGGCGGCAGTTCGGTGCTCGACGCTCACGGTCGAGTGCTGCGGGTCGACAGCTACGGCAAGATCATCGATGCGCCGAACCGGGCGATGGTCGAGCTCGATTCCGGGGCCGGGGTGCTGACGCTGGCCTCCGGCGCGAGGATTGATCTGCGCCACGGCACCGATGCCGCGTTGGGCAGTCTGCCCGGACAAAACGATGGTCGCGCACGGGGCACCCTGGAGCTGAACGCGCCGCGTCTGGGCGCCGGTGATATTGCGATCGATGCCAATGGCGCACTGAACATTCAAGGCGCGCGCTCCATTGGCCTCAACGCCGTGCGCCGTTACACGGACGCTCGCGACGGCGTTGATCCCGCAGCGAGCGGCCGGCCGTATCAGGTGATCGATCAGGCGCTGTTCGATCGGATTCATGGCGACAGCGACGCCTTCATCAACGCGGCACTGGGCAACAGTGACCTGCTGCAACGCAAACTGGCGGGATTGAACAACGCGACCTACCGCGATGCCTTCCATCTGCGCCCGGGCGTGGAAATCGCCAGCAAGACCGCCGACGGCGATCTGCTGGTGGAAGGCGATATCGACCTGTCGCGCTATCGCTACGCGAGCCTCAACCCGCACACGCAGAAAACTGCGTCGTATGGCTCCGGTGAGTCGGCGAGTCTGGTGATGCGTGCCGGTGGCAACCTCGATATCTACGGCAGTATCAACGACGGTTTCGCGCCGCCACCGGAAACCGTGGATGACGCCGGCTGGAAACTGCTGCCGGGCGTGCAGCCGTTCGGTGGCGATCTGATCGTGCCGGGCACTGGCGTGACGCTGGCCGAGGGTACGCTGTTCCCGAGCGGCGCGACCTTGAACTACGACTTGCCGATCCAGGCGGCCACCTTCGCCAGCGGCACGTTGTTGCCAACCCAGGCGGTGCTGGCCGGTGAGTACACCTTGAATGCCGGCAGCGTGTTGCCTGCCGCCATCCACGATTCGGCGGGCAACTTGCTGTACGCCGCCGGCACGCTGCTCACACAGAACGTGACCTTGCCGATCGGCAGTCGCCTGGGCGCCGGTACCCGTCTGGAAACTGCCACCGCGCTGCGGGCCATGAGCTGGCCCAAAGGCGTGCCGCTGCCGGGCACGCTCGGTGCGGATAACGTGATTGTCGGGGTCAAGTTGAGCAGTGCGCTGGCGCTGCTGCGCGGTTCGCTGATCCCCTCGATGACGGACGTGGTGCTGGCCGACGGTACGCCATTCATTGAGCTGCGCGGTTATATCAACACCACGCAACAAGGTCGTAACTGGGCCGTGGCGAGCATGTTGCCGGCGGGCAGTACGTCGTGGTCGATGCGTCTGGTGGCCGGCTCCGATCTGGATGCCGCTGACAGCCGTGCGCTGAAACCGCTGACCAGCGACGGCAACCTGCGCCTGGCCGATACCCACTACGGCTTGAAAGTGACCGAGAAAAAACTCGACACGACCTGGGTCGACGGCAACCCGATGGGTTATCCGGAAGGCACGGTGGTCAGCGATGATGAGCTGTATCTGTGTGACGTGTTCCCCGGCGCCTGCCTGGCGCCGGCCAAATTCCTCTGGGTTGAGGGCAACATTGCCGGGATGCCGGCGGGCACCCCGGTGCTTGAGGCCGACCTGTGGTGGTGTGATGCGGACCCGTTTTCCTGTGCGCCGAACAAGGGCGGGATCAGCACCACGACCCACTCGCAGATGTTCAGCGTGTTGCGCACCGGCACCGGCGATCTCGACCTGTTGGCAGCCGGCAACCTGAGCATGGATTCGCCGTTCGGGGTATACACCGCCGGCACCCAATCGAGCGACGTCGATCCGCGCTACAACCTGCGCCGTGGCACCTTGACCGACAACGGTTCGGTGCTGGGGAGCCAGGGCGCCGATTACGAAAAATGGGTCAATGGCGGTAGCGACAGCCTGTATCAGGCCTGGTATCCGCAGGGAGGCGGCAACCTGACGATCAATGCCGGCGGCTCGGTGTCCGGCGACGCCGTGGGTCGTCGAGGCCTCAACCCCCTGGCCGAGCTTCGCGAGCAAGTTGCCAGCGTCTCGGTGGGCAACTGGCTCTGGCGCCAGGGCACCGGCAACAGCGATGTGCCGACCGCCTGGTGGATCAACTTTGGCAGCTATGCAACCCAACCCCTGCCGGATCAAGGCACCGATAGTGGCCCTTATCTGGTCGGCTTCACCGGTTTTGGTGCGCTGGGCGGCGGCAACGTCAGCCTGCGCGCCGGCGGCGACGGCGGCATGCTTCGGCCATTGGGCGACAGCGGGTTGAACCCGCGAAGCCAGGGCTTGATCGTCGCGGTCGGCAGCACCGGACGGGTCGGCAGCGACGGCAGCCTGCAATTGACCGGCGGTGGCGACATGGACATCCGCATCGGTGGCTCGCTCAATCCGTCGCTGCAAGCGAGCGTCGGGCGCAGTGGCAACGCCTCACCGAACCATGACTTGCAGGGCGCCTTGATCAACCTGCGCGGCGCGGCGCAGTTGTCGGGCGGGGCGCTCGGCGCAATCAATCTGCAATACGGTGCGGCACCGGCGTTGCAGGATGCGCGCGAAACCCGGGCCTTCGACCCGTTCACCTCGACCCTGGGCATTGCCTCCGGTGGTCTGGTCTTGATCCCCGGTGACTCGGGCATGCGTCTGAGCACGCGTGGCGATCTGGTGCTCGGTGGCGCGGCGGACCCGGGGCGCGTGCGTCTGCAAAACAGCACGCCGTTCACCGATGCCGCTGGCGTCGTGCATGGCGGTGGCGGGCTGGCGGGCTTCACGCTGTGGACCGATCACACTGCTATCGATCTGTTTTCAGCCGGGGGCAATCTGACCCCAAGCACCCAGTTGGCCGAGACCAGCACGGCAGGGCCGTTGACGAATCGCAACAGCTCGCCGAGCGACCTGCGGTTTGTCTATCCGTCGATCTTGCGCGCCGTGGCCGCTCAGGGTTCGATCTATGCCGGCACGTCAGCGGTGTCCGTCTCCAGCGCGTTTCCTGCTGCACCGGATTATTCGCTGGTGCTGGCACCTTCAGCCGCTGGCCAACTGGAAATGCTCGCCGGCGACTCGATTTACGCCGGCGGCTATGCCATCGATCAGTCCGGCGCAAGCCGGGCCGCCATCGCCACGCCGTTCGCGCCGGCGTTCAGCGGTTATGCACAATACGGCAGCAGCAAGCCGCTGCTGAGCAATTACAGCGTTGATGGCGTGGCACCGAGTCAGAACCTGCGTTATCCGTTGTTTGCGTTCGGCGCCGACACGTATTCGGGCACCAGCGGTGTGCAGGCTCCGGCACGTTTCTACGCATTGGCCGGTGATCTGGTCGGCGTGCGCAGTGGTGAAACCTTGCGCTTCAGCAACTCACTGCGCACCTGGTATGTCGCGGCTGCGCCAGTGTGGATGCTGGCCGGGCGCGATATCGTCGCGGCCGGCACCGACCTCGGCAAACCGACTGCTGCGCCGTCGGATCTGGGCTGGAGCTCCGATACCATTGCCTCTTCGGGCAACCTGTTTGTCCATAACGATGCGCGTGATGTTTCGCGGGTCTCGGCGGGGCGTGACATTCTCTACAGCAGCTTCGACATTGCCGGCCCCGGCCTGCTCGACGTCAATGCCGGGCGCAATATCCTTATGGAAGATCGCGCGAGCATCACCAGCCTCGGGCCGATTGTGCAGGGCGATGGTCGGCCCGGTGCCAGCGTGGTGTTGCAGGCCGGCATCGGTGCACAAGGTGCGGATTACGGACGATTCATCGCCCGCTATCTGAACCGGGACAATCTCGCTGACGCGAATCTGTCCCTTGCCGCACAACCGGGCAAAGTGGTGAAAAACTACCTCGGCGAACTGCAACGCTGGCTGACCCTGGGATATGGTTTCAGTGGTAGCGAAGAGCAGGCGCAAGCGTTCTTCGCCGCATTGCCGGGTACCGAGCAAGCGATCTTCGCCCGTCAGGTGTATTTCGCCGAACTGCGTGCTGGCGGCCTTGAGTACAACGATGTCGATGGCCCACGCAAAGGCAGCTACTTGCGCGGTCGCAACGCCATTGCTGCGCTGTTCCCGACCACCGATGTGGCCGGCAACCCGATCCGTTATGACGGCGACATCACCCTGTACGGCGGAGCAGGGGTGAAAACCCTGTACGGCGGCGATATCCAGATGCTCACACCCGGCGGTGGCCAGGTGTTCGGCATCGAAGGCGCGGCGCCGCCCTCCACGGCGGGGATCATCACCCAGGGTTCGGGCAACATTCAGCTCTACTCCGAGGGCAGCATTTTGCTGGGGCAGAGCCGGATCATGACGACGTTTGGTGGCTCAATCCTTGGCTGGTCGGCCGAGGGCGACATCAACGCCGGTCGCGGTTCGAAAACCACCGTGGTCTATACGCCGCCAAAACGCGTGTACGACACCTGGGGCAACGTGACCCTGTCGCCATCGGTGCCGAGTACCGGTGCCGGTATCGCCACGCTCAACCCGATTGCCGAAGTGGCACCGGGCGACATCGACCTGATCGCGCCGCTGGGCACCATCGATGCGGGCGAGGCGGGGATTCGCGTCTCGGGCAACGTCAACATCGCCGCGCTCACGGTGGTCAACGCCGCCAACATCTCGGTGCAGGGCAAGGCGACCGGCGTGCCGGTGGTCTCGGCGGTCAACACCGGGGCGATCACCTCCGCCAGTTCCGCTGCGTCGTCGGCGACCCAGGCGGCGGAAGACGTCGCCCGTCAGCAGCAAGCTGCGTCGCGCCAGAACCAGGCTTCGGTGTTCACCGTGCAGGTACTGAGCTTCGGCAACGAACAACTGGCCCCGACCCGCGACGGCGCCAGCCGCGCACCGACACCGGGCTACAACCCCAACAGCCCGGTGCAGGTGCTGGGCGCCGGGGCGCTGGATGAGCAGGCGAAACAACAGCTGACCGAAGAGGAGCGGGGACAGCTGACGTTGTAAAGGACTCTCGTGTAGTACGCTTCGGGCGGCCATTTGGCCGCCCTTTTTTTATGTTGATGAGGTTCGTGGGTATTGTCGTCGGGTGTGGACTAACGTCAGTATTTTGATGCGCCCGTTCACTCGGTAGACCAGCAGATAGTTTGGATTGACCACCATTTCCCGAGTGCCTGGCGCTCGACCGGACCGGTAACCATAGGGAATTGATGAAAGCCTTTGCGTTGCTGCACCAACCTTGTGCTGCAGAGCCGTTGAAGCGTTTGAGTTGTATTGTTCAATGTAATCGATAATGTCAGCCAGATCGTCCAGAGCTTGATCGCTCCATTCAAGCGGCAGCGCGTCGATTCTTGCGTCTCTCTGCTAATAGTTGGTCGAGCCGCACCATGGCTTCCTTATGGGGAATGCCCGGGCGAGGGTCATCCAGTACAGCCTGCACCTTGGCGCGAAACCAGCGATCGTAGCTCTCTGCCTCTTCTTCGGATTCGAAGTCAGCGTAAAACGGGGAATGCAATATGCTCATAGTGATCTCCGTGATCAATCTCAGCAGTTTAAGGGGGAATGGCCCATTGTCGTCACTGGCAGACGATGTACCCCATGAACCCTGAGGAACCATGGGATAACGAAGCCCAGTATCTGCAAGCGCCCCTTTGAAATCTGCCGGACGTTTCCCACCGTTGTCCGGCAATTTCGACCGCCGCTGTAGGCCTATTCCCGCTCTCAGTTTTTCAGGTTTCCAGCCTACAAATCCGCGCGCGTCTTCCTACAAAATGCACTCAGAACGCATACGGAATACTCACCTTCGCCCACAGCATTTCTCCCTCGGGCCGGTTCTCTACATCGAACTCTTTGGCCCAGCGAATCTCTGCGCTGGCGTACTTGAGGAAGGTGAAGTGCAGCGCCGGGCCGATGGCGAAGACCTTGCCGCGCACGCCGTCGTTCACGTCTTCGCCGGCGAACTGCACGGTGTGGCCGAACTGTTTGTCGTCGGTGGTCTGCTTCAGGTAGTAGCCGTTGATGCCGAGCATCAGGTCGTCGGTGATCTTGTAGCTGGCCGAGTAATCGAAGTGGAAGATCTGCCCGGACTTGTAGTCGGTGTCCTTGTTCTTCTCGTTGAAGCTGTAGGTGGTCTTCATCGACACCTCGGTGCGCTCGGTCGGCAGCCAGGTGAAGGAAAACAGCGGTTTGTAGGTGTAGAAATTGTTGCTGGTGTTGGCCAGCCGGTCGACGCTGTATTCGCCGGTGGGCACGGTGATTTCCACGGCGGCGCCGAGGGTCAGGTTCTTGCCCATGTCCCACAGGATGATCGGCGCGATGGTGGTATCGCCCATGCCTTCGCGGGTGTCGCTCAGGCCGAACACCGAGACTTCCTGCTTGAGCCACGGCTGGGCGATGTAACCGGCCAGACGTCCGCCGAAAATTCGCACCGGGCTCAGGTAGTCGAGACGCGGGATCACGGCCGTGGATTCGATCTCGACGTTTGGCACCTTGCCGCCCAGCGAACTGATGTTGAGCTTCGTCGATTTGTAGTGGTTGTAGTAAAGATTGAAGGCGACCATGTTCTCGGGAAGGCTGTCGACTTCCAGCGGCAGCATGAAGAACCCGTCGGTGCCGGGGCCGATGTTGTCGACGCCGGCTTCGGTGGCCAGCGCCGGCAGGGTCGCGGCGCAGCCGAGCAGGCTCAGCGCCAGTCGCACAGGGAATGTCGCGCGGTTCGGGGTCATGTCCGTCCTCATTATTATTGTGTTTGGGCGCAACGCCGGCACGCAGGGCGCCCGGCCACTATAGAAATAAGCCCTTGGCGCACGACAGGGCAGGGTATTGGCGGACACGGAAGGGGACTTCTGCGGACAGCCCTCCAACCCTGTGCTAACTTCCTTCGACATAACCGGTTACAAAAATAACAATTCAGCGTGATCCGGAATGTCAGCCTCCATGAACGTAAAAGTCCAAGACCCCACCTTCGAACTGGCGCTGGTGTCGCCATTTCTCCTGCAAACCCTGGCGGAAGTCGCCGCCAACAAGGGCATCGAGCCGCAAAGCCTGTGCCGTGGTCTGGGGTTTGATTTCGAAGACTTGCAGGATCCGGCGCAGCGGATTTCCTACCGCCAGGCCGTGGCCATGATCCAGCGTGCGCTTAAAGCGTTGCCTAATCAGGGGCTGGGCCTGTGGGTCGGGGCGCAGAACGTGCTCGGTACGCTGGGGCTGCTCGGGCATGTGCTGTCGCTGTGCAAGACCTTGCGCGACGCGTTCGAAATCGGGGTTCGGCATCAGCACACTTCCGGCGGGATCGTGGTGTCCAGCGTCGATGTGGTGGGCGATCAGGTGTACGTCGACGTTGAATGCCGGCTGCCATTCGCCGAGGTGCAGGTGTTTGCGGTGGAAGAGTTTTTCGCCAGCCTGCTGGTCTACGGCCGGGCGCTGGTGGGCGAGACGTTCAAGCCGATTGCCGTGGAGTTCATGCACGCCGCGCCGGATTACGTGGATGAATACCGGCGGCTGCTGGGGCCGGATGTGCGCTTCGGGTGCCTGCACAATCGCATGCTGATCGACGTGCAGTGGCTGGATGTGAATCTGCCCAATCATCATTCGCTGGCGCTGCGTCAGGCGGTCAAGTTGCTGGAGCTGGAAGCGGCTCAGGTTCACCAGAAACTCGATCTGATTCAGGCCGTGGAGCGGGCGATTGCCCGGGACCTGAGCCGGGGTAGTCATATTGAAAAAATTGCTGGCGACTTGAACATGAGCAGCCGTACTTTGCGTCGGCGCCTGACCGAACATTCACTGACTTTTGAAGCGCTGCTTGAGCAAGTGCGCCAGGCCCGCACGATGAGTCTGCTGGCAAACCCGGACATGCCGATCGAACGCATCACCGAGGAGGTTGGTTACAGCGACGTGCGCAGCTTTCGCCGCGCGTTCAAGCGTTGGACGGGCAAGAGCCCGAGTGCGTGGCGCAGCGAGTGCGTCATCTGATCCCACACAAATCCTCCGGCTACAGTTAAACTCCGCGCTCTTTCCAAGGAGTCGACATGAGTTACTACCAGCCGGGCATCCTCGCCACCCCAGTTCCGCCGCAAGCACGTCACCTGTTTTTCGCCCTTGAGTCGGTTGAAGCGCTGCCGCAGGCGATCGACAACCTGCTGAACCTGGTGGACGGCAAGTCGGCGGTAGTCGGTTTCGGTGAATCCTTGGTCAAGGCTCTGAATGTGAACATCGACGGCCTGCGCAGCTTTCCGGCGCTGACCGGTGTTGGCGTGGAAAACCCGTCGACCCAGCACGCCCTGTGGGTCTGGCTGCACGGCGTCGACCGTGGCGATCTGCTCAACCGCAGCACTGCGCTTGAGTCTGCACTGGCCCCGGCATTGCGTCTGGTGCAGATGCAGGAAGCCTTCCGCCACAAGAACGTACATGACCTCACCGGTTATGAAGACGGCACCGAAAACCCGCATGACAAAGCCGCCGTCGCCGCCGCACTGCAAAGTGAAGGCGCCGAAGGTCTGGTCGGTGGCAGCTTTGCCGCGATCCAGCAATGGCAGCACGACCTCAAGGGTTTCCATGCGCTGTCTGCCGAGGACAAGGACAACATCATGGGCCGTCGCCTGAGCGACAACGAAGAGATCGACGACGCCCCGGTGTCCGCCCACGTCAAACGTACCGCCCAGGAGAGCTTCGCCCCGGAAGCCTTCGTCGTGCGCCGTTCGATGCCGTGGATTGAAGGCGACCGCGCCGGCCTGATGTTCCTCGCGTTCGGTTTCTCCCTCGACGCCTTCGAAGCGCAACTGCGCCGCATGAGCGGTCTGGAAGACGGCATCACCGACGGTCTGTACCGCATCAGCCGGCCGATCACTGGCGGCTACTACTGGTGCCCGCCGCTGCAAAACGGTCACCTCGACCTGCGCGCACTGCGCATCGGCTGAGGCACACGAATGAACGTGGTGCGTTGGGGCATGATCGGTTGCGGCAGTGTCGCTGAACGCAAGAGCGGGCCGGCCTTCTACAAGGCGCCCGGCTCGGCGTTGGTCGCAGTGATGGGGCGCCGCCTCGAAGCCGTGACCGATTACGCCGCGCGCCACGGCATCGCCCGGACGTACACCGACGTCGATGCCCTGATCAACGACCCCGAGGTGGACGCGGTGTACATCGCCACGCCACCTGACAGCCATCACGCCTACAGCCTGAAAGTCGCCGCCGCCGGCAAGCATTGCTGCGTGGAAAAACCCATGGCCCTCAACGCCGGGCAAAGCCGCGAGATGCAGCAAGTGTTTGCCGATGCCGGTCTGCACTTGTTCGTCTCCTATTACCGGCGTTCGCTGCCGCGCTTCCAGCAGGTTCGACAATGGCTGGAGCAGGGCCGCATCGGTGAGGTGCGGCACCTGAGCTGGACGCTGACCAAGGCGCCTTCCCCCAAGGATCTGGACGGCAGCGCAAACTGGCGCACCGATCCGTCGGTGGCCGGGGGCGGGTACTTCGCGGATCTGGCCAGCCATGGTTTTGACCTGTTCCAGTACTTGCTCGGCGACATCGTTGAAGTCGCCGGCTTCACGGCGCGTCAGGCCAGGTTGTACGCGGCGGAGGATGCGGTCAGCGCCAGTTGGCGATTCGATTCGGGCGCGTTGGGCATGGGCTGCTGGAGCTTTGTCGCGGACCGGCGCGAGGATCGGGTCGAGATCATCGGCAGTAAAGGGCGGATCGGTTTTTCGGTGTTCGATGAGCATCCGGTCGAGCTGCATGCCGATGAGCACATCAGCCTGGAAATCCCCCATCACGAACACATCCAGTGGCACCACGTTCTGGGCATGAACGCGCAGATTCGCGGTCAGTCCCGGCACCCTGCAATCGCCGCCGAAGCCCTGAAGACCGACTGGGTCATGGATCAGATCCTCAAACGCCAATAATTCCCCAGACCACACCGTCCCCCTGTGGGAGCGAGCTTGCTCGCGATAGCGTCCTGTCAGTCAATAACTTTTGTGACTGATACACCTCTATCGCGAGCAAGCTCGCTCCCACAAGGGATGGTGTTGCGCATCTAACCTTATGCTCATTCGGTATTTCTCAAGCTTGTCATAACGTCTCTAAGATCACGTCATAACTCGTTATAACAAGTGATCCCGTGATGACCGATAACGTTCTCTCTCTTGGCCCGCTCTCCTTATCAAGTGTCCCGCTGCACACCCAACTGCGCGACGTGCTGCGCGCCCGCATTCTCGACGGCGAATACCCGCAAGACAGCCAGATGCCGTCCGAAAGCGAGCTCGGCACGCTGTTCAAGGTCAGCCGCATCACCGTGCGCCAGGCCTTGGGCGATCTGCAGAAAGAAGGGCTGATCTTCAAGATCCACGGCAAAGGCACCTTCGTCGCCAAACCCAAAACCTTTCAAAACGTCAGCACCCTGCAAGGCCTCGCTGAGTCGATGACCGGCCGTGGCTACGAGGTGATCAACCGCCTGCGCAGCTTCAAATTCATCGCCGCCGACAAACTGGTCGCCGAGCGTTTGCAGGTCGCCGAAGGCGAAATCGTCGCGCAGATCAAGCGTGTACGCCTGATCAACCGCGAGCCGATTTCGCTGGAAATCACCTACCTGCCCAAAGCCGTCGGCGAACGATTGGAGAAGGCTGATCTGGTGACCCGCGACATCTTCCTGATCCTCGAAAACGACTGCGGCATCGCCCTCGGCCACGCCGATCTGGCCATCGACGCGGTGCTGGCCGACAGCGACTTGACCCAGGCGCTGAACGTCGAGGCCGGCTCGCCGATCATGCGCATCGAGCGTCTGACCCACGACGCTCACGGCCAGCCGCTGGACTTCGAACACCTTTACTACCGTGGCGATGCGTTCCAGTACCGCCTGCGGATCGACCGGCAAAAAGGGGAACAAGCATGAGTCGAACGACACTCGAACAGGAATACGACATCGTCGTGATCGGCGGCGGCACCGCCGGCCCGATGGCCGCGATCAAGGCCAAGGAAAAGAACAAGGAACTGCGCGTGCTGCTGGTCGACAAGGCCAACGTCAAGCGCAGCGGCGCGATCAGCATGGGCATGGACGGCCTGAACAACGCGATCATTCCCGGCCACTCGACACCCGAGCAGTACACCAAGGAAATCACCATCGCCAACGACGGCATCGTTAATCAGGCGGCGGTATACGCCTATGCGACGCACAGTTTCGAAACCATCGAACAACTCGATCGCTGGGGCGTGAAGTTCGAGAAGGACGAAACCGGCGATTACGCGGTGAAGAAAGTCCACCACATGGGCGCTTACGTGTTGCCGATGCCGGAAGGGCACGACATCAAGAAAGTCCTGTATCGCCAATTGAAGCGCGCGCGAGTGAGCATCACCAACCGACTGGTCTGCACCCGTTTGCTGACAGACGAGGAGGGCGCCGTCAACGGTGTGATGGGGTTTGACTGCCGCACTGCCGACTTCCATGTGATCAAGGCCAAGGCAGTGATTCTTGCCTGCGGCGCTGCGGGGCGACTCGGTCTGCCGTCCTCGGGTTACCTGATGGGCACCTACGAAAACCCGACCAATGCCGGCGACGGTTACGCAATGGCGTATCACGCCGGTGCGGAGCTGGCGAACCTCGAGTGCTTCCAGATCAACCCGCTGATCAAGGATTACAACGGCCCGGCCTGCGCTTACGTTACCGGCCCGCTCGGTGGCTACACCGCCAACAACAAGGGCGAACGCTTTATCGAGTGCGACTACTGGAGCGGGCAGATGATGTGGGAGTTCCACCAGGAACTCGAAAGCGGCAACGGCCCGGTGTTCCTCAAACTCGATCACCTGGCCGAGGAAACCATCCAGAACATCGAGGAAATCCTGCACAGCAACGAGCGCCCGAGTCGCGGCCAGTTCCACGCCAATCGCGGCACCGATTACCGCACGCAAATGGTCGAGATGCACATCTCGGAAATCGGTTTTTGCAGCGGCCACTCGGCGTCCGGGGTGTGGGTCAACGAGCGCGCCGAAACGTCGGTGAAAGGTTTGTACTCGGCCGGTGACATGGCGGCCGTGCCGCATAACTACATGCTCGGCGCGTTCACCTACGGCTGGTTCGCGGGTAATAACGCGGCGGAATTTGTCGCCGGGCGCGAGTTCTCCGCGCTGGATGTCGAACAGATCGAAAAGGAAAAGGCCCGGGTCTACGCACCGCTGGATCGCGAGCACGGTCTGCCACCAGCTCAGGTCGAGTACAAGCTGCGACGCTTCGTCAACGATTACCTGCAACCGCCGAAAGTGACCAAAAAAATGGAAATCGGCTTGCAACGCTTCAGCGACATCGAGCGCGATCTCGACGAGATGAAGGCCAACAACGCCCACGAACTGATGCGCGCCATGGAAACCAGCGTGATTCGCGACTGCGCCGAGATGGCTGCCCGCGCCTCGTTGTTCCGCGCCGAAAGCCGCTGGGGCCTGTACCACTATCGCGTCGATCACCCGCAACGGGACGACCGCGAATGGTTCTGCCACTGCCACCTGAAGAAAGGCGAGGACGGGCGCATGACCAGTTTCAAGAAAGCCGTCGAGCCTTACATCATCCCCCTTGATGCCGAGGAAATGCAGGCCTACGACCGTTTGCGGCTCAAAGCTTTCGCCGCTTGAGGCATCACTAGAGAGAGTCCGAACCATGGCCTATCAAGCCCAGGAAATTTTCTTCCGCTCCAATGCCCCCGTCACCGTGGACGAGGACAAATGCATCGCCGAAAAGGGCTGCACCGTGTGCGTCGACGTCTGCCCGATGGACCTGCTGGCGATCAACCCGGCCACGCAAAAGGCTTATATGGCGTTCGACGAATGCTGGTACTGCATGCCTTGCGAAAAGGACTGCCCGACCGGTGCCGTGAAAGTCGAAATTCCATATTTACTGCGTTGACCGGTAGTCCGCTTTCGCGAGCAAGCTCGCTCCCACAGTGGATAGAGGCCAGCCGCAAATAATGAGTACACCGAAGATCATGTGGGAGCGAGCTTGCTCGCGAAGAGGCCCGCACAGACAACACAAAAGCCATCCGTAAACCCCGGACGCTGGATTTACCAAACACCCCTCGTTTCCCACCGCGCCCTGATCGCGGCGGAGACGAACATCCTATAAATGATTCGAGGGGATTCAACCATGTTGCGTGCAGCAATCGCCGGTCTGGTACTGGCCTCGTTCACCTTGTCGGCTTCGGCCGAAACCATCCGCATTGCCATCGGCACCCAGGACACCACCATCAACTGCGCCGCCGGCGGCCTGTTGATTCGCGAACTGGGCCTGCTCGACAAATACCTGCCTCACGACGGCGCCTACAAGGACGCCAAGTACGATGTGCAGTGGAAGAACTTCACCAGCGGCGCACCGCTGACCAACGAGATGGTCGCCGGCAAACTCGACTTCGGCGCCATGGCCGATTTCCCCGGCGCGTTCAACGGCGTGGCGTTCGAAACCGCCGGCAAACACAGCCTGTTCATCAGCGTGTTGTCGGGCAGCATCAAGGGCAGCGGCAACGGCATCGTGGTGCCGAGCGCGTCCGGCGTGCAGTCGCTGAGCGAGCTCAAGGGCAAGACCATTTCCGTACCGTTCGCGTCCACTGCCCACGGCATGTTGCTGCGCGCCGTGGCGGAGCAGGGCTGGGATCCGCTCAAAGACGTGAACATCATCGCCCAGCCGCCGGAGGTTGCAGGCTCGGCGTTGCAGGCCGGCAAGATCGACGCTCACGCCGACTTTGTACCGTTCGCCGAACTGTTCCCGAGCCGTGGCTTCGCCCGCAAGATCTACGACGGCGCCCAGGCCAATGCGCCGACTTTCCACGGTGCGCTGGTGGATCAGGCCTATGCGAAAAAGTACCCGGAAATCGTCGTCGCTTACCTGCGCGCGAGCATCGAAGCCAATCAACTGCTGGCCGCCGAACCGGAGAAATACAGCGAGCTGATCGCCAAGGTCACCGGTGTCGATGCCGAGGTCAATTACCTGTTCCACGGCCCGCTCGGTGTACAGACCCGTGACCTGAGCTGGAAACCTGAATACCGCCAGGCTGTCGGCACGGCCATCGACACGCTGAAGCTGCTGAAGAAGGCCGATCGCGGGCTCGATCTGAATTCCTTTATTGACGATCAGTACATTCGTGCGGCGTTCAAGGCTTCGAATCTGGATTACACGGCGCAACTGGCCAATTACGCGCAGACGCCGTTGAAGTCGGTCGATGCGGCGACCGGAAAGGCTATCTCGGATTTCAGCCATGTCGCAGAAATCTGGGTGCGCGGTGAGGACAAGGTCCGGCGCTATGCCTCGGCTGAAGAGGCGTTCACGGCGCTGGCCGGCCTGAAATCGGAAGGCAAGAACATCCGGGCGGTGTATGCGCAGGCGAGTGACAGCGGGATCAAGTTGCTGGCGGAGCAGGCGTGGTTTGCCAGTGATGCGAAGGGACGCCTCAGTGCGTTTTTGTTGAAGGGGCAGGCGCAGCAATACGCTTCGGCCCAAGGCGGCAAAGTCTTCGATTTCACCGATGCAACCGCGCAGGCCGTGGCCAGTCGTTAACCCGATAACAACTCGGTCAACTGTGGGAGCGAGCTTGCTCGCGAAGGCGTCCGGTCAGCCGGTGCAACTGTGCATGACCTATCCGAATCGCGAGCAAGCTCGCTCCCACATAGAGTCGGGGTGAGAGGAATTATTGTGTTCAGACCCTATCGACGCTGGATCCCCCGAGCCGTCTCACTGCTGCTCTGCCTGCTCTTCTGGCAACTCGCCGCCAGCCACCACTGGAACCTCGGCCTCGTTACCTTCGCCAACGTCCCGACGCCGCTGGCCGTGATCGAAGCCGCCCTCGGCCTCGGTGACTCCGGCAAGCTCCTCCAGCACCTGACCGCCAGCCTCGGCCGGGTCTTCGCCGGCTATCTTGCCGCACTGGTGATCGGCATCGCCCTGGGCCTTGCCATCGGCCGCTCAAAGTGGGCCGAAGACCTGCTGCTGCCACCGCTGGAGGTCCTGCGCCCAATCCCCGCCGTCGCCTGGATTCCGCTGGCCATCCTGATGTTCCCATCCTCCGAACTGTCGATGGTGTTCATCACCTTCACCGGCGCGCTGTTCCCGATCCTGCTCAACACCGTGCACGGCGTCGAAGGCGTCGACCCGCGCCTGATTGCCTCAGCCAAAAGCCTCGGGGCAGGGCGCCGGGCGATCCTGCTGGAAGTGATCCTGCCAGGGGCCGCACCGAGCATCATCACCGGCCTCGCCATCGGTATGGGCACCTCGTGGTTCTGCCTGGTGACCGCCGAAATGATCTCCGGCCAGTTCGGCATCGGTTACTACACCTGGGAGTCCTACACGATCCAGAACTACGCCGACATCGTGGTCGGCATGTTGCTGATCGGCGTGTTGGGCATGGGCAGCAGCCTGCTGATCAAACGCCTGGGCGGGCTGTTCACGCCCTGGCACCGACCACGAGGAAAAGCCTGATGAGCGTGATGCAAACCCCGGAAGGGCGGATCGACATCTGCCAGTTATCCATCGTCCTCGGCGAGGGCCGGCAAGCGTTCGAAGCGGTGCAGGGGCTGGATTGCCAGATCGAACCCGGCCAGTTCGTGTGCATTCTCGGCCCGTCCGGTTGCGGCAAATCGACCTTGCTCGGCGCATTGGCCGGGCATCTGCAACCCCATGGCGGGCAGTTGAAAGTCGATGGTGCCGAAGTGTCCGGCCCGTCACCGCAACGCGGCATGGTGTTCCAGCATCACACGCTGTTCCCGTGGCGCACGGTGCGCGACAACGTTGCCTTCGGCCTGAAAATGCGCGGCATCGGCAAGGCCGAGCGCCATCGCGCCGCCGACGACATCCTCAAACTGGTCGGCCTCGAAGGTTTCGCCGAACGCTGGCCTGATCAACTTTCCGGCGGCATGCAGCAACGGGTGGAGATCGCCCGGGTGCTGGTCAACCGGCCACGGCTGTTGCTGATGGACGAACCCTTCGGCGCACTGGATGCGCTGACCCGCCTGAACATGCAGGAACTGCTGCTGGACATCTGGACGCGGATTCGCACCACCGTGGTGTTCGTCACCCATGACATCGATGAAGCGCTATTCCTCGCCGACCGCTTGCTGGTGATGAGCGCACGGCCGGGGCGAATCATCGAAGACCTGCGTCTGGATTTCCCCCGGCCACGCACCACCGAACTGGTGACCAGCCACGAATTCTCGCGCCTCAAGCGCCACTGTCTCGACCTGCTGCGCCACGACAACGACCGACCGCTGCCGCGCCTCAACCCGCTCGGCCTGCCTCCTGAAAACGCCTTGCCGAGATTTGCCCTATGACTTCATTTTTTGCTGTGACCGATAACGAAGACATTCTCGCCCTGCAACCCCGCCTGACCGCCGATGACGCTGGTGTCCGACGGATTGCCCTGATCGATCTGGCCGACCTCGAAGAGCCGGACGGCTTGCTCTGGCTGGTTGAGCGGCTGGCCGAAGACCCCGCCGAAGAAGTGCGTGCCGAAGCGGCGCGCCTGTTGGAAGCCTGGGAAGACGAACCGGTGGTAGAAGCGCTGTGCCAAGCGCTGACCGATCCGTCGCCGGCGGTGCAAGCCGCAGCGGCGCAGAGCCTGAGCCTGCTCAAGACCGAAGCGGCGGGCAGGGTGATTCTGCCGTGGACCAGCCATGCCGAAACCGGCGTGCGGATTGCCGCGTTCCGGGCCTTGCGCGAGTTGCGCTTCCCCGGCGCTGCGCCGGCCGCGATTCAGGCGCTGAACGATGCCGACGCCAGTGTCCGTCGCGAAGCCGTCGGCGTGCTTGGCTGGCTCAAGCAACTCGACGCGTTGCCAGCCCTGGCCCGCTTGGCGAGTGATGACCCGGACACCGAAGTACGCCGCGCCGCCACCGGCGCCCTGGGCCTGGCAAGTGACGCCGAGGTGCTGCCCGCCTTGCGTCAGGCCTTGCAGGACCACGCCTGGCAAGTGCGCGAAGAAGCCGCGACCACCCTCGGCAAGGTCGGCCACACCGACGCGGGTCCGGCGCTGATCGAAGCCTTGGCCGACGACTACTGGCAGGTTCGCCTACGCGCCACCCGCAGCCTTGGGCGCCTCAAGTACGTCGCAGCCCTCGACGCCCTGATCGACACCCTCGGCCATCGCATCAGCAACCTGCGCAAGGAAGCTGCGTTGGCTCTCGGCGAACTGAACGATCGCGGGGCGGTGGCGGCGTTGCAGGCCGCGCAGGATGACGGCGACCCGGAAGTACGCAAAGCGGTGCGGATTGCCTTGAGTCAGTTGCAATGAATCCGCTGTCGGTCGGCAATTCCCAAACTGAACACCGGTTGCGGCTGAGCTGGCCGGATGGCCGCGAGCAACTGCTCGACCATGCCGAACTGCGCCGCCAATGCCCGTGTTCGCAATGCCGGGCGTTTCGCCTGCGGGGCTCGCCGCCAATGGTTGACCCGCGAGTGCGGGTCATCGAATTGAACGCTCAGGGATACGGCCTGCAACTGGTGTTCAGCGATGGTCACCAGCGCGGGATTTACCCGTGGCAATACCTGGCGCAGCTCACCTCCTGAATTCGCCACAAAACCAAAAGTGGGAGCCAGCCTGCTGGCTCCCACAGTGGCTTGTGGTATCTGGTGGGCTACTGCGAGGCCGTCATGGAAGGCCGACAGCCATGGAATATATCCAGCCCCGGCTGATACAGCGACGTCCTGACCTCGAACAACCCGAGCACCGAGTGGAACAAGTTGTCGTGGCTCATATCCGGCTGGCTGGTTTTGCCTTGCAGGCAGCCACGGTCGATGCCGAGTTGCGCCAGGGTATTGTTGCCGAACCACATCACCATCGGCACATGGGTCTGCGCTTCCGGCGCCAGCGCATAGGGCGCGGCGTGCAGGTACAGGCCGTTCTCGCCCAGCGATTCGCCATGGTCGGACACGTACAGCATCGACGTATCGAGGTGATCCTGATTGCGCTTGAGCAGCTCGATCACCTTGGCCAGGAAATGGTCGGTGTAGAGGATCGTGTTGTCGTAGACGTTGACCAGTTCGTCACGGCTGCAACTGCCCAGTTGATTGGTGTGGCAGATCGGTTTGAAGCGCTCCATGTCCTTCGGATAGCGCTCGTAGTATTCCGGGCCGTGGCTGCCGTCGGCGTGCAGGACGATGATCGCGTTGCCCTTGAGGCTGTCGATGTAGCCTTGCAAGTCGGCCAAAAGCGCTTCGTCGAGGCAGTTGTTGCCGTCGCAGAACGGGCCCGGCTGGGTCTTTTCGATGTCGCGGTTCGGTACGCGCAGGCAGGTGCCCTTGCAGTCGCTGTTGTTGTCCAGCCACAACACTTGCACGCCGGCCCGTTGCAGGATGTCCAGCAGGCCTTCGTAGGTTTTGCCTTTCTTGTCGCTGTAGTCCTCGCGCGGGAACATCGAGAACATGCACGGCACCGACACTGCCGTCGAAGTGCCGCAGGAATGCACCTGGGTGAAGTTGAGGATGTCGAGTTTGCTCAGCTCGGGGTTGGTCTCGCGCTCATAACCGTTGAGCGAGAAATGGTCGGCCCGGGCGGTTTCGCCGACCACGAACACCATCAGCGATTTCTTCTCGCGACCGGCTGCCTTGGCGCTCATCACGGCGTCTTCGCCGATGGCCTGCACCACGAAATGCTTTTTGATCCCCAGCCGCTGCTTGGTGTATTTGCTGATCGCGTAGATGTAGTTGGTCGGGTTGATGAAGTGGGTGAGTTTGTCTTCCTCGCGAAAGATCGGCGCGTAGGTCGAATAGAACGCGCCCACCGAAGCGCCGATCACCAGCACACAAGCCGCGATCACCAGCACCTTGTTCAGCAAGCCCCGAAAGAATGGCCGATAAACCACCGGCCAGCGCCAGATCAGCACGGCCGGCAACACGCCGAGCAACAGCATGTAAGCCAGCAATTTGCCGCTGAACAGTGCCGTGGCTTCCCCGGGATTGGTTTCGAACACGTTCTGGATCATCACCGTGTCGATGGTGATTCCGTACTCGTTCATGAAATACGCCGCGCAGGCCGAGAGCAGGGCCACCAGCGTCAGCGCCGGTTTCAGCGTCCAGCGAAACGAGATCAGGGTCAGCAGCAGCGTGATCGCCGCCCAGAGAAACAGCCCGAAGGACGCGAAAAACGCCAGTTTGTGCGCGCCTTGCAAGGTAATCAGCGTTCCCAGCGCTTTCCAGGTCGCCAGGTTGTACAGCGCCACCAGTGCCAGCGAAAACAGCAGCACCAGGCGGGTCGGAGTGATGGACGGTAAACGCAGTCCTTTGCCCAAAGCCATTTCGATACTTTCCTCTACGTCAGTCGAAAACACATTCGGTTACGCGCGTAACTGTAGAAGAGCATTGGTAAAAATTCCGTAAACATCCGGTAACAAATTTCCAGCCGAGAGAAATAAAACTGAGGGAGCCAGCCTGCTGGCGATAGCAGTGAGTCAGGCGATATATGAATTGAATGTCAGATCGCAATCGCCAGCAGGCTGGCTCCCACAGGGCGGGCTCACGTTGGGTCAGAACGATTTGCTGACGCTGGCGACGACCGTCGCCGTGCACACGTCCTTGAAGCCCCAACTGCTCAGGCACTGGCTCTGCGAGAGGTCGGTGTCGATATAGCTCAGGCCCAGCACCACGCCGGCCAGGTTGTGGGTCAGTTTGACTTCCCACTCCCGGTAGGACTCCTCGCTGTGACCGGACGCCGAATACATATGCGGGTCCTTGAAGTCCATGTTGCCGTAGCGCAGCTTCAACCCGGAATCGAACGGCAATCCGGTTTCATAGCCGATGTAGCTGTAGAGCGAACTCTGTTTACTGTCGATGCCCGGCGCGTCGCTGGAGTAGTAGGCCGCGAGTTTCACGCCGTAAGCGCTGAGAATCGAGTACACCTCGCTCTGGTTGAACTGGCTCTCCTTGGGATACGCGTATTTGATGTAGCCCAGATCCAGGCTTACGGCCTCGGTGGCTTGCCACAGCCAGCCAGCGTAGTAATCGACTTCCTGACGGGTTTTCAGGCCACCGCCGAAATCGACGTTCGAGCTCCACGCGCCGAGGTACAGGCCGCTGCTGTGGGCCAGGGTCAGACCGGCCTGCACCGCCGGGTCGTTCTGGGTCTGGGAGATGCCGCGAGTGCGGTAGTCGCTGGCCAGGGTCAGGTCGACCAGCACCGCAAAATCGTCGTTCAGGGGGATTGCGTGGCTGCTCAAAGGCAGCAGGCTCAAGGAAGTGAGGGCGAACAGGGGCAAGGCTTTCATGTGAAGTCCCGTTGTTGTGGTTGTTATGGGGCAGAAAGAGAAAACTTGTGGGAGCGAGCTTGCTCGCGATAGCGGTGTATCAGTCGACATCATTTTTAATGGTCATACCGCTATCGCGAGCAAGCTCGCTCCCACAGGGGAACAGTTGTTGTCATTGGGCGGCGGTATAGACCTGACGGCCGGCGAACCAGGTTTGCAGCACCCGGGTGTCATGCAGGGCTTTGTCATCGACGCTGAACACGTCGCGATCGAGCACGATGAAATCGGCCTGCTTGCCGGGGCTCAGCGAGCCGATCTGTTGTTCCAGGCCGATGGTCCGCGCGGCGTTGGCGGTGTAGGCGTAGAACATGGTTTCGCGGTCCAGGCGTTCGTCGGCGTTGAGCACGCCCAGCGGCCCGGTGCGGGTGATGGCCTGGGCCATGGCGTTCCACGGGTTCGGCGAGGACACCGGCCAGTCGCTGGCGCCGGCAATCGTCGCGCCTTGCTTGAGCAGCGAATGCGCCGGGTATTGATAGCGGAAGGCTAGGGCGCTGACGTAAGGCTTGATCATGTCGGTGGTGTAATCGTCGGCACTGGCCCACAGCAGTTGCATCGAGGCAATCACGTTCAGTGGCTTGAAGCGGGCGAACTCCTTCGGGTTGACCATTTGCAGGTGGGTGATCGAGTGCGTTACGCCGCTCTGCCGGTCCTTGCGCGCCTGGGCGATGCCGTTCAGCGATTCGCGCACCGCGCGGTCGCCGATGGCGTGGATGTGCACCAGCCAGCCGCGCTGGTCGATGGCGCTGACCAGTTCGCCGAAGTACTGCGGATCGATCAGCAACTCGCCCTGTTTGTGCGAGTTGCTGTAGGGATCGATCATCGCCGCGCTCTGGGCCGGGTATTCGATTACGCCGTCGGCGAAGATTTTTATGCCCGGCAGCGTCAGATTGGGGATGCCCTGGAACTGCTGGCGAACCTTGTCGAGGGTGTCGAGATCGGCCGGGACGCTTTTCGGGTTGGCCACCAGCAGCGCGGCGACGTGGGCGGTCATGCCGCCGCTGTCCGACAGAGCTTTATAGGCCGGCAATACGCCGACGGTTTTCTCGGTGGGCTTGAGGGCGAACACCGGCTCGCCCGGTGCGGCGTTGGCGGCGGGGTCCATCCACGCGGTGATGCCGAGGCTGTTGTTGAAACGCACCGCCGATTGCGCAGCCTTGAGCATGTCGGCGGGGCTCGGCACCGGCATTTTCGAGGCGACCCGATCCCAGCCGGCGTCGACCACAAAGCCGTTCGGTTCACCGCTGGCCAGTTTGCCGATGGTGTCTTTTTCCGCATCCGGCAGGGTTTTCAGCAGCGCGGCGTCGATGCCCGCACGCTTGAGCATCACGTTGTTGGCCCACGCCGTGTGGTGATCGCTGCCGGTGAACACCACCGGCACGTCGGCCCATTCGCCGTTATTGAAGATTTTGCCCAGCGCTTCAGCCTTGGCCCAGTACGCCGAACTCATGCCGGCCACGCTCAATACGTCGCCATGCCGGGCCTTGCCGTCGTCGCGCCAGCCGCGCAGGCGTTTTTCCAGTTCGTCGAGTTCGACCACCTCGTCTTCCATGTTGGCCGAGACCATTTCCAGCCCGCCGAAAATCGCGTGGGAATGGCTGTCGATCAGGCCGGGCATCAGCGCTTGGCCTTTGAGGTCGATCACCTGGGTGCCGGGCTCGATCAAGGCCTTGATCTGCGCATCCGTGCCGACTTTCAGCACCTTGCCGTTCTCCACGGCCAGCGCCTGAACCTTCGGTTGAGCGCGGTCGGCGGTGAAAATCTTGCCGTTGAGCAGCACCAGATCGGTGGCGGCCATGGCTTCCATCGAGGCAAAACTCATAGCGGCGATCAGCAGATTTTTTGTGAAATGCGGGATGAATCTTTTCATTGAACATTTCCTTGTTATTGCGTCTGATGGCCAGATTAGTGGCTGCTAATGCCCGATAGAACGCCTCCCTCACGAAAAACGTTTTTGCCTGAATGGAAAAAGCATGGACAAGCTGGGTGCACTGAAAATGTTCGTGGTCACCGCGCAACTCGGCAGCTTCAGCCGCGCTGCCGAGCAACTGGGCAAGACCCCGTCGGCGCTGACCAAGGCGGTCAATCATCTGGAATCCGAGCTCGGCGCGCGATTGTTTGAACGCAGCACGCGGCGGATTCTGCTGACCGAAATCGGCCGGCTGTATCTGGAAACCGCACGCCAGGTGTTGCAACGGCTGGACGAAGCCAGCGAGGAAATCGAGCAGTTGCAGCACGGCCTGCGCGGCAGCCTGAAAATCACCGCACCGCTGGCCTACGGGCGGGCGTTTCTCGATCAGGTGTGTGACGGCTTTTTGCAGCAATACCCGCAGATCAGCCTGCAGGTGGATTTGTGCGACGAATTCGTCAATCTGCTGGAAAGCGGCTACGACCTGGCGTTGCGCGAAGGGCACGATGATTTACCGGGGCTGATCGCGCGAGTGGTCGGCAGCAATCGCCTGGCACTGTGCGGCAGTCCCGAATACCTGGCGCGCAAGGGCTTGCCGGTGACGCCGCAAACCCTCGATCAGCATGAATGGCTGCTGTACCGGCATCCGTTGCTCAGCCGCGAATTCTGGTGGGCCGAGCGCGACGGTCAGCGTTTGAGCCTGGCGCAACCGGCGGCGCCGCTGTTGCGCAGTGACAATTACGATTTGCTGCTGGCCAGCGCCCTGGCCGGGCGGGGCTTGCTGCACACACCGCTGTGGAGCGCCGCCCCGTACATCGCCGACGGGCGACTGGTGCGGGTCATGGCTGATTACGAGATCGACCCGGACAGCTTCGGGCCACATATTCTGGCGGTGTACCCGAGTCATCGGCGGGCGACGGCCAAGGTTGTGGCGTTTATCGACTACATCGCAGGGTTTCTGGCGGAGCGTGGTTTGAGCTGACTGGCGGTGCTTGTCAGGAAATTCCCACAGGAGTACAAATGTACTCCATGACGACTCTGACTCCCCGCCGTACCGCCATCCTGACCTTTATCCGCGAACGCATCGCCGAACACGGTCAGCCCCCAAGCCTCGCTGAAATCAGCGAGGCTTTTGGTTTTGCCTCCCGCAGCGTGGCGCGCAAGCATGTGCTGGCGCTCACCGAAGCCGGGTTTATCGAGGTCAATCCGCATCAGGCCCGGGGCATTCGCCTGCTCGGGCAGCCGGCGCGGCCCGAACTGCTCGAAGTGCCCGTACTCGGCCGGGTGGCTGCCGGTGCGCCCATCGGCGCCGATGCCGACCTGCACAATCGGTTGATGCTCGATCCTGCGCTGTTCTCCCGCACGCCCGACTACATGTTGCGGGTGCAGGGCGATTCGATGATCGAGGACGGGATTCTCGACGGCGATCTGGTCGGCGTACGCCGCAACCCCGAAGCGCTCAACGGCCAGATCGTGGTGGCGCGACTCGACGGCGAGGTCACCATCAAACGCTTCGAACGGATCGGCGATGAGGTTCGCCTGTTGCCGCGCAACCCGGCGTATCAGCCGATTGTGGTGCGGGCCGATCAGGACCTGGCCATCGAAGGGGTGTTCTGCGGTCTGGTGAGGCAGGGCTAATGGGGGCCGTCGTTGCGCTGGATACGCTGTTCAATGGCGGCCAGGTCTGGAAGGGCCGGCCTGCGCCACCGGCAGCCAGCCCGCAACCCACCGGGCACGCGGCGCTGGATGCGGCGTTGCCCAGTGGTGGCTGGCCGGAAGCGGCGCTGAGCGAAATCCTGCTGGCCGGGCCCGGTGTCGGAGAACTGCAACTGGTGTGGCCGACCCTGGCGCGGCTGTCGGCGGCGGGCGAACGCATCGTGCTGGTGGCGCCGCCGTTTGTGCCGTACCCGCAGGCGTGGGCCAATGCCGGGGTCGATCTGCGCCAGTTGTCGGTGATCCAGGCCAGCGAGCGCGATGCCTTGTGGGCGGCGGAACAATGCCTGCGTTCGGGTAGTTGCGGCGCAGTGCTGTGCTGGCCGCAGAAGGCCGATGACCGCGCCTTGCGCCGTTTGCAGGTGGCGGCGGAAACCGGCCAGACCCTGGCGTTTGCGTGGCGCCCGTTGAGCGAAGCGGTCAACCCGTCGCCGGCCGCGCTGCGCATTGCCATCGATGCCCGTCCGGCGCAATTGCGCGTGCTCAAGTGCCGGGGCGGACTGGTGCGCAGCGCACCGATTGCCTTCACCGTGGGGCATTGAGGCCGCCATGCGCTGGGTTTGCATTCTGTTCCCGCAATTGGCCCTCGACGCCGTGCTGCGTCAGCGCCCCGATCCCGAGCAACCCTTGGCGCTGCTCAGCGGCCCGGCCCAGCGCCGGGTGCTGCAAGCGGTCAACCCGGCGGCGCGGGCACTGGGCTTGCGACCGGGGCAGTCGATGACCGCCGCGCAGGCCATGAGCAAAGGTTTTGCCACCGTCGATTACGATTCGGCCGAGGTCGAGCACTGGCAGCAGTTTCTCGCCGCCTGGGCCTATCGTTTCAGCGCCCAGGTCAGCGTGCATTATCCGCGCACCGTGGTGTTCGAGATCGAATCGAGCCTTGGGCTGTTCGGTTCCTGGGCGCAGTTCGAGGCACGCTTGCGCACGGAGCTGACCGAGCTTGGCTTTCGTCACCGCATCGTCGCCGCGCCGAACCCGGTGGCGGCGCGGGTGTTGGCCAACGCCTACGACGGATTGGTGGTGCCCGACGGTGAAGCCCTGCGCCATCACCTCGGGCAATTGCCGGTCGACCGCATCGGCCTTGAGCCGAGCGTGGCCACGGCGTTGTCGCGCATGGGCCTGCGCAACCTTCATCAGGTGCAGAACCTGCCGCGTCAGGCCCTGGCCCGGCGTTTCGAGGCACCGATGCTCAAGCACCTGGACACGCTGTTCGGCGCACGGCCGCTGGCGCTGGCGTTCTACCTGCCGCCGGATCGTTTTGATGTGCGGATCGAACTCAATTTCGACGTGCAGTCCCATCAGGCGCTGCTGTTCCCTTTGCGCCGCCTGACGTCCGATCTGGCGGCGTTTTTGTGCGGCCGCGACAGCGGCGTACAGCGCTTCGATCTGCATCTGGAACATGCGGGGCTGCCGGACACACTGATCAAGGTCGGCCTGCTCAGCGCCGAGCGCGATCCGGCGATGCTGTTCGAGCTGGCCCGTGGCCGACTGGAGCAGGTGCAGGTCGAAGCCCCGGTGCGCGGTTTTCGTCTGCGCGCCGAGGATCTGCCGAGTTTCGTGCCGCAGTTTCAGGAACTGTTCGACGATCGTCCGCAACAGACCTTGCCCTGGGAGCAACTGCGCGAACGCCTGCGCGCGCGGCTGGGCGATGAGGCGGTGCAGGGCCTGCGCTTTCAGGCCGATCACCGCCCGGAGTGCGCGTGGCAGAACGCCGATGACAAACAGCGTTGCCCTGCATTGCCGGGCGTGCAGCGTCCGGGCTGGTTGTTGGGTGAACCGCAGTCCGTGCCCGAAGGTTCGGCGCGCATCCTCATGGGCCCGGAACGCATCGAGTCCGGTTGGTGGGACGGTGACGACGTGCGCCGCGACTATTACCTGATCCAGAACCGCGCCGGCCAGCAAGGCTGGGCGTACCGGGCAGTGGGCGAGGGCGGTCCGTTGTGGCTGCAGGGCTGGTTCGCGTGAACCAGGGTTATGCCGAGCTGCACTGCCTGTCGAATTTCAGTTTCCAGCGTGGTGCTTCGAGTGCGCTGGAGCTGTTCCAGCGGGCGAAAAAACACGGTTATCAGGCGCTGGCGATCACCGATGAATGCACCCTGGCCGGGATCGTCCGTGCCTGGCAGGCAGCCAAATCCGTGGAGCTGCCGCTGATCATCGGCAGCGAAATCCGCATTGAGAACGGCCCGAAACTGGTGTTGCTGGTCGAGAACATCGAGGGTTATCAGGCGCTGTGCGGCTTGATTACCCAGGCTCGGCGGCGCACCCAGAAAGGCCAGTATCAAATACTGCGCGAGGATTTCAGCGAGCCGTTGCCGGGATTGCTGGTGCTGTGGGTGTCGGATGCGGTCGATGGTGTGGAAGAGGGCCGCTGGCTGAAACAGATCTTCGGCGAGCGCCTGTGGCTGGCGGTGCAGTTGCATCGCGGGCAGAACGATCAGCAACGGCTGGCCGCACTGCTGAGTCTGGCGGATGAACTGCAGATTCCAGCCGTGGCCAGTGGCGATGTGCACATGCACGCCCGTGGCCGCCGGGCCTTGCAGGACACCATGACCGCGATCCGCCATCACGTCCCGGTGGCCGAGGCCGGGTTGCGTCTGCACCCCAATGGCGAGCGGCATTTGCGCAGCCTCGATGTGTTGAACGAGCTATATCCGCAAACCTTGCTGGACGAGTCGGTGACGCTGGCCCGGCGCTGTACGTTCGACCTTGACCAATTGCGATATCAATACCCCAAAGAGCTGGTGCCCGAGGAACACGACGCCAGTTCCTGGCTGCGCCACCTGACCGAACAAGGCATCGCCTGGCGCTGGCCGAAAGGCGCACAACCCAAGGTGCTCAAGCAGATCGACGATGAGCTGGAGCTGATCGCCGAACTCGGCTACGAAAGCTACTTCCTCACCGTGCACGACGTGGTGCGCTTCGCCCGTGAGCAGAAGATCCTCTGCCAGGGCCGGGGTTCAGCGGCCAACTCGGCGGTGTGTTTTGCCTTGGGCATCACCGAGATCGACCCGGACCGCACCACGCTGCTGTTCGAGCGTTTCATGTCGAGGGAGCGCAACGAACCACCGGACATCGACGTGGATTTCGAGCACGAACGCCGGGAAGAAGTCCTGCAATACGTGTTTCGTCGTTATGGCCGCCGTCGTGCGGCGCTGACGGCGGTGGTCAGCACTTACCACGCCTCCGGCGCGATCCGCGATGTGGCCAAGGCGCTGGGCTTGCCGCCGGACCAGATCAATGCGCTGGCCGACTGCTGCGGCCACTGGAGCGATGAAACCCCGCCCGTGGAACGCCTGCGCGAAGGCGGTTTCGACCCCGAAAGTCCGTTGCTGCACCGGGTGCTGAGCCTGACCGGGCAACTGATCGGCTTCCCCCGACACCTGTCGCAGCACCCCGGTGGTTTCGTGATTTCCGAGCAGCCGCTGGACACGCTGGTGCCGGTGGAGAACGCCGCCATGGCCGACCGCACGATCATCCAGTGGGACAAGGACGATCTCGACGCGGTCGGGCTGCTCAAGGTGGATATCCTCGCCCTCGGCATGCTCAGCGCGATCCGCCGCTGTTTCGACCTGCTGCGCCGTCATCGCAATCAAAAACTGAGCCTGGCCACGATCCCGCCTGACGATCGCCCGACCTACGACATGATCAGCCGCGCCGACACCATCGGCGTGTTCCAGATCGAATCCCGGGCGCAGATGTCGATGCTGCCGCGCCTGCGCCCGCAAACCTTCTACGATCTGGTGATCGAGGTGGCCATCGTCCGGCCCGGGCCGATTCAGGGCGGGATGGTCCATCCGTATTTGCGCCGGCGGAACAAGGAAGAAGAGGAAACCTATCCGTCGCCGGAGCTGGAAGTGGTGCTCAAGCGCACCCTCGGCGTGCCGCTGTTTCAGGAACAGGTGATGCAGATCGCGATTGTCGCCGCCGACTACAGCCCCGGCGAAGCCGATCAGTTGCGTCGCTCCATGGCCGCGTGGAAACGCCACGGAGGCCTGGAACCGCACAAGGAACGGCTGGCCGCCGGCATGAAGAAAAACGGCTACAGCCCGGAATTCGCCGCGCAGATCTTCGAGCAGATCAAGGGCTTCGGCAGTTACGGTTTCCCCGAGTCCCACGCTGCCAGTTTTGCCTTGCTGACCTATGCCAGTTGCTGGCTCAAGTGCCACGAACCGGCGGCGTTCGCCTGTGCGCTGATCAACAGTTGGCCGATGGGGTTCTACAGCCCGGATCAGATTCTTCAGGACGCGCGTCGGCATCATTTGCAGATCCGCCCGGTGGACGTACGGGCCAGTGACTGGGATTGCAGCCTGGAGCCGATTGCCGGCGAGCAACCGGCGATCCGCATGGGCCTGCGGATGATCAAGGGTTTTCGCGAAGAGGATGCGCGGAGCATTGAAAACGCTCGGGCGAGGGGCGCGTTTGCCGATGTCGCCGATCTGGGCGAACGGGCCGGGCTCGACAGTCGGGCCCAGGCGCTGTTGGCGGATGCCGGCGCGCTGCGCGGCTTGGCGGGCCATCGCCATCGGGCACGCTGGGAAGTGGCCGGGGTGCAGAAACAGCTCGGGTTGTTTGCCGGGTTGCCGAGTCAGGAAGAGCCGGATGTGTTGCTGCCGACGCCGAGTGTCAGCGAAGACCTGTTCACCGACTACGCAACGCTGGGCACCACGCTGGGGCCGCACCCGCTGACGTTGTTGCGCGACGAGTTGCGGGCGCGGCGCTGTCGCAGTTCCCGGGAGTTGCTGGAGGTCGAGCATGGCCGGCCGGTCAGCGTGGCGGGGCTGGTAACCGGGCGCCAGCGGCCGGGCACCGCCAGTGGCGTGACCTTCGTGACCCTGGAAGACGAGTTCGGCAACGTCAACGTGGTGGTCTGGCGCGATCTGGCCGAGCGTCAGCGTCAGGTGTTGGTCGGCTCGCAATTGCTCAAGGTCGATGGCCGTTGGGAGCGGGAGGGCGAGGTGCGGCATTTGATCGCCGGACGCTTGAGTGACCTCAGTCCGTTGCTCAACGGAATTCGGGTGCAAAGCCGCGATTTCCACTGACAACCTCTGAACCTGTGGGAGCGAGCCTGCTCGCGATGGCGTCCAGTCAGCCGATAATTATTTCGTCTGATGCATCGCTATCGCGAGCAAGCTCGCTCCCACAGGATTTTGAGTCTGACATTTAGCCAATTCACTGGCGTCAAAAAAACCTGTTCTCACTGATGGCACTTTGGCATAATGCCGGCCCTTTCCCGATCCCCCACGATTTTTGCCGTGCCGGGACACATCATTTTTCAGAAGGAATGCACAGTGAGAATGATCTCCCGGATGTTGGTCTCGGGCATTGCGATTGCCGTCCTCGGCACCCTGGCCGGCTCGCTTTCCGGTTGCGCCACGGAAAGCTCCCGCGCACTGCCGGTGGCCAAGGTGGAGAGCGCCTCCCAGGCCTGGTCCGGTGTCCGCATTCCGATGGCCGTGGGCAAGTTCGACAACCGTTCGAGCTACATGCGCGGGATCTTCTCCGACGGCGTCGACCGTCTCGGTGGCCAGGCCAAGACCATCCTGATCACTCACCTGCAGCAGACCAACCGTTTCTCCGTGCTCGACCGCGACAACATGGGTGAAATCCAGCAGGAAGCGGCGATCAAGGGCCAGGCCCAGCGCCTGAAAGGCGCCGATTACGTGGTCACCGGTGACGTCACCGAGTTCGGCCGCAAAGAAACCGGCGATCATCAACTGTTCGGCATTCTCGGCCGTGGCAAGACCCAGGTCGCCTACGCCAAGGTCAACCTGAACATCGTCAACATCAGCACGTCCGAAGTGGTGTATTCGACCCAGGGCGCCGGCGAATACGCCTTGTCCAACCGCGAAATCATCGGCTTCGGTGGCACTGCTGCCTACGACTCCACCCTCAACGGCAAAGTCCTCGATCTGGCCATGCGCGAGGCGATCAATCGTCTGGTCGATGGCATGAACGCCGGCGCCTGGAAACCGGGCAACTGATAGACGCCCATCGCAAGGAGCAACACACCATGAATCTGACACTGTCTCGGCCATTGATGGCCCTGATGCTGGCTGCCTGCGCCTCGCTGGCCGGTTGCAGCAGCCCGCAAACCCTGTATCAGTGGGAAGGCTACCAGCCACAAGTCTACGAATACTTCAAAAGCGAAACGCCGAAAGAAGCCCAGGCCGAAGCGCTGGAAGCCGATCTGCAAAAGATCCGCGCCAGTGGCAAGCCCGTTCCGCCGGGTTACCACGCCCACCTCGGTTTGCTGTACCTGAGCATGGGCAAGGATGATCAGATGGTGCAGCAATTGCGCACCGAGAAGACTCTGTTCCCCGAGTCCGGCACCTATATGGATTTTCTGCTCAAGAACGCCAAGACCGGAGACGCCAAATGATCTCGCGTGCCTTGAAACTGCTGGCCGCAGGCCTGGCGCTGACCGTTCTCGGTGGCTGTGTTGCACCGAAGACCGTGGACTATTCGGCGTACAAGCAAGCACGGCCGAAATCCATTCTGGTGCTGCCGCCGCTGAACACCTCGCCGGACGTCAAGGCGTCCTACAGCCTGTTGTCGCAAGTGACGTTCCCGCTGGCCGAAGCCGGTTATTACGTGCTGCCGATCACGTTGGTCGACGAGACGTTCCGCCAGAACGGCCTGACCACGCCGGATGACATCCACCAGGCGCCGGCCAACAAACTGCAGGAAATCTTCGGTGCCGACGCGGCGCTGTACATCACCGTCAGCGAGTACGGCACGCGCTACATGGTGATCAGCAGCGAAACCGCCGTCACCGCCAGTGCCAAACTGGTGGACCTGAAAACCGGCGTCACCCTGTGGACCGGTGCGGCCCGAGCGTCGAGCGAGGAGGGCGGCAATAACAGTGGCGGCGGCCTGATCGGCGCGCTGATCACCGCGGCGGTGAAGCAGATCATCAACAGCTCCACCGATGCCGGCTACCCGATTGCCGGCGTGGCCAGTAATCGACTGCTGTCGGCCGGTCATCCGGCAGGCTTGCTGTACGGGCCACGGTCGCCGAAGTACGGCACTGACTGAGCAAACGATGTAAATCCTGTGGGAGCGAGCCTGCTCCGGGCGGCGTTCCGACGAAGGCGGTCTGTCATTCAACATGGATGCTGACTGAACCACCGCTTTCGCGAGCAAGCTCGCTCCCACAGGGGGCAATGTGTTCATCCGCTGATTTATTTGGCTGAAGGCCAGAACCGCTCGCCACCCCCCGGTGCCTCCGTCCACGCTTGCAACGAGCGGGTCGGCAAATCGAAGTAATCCCGGGTCCGCGCATAACCATGCCCGCCCATGCGCCCGATCGCATCCAGCCCCAATTGATCGATGTACAGGGTTTTCGGGTCGATCAATTCGTCGCGCACATGCGCCATCAACACCTCGCCAAAAATGATCTCCCGCGACTGACCGATGTTTAGCGCCATCATCCGCCGACACTCCAGCGCTACCGGTGCTTCGCCGATTCGCGGGCATTTGACCGAGGTGCCGGGGATGGCTGTCAGGCCGGCTGCGGTCAGCTCATCGAAGCCCGGCGCGAAAGGCACCGCGCAGACGTTCATGGCTTCTACCAGTGCGTCGCTGACAATGTTGACGGTGAATTCCTGATTCATCTGGATATTGCGCGTGGTGTCCTTCGGGCTCTGGTCGCCATAGTTCTCGACGCCAAGCGCGAGAATGGGCGGGTCCGCCGACAGCGCATTGAAGAAGCTGAACGGCGCGGCGTTGACCCGGCCTTCGGCATCGATGGTGGTGACCAGTGCAATCGGGCGCGGCACCACGCTGCCGATCAGAATCTTGTACTTTTCCCGTGGACTCAGTTGGCTGAAATCGAAGCTGTGCATGGCAGTGTTCTCTAAAGAAGTGGATCGATGGCGCTCAACGGCGCCTCGGCGCTGTAGTCGTCGGCGAACGGAATGGCCGGCTGGAACAGGGTTTTCCAGTCCGGTCGGCCAAAAGCCCGGTCGCTGTGGCTGCGCATCAGTTTTTCGTATTGGCGTTGGGCCCGACGTTGCAGGCCCGGGTAGTCGACGCCGTTGACCTGACCGTCGTGCATCACGCAGCGACCGTCGATGTAACTGGCGATGCAATCGTCGCCGCGCCCGGCCAGCAACAGGTTTTTCAGCGGATCGAACAGTGGGCCCAGGTGCAGGCCGCGCAGGCTGAACACAGTGATATCAGCCTTGGCGCCGGGGGCCAGGCGACCGAGATCGTCACGGCCTAACGCCTTGGCGCCGCCGAGGGTGGCGGCGTTGTACATATCGAGGCTGCTGGTCAGTGCCGAGCCGCCCTCCATCAAGCGGGCGATGTTCAGACCGTGGCGCATGTTTTCCAGCAGGTCCGCCGGCCAGGTGTCGGTGCCGAGGGCGAAGTTGATGCCTTTGGCGCGATAGCGGCCGAACGAATTCAGTGCCTCGCCATCGCGGGCGAACACCAGCGGGCAGTGCACCAGGCTCGCGCCGCCGTCGATGACCCGTTGCAGATCGTCGTCCCCCGAGGTGTAGATGCCGTGGGGCAACAGGCTGCGCGGGGTAAGCAGATCGAGTCGCTGCAACCAGCCCAGGGGCGAGGTGCCGCGCAATTGTTCGACCATCGCGACCTCGCCGAGGGCCTGGCAACAATGCAGGCGCATCGGTGCGTTCAGTTCGTGACTGAGAGCAGCAGTGCGTAACAACAACGCCGGGGTGCAGGTCTGGATGCGATCCGGCAGCAGTGCACCGCGAATCAACCCGGCGTGCGCGCCATCGAAATCCTTGAAAAAACGTTCAGCGGCATCGAGTCCGGCCAGGCCCCGGCCTTCATCCCAGTGATGGGCGAGACTGCCATTGCTGCGCCAGTAACTCATGCCGCTCATGTAACACGGGCCGAGATAGGTACGTAGTCCTAGCGCGCCGGCAACATCGGCGACGGCCGCAAATTCGTCGTAGGTCTCCGCCCATTCTCGGTAATACATCGAGGTGATCGGCATCGCCGTGGTGATGCCGTTGCGGATCAACTGGGTGAAGGCGTAGCGATATTTGAAGACTTCTTCTTCCGGGTTGAACGACTCACGCGGGCCGGCCGCCAGATATTCCGCCGACCACATCCGGCCCATGGCGCGCTCGTCGCCGTTGTCCAGGGTCAGCACGGTGGAATCGAGATCGCCGAGGGCGTCGAGATCGATAAAACCGGGGCCGATCAGCGCATTGCCGTAGTCGATCCACTGATCCACCGGCCCTTGGTAACCGCGTCCGACAAACTCGATCCGTGAACCGGCGAACACCACTTCGCCGTCGCGCCACAGCACATGTCGCGTGCCGTCGAAGCCGACCACGCAACCGGCCTTCAGGCCGATCCGTTTCACAGACGGCTGCCCAGCAAGCGACCGCCGCTGGCGATCAGTTCGCCGCCGCGATAGACCTGACGCACGGGGCGCGCTACCACGGCTTCTCCGAGGGTTTCGACCGGCATCAGCAGAAAATCCGCGGACCGGCCGATACCGAAACCGTAATCCGTCATTCCCAATGCGCGCGCGCCGTTGACCGTCGCCGCGTCGAATGCCGCTGCCAGTTCTTCGTCCTTGCCCAGGTCGAAACGGAACGCCAGCAGCATCGCCCGTTCGAGCATGTCGCCATTGCCCATCGGCGACCACGCATCGCGGATGCCGTCGGAACCGAGGCACACGTTGACGCCGGTCTCACGCAGCGCCAGAAACGGCGGAACCGCGCAGTCGGCCGGCGCCGAACTCATCAGCGAAATGCCCAGCGCCGCGAGGCGTTCGGCGACCGGTTTGACCTGACTCCACGGCAGCATGCCGAGGCAATAGGCGTGGCTGATCATCACCCGGTTCTGCAGGTTGAAACGCTCGGTGTAATCGGCGATCCGGGCGATCTGCCACAGACCCAGTTCACCTTTGTCATGCAGGTGAATATCGACGCCGCGCTGGAATTCACTGGCCAGTTTGAACACGAAGTCCAGTTGCGCGATCGGGTCATTGTCGATGCCGCAGGGGTCTAGCCCGCCGACGTTTTCCACGCCCAGGGCCATGGCTTCGCGCATCAGTTCGGCGGTGCCGGGGCGGCTGATCAGGCCGGTTTGCGGGAACACCACCAGTTGCAGGTCGATCAGGTCGTTATAGCGCTCGCGCAGTTGCTGCATGGCCTCGACGTGACGCAGGCCGAATTCCGGGTCAATGTCCACGTGGCAGCGCATTATCAGCGAACCCCGGGCGATGCAGTTTTCCAGCAGGGCGCCGGCGCGTTCGGCGATCGGCGCTTTGACTTCACGCAGGACGCGGCGCTCGTTGCTGATGTAATCCTTGAGCGTCGGGCCGGCGCTGTTTGGGCGCCAGGGTTGGCCGTACAGGGTCTTGTCGAGGTGGACGTGGCTTTCCACCAGCGGGGCGGTCAGGAGCTGGTTCTGGCCGTCGATGTCGGTGGCGGCCAGCGGGGTGCTGGAGGCTAAGCGGCGTTGGGTGAACTTGCCGTTTTCGATCAGCAGGTCTTCGGCGGAAGCGCCGTAGGGGCGGATGTTTCTAAGCCAGCGGGGGTGGGACATACAAACCTCATTCAGATCTTTGATTTTGTGTTGCCTTGGCTAGCCTCTTCGCGAGCAAGCTCGCTCCCACAGGGTATGGGTGTCGATCACAGATCCAATGTGGGAGCGAGCTTGCTCGCGATGGCCGCGACGCGGTCTCAAGTCAGGCGATCAGCCCTTAAGCTTCGACCAGATCCGATCCTGCAGCTCCCGCGCCTTGTTGCTGCATTCCTTCTCCGGCCGCAGCCGCGAGGCGTATTCCTCGGGCATGTTGATCGCGTCCATGACCTTCCATTTCGCATCCAGCAACTGATCGCTCTGAATCCCGTTGGCATAGGCAATCGCGTTGGACACGGCCGCCGCGTTCTCGGGTTTCATCATCCAGTCGATAAAGATTTTCGCGTTGCCCGGATGCGGCGCGCTCTTCGGTACGGCGAAGTTGTCCTGGAACATCGCCAGGCCTTCTTTCGGGTACACGTACTTGATGGTGCTCTTCTGCAAGGTGGCTCGCGCTGTCGAGCCGTTCCAGTTCTGCATCATGATCACTTCGCCCGAGGCCATGCGGTCGACGGTGTTGTCGGAGCTGTACATCTTCAAAAACGGTTTCTGCTTTTGCAGCAGCTCGAGGATGCGCTTGGCGTCCTGCGGGTTTTCCGTGCATTCGTCGACGTTCAGGTAATGGCTGGCGGCGTTGATCACGCTGCTGGAGGTGTCGAGGGCGGCGAGCTGGCCTTGCAGCTCCTTGCGCGGTTCGAAGAACTCTTTCCACGAATCATCGAGTTTGCCGCCCGGTACCCGGGCGCTGTCATAGGAAAAACCGGTGGTGCCCCACAGGTACGGCGCCGAGAACTTGCGGCCCGGATCGAAGCTCGGGTCGCGGAACGGGCCTTTGACGTACTGGAAGTTGTTCAGGGTCGGGGCGTCGATTTCCAGCAGCAGGTCCTGCTTGATCAGCGTCTGCATGATCGACTGCGACGGCACGATCACGTCATACGCCGCGCCGCCGGCCTGCAACTTGGCGAGCAGGGTTTCGTTGCTGTCATAGCCGTCCATGGTGACCTTGATCCCGGTCTCCTTTTCGAACTTGGCCAGCAGGTCCACCGGGTAGTAATCGGTCCAGTTGTAGAAGAACAATTCCTTGGGCTCGGCGGCGTGGGCGCTGAACGCGGTGAAACAACTCAGGGCCAGACCGGAAATAGCCAAACGCATGCTTTTGGTTTTCATGAACAGAGCGCTCCAGGTTTATTGTTGTTTGCCGCGTTGGCCAAGCCAGAAGGCCAGCACCACGAGCACGATGGAAATCACCAGCATCAGGGTCGAGATCGCGTTGATCTCCGGCGTCACGCCGGCCTTGATTGCCGAGAAGATGTACACCGGCAACGTGGTCGAACCGGGGCCGGCGACAAAGAAGGTCATGATGAAATCGTCGAGGCTGACCACGAACGCCAGCACCGAACCGGACAACACCGCCGGCCACAACAGCGGCAAGGTCACGCGGCGGAACACTTGCCACGGGTTGGCGTACAGATCGTTGGCGGCCTCCAGCAGGCTCTTGTCCAGATCGTTCAGGCGTGCGCGGATCGGCAGGTAGGCGAACGGAATGCAGAAGCCGATGTGCGCGACGATCACCGTCATCAGTCCGAGCTTGATCCCCAGCGCCATGAACAGCAGCAGGGTGGCCACGGCGGTGACGATCTCCGGCAGGATCAGCGGCAGGTTGATCCCGCCTTCGACCATTTTCTGTCCGTAGAACGGCCGGTAAGTTGCCAGCGCCGCGAGCAATGCGATGGCCGTGGCGCACACCGTGGCGATGGTCGCGACGATGATCGAGTTCAGCGCCGCCGTCTGGATCGACGGGTTGGCCAGGATCCGCCCGTACCAGGCGAACGAGAACTCGGTCCACACCGTCGCCGAGCGGTTGGCGTTGAAGCTGTAGGCGATCAACACCAGGATCGGCACGTACAGATAGGCGAGGATCAGCAGGCTGATTTCCCGGGTCGCCGGGAGTTTTTTCAGGTGCAGAGAGATCATGCTTTCGCTCCCCGGTTCAGGGTTTTCGCCGCGCTGCGGCTGTAGAGGGCGTAGAGCACCAGCGACAACAGCAGAATCCCCAGCAGCAGGAACGACAGCGAACTGCCCAGCGGCCAGTTGCGCGCGGTGCCGAACTGTTGCTGGATCAGGTTGCCGATCATCAGGGTCTTGCCGCCGCCGAGAATCGCCGGGGTGATGAAGGCGCCGAGGCTCGGCACGAACACCAGCAACGCGCCGGCAATCACGCCGGGCATCGACAGCGGCAGGATGATCCGGCGCAGCGCGTGCCAGCGGTTGGCGCCCAGGTCATAGGCGGCTTCCACTAGACGCCAGTCGAGTTTTTCCAGGGTCGAGTAGATCGGCAGAATCATGAACGGCAGGAAGCTGTAGACCAGACCGACGCTGACGGCGAAGTCGTTGTAGAGCAGGGTGATGCCGCCGGCACTCGGGAACAGCGCGTTAAGGCTTTGGGCGACCCAGCCCTGTTCGCGCAGGATGATCAGCCACGCGTAGTTGCGGATCAGCAGGTTGGTCCAGAACGGAATGGTGATGAGCAACACCATCAGGTTGCGTCGGCGCGGGGTCAGGCTCGACATCCACAACGCCACCGGAAACCCGAACAGAAAGCACAGCACGGTGGTGCCGCCGGCCTGGAACACCGAGCGCAACAGCGCTTGGGCGTAGACCCAGTTCAGCTCCAGTTCACCGTCGAAACCTTCCTGGAAAAACAGCTGAACGTAGCTCTGCAGTTGCCATTGGGCCTGCCAGTCGACACCGCCGTAAGTGTTGCGCGGCAGCAGGCTGATGTAGCCCATGATCCCCAGCGGAATGGCGATCAGGGCGAGCAGGGTCAACACCACCGGGCTGAGCAACAGCGCACGGTTGAGGGAGGGGGAAGTGCTGCTGACGCTCATCTCAGGCCTCCATCAGCAGGCAGGCCTGGGGCGGCAGGTGTACCGCCACGCGCTCGCCGACCGCGCGACCACGGTTCAGGCCTTCGTTGTTTTCCCGCAGCATGACTTTGATGTCGTTGTTCAAACGGCACTGATACAGCGTCGCGGTGCCCACATACAGCACGGCCTCGATCACCCCGCGCAGATGATGGGGCTGATCCGCCGCGACCAGTTGCGAACGCTCGGGACGAAACGCCAGTTGCACGCTGCTGCCATTGACGCCTTGGGGCGGACAGGGGATTTCCACCGGCATGCCGTTGGGCACGAAGATGTTTTCGTTGTGCTCGCCGCGCTTGAGCTGACCGGGGAGGAAATTGATATCGCCGATGAACTGGGCGACGAAACGATGCTGCGGACGTTCATAGATATCGGTCGGGGTGCCGATCTGCAGGATCTTGCCGGCGGACATCACCGCGATCCGGTCGGACAGGGTCAGGGCTTCTTCCTGATCGTGGGTGACGAAGATGAAAGTAATGCCGGCTTCCTGCTGCACTCGCTTGAGTTCGACCTGCATTTCCTTGCGCAGCTTCAGGTCCAGCGCCGACAGCGGCTCATCCAGCAACAGCACTTTGGGCTTCGGCGCCAGGGCCCGGGCCAGAGCCACGCGCTGCTGCTGGCCGCCGGACAATTCCGCCGGTTTGCGCCCGGCCAGGTGCTCCATCTGCACCAGCGCGAGCATCTCGTCGACCCGTCCTGGAATCGTCTTGCGATCAAGACCCTGCATCTCGAGCCCGAAGGCGATATTCTGCGCGACACTCATGTGCGGAAACAGCGCGTAACTCTGGAACACCGTGTTGACCCGACGCTTGAACGGTGGCAGGTGATTGACCGTTTCGCCCGCCAGACGGATCTCGCCGTCGCTGACGTGTTCGAAACCGGCGATGGTGCGCAGCAGGGTGGTCTTGCCGCAGCCCGAAGGGCCGAGCAGGGTGAAGAACTCGTTGTCGGCGATGTTCACCGACACGTTGTCAAGGGCTGGCGCCAAGCCAGGATCATCAGAATACCGCTTGGATACGTTACGCACTTCAATGGCTATTGGTTGGCCCATAATGGTGCAATCCTCTAATTATTGTATGCAATATCTGAATGCAATTTAGAAATACCCGGATTAATCTGCTCGTGCAACCCCCTTATTCCCCCTGCTGTCGCTAATGCCGGGGAGTGTTGCCAGCACTGAAGGAGTTTTCGAATGACCGAGAAGAAACCGGAAACCACGGTCGACCGCGTCTACCAAGGGGTTTACGAGGCGATCAGCAAGCGTTCGCTGCGTCCGGGCATGAAGCTGGGCGAGGCGTCGCTGGCGGAATTGTTCAATGTCAGCCGCACGTCGGTTCGTGCCGCGCTCAAGCAACTGGAGGCCGACGGACTGGTCACCACCGAGCCCAATAAAGGTGCGTCGGTGTCGCTGCCCAGCGATGAGGAAATCCGTTCGCTGTTCGAAACCCGGCGCCTGATCGAGATCGGCATCGTCACTGAACTGTGCCGGCGCAAGGACACGGCGGCGATGCAGGATCTGCGTGATCACCTGCTGCTCGAAGACGAAGCCCACCAGGCCGGAGATCATGAGCGTCTGATCCACCTGCTCGGCGAGTTCCACATCAAACTGGCCCGCAGCCTGAACAACCCGGTGCTGCTCGACTGGTTCCAGAAACTGATTTCCCGCGCCTCGCTGTACGCCGCCGCGCTGGATGACGACAGCCATGAAGCCTGCCGCGACGATGAGCACTTGCGGCTGATCGAATACATCGAGGCCGGCAACCAGAGCGCGGCGATCGAGTTGACCTGCATGCATCTGGACGGTATCCAGAAGGCGATCCTCGACGTCGCTGCCAAGCTCAAGACCGGCTACCACCCGCTCAAACACCTGATTGAGGTTTGACGGCCGCCCGCGAATGAAATCGGCTATACCTCAAATGAAACCATTGGCGTAGCCAGGGCTCGAAACAGACGGGTGCGGCCTGCCGCGCAGAGCAATTCAACGGGCAACCACAAGGCGTTCAACCAGTCGATGCAGTTTTTATCCGATAGCCATGGGTGTGACGGCTGGAAAGGCGAGATGGCCGGACGTATCCGTGCGTTCGACTGGAGCGGGACCGACCTTGGCCCCCTCCAAGCCTGGCCCGCCAGTCTGTGCAGCACAGTGCAACTGATGCTCGCTTCGCCGTTGCCGATGGTCATGCTCTGGGGCCAGGCCGGTTACATGATTTACAACGACGCCTATTCCAGATTTGCCGGCGGACGCCATCCGTATCTGTTGGGTGTGCCCGTCGAGCTGGGCTGGCCGGAGGTCGCCGAGTTCAACCGGCATGTGGTCGACACCTGTCTGGCGGGGGGCACCCTGGAATATCGCAACAAAGTCCTGGTGCTGTTGCGTGATGGCGTGCCCGAGGATGTCTGGCTGGATCTTTATTACAGCCCGGTGGCCAACGATGCCGGGGTGCCTTCGGGCGTGATAGCGATGGTGGTGGAAACCACCGAGCTGGTGCAGTCAGAACGCCTGCGTCAGGCTGCCGAAGACGCCTACCGCGCCGACAATGAACGGGTGCGTCTGGCGCTGAACGCGGGGGCGTTACTGGGCTCGTTCGTGTGGGATGTGAAAAACAACGTGCTGTCCGCCGATGAGCGATTTGCCCGTACGTTTTCCTTCCCGCTGGATCAGGACCTGACCAACCTGCCGCAGCACATTGCCCAAGCGCACATTCATCCCGATGATCGTAGTTGGGTGCAGGAATGCGTCGATAATTCGGTGCGCACCGGCGAGCCCTACAACGCCGAATATCGCGTGATACGCGCCGATGGCAGCTTCCTCTGGGTGCTGGCCAGCGGTTGCTGCGAGTTCGACGAGCAAGGCCAGCCGTTTCGTTTTCCCGGCGTGCTGATTGACATCCATGAACGCAAGACCGCTGAAGAGTCCCTGCTCAAATTCACCCGCAATCTCGAACAGCGAGTAGCCGATGAGGTCGAGGCGCGCCTGAATGCCGAAGAGCAACTGCGTCAGTCGCAGAAACTCGAAGCCATCGGCGGCCTCACTGGCGGCGTGGCCCACGACTTCAACAACCTGCTGCAAGTGATCGCCGGCAACCTGCACCTGCTGGCCCGGCACGAACCGGACAATGCCAATGTGCAGCGCCGGGTCAGTGCCTCGCTGGCGGCGGTGGAGCGCGGTGCCAAGCTGTCCTCGCAACTGCTCGCGTTTGCCCGGCGTCAGCCGCTGTCGCCAGCGGTGTGCAATCCACGGCAGATCTTCGACGGCGTCGGCGAATTGCTGCAACGTGCGCTGGGCGAAACCATTCAGATCGACGTGCAGGTGCCGAACGAACCTTGGCACATCAATGTCGATCGCAATCAACTGGAAAACGCCATTCTCAATCTGGCCATCAATGCCCGGGATGCGATGAAGGGCGAGGGCACTATTGTGCTCGGCGCCTCCAATCTTTCACTGGACCGGGAGTTCTGTTCGGGCAAGGGCATCGTGCCGGGGGATTTCGTCCGAGTGTCGGTCGGTGACAGTGGTGTGGGCATCGCCCCGCACATGCTCGAGCAAGTGTTCGAACCGTTCTTCACTACCAAGGCTGACGGCCAGGGCACGGGCCTGGGCTTGAGCATGGTGTTCGGCTTCGTCAAACAGAGCGGCGGGCATGTCGAGATCGACAGCCGGATCGGCGAAGGCACGCGGGTGCAGTTGTTCTTCCCGCGCAGCCTGCGGCCGTTGGGGGGTGTCGTGCCAACGCTGGAAAAACATCAGGCCGGTGGTCACGAGACGATCCTGGTTGTCGAAGACAACGAAGCAGTGCGCACCTCGGCTGTCGAGCTGTTGCGCGAAGAAGGCTATCGTGTGCTGATCGCCGGCAATGGCGATGCGGCCATGCAGATGTTGATGGAAGGCGCCCGGGTCGACCTGATCTTCACCGACGTGGTCATGCCCGGCCTGATCAAGAGCTCCGATCTGGCGGCATGGGCCAAGGTGCAAATGCCACCAGTTGCAGTGTTGTTCACCTCCGGGCACACGCGCGACATCATCTCGCGCAACCATCAGCTCAGCCCCGATACCCATTTGCTCGGCAAGCCTTACGGCCCCGAAGCGCTGTTGCAGATGATCCGCTCCGTGCTCAGTGCCTGAGCTTCGAATCCCTTGACCAAGGCTGGCCAATGACCTCCAAGCGCAGCTCCAATTCCGCCGCCGGCATGGTTCGCGTACGCGGCGCCCGTGAACACAACCTCAAGAACGTTGATGTCGATATTCCCCGTGATGCGCTGGTGGTGTTCACCGGCGTGTCGGGGTCGGGCAAGTCGTCGCTGGCGTTTTCGACGCTGTACGCCGAAGCCCAACGACGCTATTTCGAATCGGTGGCGCCTTACGCGCGGCGTTTGATCGATCAGGTCGGCGTGCCGGATGTCGACTCCATCGATGGACTGCCGCCGGCCGTGGCCCTGCAACAGCAACGTGGCACGCCGAGTACGCGCTCGTCGGTGGGCAGTGTGACCACGCTGTCGAGCCTGATCCGCATGCTGTATTCCCGCGCCGGGAGTTACCCGCCAGGCCAGCCGATGCTGTACGCCGAGGATTTCTCGCCGAATACGCCGCAAGGTGCCTGCCCGGAGTGCCATGGTCTGGGGCGAGTCTATGAAGTGACCGAAGCGTTGATGGTGCCCGATCCGGAGCTGACCATCCGCCAACGCGCCGTGGCCTCCTGGCCGCTCGCGTGGCAGGGACAGAACCTGCGCGACATCCTCGTCACCATGGGCATCGACGTCGATATTCCATGGCGCAAACTGCCGAAAAAACAGCGCGACTGGATCCTCTTCACCGAGGAAACACCGACGGTTCCGGTGTACGCCGGGCTGACGCCGGAGGAAACCCGGGTCGCGCTCAAGCGCAAGATGGAGCCGAGCTATCAGGGCACGTTCACCGGCGCCCGGCGCTACATCCTGCACACCTTCACCCATTCACAAAGCGCGCTGATGAAAAAGCGTGTTTCGCAATTCATGATCGGCAGCCCATGCCCGCTGTGCGATGGCAAACGCCTCAAGCGCGAAGCGTTGTCGGTGACTTTCGCAGGCTATGACATTGGTGAGCTGGCGCAGATGCCGTTGCTCAAACTGGCCGAGGTATTGAAACCGGTGGCCGCTGCGAGCTGGCTGGAACACCCCGGGGAAACCGGTGAAACCCTGAGCCACGCCCAGACCCGCGACGCCCGCCAGCAACGGGTGGCTCACGGTGCCAGTGGCCACGCCAACGCGCCGGACGTGCGCCACACACCGAACCTTTCACTGGAAAAACGTCTGGCGGCGCAACGCATTGCCGAAGATTTGCTGGAGCGAGTCAGCACCCTGACCGACCTGGGTCTTGGCTATCTGGCACTGGAGCGCAGCACGCCAACCCTGTCGTCCGGCGAGTTGCAGCGCCTGCGACTGGCCACGCAATTAGGCTCGCAGTTGTTCGGTGTGATTTATGTGCTGGACGAGCCCTCCGCCGGTTTGCATCCGGCTGACGGCGAGGCACTGTTCGATGCCTTGCAGCGACTCAAAGCTGACGGCAACAGCGTGTTTGTGGTCGAGCATGATCTGGACACCATGCGCAACGCTGACTGGCTGATCGACGTCGGCCCGGCAGCGGGCGAGAAGGGCGGGCAGATTCTCTACAGCGGCCCGCCATCGGGGCTGGCCACCATTGAACATTCGCAAACCCGCGCCTATCTGTTTTCCGAACACCAACGGCCAACACGGCTTGCGCGTAAACCCTCTGGGTGGCTGAAGCTCGAGGGCGTCACGCGCAATAATCTGAACAACCTCAGCGCTGAATTTCCTCTGGGTTGCTTTACCTCGGTGACCGGCGTGTCGGGCTCGGGTAAATCGAGTCTGGTCAGCCAGGCACTGCTGGAACTGGTGGGTGCGCAATTGGGGCGCAGCGTCAGTGATGCGGAACCTGAAGAGCTGAATCTGGAGGACGACACCCCGCAGGCCAGCACGGGTCAGGTCACGGCCGGGCTGGAGTCGATCAAGCGCCTTGTGCAAGTCGATCAGAAGCCCATCGGCCGCACGCCGCGTTCGAACCTGGCGACTTACACCGGGCTGTTCGACAACGTGCGCAAACTGTTCGCCGCGACGGCCGACGCCAAGGCTGCCGGCTACGACGCGGGGCAGTTCTCCTTCAACGTCGCCAAGGGTCGCTGCGAGACTTGTGAAGGCGAAGGCTTCGTCAGTGTCGAGTTGCTGTTCATGCCCAGCGTCTATGCGCCATGCCCGACCTGTCACGGTGCACGATATAACCCCGAAACGCTGGCGATCCTCTGGCAAGACCTGAGCATTGCCCAGGTGCTGCAATTGACCGTGGACGACGCGGTGACGGTATTTGCCGAACAACCGGGCATTCGCCGTTCGCTGGAGGTGTTGCGCGACATCGGCCTGGGTTACCTGCGACTCGGGCAGCCGGCCACCGAGTTGTCCGGTGGCGAAGCCCAGCGGATCAAACTGGCCACCGAGCTGCAACGCAACCAGCGTGGCGCTACTTTGTATGTGCTGGATGAGCCCACCACCGGCCTGCACCCGCGGGATGTCGACCGCTTGCTGGAACAACTGGATACGCTGGTGACTGCTGGGCACACGGTGATTGTGGTCGAGCATGAAATGCGCGTTGTGGCGCAGAGCGACTGGGTGATCGACATCGGTCCGGGCGCCGGGGATCAGGGCGGGAAGATTGTCGTGGCCGGGACGCCGCAGAAAGTCGCGGCGAGCAAGAAGAGCCGGACTGCGCCGTTTCTCACAAGAGCCTTGAGCTAATACTCACTTTTGTGGGAGCGAGCTTGCTCGCGAAGGAGGTGTGTCAAATTGAAACTTTTTGGCTGACACACCGTTTTCGCGAGCAAGCTCGCTCCCACAGGGGAGTGTCAGGCGCCATCGAGTGTGCGCCGTACCTTGTCCAGCAACTCACGGATCTGGAACGGTTTGACCAGCATCTCCATGCCCGCACCGAGAAACACCTGACGATTGATCGCGGTTTCCGCGTAACCGGTCATGAACAGGATCGGTAGCCCTTCACGCCAGCCCCGGGCAACGTCTGCCAGTTCACGGCCGGTCATGCGTGGTAGGCCGACATCGGTCAGCAGCAGGTTGATCGACGGGTCATTCTGCAAACGCTCCAGCGCGGTTTCGATATCGGCCGCCTGAGTGCAGCGGTAACCGGCGTCTTCCAGCACTTCAGTGACGAACATCCGGACTGAGGCCATGTCCTCGACGATCAGCACATGCTCGGTGCCCCGTGGATCAATCGCCGCCGGTGTCACATCGACAGAAGTCGAATCAGTGGTGGCCGGCAACATGATCGTCACTTCGGTGCCGCGTCGGGCCACACTGCGGATGTGCGCATCGCCACCGGACTGACGGGCGAAACCGTAGATCGTCGATAACCCCAGCCCGGTGCCTTGGCCCAGTGGTTTGGTGGTGAAGAACGGGTCGAACACCTTGTCGATGACGCTGTGCTCGATGCCGGTACCGTCATCGCGTACCGACAGCGCCACGTAGGAACCATCGGTGAGGTTCGGATCGCCGTGGGAGTACGCAGCGTAGGTACTGACCCAGATATTGCCGCCCTGCGGCAACGCATCACGGGCATTGATCACCAGGTTGAGCACCGCGCTTTCCAGCTGGATCGGGTCAACCAGCGCGATGGCCGGTTTAGTGGTCAGCTCAAGCTTGAGGGCGATGCGTTCGCCGATGGTGCGCACCAGCAATTCTTCAAGCGAACGCACGTGATCGTTGATGTCCACCGGCCGGGTGTCGAGCGGTTGCTGGCGGGCAAAGGCCAGCAGGCGATGGGTGAGGGACGCCGCACTGGTCGCGGAGTTGAGCGCCGCTTCGGTGTAGAACTGGACTTTGTCCAGACGGGCATCGGCGACGCGTTTCTGAATCAGCTCAAGGCTGGTGATGATCCCGGTCAGCAGGTTGTTGAAGTCATGGGCGATGCCGCCGGTGAGTTTGCCCAGCGCATCCATTTTCTGTACTTGCAGCAGCTGCGATTCGGCGCGGACCCGGTCGGCGACTTCCTTGGCCAATTGCGTGGTGGTGTCGTCCAGCCGCGCCAGGTGCGAGCGTTCGCGGTGACGGTGTTCGGTGACGTCTTCGACGAACACCAGGCTCAGTTTCGGGGTGCGGTAGGGGGAAATCTGCCACTCGGTTTCGCGGATCTCGCCCTGCACGCGCATGTTCAGCGTGCCTTTCCAGCGTTCGCCGTCCTCCAGCCGCAGGCGCAGTTCGTCGAGGATCGCGCTCTGATCCTCGGCAAAGCATTCGCTGAGGGTCTGCGGGTCGCGGTTGTCCTGGATCAGCTGGGAGAAGGCGTGGTTGCATTCGTGGACCTTGAGCGATGCGTCGACGACTGCAATCGGCGCCGAGACGTTGACGAAAATCTCGCGGAAACGTGCCTCGCTCTCTCGCAGCGCATTTTCGGTGTCACGCACACGCAGCAAGGTGCGCAGGGTGGCCAGCAGCACATCCGGGTCCACGGGATGAATCAGATAGGCATCGGCCCCGGCGTCGAGGCCGGTGATGATGTCGCCGGTCTGGATCGAGGCCGCCGAAACATGAATCACCGGAAGCAGGGCCGTCCTTGTGTCGGAGCGCAATTCGCGGACGATATCGAAGCCGCTCATGTCCGGGAGGTTGACGTCGAGAATCAACGCATCCAGGTTTTCACTGCCGATCAGCGACAAACCTTCGCTGCCGGTGCCGGCCTCCAGCACCTCATAGTCGTGGCGCTCCAGTCGTCGGCGCAACGCGTAGCGGGTGGCGACGTTGTCATCGACGATCAACAGACGTATGTCACGTTTCATCGACGCTCTCCTGGGCAATCGCCAGCGGAATGATCACAAAAAAGGTCGAGCCGATGCCCGGAGCGCTTTCTACGCCGACTTCACCGCTCAGTAGCTCGGCGAAGCGTTTGCACAGCGACAGTCCGAGCCCGGTGCCGCGCAGGCGCTTTTGCAACGGCGAGTCGACCTGGGAAAAGTCTTCGAACAGTTTGCCGTGCAATTCAGGCGCGATGCCGATGCCTGTGTCGCTGACAGCGAAGCGAACCCTGTCTGCACCGTCCAGTCGTGCCGAGACCCGGACTTCGCCACGGGTGGTGAACTTCAGCGAGTTGGAAATGAAGTTGCGCAGGATCTGCGCGAGTTTCTTGTCGTCGGTGTAAAGACGCGGCAGGCCGACCGGCTCCTCGAAAATCAGGTCCACCGCCGTGGCATCGACAATCGGCCGGAACATCCCCCGCAGTGCTGCGAACAGGTCGAACATGTCGAACCACGCCGGGGAAATAGTGATACGCCCGGCCTCGATTTTTGCCAGATCGAGCAGGTCGTCGACCATGTCGCTGAGCTCTCGGGCGGCGCTGCTGACGAACGCCACCTGTTTGTGCTGCTCGGGGCTGAGCGGGCCGTCGAGTTCGTCGGCCAACAGGCTGTTGATACTCAGGATCGAGCCCAGCGGGGTGCGGAATTCGTGGCTCATGTACGACAGGAAGCGGCTTTTCAGGTCGGACGCCTGACGCAGTTGTTCGGCCTGGGTGTCGAGTTCCGCGTACAGGGCCAGCACGCCCTGATTGGTCTCGTCGAGCTCTTCGCGCAACGCGGTGGTTTCGCTCTGCAACTGGGCGATCAGCGCCGCCTGCTCGGCGCTGCTCAAGGTCGGGGACTCAGCCATGGGCGGCCTCCAGGGCAACGACCAGCACCGTTACATCGTCGCGCCCGCGACAGAAATCGCGGTGCAGGACGGTGGCTATCACGGCGGGATGGCGATGCACCAGACCGGGGTAGTCTTGAAGGTTCCAACGGGACTGCAAGCCGTCGCTGTACATGATCAATAGATGTCCGTTCACGTGAGCATAGTCAAAGGGCTGGGCTTTTCGGTATTGGCCGCCGACGATCCCCGGATGCGAGGCCAGTCCGCGGGACTTGTCAGCAGTCACCAGACTGGCGCCGATGTTGCCGACACCGGCATAGGTCAGGCTGTCTCGTTCGCCATGAAACTGCGCAAATGCCACCGCGCCGCCACGGGTGCCGATCATTTCCCGGTGCAGGTCTTCCATCAGCAACACCGGGGCGGCGAATGGGGTGAGGGCGAAGGCTTTCTCACCGGCCCGTCCGGCGCGCTCGGCGTCTTCGCCATGGCCCAGACCGTCGACGATCAGGGCGCTGATGTCCGGCCCGTTGAACGCCAGATGCCAGACATCACCGCACGCGGGGTCGTTGTGCAGTGAATGCTGACTGACGCCGAAGCGCAGATCTGCCTGTCGGTCGGTGCGCGGATACAGGCGTGCCAGCAACACCGCGCCTCGGGCGTCAGCGTAGACATCAAAGACTTCGGTCTGACGCGACACCGCGCCGAGCCCGATTCCCTGCGTGCCGCCCGTGGAAAAACCGTCGGCCATGCATGCATCGAGGTCGAAGCCACCGGCACGGTCAACCGCGAGCATTTCGAGGCCGAAACCATCGACGCGCTTCAACACGCGCAGGTGCAATTCGCCGTGCGTCGCGTGTTTCAGCACGTTGCTCGCCAGTTCCGTGGCCACCAGCGCGACTCGTCCGGCATCGCGCTCATCGAAACCGTGCTGCTCGGCGAGTTGCTGCGCCGTGCGCCGGGCATGGCCGATCTGGCTGCTGTCCTCGATCGGCAGCACTCGGGTCAGACTCCCGCTGATGTTCATGTCCATCGGGTGATCGTTATGCGAGTGCCTTCGCCGGGCGCGGTGTCCAGTTCGAACTCGTCCACCAGCCGTTTGGCCCCGGTCAGGCCCAGGCCCAGGCCGCTGCCGGAGGTCCAGCCATCGGTCATCGCCAGTTTTATGTCGGCAATGCCCGGTCCCTCGTCGCGAAAGGTCAGGCGCAGGCCAACCTTGTGATTTTCGTCGAGGATCTGCCAGTCCATGTCACCGCCACCGCCGTAGACCATGGTGTTACGCGCCAGCTCGCTGACGGCGGTCACCAGTTTGGTCAGGTCGATCAGGCGCATGCCGCACTCGGTAGCCAGTTTGCGCGCCTGTTGCCGGGCCAGTACCACGTCCTGCTCGATTTTGATCGGTTGTGTACCACTGCTGCGCACGGTCATTGCTGGCGTACTCGTTCCTGCAACAGTTTCATGCCGCGCTCGACGTTCAGCGCGGTGCTGACGCCCGGCAGGTTCAGGCCGAGCTCGACCAGCGTGATTGCGACCGCCGGTTGCATGCCGACCAGCATGATTTCGGCGTCCATGATTTTAGACAGGCCGGAAATGGTGCCGATCATCCGGCCGATGAACGAATCGACCATGTCCAGCGCGGAGATGTCGATCAACACCCCGCGCGCCGAGGTCTTGCTGATGCGCTCGGACAGGTCGTCCTGGAGGGTGAGGGCGAGCTGGTCATGCATGTCGACCTGGATGGTCACCAGCAGGAAGTCGCCCATCTGAAGAATCGGGATACGTTCCATGGCTCAGGCCGTCTTGGTCAGTGTGACGCCGATACGGGTCAGGGCCAGTTTCAATGCGTCGGCCAGATTGGCCTTGGTCACCACGCCTTGCAGGTCGAGGCCGAGGTGGACAATGGTCTGGGCGATCTGCGGACGCACGCCGCTGATGATGCAATCGGCGCCCATCAGGCGGATCGCGGTCACGGTTTTCAGCAGGTGCTGGGCCACCAGGGTGTCGACGGTCGGCACGCCGGTGATGTCGATGATGGCGATTTCCGAACCGGTGTCGACGATGCGTTGCAGCAGGGATTCCATCACGACCTGCGTGCGTTGCGAGTCGAGGGTGCCGATCATTGGCAGGGCCAGCACGCCGTCCCACAGCTTGACCACCGGCGTGGACAATTCCAGCAGTTCTTCCTGCTGACGCTTGATCACCGCTTCACGGGATTTCTGGAACGTGCGGATGGTGTGCAGGCCGAAGGCGTCGAGCAGTTCGGAGATTTCCCAGAGCTGTTCGGCCAGCAGCGCCGGCTGTTCCCGGTAATGACTTTGCAGCAAGGCGAACAGCGGGCCTTTGAGGGCGAAGATGAAACTGGCGGTCTGCTGCGAATCCTGGCCGAGCAGGGCACGGCTGTGGGAGAGCTTTTCGAGGAACTGGCGGGTAGCTTCCCAGCCCGGCGCAGCGATGTTTGTGCCGTTTTCGTTTTCCAGCCCGGAGACCACCAGTTGCAGAAACTCGCTGGTCTGTTGCTGTACATCGAGTTCCTTGAGATTGCGGGTGGCACCGCTATCGACCAACCCTTGAATCCATTCACCCAGCAGTTGTGCCTGATTGTTCTTCATCGCATCGAGTGTGCTGTTCTGCAGTGCTGCCATGTGCGTTTTGCTCCGTCGCGAATGGGGGGCCGGTGCGAGGAAAATGACCGGCGCGAAGTCAATGACATTTGCCGTTTCAAATAGTTGTTCGTTCTCGCGGGGATATTTTTGATTTATCGCAAGAAACGCACCGGTAACTCTAGTCGTCATGGCTGGCGGCGCTGATTTTTTGCGTAAAACGGTGGGCCAAAAAAAGAGGCCGCGTCCAATGGAGGCGGCCTCTTGAGGTGCGCTGCGTCTATTTGCTCGGGTGTTTGGCCTGCAATTCCTTGGCGGCTGCCAGGTGTTTTTGCAGCCCCGGAAGCATTTTCTGCGCAAAGCCCTTGAGCTCGGTGGCGCCTTTTACCTTGTCGTCGGTCACGGTGTTGGCCTGTTTCTCGAACAGTTGAATGGCTTCTTCGTGGGCCTTGACCTGATTGTTGGCGTACGCCGCATCGAAGGATTCATCGCGGACTTCGAGGATTTTTTCCTTGGCCTGTTTGACCAGCGTGGTGGTGTCCGGCACTTCGATGTCGTGGGCCTTGGCGATGGTGGCCAGTTCATCGTTGGCCTTGCCGTGGTCGGTGATCATCATGTTGGCGAAAGCCTTGATGTCGGCCGACTGGCTCTTCTCCAGCGCCAGGCGGCTGGTTTCGATCTCGGCGATGCCGCCAGCAGCGGCGTTGTCGACGAAGTCATTGTCGGTGGCAGCGAAGGCCGAGCCCATGCCGGTGCTCAACGCAACGGCCAGAAAGAGATGACGCAGTTTGAATCCGTCCATTGGTGTTTCTCCACGCGGTTTTTTGTGAGCGTTAATCAATGGAGGGAACGGCGCGGAGAAAGGTTTTATCGCATTTGCGAAAGGGCGACGAACGGGCACCGCTGGTCTGACAGGTGGTCGACAGAACAGGCCAACCGAGGCCATTCTGATACCTGGCCAGCGCAATCGGTCGCGTTGGCTGCCGATCAACTGACGGAGGTGTTCCATGCCGGTGACCCATGATCTGTTACAGGACTTGAAACTAACAAAGGAAGAGATCCAGCAACGACGCACCGCGGATCCACATCTGGATGCACTGATCAACAAGTATTCCCAGGCGGACGCCGAAGTCGTCAAGGCCGAGACAGCGACCTCGGATGCGCCGAGCGACGACACACTCAAGAAACTCAAAGAGAAACGCCTGCAGGTCAAAGACAAGATCGTCGAGCAGTTGCAGGCCCGAACCTGACCGTCAGTCGCGCCACCGGCTTTCGGTGGTGAAACGACTGGAACGACAACCCCGACCGGCACCTCGAATGTTCAGAGTCTTCACATAGCGACTCTCAGCGAGGTGCCTTATGAACAAGCCAAAATTCCCCAGTGAAGAGCAGGGGGCATTCGACCCCGTTCCCACGCATCCCGAGCCGAACAGTCCGGCGCACACCGTCCGTAATCCTGAAGAGGAACGCAAGCGCGAGGACGTGCCGGAGGATGAAGACCCGGACAAGTTCGATCGGTCCAGCAACTGACAATCCGCTATCGCCAGCAGGCTGGCTCCCACATTTGGAATGCAATCCGACAGTGGGAGCCAGCCTGCTGGCGATAGGGCCATTCGATTCACTACACAAGCCCGGTCCTCACTTCAAGGCCGCCTCCAACGGCATCCGCGCCATGTGCGTGGCCTTCAGCGAGCCGAAATACAACCAGTCGCCATACTCGCGCGCCGTGGTGATCGGCGAGTAATTGCCGGCGCTGGCGTCCTGCAGATTGGCGATCACCTTGCCCTCCAGATCCAGCCCCAGCACGAACCCGCGCTTCTCCACCGGTTTGGGCACGACGGTCATCGCCCGCACGATCATCTTGCGCACGAACGGGTGCGGCGCGGTGCGGTCGAGCAGCGGATTACGCGGTGTGTACAGCGCCACCCAGAAGCGATCCCGACCATTGAACGCGAGGTTGTCGGGCAGCCCCGGCAGGTTGTCGATGAACAGGTCGTGAGTGCCGGCCTTCGGTCCGGTCAGCCAATAGCGGCTGATCCGGTAGGCGCCGGTTTCGTTGACCAGCACATAGGCGTCTTCCGGGCCGAGAGTCACGCCGTTGGCGAACTCCAGCTTGTCCAGCAGCACGCTCGTTTTGCCAGTCTGGAAGTCGTAACGCAGCAGGCGTCCATCGCCGCCGTGCTCGATGATCGCTTCGCCATCGTGGCCGTAACCCCAGCGACTCGACGCATCACTGAAGTAGGCGTAATGCCCGGACTTGTCGATGGCCACGTCATCGGTGAAACCGAATGGCAAGCCATTGGCCTCGGTGGTCAGCGCCACCAGCCGGCCCTGCGCATCGAGGGACAGCAAACCCTTGACCCCGTCGGCGATCACCAGCAAGCCGTTGGGATGCCGCGCCAGCCCCAGCGGCCGGCCGCCGGTATCCGCCAGCACTTTGCGTTGCTGACCGTCGAGGCTGGTACGCAGCAAGCGGCCGTCGTGCAGGCCGGTGATCAGGAAGTCGTTCTCCAGCAGCAGCGCTTCCGGGCCTTCGATGTCACTTGGGCCGACTTGCGCCGCGCCCTTGAGTCGCTGATTGTCAGCGTATTGGCCTTCCGTCAGCGAGGGCGCCGGTTGCGGTGTCCAGGCCACGGGCTCGACTTTGGTCGGCATCAACAGCAAAAAGCCCAGAACCCCGACAATCAGCAGCAACACCAGATAACGCCATCTCACACGTGGGCTCCCGCGAGTGCCAGGTGCCGGGTCGCCATGTCACGCAGGGCCAGCATCGAAGCCGCCGATTCACGATCGATGCGACGCTTGAGCAGCAGGTGGTTGGCGATGCGCAGGCCGATGCCCTCAAACTGATAATCGAGGGTGCGCACGAAGCGCGTCGCGTCGTTTTGCGCCGAGCATTCATAGGTCAGCAGCAGCGACAGACCCTGATCACCCTGGGCACGCGCGCACCAGCGTCGACCGGGCAAATACTCGGTGACCTCCCAGCGCAAATGCCCCTCGCGCCCGCCGGCGTGGATGTCTTCATCGAATCGCGCACCGGCATGCAGCGCACCGCTGGGGCCGTCGATCTTCAGTGAAGACGGATGCCACTCCGGCCAGCGACTGACGGTGGCGGCGTAGGCGAGGACGGCGATCGGATCGCCGGCGATGTCGACTGTGTGCTGCATGCGGGTCATGGGCGTTCTCGAGTCGGTCAGAGGGGCGGTTTCCGGCTCCCAATAGAGGGTGCCGAACAGGTAGTCCATCAGTGGAAAAACGATATTGAAATTGCGCTCCTGCATGCGCTCGCGGCGGTGATGCAGCTCGTGCAGACGGCGCATCTGGCGGATCCACGGCAGACGGGTCAACGGGTTCTGCGGCGGCAGATGCTCGCAGGCGTGAAATACTTCATAGGTCAGGTAACCGAACACCATGCAGCCGCCGAACAACCCGGCGACGTTGCTGTTGACCTGCGCGAACAGCCACCACAGCGGCAGGGTGATCGCCAGCGTGTGGAGCACGATCAGCCAGGCGGGAAACAGGATCACCCGCCAGTCGCGGGCGCCGTCGTAGGTCATGTGGCCGGGGGTGAAGAAGCTGTGATGGTCGCCGGCATGCCGGGCGTAGAACATCCGCGCGAAGCTCTTTTTGTGGTGGCCGAGGTGGCGGTGCACCATGTACACGCCGAAATTGAAGAACAGCAGGGTCAGCGGCACGGTCAGCCATTCCAGCGGCCGCACCTGGTGCACGCTGCTCCAGAACGCGCCGATGGCCAGCACGCCGAACAACAGCACGAACGCGCCATGCAGCCACGGGTTGTAGCGGGGATGGATCGCCGCACGGTAGCGGCTGCGAAATGCCTCGGTGGTCTGCCTCACTACGGTCACCTGCGGATATTTTTGTTATCCGGGCAGATTAGCCGATCCCGCGGTTCGTGCAGGTCAACCTTCAGGTCACAACTGCCATGCTCCGGTGCAAAGCGGCCGTCAGCTCAACGGGTTCCAGCGCTGCGACCAGTCGTCATCGGCCCTGATCACTTCGCGCAGCAGATCGAACGCCTGTTGCAGGATCGCCGAGTCGCGGTCGCGGGAGTAGACGAGGTAGGTCGGATAGCCGAATTCCGGGGCTTTGGTCACCGGTTCCAGCGCGCCGCTTTCCAGATAAGTGCGCACAACCCGGGTCCGGAAATAACCGCTGCCGCCGTTCTCCAGAATGTACTGCAGGGCCAGCGGGCCGAGGTTGAAGCTCAGGGCGGCCTTGGCCTTTTCCGGCAGGGCGGCGTCGTGCTGGCGGCGGAAGTCCGGGCCCCAGTCGATGTACACGTAGGGGGCAGGGCGGCCGGGGGTGGTCACCAGAATCAGTTTCTCTTCCAGCACCTGCTCGACCTGCAGCCCCGGCCAGTATTCCGGTTGATAGACCAGCGCCGCGTCGAGTACGCCCAGTTCGAGCTGACGCAGCAGGTTTTCGCCGTCGCGGATCTCCATGCGCAGGGCGTGACCTGGGATTTTCTCCCGCAGCTCGGCGGCCCAACTGAGCATCAGCGGATTGCACAGGCTGACCTCGCCGCCGATGTGCAGCACGTTGTGATAGCCCTCGGGCAAGGGCAGGTCGCGGCGCGCCGCTTCCCAGGTCTGCACCAGTTGATTGGCGTAGACCACGAAGGCCTCGCCGTTGGCGGTCAGGCGCGCACCGGCACGGTTGCGCACGAACAGCGTGCTGCCCAACTGGCTTTCGAGTTTCTGCACTCGGGCGGTGATTGCCGTCTGGGTGACGAACAGCTTTTCAGCCGCCGCGGCGAGGCTGCCGTGGCGGACGATTTCCAGAAAAGTGCGGGCGAGATCGATGTCCATGGGCGGGCCGGTGTCTGAGGTGCGCGCATTGTAGATCCACGCCTGATACCGCGTCATCGTTCAATCGCGAGCAGGCTCGCTCCCACCGTTCATGTAGGTTTCGAGGCATCACTGACCGTGGGAGCGAGCCTGCTCGCGATGGCGCTCGGGACTGCGCCGCTGATCAGTTGGCCAACTCGGCCTCCTGCACCCGAGCCCAGTCTTCCACCAACCGCGCCGGCGTGCAGCAGGTCTTGCGTTTGTAAACGAAGTTGCGGCACTTCTCGGCGAACTGATTGCGGTTGTACAGCATGTCTTCCTGCATCTCCTGCAGCTCCGCCTCGCGGCACTGACGGATCAACACATGATCGACCCGCAGCTTGCGCTCCCGCACCGCTGCATAAGTCGGATCGCTCAGCACGCTGTTGGCCCGTTGCAGCAGCCACAGCGAGAACTCGTCCGGGCAGCGCGGGCCGACTTCCTGGACCATGCCCAGTTGCAGCGCCTGCGCAGCGCTGACCGGCAGACAGGCCTGGGTCAATTGTTCCGCCATGGCCGGGCCGACGGCGCGGGGCAGGCTGTAAGTCCAGTATTCCGAGCCGTACAGCCCCATGCTCTTGTAGTGCGGATTGAGCACGATATCGGCGCGGGCAAACACGATGTCAGCCGCCAGCGCCAGCATCACACCGCCAGCGCCGGCATTGCCGGTCACACCGCTGACCACCAGTTGCCGGGCGCTGAGCAGTTCTTCACACACATCATCGATGGCCTGGATATTGGCCCAGGCTTCGGCGCCCGGATCCTCGGCGGCCTGAATCACATTCAAATGCACACCGTTGGAAAAGCTGCCGCGTCCGCCCTTGATCAACAACACCTGAGTGTCACGGGATTTGGCCCAGCGCAGGGCTTCGACCATGCGCCGGCATTGTTCTGTGCTCATGGCGCCGTTGTAGAACTCCAGCGTCAGCTCGCCGACCTGGCCGGACTCGCGATAACGGATCGGCTGATAAGGCTCGTCGCTGAATGGCGCGTTGGCAATCGACCAGTCCAGCACCGGCACGCCAGACAACTGCCCGGCCAGCACATGCCGCGCCGGACGCTTGAAGGTTTCCTCGCCCGGTTGTGGTTTGCGTCGCAGCGAGCCGATCCACAGGCTGTGATCACCGGTCGCCACCAGTACCGCGTCGTCATGCACCGCGAGAATCTCGCCGGGCATGCCGGTGCGCTGATCGAGGTGCGCGTCGTACACGTAATACTGCCCGCCGGCGAGGCTGGCCAATACACCCGGTTGGCCGTCCGCCGCATCGATGCAGCGCTTGATGAAGCGCGAACAGTCGTGCCAGCTGAAGGTGCGATCGTCTTGTTTCATGTTCGGCTGCAAACGCCCGCGCACTGTCGGATCGCTGTAATCCAGCGCCACCGGCACGAAGCCGTCGATGAATTTCTCCACCACTTCGCGGATGCAACGGATCGCCGCATCACTGACCCGGCCGTTGTACAGCTCGGATTTGCGCAGGCCCGTCGGCAGGTTGAATTCGCAGGTGGCCCAGACCGGACCGGCGTCCATTTCTTCCACCGCTTGGAGGGCAGTCACGCCCCAGGACGGCAGCTCGCGCATGATCGCCCAGTCCAGTGCGCTGGCACCGCGATCGCCGACGATGCCGGGGTGAATGATGACGACCGGACGCTGCGGATTGCTCCACAGCGCCTGGGGCACGCGGTCCTTGAGAAACGGGCAGATCACCAGATCAGCGCCGCTGTTTTCAATCTGCTCGCACACGGCGGTTTCGTCGGTGAACAGCACCACGCTGGGTGAGTGCCCGGCCTGACGCAGTTCCAGCCAGGCACGTTGGGTCAGGCCGTTGAACGCCGACGACAGAAGAATGATGTTGAGTGATCGCATGATTGCTCTTCCTTGAAAGGTCAGCCGCAGGCTCCCGGTGAGCCGTCCGTGGCTATCGATGGAGGCGCAAGGTTAGAGACTGGCGTGGCCGGCGCCACTGATCGAGATCAACGTTGTGTCAGCCAGTGTTGCTAGGACGACGACGTGCCTTATTCTCAAAGGTTTGCTGATCCTGATTTTTTATTACTTCAAATGTCGCAGGCGCTATTGCACAGTCGCACCCCTGATCACCGCCGGAAGATCCCGGCGTATCCATGGATTTTCGCAGCGGGTGGAGCCCGTTTTCAGGGAGTAAGGCATGGGGAGTCACAACCCGCATTACCAGGTCATCGGGCAGATGTTCCAAAAGGACTACCGATGGCTGTGTGCAGCGGTCAGCCGTACCCTCGGCTGCCCGCACAGTGCACAGGACATTGCTTCGGAAACTTTTCTTCGGGTCTTGGCATTGCCCGATCCGCTGGCGATTCGCGAACCCCGCGCGCTGTTGACCACGATTGCGCGGCGACTGGTCTATGAAGGCTGGCGCCGTCAGGATCTGGAGCGCGCCTATCTGCAAAGCCTTGCCTTGGCGCCGGAGCCAGTGCACCCGTCGCCCGAGGAACGGGAAATGGTGATCGAAACGTTGCTGGCGGTGGATCGCTTGCTCAATGGTTTGTCGGCCAAGGCCAAGGCTGCGTTTCTTTATCACCAGCTCGACGGCCTGACCTACAGCGAAATCGGCGAACGCCTCGGCGTGTCCACCAGCCGTGTGCAGCAATATATGGTCGAAGCCTTCAAACGCTGCTATCAGGCGATGCAGGCATGAGGCCGGACGAAACGCTGATCGACGAAGCCGCGCAATGGATGGCGCTGCTGCAATCGGGGGATGTCAGCTTGCAGGAGCGTGCAGCCTTCGACGCATGGCGCACGGCGGATCCACGGCATCAGCAGATCATCGAGCAAATGGGCGGCGGGTTGAATCTGCTGCGCCATTCGAACTTGCGCGGATTGCCGCGTGAGAGTGTGCTGCACAGCCTGAATGCGCCGTCCAGTCGCCGTCGATTCATCAGCGGCAGTTTGAGCGTGCTCGGGATCGCGGTGCTGGCCGGTTTGCTCGGTCGACGTTATGGCTGGTTGCCCGAGGCCGGCGACTTGTCGACCGGTACCGGCGAGCGTAGGGAATTCATGCTGGAGGATGGCAGCGCTCTGACCCTCAATGCCCGCAGCCGCGTGGTGCCGCGCTTTAACAATCTCGAGCGTCTGCTGGACCTGCGCAGCGGTGAGCTGCTGATCGATGTCGCGAAAAATCTGGCGCGGCCGTTCGTGGTCGAAACCGAACATGGGCGGATGCGTGCGCTCGGTACGAAATTTCTGGTGCGGCGAGGCGAGGATTCGACGCGGCTGGTGATGCTGCATTCGCAGGTCGAAGTGGTCACCGCCAGCGGCGCGCGGCAAGTGGTGGAGGCGGGCGAAAGCCTGCTGTTCAATGCCCAGGAAATCCTCGCGCTGGAACGCAGCAAAGGACAGGAAAGCGCCTGGGTACAAGGGCGACTCGAAGTGCGCGATCGCCCCTTGAGCGAAGTCATCGACAGCCTGCGTAGCTACCGTCGCGGCATCCTGCACCTGAGCCCGGAGGTCGCCGGTCTGCGCCTCAGCGGTCTCTATCCGCTGGATGACAGCGACCGCACTCTGCAACTGCTGGAGCGTTCGCTGCCGATCCGTGTCACCTGGCACAACCCGTACTGGGTCAGCATCGAAGCACGGTTATAAATCCATAACTTCCCGGTCTATCCGTCCCCCTATAAAAAGCGCCGGCCCGCTGCTCATTCCCTGCAGACGCCTTCAACAGGGAAGCCCCTCAATGTTCTCATTCAAACAACAACAATTGCCCCGCCTGACACTGGCCATCGTACTGGCGACGGGCATGGCGCCGGTCGCCGTTCTGGCACAAGACGCCGCCACTCAGGTCTATACCTTCGACATTGCCGCCGGGGCCCTTGACGAGGTGCTGCTGGACATCTCGCGCCAGACCGGCGTGCCGATTTCCTTCAGCCAGAATCTGGTTCAGGGCAAGCGCAGCAGTGCGGTGCGCGGCGCATTGGGTGGCCGTCAGGCGGTAGAGAAAGCCCTGATCGGCAGCGGTCTGCAAGTCGAGCAAGGCACGCAGGGCCTGAGCATTCGCCCGGCCGATGCGCCGAGCGCGGCGCCCGTGAAAACCGCCGCTGTGACACCCGCCAGCAGCGCCGATTACCGCATGGAAAAAGTCACCGTCACCGGCTCGCGCATTGCCCGCGCGCAGAGCGACGGTGCGACGCCGGTCAACGTCATCACCCACGAAGAGATGGAAGCGCGCGGCTACAAGAACGTCTACGACGCACTCGCCACGCAAACCCAGAACACCGGCATGACCCAGGGCGAAGACTACGGCAACACCTGGCAACCGGCGGCCAGCGCCCTCAACCTGCGTGGCCTCGGCCCCAACCACACACTGGTGCTGATCAATGGCCGGCGGGTCGCCGATTACCCGACGCCGTATGACGGCAAGGTCAACTTCACGAATCTTGCGAATATTCCGTCGGCGATCATCGACCGCATCGAAGTGCTCAGCAGCGGCGCGTCGGCGATCTACGGTTCGGATGCGATTGCCGGGGTGGTGAACATTATCCTCAAGGACAAAATGAACGGCGTCGACGTCAACCTCAAGGGCGGCACCAGCGAGCGCGGTGGCGGTGACAACCAGCGCTTGCAGATCAGTGGCGGCGGCAGTTGGGGCGACTTCGACGGTTTGTTCGGACTTGAACTGACCAACCGCGATCCGATCTGGGCCGATGATCGCGGCTTCATGCAGAGCGGGCCGCTGGCGGATGTCGGCTACCGTCGCGACCTGACCAACAACCGCTATCTGGGACCCGGTTGCGGTGCGTATCAAGGTACGTTCGACAACAAACTGTTCAACAGCGGCGGGCGTTGCCGCACCGACCAGATGTACAACGATTACTGGACGGTGCAGACGCAAAAGGAAAACTACGACGGCTACACCCGTGGCACCTGGCATTTCAGCGACAGCGGCCAGGTCTTCGCCGACTTGATGTACGGCCTCGATCACATCCAGAACAACACGCGCGGCCCGAGCTTTACCTCGCCGGATTTCATCAACCAGAACAGCGGCAATCTTGAGCGCTGGTACCGGCGCTTCGGTGAAGAGGAAATCGGCGGGCGCACCAGCAACAACAGCAAGTGGCGCGATACCTCATGGACCGGCACCCTCGGTCTCTCGGACAAGATCGCCGACACCGGGTGGAACTATGAACTGGCGGCCAACCGGTCCGAATATAAAAGCGTGCGCACCACGCGTTACACGCCGCTGTCGTCGATCCAGGATTTCTACCTTGGTCCGCAACTGGGCACCCGCGACGGTTACCCGGTGTTCGCGCCGGATGCCTCGCGCCTCGACCGGCCACTGACGCCGCAGGAGTGGGAGCAGTTTCGCGGCAACCTGACGCAGAGCAGCAAGTCGGTGTCCACGAGTTACAACGCTTCGGTCAATGGCGAGTTGTTTGACCTGCCGGCCGGCCCGGTGGGATTCGCCGGCGTGCTCGAGGCGGGCAAGCAGGAATATCGCATCGATCCGGACGACAGCCTCAACGACGGCAGTTTCTACGGCGTGACCCCGGCACAAAGCTCCGGTGGCTCGCGCAAGCGTTACGCGGCCGGTGGCGAGTTCAGCATTCCGGTCACTGACACGGTGCTGGCGACAGCAGCAGGCCGCTGGGACCAATACAAATTCAGCGGCCGCACCGAGCAACAGAAAACCTACAACCTCGGCCTGGAATGGCGGCCGGTGAACAGCCTTCTGGTGCGCGGCAGCTACGGCACCAGTTTCCGCGCCCCCGACCTGAACTACATCTATCAGTCCGACAGCAACGGCTACTACCCGGCGCAGATCGACTATTACGGTTGCAGCCAGGGCGTGGAGGGCGCCTGTGATCGCGGGCGGGTCGATTACACCCAGAGCGGCACGGCGGATCTGGAATCCGAACGCGGCAAATCCTGGACGTACGGTTTCGTCTGGTCGCCTTCACGTAATTTCGATTTCTCCACCGACTTCTGGCGGGTGGAGATTGATGACTTGCTGACCACTGTCGACGAAAACCGTCTGTTGCAGCAAGAGAACGAATGTCGCAATGGCACCCAGGACATCAACTCGGCCAATTGCCAGTCGACCCTGGCACGCGTCGATCGCAATCCCGGCAATGCCGCCGTCGATCCCAATCAGTTGCAGCGGGTGCGGGTGAACGCGATCAACGCCGCCAGCGAACGAGTCAGCGGCCTGGACTTCAAGAGCAACATCCGCTGGGGCGCCGGGCAGTACGGCGCGTTCAGTTCGGCGCTGGGCTACACGCTCGTGCTGTCGCATTACTACAAGGAATCGGACGAAGCCCCGACCCAGGATTGGCGTACCTCGCGCACCAATTACGACTGGCGCAGCAAGGTCAACGCCAGCCTGACCTGGGATTACCAGAAAGCCACGGCGACGCTGATGGGGATTCGTTACGGCTCGGTCACCAACGGCGCGGGCGACGGGCGTCTGTCGCCGTGGACGGTGTTCAACGCCAGTGCGCGGTACAAACTCAACGATCGGGCGAGTGTCGGGCTGACCGTGAACAACGTGCTCAATCAGGTCAAGCATGACGACTCGGCTGGATGGCCGTATTACCCGACCGGCAACTATGACCCGTACGGGCGCCAGTGGTGGCTGGATGTGAGTTATCACTTCGGAGGTTGAGGGCTCGGCGTGGCTCGGAAACGGCCTACGGAAGCGGCAGGATTTTTCGCGAAAGAGGGGATATTTCCGACGATATTTTCAGGTTGGTCGTCGGAAGCGTGATCTATAGCATCGGCGATGACATTGAAGTCGTGAATGGCTTGGTCACTCAGGCCTCTGATAATGGATGGATCATGCGAACTGCACACCTCGAATACGAAACGCCTGCTTATTCCGCTCGCCATCAGTGGCGCGATGATCGTGCAAGATGCCCCATGGAGGATGTCGCGTTGCCCAGCGCAAAGGTACCCCGCCTGACGGGCTTGAAGAAGGTCGAGGGCAAACCTGTCGAATTGCTCGTGCATGGCCAGAACATCGGTGATGACGCCTTGCTGATCGTTCACCTGACCGAGGAAGGCTTCCAGTTGAACGACGTCGTCGACATGCTTTCCACCTCCGGGCTTTACCAGCAAGGCGACATGGTCCAACGCATCACTGGCAAGTCCGTCAGAACGGTTCGGCGTCTTCTGAAGGAAGGCAAACCGGTACGGCTTGATCCCCAGCAGAGTGTCATCGCCTACCAATATGCATTGGTGCTGGAGTTGGCCACTCGGGCCTTCGGGGGGCAACCACGGGCGGAGGACTGGATGCAGAAACCCTCTACTTATTTTCACGGTCATGTGCCGCTGGAATTGACAGGACACCCATTGGGCTTTCAGATGGTTGAGCAGTATTTGCAGCAGCTTATCTACGGGGTTTACCCATGAATCCCTTGCCGTGGGACGAGCATTGGTATGCGTGGCGGCTGGATCGCGAGGTTTATGGAGGGACGTGGGACAGCGGGATGGGATCAAAGCTCAGAGGCGGTCGATGGAACATACCAGGACGACGCGTCGTCTACGCATCCGTCGATCCTTCCTCGGCCATTCTTGAGGTGGCAGCCAACCGCAGTTTTGATGCCCTGGACCGCGAACCTTATGTATTGACGTGCTTTGAGGTCATCAGCGATGCGAAGGTGAAAATCGTGCAGCCCGAAGAGGTGCCGAACCCTTACTGGCTGAGCCCTGCACAGCCCTCACCCAATCAGCAATTGTTTGCCGATGCGTTGCTGGCCGAGCACCCGTTTGTACTGATTCCGTCGGCGGCAACCCGGCATTCGTGGAACTTGCTGGTGAGCTGCGACCTGGCAGAGGGGCAGTTCAGGATGGTCTCGCAGGAGAGGTTCGGCCTCGATACCCGACTACTCGGGGAAATGGCGTCAGTCTGATGAAGCGCCATGCTGAATTTTGCATAACCTCAGCACCCAACGGTCTAAATCCCGCCCTATAAATCCCCAGCTGCCATCGCACATCCCTGCATAAACCAAAACGCAGGGATGGCTGTTCATGATCCATTTTTCACCCGTTAAATCCCCTTTGAGCCTGGCCTTGCTGCTGGCGATCAACACGTTGCCGGCCATCGCTGCCGACAGCACGGCAAACGAGCCGACTACCCAACTACAACGGGTGGAGGTCACCGGCACCGCGATTCGCCGGGTCGATGCCGAAACCGCCGTACCGGTCACCATCCTGCGGGTCGAGGAGTTGCAGAAGCAGGGCGTGACCACCACGGAAGAGCTGGTCAACCGCATCTCGGCCAACCAGTCTTCGGTGGGTTCCGGGCGCTCGGTGGGGTCGAGCAGTGGCGGGGCGTCTTACGCTGACCTGCGCGGGATTGGCCCGAACAAGACACTGGTGCTGCTCAACGGTCGGCGTCTGAGCAACAACGCGACCAATGCGATCAACGGCTCCGGCGTCGATCTCAACACCATCCCGTTCGCCGCTATCGACCGGGTGGAGGTGCTGCGCGATGGCGCCTCGGCGCTGTACGGTACCGATGCCATCGGCGGGGTGATCAACTTCATTACCAAGAACAGCCTCACCGAAGGCCAGATCAGCACCAGCTACGACACCCCGACCCATTCCGGTGGCGGTGAAAGCCGCAACTTCAGCGGCAGTTGGGGTTTTGGTGATTTACAGGACGATCGCTTCAACGTTTTCGGCGTGGTGAGCTACGACAAGCAGAATCGCCTGGCCGCCGACGATCGTGGTTACACCTATAACTACCAGCCGGGGCGCGGCCTGGATTACACCTCCGGCACGGCGTCGCCCGCCAACTGGAGCCAGGGCAGCAACGCCACCAACCCATCGGCCGGTTCCGGTTGCAATGCTCCGGGGCTGCTGTCGCGCAACGGCATCTGCCGCCAGAGCCTGTGGAATTACCTGGATCTGGTGCCGGAAACCGAGAAGACCTCGGCCTTCGCCAAGGCCACCGGCAAGCTGTCGGACGATCACAACGTCAGCCTCGAATACTTCTGGGCGCGCAACGAAAACCGGACGCAGATAGGGCCCGGTACTTTGATGGGCAATCAGGTCAACCCCGGCACCGCGTTCTATCCCGGTAACGGCATTACGCCCGGCCCGAACGGTTTTGCGCTGGACCCGACGCAACCGGTGGACGTGAACTGGCGTGAAACCGCCGTCGGTGCGCGTCAGCATGAAGATGACAACACCGGTCAGCGCCTGCTGTTGAGCTTCGACGGCACGCTGGTTGGGTGGGATTACAACCTCGGCGCTTCGTACAACCAGAACAAGGTGGTCAATACGATTCGCAGTGGTTACGTGAACGATCGGGCCGTCAGTCAAGGTATCGCCAACGGTGTGATCAACCCGTTCGGCCCACAGACGGCTGCCGGTTCGGCGTTGCTGGCAGCCAACGGAGTGGACGGCGATTACTCGACGGCCGTAGGCCGGGTCAAGGCGATCGACGGGCGGATCAGCCGCGAGATCGGCGACTGGTTCGGTGCCGGGCCGTCGGCGCTGGCCCTGGGCGGCGAATACCGCAAGGAGGACTTCCATCAGGATTTCGCCCAGTTCGCGGCTGATGTGCAGAGCCTGGGGGTGGACCCCAATGCCAGTGTCGCCGGGGATCGCAGCGTCTCGGCGCAGTACGCCGAGGTCAACGTGCCGGTGCTCGACAGCCTGGAACTGTCCGCCGCTGTGCGCCACGACAAGTACAGCGATTTCGGCAGTACCACCAACCCGAAATACTCGTTCCGCTTCCAGCCGTTCAAGGAACTGGTGGTGCGTGGCGCGTATAGCGAAGGTTTCCGCGCACCGTCGCTGTACGAGTTGTACAACCCGAACTTCACCTCGTTCACCGTGGCCAATTACAACGACCCGCGACTGTGTGCCGGTGGCAACCCGAGTAATGGCGGGATTGCCAACCGCGACTGCGCTCAGCAGTTCTATAACCGGACCGGCGGTAACCAGGACTTGAGCCCGGAAACTGCACGCAACGTCACCCTCGGTTTCGTTTACCAGCCATTCGATCGCCTGACCACCGGGCTGGATTTCTGGTGGATCGATATCGCCAACCAGATCGCCGAATTCCCCGAATCGGCAGTGTTCGAGAATCCGGAGCTGTACCCGGAGCGTTTGATCCGCAAGCCGGACGGCTCCATCGATCACATCGTCACCGGCCTGTCCAACCTCGGCAAGATCAAGACCAACGGCGTCGACGTGAGCTTCGACTATCGCCTGCCGAGCACGCCGTACGGTGAATTCGGTATCGGCCTGCAAGGCACTTACGTCACCCGTTACGACTATCAGCAGCAGCTCAAGGGCGACTACATCGACAAGCTCGGCGATTTTCGTGGTGGCGACTTTGCCTCGGCCGGCGCCGTGGCCCGCTGGCGTCACAGCCTGACTGGCAGCTGGAACTACGGCCCGCTCGGCGCGAGCCTGACCAACCGTTACACCAGCGGTTACCACGACTCGGATCGTGAGACTCACGATTACGTCGGTTCGTACAACGTCTGGGACGTGGCCGGCACCTACACCTGGCGCAAGACTCTGGCGGTGACCCTCGGGGTGAAAAACCTGTTTGATCGCGAGCCGCCATTCAGCAACCAGACCTACACGTTCCAGAGCGGCTATGACCCGAAATACGGCGACCCGTTTGGCCGCACGTTGTACACGCGGGTCAATTACAAGTTCTGAGAATGATCGGACGGGGTGGGTTTTAGTAACACATCGTTCTAACTCCCGCCCTATAAAAAGGCCCGGCCTGTTGCACATCACAGGTAGGCAGGGGGTGTGGTGACTGCTTTGGCCCCATCGCGAGCAAGCTCGCTCCCACACAGGTTCGTGGTGAACACAGATCCCCTGTGGGAGCGAGCTTGCTCGCGAAGAGGCCATTGGCGTCGCCCAATCATCAGGATTTTGCCAATGCGCTTTAGACTCATGCTTTTTGCCGCCTTAGTGTTGTCGAGCCCGCTCATTTTCGCCGCGCCCCAACACGCCCTCACGGTCTACGGCGAAGCCCCGAAATACGCCCCAGACTTCCAGCATCTGGCCTACGCCAACCCCGACGCGCCCAAGGGGGGAACCTTGCGCCGCTCTTCGCTGGAGAGCGGCCCGTTCGATCACCTGATTCCCTACGTCGACAAAGGCACCGGCGTTGCCGACATCGACGGCTGGCTCTATGCGCCGCTGGCCTATCGCAGCAAGGACGAGCCCTACAGCGTCTACGGTCTGGTCGCGCAACGGATGGAACTGGATTCGGACCGGCGCTGGCTGCGCTTTTACCTGAACCCCAAGGCTCGGTTCGAGGACGGCACGCCGATCACTGCCGAAGACGTGCGCTACACCTTCGAGCTGTTCACCACTCAGGGCAGCCTCAAGTATCGCCAGCAATTTCGCGATGTCGCGGAGGTGCAGGTCGAGTCGCCGACCCAGGTGCGTTTCGTGTTCAAGAACAACGAGAGCCGTACCTTGCCGCTGGATCTGGCGACGTTGCCGGTGCTGCCCGAGCATTGGTGGCGCACACGCAATTTCGCCGATGGCGCAGGCTTCGAGATTCCGCCGGGCAGTGGGCCTTACAAGATCAGCGCGGTGGACGCCGGACGCAGCGTGAAATTCCAGCGGATCAAGGACTGGTGGGCCAGGGATCTGCCAATCACTCGCGGGCTCTACAACTTCGATCAGTTGAGCGTGGAGTTCTTTGCCGACACCGACGTGTCGCGACAAGTGCTCAAGGCCGGCGGCTTCGATTACAACCGCGAGTTCTCCGCCACCAGTTACACCATCGGTTATGCCGGGGCGGCGCTGGAGCAGGGCAAGTTGCTGCGCGAACACCTCGCACCCGGTGCTGCGCAAGGCGCACAGGGGTTTGCGTTCAATCTGCAGAAACCGGTGTTTCAGGATCGTCGGGTCCGGCAGGCGATCGCCATGCTCTGGGATTTCGAATGGAGCAACCGGCAGATGATGCGCAGCATGTACCTGCGCCAGCGCAGCTTCTTTTCCCACAGTGCGTTGTCGGCCACCGAACCGCCAGATGCCGAAGAACTGCAAATCCTCGAACCGTGGCGCGGCAAGATTCCCGATGAAGTCTTCAACCAGGTATTCGAGGCGCCGCGCACTGACGGCAGCGGCAACATTCGTGCGCAGCAGTTGCAAGCGTTGAAATTGCTGGAGGCCGCTGGCTGGAAGCCCCGTGGCGATCAACTGGTGAATGCCGCCGGCGAGCCGTTGCAATTCACCTTTCTCAACGGCCAGAAGGGTTTCGAGCGTTTGCTGCTGCCGTTCAAGCGCAACCTGGCGCAGATCGGCATCGGTTTCGATATTCGTCAGGTCGACACCGCGCAATACACCAACCGCGTGCGCAGCCGCGACTACGACATGATCGTTGTCGGTTACCCGGTGAGTCAGGCGCCGGGGCGCGAGCTGTTCAACTATTTCGGCTCCGACGGCGCCGATGATCCTGGCTCCAACAACTATATGGTGCTGCGCGACCCGGCGGTGGATGCACTGCTTGAAGGCGTGGTCCAGGCCGACAATCGCGAGAGTCTCCTGCGCCACGCCCATGCTCTGGATCGGGTGTTGCAGTGGGGCTATTACTGGATTCCCAACTATTACCCGCCGGGGATTTCCACGGTCTGGTGGAACCGCTTCGGTCGCCCGGCAATTGCGCCGCTGTACGACGCCGGCCTCGACACCTGGTGGGAAATCAGTCCAACCGCGCTGACCTCGACGCAAATGCAGCAACAGCAAAAGGAGTACGCCCATGTGGGGTTATAGCCTGCGGCGCCTGCTGCTGATCGTGCCGACCTTGCTGGCGATTCTACTGGTGAACTTCGTGATCGTGCAGGCCGCGCCCGGTGGTCCGGTCGAGCAGGCCATCGCCCGATTGCAGGGGATTGGCGTCGGTGCGGCGGTGGGGGCCAGTCATGTCGAGAGCATTGGCGGCGAGTCCCGCGCGACCCGTGGCCTGGACCCGAAACTGGTGGCTGAGATCGAGCGCCAGTACGGCTTCGACAAAAGTGCCGGTGAGCGCTTGTGGCTGATGCTCAAGAGCTACGCACAACTGGACTTCGGCAAGAGCTTCTTCCGGGGGGCGTCGGTGACCGAGCTGATCTGGCAGAAACTGCCGGTGACCTTGTCGTTGGGATTGTGGGCGACGCTGATCACTTATCTGGTATCGATTCCGCTGGGCATCCGCAAGGCGGTGCATAACGGCTCGGCGTTCGATGTCTGGAGCAGCGCGGCGATCATCATTGGCTACGCGATGCCCGGGTTTCTGTTTGCTTTGCTGCTGATCGTGGTGTTTGCCGGCGGTACGGCGCTGGACTGGTTCCCGGTGCGCGGGCTGGTCTCGGACAACTTCGCCGAGCTGTCGCTGTGGGGCAAGGTCGCTGATTACTTCTGGCATCTGGTGTTGCCGGTCAGCGCATTGGTGATCGGCGGTTTTGCAACGCTGACGATCCTGACCAAGAACAGCTTCCTCAACGAGATCTCGCGGCTGTATGTGGTCACGGCACGGGCCAAGGGCCTGAGTGAACGGCAGGTGTTGTACGGGCACGTGTTTCGCAACGCCATGCTGTTGGTGGTTGCGGGACTGCCGCAGGCGCTGGTCACGGTTTTCTTCGGCGGATCGCTGCTGATCGAAGTGATCTTCTCCCTCGACGGTCTCGGCCGCCTGAGCTACGAAGCGGCGGTGTCGCGGGATTACCCGGTGGTGTTCGGTTCGTTGTTCATCTTCACCCTGTTCGGGCTCTTGATAAAACTGCTGGGCGACCTGTGCTACACGCTGGTCGATCCGCGCATCGACTTCACCGCGAGGACTGCCTGATGCCGACGCTTTCTCCAATCGGACAGCGCCGTTGGGCGCGGTTCAAGGCCCATCGACGCGGTTGGTGGTCGTTGTGGCTGTTTCTCGCGCTGTTCGGCCTGAGCCTGGGCGGCGAACTGGTCGCCAATGACAAACCATTGCTGGTGACGTATCAGGGCGAATGGTATTTCCCGGCGTTCAAGCGCTACACCGAGCAGGATTTTGGCGGTGAGCTGCCGTTCCAGCCTGACTACCGCAGCGCCCAGGTGCGTGAACTGATCGAGGGGCAGGGCGGGCGGATGTGGTTTGCGCCGATCCCGTTCGGCTACGACACGGCCAACTACGACCTCACCGAACCGGCCCCGAGCCCGCCCACCGTTGAAAACTGGCTGGGCACCGACGATCAGGCGCGGGATGTGCTGGCGCGGGTGATATTCGGCACGCGTGTGTCGCTGTTGTTCGCCCTGGCGTTGACGGCGGTGAGCGCGTTGATCGGCATCGCCGCCGGTGCCTTGCAGGGCTATTACGGCGGCTGGGTCGACTTGCTCGGCCAGCGTTTGCTGGAGGTCTGGTCGGGGCTGCCGGTGCTTTACCTGCTGATCATTCTGTCGGGCTTCGTCGAGCCGAACTTCTGGTGGTTGCTGGGGATCATGGCGCTGTTTTCCTGGCTGAGTCTGGTGGACGTGGTGCGCGCCGAGTTCCTGCGCAGTCGGGGGCTTGAGTACGTGAAAGCGGCGCGGGCGCTGGGTGTCGGCGATGCGCAGGTGATCGTGCGGCACATTCTGCCCAATGCCATGAATGCGACGTTGACGTACCTGCCGTTCATTCTGACCGGGGCGATTGCGACGTTGTCGGCGCTGGATTTTCTCGGCTTCGGCATGCCTGCCGGCAGTGCTTCGCTGGGTGAGTTGATCGGTCAGGGCAAGAACAATCTGCAAGCACCGTGGTTGGGGCTGACGGCATTTTTCGCCCTGGCACTGATTCTTTCTCTACTCGTATTCATCGGCGAAGCCTGCCGTGATGCCTTCGACCCCAGGACTTGACATGCGTGAACATCTGATCGAAATACGCGACCTGCGGGTGGCGTTCAAAGGGCAGGAAGTGGTGCACGGCATCGACCTCGATATTTGCCCGGGAGAGTGCCTGGCGCTGGTCGGTGAATCGGGTTCAGGCAAGTCGGTGACGGCCCACAGCATTCTGCAACTGCTGGACCCGAACATTACGCAGATCGACGGCAGCATCCGCTATGGCGGCGAAGAGTTGCTCGGTGTGCACGAGCGTTATTTGCGGCAACTGCGCGGCAACTGTATTGCGATGATTTTTCAGGAGCCGATGAGTTCTCTAAATCCGTTGCACAGCATCGAGCGGCAACTCGGCGAAAGCCTGGCGCTGCACAAGGGCCTGGCGGGCGCGGCGGCGCGCAAGCGGATTCTGGAACTGTTGGAACTGGTGGGCATTCAACGTCCGCGCGAGCGGCTGAAGGCGTATCCGCATCAGCTCTCCGGCGGGCAGCGGCAGCGGGTGATGATCGCCATGGCGCTGGCGTGCGAGCCGCAATTGCTGATCGCCGATGAGCCGACCACAGCCCTCGACGTCACGGTGCAGCGCAAGATTCTGTTGCTGCTCAAGGAACTGCAACAGCGACTGGGCATGGCGCTGCTGATCATCAGTCACGACTTGAATCTGGTGCGCAACATCGCCCAGCGGGTGGCGGTGATGCGCGCGGGCGAGATCGTTGAACAGGCGAGCTGCGAGCAATTGTTCCGCGCGCCGCAGCATCCCTACAGCATCGAATTGCTCAACGCCGAACCCGGTGGCGCGGCGCTGTGCCGTGATGCGGCGGCGGACCTGCTCGAGGTTCGCGATCTGAATGTACGTTTTCCACTGGGCGGCGGGTGGCTGCGGCCCAAGTCGTATCTGCACGCGGTCAATGGCATCGATCTGAACCTGCAACGGGGCAAGACTCTGGGCATCGTTGGTGAGTCCGGCTCGGGCAAGTCCACTCTGGGTCAGGCGATCCTGCGCCTGATCGACGCCGACGGTAGCATCCGCTTCAAGGGCGTGGCGCTGGAACAACTGAGCGGCCAACAATTGCGTCCGTTGCGCAAACGCCTGCAAGTGGTGTTTCAGGATCCGTTCGGCAGCCTCAGCCCGCGTTTGTGCGTGGAGCAGATCATTGCCGAAGGTTTGCAGGTGCACAGTGACTTGAATGCGCAGGCGCGCGAGCAGGCGGTGATCGATGTATTGAAGGAAGTCGGGCTCGATCCGGCGACGCGTCATCGCTATCCCCACGAGTTTTCCGGCGGGCAACGGCAACGCATCGCCATCGCTCGGGCACTGGTGCTCAAGCCGGATTTGATCCTGCTGGATGAGCCGACGTCGGCGCTGGATCGCACGGTGCAGAAACAGATCGTCGCGCTATTGCGTCGATTGCAGGAGGAGCACGGACTGACCTATCTGTTCATCAGTCATGACCTGGCAGTGGTGCGGGCACTGGCCCACGATCTGATCGTGATGAAGGATGGCGAGGTGGTGGAGCGTGGCGAAACGGCCGGGTTGTTCCATTCGGCTCGGCACCCGTATACGCGGGAGTTGCTGGCGGCGTCGTTTACCGGTACGAACGCCTGAAACGACAAATCCCGCCACAGGGGCGGGATTTGTTTGCAGACTGGCTGCGGTCTTAAGCCGGGAACAGCTCGGACAGTTTCATCGACAGCATCATGTCGCCTTCGACGCGCAGCTTGCCGCCCATGAAAGCCTGCATGCCATCGGTTTCGCCGGAAACGATGCCTTTCAGGGTTTCGCTGTCCAGCACCAGCGTGCAGTTGGCGTCAGCGTTTTCGCCTTCCTGGATGTCGCAGGTGCCGTCTTTGACGATCAGGGCGTATTGCTTGTCTTCGTCAGTGATGTTGAAACCGAAGACCAGATCCAGACCGGCAGCAGCGGCTGGGTTGAACTTGGCTTGCATTGCTTTTACGGCATCGGCTACGGAGGTCATGGTTCGATCCTTTTTGGTTGATTGCAGCAGGGTCACAGTAATCCGGACTCAGCGAAACGTGATGAGTTCCGGGGCCTTCAGCAGTTGCAGGTGTGCATGACTGTTGAAGGAAGCCAGAGCCACCTCGCGACCGCGGAACTTCAGCTGGTTGAGCGAGGTGTTGACGATTTGCCAGTTCAGTTCAAAGGCCTGCCGGGCAGGCATTTGAGTGATGAGGTGGAGCAGGGCGGTGATCGTGCCACCGGAGGTGAACACCGCGATTTTCTGTTTGTTGTCGGCCTGTTCGAGAATCCGCTGCAGCCCGGCCTGTACCCGTTCGACGAAACCCAGCCAGCTTTCCAGGCCCGGAGTGTCGTAGGTGCCGGCGAGCCAGCGTTCGATGATCAGAGCGAAGATGCGCTGGAACTCGCCACGATTCTGTGCGGCGTTGCGCAGGATCTCCAGCGCTTCGGGCTCTTCCGGCAACATGGCCGGGAGCAGGGCGCGGATCACGGCGTCGGCGTCGAATTCGTTGAAGGCCGAATCGGTTTCCAGAGTCGGCACTGGCAGGCCGACGGCGGCAAACTGTTCCAGCGCGCTGTTGGCCGTGTGTTGCTGGCGGCGCAGATCGCCCGACAGGCAGCGGTCGAAGCTGATTCCGAGTTCGGCGAGGTGACGGCCGAGGATTTCTGCCTGGCGTACACCGATCGGCGACAGGACGTCATAGTCGTCTGCACCGAAGGAGGCCTGGCCATGTCGAATCAAGTAGATGCTGCCCACGTCCGCGTCATCCCGGTACGTTGAAGGTTGTGGCGAGGTTATGGGGATGATGATGAGCTGTCAATGAAAAAACATACGCTTGTTTGAAATGCCCGTTACAGGGCTGTTTCCAGAGGTTTCACGGCTGGCCGGCGGGCCGGTGCATGGGTATGCTGGAGTCAATTCCCGCGCGCGTTTTGCGACGGCGCATCGTTTGAAGGAGTCCCCGTGGAGTTTTTTGTCGAATACGCCAGTTTTCTGGCCAAGACCGTGACCCTGGTTGTCGCCATTCTGGTGGTGTTGGCCAGCTTCGCTGCGTTGCGCAGCAAGGGCCGCCGCAAATCGGCCGGCCAGTTGCAGGTCAGCAAGCTCAACGATTTCTATAAAGGTCTGCGTGAGCGTCTGGAACAGACCCTGCTCGACAAGGATCAGCTCAAGGCCTTGCGCAAGACCGAGGCCAAATCTGAAAAAAAACAGAAGAAGAAACCCGACGCCAAGCCTCGGGTGTTCGTGCTGGACTTCGACGGCGACATCAAGGCCTCCGCTACCGAAAGCCTGCGTCACGAAATCACTGCGCTACTGACCCTGGCCACACCGAAGGACGAAGTGGTGCTGCGTCTGGAAAGCGGCGGCGGTATGGTTCACAGCTACGGTCTGGCTTCATCGCAACTGGCGCGTATCCGTGAAGCCGGCGTGCCGTTGACCGTGTGCATCGACAAGGTTGCGGCCAGCGGCGGCTACATGATGGCGTGCATCGGCGAGAAGATTATCAGTGCACCGTTTGCCATTCTTGGCTCCATCGGCGTCGTCGCGCAGTTGCCCAACGTTAACCGTTTGCTGAAAAAACACGACATCGATTTCGAGGTACTGACTGCCGGCGAATACAAGCGCACCCTGACCGTGTTCGGCGAAAACACCGAGAAGGGTCGGGAGAAGTTCCAGGAAGACCTGGATATTACCCATCAGTTGTTCAAGAACTTCGTTGCCCGCTATCGTCCGCAACTGGCCATTGACGACGTTGCCACGGGTGAGGTGTGGTTGGGCATCGCGGCGCTTGAAAAACAGTTGGTGGACGAACTGAAGACCAGTGATGAATACCTGGCCGATTGTGCCAAGCAGTCCGAGATCTATCACCTGCATTACGCGGAACGTAAAAGTCTGCAAGAGCGTATCGGCATGGCAGCCAGCGGTTCGGTGGATCGCGTGCTGTTGAGCTGGTGGAGCCGCTTGACCCAGCAACGGTTCTGGTAACACGGACATAAAAAACGCCGGTCAATGACCGGCGTTTTTGTGTGCGCAGTAAACCTGAAGGCTTATCGACGACGGAACAGCGGTAGCGGTTCGTCAGTGGCGGCCTGATAGGTCACCGAAAAGTCCTTGAGGCTCTCAAGAGCGTCGTACGGGTCTTTGTCGGCGCGCAGGGCGAAGGCATCGAAACCGCAACGGCGCATATAGAACAACTGATCGCGCAGTACGTCGCCAATCGCTCGCAGTTCGCCTTTGAAACCGTAACGGTCACGCAGCAGGCGGGCGTTGGAGTAGTTGCGGCCATCGGTGAACGCCGGGAAGTTCAGGGCAATCACCTGGAACTCATTCACGTCGTCACCGATTTCTTCGGCTTCTTCATCGGCGTCCAGCCACACACCCAGACCGCCATCGCGGGCCTTGAGCATACGTGCGTGTTCACGCCATAGCTGCAGCGGGACGATCAGGTCGTCGCAGTTGCTGATTTCGTCAATGTTGAAATCCTTGGGCAGCAGGTGCCAGGTTTCGTCGACGACCTCGTTGTTCTTAATGATTCGCTGCATAGACGCGTTCCTTGAAGAGGTCGATGCCAATACGCTGGTAGGTGTCGATGAAGCGCTCGTCTTCGGTGCGCTGTTCCACGTACACGTCGATCAATTTGGAGATCACATCCGGCATGTCTTCCTGAGCGAAAGACGGGCCGAGGATCTTGCCCAGGCTGGCGTCACGGCTGGCGCTGCCGCCGAGCGAGACCTGATAGAACTCCTCACCTTTTTTGTCCACGCCCAGAATGCCGATGTGGCCGACGTGGTGGTGACCGCAGGCGTTCATGCAACCGGAAATGTTCAGGTCCAGTTCACCGATGTCGAACAGGTAGTCCAGGTCGTCGAAACGGCGCTGGATCGATTCGGCGATCGGGATCGACTTGGCGTTGGCCAGCGAGCAGAAATCACCACCAGGGCAGCAGATGATGTCGGTCAGCAGGCCGATGTTCGGCGTGGCGAAGCCACCTTCACGCAGCTCGCCCCACAGGGTGAACAGCTGGCTCTGCTCGACGTCGGCCAGAATGATGTTCTGCTCGTGGGAGGTGCGCAGTTGACCGAAGCTGTAGCGGTCGGCCAGGTCGGCGACGGCGTCGAGTTGCTTGTCGGTGATGTCGCCCGGTGCAACACCGGTCGGCTTCAGGGACAGGGTCACGGCCACATAGCCCGGCTTCTTGTGCGCCAGGGTGTTGCGGGTACGCCAGCGGGCGAAGCCCGGATGTTCTTTGTCGAGGGCGGCCAGGTCGGCGGTCTGGTTTTCCAGCGCCTTGTAGTCCGGGTCGACGAAGTGTTTGGCCACGCGGTGCAGTTCGGCTTCGGTCAGGGTGGTCTGGCCGCCGCGCAGGTGCTCCATCTCCGCATCGACTTTCTGGGCGAAGACTTCGGGAGTCAGCGCCTTGACGAGGATCTTGATCCGCGCCTTGTATTTGTTGTCACGACGACCGTAGCGGTTGTAGACCCGCAGGATCGCATCGAGGTAGCTCAACAGATCCTGCCATGGCAGGAATTCGTTGATGAAGGCACCGACCACCGGGGTACGACCCAGACCACCGCCGACCAGCACGCGGAAACCGAGTTCGCCAGCAGCGTTGTGGACCGGCTCAAGGCCGATGTCGTGGACTTCGATGGCCGCACGGTCAGAGGTCGAACCGTTGACGGCGATCTTGAACTTGCGCGGCAAGTAAGCGAATTCCGGGTGGAAGGTCGTCCACTGACGGACGATTTCGCACCAAGGACGCGGGTCAATTAGCTCATCGAACGCAACACCGGCGAACTGGTCGGTGGTGACGTTGCGCAGGCAGTTGCCGCTGGTCTGGATCGCGTGCATCTGCACGGTGGCCAGTTCCGCGAGGATGTCCGGGATGTCTTCGACCGCCGGCCAGTTGAACTGCACGTTCTGCCGGGTACTGATGTGGGCGTAGCCCTTGTCGTAGTCACGGGCAATTTTTGCCATCATGCGCATCTGACGCGAAGTCAGTTGGCCGTAGGGCACAGCCACGCGCAGCATCGGCGCGAAACGCTGGATGTACAGGCCATTTTGCAGGCGCAGGGGGCGGAATTCTTCTTCGCTCAGCTCACCTGCCAGATAGCGTCGGGTCTGATCACGGAACTGCTTGACGCGGTCCTCGATGATCCGCTGATCGTACTCGTCGTATACGTACATATAAGTCCTGTTCTCAGGCTTTGGCCACTCGGAAAACGCTGCGTTTTCGCTTGCTGGAGTCCGATGGTTCCTCTGCAATTCTGCGCGCACGGCCGCGCACTCCCTAACGGAGCCGGGGCAATATACCCGTTTGCAGTTATGCGCAAAAGTGATGTTTGAGTATATGTAAAGAACCAAATCGCCTAACGAGAATGGCTGTCAACTATCCCGCATTTGTCGTGTGGGCAATCATCGTCTTAACTGTGGTCGAGTCTTTCTGCAATCACCGATAAAACCGACAAGAGGCGATGCAATGAGCAACCCGACCAAAGCAAGGAAAAGTGATAGCAGCGTCGATGCCTGGGCGATTCTGTTCCTGATCATTCTGGTTGTTGGAACAGCCGTGTTCTGGGTCAGTCATCAGTAAACGACACGTCCGGGCCCCGCTTGCGACGATTGTCGGACGAAAAACGGGATCAAGCGCCAATGGCCGATTGATAGGTGGCTATAATGCGCGGCCATTTTTCCCCTGGGCCCGGATGTTTCATGTTCAAGTTACTTCACATCAGTCTGTTGCTGTTCGGCGCGATTTTCGGATCGTGTGTGCGGGCAGAGTCCGTGCTGTTTTTGAATCCGGGTTCGACTGAGGAAGCGTTCTGGGTCAGTTACTCGCAATTCATGCAGGCCGCTGCCCGGGATCTGGGGATCGACTTGCGCATTCTCTATTCACAGCGCCAGCCCGAACTGACAGTCGCCCAGGCCCGATTGGCGTTGCAGGGGCCGGATCGTCCCGACTATCTGATGTTCGTCAACGAACAGTACGTCGCCCCGCAAATCTTGCGGCTGGCCAATGACAGCGGGGTAAAACTGTTCATGGTCAATTCCGCACTGACGCCCAATCAGCAGGCATTGGTGGTAGAGCGTGCGGACCGGATCGGCAGCCTGGTGCCGAACGACGAAGAGGGCGGTTATCTGATGATGAAGGAGCTGATCCGTCTGCATCCGCCTGTGGCACCCGGTAAAACGATCGATCTGCTGGCCTTCTCGGGCCTGAAGATCACGCCGTCGGCGCAACTGCGTGAAAAGGGCATGCAGCGGGCACTGGCCGAGCATCCTCAGGTGCGTTTGCGGCAACTGGTCTATGGTGGCTGGACGCAAAAACGCGCTTACGAGCAGGCGAAGCAGTTGCTGGTTCGTTACCCGGATGTGTCATTGGTATGGGCGGCCAACGACGAAATGGCGTTCGGTGCGATGCGTGCGGTTTCCGAGGCGGGCAAAGTGCCGGGCAAGGACGTGTTGTTCAGCGCTGTCAACACCTCGCACGAGGCCTTGCAGGCATTGGTCGACGGTCGGCTGAGCGCCTTGCTCGGTGGACACTTCACCCTCGGAGGCTGGGCGCTGGTCGAGCTGCACGATTATCAGCAGGGCGTCGATCTGAATCAGTACGGCGGTCGTGACCGACAGGTTGCGCTGCTGCAACTGATCGACAGGGATCAAGCCCGCCGAATGCTGGCCATGGGCGCGTCACCGGACTACGGCGTGCACTTTCGCAAGCTCTCGGCGAAGGGGCGTCCGGTGTCGTATCGCTATCCCTTCAATCTGCAGACACTGATGCGCTGAGCGGCTCAGACACCCGCCAGATGCACCACCAGTTGCACAATGCCGAACAGCGTCAAGGCAAACACCGCCGTGAACGCGATGCCCAGGAATATGAAATGGCTGGGCTTGCCGTGGGTGAAGTCCCTTGCCCGGTTCTTGCCGCTCTGCACCCCGAACGCCGCCGCCATGACACTGTGCAGCATCTGCCAGAAGGTCGGTGGCTTGTTGTCGACTGGATCGTCCATAAATCCCCCGTCTGCCGTGTGTGTCAGACAAGCATAGTCAACCATCTGGAGAACACCGCAAAACGAACTGTGGGAGCGAGCTTGCTCGCGATGGCGGCGCGTCATTCAACATTAATGCTGAATGATCGACCGTTTTCGCGAGCAAGCTCGCTCCCACAGGGTATTGCGTGAAGCTGGATCAGTTGTCGTAACCCAGATTCGGCGCCAGCCAGCGTTCGGTCAGGCTCAGCTCCTGGCCTTTGCGCGAGGTGTAGCTCTGCACCTGATCCTTGTCGACCTTGCCCACGGCAAAATACTGCGCCTGCGGATGGGCGAAGTACCAGCCGCTTACCGCTGCCGCCGGGAACATCGCGTAGTGCTCGGTCAGGAACACGCCGCTACGGCCGGCGCGCATTTCCTGGGCTTCAGGATCGAGCAGGGCGAACAGCGTGGCTTTTTCGGTGTGATCCGGGCACGCCGGGTAGCCCGGAGCGGGGCGGATGCCGGAATATTGCTCTTTGATCAGTGCTTCGTTGTCGAGGACTTCATCCTTGGCGTAACCCCAGTGCTCTTTACGCACCTGCTGGTGCAGCCACTCGGCGCAGGCCTCGGCCAGCCGGTCGGCCAGGGCCTTGACCATGATCGAGTTGTAGTCGTCGCCAGCGTCTTGATAAGCCTTGGCCACTTCTTCGGCGCCGATCCCGGCGGTGGTGATGAAACCACCGACATAGTCGGTCACTTCGCTGTCCTTCGGTGCGACGAAGTCGGCGAGGGAGAAGTTCGGCTTGCCGTCGGTCTTGATGATCTGCTGACGCAGGTGATGCAGGCGGGCCATTGGCTTGCCGTCATCGCCGTACAGCTCGATATCGTCATCGTGTACCTGATTGGCCGGCCAGAAGCCGAACACCGCACGGGCGCTGATCAGCTTCTGGTCGATCAGCTTGGTCAGCATCTCGCGGGCGTCCTTGTACAGCGAGGTCGCCGCTTCACCGACCACTTCGTCTTCGAGGATGCGCGGGAATTTGCCGGCCAGGTCCCAGGAGATAAAGAACGGCGTCCAGTCGATGTACTCGGCCAGCACGTTGAGGTCGATGTCGTCCAGCACACGGGTTCCGGTGAACGTCGGTTTGACCGGTGTGTAATTCGCCCAGTCGAACTGCGGTTTTTTCGCGATGGAAGCCGCGTAGCTCAGGCGTTCGGTACGGGCGCTGCGGTTGGCGGTGCGCTCGCGGACGTCGATGTACTCTTCGCGGGTCTTTTCGACAAAACCGGCCTTCAGTTCCTTGGACAGCAACTGCGTCGCCACGCCCACGGCGCGGGAGGCGTCGGTCACATAGACCACTGCGTCGTTGCTGTACTTCGGCTCGATCTTCACCGCCGTGTGCGCCTTGGAGGTGGTCGCGCCGCCGATCATCAATGGCAGGTGGAAGTCCTGGCGCTGCATCTCGCGGGCCACGTGGACCATTTCATCCAGCGACGGGGTGATCAGGCCGGAGAGGCCGATGATGTCGCATTTCTCTTCGCGGGCCACCTGCAGGATCTTCTCGGCCGGCACCATCACGCCGAGGTCGACGATGTCATAGCCGTTGCAACCCAGCACCACGCCGACGATGTTCTTGCCGATGTCGTGCACGTCGCCTTTTACGGTCGCCATCAGGATCTTGCCCTTGGCTTCCGGCTTGTCGCCTTTTTCCAGCTCGATGAACGGGATCAGGTGGGCCACGGCCTGCTTCATCACGCGGGCGGATTTCACCACCTGCGGCAGGAACATTTTGCCGGCGCCGAACAGGTCGCCGACGATGTTCATGCCCGACATCAGCGGGCCTTCGATCACTTCGATCGGGCGCGCGAACGACTGGCGGGATTCTTCGGTGTCTTCGACGATGTGGGTGGTGATGCCCTTGACCAGCGCGTGTTCCAGACGCTTGTTGACGTCCCAGCTGCGCCATTCTTCGGTCTCGGCTTCCTTGACGCTGCCGTCGCCCTTGTACTTGTCGGCGATGGCGAGGAGGGCGTCGGTGCCTTCCGGCGTGCGGTTGAGGATCACGTCTTCAACGGCGTCGCGCAGTTCCTGCGGGATCTGGTCGTAGATCTCCAGCTGACCGGCGTTGACGATGCCCATGGTCAGGCCGGCGCGGATTGCATACAGCAGGAACACCGAGTGGATCGCCTCGCGCACCGGGTTGTTGCCACGGAACGAGAACGACACGTTGGACACGCCGCCGGAGCTCAGGGCATACGGCAGTTCGTCACGGATGTAGGCACAGGCGTTGATGAAGTCCACAGCGTAGTTGTTGTGTTCTTCGATACCGGTGGCCACAGCGAAGATGTTCGGGTCGAAGATGATGTCTTCCGGCGGGAAACCGACTTCGTTGACCAGAATGTCGTAGGAGCGTTTGCAGATTTCCTTCTTGCGCGCTTCGGTGTCGGCCTGGCCGGCTTCGTCGAACGCCATCACCACCACGGCGGCGCCGTAGCGCTTGCACAGTTTGGCGTGGTGGATGAACTGCTCGACGCCTTCTTTCATGCTGATCGAGTTGACGATGCCCTTGCCCTGGATGCACTTCAGGCCGGCTTCGATCACCTCCCATTTCGAGGAGTCGATCATGATCGGTACGCGGGAGATGTCCGGCTCGCCGGCAATCAGATTGAGGAAGGTCACCATGGCCTTCTTCGAATCGAGCATCCCTTCGTCCATGTTGATGTCGATCACCTGGGCGCCGGCTTCGACCTGTTGCAGGGCGACTTCCAGGGCCTCGGTGTAATTGTCTTCACGGATGAGGCGGGCGAATTTCGCGGAACCGGTGATGTTGGTCCGCTCGCCGACGTTGACGAACAGCGAGCTGCGATCGATGGTGAACGGTTCCAGACCCGACAGGCGGCAAGCCTTGGGAATGTCCGGAATCTGCCGTGGCGCATAGCCGGCGACGGCTTTGGCGATGGCTTCGATGTGACCCGGCGTGGTGCCGCAGCAACCGCCGACGATATTGAGGAAGCCGCTCTGGGCGAATTCTTCAATGACCTTGGCGGTGTCAACCGGCAGTTCGTCGTACTCGCCGAATTCGTTCGGCAGGCCGGCGTTCGGGTGCGCCGAAACATGAGTGCTGGCCTTGTCCGACAGCTCTTCGAGGTACGGACGCAGTTCGCGGGCACCGAGGGCGCAGTTCAGACCGACCGAAATCGGTTTGGCGTGGGCCACGGAGTTCCAGAACGCTTCGGTGGTCTGGCCCGACAGGGTCCGGCCGGAGGCGTCGGTGATGGTGCCGGAAATCATGATCGGCAACTCGAAGCCCAGTTCTTCGAACACGCCTTGCACGGCGAAGATCGCGGCTTTGGCGTTGAGGGTGTCGAAAATGGTTTCGATCAGGATCAGGTCGGCGCCGCCCTCGATCAGGCCTTTGGTGGCCTCCGTGTAGTTTTCCACCAGCTCATCGAAAGTGACGTTGCGATAGCCCGGGTTGTTGACGTCCGGCGACAGCGAACAGGTGCGACTCGTAGGACCGAGCACGCCAGCGACGAAGCGTGGCTTGTCAGGGTTCTCGGCGGTCTTGGCGTCGGCCACCTTGCGCGCCAGTCGTGCGCCTTCTACGTTGAGTTCGTAGGCCAGCTCTTCCATGCCGTAGTCGGCCATGGAAATGCGGGTGGCGTTGAAGGTGTTGGTTTCCAGGATGTCGGCACCGGCATCCAGATAGGCTTTTTCGATACCGCCGATAACATCAGGACGGGTGATGACCAACAGGTCGTTGTTGCCCTTGACGTCACTCGGCCAGTCAGCGAAGCGTTTGCCGCGATAATCCTGCTCTTCGAGCTTGTAGCTCTGGATCATCGTGCCCATGCCGCCGTCGAGAATCAGGATGCGCTCTTTGAGAGCTTGCTTGAGAGCTTGAAGACGGACGCTGCGATCGGACATTGGGACTACTCGAAAAAGACCATGACGAAGGAGCGGGATCATAACAAACCTGTGCGGATTTAGAGCATGTGGTGCTTTTGCATGAATATCGCTCATGTTGGAACGGGCGTCATAACGGTAGAATCGCGGCGTTTTTCTTCAGGATCAGGATCAGGGATATGTCGTACCGCGTCGTCAGCATGGTGTTGCTGTTTTTGAGCTTTGGCGCGGCGGCGCAAAGTCCTGCGATCTCGCCTTCAATTTCTTACACCCGCGACATCCAGCCGATCTTCACCGAGAAGTGCGTGGCTTGCCATGCGTGCTACGACTCTGCCTGCCAGTTGAACCTGGGCAGCGGCGAAGGCGCAGCCCGTGGTGCGAGTAAAATGCCGGTCTACGACGGTGACCGCACACAGGCAGCACCGACCACCCGGTTGTTCTATGACGCCTTCGGCAAACGCGCCTGGCAGCAGAAAGATTTCTATTCGGTGCTCGATGCCCAGGGCAGTCAGGCCGCCCTGATGGCACGCATGCTGGAGTTGGGGCACAAAACGCCGCTGACGCCCAACGCCAAACTGCCGGAAGACATTGTGCTGGGACTCAACCGCGAGAACCTGTGCGCGATGCCCGCCGAATTCGACGGCTATGCCGGCGCCCATCCGAAAGAGGGCATGCCGCTGGCCGTCACCGGCCTGACCGATCAGCAATACCAGACCTTGCAGCGCTGGCTCGCGTCAGGCGCTCCGATCGATGAGCAGGGGCTGGCGCCGAGCGCCAAAGAGGCGATGCAAATCGTCCAGTGGGAAAACCTGCTCAACCAGCCCGGTGCACGGGAGAGTCTGCTCGGGCGCTGGCTGTACGAGCACTGGTTCCTGGCACACATCTATTTCAAGGACGGCGAACCGGGGCATTACTTTCAGTGGGTGCGCTCGCGCACGCCGACCGGCCAGCCGATCGATCTGATCGCTACCCGCCGCCCGAACGACGATCCAGGCACTCAGGTGTATTACCGTTTGTGGCCGGTGCAGGGCGTGATCGTGCACAAAACCCACATCACCTATCCGCTGAGCGCGGCGAAGATGGCGCGGGTCAAAAGCCTGTTCTACAACGGCAACTGGCAGGTCAACGCGTTGCCGGGCTACGGGCCGCAGAGCCGGGCCAACCCGTTCGCGACCTTTGAGGCAATCCCGGCGCAGGCGCGCTATCAGTTCATGCTCGATAACGCCGAATACTTCGTGCGCACGTTCATTCGCGGCCCGGTGTGCCGTGGGCAGATTGCAACCGACGTGATCCGCGACAACTTCTGGGCGCTGTTCCAGGCTCCGGAGCACGACCTGTACATCACCGACCCGAACTATCGCGGCCAGGCCACGCCATTGCTGGCGATGCCGGGGCAGAACGACGACGTCGGCAGCGTCCTGAGCCTGTGGCACAACTACCGCAACAAGCGAAACAAATACGAAGCGCTGCGCCGTGACAGCTACGCCGATCTGCCGGCACCGAGCTGGTCGACCCTGTGGGCCGGCAATGACAACGCTTTGCTCAGCATCTTCCGCCACTTCGACAGCGCCTCGGTGACCAAAGGCCTGATTGGCGAAGTGCCGCAGACGATGTGGCTGTTCGACTATCCGCTGCTGGAGCGCACCTATTACCAGTTGGCGGTGAATTTCGATGTGTTCGGCAACGTTTCCCATCAGGCGCAAACGCGCTTGTATTTCGACCTGATCCGCAACGGCGCCGAACAGAACTTCTTGCGCCTGATGCCAGCCGATTCCCGCGAGGGTTACCTCGACGATTGGTACCAGAGCAGCGGCCAGTTCAAGATGTGGCTCGATTACGAAGCCATCGACGACGACAAGCCGACCGCGCTGAAACTCGACGAAAAGGACCCGAAACGCGATTTCGCCATGCAATTGCTGGCGCGCTACGGCGACCTCAATGCGCGGCCCGATCCGATCAACCGCTGCGAAGACGCCTATTGCTCGCGCCCGAACATCGACCCGGCGCTGCAAAACGCCGAACAGGCACTGAGCCGCCTGACTTCGCGCCCGGCGGCCGGCCTGAAAGTGATCGATCAATTGCCGGAGGCGACCATGCTTCGGGTCGAAACCCGCAGCGGCAAACGCGAGGTCTACAGCCTGCTGCGCAACCGTGCGCACAGCAACGTGGCGTTCCTGCTCGGTGAATCCCTGCGCTATCAGCCGGGCCTGGACACGTTGACGATCTATCCGGGCGTGCTCAGCAGCTACCCGAATTTCATGTTCAAAATCCCGGCGGATCAGGTGCCGGCGTTTGTCGATGCGATGGAAAGTGCAAAGGACGCGGCGCAGTTCGAGAAAATCGTCGAACGCTGGGGGATTCGTCGCAGTCATCCGCAGTTCTGGTTCTATTTCCATGACCTGAGCCAATACATCCACGAAACCGATCCGGTGGAAGAGGGCGTGCTGGATATGAACCGGTACGAGAATCTTTGATCGTTTGAGCGATGGCGGTTGTCCCAATCCTGTGAAGTACGGGATCGGGAGCGCCATCGATGTTGATTTCAGTGCAGGCCCTGCGAGCGCTCGCCGCGTGGGCGGTAGTCTGTCATCACTTCATGCAGATTTTCTTCGACTTCGAGGCGCGCGGACCGATAGGGCAGCTGTTCATCGACAAGGGCGCAGTGGGCGTCGATATCTTTTTCGTGATCAGCGGGCTGGTGATTTTCCTGTCGACCGAAGGCAAGGCGCTGCCGCCGGCGCGTTTTCTGCTGTATCGACTGTTTCGGATTGTCCCGGCGTATTGGCTCTATACGGTGCTGATGGCGTTGCTGGTGGTGTTCGCCCGGCCGTTGCTGCCGGACCAGGCGGTGGATTGGAGTCATTTGCTCCTGTCGTTGCTGTTTATCCCGACCGAAAACCCCGGCGGCTATGGGATCTATCCGACCCTGAATGTCGGCTGGACCCTGAATTACGAAATGTTGTTCTACGTGCTGTTCGCCTGGGCGCTGTTGTTCCGGCTGCAAGTGCGCTTGCTGGTGGTCGCGGCGCTGCTGTTTGCGGTGTGCCAGGCCTGGACCGGGTTTGGCTGGGTCAGCGAGTTTTATCGCTCGGACATCGTTTATGAATTCCTGCTGGGGATCGGCATCGGCATGCTTTACCGTCGGGGCTGGATCGGTCCGGCGCTCTGGCTGCCGTTACTGGGGGTCGGTGCGGCGTTGCTGGCGATCTATCATCTGCCGCCGGAACCCCGATTGCTGAATTGGGGCGTACCCAGTGCGGTACTGGTCATGGCGAGCATGGCGCTGGAGCGGTATGTCGAACGCAACAGGCTGCTAAAGCTGCTGGGCGACTGTTCCTACTCGGTGTATCTGATGCATGTGCTGGTGCTGTCGGCCGGCGGTTATCTGGCCCGACGCTATGGGATCAACCCGTATTTGATGTTTGTCGTCTGTGCGCTGGCCATCGCTATCGGTTCGTGGCTGAGCTACGAATGGGTGGAAAAACGCAGTTATCAATGGCTTAAAGCGCGGATTGACGGCGAACCTGGCGCCTAGCCGATTTGCGAACTATTCCTACGTAAATACTAGGACTTTGTGCCGCGCGCCGATTGGCGTAAACTCCGCCTCAAGCCTGCGAGGAGTCTCCATGACCGCTATTACCATTACCGACGCCGCCCATGATTACCTGGCCGATCTGCTGTCCAAGCAGAACACCCCGGGCATCGGCATCCGCGTTTTCATCACCCAGCCTGGCACCCAGTACGCCGAAACCTGCATTGCCTACTGCAAGCCGGGCGAAGAGAAACCTGAAGACACGGCGTTGGGGCTGAAAAGCTTCACCGCTTACATCGACTCGTTCAGCGAAGCGTTTCTCGATGATGCCGTCGTCGACTACGCCACCGACCGCATGGGCGGCCAGCTGACCATCAAGGCGCCAAACGCCAAAGTCCCGATGGTCAACGCCGACAGCCCGATCAACGAGCGCATCAACTACTACCTGCAAACCGAAATCAACCCGGGGCTGGCCAGCCACGGCGGTCAGGTCAGCCTGATCGATGTGGTTGAAGACGGCATTGCCGTGTTGCAGTTCGGCGGCGGTTGCCAGGGCTGCGGCCAGGCGGACGTGACCCTGAAGGAAGGCATCGAGCGCACCTTGCTCGAGCGTATTCCGGAGCTCAAGGGCGTTCGCGACGTGACCGACCACACGCAGAAAGAAAACGCCTACTACTAAGGTGTTCGCTGCGGCATGAAAAACGGCGCCCCGTGAGCGCCGTTTTTTTATGCCAGAAATTCAGCGCCCCTTATCGCGAGCAGGCTCGCTCCCACAGGGAAATGCGGTCTACTGTGGGAGCGAGCCTGCTCGCAATGGGGTTGTTATGGGCGGTAAAGATGTGCGTGCCCCGCGCGATACAGCGAAGACTCACTGAAATGATCGCTGCCCAACACCCGCCCAACCAGAATCAACGCCGTACGCCGAAACCCCTTGGCCGCCACCTTTGCGGCAATATCCTCCAACGTCCCGACCACCCAGTCCTGATCCGGCCACGTCGCCCGGTGAATCACCGCGATCGGGCAATCCGCGCCGTAATGCGGCAGCAGCTCGGCGAGGATTTTCTCCAGATGATTGACTCCCAGATGAATCGCCATGGTCGCCCCGTGCTGCGCCAGATTGCCGAGCTCTTCGCCGGCAGGCATCGCGGTTTTATCCGCATAACGGGTCAGAATCACGCTTTGCGAGACGTCCGGCAGGGTCAGCTCAGCGCCTAACAGCGCGGAGCACGCGGCGGTAGCGGTCACACCGGGAATGATCTCGAACGGAATACCCAGCTCGCGCAAATAACGAATCTGCTCGCCAATGGCGCCATACAGGCTCGGATCGCCCGAATGCACCCGAGCCACGTCCTGGCCCTTGGTGTGGGCGGTTTTGATCAGGTCGATGATCTGTTCCAGGTGCAGCTCGGCGCTGTTGATCACGGTTTGCGCGCAATGACCTTCCAGCACTGCCGTTGGCACCAACGAACCTGCGTAGATGATCACCGGGCAACTGCGGATCAGCCGCTGTCCTTTGACAGTGATCAATTCCGGGTCGCCGGGGCCGGCGCCGATGAAGTAAACGGTCATCGTTGGATCCTGTAGAAAAGGGGCAGGGCAGTGCTTCACAAGCGCTTCAGATGAAGAATGCTCATGATCGAAAGCGGGGATTATCGGGAATTTACGCGGCGCCGGCCAATGCCAGTGTCGCCTGAGCGTACTTTTGCCGGGAAATCAGCAGTTTTGCCGGGCCACTGATCAACTGCTCGGCGAGCGCCAGCGCGGCACTTTCCGCTACGCCGTAGCAGCCGGTGCGTTCGAAGGCGATCTGTGAATGGTGACTCAAACGTTGCTGATAACTGGCCAGTTCTTCGCTGCTGAAGTACAGCAACGGCAGCGCCAGTTGGGCGGCGAGTTCCTGCAAACCGGGCTCGTCGCGCTTGAGATCGATGCTGGCCAGCGCCTTGACCTTCTCAAGATCAATTCGATGCGCCTGCAACGCCTGATCAAGCAATGCGCGCAGCGTGCTGGCCGGGCAGCCGCGCTGGCAGCCCAGGCCGACCACGAAGGTCGGCGCTGCGCTGTCATCGGTCATGCGTGGTACTGACCTTCGCTTTTGCGGCGGAACAACCAGGCGCTGATCAGGCCCAGGGCCAGCCAGAACGCGACGTTGGTCAGCTGCGAAGCGATTTTGAACTGAGCTTCGAGGGCTTCCGGGGCGAGCATCGAATGCACTTCCGGTTGCGGCGCGCCGATCACGTGCGGCACGGCAAGGATCGCCACACCGAGGATCTTCATCAGCCAGCTACGGCTGAAGGCGATCAAGGCCAGGCCGACAGCGGTGGAGGCGGCGGTGCCGATCCACCACATCTGCCGCGAGGCCAGATCCGCGGCGGCAGTGCCCGGCAGCTCAGGTGGCAGGCCCATGGTCGGGGCGAGCACGAAGGTCGCATAACCAGCCAGGCCCCAGAGCAGGCCTTGCGAGGTTTTGGTCGGCGCACGCAGGGTGTACAGACCCGCCAGCATCAGGGCAAAACCCACGGCTACTACCAGATTGCCACTGGTGGTGGAAACCACACGCTGCCAGCCGTCTTCCGGCTCCCAGGCTTCGGCATCGTGGGTGTGGGCGGCGGTGCCGGCGGCGTGTTCGTGAACTTCGGCAACCGGTTCGGCTTTCTCGAAGGTCTCGGCCTGCAGAATCAGCGGCGAAACCCAGAAGCTTTGCAGCAACGTCAGGAGCAGGGCGGCCAGAAGGCCGGTGAAACCTGCGGTCTGCGCAATACGCTTGATCATGTCGTCAGGTCTCAGTGGCACGGGAACGCGGCGCTGTGGCGGGTATCGTGGGCGGCGTTGTGCACCGCTTCGATGTGCGAGAAGCCGGCGAAATACACGAGGCACGCACCGAGGATCGACGCGCAGACGGCGGCGGTCAGGCGTTGGCTCAGGGTGGTGGTGTTGGCGATCTTGTCCGAATTGCTGCCGGTGCTGCTGATGATCGACATGGCGCTTCCCTCTGGAGTGTCAGCGGGTGAATAGAGCGCATGAAAACCCCTGCGGCCGGGCACGCAGAGGTTCGAACAGCGCCCGCCCACCGCGGGTTTGTTATGTTCAGTGGCGCAAGATGCGCACTGTGTGTTGCGGGCCGGTCTCCGGGCTCACGAGGGGTTGGCGTCTGGCCGACCTGCAAGCGTCACCTTCCCATGCCCGTGGGCACAGTGGATCTGACGCTTCGCTCGCTTACCGTTGCGGGGGCAGCACCGGACTGACATGGCTTTAGAGTAAAGCACATGATTCACCGGTTTCCCGTTTCACCCTGTGAAGGGCACCCGTAACAAGTTGTGTAGGAGACCATGCGGGGGGGATTTGAGTCAATTGGGATTGGGATTGGGATTGGGGGCAGATCCGTTGCTGCGGTAACGGCTTCTTAGGGTTTCGCCCTTACGGCGAGTCACCTTTTCCAGACGCCGAAAAGGTAACCCAAAAGGCTTTACCCTGACGTACGGCCCTCGCTGTGGCTCGGGTTCCTTCGCTCCGGGATTGATCCGGGGGCATCGCCT
>NZ_JAOEJU010000029.1 GCF_025447595.1 Pseudomonas koreensis | reverse complement strand
AAGGTTACCTCGCTGGAACTGGCGACCGAGGACTACCTGAACCAGCCGCTGCGCTTTCAGGGGCAGTACTTCGATGACGAAAGCGGGCTGCATTACAACCGGCACCGGTATTACGACCCGGACGTGGGACGGTATCTGACGCCGGATCCGGTGAAGTTGGCGGGTGGACTGAACCAGTACCAGTACGTGCCGAATCCGACGGGGTGGGTGGATCCGTTGGGGTTGACCTCTAACTGTCCGCCGCCGAAAAAACCGTGTCGACCAGTGAAACATGGGACAACTGGCTCGGTCGTTAATGAAGGGGAGCCACCACTACCGAAGATGACCGCGCAAGAACGACGGGCGCGGATTGATGAGTTGGCGGAGGAGAATGCTTATCGGCGTTTATATGAAATGGAAGATGCAGATAATGGAGAGCATTTTTTGGAAAAGCATGGTGCTCAAACTACATCGGGGTCTCAACTTGAAAGGTTGAATTCAGGCAGGAATCCCACCACGGGTGAAATAGAGAGATACATTGGTGGTAGTAAGGATGGGGAACCAAAAATTCCGTCTGCAGCAACACATTTTTTGAGTCATAGGGATCAGTTGAATGCGATCTATAGAGCGCAATTGATTTTTAAGTATACGAATTTACAAGTTTCCAAGAGACCTATTGATATGGGTAAAATTATTGGTGAAGGGTATAAGAAAGGAAGCCTTGAATATGGTAGGCAATCAAAGGCTGTGGTGATTCTTACGCCGCAGCAGCGTGTTAGGACAGCTTATACGGATTTTGACTAATGAATAAGTTATATAAAATTGTAGATATTAAAAATTTGCTTTTTGTTTTTGATATAGAGAATACGACGGATGATGCTAGAGAGAGATTGATAGTTTCGAAGGATGTGAATAGCCGATTAGAGCTTGCCGAGCTGTTTGACGATTTGTTGCGCGCTGAGTTTTTTGAATACACAACAAATGAGCAGGATTCGTTAATCGAGACTGTTAGATACTTCTTAAATGAAGACGATGATTTTGAGCGGGTTTTTGGAAGGATGACAACCTACTTTGATGATGAGGTGGAAGACAGGAGGCAGTTTATGATCGTGCTTCTAGAATGTCTTTCAAGATATCGACGTGAAGTTTTATGAAATGCTGTGAGATGGATTAAGTTGTTTGGTTGTGGAGTAGCTGTGATTAAAGATTTTTTTCGGTTTTTCCTGTCGTTTTTTGGTGCTGGGCGTAAGCCAGGAGTCCAAGTTGATAATGAAGTTTTTTTACAAATTGATGATGCGAATTCTGTTAAGCCTGGAAAGTGTCGGGGTGTTCACAGCTCTCGCTTTTTGAGCCACAAAGCACAGATGAATGCATATAACGAGGCGATGACAAGAGAGTCCAGAAAAATGCCTCGCTTCACGGGAGAGGATAGTATGGGGAATTTGGTAGTGAGAATGAAGACTGAAAATATAGGTGAAGGATATGAGCCAAATCCTGCCAATCCATCTGACCCACGCTACATCTCTGAAATGTATGGTTTTGAAATGAGATTTGATTTCGAGACGCTAAAGCCTTGGGCTCTTTATCCAATAGAGAAAGCATAATGTTAATGCATCCTTATCTTGATATTCCTTATCGTCCAAGGTTATCTCACTTTCTCGGTGGGTTTGATACGTATGATCGCGAAGAAAGCTTGGGTGAGACGCTGGCTGCGTACGATCCTGAGGATCCATCAGACAGAAGTATTTTAATATCCAGGTACGTCATCAAGCGGTTTTCGAAACTGAGCCATCGGCATAAGTTCGTTTTGTTTGCTGTGTTGGGAGAGGCGCTTGCAGAAAGTGGTGATGTCTTTCAAGAGGTACTGGAGCATGATCCATACTCTCACTCCTTGCTACCAGACGGCTGGGATGAGATGAGTGATCCAAAGGCGTTTTTCGAAAGCATGTACTTCCAGTTGTCCGAAGCGTGGATGGAAGAGCTTTACAAAGCCAGCCAAGAAGACTCATCAACTTGGTGACCGCGACTTGGTGCTCGCTGCGGTTTTGTAGGTTTTGGGGGCATTCATAGGGTGAAGATGCTGGTTGCACGAATACGGTTATGTCGAATCACCGATGTCCAAGTGTAAGTGCTTCTACAGGTGGCTGAGCGAACAGGCTATCAATCAAATGCACGCTATACCCCGGAACATTCTTCGCATGATGCTTCGCCTGCGAAGCCATCTCCGCCAACTGACTCGCATCCAGTTGCGCACACGCTTCAGGGTGCAAATGCACCACGCCAATGGACAATGAAAGCAACGGAAACTCCTGACGAATACCTTGGCGGTTCGGCGCAACAAAACAACTAGCTTCAAGGTGCTCAGGTCGGTAGAAACGCCGGCATTGGCTCTGAAAGTCATCAAGCAATTGGTTCAGCCGTTTGCGCCAATCCTCCGGGCCGAGCACCAACAGAAAATCATCCCCTCCAATATGCCCGACGAAATCGCGAGACGGGTCGACGCGTTCGTTGAGGCATTGCGCCAGGCACAACAACACCTCATCCCCACGCCCATACCCATAGATATCGTTAAAGGGTTTGAAGCTGTCGATGTCGACATAACAAATGACCGACTCGCGCCCCTGTTGCAGTAGCCGGGTGAGGCATTGCTGTATCGGCACATTCCCCGGCAGCAATGTGAGTGGGTTGGCGTATCGGGCTTGCTGGATCTTCAGTTCGGTAATCAGTTTGAGCACGTCAATCACACGACCCAGGCCCAGGTAGCTGCCGTTGAGGGTGATGATGAAATCTTCTTCGATGCGTTGACGGGCGCGGCTGGTGATCAGGCGGCTGACCTGTTGCAGCGACTGGCTCATTTCCACCGCGAGGAAGTCGTCGTTCATCAGGCGGCTGATCGGTTTGCGGGCGAACAGGTCGGTGGCGAACGGTTTGAGCAGCGCATCGGATAACGAGTGACGGTGGACAATGCCGCATGGCTGACCCTGTTCGTCGAGCACCGCCAGTGAGTTCAGGTTGGCCTGACGGCGGAAGGCTTCCAGTACGGTAGCGGTCGGCGTGTCGCGATTAACGGCCGGTTGGTCGTTGAGCAGGGCGCTGAGGTCGCTGCCTTCATCGTTCAGCGCCACGGCGCTGCTGTCGTGCTTGGGCATCAAGGCGCGGGCATCGCGCGGCGGGTGTTCCTGAGGGCGGCCGAGCAGGTAGCCCTGCACCAGATCCACCCCCATTTCGGTCAGCACCGCCAGTTCTTCCGGCAACTCGATGCCCTCGGCAATCACTTGGGCCCGAGAGGCTTTGGCGATTTGCAGAATCGATCCGACGAACTCTCGCTTCAACGCGTCCTGATGAATGCCATCGATAAAGTGCCGGTCGATCTTCACGTAATCCGGTCGCAGCTCCGACCACAGGCGCAGGCTCGAATAACCGGCCCCAAGATCATCGAGGGCAATCGAAAACCCCATGGCTCGATAGTGATGCAGCGCAGTTTGCAGCAACTGGAAATCATCGATCGGCGTCTGTTCGGTGAGTTCGATCACCACCTGGCTTGGCGGAATACCAAAATCCTGAAGCAACTGCAGGGTTCGCCCTGGCTGGTGAGCGGCTTCGAGCAGGGATTCGGGAGAGACGTTGAGAAACAGCTTGCCCGGCAGTTGTTGTTCATTGAAACGGCGGCAAGCGCTTTGGCGGCAGGCGATTTCCAGTTCGCTCAAGCGCCCGGCCTGGCGGGCCACGGCGAACAGGGCGATGGGGGAGTGCAGCGGGCTGTTGGACGGGCCGCGGGTCAGGGCTTCGTAGCCGAGAATGCGCCGTTCAGAGAGGCAAATGATCGGCTGGAACAGGCTGTGTAATCCGCTTTGAGTCAGGATCGAGCTCAAGGCACTCAGCTGTTCGGTCGTGGTCATGGCAATCTCTGGCGATAAAAAAAGGACTGGGAGCGTTCTCGATGAAGAGAACCGCTCCCAGTCCTTTATTGCACGACAGAATGATGACTGTTTGATGACGATCCGGGGATCGTAAGCATTAAATTGCCATCACCTTATTTCTTTGCGACCTGGTTGCTCAGCTTCAGGTAATCCAGCAGCACGCGCCCGGTCTCGCTCAGGTAGGCGTCGTCTTCCGGTTTGACCTTGTCCGGCTCGGCGGCTGCCAGGGCGTCGTCGTCTTCTTTCTTCAGCTCTTTGAGCGGTTCTTCGCCTTTGGCCTTGCGACGGATGTTCTCCATCGCCAGTTGCTTGGCGTCGATGTCGGCGTGCTGGGCACGACGTTCGGCTTCATTGAGGCTGACGGTTTTTTCTTCCAGCAGCTTCTGCGCCAGAGCCAGCTTGTCGCGGATGAACACGAACTCCGCGTCCTTGGCAGAACGGGTGTCATGCTCGGATTTCAGCTGGGCCAGGTACGGCTTGAACGGATCGCTCGCCGGTTTGATCGCCGCGCGGATGGTGTCCCACGGCATAGCTTCCGGCAGGGCGCTTTCGCCGATTTCCTTGGTGTCGATGATCGACGGGTAATCGATGTCCGGCAGTACGCCCTGATGCTGGGTGCTCTGACCGGAAACCCGGTAGAACTTGGCCAGGGTCAGTTTCAGTTCGCCATGGTTCAGCGGCTGAATGGTCTGTACGGTGCCTTTGCCGAAGGTCTGGCCACCGATGATCAGCGCGCGATGGTAGTCCTGCATGGCGCCGGCGAAGATTTCCGAAGCCGAAGCGGACAGACGGTTGACCAGCAGCGCCATCGGGCCTTTGTAGAACGCGCCCGGGTTTTCATCTTCAAGCACATCGACCCGGCCATCGGCGTTACGCACGAGCACGGTAGGGCCCTTGTCGATGAACAGGCTGGTCAGCTCGGTGGCTTCCTGCAGGGAACCGCCGCCGTTGTTGCGCAGGTCGATGACCACGCCGTCGACTTTCTCTTTCTGCAGTTCGGTCAGCAGCTTCTTGACGTCGCGAGTGGTGCTCTTGTAGTCAGGATCGCCGGCACGGAAGGCCTTGAAGTCGAGGTAGAACGCTGGAATCTCGATCACGCCGAGCTTGTAGTCGCGGCCGTCCTGTTTCAGGTTCAGCACGGACTTCTTCACGGCCTGGTCTTCGAGCTTCACCGCTTCACGGGTGATCGGTACGATCTTGCTGGTCTGGTCGTTCGGCGCATTGCTGGCCGGGATGACTTCCAGGCGGACCACGGTGCCTTTCGGGCCACGGATCAGCTTGACCACTTCGTCCAGACGCCAGCCGACCACGTCGACCATCTCTTTGTTGCCCTGGGCAACGCCGATGATCTTGTCGGCCGGAGCAACCTGCTTGGTCTTGTCGGCCGGGCCTGCCGGCACCAGGCGCACGACTTTCACCTGGTCGTTGTCGCTCTGCAACACGGCGCCGATGCCCTCGAGGGACAGGCTCATGTTGATGTCGAAGTTCTCCGCGTTATCCGGCGACAGATAGTTGGTGTGCGGATCGTACGACATGGCGAAGGTGTTGATGTACGCCTGGAAGATGTCTTCGGCGCGGGTCTGGTCCAGACGCGCCAGTTGATTCTTGTAGCGCTTGGTCAGGGTTTCCTGGATCTGCTTCGGCTCTTTGCCGGCGATCTTCTGCCGCAGCACTTCGTCCTTGACGCGTTTGCGCCACAGGTCATCGAGTTCGGCGGTGGACTTGAGCCATGGAGCGTCCTTGCGATCGATCAGCAAGGTTTCCTTGGTGGTGAAGTCCATCTTGTCGACGCCTTTGTTCAGCTCGGCAAGGGCGAAGTCCAGACGCGCCTTCACGCGGTCCAGGTAGCGCTTGTAGATGGTGAAACCGGCGTTGAGGTCGCCGCTCTTGAGGAAGTCGTCGAACTGGGTCTTCCATTTGTCGAATTCGGCGATGTCGCTGGCCATGAAATAGCTGCGCGACGGGTCGAGCAGCTTGATGTAGCTGTCGTAGATGATCACCGAGCGCGCATCGTCGAGCGGCGGCTTGCTGTAGTGGTGACGCTTGAGCAACTCGACGACGTTCAGACTGGCGATCACTTCGTCGCGATCAGGCTGCAACTTGTCCCAGCTGTTGGCTGCGAATGTGCTGCCCGACACCGGCAACAGACCGATACCGATGAAAAGAGCGAGGGCGGTGCTGGGGAGCAGATGCTTCATGCTGATTCGACGCGGGGACAATTGATAACGCATATTAGGCCGTCTTTGAAGTCGCCGGTACCTCTACGCTCTGTACGATAACTGCTGTTCAGCGTTCGTTCAGACCCCAGGGCCGGTCGCATAATGCAAAAAGCCCGGCGCTACAGCTTCGGGCTCAGTCCAGACTCACTATGGAGGCACTGTGAAGGCATTGCAAGGCGTTGAAGGTCAAGTGGCATGGGTTGATGAACCAAGTCCTACATGTGACGTAGGACAAGTTCGCATCCGAGTGGCGGCAGCGGGCCTCAATCGCGCGGATTTATTACAGAAAGCCGGACTTTATCCACCCCCTCCCGGTGCCAGCCAGGTGCTGGGCCTCGAGTGTTCCGGGGTGATCAGCGAGGTCGGCGCAGGTTCGCCCTGGCAGGTCGGTGACCGGGTTTGCGCCTTGCTGGCCGGGGGCGGGATGGCAGAAGAGGTGGTCGTCGACGGACGGCATGTACTGCCGGTTCCAGAGGGCGTATCGCTGGTCGAAGCCGCTGCGTTGCCTGAGGTGTACGCGACCGTCTGGCTGAATGTGTTTCAACTCGCTGCGCTCAAACCGGGTGAGAAAGTTCTTCTGCATGCCGGGGCCAGTGGCATCGGTTCAGCCGCGATTCAACTGTGCAAGGCTTTCGGCAATCCATGCTGGGTCAGCGTCGGCTCGGCTGAGCGACTGGCCTACTGCGAATCGCTGGGGGCCCAGGGCGGGGTGGTTCGCACCGACGATCTGGAAAGCCTGCGGGATTTCGGGCCGTTCGATGTGATTCTGGATCCGGTGGGCGGCAATTATTCGGCGTTGAATCTGAAGTTGATGGCGCAGGACGGGCGCTGGGTGCTGATCGGTCTGATGGGCGGCCGCGAGGCAAAACTGGATCTGGCCCAGGTATTGGCCAAGCGGGTGCAATTGCTGGGTTCGACCCTGCGCAGCCGTGACGATCAATTCAAGGCCGATCTGTTCAGCGATCTGAGCCAGCACGTGTGGCCGCTGTTTGCCGAAGGTCGCCTGAAGCCGCAATTGGCCAAGACCTTTGCGATCAAGGATGCCGAGGCGGCATTCGCCGAGCTGGCGAGCAACACGGTCGCCGGGAAGCTGGTACTGGTGATCGACGACAGCCTGAGCTGAAAACGCCGAACCTGTGGGAGCGAGCTTGCTCGCGATGGCAGTCCGTCAGAGGCATAGTCAGCGACTGACAGATCGCAATCGCGAGCAAGCTCGCTCCCACAGTGGTCTCCGACTACTTCCAGAGGTGGATCGGCCAGCCTGATTTCTCGGCCTCTGCAAGCAGCACCGGATCCGGATTGACCACATGCGGGTAATCCACCTTCAGCAGCAGCGGCAGATCATTGCGCGAGTCGGAATAGAAACTCGCGCCTTCAAGGTTTTCCTCTTCGGCATCCAGCCACTCCAGCAAACGGGTGATCTTGCCTTCGCGGTAGGTCAGGGTGCCCACGGTGTGTCCGCTGTAGACGCCATGCGCCACTTCCAGTTCGATACCCAGTACCTCGTCGATGCCCAGTCGTTCGGCAATCGGTTTCACCAGGTGCGTGCCCGAGGCCGAGATCACCAGAATCCGGTCGCCGGCCTTGCGGTGGGCGGCGATGGTCTTGGTGGCGTCGCTGAAGATGATCGGCTCGATGAAGTCTTCAACCCAAGGGCCGACCAGATGCTCGACCTCTTCCGGAGTGCGGCCGATCAGCGGTTCGAGGCTGAACTCCATGTAGTCTTCCATGCGCAACTTGCCATGGCTGTAGGCGTCCATCAGCTCGTTGTTCTTGCGCATGAACGACTCGGGATCGACCCAGCCCAGGCGCCCCATCTGCTCGCTCCAGAGAGTGGCGCAGTCGCCGTGGATCAGGGTTTCGTCCAGATCAAAAATTGCCAGGGCCATCAGTTCAGTTCCCTCTTGGGTGTCAGCAAAGTCATCAGGCTACCTCACACAGGGCGGTGGGATCGATGGAAAGTGACAGGCGCTGACCGTCGGGATGCAGATCCGCCGCCGAACGGTTGAGCACATCCACCACCAGCTCCACACCCCGGGCTTCGACGCGGTAGCGAATCACGTTGCCCAGCAGGCTGTGGCTGCGGATTTGCGCATCGGGCTCACCGCTGAGGCTCAGTTCTATGGCCTCCGGGCGAATCGCGATGCGGTGGTTGATCGGCCGCTGCAACAGCTTCGACGCACTCTCGGCATCCAGCAGGTTGTAGTTGCCGATGAAGCCGGCGGCGAACACGTCGACCGGTGCGGTGTAGAGGGTTTCGGCGTCGCCGCTTTGTACGATCTTTCCCTGATTCATCAGGAAAATGCGGTCAGACATGGTCAGGGCTTCTTCCTGATCGTGTGTGACGAAGATCGTGGTCAGACCCAGTTCGCGCTGGATCTGACGGATCTGTTCGCGCAGGTGTTTGCGAATCCGCGCGTCGAGGGCCGACAGCGGTTCATCCAGCAGCAACAGGCGCGGACGGGTCACCAGTGAACGGGCGAGGGCTACACGCTGGCATTGACCGCCAGACAGTTGATGCGGATAGCGACTGGCGAAATCGTTGAGTTCCACCAGTTTCAACACCTCGGCAACCCGCTTTTGGCTGTCGTCGGCGTTGACCTTTTGCATGCGCAGGCCGAAGGCGACGTTTTGCTCCACGGTCATGTTGGGGAACAACGCGTAGCTCTGGAACACCATGCCGATCCCGCGTTTCTGCGGGGTAAGCGGCACGATGTCGACGCCATCAAGCAGAATCTTGCCGCCATCCACCGGCGTCAGGCCGGCGATGCAACGCAGCAGTGTGGATTTGCCGCAACCGGACGGGCCGAGCAGGGTGACGAATTCACCCTTCTGGATTTCGCAGTTGATGTCGCTGAACACCGTGGTGCCGGCGTAGTTTTTTTGCAGGTGTTGGACGCTGACATAGCTCATTCGCTTTTGTCCTTGTTCAAGATGTTGGCGACCCAGGTCAGGACCAGCACGAAAAAGAAGTAGGAGATCACCAGCGCACTGGTGAAGTGACCGCTGCTGTTGCGCATGTTGTTTAGGTAGACCTGCAGGGTTTCGTAGCGGGTGCCGACCAGGATGTTGGCGAACACGAACTCACCGAACAGGAACGAGAACGACAGCAGCAACGCGACCATCAGGCCTTTGCGCAGGTTCGGCAGCACCACCAGGAAGGCTGCCTGAAAAGTGCTGGCGCCAAGCAGTTGGGCGGCGTCCATCAGGTCGCGCAGGTTGATCGCTTGCAGGTTGTTGGTGATCGCCCGGTACATGAACGGCAGCGCCACGGTGAAGTAGCAACCGATCAGGATCCATGGTGTGCCGACCATCGCGAACGGCCCGGAACCGTAGAGCTGCAACAGCCCCACCGATGACACAACCGGCGGCACCGCGAAGGGCAGCAGGATCAGGATGTTCATCAGCGCATCGAGTTTCGGGAAGTGGTAATGCACCACGAACAGCAGCGGCAGGATCAGCACCACCGACAGAATCAGCGCGCCGACGCACACCAGCAGTGACTGGCCGAAGGCGTGCAGGAAGCGCGGATCGCTCCACAGCTGGATGTACCACTTGAAGGTGAAACCGCTGGGCAGGATGGTGGCCGACCAACTGCTGGCGATCGAGTAGATCAAGGTGCCCAGCAACGGCAGCAGCAAAATGGCGAACAACAGATAGACCACGACGCGGTGGTAGACGCCGGCCGGGCCGGATTCAGCGCGAGACATGGTAGCTCCTCTTCAGCAGCAGTTGATGCACGACGGTCACCAGGGTCATCAGCGCCACCAGCACCACGGCCAGGGCACTGGCCAGGTTCGGATCGAGGGAAATGTCGCCGGAGACCATCGCCGCAATCCGGATCGGCAGTACGTTGAAGTTGCCGGTGGTCAGGGCATACACCGTGGCGTAGGCGCCGAGGGCGTTGGCCAGCAGGATCACGAAGGTGCCGAGCAGGGCCGGGGTCAGTACCGGCAGACCAATGTGACGCCAAAATTGCCAGCCGTCTGCGCCGAGCAGTGCGGCTGATTCGCGCCAGTCTTCGCGCAGGGCGTCGAATGCCGGGTACAGCAGCAAGACGCCAAGGGGAATCTGGAAGTAGGTGTAGAGGATGATCAACCCGGTTTTCGAGTACAGGTTGAAGTCCTCGATGATCCCGGCCTGCTTCAACATGATCGTGATGCTGCCGTTGAAGCCGAGCAGGATGATGAACGCAAACGCCAGGGGCACGCCGGCGAAGTTGCTGGTCATGTTGGCGAAGGCATTGACGAAGTTGCGCAGCTTCGAATCGACCCGGCGCAGGGAGTAGGCGCCCAGCACCGCGATGATGATGCCGAACACACTCGACCAGAAACTGATTTCGAGGCTGTACTGGATCGCCTGCAGATAGAACTTCGAACTGAAGATCTTGCTGAAGTTGGCGAAGCCCCAACCGAACTCTTCCGATTGCAGGCTGTTGATCATCACCCAGATCAGCGGGGCGATTTCGAACACGATAAAGAACAGCGCGAAGGGCACCAGGCACAGGGCCGCCAGCCATTTGCCGCGAGTCATTGAGTTCACTTGAGCAACTCCCGGCACACAGGTTTGTCGTGGGGCACGCCGAGCAGTTCGCAGACGGTGCCGCAGATGTCGGTCTGCTTCGGTGCAGCTTCGCTGTTCAGGCTGAAGGCGTCACCGAGTACGAACAGCGGCACCTGACGTTCTTCCGGCAGCAGGCCGTTGTGCGAGCGGTCGTTGTTCATCCCGTGGTCGGCTGTCACCAGCACCTGGCAGCCGGCGTCGAGCCAGCCTTGCAGGTAGTCGGCGAGGATGATGTCGGCGCTGCGTGCACTGTTGCGGTATTGCGGGGTGTCGAGGCCGTGCTTGTGGCCGGCGTCGTCGATATTCATCGGATGGATCAGCAGAAAGTCCGGGGCGTGGCGCAGGCGCAGGTTTTCGGCGTCGGCGAACAGGTGCGAATCCGGGTAGTGATCGTTCCAGTAGAAGTGGCCGTGCTGGATCGGTAGCGTCGGGTCATCGGTATGCCGATCCCGTGCCGCCACGAAAGGCGAGCGGTTGTAGAGTTCGCTGACCCAGTGGTACGCCGCGGCGGCGGTTTTCAGTCCGGCATCGCGGGCGTAGTGATAGATGCTGAGCTGATTGGACAGGCGCGAAACATTGTTGTGGACGATGCCGCTGTCGATCGGTGGCACGCCGGTGAGGATGCATTCGTAAAGCGGTCGGGACAGGGCCGGCAGCTCGCACTCCAACTGATAGAGCGCGGCGCGTCCTGCGCCAACGTAAGCCTGCAGATGCCCCATGGCGTGACGCGCGACCTCGTAGTTGAGGCCGTCGAGCACGACAAGGATGACGGTGTGCTTCATAGGGGCAAAAACTCCGCGAAACAGAAAATTTCAGATTCAGTCGGGAGCCCCTGTGGGAGCGAGCTTGCTCGCGAGGGCGTCGTGTCAGCCAACATCAATGTTGAATGAAAGACCGCATTCGCGAGCAAGCTCGCTCCCACAGGGATCTCCAGCAATCCCGGAAGCGGGACTTACGGGCTTACTTCATTTCTACGATGACTTCTTCGTTCCACTTCTGCGGCAGGGCCTTGGAGGTTTTTTCCCACGCATCGGCGTCCTTGATTGGCGTGACCTTCTTGTACTGCTCGTTCGGCAGCAGTTTGGCTTTCACGTCTTCCGGAAGGGTCAGGTGCTCGGCGCGGATCGGACGGGCGTTGCCACGGGCGAGGTTGGTCTGGCCGGCGTCGCTGAAGATGTATTCGCGGGTCAGCTTGGCGGCGTTCGGGTTCTTCGCGTATTTGTTGATGATGGTGGTGTAGCCGGAAATCACCGAGCCATCGGACGGGATCAGCACCACGTAGTCATCCGGGTTGGCCATCTTGGCCTTGTAGCTCAGGCCGTTGAAGTCCCAGACCACACCGACTTCGATCTCGCCTTTTTCCATGGTGGCGATGGTCGGGTTGGCCATCGACAGGCGACCCTGCTTGGCGATGTCTGCGAACAGCAGCAGGGCAGGCTGGAGGTTTTTCTCGTCGCCACCGTTGGCCAGTGCTGCGGCGAGTACGCCGTTGGCAGCTTGTGCGGCAGTGCTCACGTCACCGATGGAAACCTTGTATTTGCCGCCCTTGAGGTCAGCCCATTTGGTCGGTACTTCGGAGCCGTGCAGCAGCTTCTTGTTGACGATGAAGGCGATGGTGCCGGTGTAGGCCAGCGCCCAGTTGCCGTCCTTGTCCTTGGCCCATGCTGGCACTTGATCCCAGGTGGTTGGTTTGTACGGTTGCACCACGCCTTGCTTGACCGCGATCGGGCCGAAGGCAGCGCCGACGTCGCCGATGTCGGCGGTGGCGTTGTCTTTCTCGGCGGCGAACTTGGCGATTTCCTGGGCCGAGCTCATGTCGGTGTCGATGTGTTTGAGGCCGTAGTTCTTGGCCAGGTCTTCCCAGGTGCCTTTCCAGTTGGCCCAGTCATCGGGCATGCCGACGCTGTTGACGGCGCCTTCCGCTTTCGCAGCGGCTTCGAGGGTTTTCAGATCATCAGCCGCCATGGCGGCGGTGCACATGGCAATGGTCGAGCCTAACAGTGTTGCCAGGAAAAGCTGTTTCATTCCGAAGCTCCTTGGTCGTGTTCAACGCTGCGATTGCGGTTTGTGTTGGTCTAGGTCAGCAATACCTGAGCCAATCTAAGGCGGCTGGATGACATTTTGATGTCGGCAATTGCCCCGCCAGCCTTTTAGTTCTCCGGTATCGACGGCTGCCGGGTAAGCGTAGACCAGCTTGAAAGGCCCGGAGAGCAAGGGACTTGGCCGATGTATTGCAAGTTGTCAGGGCGACCGTTCGGTAGTTTTGTCATCTCTCGGTCATCTGCACTGCCTAGGCTTGAAACACAATCAAACGGCGCAATAGCTGTGCGGTTTTGCCCCGAAACAGTGCTGGTCTAGTCCAGATAGGTAACGTTGATGCGCGATGAGGCAACAAAAGCGGTGACAGCGATTGGCCAGATCCTTCAGGAGCAACTCGACCATGGGTTGCTGGCGGCGGGGAGCAAGTTGCCGGCCGAGCGCAAGCTCAGTGAGCTGTTCGGCACGACCCGGATTACGGTGCGTGAAGCCTTGTTGCAGTTGGAGGCGCAAGGGCAGATTTATCGCGAGGAGCGGCGGGGCTGGTTCGTGTCACCACCGCGTCTGGCTTACAACCTGATGCAGCGCAGTCACTTTCACGCGATGGTCAGTGCGCAGGGGCGGGTGCCGTCGACCGAGGTTATTTCGGCGCGGTTACAACCGGCGTCAGCGGCGGTCTGTGCCTGGTTGCAGTTGCCGGCGTTGTCGAGCGTGATTCAGATTTGCCGGTCGCGGCGGATCGATGGGCGGTTGGTGTTGTATGTGGAGCATTATCTGAATCCGCAGTTTTTTCCGGGGATTCTGGAGTTTGATTTGAATCAGTCGATTACCGAGCTTTATGCGCGGCATTACGATTTGCATTATGGGCGGGTGCGGTTCGAGATTGTGCCTACGTCTTTATCGGTCGATGCGGCGGCGGCGTTGCGGGTGTCGGTGGGGAGTCCGGGGTTGAGGATTGCTCGGGTTAATTATGATCAGGCTGGGCGGTTGATTGATTGTGATCTGGAGTTTTGGCGGCATGATGCGATTCACGTTGGGGTTGATGTTGTTTGACCTTGGCGGCCGCTGGGCCGACCAGGTTTTGGGTTGACTGTGTACATATCCGTTTCTTCGGGTGCTGCCGCTGACGGTTTCGCTTTTACAGCGACTCCCTTTGGCAAACGCCCCAAAGGAAGCAAAGGTCTTTGCCCCAATGTTCGGCGCCTCGCTGTGGCTCGGCGTCCCTTCGCTCCGGGATTGATCCGGGGGCATCGCCTACGGTTTGCTTCGCTGCACCTCCTCTCGATGTGTTTGGCTTCGCCAAACGGTCGCTGCGCTCCCACCCCCGGATAAATCCCTCCACTCAGCCTCCCAACGGGGCCGGCACGTCAAAAGCGGTACTCGAGCTAACGCTCATTGTGTTGAGTGGGGCGGCTGCGCCGCATTTTGCGATCGGGTTTGCCGGCGATAGTGGCCTGGCGGTCGGGGTCTATTCCTGGGTCTGGCCACCACCACCTGCTGTGATCACTTGCACATTCATCCTCGGCGTCGCCAGGTCCAGGCCGGCTTCATCCAGATGTCGTTTCAGCGACAAATTGAACGCCCGTGAAACTTCCCATTGTTTGATCGGTGCAGTCTTGAACCGTGCACGCAATATCGCGTTGCCGGATTCAAAGCTTTCCACGCCCTGAAATTCCAGTGGCGACCAGATATTGCGTCGCTGCAGCGGGTCTGTGCGCATTTTCTGGCCGACGTCGCGCATCAGTTTGATGGCTTCGTCGATGCTCATGTTGAACGGCACGGCCACGCGGAAGATGGCGTAGCCGAATTCGCGGGAGTAGTTTTTGATGCTTTTGATTTCGCTGAACGGGATGGTGTGGACGATGCCGTCTATGTCCCGCAGGCGTACGGTGCGGATGGTCAGGCCTTCGACGGTGCCGAGGTGGCCGCCGACGTCGACGTAGTCGTCGATGGCCAGGGAGTCTTCGATGATGATGAACAGGCCGGTGATCAGGTCCGCTACGAGCGACTGGGCGCCGAAGCCGATGGCCAGACCGATCACGCCGGCACCGGCCAGCAGGGGTGTGACGTTCATGCCCATGTTTGCCAGGGCGACGATCAGGGCGATGATGAAGATCGCCACGAACAGCACGTTGCGGATCAGCGGCATCATGGTTTGTGCGCGGGCGTTGGCCAGGCCTTTGCGCGAGCGTGTGAGGGCGTGGTGGACGGCGGTGTCGCTGAGGATCCAGATCAGCCAGGCGAAGATCAGTGTGCCGATCAGGCTGAAGATTTTTACGCTGACGTCGTGGCCTTCGCCTTCGGTGAAGCCGATCAGTGACATGCCCCAGACCCGCAGGCCGAGTTCGATGAAGGCCAGCCACACCAGCAAATGCGCGAGGGTGTAGAAGAAGCTTTTCAGGCGCTCGGAATACAACGCGTGGCGTTTTGGGCCGCGTTGGGGTCTGAGGGCGTGGCGGCGGACGAGGCCGTTGATGACCATGCACAAGACCAGCAGCACAGTGCAGATCAGCGACTGGCGCAGTGCGGTGCTGGTGTCGCCGGCGGAGACGAAGGTAGCGAACAGGGAAATGCCCACGAGGACCAGCGCCGGGACGTACCAGAAGGTGCCGAGGATTTCGATGGTGTCGCTGAGGGCTCGGCGGGTCAGGCGGCGGGACAGCGGCTGGTTGCGGATCAGGTGGGCGATCGGCCGGCGGAAGCGCAGGATGAACAGGCCGGTCGACAGTGCCGCGAGGACGTTGGCGACCGTGGCGGCAGTATGGGCCAGGTGCACGCCGAGGCCGGCTACCAGCCGCGGATCGCTCAGGGCTTCACCGAAGGCGGCGAAGCTGCCGATCAGCCACAACGGGCGGAAGGCCTGGTGGCGCAGGATGTATAGCGCGCGATGGCGGTGCGGGCCGTCGAGTACGGAGAAGGCGATCACGCAGATAGCCGAGAAGCAGGTGCCGACCACCAACGCATATGCCAACACCATTGCCAGGCTTTTGCCCAGTGACGACGGCAGCGCGTAGCTCATGTACACGGTGATCACCAACGCAATCATCCACGGCCCAAGTTTGCGCAGGGCGAAGCGCAGCATGTCGAGGGCCTTGGGGTGTTGGGGCAGTTCTTCAGTCAGGCCGAAGCGCATGCGTACCCGATGGCCGAGCCAGATCAGGGCGGCGGCGAGCAGGCTCCAGACCGCGAGGATCACGGCGAAGGCAAAGATGATCGGCAGCCATTCGCTGGCCGGCAGCATCAGGCCTTTCAATTCGTCCTGAGCCATGTCGAATTCGGCGGACCAGCGATTGAGCGGGCTGTCGGCGCCGGTGAACTGTTTTTCGAAAGTGGCGAGGGTGCCGCCGATCAGCCCCAACACTCCTTCTTCCGGGCTGGCCTGGGCTTTTTTCGTGGCATCGCGCAGTTTTTTCAGGTCGGTCAGCAACTGGGCGCGTTGCTTGTCGTTTTCCAGCGACTTGATGACTTCGTCCAGCGACTGGCCGAGCGGCGCCTGAGCTTCTGGCTGAGTATTGCCGGAGCCCGTGAGCAGCCCCGGCAGACCGGCGGCGTCGGCAGGCGCCGGCGACATCAGGGTCATCAGGCAGACAAGGAACAGGCAGGGCAGGACAAAAAGACGAGCGAACACTAGGCGGTCAACCTCGCAAGGGGCGGATCGGGCGAGTGTACGAGCCCGCCAGATTCAATGCGAGCCGGGCGCAAATTTATTCGTTGAGTTTGGCCAGGATCTTGTAGACCACCGTGGCCAGGATCATCAGCATGCCGATCCACATGGCGAACACACCGGCGTTCTTGTCACGGAAGTTGAAGCCGATGGCCAGCAGAATCATTCCGCAGAGGATGGGAATGAGCATGGAGTGGAACGCAGACATCGAGATCATGGCGACAGCCTTGTCGAAGGGAATGATTTAAGTCTAGGTGGGTTTTCGATGGACGGTGCTGATGTGTATCAGAAATGAGCCGGTTCGGATCCAGAAGTGATGCCGACTGTTCGATTGCCATCGCCAGCAGGCTGGCTCCCACATTTGAATGCATTCCATTGTGGGAGCCAGCCTGCTGGCGATGCTTTTTCAAGGATTACGGCAACTCGCGACTGGCGTAAAACGCGCTCAGCACTTTGACCAGGTGCGCCAGGTCATGGCTGCCGCACAGTTCGCGGATCGAGTGCATGGCGAAGGTCGGCAGGCCGATATCGACGGTGCGCACGCCCAGGTGGCTGGCGGTGATCGGGCCGATGGTCGAACCGCAACCCATGTCGCTGCGCACCACGAAGCTTTGCACCGGCACTTCTTCGGCCATGCACAGATGACGGAAGAAACCGGCGGTTTCGCTGTTGGTGGCGTAGCGCTGGTTGCTGTTGACCTTGATCACCGGGCCGGCGTTGAGTTTCGGACCGTGATTGGCGTCGTGCTTCTCGGCGTAGTTCGGGTGTACGCCGTGGGCGTTGTCGGCCGAGACCAGCAGGGATTTCTGAATGGTGCGTACAAATTCGTCACCTTCCGGCAGCAGACGGCGCAGAGTCTGTTCGAGCATCGGGCCATCAGCGCCGCACGCCGAGCAGGAGCCGACTTCTTCGTGGTCGTTGCACACCAGCACGCAGGTTTCTTCGGTGTCGGCGGTCAGCAGGGCTTGCAGGCCGGCGTAGCACGACAGCAGGTTGTCGAGACGCGCGCCGGCGATGAAGTCGCCGTGCAGGCCGATGACCGCAGCACTCTGGGTATCATAGAAACTCAGCTCGTAATCCAGCACCACGTCGGCGTTGAGGCCATGTTCGCGGGCCAGTTGATCGGTGAGCACCGCACGGAAGTCCACGCGTTCGTCGCCGGCGAACTGCGCGAGAATCGGCGGCAGTTCGGTCTGGGCGTTGATGGCCCAGCCCTGGTTGGCTTCACGGTTGAGGTGAATGGCCAGGTTGGGAATGATCGCGATCGGTGCCTTGAAGTCGATCAACTGGCTTTCGACCTTGCCGTCACGACGGAAGGTGACACGGCCGGCCAGCGACAGATCGCGGTCGAACCACGGCGCCAGCAGTGCGCCGCCGTAGACTTCGACGCCAAGCTGCCAGAAGCCCTGACGTTGCAATTCAGGTTGTGGCTTGACTCGCAGGCACGGGCTGTCGGTGTGGGCGCCGACCAGGCGGATGCCGTCGTGCAGCGGCGAGTTGCGGCCCATCTTGATCGCGACGATCGAGGAATCGTTACGGGTGACGTAGTAACGACCATTGGCTTCGGTGTGCCAGGTTTCGCGCTCGTCGAGGCGCACATAACCGGCGGCCTCCAGGCGTTGAACAAGGCTGGCGGTGGCGTGGAACGGGGTAGGGGAGGCCTTGAGGAAGTCGATCAGGCCTTGGTTCAACTCTTCGCGCATAAGAAGCTCCAGACAGCAATGGGCGGGAGTTTAACGCATCGGCCTGATGCTTGGGACATGACATGTAGCGCTCGGCTCAGCGAGCGGCCTCCACGCGTTTTTTCAGGTACTTCATGATGACTTTTTCGTCCTCCGGCTTGTCGGGACGCGGCAGTTGTTTCGGCCAGCGGCTCTGGTTGAGCAGCTTTTTCTGCTGGCTCTCGTCCCAGCGCAGGATTTCCCGTGAGGCGCATTCCCACCATTCATGACGGCAGGCGCTGTAGTAAGGGTGATCCGGCGCGGCGCTGCCGTACAACAGATCCCGGCCGACCTTGCGCATGGCACCGCTCTGGTTGCGCAGCTTCCATTTGATCTTCAGGCGCTGCCAGGCGGACGGGAAAGGTTTGACGCGAGGCACGTCACCACACAGGTCTACCAGTCTCTGGCTGAACTTCTCGCCATGCTGGGCGAAGAAGAACGCCTGCATCGCGTGGAAAAAGCGCTTTTCCGCGAAGTAGTGATAGATGTACTTGCGCGCCTCGACCACCGGCCGTTTGCGCATGGCGAACGACAGGGCGATCTGTTCGATGGTGTGGATCTCGAAACCGTCTGCGGTCCACTCGTCGATCAGTCGGATGGATTCCTCGAACAGCGCCGAGTCACGGTCGGTGATGCCACACAGGCCGCTGTTGTAGAGCTTGAAACCGCTCTGCGGGGAGACACCATGAGCGCTGAGGTCTCGGGCAAGTTTCAAGTAGTCCGGTCGCTCGAAAACATCTTTCCAGTCGTATTCGAAGCGGTCCATCACCGACTGATTGGAATCGATGTACTTGAACAGGCTGCCCGGATCGCTGGTGAACAGGGTGTCGGTGTCGACGAACAAGGTCTTTTCGGCCAACTGCAGGCCGGCGGCAATGGCGCAGGCCTTGCGTCGGTGGTGATAGCCGTTGTCGCCTTGCCAGCGGGTCAGGGTCGACTCATCAAGCAGCACGGTGTCGACCGGCCAGCCTTCATAGTCTTGCGGTCGGTCAGTGAGAATCCTGATCGCCGGACGCTTGCCGTTTTTTGCCTGGGACAGGGCGGTCAGGATGCTGAACTTGGCTTCACGCCGGTAGACATCCTGATTGCCGTAAATAAGGTAGAGCAGTTGATGACGGGTCTTCTTGACGGGTGTTGCCAGGGAATCAGTACAACTCATCCGGAACAAAATCCTTTAAATCGGGCACAGTCGGTCTGACAGCGCTTAAAACGGTGCCGGGCATTCGAAGCGCAAACGCTCGCCGGACTGTGGATGGGTGAAGCTGAGCATGCTCGCGTGCAGGCACAGGCGCGGCCAGGCTGCCAGGGCTTGCTCGTGGGCGTAGAGGCCGTCACCGAGCAACGGATGACCAATCGACAGCATGTGTACGCGCAATTGGTGCGAACGCCCGGTGATCGGCGTGAGCTCGACGCGACACCAGTCGCCACAACGCTCCAGCACACGCCAGAAGGTCAGGGCGTGTTTGCCGAGTTCGTGATCGACCACGTGGCGCGGCTTGGTCGGCGGGTCGTAGCGCAAGGGCAGATCGATGCTGCCGCTGTCCAGTTCCGGCTGACCCCAGCAGAGCGCAGTGTAGGCTTTCTCTGTTTCACGGTCGTGAAACTGGCGTGACAGTTCGCGGTGGGTATCGGCGTCACGGGCCAGCAGAATGATTCCCGACGTTTCCCAGTCCAGGCGATGGACGATACGGGCTTCCGGGTAGCCGTTTTCCTGCAGGCGGGTGATCAGGCAATCCTTGTTGTCGTCGGCCCGGCCAGGGACGGAAAGCAACAGGGTCGGTTTGTTCACCACCAGAACGGCGGCGTCCTGATGAATGATTTGGACGTTGGACAACGGCATTAAAACAGCCTCGTAACAAATGCCAACGGCGGCTCAGGGCCCCTCCGGTATCGGAAGGGCCCTGAGCCGCCGTCGTTCCTGCCGGATCGACTCAGCGGTCTGGCAGGGTGATGTTGAGTTCCAGAATCGAGCAGCTGCCCTGGCTCTCCAATGCCACGTGTACGTCGTCGTTGCCGATGTTGACGTACTTGCGGATCACTTCCACCAGTTCCTTCTGCAAGGATGGCAGGTAGTCAGGGGTGCTGCGCTGGCCGCGTTCATGCGCCACGATGATCTGTAGACGCTCTTTCGCGACCGAGGCGGTACTTGGCTTTTTGTTGGCACGAAAGAAGTCAAAAAGGTTCATTACCTACCTCCAAACAGACGCTCGAAGAATCCCTTCTTCTCGACATTCAGGAACCGGTGTTCTTTTTCCTTGCCCAGCAGGCGATCGACAGTATCGCTGTAGGCCTGGCCGGCGTCGCTTTGATCATCGAGGATCACTGGTACGCCCTGGTTGGAGGCCTTGAGCACGGCCTGGGATTCCGGGATGACGCCCAACAGGCGCACGGCGAGGATTTCCTTGACGTCTTCGACGCCGAGCATTTCGCCTTTCTCGACGCGCTCCGGGTGGTAGCGAGTGATCAGCAGGTGTTCCTGGATCGGCTCTTCGCCTTTTTCGGCGCGACGGGACTTGCTGGCCAGCAGGCCGAGCATGCGGTCGGAGTCACGTACCGAGGAGACTTCCGGGTTGGTCACGACGATCGCTTCGTCAGCGAAGTACATGGCCAGGTGGGCGCCTTTTTCGATACCCGCCGGGGAGTCGCAGACGACGAACTCGAATTGCTCCTTGAGCTCCATCAGGACTTTTTCCACGCCTTCCTGGGTCAGCGCGTCTTTGTCGCGGGTCTGGCTGGCGGCCAGCACGTAGAGGTTTTCCAGGCGCTTGTCTTTGATCAGGGCCTGTTGCAGGTTGGCTTCGCCGTTCACCACGTTGACGAAGTCATACACCACGCGGCGCTCGCAACCCATGATCAGGTCAAGGTTACGCAAGCCCACGTCGAAGTCGACGATCACTGTTTTGTGGCCACGCAGAGCGAGGCCGGTACCGATAGCGGCGCTGGTGGTGGTCTTACCCACACCACCCTTGCCGGATGTAACCACGAGAATCTTGGCCAAGGTGTTTCACCCCTAAGGAAGAAGGACTGTTCAGCCCCTGAAAAACATCTCTTGAAAACTACTGCAGTCGGACAGCCTTGGCTGGAATTTGGCTTTTGGCCTTTTTCCTACTTCGTTTGAGCCGTTTTCGCTACGTTTTAGAGATGCTTGGAAAATGCGGCAGTATCCGTTAAAGCCGAATGATGTTCAACACGTCGCCCGACAGGCTGACCTGTACGCCCGAACCCCACATCGGATCGCGACGCAGGTCTTCGGAAACCTTGTAATGGCCTGCGATGGAGATCAGTTCAGCGCTCAATTGCTGACAGAAAATCCGCGCCTTGGTGTCGCCCTTGACCCCGGCCAGCGCACGACCGCGCATCGGGCCGTATACATGGATGTTGCCATCGGCGAGAAGTTCCGCCCCCGGACTGACCGAGGAAACCACGACCAGATCGCCACCTTGCGCATATATCTGTTGGCCACCACGTACTGGCGTGGTGATGACGCGGGTCGGTTTGACGGCTGGCTCCGGCGGCTTTTCCGGCTTCTTCGGTGCGACGGGCTCGGCAGTTTCAAGCGGTCGCTCACGGGCGCCGGACGGCGGCAGCACCGGGATATCGATGGCGATGGCGGCGGCGATGTCTTCAATGCGGCTGGCGCGAATCGCCAGGGTACGCAGGCCGTGCTGACGGCACACGCGCATCAGGCCCGGCAGGTCGACGGCGCCTTCGTTTGGCGGCAATTTGTCCAGCGCCAGAACCAGCGGCGCGTTGCTGAAAAAATTCGGTGCCTGGGCGACTTTGGCGGCCAATTGCCGATCGAGGCTGTCCAGGTCGTTGCGGGACAGCTCCAGCACTGTAATGGCGAGCATGCTGCCCTTCAGCTGGAACACGGGATCTTGGTCTTTCGGTTCGGTTTGGCTCATGTCGGCATACAACGGCTTGTCACTAAAAGTGCCGAGACTTATAACGAGAACGCCCGCAGGCCGCAAGCCGGGTCGAACGATGTAGAATGCGCGGCCACTGTATTTACGGAAGCTTTAATGGATCGCCCGCGTTTTCGAAAAGCATTTCTTGCCCCACGCTTCTGGCCGCTCTGGTGCGGCCTCGGGCTGTTGTGGCTGATCGTGCAGCTGCCGTATCCGGCCTTGCTGGCCATCGGTCGTTTTCTTGGTGCCTTGATGTATCGCTTCGCCGGCGACCGGCGGCGCATCGCCAAGCGCAATCTGGAACTGTGTTTCCCGGAAAAGTCCGCCGCCGAACGCAAGCGCCTGCTCAAGGAAAACTTCGCCTCCACCGGCATCGCCTTCTTTGAAATGGCGATGAGCTGGTGGTGGTCGCGTCAGCGCCTGGCGAAACTGGCCAACGTCGAAGGTCTTGAGCATTTGCAGAAGGCCCAGCGCGAGGGCAAGGGCGTGATTCTGATGGCGGTGCACTTCACCACCCTGGAAATCGGCGCGGCGCTGCTCGGCCAGCAGCACACCATCGACGGCATGTACCGCGAGCACAAGAACCCGCTGTTCGACTTCGTCCAGCGTCAGGGCCGCGAGCGGCACAACCTCGATTCGCTGGCGGTGGAACGTGACGACGTGCGCGGCATGCTCAAGCTGCTGCGCGCAGGCCGGGCGATCTGGTACGCACCGGATCAGGACTACGGCGCCAAGCAAAGCATCTTCGTGCCGCTGTTCGGCATTCAGGCCGCGACGGTCACCGCCACCAGCAAGTTCGCCCGACTGGGCAAGGCGCTGGTGGTGCCGTTCACTCAGGAGCGTCTGGCCGACGGCAGCGGTTATCGGCTGGTGATTCATCCGCCGCTGGAAGGTTTCCCGGGCGAGACCGAAGAAGAAGATTGCATCCGCATCAATCAGTGGGTCGAAGGCGTGTTGCGTGAGTGCCCCGAGCAATATCTGTGGGCACACCGGCGCTTCAAGAGCCGGCCACCGGGCGAGCCGAAGCTGTACGCCAAACGCGGTTGATTGACCCATCCCCACAAGCACCACGGAGCGTTGCGATGAGCCCAGCTGAACCGGTCACAGGTTTGATTCTTTCCGGCGGCGGGGCTCGGGCGGCGTATCAGGTGGGGGTGCTGGCGGCGATTGCCGAATTGCTGCCGCTGGGGGCGGACAATCCGTTTCCGGTGATCGTCGGCACCTCGGCCGGGGCGATCAACGCGGTGAGCCTGGCCAGCGGTGCGACGGATTTTCGCGCTGCCATCGAACGCCTTACGCTGTTCTGGCAAGGCTTTCGCAGCCATCGCGTGCTGCGCAGCGACTGGCCGGGGGTGATCCGCCAGGCCAGTCGTTTCGTCAGTCACAGCCTGCTGGGCATGGGCCGGCAAATGCCGGTGGCGCTGCTCGACAGTTCGCCGCTGCGTCATCTGCTCAATGAAAAACTGCACATACCCGGCATCGCCGAGTCCATTGCGCGCAAGCAATTGCACGCGGTGGCGGTGACGGCGTTCGGATACGAGTCCGGGCAAGCCGTGACCTTCTATCAGGGCGGCGGCACCATCGACTCATGGCTGCGTCACCGGCGCATCGGTGTGCCGACGCAGTTATCGGTGGAGCACTTGCTGGCCAGTTCAGCGATCCCGCTGCTGTTTGCGCCGGTGAAAATTGGCGATGAGTATTTCGGCGATGGCGCGGTGCGGCAATCGGCACCGATCAGCCCTGCGCTGCACCTGGGCGCGAGCCGGGTGCTGGTGGTGGGTGTCAGCGGCAACCCGCGCGGTTTCGATCCGGCGCAACCGCTGGAACGCACCTACACCGGGCAGCAGCCGACGCTGGCGCAGATCGGCGGGCACATGCTCAACAGTACGTTCATCGACAGCCTGGAAAGTGACATCGAGCTGCTTCAGCGTCTGAACCAGTTCAGCCGTCTGATGCCCGACGGAACGCCGACGCGTGCTTTAGGCGTGGCGCCAGTTGAAGTGCTGGTGATTTCGCCGAGTCAGCCGATCGATGAAATCGCGGCGCGGCATCGCCAGGAACTGCCGGCGGCGTTGCGGCTGTTTCTGCGCGGGCCGGGAGCAACCAAAACGAGCGGGGCAGGGGTGTTGAGTTACTTGCTGTTCGAGGCGGGGTATTGCAGCGAATTGATCGACCTTGGACGGCGCGATGCCCTGGCCAAGCGCGATGAGCTGTGCCGGTTTTTGGGGATTAACGAGGCGGTGGCTCCCGCTTGAGATTTGGGGTGCCGCCATTCGCGAGCAAGCCCGCTCCCACATTGGTTTTGTGAACGACACAAACCGAATGCGGGAGCGAGCTTGCTCGCGAAGGCGTCCCTGAGGACGCCGCCGGATCAGAAGTGGAACTTCACCAGGAAGCTGGTCACGTTCTGATTGGTGGTGAAGGCCTTGGTGTCGTCGATCCCGTACTTGTCTTTCCAGTAGTCGTATTCAACACCGACGTACAACTGCTTCTCGCCGAAATTCAGCGCCTTGCCCAAGTCGTATTTGACCTGCGGGTTGAAGTGCAGGTTGGCGTGGTATTCGCCTTTGTTGTTGACGTCGTTGTCGACCACCCAGTCCATGTAGCCGTCGATCAGGATGTTCGAGTCGCCCACCGGAATGGTGTAGGACCACACTGGCGTGATCTGCCAGACGTTGTCACCCGGACGCGAGCCTTCGGTGTGACGCTGGTAGAAGTTCAGCTGGAAGTAGTCGAAGCCCGGAATGGCCAGGTCGAAGCCCGGGCCGATCAGGTAGGACTCGGTGTCGCCCTCGCCGAACTCGTAGGTCATCGCCAGCAGGACATCCTTGATCGGACCGAACTCGATCTTCTGGTCAAGAACCTTGCCCAGCGAGATACGTGGCTGGAACTCGCCGTAGTAGGTGTTCGGACCATTGTTGAAGTCCTTGTCACCGTTGTAGAAAATCTTGTCGAGGAAGAAGAAGTTGTCCCCGTACTTCCACGCATCGGCGTGTTCGAAGGTCACGGTCTGCTGGATGGCCGGGTTGACCTTGAAGTCTTTACCGTAGAGGTAAGTCAGGCTGTTGTTCTGCCATTGCAGCAGGCCGTCGGCCATGGCCTGACCCCCTGCCAGCAGCGATCCCGCAAGCATCAGGCTGGTGCACATACGTTTCATTCGGTTGCTCCCAAAGTAGGTGTTCCACGTTTATTTTTTTGAGTCGGCGCTCTGGTGTGGCGCCTTTTTTCGTTGCTGCAAAAGTCATCCATCCGGTCAGCTTTCATGCTGTTAGCAAGAGCTGAGCCAAGGCTTTTCGAAAAGCAAAAAAACGCCCGTCGGCTGCTGAAAAACAGTCGATTGAGCGTGTTTTCGGGATGCCTCGGTACTGACCGCGGCCGGGATAAGTTGGCTTTTCGGTCAGGAATTAAATTCGGGCTTTTTTTTAGACCGAATTCAGGAGGCCGCGGAGAATACTGACTCAACGGCCAGGCCTCAAGTGCCCCGCAACAGAGCACCGACGACAGGTAGGGGGCACGGTTGCGGGTCATCTTAGAAGTGCACCTTCACCAGCAGGCTGGCGGTGTTCTGGTTGGTGTCGAAACTGTGGGTGCTTTCGACGCCGTATTTGTTTTTCCAGTAGCTGTATTCGGTGCCGACGTACAGCTGCTTCTGGCTCCAGCCGAGGGCTTTGCCCAGGTCGTATTTGATCTGCGGGTTGATGTGCAGGTTGGCGTGATAGGTGCCACGGGAGTTCTGATCGTTGTCGACCACCCAGTCCAGATAGCCGTCGATCAGCAGGTCGGAATTGCCCACGGGAATGCTGTAGGACCAGCCGGGGGTGATCTGCCATACGCCGTCGCCGGGGCGCGGGCCTTCGGTCTGGCGGCGATAGAAATTCAGGGTGAAATAGTTGAAGCCCGGCACCTTGAGGTCGAAGCCAGGGCCGATCAGATAGGCCTCGCTGTCACCTTCGCCGTACTCGTAGGTCATGGCCAGCAGCACGTCCCTGATCGGGCCGAACTCCAGCTTCCTGTCGAAGATCTTGCCAAACGACAGGCGCGGGCTGAATTCGCCGTAGAACGCGTGGGGGCCTTTGTTGCGGTCTTCCTGGCCGTTGTAGAAGATCTTGTCGACGAAAAGGAAGTTGTCGCCATACTTCCACTTGTCGGCGTGCTCGAACGTCACCGTCTGCTGGATCGACGGGTTGATCGCGAAGTTCTTGCCGTACAGGTAGCTCAGGCTGTTAGTCTGCCACAGCAATAAATCGCCGGCCATGGCTTGGGATGCGGCGAGCAGGCCGCCGCTCAACAATACGTTGGTTTGAGTCCGGATCATCTGTTGCTCCCTCTTGTTTTTATTGTTTGAGGCAGGGCGTCGCTGACCCCTGTGGGAGCGAGCTTGCTCGCGAAAGCGGTGGGTCATTCAACATTGATGGTGACTGATCCGGCCTCTTCGCGAGCAAGCTCGCTCCCACAGGGTTACTTCGTTAATGCGGGTGTGCGTGGCAGTCGTTGATCGCGGCGCGTTCGGCGCCGCCGAGAATGTTGAACAACAGGTTCAGCGTCAGCGCGCTGAGGGTGGCCATGGCGATCCCGCTGTGGGTGATCGGGCTCATCCACAATGGCAGGTGGGCGAAGAACTCCGGGCGCACCACCGGGATCAGGCCCATGCCGATGCTCACGGCTACCAGCAATTGATTGCGACGGTCGCCCATGTCGGCCTCTTGCAGGATCTTGATGCCGGTCGCCGCCACCATGCCGAACATCGCAATCGCCGCACCACCGAGCACCGCCGGTGGAATCGATGCCACCAGAAACGCCGCTTTCGGCAGCAGGCTCAAGACGATCAGCAAACCGCCGGCGACGATGGTCACCGAGCGGCAACGCACGCCGGTCATCTGCACCAGGCCGATGTTCTGCGCGAAGGAGGAGTGGGTGAAGGTGTTGAAGAATCCGGCAACGAACGAAGCGCCGGCATCACACAGCAGGCCGCGACGCAGCATGCGCGGGCAGACTTCCTGGCCGGTGATTTTGCCCAGCGCGAGGAACATCCCGGTGGACTCGACGAAGATGATCACCACCACCAGGCACATCGACAGGATGGGTGCCAGTTCGAACTTCGGCATGCCGAAATGCAGCGGGGTGACGAACTGAACCCACGGCGCGTTGGCCATGCCGCTCAGGTCGACCATGCCGATGGCGCCGCAGAGCACGTAGCCCAGGCACATGCCGATCAGCACGGAAATATTGACCCAGAAACCGCGCATGAAGCGGTGGATCAACAGAATGGTGGCCAGTACCAGTGCGGCGATGGCCAGGTAAATCGGTGAACCGAATTGAGCGGCGCCAGCGCCGCCACCGGCCCAGTTCACGGCCACGGGGAACAGCGACAGACCGATCGAGGTGATGACCGTGCCGGTCACCAGAGGCGGGAAAAAGCGTACGACCTTGGACATGAACGGCGCGATGATCATGCCGAAGAACCCGGCGGCGATGGTGGCGCCGAAGATTCCCTGCAGACCGATGCCGGGCATGCCGGCCATGGCGACCATGCTGCCGACGGCGGCGAAACTGGCGCCCATCATCACCGGCATGCGAATGCCCATCGGGCCGATCCCCAGGGATTGCACGATGGTGGCGATGCCGGCGACCAGCAGGTCGGCGTTGATCAGGAAGGCGATTTCTTCACGACTCAGGCCAGCGGCCTGTCCAATGATCAGCGGTACCGCGATGGCGCCGCCGTACATCAGCAGTACATGTTGCAAACCGACCAGGATCAGTTGCAAAAGGGGCAAACGCTGAATGGCGGGTGCGTCGGGGATGCGCGCTTTGGACAGCTCGGACATGCAACACCTCGGATCTTTTTTATTCTTGTGATGAACAGCGGCCGGGTTGCTTGCCGCTGTCCTCTTTGCATCAGGTAAACCGCGTTGCGGCGATTCGCGAGCAGGCTCGCTCCCACAGGTACTGCATGACCTGTGTGGGAGCGAGCTTGCTCGCGAAGCTTTTTTGCTGCTTAGTTGGTCTGGGCTCCCTGGGCGATCCATGCACCGATCAGGTCACGTTCCTGCTGGGTCATCTGTGTGATGTTGCCCAGTGGCATGATCTGCGTGGTGATGGCTTGCGCCTGGATCCGTGCCGCGTTCTGGCGGATCTGCTCGGGGGTGTCGAACATCACACCGGCCGGTGCAGCGCTGAACAGCGGGCTGGTCGGTTTGGCCGAGTGGCAGACCGCGCAGCGTTCCTGGATCACGTTGTGCACCTTGTCGAACGCAGGGCCGGCGTTGGACGCCTGGGCCGGAGCTGCGGCCGGTGCAGCAGGGGCGGCTGGTTGTGCTGCTTCAGCCGGTTTCGCGCCACCACCCAAAGCTGTTTCCGGCAGCGGCTGGTACTCGATTTTCGCAGGCGCCTTGGCCACGTCCGGAGCGGTCGACATCGGCGCAGGGCCGGTGACGTACGCCAGACTGATCATGCCCACCGCCGCCACTGGCAGGGTCCAGGCAAACTTGTGGCTGTCGTGACGGGTGTTGAAGTAGTGACGCACCAACACCGCCAACACCGCGATCCCGGCGAGGATCAGCCAGTTGTACTGGCTGCCGTAAGTGCTCGGGAAGTGGTTGCTGATCATGATGAACAGCACCGGCAGGGTGAAGTAGTTGTTGTGACGCGAACGCAGCAGGCCTTTGGCCGGCAGGGCCGGATCCGGCGTGCGGTTCTCGGCGATCGCGGCCACCAGTGCGCGCTGCGCCGGCATGATGATGCGGAACACGTTGCCGACCATGATGGTGCCGATGATCGCGCCGACGTGCAGGTATGCACCACGACCGCTGAACACCTTGCTGAAGCCATACGCCGCGCCGATGATCAGCACGAACAGGATGAAGCCGAGCAGGGCAGGTTTCTTGCCCAGAGGCGAATCGCAGAGGAAGTCGTAGATGAACCAGCCGGCGATCAGCGAACCGATGCCGATGGCCACGCCTTCAGGGCCGGTCAGGCCGCTGCCAGGTGCCACGAGGTAAAGCACGGGGTTGGAGTAGAACACCACGCAAAGGAGCGCGATCCCCGACATCCAGGTGAAATAGGCTTCCCATTTGAACCAGTGCAGGTTCTCCGGCATCGACGGAGGGGCCAGTTTGTATTTTTCCAGGTGATAGATACCGCCGCCGTGGATCGCCCACAGATCACCGGCAAGACCAGTTTTCGGGTTGACGCGGTTGAGGTTGTTCTCCAGCCAGACGAAGTAGAACGACGCGCCGATCCAGGCCACGCCAGTGATCATGTGAACCCAGCGCACGCTCAGGTTCAGCCATTCCAACAGATGTGCTTCCACAGTCTTTACCTCTCGCCTGTCACTCTTGTTGTCGAGTGATCAGACCTTCTCTTATTGGTGGGGGGCGAGGATCAAACGCTCATCCTCTTTGAAAAAATGCTCATCGCAGTTATTGCCTGTGCCACTGCGATCAACCACCAGGAAGTCATCCCGCTTTTCGATCGTCAGCACCGGGTGGTGCCAGACGCCGCGATGGTAATTGATGCCCTGCCTGCCGTTGGTGACGAAGGCGCGGACCAAGCCTGATACAGGTACATCGCCAAGTGGCGCGACCACGATCAGAAAGGGGTTGCCGAGCAGCGGAATGAAAGCCTGGCTGCCCAGCGGATGGCGTTCCAGCATGCTGACGGTCAGCGGCATGTCCTGCGCGTCGGCGCGGAAGATGCTGATGATCGCGTTGTCCTCAGGCGTCGCGGTTTCGACCGTCGCCAGTTTGTGGAAGCGCATGGTCGAACCGTTGTTGATCATGAAGTGATCGCTGCCGTCGGTTTCGATCACGTCACCGAAAGGGGCGAAGGCTTCTTTGGTCAGCGGTTCAATCGTCAGTGTGCGCATGCTGTTCTTCTTATCCGAATTCTGTGTTGTTTGATCTGACGCTTTCGCGAGCAAGCTCGCTCCCACAGGAATTGCGATCAATGTGGGAGCGAGCTTGCTCGCGAATGGTCGCGCCGCTTACTTCGCTACCTTGCCGAGAACGCGCAGGCGGCTCACACCACCATCCGGGAACACGTTCAGGCGGATGTGGGTGATCGGGCCCAGTGCCTTGATCTGCTCGACGAAGGTGTGTTCGGCGTGCATTTCCAGCTTCTGGCTTGGCAGCAGTTCGCGCCAGAACAGCGACTGGGTTTCGATCTGGCTGTCGGTGCCGCCCTTGACGAACGCGCCCTGGATCGAGCAGGTGTCCGGGTAGTTGCCCTTGAAGTGCAGGGTGTCGACGATGATTTTTTCGATCTCGCCCGGGTGGCCCAGTGCGACGATGACCCAGTCATTGCCCGGGGTACGACGACGTGCGGTTTCCCAGCCGTCGCCCATGTTGATGCCACGGCCCGGGTTGAGGATGTTACTCATGCGGCCGAAGTGTTCGTCGGAGCAGGCGAGGGCGCGGCCACCGTTGAGGGCTGCGGCCAGGTCGACTTGCTCGTTGTCGCCAACAGCCGACCAGTCGCGGAACGGAATGCCGTACACGCGCAGACGGGCCACGCCGCCATCCGGGTAGATGTTGAAGCGCAGGTGGCTGAACGCCTTGTCGTTGCTGATTTCGTGGTAGTGGTGGCTATTGCCTTGCAGCTCGACGGCCGACAGCACTTCAGTCCACTGGGTGTTTTCGTCCGGCTCGCCCGACGCCAGGAAGCAGGCTTCCAGCGAGGCCGATGGCGGGAAGTTGCCGGTGAAGAATGAAGTGTCGATGTCCACGCCTTTGATCGAACCCGGTACGCCCAGGCGGATCACCGCGCTGTCGTAGCCTTCGAAGCGCTTGCGGCGGGACTCCCAGCCGTCCATCCACTTGCCGTTGTCATCGAACACGCCCTCCTTCCACACGGCCGGGGTCGGCTGAAACAGACGATTGGCGTCTGCGAACCAGTCATCGGTGACCGAGATGATTTTGGTGCCCAGACGGGCATCGGCCAGGTTGACGAACTTCTCGAAAGGTACGGCGTAAGCTTTCATTCTTCTTGTCTGCCTTTAAATAAGTGGCTTGGGATGCTTGCAGGGCCCTGGGTGCTCTCCGCGTTTGATGCACTCGGGCCAGGCTTGCTAGAGAGTCAGTAATCGGAACAGGGCGATCTTGTTGATCTCCGCCAGCGCGCATTTGAACTCGGTGTCGACCGGGTTGTGAATGCGCGTTTCGAACGCCGCGAGGATCTGATGCCGGTTGCTGCCTTTTACCGCCATGATGAAGGGAAACTTGAACTTGGCTTTGTAGGCGTCGTTCAGCTCGGTGAAGCGCTGGAACTCTTCGGCCGTGCATTGGTGAATACCGGCGCCAGCCTGTTCATTGGTGCTGGCTTCGGTCAACTCGCCCTGGACGGCAGCTTTGCCGGCCAGGTCCGGGTGAGCGTTGATCAGTGCCAGTTGACTGGCGTGATCGGCGCTCAACAGGATGTCGCTCATGCGCTGGTGCAGGGTTTCGATCTGGTCGATCGACGCGTCCTGGCCCAGGTCGAAGGCCTTCTCGGCCACCCATGGCGAATGTTCGTAGATGTCGGCGAAGGCTTTGACGAAGGCGTCTCGGCTCAGGGTCGACGGTTTCAGGCTTTGAAAGGTGCTCATTTGGCAACCCCTTGGTACGGGTGGGTTTCGTGCCAGTGACGCGCGATGTCGACGCGACGGCTGAACCACACCTGTTCATGACTTTTAGCGTATTCGATAAAGCGCTTGAGCGACGCCAGACGCGCCGGGCGGCCTACCAGACGGCAGTGCAGACCGATCGACAGCATCTTCGGTGCTTCGGCGCCTTCGGCATAAAGCACGTCGAACGCGTCTTTGAGGTATTCGAAGAAATCGTCGCCCTTGTTGAAACCCTGGACCTGGGTGAAGCGCATGTCGTTGGTGTCCAGGGTGTACGGGATCACCAGGTGCGGTTTGCCGGTCGGGTTGTTCGGTTCCCAGTAGGGCAGGTCGTCGTCGTAGGTGTCGCAGTCGTAGAGGAAACCGCCTTCTTCCATCACCAGGCGACGAGTGTTCGGGCCGGTGCGGCCGGTGTACCAGCCCAGCGGGCGTTCGCCGGTGAGTTCGGTGAGGATGCGGATCGCTTCGAGCATGTGCTCGCGTTCCTGCGCCTCGTCCATGTACTGATAGTCGATCCAACGGTAGCCGTGGCTGCAGATCTCGTGACCGGCCTCGACCATCGCGCGGATCACGTCCGGGTGACGCTGGGCGGCCATGGCCACGGCGAAGATGGTCAGTGGAATGTCGAATTCCTTGAACAGTTTCAGGATCCGCCAGACACCGGCGCGGCTGCCATACTCGTAAAGCGATTCCATGCTCATGTTGCGCGCGCCTTGCAGAGGCTGGGCCGCGACCATTTCCGAGAGGAAGGCTTCCGATTCTTTGTCGCCGTGCAGAATGTTGCGCTCGCCGCCTTCTTCGTAATTGAGTACGAACGACAGGGCGATCCGGGCATTGCCCGGCCAGTGTGGGTGAGGAGGGTTACTGCCGTAACCGATCAGGTCGCGTGGGTAGTCAGCGCTCACTGCAGTCTTCCTTCTTATTCGTTGACAGATTGTGTGGCGCCCTGAAGTTTGGATGGCAGGCTGGCGTCACAGCGATGGGCTGATTGTATACAACTTTATTCTCAATTTGTAAGCCTGATTTTTCGCATTTTTCATCGGCTGTCATCTTTTGCTGTTATTGGCGTGAGCCTGCAAGAAACCTGCCTGACCAGTCAGCTAATGGATTGGGGGTTCAATGGATGCAAGGTTAAACGGCAAATCACCGGGAAATCGAAGGATGGCGGGGGTAGGAGGAAAAATGTCGTTTTTATTGTGTACAATTTTTTTGAAAAGTGTCTTAATCAATCGCTCGCCGCAACTTTTCGTGCTCCGAAACGGTGCGGTCTCCTTTTCAACTGACTTCGGGAGGCGCGAAGTCTGACTGCTCCACGCAGGCAGGCGCGCAGAATCAATGGGACGTTTGACAACACACGTTTTGGACGCTGCACACGGTTGCCCGGGCAGCTCGATCAAGGTCGAGCTGTACCGCGTTGAAGGTTCGCACCTGGAATTGGTCGCCAGTGCGCTTACCAACAGCGATGGTCGGGTCGATGCGCCGCTGCTGCAAGGCGATGACTATCGTACCGGTGTCTATCAGGTTCAGTTCCACGCCGGCGATTACTACCGCGCCTGTGGCGTCCAGTTGCCGGAGCCGGCATTCCTGGACGTGGTCGTGCTGCGGTTCGGTATCTCTGCCGAACAGGATCACTACCACGTACCGTTGCTGATCTCGCCTTACAGCTATTCCACCTATCGGGGCAGCTGACCCCCAAGCAGCTGCCCCTGCCGGGAAGCGACTGCGCATATAGCTTCTTTGGTCTTTCGCCCGCTCACACTGCGGGCTTTTTTTGGCCTCGCGCCTGCGAAGCCTCAAATCCTGGCGTAATCATCCCTGACAATGAAAAACGTATCCGGATAAGTGGCGAGTGTCTGTGCGCCTCCCCTGAGCCAGATCACCTTGTTCACTGCATGGGCCGCTTCTACGGCTTGCGCGGCGTCTGACCCCACCTGATCGATCAGCCTGATATTCGAGGCTTTCGGGTCCTGCTTCATTGGCTGAGGTATCTGGCGGCCTTTGATGCGATGCAGGCTGAGAAAAAAAACGAAATCGTGTCCAGTTCGCTTGAAGACCACTGCCGCAAAGCTTTGTGCAGGGCTGGGCTCGAAAACGCTGTAACCATTACGTGTCAGAAGCCCCGCTGCGAAGCGCTTTATATCGACCGCCGAATGGCTCGGCATGAAATAACTCCATTCCTGTCGAAACCGGGCCGGGTCGAAATCCAGTCGACGCAGGCCGTTTTTCACGCCGGCAACGGGCAGCTCGATTTTGCGGTTGATACTGGATCCGGCGCGCGGCAATGATTCGAGCATCAGCAGCGGGTCGATCAGCTCCGGACGCGGATTGACGGTGCCGGTTTTCCAGTCATTGAACGCTTGGCGCAACAGGGTCAGGCCGGTGCCGGTCGCCAGCTCGGAGCCATTGGCAAGCATGAATTGTCGTTTGGCGACGTTGTGCAGGGTGACGTCCGCCAGCTCGGGGAAGTAGGTCGCGACGGTATCCCTCATCGGTCTCTGGAATGGAAGGGTCGGATCGATTTCCCAGTGGAGTTCTGGAGGAACACGAATGGCGCCGCGAGGTTGCTGCAGTAAATCGACCCGCAATGTCCGATCCAGCGACGCATAGTCGTAGATCATGTGGTTCGGATGCTTGACGTAGACAATGGGATGATTGGGCTCGGTGCCGCGGGGCAGGGCCTTGTAATTGACCCCTTTGATGTTGATGTCGTCAGCTGAAACATGATGGGCGGTAATGCCCCAGGTCTTCCAGGGATCGTTCAAGGTATCAAACGCTGTGATCTGCTGTGCGCCGATGTCGGTAATCGTGCGGTCCGGGCCGATCGATTCGCCGCTCGGTTGTCCATCATTGGTCATGCGAGGACGTTTGGAGGGTGTGACGTGTGTGCGGTCATCGGATAGGGCGATGCGGGTGACAGACAATCGGGAGGCGTCAGTGTCCAGTGAACTCTCCGGTGCCACGGCGCGCCATTGTAGTGTGCCTGGCACCTGCTCGAGTCGAGGGCCGGACGCCCAGAGTTCGGTCGCCAACCGGGCTCTGAGCCGGCTTTGCAGATCCGTGCCGAGCAGAACGGTTCTGCCATCGGTCAGGTCGACGTAGGTGTGCGGCCCGGCCTTGCGAAACCCCGTCAGTAGATCGGGCTGGGGCAATCTGTCGACGATCCGCGGAGCAAGAAAGTAGTCCGTGACCGGACGCTCGTTTTCGATACGGGCAATATGGGTTTCGGCGGGTAGATCGGCTATCTGGAGTGGTGGCGGTGTGGAGGGGGGCGGATCGGTTTGTCCGGGATGCGGGGTGGCTGTCGGGTCGAGGTGCTGATAGTCGACATGCAGCGGCTGCCTGACGGATATTTCAGGCGTCGTGTCGCGCAGAGTCGGGGTGCTTTGGTCTGAAGCAGGTGGGGTTTTCGGGCGGATCGGCTTTTTCGGGCTCATTGATCGTTTTGCTCAGTGCATCCAGTTGATGGTGCGCTCGATCATCTTCAAGCCGGGGCTGTCCCGTGTAGTACATATGTTTATCGGCTGAGGCAGTTGATGCCGGGTGTTTCCGGTGCCGCCACTTCGACGGGAAATGGCGGCATGCCCATCGCAAATCAGTGGCTGCTCAGCAAGGAAGCTGCACCTGCACCACCAAACAATCCGGCGCTGATGCGGTTGAACCAGCTCTGACCCTTGCCGCTACGCAGGTAACGCGCTGCGCCGTGGGCTCCAAGTCCATAAGTCAGCTTGCACAGCAGGTCGAGGACGGTCCAGGTGGCGATCATCACCAACAACTGTGGCAGGAAAGGTTGTTCGGCGCTGAGGAACTGCGGCAGGAATGCGGCGAAAAACAGAATGTCTTTCGGATTGCTGGCACCCAATACGAAGGCCCGTCCGAACAGTGCGCGGAATCGCGGAACCGGCGCTGCTTGCGGTACCTCGGCACCCACCGATGGCTGGCGCGATTGCTGCCAGCTCTGCCAGGCAAGGTAGAACAGGTACAGCGCGCCGACGATTTTCAGCGCGCTGAACAGTTTTTCCGACGCCAGCAGCAGGGCGCCCAGCCCCAGCGCCGAAGCGCTAAGCAGGCAGATCGATGCGATCACTCCGCCGAGAAAGGCCGGATACGACCGGCGCAGACCGTAATTCAGACTGTTGCTGATCATCAGCAACGACAGCGGCCCCGGAATCAGGATCACCACCAGCGCAGCGCCGCTGAACAGCAGCCAGGTTTCCAGACTCATCACTTGCTCCTTTTTATCGTTATCAAGAATGTGCAAAAGCCCCACCCGGTGGGGTGAGGCTGTTTTGAAGCGTGAACCGCGTAGCGCTTACAGGAAGATGAACTTGGCGATGAAGATCGCGCAGAGCACCCACAGGCTGACGGAGATCTCTTTGTATTTACCGGTGCCGGCCTTCAGCGCGACATAGGTAATGAAGCCCAGCGCGATACCGTCGGCGACCGAGAAGGTGAGCGGCATCATGATCGCGGTGACGATGGCCGGAATGCTGTCGGTCGCTTCGTCCCATTCGATGTGCGCCATGCCGCCCATCATCAGCATCGCTACGTAAATCAGCGCACCGGCGGTGGCGTAAGCGGGAATCATGCCGGCCAGCGGTGCAAAGAACATCGCGGCTATAAATAGCACACCCACGGTGACTGCGGTAAGACCAGTCCGACCACCAGCGGCTACACCAGCGGCACTTTCCACATAACTTGTCACTGGCGGGACACCGACCACTGCACCGAAAACGCTGGAGGCGCTATCGGCCTTCATGGCGCGGGAAAGGTTTTCGATACGACCGTCAGCGTTCACCAGGTTGGCGCGCTGGGCGACGCCCATCAGGGTGCCGGCGGTGTCGAACATGTGCACGAACAGGAAGGCCAGGACCACGCTGATCATGCTGACGTTGAACACGCCGGCGACGTTCATGGCCATGAAGGTCGGCGCCAGGCTTGGCGGGGCGGACATGATGCCCTCGTAGTGCACCAGACCAATCCCCCAGCCGGCCAGGGTCACGGTGATGATGCTGATGAGGATCGCGCCGAACACTTTGTGGTAGCTGAGGATCGCGATCATCAGGAAGCAGATGGCGGCAAGCAGCGGACCGGGTTCACGCAGCGAGCCGAGCTTGATCAGGGTAGCCGGGCTATCGACGACGATGCCGGCGGTTTTCAGGCCGATCAGCCCGAGGAACAAACCTACACCGGCGCCCATCGCATAGCGCAGGCTGACCGGAATGCTGTTGAGCAGCCATTCGCGAATGCGCGAAAAGGTCAGGATCATGAACAGCACGCCCGAGACGAACACCGCACCGAGCGCGGTTTCCCAGTTGTAGCCCATGGTGCCGACCACGGTGTAGGTGAAAAACGCGTTGAGGCCCATGCCCGGCGCCAGGCCTACCGGCCAGTTGGCGTAGAGGCCCATCAGCAGGCAGCCCAGCGCAGCGGCGATACAGGTCGCGACGAAGGCTGCACCGTGATCGATCCCGGCATCGGCCATGATGTTCGGGTTGACGAAAATGATGTAGGCCATGGTGATGAAGGTTGTCAGACCGGCAATCAGCTCGGTCTTCACCGTGGTGCCATGCAAGCTGAGTTTGAAGATGCGCTCAAGCAGGCCATTGCGTAACGGCGGCGAGAGTTCCAGCGTCGATGCTTCGGATTTGCGGCTTTCCACAGCGAGTACTCCTCAAGAGTTTTATTGTTATTTCTAGGGCCGGACCCATGAGGGGTGGCAGCGGCCCTTTGAGGCATACGCGAATTTGTTGACCATGCGGTCAGGAACTCGCACGCTGTGGATTATGCTTTTGTGTACAAATAAAGCAAATATTGTTTTTGGTTTTGTGGACGAAAATACTGGCGATCAAGCTATATCACTCGTTCGGGCGGTTGGTTCCCAGCGCCAGATTCACCGCCAACCAGCCGTTTACCGCCGTTTCTCCAGCTTCGGCAAACACGCGTTCGAGTAATTTCACCTGTTCCCGGCGCAGCGCCTGTTCAAATTTCGCGCCTTCAACGGTCAGTTCCAGCAGGCGTTTACGCTTGTCGGTCTCCGACGCCACGCTGTCCACCAGATGCATTTCCTGCAGTTGCCGCAACGGCATGTTCAGCGCCTGCTTGCTGACGCCGAGCAGCGCGAGCAATTCCTTGACGCTCAGGTTCGGGTAGCGAGCGATGAAAAACACGATGCGTTGATGCACGCGGGACAAGCCGCGACGCTCAAGCATTTCGTCGGCCTTGGCAGTGAACGCCTGGTAACCGAAGAAAAACGCTTCCATGGCTTGTTGTTGGCTGGCGCAGTTTTTAAGGTCAAGCATATTGACGTTTCCAGAGAGGGTGTCGTAATTTCAGTCAACAAGTTTGACTCATATTTCCCATGCCTCGCTAGCGGTGACTTCCATGGCTTTTTCCGAACGTGTCTCACGCCTCAAAAGTTCTCTGATCCGTGAAATCCTTGCCGCGGCCCAACGCCCGGAGGTCATGTCTTTCGCTGGCGGTTTGCCTGCCGAAGCCATGTTGCCGAAGGTTGAATGGGCCGACATGCCGCTTTCTCTCGGCCAGTACGGCATGAGCGAAGGCGAGCCGGCATTGCGCGAAGCGCTGGCAGCAGAGGCGAGGGCGCTGGGTTTGCCGTGTGAGGCGAGTCAGGTGCTGGTGGTCAGCGGTTCCCAGCAAACCCTAGACCTGGCGGCCAAGCTCTACATCGACAAGGGCACCGAAATCCTGCTCGAAGCGCCGACGTATCTGGCAGCCTTGCAGATCTTCCAGCTGTTCGGCGCCGATTGCCTGACCGTGCCGCTGGAGGCTGACGGGCCGAACCTCGCCCAGTTGCGTCAGCGTCTGCAGCAGCACCGTCCTGCGTTCATCTATCTGATCCCGACCTTCCAGAACCCGTCCGCCGTGCGCTACAGCGAAGCCAAGCGCGCTGCCGTCGCGGCATTGCTCGACGAATTTGGCGTGACCCTGATTGAAGATGAGCCTTATCGCGAGCTGACCTTCGACGGCGGCAGCGCCCAGCCGATTGCCGGACGTTTGAAGAAATCCAGCTGGATCTACACCGGCACCGTGTCGAAAACCCTGCTGCCGGGCCTGCGTGTCGGATATCTCATCGCCAGCCCGGATCTGTTTCCGCATCTGCTCAAACTCAAGCAGTCAGCGGACCTGCACACCAACCGCATCGGTCAGTGGCAGGCGTTGCAGTGGATCGGCAGTGAGAAATATCAGCAGCACTTGAGTGAATTGCGCGGCTTCTACCGTCAGCGTCGCGATGCCTTTCAAGCAGCGCTGGAAACTCACTTCGGCGATCTGGCGGACTGGAACACGCCGCAGGGCGGGCTGTTTTTCTGGCTGACCCTGAAGCAACCGCTGGACACCCGCACGTTGCTGAACACCGCGTTGGCCAACGATGTGGCGTTCATGCCGGGCGAACCGTTCTTCCCCGAGCCGGATCGCAATCCCGGTCATCTGCGCCTGAACTTCAGTCACATCGATCCGGCACGACTGGACGAAGGGCTCAAGCGTCTGGCGGCGGTGGTGCGTCAGGCACAGGCAGCGCAGGCGGCATAAAAAAACCGGCCATCAGGCCGGTTTTTTTTTGAGTCAGACTGCGGCGAACCGCTTGTTCAGATATTCGATGATCGTGTTGGACTCGTACATCCAGGTGGTCTGGCCGTTCTCTTCGATACGTAGGCACGGCACTTTGATCTTGCCGCCCTGTTCCAGCAGGGTCTGGCGATCCTGTTCATTGTTTTTCGCATCCTTCAGGGCCACCGGAACGTTCAGGCGGCGCAGGCTGCGGCGGGTCTTCACGCAGAACGGGCAGGCGTGGAACTGATACAGGGTCAGGTCCTTGGCGGCGGCGTCAACCTGAGCCTGGGCAGCGGCGGGGCGCTGTTTCTTGCCCGGGCGGGTCAGGAAATCAACGAAGATGATCAGTTGGCCGAGGCCGACACGAAGCGCTTTGACGAACACGTTACAAGCCTCACAGGGACATTGAAGAAGGCGCGCAGCTTACCCGATTTTTCACGGACGAAAAAAAACCGGCGATCAACGCCGGTTTTTTTCTGTCACGAATTACTTGATCAGGCTGAGAAACTCGCTGCGGGTCGCTGCGTTTTCACGGAACTCACCGAGCATCACCGAGGTGATCATCGACGAATTCTGTTTCTCGACACCGCGCATCATCATGCACATGTGCTTGGCCTCGATCACCACGGCCACGCCCAGCGCGCCGGTGACCTGCTGGACCGCATCGGCGATCTGGCGGCTTAGGTTTTCCTGGATCTGCAGGCGGCGGGCGTACATGTCGACGATCCGCGCGACTTTCGACAGGCCCAGCACTTTGCCGCTCGGGATGTACGCGACGTGGGCCTTGCCGATGAACGGCAGCAGGTGGTGTTCGCACAACGAGTACAGCTCGATGTCCTTGACCAGCACCATTTCGCTGTTGTCGGAGCTGAACAGGGCACCGTTGGTGACCTCTTCGAGCGTCTGTTCATAACCGCGGCAGAGGTACTGCATGGCTTTGGCGGCACGCTTTGGCGTGTCGAGCAGGCCCTCGCGGGAGACGTCCTCGCCCAGTTGGCCGAGAATCGCGGTGTAATTCTGTTCCAGTGTCACAGAGGCTGATTCCATAAGGGTTTCAGGGGGAACTGTTTCTGTCTGTTCCAATTGTGTGCCACTCAAACGCTATCATTTTTCCGGATTCCACCCCCGAAACGAACTGGAGTGATCCATTGGGTTCTGGTCGATAGCGACATCTGAACGCCATGAGTGGATTGAGTGGCAATGATTGCAGGGTTCATACCCGCCGTGGGGCACATGGTAGCGTAACTGTGACGGCAGTTGTATTGCCGATGGTGAATCCGCGGTGCGGGTTGCTCAGCTTCGAGGTATTTACCAGTCACCGTTGAAGAGTCGTCCCTTCTTTTAATGCTGGAAAATGCGATCTGGAAGCTTTCTGCGGCGATCAGAGCCGTCGTCCGTGAGCGGCTCTGATCACCGAGTGCGGTTCAGGCTTGTTCCAGCTTACCGACGGGCACTTTTTTCTGGAGTATTTTGTTTTTCAGATCAAGCGCCGGCTTTTCGATGATGTACCACGCTGCATAGCTGATTGGAAGTGTCGTCAGCAAGGTGAACCAAAATATACGGTTACCCATTGGCACAAAATAATTGATTTGGGCCAGAACCAGGCAGTGAAGCAAGTAAATTGAGTAGCTCATGTCTACTTTGAGTCGTGGTAGTTGCGGCCCGGCAATGGCAAAAATCAACATTGCAAGAAAAGCCAGGAAGTCAATGTAAGTATCGGGGTAACGAAATGTCGACTGATACGGAAGATTGTAAACAGCAACTATCGACGCAATCAGCAGTCCAGTGGCTACCCATTTGTTCACATATTTGATAATCAGGTCGCGAGACTGATAAACAACGTTACCCAGAAAGAATGCCGAACCCAGCATGTACCATGGAGGAGGTAGAGCAATGAGTTTGAATGAAATGGACAAGCCCATGATCACGGCGCAGATGGCAATCGGTACTATCTTCTTCCGATAGACTCCAAGCGAGAACAGAATGGCGAGCAGTGCGTAAAAAGTTTCTTCGTAAATAAGCGTCCACACGACCGGGTTGGCGGGCGGGGTGCCAGTTGGCCACAGCCAAAACAGAATGTTCCTGTACATTTCTTCCGGGCTGAAGTAAATACCGACCGCCACGAATGATACAGCCAACAGCGGCAAGACTCGAAGCGCTCGGCTAATGAAGAAATGGCCGATGGGACGTCGCTCGATGCTTCCCAATACCACAAAGCCACTGATCGCAAGAAAGGCGGGCACCGGATTCATGAATACATTGGAGCCGACGCCTGTGTGAATCGCGACAACCTGAATCGCCAGCAAGAGGCGCAGCCAGTCAAAGTTTGGGTAATGTATTCCCTTTGTTGGTTCTGTTGCAGACATGATGTATCCCTAAGCTTAATGTGCGCAATTCTATCCGAAGGCAGCGGGGTCAGGCCGCTGACAAGCGAGCTTTGAGTAAAGAGAGTTCTGACAAGCGGCCCTTGAGTCTCATGGATGGTTTTTCGATGAGATACCAGGACGCATAGCAGATAGGTAATGCTGCCAGCATGACGAAGACAAATAGCCTTGCTCCGGTTGGTATGAAATAAACAAGTTCATTTCTAACCAGGCAGTGCAGAAGGTAAAGTGAATAGCTGATGTCGATTGTAAGTCGCGGCAGCTGCGGGCCGGCGATAGCAAATATCAGCATGGCAAGGAAGGCGGCAATGTCGATCCATATTTCCGGGCGCCAGCCTATGTTTATGTAAGGCATCTGATATATATAGGAAGTCAGAAGCAACAGTGGTGCGGTTGCCACCCACGGGTTCACGTACTGACGAATTTGATGGCGATAAAGGTAGGCGATGTTGCCCAGGAAAAAAGAAGTGCCGAGTATGTAAGAGGTAAAATTGAGAATTTTTAGTTCAAGCGTGATTGTAGTGAAAGTGATTGCTGCAAATATTAAAATCGGACCGATTTTGCTCCGATAAACTCCCAGCGAAAAAAGTATTGCAAGTAGCAGGTAGAAAGCTTCTTCGTAAATGAGTGACCAGGCTACGTTGTTTACTGGAACTGCGCCCGTAGGCCAAAGCCAATAAAGTATGTTTTTGAGCATTTCCTCCGGGTTGTAAAGAACCCAGATTGCAATGAAAGAGACAAATAGCAGGGGCAGGACTCGAAGGGCCCGGCCGATAAAGAACTGCCCTACCGATCTGCGCTCCAAACTGCCAAGCACTACAAAACCACTAATGGCAAGAAATGCTGGTACCGGATTGATGAAAACGGTTGGCGCTACACCGCAATGAATGGCGACTACTTGTATTGCGAGCAATAAACGTAGCCAGTCAAGATTCGGATAAAAATCGCTGTTGGTTTTTTTCGAGTTGTTCATGCCGGGGTCATATCCTTTGAGGGCGGCAATGCTACCCGAAAGCGCGCTCAAGCTCCATTGCGCCCAACTTTAAAGTTTTCCGGCGGGGGAGGCTCGAATCCAGGATTCTATCTACGTTTGACTGACCGAGGCGCGAGCCCTGGTAGGTAGGCTCACCCAGACAGCTTTTCGTCAAGGCATGCTGCGTAAGCAGATAAGCCCACCCAGGTTTTGGGTGTGACGGATTTATTCGTCGCGACCTTCCATCATGGTGCGTTTGAGCATCACGTAAACGGCGCCGGCACCGCCGTGTTTCGCCTGGCAGGAGCAGAAACCGAGCACTTGCGCATGCTGGCGCAGCCAGGTGTTGACGTGGCTTTTGATCATTGGCCGCTTGCCGTCCAGACGCACAGCCTTGCCGTGGGTGACGCGCACGCAGCGGATTTCGAATTTTGTCGCTTCGGCCAGAAATGCCCAAAGGGTTTCGCGAGCCTTTTCCACACTCATGCCGTGCAGGTCGAGGCTGCCTTCGAACGGGATTTGCCCGATCTTGAGCTTGCGCATCTGGCTTTCCTGCACCCCGTCGCGGGCCCACATCAACTCGTCTTCAGGACCGACGTCGATCACGAACTGATCGGACAGGCCGTCAACGGTAGTGGTGTCGGTGCGCACGGTGGCGGACTGGCGCAGCTTGGCGATCCGGTCACGGTCAGCCTTGGGTTTGCCGGTGTCGGCGCGGTCGTGCTTGATCGGCTTGACACCTTGGATCGCACTTTTGAACAGGGAAAAATCGTCGTCTTGCATGTCAGCCTCCGCGAAGGGCGGCCAGTTTACCCAAACAGACACAAAACGGCCCGGCAAAAAGCCAGGCCGTCGATCAATCGTGTTTTTTCATCAGATGCGGGGACATGTTCAGTTCCCGCGATTGCCGTGCGCGACGCCGGCAACGACGCCACAGGGCCACGCCGAAATACAGGAACAGCAGGCCGACCGCGAGAATGATCGCCGAGCCGAGCGGTGTTGCGTTCAGGTCGCCGAGCGCCGGCGGGCGCCCCAGCAGGCTGGCGGCCCCGGCCATCGCCAGCAGCACGCCGAACGTGGCCAGAATGGCCGCGATCGCCGCGCCGAATCGAAATCGCCAGTTGCTTTGGCCTTTGGGCCGCAAGCGGCGTGCGTCAAATCCATCGGATAACTTCATTCCGACCTTCCTCAATGGGTATCGGCCCTTCGACCGGGAGTTGACCGGGTTGTTCCTGAGGCTAGGGTAATTGAAGCAAATGCGAGGTTTTTGCAGATGAGCGGCGGGCTGAGCCGCTCATTTACGGTCGATCAGATCAGATCCTGGGTCAGCGCGAGGGTGGCGAAGTTGTCGGCCATGATCGCCATCTCCGCTTCCTGCACCTGTTCGGCGCTGAGCACGCGGCCCTTGAACGGCAGATCGCGGGTGGCGCAGGCGTCTTCGACCAAGGTGCAGCGGAAACCCAGGTTCTTCGCCGCGCGCACGGTGGTGCTGACGCTGGAGTGGCTCATGAAACCGCAGACGATCAGGTCCAGCGAGCCGATGGTTTGCAGACGATCGTAGAGTTCGGTGCCGTGAAAGGCACTCGGCAGTAGCTTGCCGATGATGGTTTCATCACCCTGGGGTTCCAGGCCGGGGATGAATTCGCCGCGTTCGCCTTGCGGGTCGAACAGACCGCCGACGGTTCCGAGGTGACGCACGTGCACGATCGGCCGACCGGCTGCGCGGGCAGCTGTGACCAGTTGTTTGATGTTCGCAACAGCTGCGTCCATGCCGCTCAGGGCCAGCGGGCCACTGAGGTACTCTTTCTGGGCATCGATGATGACCACGGTGGCATGGCTCAACGTGGCCGCTGCGTAACCGCGACCGCTGAGTTGAAACATCGTTTTTGGAACGGACATTCTGGGGCTCCTTCGGGTGGGGCTTTTGCGACATTGTCCTCTGGCTGAGCGGTTCTGTGAATCGCTACCATCGTAGGCACCGTCGTTGCTGGCCTGCAGCCTTGTCAAGTTACACGATCTGTTCAATAGCCGAGGGGAAAATCGGAAAAGTCCTACCGTCGCCCCGGAGTTTTTCCTGCGTCGTCGCGGCGCGTTTTGGCTGTTAGAATCGCCAGTCGTTTTTTCTGGAGTTCTGCCCCGTGATCACTTCCCGACTTCGTACCCTGCGCGACCACATCCGTTGGGCCGTCAGCCGCTTCCATGGGGAGGATCTGTTTTTCGGCCATGGCACCGACAATGCCTGGGACGAAGCCCGGCAGCTAGTGCTCGGTGCCTTGCACCTGCCATGGGAAATCGCCGACAGCTACCTCGATTGCGCACTGGAAGACGATGAACTGGTCAACCTTCAGCGCCTGCTCAAGCGCCGCATCGAAGAACGCATTCCAACCGCTTACCTGCTGGGCGAAGCCTGGTTCTGCGGCATGTCGTTCATTGTCGATGAGCGCGTGCTGATCCCGCGTTCGCCGATTGGCGAGCTGATCGAAAACCGTTTTGCCCCATGGATCGGTGACGAACCAGCGCGGATTCTCGACCTGTGCACCGGCTCTGGCTGCATCGGCATCGCATGTGCCTACGAGTTCCAGAACGCTGAAGTGGTGCTGGCGGATCTGTCGTTCGAAGCGCTGGAAGTGGCGAACCAGAATATCGAGCGTCATGGCGTCGATGAGCGTGTGTTCACCGTGCAGGGCGATGGTTTTGATGGTCTGCCGGGTCAACGTTTCGACCTGATCGTGTCGAACCCGCCCTACGTCGATGCGGAAGATTTCGCCGACATGCCGGACGAATACCAGCACGAGCCAGAGCTGGGCCTGGCCTGCGGCGATGACGGTTTGAACCTGGTGCGCCGGATGCTCGCCGAAGCGGCGGATCACCTGACCGAGAAGGGTTTGCTGATTGTCGAGGTGGGCAACAGCCAGGTACACGTTGAGGCGCTGTACCCGGAAGTCGATTTCGCCTGGCTGGAGTTCGAGCGCGGCGGGCACGGTGTGTTCATGTTGACCGCCGAACAGTGCCGCGCCCATCAGGCACTGTTCGCTTCCCGCGTCTGACCCTTAAAAGCTTCGCGGGCAAGCCCGCTCCCACAGTTTCCGTGTGTGCCGCAACGCCCGGATACGACACAAAACCTGTGGGAGCGTGGCTTGCCCGCGATGGGGGCGCCTCGGTCTGAAGTCTTTACCGGTGCGTAGCAATCCAGATCAGCAACCCGGCCTGAAACACCGCAAACGCCACCAAGCAAGTAATGGTGAACCGCAGCCCGGCGTCTTCACGCTTGAACTTGCTGACCTTGTCTTCCTGCTTCTTCAGCTTCACTTCCTGCTCGGCCAGGTTCTGCTCGGCCTGCTGCAACATCTGCGCGGCTTCAAGAATCTCGACGATCTGCAGCTTTTCGCTGTTCCAGTCGCCCAGCAAATCACCGACCTGCACTTCCTTGACGCTGCCCTTCAAATGCTGGGCGTCGGCGTAAACCACATCAAAGCCGTGCACCCGCAGAAAGTGATCGCGGCGCAGGCGAGTGTCTTCGTTCAGCGCGTCCTTGTTGTTCAAGTCCATGCCGTCGACGGTGTAGGTGGGCCAGCGTTTTTTCGCCCAGTTGATGCCTTGGGCTGCCATGAAACGGCCGATGCCACGGTTCATCGGTTCGATCTGCAAACCGCTGTCCGGGCCGAAATGCACGCGTTTGGTCGTGTGGTCGACCCACACGTCCAGGTGATTCTGTTCTTTACGCACGCGCTGAGCGGGCAACTTGATCGCCATGCGCATCAGGCTGTGTTCTTTTCCGTTGCGCTCGGCGTAACCGAATTCAACGAAGCGCAGTGGCCGCCCGCCGGTATTGCGGTCGGTCTGCAACGGCGCCAGGCGGAGCATCTTGTGGTGCTCGACGTGGACATCCGCCCATGGCAGCTCGACCGCTGGCGGTGCGTCTTTTTCAGCGGTGGTGTCGGGTGAAGTCTGGGTATCAGTCATAACGGCGAGATCCTGTCCAAGCTGCTTGTCGCCAGCCAGTACGCTGGCGACAAAGGCTTATCGGCCGTTTTCTGCAAGACTGGAGGGTAAAAGAGCTTAACGGGTGCGAAGTCCGTCAATAAATTCAAGGACGCGTGTCCCCAGTTCCGCCGCCAGGGGCAAATTCGGGTCCTTATAGGAGGCCAGTTGCCGCTTCACGTCGTTGGGCACAATGCGCAACACGTGGTTCATGCCTTCGATCAGCGCCAGTTGCGCGTCCGGTTTGGCGGCCTTGAGCAATTTCGCATCATCGACCTGAACCTGGATGTCGTTGCTGCCTTGCACGATCAGCGCCGGCATTTTCAGTTGAGCGAAGGCCGCCGCCGGATCCTGACGCAACAGCGATATCAGGTACGGCTGCACACTCGGACGGAAAATCACCTGCAACGGCGCGGGCACATTATCGTCGGTGCGCCCGGCCTTGAGGCTGTCGAGCAGCTCGTTGCTGCGCAGCATCAGCGGAGGAGGGAGGCTGCGGGCCAGTTGCCGGCGCAGCACCTGATCGATCGGTCGGGCCGTGCCGGAGAGCGAAATGACCGCCGCCGCGTCGACCTTTGGCGCCGCCAGGCTGGCAATCAGCGCGCCTTCGCTGTGTCCGAGCAGGATCAACGGGCCGAAGCGCGGATCGGCTTTCAGCTTCTGACCCCAGGCCACGGCGTCCGCCACGTAGGCTTCCACCGACAGGTTTCGCTCGTCCGGGGTTGCCGCGAGGCTAGCCGCCACGCCGCGTTTGTCGAAACGCACACTGGCGACGTTGTGTTTGGCCAGCACCCAGGCCAGTCGCTTGAGGCTGTCATTGCGCCCGCCGTCGGGGTTGTTTCCGTCACGATCAGTAGGACCCGAGCCAGAAAGGATCAGGACAACCGGCACGGGGTTGTCGGATTTCGGCAGCAACAGCGAGCCGAAAAGTTCGCCGTTGTCGGTGGTCAAAGTGACCGGACGTTGCAGGACGGTTGCCTGAACGAAGCCGGTAAACAGGGAAAGGCTCAAGATCAAAACTCGCAGCATCATCACGCCATCATTTGCCAAGGTGCGGGTTGGACTCACCCACACCGCTAAGGTTCGAGGATGAACTACTCGGTTAGCCTGCGTATACTGGCGCGCATCACGAATTTGGGTTCGATTTCACGGAGCGTCCTGCATGTCCGGCAATACCTACGGCAAGCTGTTCACTGTCACCACCGCGGGCGAAAGCCATGGTCCGGCGTTGGTCGCCATTGTCGACGGCTGCCCGCCGGGCCTGGAGATTTCCCTTGAAGACCTGCAACGCGATCTCGACCGTCGCAAGCCGGGCACCAGCCGCCACACCACCCAGCGCCAGGAAGCCGACGAAGTCGAAATCCTTTCCGGCGTGTTCGAGGGCCGCACCACCGGCTGCTCCATCGGCCTGCTGATCCGCAACACCGACCAGAAGTCCAAGGACTACTCGGCGATCAAGGACCTGTTCCGCCCGGCCCACGCCGACTACACCTACCACCACAAATACGGCGAGCGCGATTATCGCGGCGGCGGTCGCAGCTCCGCGCGGGAAACCGCCATGCGCGTCGCGGCCGGCGCCATCGCCAAGAAATACCTGGCCAGCCAAGGCATCGTCATTCGCGGCTACATGAGCCAGCTCGGCCCGATCGAAATCCCGTTCAAGACCTGGGAGTCGGTTGAGCAGAACGCTTTCTTCAGCCCGGACCCGGACAAAGTGCCGGAGCTGGAAGCCTACATGGACCAGCTGCGTCGCGATCAGGACTCCGTCGGGGCGAAGATCACCGTGGTTGCCGAAGGCGTGATGCCGGGTCTGGGCGAGCCGATCTTCGACCGTCTCGACGCCGAACTGGCCCACGCACTGATGAGCATCAACGCGGTCAAAGGCGTGGAAATCGGCGCCGGTTTCGCCTGCGTCGCCCAGCGCGGCACCGAACACCGTGACGAGTTGACCCCGGAAGGTTTCCTCAGCAACAACGCCGGCGGCATTCTCGGCGGAATCTCTTCAGGTCAGCCGATCGTCGCGCACCTGGCCCTGAAACCGACCTCGAGCATCACCACCCCGGGCCGTTCGATCGACATCGACGGCAACCCGGTCGAAGTGATCACCAAGGGCCGTCACGATCCGTGCGTCGGCATCCGCGCCACGCCGATTGCCGAGGCGATGATGGCCATCGTGCTGATGGATCACCTGCTGCGTCACCGTGGCCAGAACGCCGATGTGCGCGTGAGCACCCCGGTGCTGGGTCAGCTTTGATGGGTGATCTCAAAGCCGCCGCGGTCTGACCGTGGCGGCGCTCCCGTACTGGCGGCTGTCCAGTTTCTATCTGTTCTACTTCGCCTTGCTCGGTTCGACGGCGCCGTTTCTGGCGCTGTACTTCGATCACCTCGGATTCAGTGCTGCGCGCATCGGCGAGCTGGTGGCGATCCCGATGCTGATGCGCTGCGTGGCGCCGAACATCTGGGGCTGGCTTGGCGATCACACCGGTAGACGCCTGGCCATCGTGCGCTTTGGCGCGGTGTGTACGCTACTGACCTTCTCGCTGATCTTCGTCAGCAAGACCTACGCCTGGCTGGCGATGGTCATGGCCTTGCACGCCTTCTTCTGGCACGCGGTGCTGCCGCAGTTCGAAGTCATCACCCTCGCGCATCTGCAGGGCCAGACCTCCCGCTACAGTCAGATCCGCCTGTGGGGCTCGATCGGTTTCATCATCACCGTGGTCGCCCTCGGTCGCCTGTTCGAATGGCTCAGTCTCGATATCTACCCGGCGGCGCTGGTGTTGATCATGGCCGGCATCGTGCTCAGCAGCTTGTGGGTGCCGAACGCTCAACCGCCTCAGGGCAACCGGCCGACGGGTGAGGGCTTTCTCAAGCAATTGCGCAATCCCGGGGTGCTGGCGTTCTACGGTTGCGTGGCGCTGATGCAGATGAGCCACGGGCCGTATTACACCTTTCTGACATTGCACCTCGAACGACTGGGTTACAGCCGTGGCGTGATCGGCATGCTCTGGGCGGGCGGCGTGGTGGCGGAAGTGCTGATGTTCATGGCGATGAGCCGGATCCTCGCGCGTTTTTCCCTGCGACGGGTGCTGATGGCGAGTTTTCTGCTGGCGGCGTTGCGCTGGTTACTGCTAGGTTCGTTCGCCGAGTTCCTCTGGGTCTTGCTGTTTGCCCAGGTGCTGCATGCGGCGACGTTCGGCAGCTTTCATGCGGCTGCCATCGCGTTCGTGCAACGTAGCTTCGGCGCGCGCCAGCAAGGGCAGGGCCAGGCGTTGTATGCCGCGCTGGCCGGCACTGGTGGCGCGCTCGGCGCGTTGTATTCCGGTTACAGCTGGAATGCCCTCGGCGCGACATTGACCTTTAGTATTGCCAGTCTCGCAGCGCTCGCCGCTGCCGTTATCATTGCCATTCGAATGCAAGAGGACAGGCCATGAGCCTTACCCGTGAACAGCTTGCCCAGCAAATTGTCGACGCCGGGCGTTTTCTTTATGGTCGCGGCTGGTCGCCGGCCACCAGCAGCAATTACTCGACGCGCCTGTCGCCGAGCGAAGCGCTGCTGACCGTGTCCGGCAAGCACAAGGGCCAGTTGGCCCTGGACGATGTACTCGCCACCGACCTGTCCGGCAACAGTCTGGAACCGGGCAAAAAACCGTCCGCCGAAACCCTGCTGCACACCCAGCTCTACAGCTGGCGCCCGGAGATCGGCGCGGTGTTGCACACCCACTCAGTGAACGCCACGGTGCTGTCACGCCTGACGCCGCAAGATTTCATCGAGTTCGAAGACTACGAACTGCAAAAGGCCTTCAGCGGCATCTCGACCCACGAATCCCGGGTGCGCGTGCCGATCTTCGACAACGATCAGGACATTGCGCGCCTCGCCGCCAAGGTGCAGCCTTGGCTCGACGCCCATCCAGATTGCGTGGGTTATCTGATTCGCGGCCACGGCCTCTACACCTGGGGCGCGCAGATGAGCGATGCGTTGCGCCAGATCGAGGCCTTTGAATTCCTGTTTGAATGCGAGTTGAAGACCCGCAGCGTCATGAACCGCCAAGGCTGACTTCACCAGAACCAGCCCATTTGCCTGATGAATGCAGTGCCCGACCGGTCTGAAAGAACCGGACGGCAAGGCCGATACCGAGGAATGCCCCATGAGCAGCCTGTCCGTCTATCACGTTTCCAGCCCCGAGATTCCGAACAAGGTGCTGACCCATTTCGAAGACATCGCCTCGACCCTGGCCGAGCAGGGCGTGCGCTTCGACCGCTGGCAAGCCGCCGCAAAGATCCAGCCGGGCGCCAGCCAGGAAGAAGTGATCGGTGCCTATAAAGAGCAGATCGACAAACTGATGACCGAGCGCGGCTACATCACGGTCGATGTGATCAGCCTCAACAGCGATCACCCGCAAAAAGCCGAATTTCGCGCCAAGTTCCTCGAGGAACATCGGCATGGCGAAGACGAAGTGCGCTTCTTCGTCGCCGGTCGTGGCCTGTTTACCCTGCACATCGACGATTACGTCTACGCCGTGCTGTGCGAGAAGAACGATCTGATTTCGGTGCCGGCCGGCACCAAGCACTGGTTCGACATGGGCGAGAACCCGCACTTTGTGGCGATCCGCCTGTTCAACAACCCTGAAGGCTGGGTTGCCAACTTCACCGGCGAAGATATCGCCGGCCGCTTCCCGCGTCTGGAGGACTGAGCCGATGTCGATCAAGGTCATTCTCACCGACATCGAAGGCACCACCAGCGCGGTGAGTTTTGTGTTCGACGTGCTGTTCCCGTACGCAGCGAAACATCTGCCGGACTTCGTTCGCCAGAACGCCCGGCGCGCGGACGTTGCCGAGCAACTGGACGCTGTGCGCCGCGACAGCAGCGAACCGCAGGCTGATGTGGAGCGGGTCGTGGAAATACTGCTGGCCTGGATCGCCGAAGACCGCAAGGCCACGCCGCTGAAAGCGTTGCAGGGCATGGTCTGGGAGCAGGGTTATCAGGCAGGGCAGTTGAAAGGCCATGTTTACCCGGACGCCGTTGAGGCGCTTCAGCGCTGGCATCAAGCCGGTTATCAGCTGTTCGTTTATTCGTCCGGTTCGATTCAGGCGCAGAAGCTGATTTTCGGCTGCTCGGAAGCAGGGGATCTGACGCCGCTGTTCAGCGGCTATTTCGACACCACGTCGGGCCCGAAGCGCGAAGCGCAGTCGTACAGCAATATTCAGCAAGCCATCGGTGTCGAGCCGCAGGAAATCCTGTTCCTGTCCGACATCGTCCAAGAACTCGACGCCGCCCAGGCCGCCGGCCTGCAAACCTGCGGCTTGGCCCGTGAGGGCGGGGAGCTGGAAGGTCACGTGACTGTCGACAGCTTTACCGGGATCGAACCGGAAGCGTTCTGAAACCTCTTTTCAGGAAAACAAATGTGGGAGCCAGCCTGCTGGCGATGGCGGTAGTTCAGTCAAATAGATTTTGCCTGATACACCGCTATCGCCAGCAGGCTGGCTCCCACACGTTTGTGCGTGTGTGAAATTACATCGAGTGATAGGTCGGCAGGGCAAAACGCTGCTGACTTTGCAGCATGCCGATTTGCGGCAGCTCGCTGGCTTGTTCCGCCAGATCACGACGGATCGCGCTGATCGCCCACGACAGTTGGTCGGCGGCGTGCAATTGCTGATAGGTCAGCGCGCGTTTGAACACTTTGCCGTCGGCACTCTTCAGCGTCAGCAGAATCCCGCCATCGGGACGTGGCGCAGTGGTGACGTTGAAGTTGGAGAACAGGGAGGTAAATTTTTCTTGGATCAGGCTCATGTCTTTCAGCTCCGTATGCACTTGAATGGCAAGCATGCGTAGGGAGTTGCAGCGATTGTGCCAGCATTTCATTTTTTTTAAAATCGTTATAAATCAACAAGTTATAAAATTTGTTTATTTCGGCTGTCGTGCAATCTGCATGAATGGCCATCGTGCATCCTGCATTTTGCGGGATCGCTGTCGATCCGATGGAACCATTCCATCGGGCCGCAATCCCGCTTCGTCTTGTAACGCTGGCGGATACAAAACATTGCAAAAACCGCGTGTACAGCCCGCGAAGCCCTGACGTATTTTCGGCCTCGACCCTCGCGCAAGAAGCGCCGGTTGCGTCACCCGATTGCCCGACAATAAAAATCCGGCCTGCACGTCAAGGTCGAACGGGAGCTGCCATGCGCCACGCGCCGAGCGACACGATTACCTGGGGCATGATGCTCCGCAAACTGCCGATGATTGCCAAAGCCATCCCACGGGTGGTGAAAGGCATGAAGGTGGCCAACGTCAAGGATCCGACCCAAACCTGTGGCCTGGGCTGGACATTCGAGCAAGCGACCCTGCGCAATCCCGAAGGCCCGGCGCTGCTGTCGGGCGAGGTGGTGCTGAGTTATTCACAGGTCAATCAGTGGGCCAACCGTATCGCTCACTATCTGATCGGGCAGGGCATCGGAAAAGGCGATGTGGTGGCGGTGTTCATCGAGAACCGCCCGGAACTGCTGGTGACGATTCTGGCCCTGGCCAAAGTCGGCGCGGTCAGCGCGCTGCTCAATACCTCGCAGACCCGCGATACGCTGATCCACAGCATCAATCTGGTGACGCCGGCGGCGATTGTCGTCGGTGAAGAATTGCTTTCGGCATTTGCGGCGGTACGCGAGCAAGTGTCGATCCCGGCAGCGCGCGCCTGGTTCGTTGCCGATCAGGATACGTTCAGCCATCCGGGCATTGCGCCCGAGGGCTACATCAACCTGATCAGCGCCAGTGCCGACGCTTCGGGCGACAACCCGGCCAGCAGCCGGCAGATTTTCTTCGACGACCCCTGTTTCTATATCTACACCTCCGGTACCACCGGTTTGCCGAAAGCAGGCGTGTTCAAACACGGACGCTGGATGCGCAGTTCGGCGAGCTTCGGCATGATCGCCCTCGACATGCGCCCCGACGACATCGTCTATTGCACCTTGCCGCTGTACCACGCCACCGGGCTTTGCGTGTGCTGGGGTTCGGCGGTCAATGGCGCGTCGGGTTTTGCTATCCGCCGCAAGTTCAGCGCCCGGCAGTTCTGGAGCGATGTGCGCCGCTACCGCGCCACCACCATCGGTTACGTCGGCGAGTTGTGCCGGTATCTGGTGGATCAGCCGCTCAGCGCCGACGACAGCCGTCACGATGTGCGCAAGATGATCGGCAACGGTCTGCGTCCCGGCGCGTGGGCCGAGTTCAAGACCCGTTTCGGCGTGAATCACATTTGCGAGCTGTACGCCGCCAGCGACGGCAATATCGGCTTCACCAACATTCTCAATTTCGACAACACCATCGGTTTCTCGCTGATGGCCTGGGAACTGGTCGCCTACGATCAGGACAGCGGCGAACCGATTCGCGGCGCTGACGGATTCATGCGCAAGGTCGGCCGGGGCGAGCGAGGCCTGTTGCTGGCGCGGATTGACGACAAGGCGCCGCTGGACGGCTACACCGATCCGCAGAAAACCGCCAAGGTCGTGCTGCAGGACGTGTTCACCAAGGGTGATCGCTTCTTCAACACCGGGGATCTGCTGCGCAACATCGGATTCGGTCATGCGCAGTTTGTCGATCGCCTCGGCGACACCTATCGCTGGAAGGGCGAGAACGTCTCGACCACCGAGGTCGAAAATCTTCTGCTCCAGCACCCGCACATTTCCGAAGCCGTGGCCTATGGCGTGGAAATCCCCAACACCAATGGTCGCGCCGGGATGGCGGCAATCACCCCGGCCGAGTCCCTGGCGACCCTTGATTTCGCCGAGCTGCTGGCCTTCGCCCGCCAGCGTATGCCCGCCTATGCGGTGCCGTTGTTCCTGCGGGTCAAGGTGAAAATGGAGACCACCGGCACCTTCAAGTACCAGAAGACCCGCCTGAAAAACGAAGGCTTTGACCCCGGCCAGACAGGCGATGACCCGATTTATGCCTGGCTGCCGGGGACCGAAACCTACGTGCAGGTCACGGATGAAATCCTTGCGGATATCCGGGCAGGCAAGTTCCGTTATTGATATTGGCTATCGGCGGTCTTGGAAAAAAGGGGATGACAGCTATCGCCGCGCTCGGGAAACTATCGGCTTTCCGATTGACCGAAAGTGGAGTTGCCCCATGTCCGACCAAAGCCGCCAGATGACCCCCGAAGAAGCTGCCGAATTCACCGAGCAGGTATTCAACAAGGCGCGCGAGGGCGATGCGGTGATGCTGGATCGCCTGATCACGGCCGGTCTGCCGGTAAACCTGACCAACAGCAAGGGCGATACTCTGCTGATGCTCGCCAGTTACTACGGGCATGTGGACGCGGTGCAAGTGCTGCTCAAGCACAAGGCCGACCCGGAACAACGCAACGGCAACGGCCAGAGCCCGATTGCCGGCGCTGCGTTCAAGGGTGATCTGGCCGTGGTCAAGGCATTGGTCGCCGGTGGGGCGCAGATCGAAGGCGCTTCCTTCGACGGCCGCACGGCGCTGATGATGGCGGCGATGTTCAACCGCGTTGAAATCGTCGATTTCCTGATCGACCAGGGCGCCGACCCGAAAGCCAAGGACGCCAACGGCGTCACCGCGCTGGACGCGGCCCGCACCATGGGCGCCGTGGACACCACCGCGCAGCTGGAAAAACTGTTGGGCTGACACCGCTGGCCGGAACCCGCTCTGTGGCGAAGGCGAGAATGCGCTATCCTTCGCGCCCTCAAAATTCCCTTCGCCACAGGATCCGCACCCATGAAAGCCGCACTCGCCGAACTTATCAGCAAAATCAGCTCCGGCTGCATGGGCGAAGACGAGATCCTGAAGGTCGCTGACGAAGCGGCGCAGGCCTACGCCGATGCCGACGCTTTTCTGACCGCCAACCCGGACATCAACTACGACGACACTTTCCCGATTCCGCTGGGCGAGTGGGTCGTGGTTGGCAATCTGCCGGAGACCGTGCTGTTCCAGGCGGATACTTACGCCGACCTGTTCGCGCAGATCGTTGCCTCGTTCGGCCCGGGCGTCGACTTCAACCTCAAGCCCAAGCAACTGGCCAAGACCGAAGCGCTGACCGCGCTTAACCGCATCCAGGTGCAGATGAGCAGCCTGAACAAGGAAAACGGCGGTTACACCCTGATGAACTTCAGCCAACTGCTCGATGATGAGCTGCAAGTGGTGCTGGTCTACGGCAACGACGTGCCGCGCGTACTGGAACTGTGCGCCGAAGTCGGCATTGCCGCCGCGCCGTCGCTGGAAGCGCTGAAGGTCGCGGTTCACGTCTGAACGCAATAAAAGGGAACCCTGTGCGCGGCCGTCTATCCTAAAAGTGCATGCCACTATTCTGGAGCGACACCATGGGTTCCACGTTCAACGGCCTGGTCGGCCTGATCATTCTTGCGCTCGACATCTGGGCGATCATCAATGTGCTGAAAAGCGGCGCCGAGACCGGGATGAAAATCCTCTGGGTGCTGCTGATCATCCTCCTGCCGGTGCTGGGCCTGATCATCTGGGCGATTGCCGGGCCGCGGGGCAATGTGCGGATCTAGTTTCACAGCTGAACTGGTTCTTTCCTGTGGGAGCGAGCTTGCTCGCGAAGGCGATTTTTCATTCAGCAAATGTGTTGAGTCGGATGGCCTCTTCGCGAGCAAGCTCGCTCCCACATTTGCCTTTCTGCGGCTTCAAAATGTCGTCTGTCAGCGGAAGGTTCGACCTGTCATCTTCGGCAACGTAGAATGCGCGCCTTTCCCGGGCAATCGAACCTGACGATTGGCGCCCGCGCATTCATCGGAGCACTTCACCATGACCGTCACCAAGACCAGCGAATACCTGGAAACCCTCTACGAAGGCTACGGCCAGCGTTTTCGCATGGAAAAGCTGCTGCACGAAGTGCGCACCGAACACCAGCATCTGGTGATCTTCCAGAACCCGCGCATGGGCCGGGTGATGGCGCTGGACGGCGTGATCCAGACCACCGAAGCCGATGAGTTCATCTACCACGAAATGCTCACCCACGTACCGATCCTCGCCCACGGCACCGCCAAGCGCGTGCTGATCATCGGCGGCGGCGACGGCGGCATGCTGCGCGAAGTAACCAAACACGCCAGCGTCGAGCACATCACCATGGTCGAGATCGACGGCACCGTGGTCGACATGTGCAAGGAATTCCTGCCGAACCACTCCAAGGGCGCCTACGACGATCCACGCCTGAACCTGGTGATCGACGACGGCATGCGTTTCGTCGCCACCACCACCGAAAAGTTCGACGTGATCATTTCCGACTCCACCGACCCGATCGGTCCGGGCGAAGTGCTGTTCTCGGAAAACTTTTACCAGGCCTGCCACCGCTGCCTGAACGAGGGCGGCATCCTCGTGACCCAGAACGGCACGCCGTTCATGCAGATCGAGGAAGTGAAAACCACCGCCGGTCGCCTGCGCAGCCTGTTCCCGGACTGGCACTTCTATCAGGCGGCCGTGCCGACCTACATCGGCGGTTCGATGACCTTCGCCTGGGGCTCGACCAACCCGGCGTACCGCAAGCTGAGCCGCGAAGTTCTGCAACAGCGCTTCATCGGCAGCGGCATCGTCACCCGCTACTACAACCCGGAAATCCACATCGGTGCTTTCGCCCTGCCGCAATACGTGTTGCAAGCGGTGAACAAGCCAAGCAACGACTGATCGTTTGCAGGTACGAAAAAGCCGAGGTCGGTGTGCGAAAACACACCGGCCTCGGCTTTTTTTCATGTTGAAGGCGCCAATCCACGGGAACGATCAATCCTGACAAAAGTCGAGATAGATGTAAGCCCATTTGCGGGTTTGATCGAGGAGGCTCCGATGTCAAAGTGGAAAGTCACTTTCGTGGACGATCATGGTGAAACGGTCGACGAAGTCTTCGAGTGCGAGGAATGCCCCAGTCACGAACGGGCAGCCCGTCTCATCAAGGAACGATTCCTGCCGGTCGCCGCCGAGCTTGACCTGAACGACCTGGAAGGGCGCACCGCCGATGCCGGCGTTAAAAGCCTGAAAACCCAGAACAGCATCGAAATCCGCAGCATCACCCCAATCTGAAACTTCCTTTACATTGCTTACCAGGCCTTGGCAGCGGCTCTATCTTGGGGCTACTCTGCAAGCGAGATCAGCGAACGGATCGCTAAGGTCTGGTCTTGTCAGCTACATGCTTGTTTCCCGCCGGCAACGCGGTTGCCGTAGCACTGGGCCCTTGGGTCGGTGCAGGGAATACGGAAAGTCTATCCATCTATGCGAGGGGGACGATTCATGAGCACAGCCTATCAAGAAGACATCAGCAGCAACGTGCTGCGCCGCATGAAAGAAGGCGGTTTCGATTTTTCCCGATTCCATCCCATCGAGTTCTACGCCATTTTCCCGGACGAGGAGCGGGCGCGCAGGGCGGCAGGCAAATTTCGCGGTGAATCCATCAATGCCCAGGTCAGTGCACGCGACGACGGTGCCTGGTCTCTGGAGTTGAGCAAGGTGATGTACGCAACCTACGACGACATTGGCGATTTCGAGCAGGGCTTTTCGGCGGTGGTCGAGCCCTTGGGTGGCATCATCGAAGGCTGGGGCGTGAAACAGGAGATCCGCAACCGGCACCGTTTGAACTGATAACTTTCGCAACACGTCGAGCTACGGCTGACCTTCGGGTCGGCCGTTGTCGTTTCTGCCCCCCGAACGGCGCATGGCAAAACCCTGAAACAAGAAACCGGCGCAAAAAAAAAGCCACCTCAAGAGGTGGCTGAAAGGGAAGACCGGAAGGAGAGGAAACCGGTCAGGGTTACGGCCGGGAGGGCTGCCGGGGCAAGCCGGATCAGTGGGGCTGCGTGCTTCGTCAGCGACGTTTTTGCAGCGGATGCGCGGATTATCCGCAGCCATCGGCGGGCAGTGAAATCAACTCTGACTATGCTGGTGATAGGCGACGGGACTGCGTCGCAATGAAGCGGGGGCGATCAGGTTGGGGCAATTGCCGCACAGGAATGGTGCGGGGTTTGTGGCGTGAATATCCAACCGATTGAAATCAAAGCGTTTATGCCGATGGCACGGGCCTTGCGAAGGCCCGTATGTCCGGAGTGACAAGGAGTACGGCATGATCCGCACCTATTTTGATGAAATGTACGATGCCGGCGGCCAGGTCCGCCCGCATTACCGGGAGTTTGCCCGCTGGCTGGCCGAGACACCTGACGAGCTGCTGGCCCAGCGGCGACGCGAAGCCGATCTGCTGTTCCACCGGGCCGGGATCACCTTCACGCTCTACGGGGACGAGCAGGGTACCGAGCGCCTGATTCCTTTCGACACCATCCCGCGCAGCATTCCCGCCAGCGAGTGGCGGATCGTCGAGCGCGGCTGCATCCAGCGGGTCAAGGCGTTGAACATGTTCCTCGCCGACCTCTACCACGAGCAACGCATCATCAAGGCCGGGATCATTCCCGCCGAGCAGGTGCTGGCCAACGAGCAATACCAGTTGGCGATGCAAGGGCTGGATCTGCACCGCGATATCTATTCGCACATCTCTGGTGTCGATCTGGTGCGCGACGGCGACGGCACGTATTACGTGCTCGAGGACAACCTGCGCACACCGAGCGGCGTGAGCTACATGCTCGAAGACCGCAAGATGATGATGCGCCTGTTCCCCGAACTGTTCGCGGCCCAGCGCATTGCCCCGATCGACCATTACCCGAACCTGCTGCTCGACACGCTGAAAAGCTCAAGCCCGATCGACGACCCGAGTGTGGTGGTGCTGACACCGGGACGGTTCAACAGCGCGTTTTTCGAGCATGCGTTTCTCGCCCGGGAAATGGGCGTGGAGCTGGTGGAGGGCGCGGATCTGTTCGTGCGTGACGACAAGGTCTTCATGCGCACCACCGACGGCCCGAAAGCGGTGGACGTGATCTACCGCCGGCTCGACGACGCGTTCCTCGATCCGTTGGCGTTTCGTCCGGATTCGATGCTGGGCGTGCCGGGGCTGCTGTCGTCGTATCGCTCCGGCAACGTGGTGCTGGCCAATGCCATCGGTACCGGCGTGGCTGACGACAAATCGGTGTATCCGTTTGTCACCGAGATGATCCGTTTCTACCTCGACGAAGAGCCGATCCTGAAGAACGTCCCGACCTGGCAATGCCGCAATCCGTCTGAACTTTCCCATGTACTGGCCAATCTCCCGGATCTGGTGGTCAAGGAAACCCAGGGCTCCGGCGGTTACGGAATGCTTGTGGGGCCGGCGGCGACGACCGCGGAAATCGATGCGTTCCGCGAGCGGATCAAGGCCAAGCCCCACGCGTACATCGCACAACCGACGCTGTCGCTGTCGACCTGTCCGACCTTTGTCGAAAACGGCATTGCGCCGCGCCATATCGACCTGCGTCCGTTCGTATTGTCCGGCCGCGAAACCCGGGTCGTGCCCGGCGGTTTGACCCGTGTCGCCCTGCGTGAAGGCTCTCTGGTGGTGAATTCATCCCAGGGCGGCGGAACCAAGGACACCTGGGTGGTCGAGGATTGAAGGAAGCCTGCCATGTTAAGTAGAACTGCCTCGGATCTGTACTGGATGTCGCGTTACCTGGAGCGGGCGGAAAACCTCGCACGGATGCTCGACGTCAGCTATTCGCTGTCGCTGATGCCGCAGGACGGCCGTGGCGACGGTCTGCACGAACTGGCGATGCCGCTGCTGATCACCGGCACGCTGGACGATTACCTGGAACGCCACGGCGAACTGCATGCCGAGCGCTTGCTGCACTTCTTCGCCCTCGACGCGGCCAACCCGGCGAGCATCTACAGCTGTCTCGGTGCGGCGCGGGCCAGCGCCCATGCCGTGCGCGGGCGAATCACCGCGGACATGTGGGAGAACATCAACGCCACCTGGCTGGAGATTCGCGGGATCGCCAATCAGGGCCTCAGCCGTTATGGCATGAGTCGCTTCTGCGAGTGGATCAAGGAACGTTCGCACCTGTTTCGGGGGGCGTCCTACGGCACCATCATGCGCAACGATGCGTTTCGTTTCATTCGCCTGGGTACGTTCATCGAGCGGGCGGACAACACGTTGCGCCTGCTCGATGCCCGATACGAAATGGCTGGCGATCAGGCCGAAGCGGTCAGCGACGGCACTGCCCACGCCTATTACCAGTGGAGTGCCTTGTTGCGGGCCTTGTCATCGTTCGAGGCCTACACCGAGATCTATCGCGATGCGCCGGGCGCCCGGCATGTCGCCGAACTGTTGTTGCTGCGCGCCGACGTGCCGCGTTCGCTGCGGGCCTGCACCGAGGAGATCGACCAGATTCTCGCGCAACTGCCGGGGGCCAACGGCCGTCCCGCGCAACGGCTGGCGGCGGAAATGGACGCGCGTCTGCGCTACACCGGCATTCAAGAGATTCTCGAGGAAGGGCTGCACGCCTGGCTCACCGAATTCATCCCGCTGGTGCGCCAGTTGGGCAACGCCATTCACAGTTCCTACCTGGAGGCCGCATGAGACTTTCCATCAGCCACGAGACCACCTATCACTATGAAGATCAGGTGCGCGCGAGCATCCAGTACCTGCGCCTGACACCCCACGACAGCGAGCGTCAGCATGTATTGAGCTGGCAGCTCGACCTGCCGCGCCCGGTGCGCGCACAGCTCGATCCGTTCGGCAACATCCTGCACGTGCTGACCATGGACGAACCTCACGAGGCGATCATCATCGGCGCCCGGGGGCAGGTCGATATCGACGAGCTGCGCGAGGCGGAGCACGAGAGTCAGTCGGCGTTGCCGTTCCTGCGTTTCACCCGGCTGACCGAGGCTGACGAGGCACTGCGGGCGTTTGCCGAGAAATCCTGCAAACAACGGCGTGATCGCAACGCACTGATCGACTTGATGCACGGGTTGAATCAGCACATGACTTACAAACCGGGCGCCACCGAAGTCGACACCAGCGCCGCCGAGGCTTTTGCCGGCCGGGCGGGTGTTTGCCAGGACCACGCCCACGCGTTTCTCGCCTGCGCGCGCAGCCTCGGGGTGCCATCGCGGTATGTGTCGGGCTATCTGTACAGCGAGGATTGCGAGCATCTGGCCAGTCACGCCTGGGCCGAAGCCTGGATTGATGACGCCTGGTACAGCTTTGACGTGACCAATGAGCTGGCGCGGCCGGAGCGGCACTTGAAACTGGCGGTGGGTCTGGATTATCTGGATGCCTGCCCGGTGCGTGGCATGCGCCGGGGCGGCGGGTCAGAGCAGATGCACGCGAAAGTGCTGGTGTCGCCGACACCAGCGCCAATCATCTCGGTGCAGCAGCAGTAAGATCCGGGATACCGTCTCGCTGGCAAGTCGAGTCGTCGCACCGCCGCTCCCACCGGTTATGCGCTGATGTTGACTCGGCGCTGATCCTGTGGGAGCGGGCTTGCCCGCGAAGAGGCCAGTGAGAGCACTGCAAGACTCAAGTGATCAAGGCTTAACCTTGCGCCCGGCCATGTGCTGCAAATACCCGATTAGCTTCTGCAGATCCGCATCCGGCAACACCTCGGCGGAAAACCCCGGCATCTTCGCCTGCGGCCATTGACGCAGACTCTGCGGATCGCGGATATAGCGCTTGAGGAAGTCCGCGCCGAAGTACTCGGTCGGGTTGTACGGAATATTCAGGTCCGGCCCGAACTGCGCATCACCCGCGCCATTCAGGCGATGGCAGGCCAGGCAGTTTTTCTGGAACAGCGCAAACCCCTGATTCACCGGGTCATCGGCTTTCAACGCAGGATCCGGCAACAGGGCAGGGAAGCGCTCGGCCACCGGCGCCATGCGCTTGATGCTCGCCACTTCGAATGGCCATTGTTCCGGGCTGATATTGCCGGCCTGCGGATCGGTCCACACCAGATAGAACGGCCCGGCGCTGTGCTTGCCTTCCGACAGCGGCGGCCAGGGCTGCGCCGGATCTTCGATGGCGAGCCAGGCGCGTGAACCTTTGCTGTTCAATAGCGGCGCGGCGGACAGCTCTGCGGCAAAACCGTCCAGCGCTACGGCTTGCAGGTGATCGTCCGGTCTGATGCCGGTCAGCAGTGCGGCCATCGGCACGGCGCGATAAGTCATGTCCTTCTTGTAGGACACATCATTCTTGACCGTGAGGGTTTGTACCTGAGGATGCTTGAGCAATTCCTCGGTCTGCCAGGTGCGGCTGTTCGCGCCCAGCTCCAGGTTCAGCTGCGCGGCAGACAGGGGCATGCTCAGCAGCATGGCCCCGAACAGAATGAGCGTTTTCAAGTGATCGCCGTCCGTGTCGTGGAAGTGCGCAAAGGTTGGCACAGCCACGCTGGCCCGGGTAGCGGGCCAGTCACATTTTCAGTGGCGATGAACAATACCTGCCGCTTGAATCAGCCGATGACCTTGGTCAGGTTCGGCAGAATCAACAACAGCGTCGTGGCGAAAAGAATGAGCCCTGCTTGCCGTACTTTCGGTTGTTTGAACATGGCTTGACCGCCTTTTTTGTTATTTCCTGATGCCTGCCTGCATATCCATGATGGCAAGCGCTGCACTTCCTGTAGCGAACGCCTGTCTCGGCAAAACCCGACGACAACGACGTACATCTTCACCTTAGGGCCCGCGTCACGCTTCGCTTAGATCCATTTCGTATGTATTTACCACCTGTCGCGATTAAAAAGGCATGAGGCCCATTGCCAGCTTCTTTGCCGCCCGTTTGCTAGACAGCTCGCGCACCTGAACCGGTTAATCAAGCCATGGATGACCGTCCGTCTGAGCGTGCGCGTCAACGTCATTGAGCGCTGTGGTCATTGAATCCATGGGCTGTGAAGACAACAGTGGCAGCACGAATTTCACTCACCGCACAGGTTCGAGGACGTCATGACCCAAGCTTTGATTTTCGACGCGTTACGCACGCCCCGTGGCAAGGGCAAGGCCGACGGTTCGCTGCACAGCGTCAAACCGGTGAATCTGGTGGCAGGGCTCTTGACCGCTTTGCAGGCACGTACGGAGCTGGACACCAGCCAGGTCGATGACGTGGTGCTCGGTTGTGTCACGCCGATTGGCGATCAGGGCTCGGACATCGCCAAGACCGCCGTGCAAGTGGCCGATTGGGACGTCAGCGTCGCGGGCGTGCAGATCAACCGTTTTTGCGCCTCCGGGCTGGAAGCGGTGAACCTGGGGGCGATGAAAGTGCGCTCCGGGTTCGAGGACCTGGTGGTGGTTGGTGGCGTCGAATCCATGTCCCGTGTACCGATGGGCAGCGACGGTGGCGCCTGGGCGCTGGACCCGCAGACCAACCTGCACAGTCACTTTACCCCTCAAGGTGTCGGCGCCGACCTGATTGCCACCCTTGAAGGCTTCAGCCGACAGGACGTCGATGCCTACGCGCTGCACTCGCAGCAGAAAGCCGCGCGCGCCCGGGCCGACGGTTCGTTCAACAAGTCGCTGGTGCCGGTGCAGGATCAGAACGGCATCATCCTGCTCGATCACGATGAGTTCATTCGCGCCGAGTCGACTCTTGAAGGCCTGGGCAAGCTCAAGCCGAGTTTCGAGATGATCGGCCAGATGGGCTTCGACGCCACGGCGCTGCGGGTCTACAGCCATGTCGAGCGCATCAATCATGTACACACGCCGGGCAACAGCTCGGGGATCGTCGATGGCGCGGCGCTGATGCTGATCGGCTCCGAGGCCAAGGGGCGCGCGTTGGGCCTGCAACCCCGGGCGCGGATTGTCGCCACGGCGGTCACCAGCACCGACCCGACCATCATGCTCACCGGCCCCGCGCCGGCCACTCGCAAGGCGTTGGCCAAGGCCGGGCTGCGGGTGGAGGACATCGACCTGTTCGAGGTCAACGAGGCGTTCGCCTCGGTGGTGCTGAAATTCATCAAGGACATGGCCGTCGACCCGGACAAGGTCAACGTCAATGGCGGCTCGATCGCCATGGGCCACCCGCTGGGCGCCACCGGTTGCGCGATCCTCGGCACCTTGCTCGATGAACTGGAAGCCCGGCGCCTGCGTTACGGCCTCGCGACGCTGTGCGTCGGCGGCGGCATGGGCATCGCCACCATCATCGAACGCCTCTGACCCCAAGGAATCCTGTCATGACCCAAGCCATTCGTTACGAAAAAGGCCAGGACGGCATCGTCCTCCTGACCATCGACATGCCGGGCCAGAGCGCCAACACCATGAACGCGGTGTACCGCGAGGCCATGGCTGAAAGCGTCGCCCGTTTGCAGGCGGAAAAAGATGACATCGCCGGGGTGGTCATCACCTCGGCCAAGAAAACCTTCTTCGCCGGCGGCGACCTGAATGAACTGATCAAGGTCGGCAAGCCCGAAGCCAAGGCGTTCTACGACATGGTGCTGACCCTCACGGGCCAGTTGCGCACCCTGGAAACCCTCGGCAAACCGGTGGTCGCGGCGATTAACGGCGCGGCGCTCGGCGGCGGCTGGGAAATCTGCCTGGCCTGCCACCACCGCGTGGCGCTGGACGATGCGTCGGTGCAGCTCGGTTTGCCGGAAGTGACCCTCGGCCTGTTGCCGGGCGGCGGTGGCGTGGTGCGCATGGTGCGCATGCTTGGTATTGAAAAGGCCCTGCCATATTTGCTCGAAGGCAAGAAAGTCCGTCCGCAGCAGGCGTTGCAGGCGGGACTGATCGATGAGTTGGCGGCGGATCGCGATGAGCTGCTGGCCAAGGCCCGGGCCTGGATCCTGGCCAATCCTGCGGCGGTGCAGCGTTGGGACGTGAAGGGCTATCAGATTCCCGGCGGTACGCCATCCAACCCGAAAGTCGCACAGATGCTGGCGATTGCGCCGTCGATCCTGCGCACCAAAACCCAGGGTACGTTGCCGGCGCCGGAGAAGATTCTGTGCGCGGCGGTGGAGGGCGCGCAGGTGGATTTCGACACGGCGCACCTGATCGAAACCCGCTATTTCACGGAACTGACCACCGGCCAGATCTCGAAAAACCTGATCGGCACGTTCTGGTTCCAGCTCAATGAAATCAATGCCGGCGGTTCACGTCCGCAGGGTTTTGCGCCTTACGTGACGAAACGCGTGGGTGTACTCGGCGCGGGCATGATGGGCGCCGGGATCGCCTATGTCAGCGCATCGGCCGGGATCGACGTGGTGCTCAAGGACATCAACCTCGCGGCTGCGGAAAAGGGCAAGGCGCATTCGGCAGCATTGCTGGACAAGAAAGTTGCTCGCGGGCAGATGACTGCACAGCAGCGTGAAACGGTTTTGGCGCGTATCCAGCCGACCGAAAGCGATACCGATCTGGCAGGCTGCGATCTGATCATCGAGGCGGTGTTCGAGGATCGTGATCTCAAGGCCAAAGTCTCAGCAGCAGCGCAACAGGTAGTCGGCGCCGACGCTGTGATTGCTTCCAACACGTCGACCTTGCCCATCACTGGCTTGGCGACCGCAGTGCCGCATCAAAGCAAGTTCATTGGCCTGCACTTCTTCAGCCCGGTGGAAAAGATGCCGCTGGTGGAAATCATCAAAGGCGCGCAAACCAGCGAAGAAACCCTCGCGCGCGGGTTCGATTTCGTACTGCAAATCAAGAAAACCCCGATTGTGGTCAATGACAGTCGCGGCTTCTTCACGTCGCGGGTGTTCGGCACCTTCACCAATGAAGGCATTGCCATGCTCGGCGAGGGCGTCAGTGCGCCGATGATCGAGACCGAAGCGCGCAAGGCCGGCATGCCTGTCGGACCGCTGGCGATCTCTGACGAAGTTTCCCTCAGCCTGATGAGCCATATCCGTCAGCAAACGGCCAAAGACCTTCAAGCAGAAGGGAAACCGCTGATTGAGCACCCGGCGTTCGCCGTGATTGACTTGCTGCTCAACGAATACAAGCGGCCGGGCAAGGCAGCGGGAGGCGGTTTTTATGAGTACCCGGCGGATGGGCAGAAACATCTGTGGCCCGAACTGAAAACCCGCTTCGAGAAAGCCGACGGGCAGATTTCGCCGAAGGATGTGCGTGATCGACTGCTGTTCGTGCAGGCCATCGAAACCGTGCGTTGCGTGGAGGAGGGCGTACTGACGTCGACGGCGGACGCCAACGTCGGCTCGATTTTCGGCATCGGCTTCGCGGCCTGGACGGGCGGTGCGTTGCAGTTCATCAACCAATATGGCGTGAAGGACTTTGTCGCGCGGGCACAGTATCTGGCGGAACAGTACGGCGAACGTTTTGCACCGCCAGCGCTGCTGCTGGAGAAGGCTGCGAAAGGCGAGTTGTTCTAACGGGCTGGGGACGCATTTCGGGGCTTGCCTTGCCGGGTGGTTTCAGGGCAGGCTCTGGGTGTGTGCATTATTCCCATCACGTGTCAGGAATTTTTTATGTCGCTACGCATCTGCATTCTGGAAACCGACATCCTGCGTCCGGAACTGGTCGATGAATATCAGGGATACGGGCAGATGTTTCAGCGCCTGTTCTCGCAACAGCCCATTGCCGCCGAGTTCACGGTGTACAACGTGATGCAGGGCGAGTATCCGAGTGATGACCTGACCTTCGATGCGTACCTGGTCACCGGCAGCAAGGCCGACTCGTTCGGCACCGATCCGTGGATCCAGACCCTCAAGCAATACCTGCTGACCCGCTACGAGCGCGGCGACAAACTGCTCGGTGTTTGCTTCGGCCATCAGCTGCTGGCACTACTGCTGGGCGGCAAGAGCGAGCGCGCTACGCAGGGTTGGGGCGTCGGCATTCATAACTACAAACTGGCGGCCAAGGCGCCGTGGATGAGCCCGGTGCGCGAGGAACTGACGCTGTTGATCAGCCACCAGGATCAGGTCACGGCGCTGCCGGAGAATGCGACGGTGATTGCTTCCAGCGATTTCTGCCCGTTCGCCGCGTACCACATCAACGATCAGGTGCTGTGCTTCCAGGGGCATCCGGAATTCATCCACGACTATTCGCGGGCGCTGCTGGATCTGCGTCAGGAAGCGTTGGGTGAGCAGGTGTACAGCAAGGGCGTGGCCAGCCTGGAGCATCAGCACCACGGCACCACCGTCGCGGAATGGATGATGCGTTTCGTGGCGCACAAGCCGAACGCCGCTTGAATCCGAACGCCCTCGTGCCTTGCACGGGGGCGTTTTTTTAACTTACAGCCAGCCGGATTTCTTGAAGCTCGCCCACAGGCTCACGCAGCCGACCGTGATAAAGCCCAGCACGCCGAAATAGCCGTAATGCCAGCTCAGCTCCGGCATGTTCTGGAAGTTCATTCCGTAGATCCCGGCCACCGCCGTCGGGAACGCCAGAATCGCCGCCCATGCAGCGAATTTACGTTGCACCACGCTCTGGCGTGACGCCTCCAGCAGCACGCCGATTTCGATGGTCTGGCTGGCGATGTCGGCCAGGGTGGTCAGATCTTCCATCTGCCGGTTCACGTGTATCTGCACATCGCGAAAATACGGGCGCATGTTCTTGTCGATGAAGGGGAAGCTCAGCTTCTGCAGTTCCTCGCCGATTTCCACCATGGGCGCCGCGTAACGACGCAATCGCAGCACATCGCGGCGCAGGCCATGGAGTTTCTGGATGTCGTGCTCATTCAGTGCGCTGCACAACACGTTGCGTTCCAGTTCATCGATCTCGGCGTGGATCGCTTCGCCCACTGGCTGATAGTTTTCGATCACGAAATCCAGCAGCGCATACAGTACGAAATCTTCCCCGTGTTCCAGCAACAGTGGCCGCGCCTCACAGCGCTGGCGGACATGGGCGTAGGAGGCCGAGTGACCGTTGCGGGCGGTGATGATGTAGCCCTTGCCGGCAAAGATGTGGGTTTCGATGAACTGCAGAATCCCGTGTTCGCGCACCGGCGAGTAGGTGACGATGAACAGCGCGTCGCCAAACGTTTCCAGCTTCGGCCGGCTGTGTTTTTCCAGGGCGTCTTCGATGGCCAGTTCGTGCAGGTTGAACTGGCGTTGCAGGTTGGAGAGTTCCTGGGCGTTCGGCTCTTCGAGGCCGATCCAGACGAAGTGGCCGGTCTTGGCGGCCCAGGCCGCGCCTTCGTCGAGGGAAATATTGGTGACTTTCTTACCGGCGCTGTAAACCGCAGCAGCAACAACTCGACCCATGGTGGTGATTCACTTCTTCTTGGCAGATGGCAGGGGAGACATGGCTTCAGCTTAGCCGTGTCGCTGCTTGAGAGTCAGTGAAATCTGCACAGTTCACCGGGCAAAAGAAAACCCGCACGGGGCGGGCTTCTTTTTCACGCGGCTTGCAGCTGCCGATCCATCGCATCGATGCATTCGCGCATCTGCTCGCGGCACTGGTTGATGAGCATGGGCATGTCGTCCATGGTCAGGCCAGCGGTAGGAATTGCTGGCAGCGAGCGTATGAGAATTTTCCCGCTGTGCCAGCGGTTCAGACGCATGTGCTTGATGTAGCTGCTGACACACACCGGAACGATCGGCACCCCGGCGGCAATGGCCATCTGGAACGCGCCTTTCTTGAACGGCAGCAGTTCTTTACCCAGATTGCGGGTGCCTTCCGGGAAGACCCAGATCGAGGTGTCTTTGTGTTGCAAAGTGTCAGTGGTGGTCAGCATCGACTGGCGCGCCTTATGCGCGTTCCCACGATCGATCAACACATTGCCAGCCAGCCAGAACAGCTGTCCGAACAGCGGGACCCACTTCAGGCTCTTTTTGCCGATGCACACGGTACGACGCGGTACCACATTACCGAATACGAACAGGTCGTAGTTGGACTGATGGTTGGCGATGATCACGCAACTGTCGGGTTTGTTCATCAGAGGGCCGACATCGGCCTTCACCCGCAGACGCAAAATGCACATCGCTGGCAGTGCATAGAGGCGAGCACACAGGCGACTGTTGTCCGGATTGAACGGGCGGCACAGCCCGAGGATCACTCCGAGGATCCCCGCCAGAATAAAGTGCAGGCCCATCAATAACATACGAAACACAAACAGCATTTTCAGGCCCATCGGGACAAAAGGTGGCGCAGTGTACGGATGTGCACTGTTTTCGGCAATTGTCGCTATAGAGTCCGGAGATGGGCGATGTTTAAGCGCATGTTTCCGACTTGTTGGTCAGAGGCGTCCTAGAGCTGCTGCGGAGTTTTCAACGGGTCGCGTAAGAAAAAGCCCGACACGACGGTCGGGCTTTTCTGAAACGGTGCGAGCCGGGTATCAGCCCAGATGCTCCTGATCCTGGATGATGGCGTTGTCCAGGGTTTCCAGCAGCGCCTTGCGCACTTTCAGCTTGGTGTTCTTGTGCGCGGTCATGTTGATCTTTTTCAACTGACGCGCGGCGGCGAGGGCGGCGCCTTGCAGTTCTTCGGCCGCGACCACTTTGTCGAGGAAGCCGGCATCCACTGCGCTTTGCGGATCGAACATCTCGCCGTTGATCACCGAGCGATGGAAGGCCGAGCGACGCAGGCGATCACGGGCCAGCTCGATGCCGGCGTGGTGCATGGTCATGCCGATCTGCACTTCGTTCAGACCAATGCTGAACGGGCCGTCGACACCGATCCGGTAATCGGCGGACAGCAGAATGAATGCGCCTTTGGCCACGGCATGCCCCGGGCAAGCAACGATCACCGGGAACGGGTGCGACAGCAGGCGACGGGCGAGAGTCGAACCGGCGGTCACCAGCGACACGGCTTCTTTAGGGCCGGCGGTCATCACCTTCAAGTCGTAGCCGCCGGAGAGAATGCCCGGCTGGCCAGTAATGATCACAATGGCGCGATCCGCCACCGCCTGATCCAGCGCCGCGTTGAAGGCCGCGATCACGTCCGGGGAAATGGCGTTGACCTTGCCGTTGCTCAGGGTCAGGGTCGCGATACCGTCTTCGAGGTGGTAGGCAATCAGGTCGCTCATGGCGCAATTCCTTATAAGAAAGATGGGCAGACGTTACCCACCGTCGCCGGTCAGGTAAAGCACTGTGACTGACCCGCCGGTCACCGTTTACTGGCTGACGCGGCGCGCGGCTGACGCCTTCGCGTCTATATAGAAGGGCTGCGCTCACCGAAGATTGGCCGGATTGCCATGGCCCATCGACGGTGGTAACGACTTTTTCTCTTAACCGCATGAAAATTCTAAAAAAAAGTTTGCCATCGGAAAAGCTTTCGACTACATTAGCGCGCCTCGACAGACAGAACATGTTTGAAGAGATACGGTGAAGTGTCCGAGTGGCTTAAGGAGCACGCCTGGAAAGTGTGTATACAGGAAACTGTATCGAGAGTTCGAATCTCTCCTTCACCGCCAAATTCGATGTAAACAAAACCCCTGGTTTCGAAAGAAGCCAGGGGTTTTGTGCGTTCTGGCGTCCGGATTTTTTTGGTCACAGAGATCGGTTCGGCTTTTTTTTCCAGGGTATTACAATCGCGGTTTTATCCGGCATGTAAAAGGACGACCTCCATGATCATTTCCACCACCCAATCCATCGAAGGCCGGCAGATTACGGCGTATCTGGACATTGTCAGTGCCGAGTCGGTGCAGGGCGTGAACGTGATACGCGATATGTTCGCGGGCATGCGGGACTTTTTCGGCGGGCGTTCGCAGACACTGGAGCGGGCGTTGAAGGAGGCGCGGGTTCAGGCGACTGACGAGATCAAGGAGCGGGCGCGGGCCTTGCAGGCGGATGCGGTGGTCGGGGTGGATTTCGAGATCAGCATGCCGGCGGGGAAGGGAGGCATGGTTGTGGTGTTTGCGACTGGCACGGCGGTCAAGTTGCGCTGAGGCTTGTGAGCCCATTCGATGGAATGGGCTCTTGGCTGACAATCAGCCCTGTGGTTTGAGCAGGACAGTGCCTTTCGAATCGTAGGTCAGCGGCGTATCGATCGCGACGAGAGGCGGGGTATCGCCTGGTTGAGCGGGCTGAACCGGGTCTGGGTGGTAGATGACGCCGGGCTGCAACGGACTCGGTCCGGTTGGCTGCTTGATGACGATTTCACCTGAAGCGATCTTTTCCTTGAGTTTTTCCGCCCCGGCTTTACCGGCGGCGATCTGTTCGTCCGTGAGCTTTACAACGGGCAGTGTCGGGAATCCTTTGATTTCCATGTTCTCTCCTTGAGATTTATTGCGTAGGAAAAAGGGCAGCGGCCGGTCGCCGGGAATCTTTAGCCGCGCGGGACCAACGGTTCGTCGTTGTGTTTAATTTCCGTAGGCCATTCGTCGGGCTCAGGGCGATCTGAATCACAAGTCCAGGAATGACCGGCTAGTCTCAAAAGCCTTGGAGGTCGATATTTTTTCAGGCAAAAGGTCTTGCCGGTATCGACCCGCTTTTGAAAGGGGTGAAGAGATGACTGATCCGTACATCGAAGACGACGGGGCTGAATTTCCATTCAACAATTGCGTGCGCTGCGGCCAGACCGAGTATCAGGCGGGTTTTGGCGAAGATCCGGTGCAGACCGGCAAGATCAAGTCCACAGCACCCAAGGGGCCCAAAGCCAAATTTCTGCCCAAGGTGACGGCACGTTCCAGGAAGTAACCCGGATGCCACACAGCCCCGCCATTGAGCGGGGTTTTTTGTCTCTGTTTTTTGGGATGCGTCCTACAGAAATTGATGATTTGTCTGGTTTCTTTCACAAACTTTTCACACCCGTCTACGTAGGGTGAAGCCATCCGTTAGAAAGCAAGTCTCCAGCCCGTCTCCCCAGCGGGCTTTTTTTTGCCCGTCATAAAACCTTTTCCGTATTCGCTGTCCAATCGGCGCCAAGTACGCTGCAACGCTGGACATTGCCGCGACAACAGCATTCAATCTGCGCCCTTTTTTATTCCTTCTGTTGAGGTTTTTCGTCATGCGTTTAACTCTGCCTGCTCTGGTTCTGGGGCTTCTGGTTGCTCAAGGTGCAATGGCTGGCGACGGTACCGCCGCACTGGGCGGCGGTCTGGGCGGTGCGCTGGGTAACGTGGTTGGCCAGAAAATGGGCGGCAGCACCGGGGCAGCGATTGGTGCTGGTGTAGCGGGTGCTGCCGGCAGCGCATTGGCTGCCAAGAAAGGTGCTCGTACCAAAGCGGCCATCGGCGGCGGCGTCGGCGCGGCAGGTGGTTCGGTGATCGGTAACAGCCTGGGCGGCAAGACTGGCGCCACCATCGGTGCTGGCCTGGGCGGCGCAGCCGGCGGCGCGGTGGGCAGCAATCTGTCCAAAGGTCACAAGCGTCACTGATTGCCAACGCGTGACTGAAAAGGCCCGGCTTTATGCCGGGCCTTTTCGTTGCTGAACGTTTTTCCCTTGAACGGCTCCAATGGCACATAGCCCCCTCCGTGGGCATGCCGTCCCGATCCGGGACCTGTGAGGTCTTTATGCGCTCGACTTTAACTGCAACTGCGTTGGTTTTGGGATTGCTCATGGCTCAAGGTGCCATGGCTGCCGGCGATGGTTCTGCGGCCGTCGGTGGTGGGCTGGGCGGTGTGCTGGGTAACGTGGTTGGTGGGCAACTCGGCGGCAGCACCGGTGCGGCGGTAGGTGCTGGCGTGGGTGGTGCGGCCGGCAGCGCTGTCGGGGCGAATAAACACAATCGTACTGAAGCCGCCATTGGCGGTGGCCTCGGCGCCGCAGGCGGTTCAGTAGTCGGCAACAGCCTCGGCGGTTCCACCGGTTCGACCATCGGCGCAGGATTGGGCGGCGCGGCGGGTGGCGCGGTCGGTAATAACCTGGGTGACGATGGCGGCAAGTCGCACTCCGGGAGCGGCCACAAGCACAAGAACAAACACAAGAACCGTCATCGTTGAGTGATGGGTTCTACGGAAACCCGGCTTTATGCCGGGTTTTTTGTACCTGCGCGCCATGCGCAGGAACGAATTGCGGCCATACTTTTCGAACGTCCTATACGAATGCGATTGACGAGGTGCGCTATGACTCCCGAAACCGAAGGCAAGGAAGAAAAAGGCCCGAGCGGATTGCCGTTTATCAATGATCCGGGGAATGAAGATCCGGGGTCGTTGATGGATGATGCGACGGTTCCGCTTTTGGAGGGTGAGGAGGAGTATGAGGATTTTGATGATGATGAGTGATGGGGTGCATGCATTAATTTTCGTGCAGCAATTTTCGTCTTTTGTTCGTTTAGATTTTGGTAATCGACTTGGCTAATCTGATCTGAAATCAAATAAAGTAATCGAGTATATCTCTTGATAAAAAATCGTAAATTTCACAAGTGAAAACTTTCGCGATGGAAGTTTGAATGTCAGGTCTTCAAATTTTCATCATGTTTCATGGAAAGGAATGCTGGTTAGATAAACGGTAGGTTCGCGAAGGCTTATAAAAGCTGTCGTGAAGTGTATCGATGAGTCGTCAGAAATGGCCGAAACTCTAAATCGTGAACCAGTATTGTTGATGGTTAATCTCAGGTTTTTGTTTGTAGGTAGATTGTGTAATGCTAAATCCTCTATTTCGCTGCATGTTATACCTATGCGGCAAGCGTTAAATCCCATGGTTTCCCATTTTTTCGGAGGAGTGTCCGGGATTTCAGGTATGTCGAAACCTAAGGTGACGGTCGAGTAATTGTTGTCGATATTTAAGGTGAAAAGTTTTATTTCTCCAATGGCTATTGGTGAGCTAAAAATCATGTTGACAAAAGTACTTTCTGCTATATCGGTCCAGTGCTTCATGGTCCTTTCCTAAAAGGATAGTGCTCGTCTGTATTTTTGACTTTTCAGCTCATGGGGTGGCCGCTGGGCGCATGTCGAAATGGGGAGGTAGGGGCCTGAGTGAGCAGGCCATTTTTTGTAGTTTCGCCTAATCTATATCTCGTAGGTCAGTCAATATATAAAGATTGCTTATGGCTGACATTTTTTTGATTTTATTTAGATTTATATATTTTTTGAATTCTTTTTCAACAGTTTCTTTGTCGCAATATTTTTTATGCTTGGATGGTCTATCACAAGCAAAGTTGTATAGGCGCCAAATATCAAATCCATTAATTTCACCGTTGGGGCCATAGTCAAAATCTACGGTTTCTTTCGGTAAGTGGATGAAGCACCCGATTCCATGTAATTCATACCTGACGCCTCCAGTAATTTTCCCGCATCGCTTTATTGCCTTGGTGTGCCAAAGCCTTCGAATGTCTCGAGTGCCAAAGTACTCCTCTAGTAGTCTTGTTCCAATGTCTACTTTGGTGAGGAAGTCGGTTATCAAGTCTTCAAGTGTATTCTCGTCTTTGATCATTATCTTCTACAGTTGGTGATACAGTGGTGGCTTTAGTCGAATTTCATGTTTGAAAGTTTTTTGCTCTATGGTTTTACTGTAATCCAGTTGAAATAAAAATCGCGTTGGTCTTTTGGGTTGTTTGTCAGGTTTTTATCTTCGTAATCAAATATGAATACGACGTCATCTAGAGAGGGCGCTTTCCCGATGGTGAGTTCATAGGCTTTCAGCCCAAGCGACATCTGTGATGACATGCTTGATGGGTGGACATTGATCTGTGAGCCTTTGCAAAGAAACTGAATATTTGAGTTGTCTTCTCTTAGCTGACCGAAACATTTATAGAAATCAGTGCTTTTGTAGGTTTTTTCTTTATCGTTGGGTAGCTTTAGTGTGATGCTGATTTCGTCGTCGTTACAAACTAGATCGATATATTGTTTTGCACTATTTACTATGGCTGATATCGTAATTTTTGTGTTCATTTGTCTATTTTTCTATGAGGGTTTGGTATGGAGTAGCCGAATTCTCGACCGTCATCAATTATCAGTGTTGCTCCTAGGATATCTTCATTTTTTATATGGCCTTGTATTGCGATTTCTCCCTCCTTGTCGAATTTGTATGCGGTCCCAAGCTCCTTTTTAAGATCTAGGCCAGGCAGTTTTTTTAGCGTGTAAAGATAGCCGATTTTTGTGAAGTATCTAGTGGCAAATGCTTTTCCTACGTCTCTGGAAGGTGATGTACTTATGAAGTTGCTTGGTGGGAAGTCGCTATCAATAGAGTGTAATAGTAGGTCGTTACTGTCTCCTTTACTGGTAAAACCGTTCAGGAAAACATCTTCAGGGTCCCTACGGTCTCCTCGATACAAATACTCCTGTTTTTTCTGGGGGGCGGGAAGTTCAGGTTCCTGCTCATTGTGTTTTGATTGTTCTGTCGGATCCTTTTTAGGTGACTGTGGTTGTTTGCACTTGTCTGTGCCGGGGCATTCGCTCAACCCCAACGGATCCACCCACCCCGTCGGATTCGGCACGTACCGGTACTGGTTCAGCCCGCCCGCCAACTTCACCGGATCCGGCGTCAGATACCGTCCCACCTCCGGGTCGTAGTACCGGTGCCGGTTGTAATGCAGCCCGCTTTCATCATCGAAGTACTGCCCCTGAAAGCGCAGCGGCTGGTTCAGGTAGTCCTCGGTCGCCAGTTCCAGCGAGGTAACCTT